>JBLXGS010000003.1:179172-387849 GCA_048381755.1 Roseobacteraceae bacterium
CGTTGCCCCAGGGAGGAGGAGAGGGGCTCCGAAACTTTGGAACGACCTTCTGGGCCATTCCGGAAACTGGTGCGGCGGTCTCAGGGAGGAGGAGAGAGACCGCCGCTGCATCGTTGCCCCAGGGAGGAGGAGAGGGGCTCCGAAACTTTGGAACGACCTTCTGGGCCATTCCGGAAACTGGTGCGGCGATCTCAGGGAGGAGGAGAGAGATCGCCGCTGTATCGATGCCCCAGGGAGGAGGAGAGGGGCTGTCGATGTCTGGACCTTGCGGCCCGTGTCTTTGTGGCGGTGACCTCAGGGAGGAGGAGAGAGGTCACCGCCTTAACGAACCGGCTCAGGGAGGAGGAGAGAGCCGGGACGTGTTCTAATTCTCAGGCCTCGTAGGCCGCCTGGTAGGCGATCCGGCGGATCATCGAGCGGTGCAGCCCGAGGTCGTTCAGTTCGCGGTTGCTCAGCGAAGCCAGCTCGCTGAAGGTCTGCTTGTAAAGGCGGCGGCGAGCGAGGGCAGTGCGGAAGCGCTCGACGAGTCCTTCGGAGCGGCCTGCAAGGCGGGTGGTGTCGGATGCGTATGCCATGTGCGTCTGTGCCCGTGTGGCTGGATGGTTGCGTCTGTCTTTCGTTGACCCATAGATGGGCCAGTTGCTGCAGTTGCACAATCCCGGGTCGGTTCAATGCCGCTATGCGCAAAATGCATGGGCAAAAGCGCTTTGGATTGCGCAGTTTCGTAGGCATATGCCCGAAAAATGGGCGGGATTTGTGCACGGTTTGCGCGTGGCGCAAGATGACGCAAGGGCGCCATGCGCCCAGGGAAAGGAAGTAACCATGACCCAATTGTCCGACGCTATCACCGAGCTTCTCGAGAGCTTCGATCTGCCGGGTGGCGGCACGTTGATCTCGCGCGATATGATTCGAGCACTGACCGTCGAGGGCGGGGCGGTGCGCTTCGTGATCGAGGCGCCGAGCCCCGAGATCGCCCGCCAGATGGAGGGATTCCGCGCCGTGGTCGAGGCGCGGGTCGCAGAGTTGCCGGGGGTGCAGAGCGCCTCGGTCGTGCTCTCGGCGCCGACGCAGGCTCCCAAGGCGCCCTCGCTGAAGCTTGGCGGACATGCCAAGCCGCAGCAGGGGCGGATGATCCCGCCGGGCGTGAAGAAGCTGATCGCCATCGGCTCGGGCAAGGGCGGTGTCGGCAAGTCGACGGTCTCTTCGAACCTCGCGGTGGCCCTCGCGCGCGCGGGCAAGACGGTTGGCCTGCTCGACGCCGACATCCACGGGCCGTCGCAGCCGCGCATGTTCGGGGTCTCGAAACGCCCGGCTTCGCCCGACGGCAAGACCATCATTCCGCTTGCGGCCCACGGCGTCACGCTCATGTCGATCGGCCTCATGCTGCCCGAGGACAAGGCGGTGGTCTGGCGCGGTCCGATGCTGATGGGGGCGCTGCAGCAGATGCTGATGCAGGTGGAATGGGGCGAGCTCGACGTGCTGCTCATCGACTTGCCGCCGGGCACCGGCGACGTGCAGCTGTCCCTCGGTCAGAAATCCGAAGTGGATGGCGCGATCGTGGTCTCCACGCCGCAGGACGTGGCGCTGATCGACGCCAAGAAGGCGCTCGACGCCTTTGCCACGCTGAACGTGCCGGTGCTTGGGATGATCGAGAACATGTCGGTCTTCGTCTGCCCCGACTGCGGTCGCGAGAGCCACATCTTCGGTCACGGCGGCGTCGCGGCGGAAGCGGCGCGGCTGAACCTGCCGGTGCTGGCGCAGCTGCCGATCGACCTCGACACCCGCCTCGCCGGCGACAGCGGTGCTCCGGTGGCCCTGGGCGACGGGGTGATGGCGCAGGCCTACGCCAAGCTGGCGCAGGACCTCATCGCCAGCGGCGCGGTCTGAGCGCGCGCCCATAGAGTTAAGGGGCGAAGATGAGGAAGGACGCGCGGCGCCCTTCTTCTCTTTCCAAATACGCCGGGGGAGTCCGCGTCAGCGGACGGGGGCGGAGCCCCCTCTTGAACGGACAAGGGCGGAGCCTCCTCTTGCCCTGTCTCTCACCCCGCCTTGCGGAACTGCAACAGCAGTTCGAGCACCAGCGCCGCGGGATCGACGTTCACCGAGCGCGCGTGGCGGGCGCGCTCACCGGCATCCTGCGCGAGCTGCGCCCAGGCCCGGCCGGCGGCGGGATGCGGCGCGAGCCGCTGCAGCACCTCGGCCTCGCGCGGGGCGGCTTCGGCGCGCGGCGGCTGGCCGGTGACCCCGGCGCGGGCGAGCCGCGCCATCAGCCGGTCGGTCAGCGTCAGCACCAGATCGAGCCGCGCCTCGCGGCCCTTGCCGGCGGTGCTCTCGCCGAGCGCGATGGCGCGCGGCCGGTCGAGCCGGGGCAGGGTGCCGGCCAGCGAGACCAGCTCGGAATAGAGGTTCAGCCCGTCGAGGTTCAGCAGCCGCAGTGCCTCGCCCACGGAGCCCGCCGAAAGCTCGGCCAGCGCCGCGGCCTCCTGCGGCGCGACCTGCGCGCCGGCCTGTTCGAGTGCACGCGCCATGTCGTCCGGGCCGAGGGGTGAAAGCCGCAGTTCGCGGCAGCGCGAGCGGATCGTCGGCAGCAGGCGCGAGGGCTGGTGGCTGACCATCAGCAGCACGGTATTGGCGGGCGGCTCTTCCAGCAGCTTGAGGATGGCGTTGGCGGCGTTTGGGTTCATCTCGTCGGCGCTGTCGATGATCACGACGCGGCGGCCGCCGTCGGCGGAGGAGAGCGAGAAGAACCGTTTCAGCGCGCGCACCTCTTCGACGGTGATGACGCTGCGCAGTTTCTTGGTCTTGGCATCCCAGCTGCGGCGCAGCAGGTGCAGCCGCGGCTCGGACAGCGCGTGGACGCGGTGCGCCACCGGGTGCTCGGGGTCGATGCGCAGGTCGGTGGGCGGCGGCGGCGCGCCGAAAAGCCCTCCGTCATCTTCGGGCGTGGCGAGCAGGAAGCGCGCGATGGTCCAGGCCAGCGTTGCCTTGCCGAGCCCGCGCGGGCCGGTGATCAGCCAGCCGTGGTGCAGCCGGCCCGAGGTGAAGGCGGTGAGAAAGTCTTCCTGTGCCCTGTCCTGGCCGTAGATGGCGAAGGTCTCGCGCGGGTGCGGCGCGCCCTCGACGCGATCCGCCTCGGGGATGTCCTCCTCGGCGCTCATGCCGGGCAGCGCTCTTTGAGCCTGGCGCGGATATCGGCGGCCACCTCGTCCTGCGGGCGGTTGCCGTCGATGACGATGAAGCGCTCGGGGAATTCCTCGGCCAGCGCGAGGTATCCCGCGCGCATCCGTTCCTGCAGCGCCACGCCGAAGTCTTCGAAACGCTCTTCCTCGGTGGCGCGGGCCTTGGCGCGGGCGAGGCCGGCCGCCGGGTCCATGTCGATGAGGAAGGTCAGATCGGGCTCGGTGCCGATCATCAGCTGGTGCAGCGCATCCACCTTGTCCCGCAGGTCGCCGCGCGACAGGCCCTGATACATGCGGCTGCTGTCGGCGAAGCGATCGCAGATCACCATCTTGCCCTCGGCGAGGGCCGGGCGGATGAGCCGCTCGAGGTGATCGCGGCGGGCGGCAGTGAAGAGCAGCAGCTCGGTCTCGGCGGACCAGCGGTCGGGATCACCCTGCAGCACCAGCGCGCGGATCTCCTCGGCCCCCGGCGAGCCGCCGGGCTCGCGGGTCAGCACCGCCTGCCGGCCCTCGGCCAGCAGGCCCTCGTGCAGCCGACGCGCCTGCGTAGACTTGCCAGAGCCGTCGATACCCTCGAAGCTGACGAAGAGGCCCTGCGGCCCCGCCCTACCGGCTGCCTTGGTCACATGGCCTCCGACGAGGCGGCGGGGGTCTGCAGGCGGCCGATCAGGTTGGTGCTGACCACCATCATGCGCTTGACGAAGCCGCCCGAGGGCACGTCCTCGGCGGCGAAAAGCGGCACGCGGTGCTCGGGCAGACCCTCGGGGGTGATGATCAACTCGGCGAGCTGCTGGCCGGCGGTGATCGGGGCCTGTAGCGGGCCGGTGTAGACCACCTCGGCCCCCAGTTCGGTCCCGGGGGTGACCGGGATCAGCATCTCGATGTCATCGCGCGCCACGAGGCCGACGGTTTCCTTGTTGCCGAGGAAGACCTTCGCACGGGCAACTTCCTTGCCCTTCTCGACGAGCTTGCGCTCGGCGAACTGGCGGAAGGCCCAGTTGACGATGGATTCGCTCTCCTCGGCGCGGGCGCGCTCGCTGTCGAGCCCGGAGATGGCGAAGATGACCCGGCGGTCGCCCTGCTTGGCCGAACCCACCAGCCCGTAACCCGCCTCGGAGGTGTGGCCGGTCTTCAGCCCGTCAGCGCCGATGTCGAGCCTCAGCAGGGGGTTGCGGTTGCTGACGTTCTGCGGCGCGCGGCCGTCGAACTCGAAGCGGCGCTCCGAGAAGATCGGATAGAACTCGGGGAAGTCCTCGATGATGTGCCGCGCGAGAAGCGTCAGGTCGCGCATCGACATGACGTGCCCCTGGGCCGGCCAGCCCGAGGCGTTGGCAAAGCTCGAGTTGGTCATCCCAAGCTGCTGGGCGCGGCGGGTCATCAGGTCGGCAAAGCCGGCCTCGGTGCCGTTCGGCGAGAGCGCCTCTGCGATCACCGCGCAGGCGTCGTTGCCCGACAGCACGATGATGCCGCGCAGCAGGTCCTCGACTTTCACCCGGTCGGTGGTGTCAAGGAACATGGTCGAGCCGCCGTAGGACATGGCGTGCTCGGACACGGGCAGCGTCTCGTCGAGCTTGAGGCGGCCGTCGCGGATGGCCTCGAACGCCATGTAGAGCGTCATCAGCTTGGACATCGACGCGGGCGGCACCGCCTTGTCGGCATCCTTGGCCAGCAGCACCGTGCCGGTGGTGTAATCCAGCACGAAGGCGGCGCGGGCGCTGGTGTCGAAGGCCTGCGCGCCGGTGGCGAGCAGCGCCGCGGCGGCCGCGCCGGCCAGCAGGCGGCGCAGGGAAAGGCTCGAAAGGGGGCTCTTCGGGCGGCGCATGGGCGGCTCCTCTCTGGTGACTCGGGTCAGTTCTTCACGGCGTAGGCATCGGAGAACCCGGTGCCCTTGATCTTGGTCAGCAAGGCATCGAGTTCCGATTTGTCGGCGGCGGGGCCGACCAGCACGCGCCAGAAGGTCTTGCCCGAGCTGCTCTGCTTCTTGACGGTCGGCACCATTCCGGCCTGGCGCATGGCTGTGGCGGTGTTCTCGGCGTTCTGCTCGATGCTGAAGATGCCGATCTGCACATAGGGGCGCGACAGCGAGGTCGCCTGCGTCGGGGCAGGGGCCGCGGGCGCGGGAGCCGCGGCTGCCGCCGGCGTTTCGGGCGCGGCTTCGATCGCCGCGGCAGCTCCGGCGGTCACCGGATCGAGCGCCGTGCTCTCGACCGCGGGCACGGCGGACAGCGTCTCCGCCTCGACCCCGGCGGGGCCGGTGCCCGCCTCGGGTTCGGCGGGGCCTTCCTCGCGGCGCAGGGCGACCACGTTGAGGTTCACCGGTTCGCCCGCCAGCATGCCGATGGCGGCCGCGGCGTCGGAGGAGACCTGCAGGCGCGGGCCGGGGCTCATCCGCTCGCGGCGGAACAGCGCGCCGATGACGAACTGGCCGTTCTTCTCGTTGCGGATGATGACGCGCTCGGGTTCGCTCACGTCGGGATGCGCGACCCACACGCCGCCGAGCGACGGACGCCCGTCCCAGAGCCCGGCCTCGGTGGTCTGGAAGACCTCTGGCGCCTCGATGTCACGCTCGACGGTGGCGGCGCCGCGCGCAACCTCCGCCCCGCTCGTCCCGGCGCTGTCCTTGCCTTTCAGGAAGCCCGGCATCTGTGCATCGCTGCAGGCGCCAAGCGCAAGAGTTGCCAGCATGGCCATGCCTGCGGCGCGTGTCGCGACTCCCGGTCGCGTTCCCTTCGAACTGGTCATAGTGCCCCCTGTATTCCCGCCTGCCGGTGGCATCTGTCGCGCCTTGCCGGATGTCCCGTTTGCCGGAGTGTCCAAGATCCGGTCCATTGCCCTTCGGAGCGTCTGGTCCTGCGTCGCGGCGAGGAGGGCCTTTCCCGATGTGCCGTTCTCGAACTGCCGGAGCAGATCGAGCGGATCAGGCGGCGGCGCTGTCGCCGCTGCGGACGCGGACCGGAACGTCCCGGTTTTGCGCGGATCGTAGCGGTTGGCGCAGATCAAGAAAAGCCATCAAAGCCGTGATCGGCGGATTTTCCCGGAAAGCCTGTTCTAGAATCGCGAGAAGCAGGCTAGGTCGGGAAAACCGGAGGTTTGGCAGAGTGGTCGAATGCGGCGGTCTTGAAAACCGTTGGGCGTGAGAGCGTCCCCAGGGTTCGAATCCCTGAGCCTCCGCCATAATTCAAAATTTCCCGTAAGTACCTGATCAAAAGTCACTTAATGTGGTGGAAAAATTCCCTTTCCACACACCCGACGCCTGCGTGGGCGTTCTCGTCCGTATCCACTCCTCGTGGCACGCCTCGGACCGGTTGGGATCGAGTTCAGCGCTGCTGTGCTTGTGTCTTTCCGCCTGAACATTCATCGCCTGAAACTGGATTCTTGCTCTAGTTTGTCGATCAATGACGCTGGAGAGGCTGAAATCTAAGGGCTATGAAGCCTGAGCCCAGGGCTCTCGACTGTACGGGCGCGGGGCCGCTCGGTTGGACGATCAAGGCGGTCTCCACCCGGGTGCAGTGCTCCTCAGCCAAGCCGGGACACGGCAGCTGATACCGAAGTGTCATTCCTTGGGTGCCGCGAAAGTCTTCCGGTGGTTTCGAGTGGCAGCCGCAACCTCGACTTCCGGCGACTGGACCCGTTTGCGCAGATACACCCACATCACCGACATGGCGGCGATCGAGAAATACCCGTCCACGGCGTAGTGGTAGCCGCTCCAGATCGACAGCAGCAGAATGGCGCCGCAGAAAAGCGCTGCCGGCACGGCGAGGATCGCGGAGCGCTCGCCGCAGTAGATCGCGACAACCGTGGCGACCGACACATGTACCGAAGCGAAGGCGGAAATTCCGGTTCCGAAGCTCTGCCGGCCCGCGGAATAAGCCTCCCACAGGTAGTCCTGCAGCGCGCCCATGGTGGAGCTCTCGACGCCGGCAAAGCGCAGGGTCCAGGTCAGCATTGCAAAGCGATTGCTGTCGTGGAGGCGGTCATAGAACACCGGTCCCACCGACATTCCGCCCAGGGCCACGAGATTGCCGATGACGATCCAGCTTGCACAATAGAGGACGAGGAAACGCCTCACCCGCATCTGGTCCTCGTCGAGGGCTACGAGGACAACCGGAAACAGGAATGCGGCGATGAGCCAGGGCCCGTGATAGAGGGGTGTGAGGGTCAGCATGACGTCCGGGCCGAAGACACGGTTGATCACCGCCCAGGGGTCCGAGTTGCCGTGCAACCATGCGTCCATACGCGCGAGATAGGGGTCGGCGTAGTAAGGAACGATGGCAGGCATCGTCGTCTTGAAAAGCGTGAAACCCAGATGCAGGGCGAGCACGGCGGCAAGGACCAGCGCGACATTCGCGCAGGCCCTTCTGCTGCTGTGCCCGCGGCGCATCTCGGCGCGCATGGCCCAGATCGAGACCAGAGCCGCGATGACACCGACATACCACAAGGAAACGTCGAGGTCCCCCGTCACGGTGTCGAGCACGTCGGCAACGACCCGGTCGCGAAAGCCAACGGCCAGAATGAACGAGAACATTGCGTAGGCCATGCCGAAGGCGAAAAACGCAAGGGAGGGGATCATCACCTGGCTCCTTCTGTGGTAGCTGCGCATATCGACTTGGCGGTCCGAAATAGGTTTCTCAAATTCAATCATCTAGGCGCAATGCGCCCGACGGAAAGGTTCCTCGCGCAACAACCCGCTTGGCGGTTGAACCTGCCCTCCGCGAGACATGCAGGCAGGCCGGACCCCGGGAATTGTCCGCTCCAGTCAGGACATCTGCCCAAGCCACCTACTTGTGCCCCACCCAGCCGCGGTCGTCCGTGAAGGCGCGGGCCTCGGAGACGCGGGTGCTGATGTAATCCTCGGGCAGGCGTTCGAGGGCGTCAAGCGGAGCCGGCGCCGCCGCAAGCAGGACGTTGCCGCGCCCCCGCGCGCTTGTCGGACCGCGCACCGCCTCCACATGGGGGTAGAACTCGCGCAGGATGGCGTGAACCCCGCGCGTGAGGGGGCCGTCAGGCCGGTCGATCAGGTTCACGTAGACCGGTCCGTCCACGATGCTGCGCAGGCGTTCGAAGGTCTCGCGGGTCACCAGGTGGGCGGGGACCGACCCCGAGGAGAAGGCATCCATCACCGCGGCGTCGAAGCGGCGCTCCGTCTCGTTCAGATAGACCCGGCCATCTGCGTGCACGAGGCCGAGGCGATGAGAGCCGCTCTCCGCGCCGCTGCCCGCGTCATACCCGGCCCGCCGGATTGCGTCGCCGGCCCGGGGCAGGTGACCGCGTACGACCTGCGTGACGAGGGGATCGATCTCAACCGCCACGGCCTGCGCCTCCGGTCGTGACGCCAGAAGCTCCGTGGGCAGGGTGTAGCCACCGCCGCCGACAAAGAGCACCGAAGGCGCAGGTCCGAGATCGCGATCCAGCCGATCCCAGAGCCACTGGGTATAGGGAAGCGCCAGCTCGTCCGGCTCTGCAGCCGAAGACAGCCGCTCGGCGGCCTGAATGGTGCCATCCGAGACCAGCATGACCTCGGGCCCGCGCTTCACGACATCGAGGCAGGACAATCCGGACTCGTAGCGGCAGGCCGGGGCTCCCGCCAGCCCTGCGAGCGCGACGAAGCCGATGGCCGAAACGCAGACGGCGGTGTTGGGTCCCGTTGCCCCCGAGGGGCGGGCCCGCACGAAGGGAAGACACAGCAGCGCCGCAGCGCCGCAGGCCGCGAAGGTGGCCGTCGAGCCGATGAGCGGAAGCGTCACGAAACCGGCAAGGATGGCGCCGAAAATCGCCCCCACCGACCCCGCCGCCAGGACGATCCCCAGTGACGAGCCCTCGCGCCCCGGCCGCGCCTCGATCGCCAGTTTTGCCAGCAGCGGCGAGGGCAGCGTGACGAAGACCGAAGCCGGGAAGAAGACGAGGATCACGGTGATCATCATCCCGCCGGTGCCGCGCGCACCCCAGGAATGAAACAGCCCGAGCAGGGTCGGCGAGACCGCCATCAGCACCGCCGTCGCAACCAGAGCGCTCCGGACATTGCCGAGCGCGACCGGGCGTGGACGTTCGGCGACAAAGCCCCCGAGGGCGCTGCCAAGTGAAAATCCCCCGAGCACCGTTGCGATGACGCTGGTCCAGGTCAGCAGCGAGGTGCCGAAAAAGGGCGCGAGCACGCGGCCCGCGGCGATCTCGTAGGTCAGCCCGACCGCGGACAGAACGAGGATCAGAACAATGGTGACCGAAAACCGAATGGTGACCTCCTTCGGGGGCGGTGCGGCAGGACGAAGACCGGCCGCCTCCTCTGACAGTTTGCAGATCGCCCGAACGGCGCGGGCGAGAACCGCAGCGGGGCCACAAGGATTAACCCCCGAAACAAGAAGGTAGAGAGGGCTTTCCGGAAATCACCTGTCTCGGTGCCGAAAGGACAGCGAATTGCCGAAATGGCTTCGTGTTGGGTGACCGGGTCAGAAGGTTGGCTCGGCGCGATGCCGAGCTTTTAGGACAGAAGCGGTGCGCACCGATACCGGTCTTCCGCAGGCGGTCCGGCTGCCGGCGATCCCGCAATCGGCGATAGGGCGCTGATCGCCGGCGGACCGCTCGCAGCGGCAGCGCTTCTTCGATACCGCTGCCTTGGGTGCAAGTCGGCGCGCCGACCACACCGGCGTCGCCTCGAGCAGCGTCACATCACCAACCGAATGAAAATAAATGAAACCACTGGACCTCATTGTCGTCTCGACCTTCTGCGTTTCCCTCCTGGCCCTCGTCATACTGTCGTTCTTCGAGCCCACTTACGGGCTGCCCGGCATCGCCCTGCTGTTGCTGGTTTTCGGAGTGCTGGTGCTGCTGATCAGACGGGCCAATCGTCCGACCTCGGCAAGCATCGCCGCAATGCGGATCAAGCGCTGATGCAGCTTCGGCGCATGCGATCGGTTCGGTCTCGATGCGCCTCGATCGCATATCGGCTCGGCGGAGTGCGCGTACGCGTCGCATCGCGCAAGCGCGGCTCCTCACGGGGCCGAAGCCGGTCCCGCCGAGCTGGCGTAGGCGAGAAAGCGGGCGGGCGTTGGATTTTGGACGACATGCCCTCGGAAGCGCGACCTGCGGGCCTCACGGTCAGGCGTGAATGGTCCTGCCGGTCGTGGTTCAGGCGCCGGTTCGAGACCTCCACGCGAAACTCTCCACGCGAGCGGCGCTGTCACAATTGATGGATAGGGTTGGCGCGCGGCTGGTTTCCGGGTGGGGCGCGCCAAAGTCCCCATCTTGCCCGGACGCATCGGTGTCGGGCCGGCGCTGTCCTCGGGACAGGCTGGCCCCTCTTGTGGCTCGATCAGCCCAGAACGGCCGCGACCGCATCCTTGGTGACGGAGACGATCTTGTCGGCCTCCTCGGTGGTCAGGCAAAGCGGCGGCGCGAAGCCGAGGATGTCGCCCTGCGGCATGGCGCGCGCGATCAGCCCGCGCTCGAGCATGGCGGCGACGACCTTTGCACCCTTGCCCTCGGAGGCGTCGAAGAACCTGCGCCCGTCGCGCTCGGCGACCAGTTCCACCGCGCAGAGCATGCCTTCGCCGCGCACCTCGCCGACGTTCGGGTGATCTCCCAGGGCCTCGCGCATGGTGTTGAGCAGGTAGGCGCCGGTGCTCGCCGCGTTCTCCACCAGCCCCAGCTTGTCGATTAGCTCGAGGTTGGCGATGCCCGCCGCCGCGCCGATGGGGTGGGCGGAATAGGTCCAGCCGTGGCCCAGCACGCCGTACTCGTCGGTGCCCTGGCACAGCACGTCCCACATCCGCTGGCCGACGATCGAGGCCGAGAGCGGTGCGTAGGCCGAGGTCAGCCCCTTGGCCGAGGTGATGAGGTCGGGCTTCACGCCATAGTGGTCCGAGCCGAACATCGAGCCGAGCCGCCCGAAGCCGGTCACCACCTCGTCGACGACGAGCAGGATGTCGTGCTTGTCGAGCACCTTCTGGATCGCCGGCCAGTAGCCCTCGGGCGGGGGCACGATGCCGCCGGTGCCCAGCACCGGCTCGCCGATGAAGGCCGCGATGGTGTCGGCGCCCTCGCGCTCGATCAGCGCCTCCAGCTCGGCAACGCAATGCGCGGTGAACTGGGCCTCGGACATGTTGAGGTCGGGGCGGCGGAAGTAGTAGGGCGCCTCGGTGTGGATCACCTGCGCAAGCGGCAGGTCGAACTTCTTGTGGAACAGCTCCAGCCCGGTCAGCGAGCCGGTCATCAGGCCCGAGCCGTGGTAGCCGCGCCAGCGCGAGATGATCTTCTTCTTCTCGGGGCGGCCGAGGATGTTGTTGTAGTACCAGATCAGCTTGATGTTGGTCTCGTTGGCGTCCGAGCCGCCGAGGCCGAAGTAGACCCGCGCCATGTTCTCGGGCGCGCGGTCCATGACCATCTTCGACAGGGTGATCGAGGCTTCGGACCCGTGCCCGGCGTAGGCGTGGTAATAGGCCAGTTCATGTGCCTGCTTGGCGATGGCCTCGGAGATCTCGGTGCGGCCGTAGCCGACGTTGACGCAATAGAGCCCGGCGAAGCCGTCGAGCAGCTGTGTACCGTCGCGGTCGGTGATGTGCACGCCGCTGCCGCCGGTGACGATGCGCTGCGGTCCTTCGCCCCGGGCGAACTGGCCGAGGTTGGTCGAGGGATGGAAGAAGTTCTCGCGGTCCCACTTGGCGAGTTGGTCGTTGGTCAGCATGTCGTCTCCTTGATAATCCTGTTGGTGTCGGCGGCGGGCTTCAGCCCCAGTCGCGGCAGACGTATTTGATGTCGGTGAAGGCCTCGAGGCCCTGACGGGCGCCCTCGCGGCCGAGCCCGGATTGCTTGGTGCCGCCGAAGGGGATCGGCGCGCCGGTGACCTTGGTGCGGTTGACCGCGACCATGCCGAACTGCAGCGCCCGGGTGAGCCGGTAGATGCGGCGCGGATCGAGGCTATGGACATAGGCGACCAGCCCGTACTCGGTGGCATTGGCGCGGGCGATCACCTCCTCCTCGTCGTCGAAGACGGTCAGCGGTGCGACCGGGCCGAAGGTTTCCTCGGACATGATGGCGGCCTCGTCGGGCACATCGGCCAGCACCGTAGGCCTGTAAAAGAGCTTGCCGAGCCCGGCATCGACCGAGCCGCCGGTGAGCAGCCTGGCGCCCTTGGCAACCGCGTCGTCCACATGAGCCTGTTGCTTGTCGATGGCGCGCTCGTGGATCAGCGGGCCGATGTCCGGGTCGTCCATGCCGTGGCCGAGGGTCAGCGCCTCGACGGCCTTGGTGAATTTGGCGCAGAACTCCTCGTAGACGGGGCGCTGGATGTAGAAGCGGTTGGCCCCGAGGCAGTCCTGACCCGAGGTGGCGAACTTGGCCTTGATCGCCTCGGTCACCGCGCGGTCGATGTCGGCGCCCTTGAAGACGATGAAGGGCGCGTGCCCGCCAAGCTCCATCACCAGCCGCTTCACCGTGTCCGCGGACTGGCGGTAGAGCAGGCGGCCCACTTCGGTGGAGCCAGTGAACGACAGCGCGCGGACGCGCTTGTCCGAGGTCCACTCGCCGACGATGGCGGCGGCATCGCCGACCACGGTGTTGACCACGCCCTGCGGGAAGCCGGCGCGCTGCGCGAGCACGGCCAGCGCCAGCGCCGACAGCGGGGTTTCGGCCGAGGGGTGGATCACCACGGTGCAGCCGGCAGCGAGCGCGGCGGCGGCCTTGCGGGTGATCATCGCCGAGGGGAAGTTCCAGGGGGTAATCAGCGCCGCAACACCCACCGGCTCGCGCCAGAGCTCCATCTCGGCGTCGGGCAGGTGGCTGGTAACGCCCTCGATGTTCGGGTGCAGTGCCTCTTCGGCGTAGAACTGGACGAAGCTGGCGGCGTAGTCGATCTCGCCCCGGGCCTCGCTGATCGGCTTGCCCTGTTCGGCGACCATGATGCGCGACAGGTCTTCCTTGGCTTCCACGATCAGCGCGTGCCAGCGGTGCAGGATCGCGGCGCGGTCCTGCGGCAAGGTGGTGGCCCAGCCTTCGAAGGCCGCGTCCGCTGCATCGACGGCAGCGCGCGCGCCATGGGCATCGCTGATCGAGACCTGTGCGATCAGCGCGCCGCTGGCCGGGTCGCGCACCGCGAGGCGGCCGTCCCCGGCAAAATCACCCCCGCCCGGCAACAGCTCCGGGTCGGACAGTCCAAACGTCGGTTTGTTCGAAAGATCGCTCATGCCTGCGCACCTCCTTGGATGTCCCAAACATGAGGGCAGGCGGGCAGAGAGTTCTCCGGGACTTCGGGGCAGTGGCAGAAAATTCCTCTGCCAAGCCAGCACGGCGGAGAGGAACTCTCTGCCCGGCTGCGAGACGCGCTAGCCGCGCAGCAGCCCCAGCGCCGGCGGGTCGCTCTTGACCGGCTTGGTGACGATGTAGCTGTAGTAGCGGCGCACCCCGGCGCGGCTTTCCAGCAGCCCGTCCATCAGCTCCTGGAAAGCGGCGACGTCGGTCGTGACCACCTGCATCAGGTAGTCATATCCGCCACCGATCGCCCAGCACCCGGTGATTTCATCCATGCGGGCGACGGTGCGCTCGAAGATCTGAAAGCTTTCGGCGCGGTGGCTGTCGAGTTCGAGCGTGACAAAGACCTGCACGTGCGGACCCAGCGCGGCGAGGTCGATTTCGGCGCGGTAGCCGGTGATGAGCCCGGCCTTCTCGAGCCGCTTCATCCGCTCCCAGCAGGGGGTCGGCGAAAGGTTCACGCGGGCGGCGAGTTCGGTCTTCGCAATGCGCCCCTCACGGCTCAGCGTGGCGAGGATCGCGATGTCCCTGGTATCGAGGCGGGTGGAGTCCATGTCCTGCTTGTTCCGGCGAAAAACCCGAGTTGTCAATCTGGACAAGCCGCCGATCGTGCTCGACCCTGCCGGGCATGTCGCATTGGCCGCTCATTCCCGAGGATATCACCCGTCCCGCCTACCGCAGCGTCGCGCAGGGGATCGTTGCTGCCATCGGGGACGGCGCGCTGCGCCCCGGCGACCGCCTGCCGGCGCATCGCGAACTGGCCTGGCAGCTCGGCATCTCGGTGCAGACGGTGAGCCGGGCCTACGAGGAGCTGATCCGCGCCGACATGGTCTCGGGCGAGGTTGGGCGTGGCACCTTCGTCAAGTCCGGCCCGCGCGAGACGGTCGAGATCCCCTGGCATCGCAAAAGGGAAAGCCGTCCCCGGCTGGACCTGTCGCTGATGAGCCCGGTGCATCTGCCGCAGATCGCCGATGCCTGGCGCTGCTCGATGCAGCGCATTGCTCAGAAACTGCCGCATGAGACCATGTTCGGGCTGCGGCCCGGGGAGACGCTGGCGCGCTACGGGGCTGCCGCTTCGGACTGGCTTGCCCGGTGCGGGCTGATCGCGCGACCCGGTCGCGTGCTGGTGGCGAACGGGGTGACCCCGGCGATGTTCGTCGCGCTGATGACGGTGGCGCGGCACGGTGACGTCATCGCCACGGAAGCCGCCACCAGTCATACGCTGAAGCCCGCCGCCCGGCAGCTCGGGCTGCGCCTGCAAGGGATCGCCCACGACGCGCGGGGCATGCTGCCCGAGGCGCTGGCCGAGGCCGCCGCCGCGGCGTCCGGGCAGATTAAAGCGGTCTACTTGCTGCCCTCCGGTGCCGGTCCCTACGCGCAGGTGATGGACAGCGACCGCCGCGCGGCGCTTGCGCGGGTCGCCGAGGCTGCGGGGCTTTTCGTGCTCGAGTGCGATCCGCTCGGGCCTTTGGTGACGCGGCGCCCGCCGCCGGTCGCCAGTTTCGCCCCGAACCGGAGCTTCTATTTCACCGGGCTGACGAAATGCCTCTCTCCGGGACTACGTTTCGGCATCCTCGCAATGCCCGATCAGCTCGCGGAGCGCACGGTTAACAGGCATTTGTCTGTCTCCTGGATGGCCACGCCGATTATCGCCGAGATCGCTGCCGACTGGATGGAGAGCGGCGTCGCCGACACGATCCTGCAGGCCCACCGCAAGGAGCTGGCCGCGCGGAACCGGATGGCGCAGCGCCTTCTGGGGCCGGACAGCGCGGGCTTTGCCCACGGGCTCCACCGATGGCTTGCCTTGCCCGAAGGCATTGCAGAACGGGCATTTCAGCGGCAGGCGCTGCGCAATGGCGTTGCCGTGGCTGCCGGGGCGAACTTCGCCGTGACCGACCGCCGTCCCGCGATCCGGGTGTGTCTCGGAGGGCTCGGTCGGGGCGAGCTGGAGCAGGCGCTGGGCATTCTCGCGTCGCTGCTTCCCGCCCCTGGACAACCCACGGGTTGACAGGCAGATCGCGATTCGCCCCGAATTGTCATGATTTAATATAGACATTGACTTGAGTTTTTTCGGCTTTGAGGCTGGGCGCATCCGCGCGGGCCGTGACCCGCAACCTGAAACCAGGCCCTGCCGCCCTTGGCGCCGGGGCCCCACGACAGGGGGTACGACATGACCTACAAAACACTCCTAGCCACCAGCGCCGCGGCGCTTCTCCTCGGTTCGGGCGCCGCTCTGGCCGATACTTGGCGCTATGCCTTCGAAGAGGCGATGGACGAGGTGCAGGGCAAGTTCGCCCAGAAATTCAAGGAAGAGGTCGAGGCCAATTCCGACCACGAGATCCAGCTCTTTCCCTTCGGCACGCTGGGCGAATCTGCCGATACGATGGAGCAGGCGCAATCGGGCATCCTGCAGTTCGTCGACCAGTCGCCGGGCTTCACCGGCGCGCTGATCCCCGAGGCTCAGGTGTTCTTCGTGCCCTACCTGCTGCCGCAGGATGAGGCACAGCTCGCGAGCTTCTTCAAGAATTCCAAGGCAATCAACGAGATGTTCCCGCCGCTCTATGCCGATCAGGGCCTTGAGCTGCTGACCATGTTCCCCGAGGGCGAGGTGATGATGACCACCACCGAGCCCGTGGAGTCGCCTGCCGATCTCGACGAGGTGAAGTTCCGGGTGATGACCAACCCGCTGCTGGTCGAGAGCTACCAGGCCTTCGGCGCGACGCCGACGCCGCTGCCCTGGGGCGAGGTCTACGGCTCGCTGCAGACCGGCATCATCCAGGGTCAGGAGAACCCGGCCTTCTTCATCGAGTCGACCAAGATGTACGAGGTGACCGACTACATCACCCGGACCGGCCACAACAATTTCACCACCGCGGTGATGGCCAACAAGGAGTTCTACGACGGGCTCTCGGAAGAGGAGCAGACGGTGATCGACAACGCGATCAGCGCCGCCTTCGACTACATCATCGACTACCAGAAGGGTCTGACCGAGGAGTCGCTGGAGAAGATCATGGAGGCAAAACCCTCGATGACCATCACCGACCTCTCCGAGGAGCAGCGCCAGCCCTTCATGGAGACGGCGGACTCGGTTGAGCAGGAGTTCCTCGAGATCGGCGGCGACCAGGCGCAGGTGATCCTCGAGCAGCTGAAGGCCGATCTCGCGGCGGCGGCCGAAGGCTGAGCGCCCGCAAACCCTGCGATTGAAAAGGTCCGACACGGAGCCGGACCGGCCGCCCGCGCAAGGGCGGCCGGTGCCGATCCCGGATCTCACCCGACAGCCTCAAGGACAGCGGCATGAAGACTGACCGACAGAACCCGCCCGCGATCGATCCCGACATTCTCGCCGAAGTGCAGACCTCGGCGGTGGACGACGACATCGACGATTCCGGCTATGTCTCTGGACTGCCGGGAATTCTGGGCGTCATCGACGTGGCCATCGCGCGTATCGAAGCGGTGCTGCTGGCGCTCGGCGTGCTGCTCATGGCGCTCAACACCATCGCCAATGTGGTCGGCCGCTACCTGCTGTCGCAGAGCCTGTTCTTTTCGGAAGAGCTGAACCAGGCACTGATCATCCTGATCACCTTCGCCGGCATCTCCTATGCCGCGCGCCATGGCCGCCACATCCGCATGTCGGCCTTCTTCGACGCCACGCCGCCGAAGCTGCGCAAGGCGCTGATGGTGCTGATCGCGGCGGTGACCGCGGCGGCGATGTTCCTGCTGGCCTGGTATGCGCTCGACTACGTGATGGCACAGGCCTCGCGCGGGCGATTGCTGCCGGCGCTGCAAATTCCGGTCTGGTGGATAATCGTCTGGGCGCCGCTGGGGTTCTTCCTGACCGGTCTGCAATACACGCTGACCGCCATCAAGAACCTGCTGCACAAGGACATCTGGCTCTCGACCAGCACGCTCGAAGGCTATGACGACACCGGCGAAGAGGAGGTCTGAGACATGTCCCTTGCCATCTTCGGCACGATGATCGTGCTGCTCCTGCTGGGCTTTCCGATGATGATCCCGCTGATCGCCGGATCGCTGATCGGCTTTGTCGCGCTCTTCGGCGGATTCAGCCAGCTCGACACGATGGTGCAGCAGATCCTCGGCGGCATCCGCCCCGCGAGCCTGATCGCCGTGCCGATGTTCATCTTCGCCGCCGACATCATGACCCGTGGCCAGTCGGCGAACCGGCTGATCGATCTGGTGATGTCCTTCGTCGGCCACCTCAAGGGCGGGTTGGCGGTCTCGACCGCCACGGCCTGCACGCTTTTCGGCGCGGTCTCGGGCTCGACGCAGGCGACGGTGGTCGCCGTCGGCGGGCCGCTGCGCCCGCGCATGCTCAAGGCCGGCTACAAGGACAGTTTCGCGCTGGCGTTGATCGTCAATGCCTCGGACATCGCCTTCCTGATCCCGCCGTCCATCGGCATGATCATCTACGGCGTGGTCTCGGGCACCTCGATCTCGGAGCTGTTCATCGCCGGCATCGGGCCGGGGCTGCTGATCCTCGTGCTCTTTTCGATCTATTCCTACTTTTACGCGGTGCGTCACAACGTGCCGACCGAGCCCAAGACCAGCTGGTCCGAGCGCGGCCGGGCCATCCGCCGCGCGCTCTGGCCGCTCGGCTTCCCGGTGATCATCGTCGGCGGCATCTACGGCGGGATTTTCTCGCCCACCGAGGCGGCGGCGGCCTGCGTGCTCTACGCGCTGATCCTCGAGATGGGCGTGTTCCGCGAGATGAGCGTCAAGCAGCTCTACGCCACGGCCAAGTCGACCGGGCTGATCACCGCCGTGGTCTTCATCCTCGTCGGGGCAGGGGCGGCGTTTTCCTACGTGATCAGCTTCGCGCAGATCCCGCAGCAGGTGCTGGGCAGCATCGGCATCGACGAGATGGGGCAATACGGCGTGCTCTTCACAATCTCCATCGCCTTTTTCGTCGGCTGCATGTTCGTCGATCCGATCGTGGTGATCCTGATCCTCGTGCCGATCTTCGCGCCGGTGGTCGAGAGCGTCGGGCTCGATCCGGTGCTGGTGGGCACGATCATCACGCTGCAGGTGGCCATCGGCAGTGCCACGCCACCCTTCGGCTGCGACATCTTCACCGCCATCGCGGTGTTCAAGCGCCCCTATGCCGAGGTGGTCAAGGGCACGCCGCCCTTCATCTTCATGCTGCTGTCGGTGGCGGTGATGCTGATCTTCTTCCCGCAAATCGCGCTTTTCCTGCGCGACCTTGCCTTCGGAAAGTGAGGAGGCCGGCATGTTCAAGCGCATACTCGTCGCCTATGACGGCTCGAACGGCGCCTGGGAGGCGATCGGCAAGGCCGCCGAACTGGCGAAGATCACCGATGCGGAAATCCTCGTTCTGACGGTCTACCGGCACCACTCGATGCTGGAGGCCTCGCTCTCCATGGTGCGCGGCAGCGACCGGGAGGGAGGCAGTCTCGACGACACCATGCGCGCTGTCGCGCGCGAAGCCGCCGAGGAGGCCAAGGCGCAGGCCAAGGACTTGGGTGCGGAGAAGGTGCAGGCCTTCATCAAGGGCGGCAACTACGCCCGTACCATCGTCAGCTTTGCGCGGGAGAAGGGCTGCGATCTGATCGTCGTCGGCTCGCGCGGGCTTGGCTCGTCCGAGGGCTACATGCTCGGCTCGGTCAGCCACAAGGTGACCAGCCTGACCGACACGCCGGTGCTGGTGATCTGAGACATGCCCGATGAAGAGCTGCGCCGCGATGCGCTGCGGCGCTTCGGCCTGATTGCCCTGGCTACCGACCTGACCATCGAGGGGGACGCTGCGCGGCTGATGCCGCCCGGCACACGGCTGCATGTCACGCGCATCGCCTTCGAGAACCCCACGACCCCCGAGAGCCTGCGCCGCACCGGCCCACGCCTGCGCGACGCCGCAGAATTGATCCTGCCCGGCGTGGCGCTCGATGGCATCCTCTTCGGCTGCACCTCGGCCAGCGCGGTGCTCGGCGCGGGCGTGGTCACGCTGGTGGGGCCGCGCGCGCCCGTCACCACGCCGCTCAGCGCCGCGCTCCGCGCGCTCGAGGCGCTGCGGATCGGGCGCGTGTCGCTGGTGACCCCCTATATGGCGGAAACGACGGGGCTCGTGGCCGAACATCTGCGCCAGCATGGGGTCGAGGTGGTGGAACGGTATTCGATGAACTACGCGGACGATCGCGATATGGGGATGCTCGCGCCCGAGGCGGTGATCGAAGCGGCGCGTGCTGCCGATCACCCGCGGGCCGAGGCGCTGTTCCTGTCGTGCACCGCGCTGCCGGCCGTGCCGCTGATCGACCGCCTTGAAATGATGCTCGGAAAGCCGGTTCTCAGTTCAAACCAGGTTTCGTTCTGGTCGATGCTGGACTCGGCTGGGCTCTCGGGCGACGGTCCGGGCAAGTTGTTCAAGGTGCGAAGATGGTGACCCGGGAGGACATCGAGGCAGCAGCGGCGCGGATCGACGGCATGATCCGCCGCACGCCGATGAAGCCGTCGCCCAGCCTGTCGGAGTTGGCTGGCGGGCCGGTGTGGCTGAAGTGCGAGCATCACCAGGAAACCGGTGCCTTCAAGCTGCGCGGCGCCTCGAACGCCGCTGCGCGCCTCGGCCGGGTCGCGGGGGTCACCACCGCCTCGACCGGCAACCATGGGCGGGCGCTGGCCCATGCGGCGCGGCAACTTGGCCTGCCCGCGGTGATCTGCGTTTCGCGGCTGGTGCCGCAGAACAAGCTCGATGCCATCGAAGCATTGGGAGCCGAGGCGCGGGTGATCGGGGCCAGCCAGGACGAAGCCTTCGAGGAGGCGCGGCGTCTGGAGCGCGAGGAAGGCTTCGCATTGGTGCCGCCCTTCGACCATCCCGACGTGATCGCGGGGCAGGGGACGCTGGGGCTGGAGATCCTCTCGCAACTACCCGAAGCCGCCGCGCTGGCGATCCCGCTCTCGGGTGGCGGGCTTCTGGCGGGGGTGGCGGCCGCCGCCAAGGCGCTGCGCCCCGACATCCGCATCGTCGGCATCTCGATGGAGCGCGGTGCCGCCATGGCCGCCAGCCTTGCCGCCGGACACCCGGTGGAGGTCGAGGAACTGGAGACGCTGGCCGACTCGCTCGGCGGCGGCATCGGGCTCGACAACCGCCTGACCTTTGCCATGTGCCGCGACCTGATGGACGAGCTTGTTCTGCTCACCGAAGAAGAGATCGCGGCGGGGCTGCGGCATCTGGCGCTTGAGGAGGGCGAGGTGGTCGAGGGCGCCGCGGCGGTCGGCGCGGCGGCGATCCTTGCGGGCAAGCTGCGCGCCCAGGGCGGCCCCTTGGTTTTGCTGCTTTCCGGCGGCAACATCGATCCGGCGCGCCACGCCGCCATTCTGGGGGAGGAGACATGAGCGACATACGCATCCTGCACGAGGCGGACCTGCGCGCCCGCGTCGCGCTCGATCCGCAGGCGATCGACGTGGTGGAGAGCGCCTTTGCCACCCTCGCGCGGGGCGGGGTAGAGATGCCGCCCATCCTGTCCATGCACATGCCCGACGTGAACGGCGAGCTGGATGTGAAGACCGCCTACGTGCCCGGCCTGCCGGGCTTTGCGGTGAAGCTCTCGCCGGGGTTTTTCGACAACCCGTCGAAGGGGCTGCCCTCGACCTCCGGCCTGATGGTGGTGCTCTCCTCCGAGACCGGCCGCGTGCAGGCGGTGCTGCTCGACAATGGCTATCTCACCGATGTGCGCACCGCCGCCGCGGGCGGCGTGGCGGCGCGGAATCTCGCGCGCGGGGATGCCAGCCGCGCCGCGATCTTCGGTGCCGGGCTGCAGGCGCGGATGCAGCTGCAGGCGCTCTGCCTCGTCCGCCCTATCTCCGAAGCGGTGATCTGGGCGCGCGATCCGGAAAAGGCGCAGGCCCTGGCAGCTGAACTGAGCACGGCGGATCTGTCGGTCCGCGCCAGCGCCGATCCCGCCGAGGCGGCCGGTTTTGCCGATGTCATCGTGACGACCACCCCCGCCACCGAGCCCATCCTGCGCGCCGACTGGCTGCGCCCCGGCCAGCACGTCACCGCCATGGGCAGCGACCAGTCCGGCAAGTGTGAGCTGGAGCCGCGTTGCCTTGCGCGCGCCGACCTCTACGTCGCCGACAGGGTGAGTCAGACGCGCCTGATGGGAGAGCTGCGCGCCGCGCTCGACGCGGGCTGCGCGCCCGACCCAGAGACCATTCCCGAGCTGGGGGATATCATCCTCGGCCGCCATCCCGGCCGTACGGACCCCGATCAGATCACCATCGCCGATCTGACCGGCACCGGTGTGCAGGACACCGCAATTGCAACCTATGCGCTCGCCGCATTTTCAAAAGAGGCCTGAATGCCCGAACTCCAAAGAACGCCTGAGCGGTACACGACCGAGGAATACGAGGCGCGCCTCGAGAAGATCCGCGCCCGCATGGAGCGCGAGGGGCTCGACCTGCTGATCCTCAGCGATCCGTCCAACATGGCCTGGGTCGCGGGCTACGGCGGCTGGTCCTTCTACGTGCACCAATGCGTGCTGGTCGGCCCCGACGGCCCGCCGGTCTGGTACGGGCGCGGTCAGGACGCCAACGGCGCCTATCGTACGGTCTGGATGGAGCCGGAGTATGTCATCGGCTACCCGGACCACTACGTGCAGTCGACCGAGCGCCACCCGATGGACTACCTCTGCGCCAAGCTCGCGGAGCGCGGCTGGGACAAGGGCACCATCGGTATCGAGATGGACAACTACTGGTTCTCCGCCCGCGCATATGAGCGGCTGCAGAGCGGTCTGCCCGACGCCAAGTTCAAGGATACCACCGGCTTCATCAACTGGCAGCGTGCGGTGAAGTCCGAGAAAGAGCTGGAGTACATGCGGCAGGCCGCGCGCATCGTCGAGCGGATGCACCACCGCATCGCCGACAAGGTCGAGGTTGGCATCCGCAAGTGTGACCTGGTGGCCGAGATCTACGATGCCGGCCTGCGCTACGACGAATGGTACGGCCATGGCGGCGACTACCCGGCGATCGTGCCGCTGCTGCCTTCGGGCCCCGACGCCGCCGCGCCGCACCTCACCTGGGACGACCTGCCGATGAAGCCGGACGAGGGC
The DNA here is from genome assembly GCA_048381755.1 of Roseobacteraceae bacterium. Taxonomy (GTDB): domain Bacteria; phylum Pseudomonadota; class Alphaproteobacteria; order Rhodobacterales; family Rhodobacteraceae; genus Salipiger. The sequence continues at coordinate 201,668 of JBLXGS010000003.1, forward strand.
ACCTTCTTCGAGATCGCCGGCTGCTATCAACGCTATCACGTGCCGCTGTCGCGCACGATCTACCTCGGCACGCCGCCGCAGGAGATCCTCGACGCCGAGAAGGCGGTGCTCGAGGGCATGGACGCGGGGCTCGAGGCGGCGCGCGCGGGCAACCTCTGCGAAGACATCGCCAAGGCCTTCTTCGGCACGCTCGAGAAATACGGCATCGAGAAGGACAACCGCGCGGGCTATTCCATCGGACTCAGCTACCCGCCGGACTGGGGCGAGCGCACCATGTCGATCCGCCGCGGCGACAAGACCGTGCTGCAGCCGGGGATGACCTTCCACTTCATGACCGGCCTGTGGATGGAGAACTGGGGCTACGAGACCACGGAATCCATCGCGATCACCGCCGATGGCGCGCCCGAGGTCTTCTGCGACATCCCACGCAAGATGCTGATCAAGGCCTGAGACCGTCCAGGGGGGCACAGGTTGCGGATCGCGGCCACGGACGCCCGTCGCTTCTGACACCCTTGCCGCGCGCCCACCGCGCGCGGCTCCCTTTGCAGCTATCCGCTCCGGCGATGTCCGGGCCGGGACTGACTGAATGGCCGCGCGCTGCAGTGATCCCTGGGTGGCTCCCGGTTTCGCGGAACGGCGGGTCGGGGCACCGCTTGGATCCGGAGCCTCACGCGGAGGACGCGTCGCGACTACGACACGGCAACCGCGCGAGGCATCCGGGGCGAGGGCTGGCCCTCGCGTCCCGGTTGCCAGCGGCTCGTCAGGTCGCGCCGCTCAGGCCTTGCCGCGCAGCATCTCCTCGACCAGCCGCTGCACATCCAAAGCTTCCTGCGGCGTCGCGAGGTGATGCGGCTCGCCAGCCACGCAGAGCAGCAGCTGGTCTAGCTGCGCGCGCAACGCGACCGCACGGGGGTCTGCGGGCGCTTGCCCCACGGCCACGAACTCGCCCCCCCGCGACACCGCCTCGTCCGAGAAGTTCGAGACGCGGTGGCTGGCCTTGCTGCCCTTGACGGTGAATTCCTGCCGGTCGGCCTGGGCACCGCCGACGCTCGCGAGAATGGATACCGGCACGCCCGCCGGGGTTTCCAGCCGGGCGAGCAGCGCGGTTTCGCAAAGTGCCGGATCGGCCGGGTAGGAAGGGCGCGCCCAGGTCACCGAGAGCGGGCCGAGGATGCGCTGGCTGAAGAACAGGAAGTGCGAGATCACCTCGCGGGTCATACCGCCCTCGTCACGGAAGCGAAGCCAGTCGGCGGCCTGCTGCCATGCCCGGGGCCAGGCGGCGTAGGTGACCACCATGTCAACGCCCGCCAGCTCGCCCATGTCGCCCGAGGCCGCCGCCTGCGAGATGTTGTGCAGGGCCTCGCCCGCCGCCTGGGTGAAGTTCACCGCCGCCGGCACGCCGCTCTGCGCGAGCTTCGCCACCAACTCCTCGCTTGCGGCCAGATCGACCCCCAGCGGCTTTTCGAGAAAGACCGCCTTGCCGGCCTCGGCGGCGGCAAGCGCATAGGCCATGCGCGGCACGGGCGGGCAGGCGAGGTAGACCAGATCGGCACCGGCCATGGCCTCATCTGCCGAACCTGCAAGCGGCGTTTCGGGCGCCAGCGCCTGCGCGGCGGCGCAGCCCTCGGGCGAGGGGTCCCACATCGCGGTGACGGTGTAGCCCTCGTGCAGCCGCATGTGTTCGAGCATCCGCCGTCCCATGATGCCCAGACCGATGATCGCCGTCTTCACTGCCATGTTCTTTCCTGTCCCTGCTGATCGTCCCGGGCCGTCCGGTGTTTCCTGCGCCGCCCATCGCTGGTGCCGCCGCTCGACCTTGTGGCACGGCGCATTGCCGGGGTGTAGGGCAAGGGGCCGGCTTCCCTTACGTCCCGCATTGCGAATGTGTCTGCAAAGAGCGCCGCGCGCGGTTGCCGCCGGGCGCGGTTCAGGTCTCGCCGTCCGCCGCCTCGTCGTCGTGCCGGTACTTGCGGCCGATCGCGGTGAGCGCGCCGCGCAGGCCCCGCCCGGCGCGGCCCGCCTCCTTCAGCACGCCGCCGGTCCGGGCCTCGATGCGCAGCCGGTTCCGCTGTGTGTCGAGCGCCGGTCCGATGAGGCTGTCGATGCGGGCGCGCAGCCGGTCGATGTTCCAGTCGGGCTCGGTCAACACCACGGGGATCGTATTGGCGGTCACGCGTGGGTCGGCGATGTCCTGCTGCACCGCCGCGACCACCTCGGTGACGCGCTCCATCGCCTCGCCGCTCAAGTGGCCTTCGGGATAGGGCCAGACCGGCAGCAGCTCGTCGATGCAGGAGACAGCGACCACCACCGGCGGCATGCGCCGACGTGGATCGTTCGAGACCAGGTCACGCAGCATCGCAATCGTGGCGCGGTCGATCTCGCGCGCGGGACGGTTGGCGCGGACGGTCCAGACGACGAGGTCGGCGCGGGCAAGCTCCTCGGCGACCGTGCGCGCCAGCCGATCGGAGCCGTCGAGGCCCGGCATGTCGAGCAGCATCGTCTCCACCCCGTCGAAGTCGGTGGGGTAGGTCTTGGGCGCATCGGTGGTGGGGATCACGTCGACCTCGGCCAGATCGGCGCCGAGCAGCGCGTTCACCAGGCTCGACTTGCCGGCGCTGATCTGCCCGGCGACCGCGATGCGCAGGGGCATGTCGCTGGCCGCCAGCCGCGCCCGGTCGAGATCGCTGGCCGCCAGCCCGAGATCGAGCAACTCGGTATCGGAGAAGCGCAGCCGCCCCGAGTAAAGCTCGACCGCGGCGGCGGCCACCTCCTCGAGCAGCAGCGCCTGCAGGATGGCCGTGCCCTCGCTGGTCACGAAGGAAGAATGGCCCTCGGCGATCACCCCTTCGATCTCGCGCAGCACGGCGGTGGGCAGGGATTTGACCGCGCGGATCACCCGCCAGGCGTTCCAGCCATGCTTTTTCACCTTCCAGGCGACGTCGCGACGCTCCCAGAGCCAGAGCAGCGTCCCGACCGATATGCTGTCGGAGAAGGGCACCTTGTCGCGGATGTCCGCGCGCAGCCGCACCGCGACGCGGTCGATCAGCAGCAGCGCCTCGGGGACGGTGAAATCGAGCATCCCCTTGTCGCCCTTGCCCGAGGCCGCCGCGACGCGCTGCACCACCTCCTGCGCGATCGGCTGCAGCTCTTCCCAGGGCAGGGCGCTGGTGGTTTTTTCCGCAATGAAGTCCTGGGCGGCCTCGAAGGCACCGATCTCGCGGTCGCCCCATGAGGGGTCGATGCGGGCGTGGAGCTGATCGGCCCGGGCCTCAGGCTCGGCCTCGCGGCCACGCATCCAGAGCCGCGCCAGCCGGATCAGCGCGACCAGCCCGCCGAGCGAGATCGAGCCGACGATGAATTCGATCAGCCAGCCGTGTTCGATCATCCAGGCAAAGCCGGCGAGCATGGCCGCCACGAAGGGCAGTGCCAGCGCGGCGATCGCCAAGAGCCGGTCCCAGCGCAGCAAGGCGGGGCGGAGGCGCTCAGTCAGCTTCATCCGAGGACCTCCGGAAGGCGCGCTGGTAGACCGCGCGCAGCTCCTCTTCGCTGGGCGCGCTGCCCTGCGCGCTGCGGTAGAGGAAATAGGCGGCGGCGCGGCCAAGCGCATAGGTGGTGGCAAAGCTGATCGCGCCGGCGGTGGCGGCGCCCACGGTCTGGCCGTAGACCGGGATCAGCTTGGCCAGTTCGCGCAGGCCGAAATTGGTGGCATAGCGTGCCCCTACGCTCAGCCCCATGGTGCTGAGAAAGGCTGCGGCGACCTTGCGATCCCATTTCACCCCGTAGCGCAGACCGAGTTCGTGCAGCATCTTCAGCTGTGTCGCGGGCACCGCGACCAGGCCCACCACCGGCGCGAGATCGCTGGTCAGCGCGACCCCGGCATAGGACAGCACGCAGCGCTTGTGCTTCAGGAATTCGCGCTGCTCGGCATCGCCGGCGCGGGATTTTTCCAGCAGCAGGCCGGCCGCAGGCAGGGCGTCCAGCAGGTGCTGGCGCAACGCGTCGAGCCCCTCGGCGTCGCTGGCCTCGCCGGGAGCCAGCGACAGGGCGACCCTCGGCAGTTCGCGCCCCGCGGCGCGCTCCATCCGGGCGGCAAGCGTGCGCTCGGCGCGCTCAAGAGCCTCTGGGTCGGGCACGAGGTCCTTGCCGGTCAACACGAGGATCGCCCGCATCCGGCTGTCCGAACGCGCGATGTCCGAAACCGCATCGGCAACCATGCCCTGTACCGGATCGTCGAGCCGGCAGACGATCAGCAGAACATGACTTCGGTCGCGGCAGGCCTCGAGGTCGTCTGCCGGGTCATATCCCGCCTCGCCAAGGCCTCGGGTATCAAGGAAGCGCACGAGCGGTTGCTCGGGAGGAAAATCGTAGCTGTGCGCCGAGCGTGTGCAGGGCCGGAACCCGTCGCCGATCGCGGCGCCGGATTGCTCGGTAAGGGCGCAGACCAGCGAGGATTTCCCCGCGCCGGTCTTGCCGAGCAGCCAGACGACCGGCAGCACGCGCTCTTCCGCCCCGGTGGCGGGGGTGCTCCTGGAACGTCTGAATATCCTGTTCAGCATCTTCCGTCCGATCTGCGGCGTGCATCGACCGTTATGCCGCAAGGTTCCGTCAAAAATCCAACCAGTTCAACATCTCGCGCTTGGAGCCTCCAGGACTCTGGCAGCGGCGGTCCAGAGCGCGATGCCGTGCCCGCCAACGTCCAACCCGCGGGGCTCAGTCATATGGTAAAATGGGGTATTTTCCCGCAAGGGCCAGTCTCTGGTCGGTCTCGAGCCTGTCTCGGGCCTCCCGAACGCCGGCGTTCGCAGTGATACGCCCGGCACGGGATGGCCGAGGCTCAGGACGACCGAGCCAGCGGCTTGGGCGGACAAGGGTCGGGTGACATCGCGTCAGATCGGACCCGCGCGGGCGACAGAGCGGGCCAGACGGGCGTTCGCAGGGGCGGCGCGGGCAGGGGCGGGCCCGCGGTAGGCACCGATCGGCAAGAGGTCCGAGCCCCGATAGAGACCATAGGGCGCATGGCGCGGGCGCGCGCCGAAGCTATCCTCGGCCACCTCCCGCGCAGGCGGGCGGCGCGGGCAGCGCCGGGACGCTGGTCCGGCACCGACTGGCACCTATGTGTTTTGACCTGAGAGCGCACGCAGTATAATGGGACTGCAATCCAAAGAGGCATTGCTTGTGACCAGGTTCATCTTCTCCTTCTTCGGGGCCATCTTCAGCGTCATCACGCTCGGCGTGATGGCGGTGGCGCTGTCCATCGGCGCGATCTTCTGGATCTATGGCCGCGATCTGCCGAGCCACGAGAGCCTGGCTCAATACACCCCGCCGACGATCAGCCGGATCTATTCACAGGAAGGTCAGATCATCGACGAGTTCGCCCAGGAACGGCGGCTCTTCACCCCGGCCGACCAGATCCCGGACATGGTGAAGCAGGCGTTCATCTCGGCCGAGGACAAGAATTTCTACGAGCACCACGGCTATGACGTGCGTGGCATCGCCGCCGCTGTCATCGACGCCGTGCGCACCCGCGGCCGCGACGTGCGCGGCGCCTCGACCATCACGCAGCAGGTGATGAAGAACTTCCTGCTTTCCGGCGACCGCAAGATCGAGCGCAAGATCAAGGAGATCATCCTTGCCTCGCGCCTCGAGGAGACGCTGAGCAAGGACAAGATCCTCGAGCTTTACCTCAACGAGATCTTCCTCGGTCAGAACTCCTACGGTGTCACCGCCGCGGCGCAGACCTATTTCAACAAGAGCCTTTCCGAGCTTGCGCCGCACGAGGCGGCGATGCTGGCCTCGATGCCCAAGGCGCCGTCGGACTTCCACCCGGTGCGTAACAAGGAGCGCCTGCTCGACCGCCGCAACTACGTGCTGCGCGAAATGCACGAGAACGGCTACATCGACGAGGCGACCTTCGAGACCGAGGTGGCGCAGCCGCTGCGCTCGGTGCAGAACGGCGACTTCGAGCCCTACCAGAATTCGCTGCCGCCACGCGACTACTTCACGGACGAGATCCGCCGCCAGCTGACCACCGAGTTCGGCGAGGGCGAGTTCTTCTCCGGCGGCCTCTCGGTCCGCGCCACCCTGGACCCCGAGATGCAGGTGGAGGCGGCGAAATCGCTGCGCATCGCGCTCGAGGATTACGACCGCAGCCTTGGCCGCTGGCGCGGCACCGGCAAATCCATCCCCGAGGAGAAGCTGGGCTCCGAAGCCGACTGGCGCGCGGCGCTCGCCTCCGTCGCCGTGGCGCGCGACGTCGATCTCGTCAGCCAATGGTACCCCGCCGTCGTGCTCGAGGTCGGCGACCAGCGGATGCGGCTCGGCATCGAGAATATCGAGGACACCGCCGAGCGCCCGACCGTGGTGCCGCGCAACGACATCAGCTGGGCCAAGGGCAGCTTCCAGGACAACTTCGAGCGCGGCGACGTGGTGCATGTTCGCGCCATGACCGACGACAAGACCGGCGAGTTCATCCGCTGGACGCTGCGGCAGGTGCCGCGCGTGCAGGGGGCCTTCATGGCGATGGACGTGAACACCGGCCGGGTGATCGCCATGCAGGGCGGCTTCAGCTACCAGGACTCGGTGTTCAACCGCGCCACCCAGGCGCTGCGCCAGCCCGGTTCGAGCTTCAAGCCCTTCGTCTACGCCTCGGCGCTGGACTCCGGCTTCTCGCCCTCGACGATCATCATCGACGCGCCGATCGAGATCAACACGCCGCAGGGCGTGTGGCGCCCGAAGAACGCGTCCAATACCTACTACGGCCCGACGCCGCTGCGCACCGGCATCGAGCAGTCGCGCAACCTGATGACCATTCGCCTGGCGCAGGAAATCGGCATGGATACCGTGGCGAACTATGCCGAGAAATTCGGCGTCTACGATCACATGGGGCGGGTGCTGGCCAATGCGCTCGGTGCGGACGAGACCACGCTCTACAAGATGATCTCGGCCTACGCGATGTTCGCCAACGGTGGCGAGCGGGTCTCTCCGACGCTGGTCGACCGGGTGCAGGACCGCTACGGCCGCACCGTCTACAACCACGAGTACGAAAAGGGCAACGAGCGCACCTGCCTCGATTGCGCCGATCCCAACCTGCCGCCGGGCCGTGGCCCCGACATCCGCAACAACCGCGACCGGATCATGGACGCGGTCACCGCCTACCAGCTGACCTCGATGATGCGCGGCGTGGTCGAACGCGGCACCGCCTCGCGCACGGTGAACCTGCCGGTGCCCACCGCCGGCAAGACCGGCACCACCAACGACGCCAAGGACGTCTGGATGCTCGGCTTCACCTCGAACATCGTCGCCGGCTGCTACATCGGCTACGACACGCCGCGACCGCTGGGCCGGGGGGCCTCCGGCGGCGGCATGTGCGGGCCGGTGTTCAACCGCTTCATGCTCAAGGCGGTCGAGAAATACGGCGGCGGCCAGTTCAAGGTGCCGCCGGCCTGTACCTTCCTCAACATGGACCGCTTCACCGGCGCGCGGCTGGGGCCGGACGCGACCGGGCCGAACGTGGTGGCCGAATGCTTCCGTTCGGGCGAAGAGCCGCTCTTCGGCATCCAGCTCGACGGTGGCTGGGCGATGACCGGCAACTTCGACATGATCCAGCCCGACGGCTCGACCCGCCCGCGCGAGGTCACCACCTCGACCGGACGCAAGGCCACGGTGGGTCCGAAGGCCTCCTTCGGCACGCTCAGCTCGGGCGGTCTCTACTAAGAGCAGCGCCGCGGCAGACTGCAGGCAAGGGCGGAGGGAGTGGTCCCTCCGCCCTTTCTTGTGCCGGCTGAAAGGGCGCTGAGGGGCGTTGCCCCTCTTGGCCTTCGGCCAATTCACCCCGGCGTATTTTCAAAGAGAAGAAGCGCCGGCGGTCGCCGGACGATCTCCTCCGGCTTCTTCTCTTTCCAAATACGCATGACCAGCTTCGCCGCCCGCGCGGCGCAGGGGGGACGCGCCAAGAAGAAAGGCGGGGAGCCTCGCCCCCCGCCTTAGCCGGTTCTTCGCGATATGCGTCTGCCTCAGCGGCCGCGGATTCGCGGGTCGAGCGCGTCGCGCAGCCCGTCGCCGAGGTAGTTCACCCCGAGCACGGTCAGCGAGATGGCGATGCCGGGCAGGATCACCCGCTCGGGGAAATCTTCCATCCGCGCCACCGCGTCGGCCAGCATCTTGCCCCAGGTCGGGAAGTCCGAGGGGAAGCCCACGCCGAGGAACGACAGGGCGCTCTCGGTGATGATCGCCGTGGCGAGGCCCAGCGTCGCCGAGACCATGATCGGCGAGAGCACGTTGGGCAGCAGGTGGCGCTTGATGATCTGGAACGGCTTGGTGCCGATCGAGCGCGCCGCCAGCACGAACTCGCGTTCCTTCAGCGCCAGCACGTCGCCGCGCACGATGCGTGCCGTGGGCATCCAGGAGGTGATGCCGACCACGGTGACGATCAGGATGAACATGCCGCCTTCGGGGCCGAAGTTGGCGCGCAGGGGCTGACGGAACAGCGTCACAGCAACCAGCAGCAGCGGCAGGATCGGCAGCGACAGGAAGAGGTCCGTCAGGCGCATCAGCGGCCCGTCGAGCTTCTTGAAGTAGCCCGCCAGAACGCCGATCCCGGCACCGATCACCAGCGACAGGATCATCGCCGCCCAGCCCACCGCCATCGAGGCGCGCCCGCCGGCGATCAGCTGCGAGAGGTTGTCACGCCCCAGCTGGTCAGACCCCAGCGGATGCGCCCAGCTCACCTTGGCCGTGCTGTCCCAGAGCGCTGTGTAGATGGGGCGCATGTCCTTGGCGCGGATGTCCAGAGCCTGCGGATCGAGCGTCCAGAGGTAGGGGCCGATCAGCACACCGAGGGTGATGAAGATCAGGAAGAAGGCCCCGATCATCGCACCCTTGTGCTTGCGGAACTGTGCCCAGACGTCCTTCCACTTCGAGCGCGGCGGCTTGTCCGGGCCTTTGTCGCGCAGGGCCTCGATCGGGGCGGGGGATGCGGGAACGGGCTCAGTCATAGCGGATCCTCGGGTCGAGAAGGCCGTAGAGGATGTCGGCGATCAGGTTGAACATCACGATCAGCACGGCAAAGATGAAGGTCAGCGTCATCACCATCGGCAGGTCGTTGGCGAAGAGCGCGGTGATCAGCAGCTGGCCGATGCCGTTCACCTTGAACACGTTCTCGGTGATGATCGCGCCGCCGAAGATCGCCGGCACGCCGAGCGCGATCACGGTGATCACCGGGATCATCGAATTGCGCAGCACGTGGATCATCACCACGACGGCTTCCGAAAGACCCTTGGCGCGGGCGGTGCGCACGTAGTCCTGGTTGAGGTTGTCGAGCATCGAGGCGCGCATGTAACGCGACAGCTGCGCGGTGGTCTGCAGCGCCAGCACCATCACCGGCATGATCATCTGCATGAGCTGGAACTTGAAGCTTTCCCAGTCATTCACCACGTGAGTCGTGTCGTAGATCGAGGGGAACCAGCCGAGGTAGACCGAGAAGATCACGATCAGCAGCGGTCCGGTGAAGAACGGCGGGATCGAGAAGCCGACCATGGTGATGAACGTCCCGGCCTGATCAAAGACCGAATACTGCCGGTAGGCCGAGTAGATGCCGATGGGCAGGGCGATGAGCACACCCACCACGTAGCTCAGGCCGACGACCCAGAGCGTCTGCGGGATGCGCTGCAGCACGATGTCCATCACCGGCGAGCGGGTCTGCCAGGAGATCACCCGCAGCTCACCCTGGTAGAGATGCGTATCGGGCAGCCAGCCGAGCAGGAAGCTGTCGCGGGTCAGCCAGTCGATGAAGATCTTGGGTTCGGTCCAGAAGACCTGCACCAGCCATTTCCAGTATTGCACCAGTGCCGGCTCGCCGACGCCGAGCGCCTCGCGCATCTTCTGCTTCACCTCGGGCGGCACGGTCAGCGGCACCTGCGCCATGGGATCGCCCGGCGCGAGCTGCAGCAGCATGAAGATCACGAAGCTGATGAAGAGCAGCGTCGGGATCGAAAGGACGAGGCGGCGGATCGCATAGGTCAGCATGGGCGGACCTCGCGGGCGGGGGCGCTGGCGCGGCGGCGCTGCGAAAGCGGCGGCAGCGTCCGGCACCGGTCATGGATGCGGGCTGTGTGCGTCATGAATTCCGTGTCTTTGTTGTTGGGCCCGTGCGGCGGCAGCGGCTGACACCATGTGGCGGCAGCGGCCGGGAAGGGGGACCGGCCGCGCGGGCCAAGGTCGGAGTTCCGGAGAGGTGAGGTCACGGGCAGACCTTCCGAAATGGGGCACGCCCCCGCGCGGGGCGGGGGCGTGCGTGTCACAGGATCAGCCTTCGGTGCGGTACCAGTCGGCCGCGTTCCACAGCTCGCTGTCCCAGGTGTTCAGGATCACACCGCCGAGCGTGTTGGAGTGTGCCGACACACGGCCACGGTCCACCAGCGGAACGATGGTCATCGTTTCCTTGGTGATGATGTCGTTGAGCTTCTTGGCGATCTCGCCGCGCTTGCTCAGCTCGCCGGTCTTGGCCAGCTCGTCGAGGAGGGCATCATACTCTTCGTTGCAGAAGCGGTTGATGTTCTCACCCTGCCACTGCGAGGACGGCTTCGGCTCGTTGCCGCAGCGGTACATCTGCAGGTAGGACTGCGGGTCGGTGCCGTCGAAGTTGTTCGCGTACATCTCGACGTCCGCGTAGAACTTCTGGAAGGTGTCGGGCGAGCCCGGGTCACCGCCGAAGAACACCGAAGCGTCGACGTTGCGCAGTTCGGTCTCGACGCCGATCTGGCGCCACCAATCCTTGATCAGCGCCTGGAAGTCCTGGCGGACGGCGTTGGTCGAGGTCTGGTAGAGCAGGCTCAGCTTCATGCCGTCCTTCTCGCGGATGCCGTCACCGTCGCTGTCGGTCCAGCCGGCTTCCTCGAGCAGCGCCTTGGCGCCTTCGAGATCCTGGGTCAGGCACTCGGTGTTGTCCGAGGCGTAGAGCTCGGGCGCGGGCACCAGGTTGCAGGTCGGACGGCCGGCCTGGCCGTAGCCGATCTCGGTCAGCAGCGGACGGTCGATGGCCATCGACAGCGCCTTGCGGACGTTGAAGTCGGACAGGATCGGGTGCGGATGCGCCACGGTGGCGCGCTCGCCCTCGGGCAGGTTCGGCGACGGATCGGTCATGTTCATCTCGAGGCGTTCGACCAGGGTGCCGAAGGCCGAGACCGGGGTGCCCTGACCGCCTTCTGCCATGGAGGCGAGGACGTCGGGGGCCAGCTGCAGGTTCCAGGCGTAGTCGAACTCGCCGGTTTGTAGAACCGCGCGGGCCGCGGATTCCGCATCGCCGCCGCCTTTCAGCGTGGCGGTCGCGAAGGCGGGCTTCGCCGGGTCACGGTAGTTGGGGTTCGCCGAGAGCGAGATCACGTCGTTCGGCTTGAACTCGTCGACCACGAAGGGGCCGGTGCCGATCGGGTTGAAGTTGGCCTCGGTGCAGGTCGACGCCGCGGCGCCCATGCAGTTCTCGAACTGCGCCTTCTGCAGGATCGGGGACTGGCCGCCCATGAAGGGGCCGTAGGGGTTCGGCATGGCCTCGTCGAAGTTCACCACGACGGTCAGATCGTCGGGGGTGTCGATCGACGCGATGTGGTCGAACTTGGCCAGCTGCGCGCAGCCGCCTTCGGGGTTCATGCAGTAGTCGGCGGTGAATTTCACGTCGGCCGAGGTCACCGGGCTGCCGTCGGACCAGAGCAGGCCGGACTTCAGTTTCCAGGTGATCGACTTCAGGTCCTCGGTCACGCCGCCGTTCTCGACGGTGGGGATCTCTTCGGCGAGGAAGGGCACCAGTGCGCCGGTCTCGGTGTAGCGGCCCAGCGGCTCGAGCACGAGCGACGAGGCTTCGATGTCCTTGGTGCCGCTCGACAGGTAGGGCGTCATGATCGACGGCGCCTGCCAGTAGATGATGTTCACGTGCCCGTCCGAGCCGCGCTCCGCCATGGCGGCGGCGGGGGCCAGCACGAAGCTGGCGGCGGCCCCGAGAAGAAGGGTCTTCGTTTTCATAGGTCACTCCCTGTTATCGACCTAAGACCGGTTGGTCTCTTCTTGTTGCAGCGGGAAAATGGTGGCGGCTCCGGGCTTTTCCGCCCGACCTTCACACTCGTCTCACCCCGCTTGCCGGCCATCGAAGCAGAACACGCGCAAAATGCAAGCATTGCCTTTGGGTCACTTCGCGCTTGGGTTTGACAGTTTGAGCAAGCTGCCTTTAGCGTTTGCATCAACACAGACGGAGAGCCCCAATGCTGGACAACCCCATCGCGCGGATCGAGCGCCTGCGCGTAGAATTCGAGACAAAAGACGGTCCGGTAGCGGGTGTCGAAGACGTCAGTTTCGATATTGGGCCGGGCGAAACCGTCTGCGTCGTGGGGGAATCCGGCTCTGGCAAATCGGTGAGTTCGCTCTCGCTGATGCGGCTCATCGAATTCGGCGGCGGCGAGATTGCCAAGGGGCGCCTAATTTTTGATCGCAAGGAGGGTGGCGAGACCGATCTCGCGCAGGCCTCCCAGGACGTGATGCGCGATATCCGCGGCAACGAGATCGGGATGATCTTCCAGGAGCCGATGACCGCGCTCAATCCGGTCTTCACCGTCGAGCGCCAGCTCACCGAGGGTCTGCGGGTGCACCGCGACATGACCAAGGAGCAGGCGCAGGCGCGGGCGCTCGAACTGATGCAGCAGGTGCGCATCCCCGAGCCCGAGCGCCGGCTGAAGCAATACCCGCACGAGCTGTCGGGTGGCATGCGCCAGCGCGTGGTGATCGCCATGGCCATGGCCTGCAAGCCGCGGCTGCTGATCGCCGACGAGCCGACCACCGCGCTCGACGTGACCATCCAGGCCGAGATCCTCGCACTGATGGACCGGCTGAAGCGCGAGACCGGCACCTCGGTGATGTTCATCACCCACGACATGGCGGTGGTGGCGCAGATGGCCGACCGCGTGGTGGTGATGTTCCGCGGCAAGAAGGTCGAGGAGGGCACCGTCGAAGAGATCTTCGAGCACCCGCAGCACCCTTATACCCAGGCGCTGCTCGCCGCGGTGCCGAAGCTCGGCGAGATGCGTGGTAAGGCGCTGCCCGAACCCATGCGCCTGCTTGGTCGCGAGCAGGACGAGATCAAGCCGATCCCCGGCACCGACCAGCCGCTGCTGATCGTCGAGGGGCTGACCACGCGTTTCGCGGTCAAGGGCGGCTTCTTCCGCCGGACCGTGGCGAATGTGCACGCGGTCGAGGATGTCAGCTTCACCGTCAACAAGGGCCAGACGCTCAGCCTCGTCGGCGAATCCGGCTGCGGCAAGTCCACCTGCGGGCGCTCGATCCTGCGCCTTGTCGAGCCGCAGAAGGGCAGGGTGGTTCTGGACGGCGTCGACGTGATGGGGCTCGGCCCGAACATGCTTCGGGATGAGCGCCGCGAGATGCAGATGATCTTCCAGGATCCCTTTGCGTCGCTGAACCCGCAGATGAACCTCGCCGATCAGGTGGCGGAACCGATGCGGAATTTCGGCTCGCACAAGGGCAAGGAAATGATGGACCGCGTCGCCATGCTCTTCGACCGGGTCGAGCTGCCGCGCAGCTTCATGCGCCGCTTCCCGCACGAGCTTTCGGGCGGCCAGCGCCAGCGCATCGCCATCGCCCGCGCGCTTGCGCTCAACCCCAAGCTGATCGTCGCCGACGAGGCGGTCTCGGCGCTCGACGTGTCGGTGCAGGCGCAGGTGGTCAACCTGATGATGGAACTGCAGGCAGAGCTTGGCCTGTCCTATCTTTTCATCAGTCACGACATGGCGGTGGTCGAGCGCGTCAGCCACAAGGTGGGCGTCATGTACCTTGGCCGGATCGTCGAGATCGGCCCGCGGGCGGCGGTCTTCGAGAACCCGCAGCACCCCTATACCAAGGCGCTGATGTCGGCTGTTCCGATCGCCGATCCGCGCCGCCGCAAGTCCGAGAAGGACCTCAATTTCAAGCCCATCCCGTCGCCAATTCACCCGGTCGGATACGAGCCGGAGCCGAACGTGTACCAAGAGGTCGGCCCGGATCATTTCGTGCTTACTTCGGCGTCCGGCTACTAAGGGTTGTGGTCCCGTCACGGCATTTCTCTGCCGATGACGAGAAAATTAGGGCTTGGAGGTGGATCCCCGGACGTGGGATGATTATGCACGATGCAACGAAGCACAGACACGAATCTGTGCCAGGCCCGAGAGCAGAAGGCTAAGAACAAGCGTGCAGACAGACGTCGCCAGCGGCAACATCGATGGTGTCGGGACGACACTGAAACCCTTCCAGTTCCGGGGGCGGTTCCTGACCGCCCTGGCCCTGCGCCTGAGCACGGCGCCGGACGCCCGGTTCTACGAGATGCTGGCCGACCGGCTGGAGAAGACACCGAACTTCTTCACCGACGCGCCGGTGATCATCGACCTCGAACAATCTCAGGCCGAGGTGACCCCCGAGGCGCTGACCGAGCTGGTCGCCGACCTGCGCCGCCGCGAACTTGCGGTCTTCGGCGTGCAGGGCGGGGAAGAGGCGCTGCGCGCCGCCGCCGCTGGGCTGGGGCTGATCTCGGTGACCGGCGGGCGCGATGCGCCGCTGCGCGGGGCGCTGCCCAGTTCCGAGCAGAAACGCCCGAGCCGGGTGTTCCAGGAACGCCCACCGATGCCCGAGGCGCAGCCCGCGCCAGCACCGGAGCCGGAACCCGCGCCGATCCCGCAGCGCGTTGCGCCGGAGAACAAGATCGTCACCATGCCGGTCCGTTCGGGTCAGACGGTGATCGCCGACAAGGGCGATCTGACCGTGGTCGGCCCGGTGAGCTCGGGCGCCGAGCTTTTTGCCGCCGGCAATATCCACGTCTACGGGCGGATGCGCGGCCGGGCCTTCGCCGGCATCGACGGTGACGAGAACGCCCGCATCTTCTGCCAGTCGCTCGACGCCGAGCTGCTGGCCATCGCCGGTCTCTACCGGACCTCGGACAGCCTTGGCGCCGATGTCCGCCACAAGATGGTGCAGATTTACCTCGAGGACGAGCGGCTGATCGTCGCGCCGTTCGGATAACCTCGGCATTCAACAGGAGCCGCCAGTGAGCAAAGTAATCGTTGTGACCTCGGGCAAGGGTGGCGTGGGCAAGACCACGTCCTCGGCCGCCATCAGCGCCGGTCTCGCCTCGCGCGGGCACCGCACCGTCGTGATCGACTTCGACGTGGGTCTGCGCAACCTCGACATGATCATGGGCTGCGAACGCCGCGTGGTCTTCGATTTCATCAACGTGATCCAGGGCGACGCCAAGCTGAACCAGGCGCTGATCCGCGACCGTCGGCTGGACAACCTCTACGTGCTGCCCACCTCGCAGACCCGCGACAAGGACGCGCTGACCCAGGAAGGCGTCGAGAAGGTGCTGAACGAGCTCCGCGAGGAGTTCGACTACATCATCTGCGACAGCCCGGCGGGCATCGAGCGCGGCGCGCAGCTGGCCATGTACTACGCCGACGAGGCCGTGGTGGTGACCAACCCCGAGGTTTCCTCGGTGCGCGACAGTGACCGCATGCTCGGGCTGCTCAGCTCCAAGACCGCCCGCGCCGAGCGCGGCGAGGAAGACCAGATCAAGAGCCACCTGCTGCTCACCCGCTTCGACCCGAAACGCTCGGGCGACGGCGAGATGATGTCGGTGGAGGACGTGCTGGAAATCCTCGCGATCCCGCTGCTCGGCGTGATCCCGGAAAGCCCGGCGGTCCTGCGCGCCTCCAACGTCGGCGTGCCGGTGATCCTCAACGAGAAGTCCCGCGCCGCCACCGCCTACGAGGAGGCCGTCGCGCGCCTCGACGGCGAGGACCTCCCGATGAAGATCGAAGGCGAGAAGGTCCCCGGGCTGATGTCACGTCTCTTCGGGAGGAGCGCATGAATCTTTTCGGGTTCACCTTCAACCGCAAGCCCAAGTCCTCGACCCAGGCCAAGGAGCGGCTGCAGATCCTGCTCGCGCATGAGCGCGGGTCGGGCCCCAGCGCCGACTTCCTGCCGATGCTCCAGCGCGACATTGTCGAAGCGATCAAGCGCTACGTGCAGGTGAGCGACGATGCTGTTGGAATCCGGATGGATTCCATCGGCGACGTCTCCAGCCTCGAGATCAACATCGAGCTGCCGGCGGACCAGAAGGACGCAGGCAAGGCCGACAAGAAAGCCGCGGCGAAGGGCTGATCCCCTCGCCGCGAGGCCGCCTGGAGGCGTAATGGCCTCCGGTTTTCGCGGAGCGCGATCCGCCCGGCATGTGAGGGCACTGCCCTTGGCCGGGCCACACGCTTCTGCGACGTAGATCGGGGCTCTGCCCCCGTCCGCTGGTGCGGACTCCCCCGGGATACTTCTGTCTAGACGAAGGGGCGGGCGTTTCGCTCTTGCCCCCGGTTGGGGTTTTCGGTAGCCGGGCGGCTTTCCATCTTCGGGGAGCATGTCATGGCTGATGCGGGCTTTGCGGGCGGCGACTGCCTGGCGATCGATTTCGGGACCTCCAACTCGGCGGCGGGGATCGTCGAGGACGGCGCGGTGCGCCTGCTGGAGATCGAGGCCGGGGCCGAGACCCTGCCCACCGCCGTGTTCTTTCCCGAGGAGGGCGGCATGCGCATCGGCGCGGCGGCCTCGGAGGCGCTGATCGCCGGCGAGGAGGGGCGCTACATGCGCGCGCTGAAAAGCGTGCTCGGCACCGCGCTCTTTCACGAGAAGCGGCTGATCGGCGGCAAGCGCCGGACGCTGGCCGAGATCGTCACCGCCTTTCTCGTGGAGATGAAGGCGCGCGCGGAAGCGCAGAGCGGACGGCGGTTCACCCGGGCGCTGTCGGGCCGGCCGGTGCATTTCCACTCCGGCGATGCCGAGCGCGACGCGAAGGCCGAGGAAGACCTGCGGGGCTGCTACCTCGCGGCGGGCTTCGAGAGCGTCGAGATGATGTTCGAGCCGGAGGCGGCGGCGCTTGCGAGCCGCATCGCCGAGGGTACTGGCGGCACCGGGCTGATCGTCGACATCGGCGGCGGCACCTCGGATTTCACCGTCTTCCGCAGCGAGGGGACCGGCATCGCGATCACCGCCAGCCATGGCATCCGGCTCGGCGGCACCGATTTCGACCACGCGGTCTCCATGCGCCACGCCATGCCGCTGCTGGGGCTGGGCGGGCAGCTGCGCCGCGACTTCGGCGAGGGGCTGCTGCCGGTGCCGAATGCGCTTTATGTGGATCTTTCGACCTGGGCCAAGATCCCCTTCCTCTACACCCGCGATACCGAGCGGGCGGTGGAGGACATGCGGCGCCATGCGGTGGAGCCGGAGGGCATGGAGCGGCTGCAGACGGTGATCGTGGACGAGCTGGGCCACGAGTTGGCCTTTGCGGTGGAGCGCGGCAAGATCGCCGCCAACTCCGGCACGGCGGGGGCCGAGATCGCCATGGGGATGATCTCGCCGGGCCTCGGCGCGCGGGTGACGCCGGGCACGCTCAACGCGGCACTCTCCGAGGCGCGCGAGGCGCTGCGCATGGCGATCTACGAGACGCTGATGCTGGCGCAGGTCTCGCCCATGCAGGTGGACAGCGTGGTTCTGGTCGGCGGTTCGAGCCTGATGGCGCTGGTCGAAGACGAGGCACGCGCGGTCTGCCCCGGTGCGGCGCTGCGCCGCTCCGAGGCGTTCACCGCGGTGGTCGACGGGCTGGCCTGGGCGGCCTCGGGCCGGGGCGTCGCACGGGCCTGAAGGCTGGTCTTGAACATCGGGTCTTGAACATCGGGCCTGAAGATCGGGCACGTGAGCTTTCCCACGGCGGTCGCGCCGGGGCGGGGCAGGTGGACCCCTTGTGGTCGGAGGCAAGGCAGGCTTAGGTCTGCCCCGAAGACAGACCAAGGACTCCCCATGACCCCCCGGCTTACCCCGCGCGCGCTTCTGGAAAAGCTCGTCTCCTTTCCCACCGTCAGCACCGGCAGCAATCTCGATCTGATCGGCTGGACCGAGGATTACCTCGCAAGCCATGGCATCGAGAGCCACCGCCACGCGAAACCCTCCGAGCCCGAGCTGAAGGCGGCGCTCTTCGCCCATGTCGGTCCCGAGGTCGCGGGCGGCGTGGTGCTTTCCGGGCATACGGACGTGGTGCCGGTCGAGGGGCAGGACTGGTCGACGGACCCCTGGGTTCTCACCGAGCGCGAGGGGCGGCTCTACGGGCGCGGCTCCACGGACATGAAGGCCTTTGATGCGCTGGCGATCTGGGCGCTGGTCGAGGCGCGCTACCGGGGCGTGACACGGCCCATGCAACTCGCGTTCAGCTACGACGAGGAGATCGGCTGCGAGGGGGCGATCGACCTGGTGGCGGCGATGCAGGGCGTGGTGCCCAAGGCCGATGCGGTGATCGTTGGCGAGCCGACCATGCTGAAGCCTGTCACCGGTCACAAGGGCGGCATGAGTTTCGAGGTTCACGTGCACGGGGTCGAGGTGCACAGCTCGATCCTCGAGACCGGGGTTTCGGCGATCATGTGGGGCGCCAAGCTGATCGACTGGTGCAACGAGGTCAATGCCGCGAACGCGGCGGCCGAGCCGGGGCCGGTGGCAGCGCTGTTCGAGCCGCCCCATACCAATGTCCACGTCGGCCAGATCCGCGGCGGCACGGCGCAGAACATCACCGCCAAGGACTGCTGGTTCCCGCTCGGCTTCCGCGTGGTCCCCGGCGAGGATCCGGCGGATTGGAAGGCGAAGCTGATGGACAAGGTCGCCGAGCTCAATGCGCAGATGCAGGCGGTGCGGCCGGAGGCGTGGATCGAAGTGCGGGACGCCTTCCACCTGCCGCCTTTCGCGCCGACCGAAGGCAATCGCGCCGAGGAACTGGTGCGGCAGATCACCGGCGACAACGGCATGCGCCACGTCAGCTACGGCACCGAGGCCAGCCATTTCCAGAACGGCGGCTATGACGTCGTGGTCTGCGGGCCGGGCGACATCGGCATCGCGCACCAGCCAAACGAGTCGATTGCCGTCTCGCAGCTACAGGCGGGGCAGGACTTCATGGTGAAGCTTCTGGAGCGGCTGGCATGAGCGCGGTGTTTCCCTTCCGGGAGGTGATCCCGGCCGAACATGGCGGAGATCTGCCCGAGGCCGTCGATCTTGTGGTCATCGGCGGCGGGGTTATCGGCACCTGCACCGCGCTCTTTGCCAATCGCGCCGGACTGAAAGTGCTGCTGCTGGAAAAGGGCCGCATCGCCGCCGAGCAAAGCTCGCGCAACTGGGGCTGGATCCGGGTGCAGGGCCGCGACATGGCCGAGATCCCGATCGCCCTGGAGGCGCAGGCGCTGTGGCAGGAGCTGGATGCGCTCTGCGAGGGGCGGCTCGGCACACGTACCGTGGGCGTCGGCTATCTCGCCAAGAGCCAGGCCGAGATGGAGAATTTCGCCGGTTGGCTCGAAGAGGCGAAGCCGCTGGGGGTCAGCTCGGAGCTGCTGGACGCGGCGCAGACCAAGGCGCTGACAGGAGCGACCGACAGCCCCTGGGTCGGCATGCTTCACACCCCCACCGACATGAAGGGCGAGCCCTGGGTCGCGGTGCCGGAACTTGCGCGGCTGGCGGCCGCGGAAGGGGTCCTCGTGCGCGAGCGCTGCGCGGTGCGCGGGCTCGAACGCAGCGGCGGCCGGGTGACCGGCGTGGTGACCGAGGCGGGCACTGTGCGCTGCGAACAGGCGGTGCTCGCGGGCGGCGCCTGGTCCGGGCTGTTCCTCAAGCGTCATGGCGTGACGCTCCCGCAGCTCTCGGTGCGCTCCACCGCCATGGCCACCGCGCCGCTGCCGCAACTGGTCAACAAGGCCGCCGTGGACGATGTGCTGGCCTTCCGCCCGCGGGCCGACGGCGGCTACACGCTGGCGCCCTCGGCCTTTTCCGAGCTGTTTCTCGGCCCCGACGCAGTGCGTCACGCGCGGCCCTACCTGACGTTGGCGCGACAGGGCAGTTTCGACGTGCATTTCCGGGCGAAGGCCCCGGCGGGCTATCCCGACGCCTGGGGCACCGCGCGCAGCTGGCGTGACGACGAGGAGAGCCCCTTCGAGCGGATGCGCATCCTCTCGCCGGATCCCAACGCCGGCAAGGTGGCTGCGACCCGCGCGCAGTTCGCGCAGCATTTCCCGGAGATGGGCGAGGTGCCGCTGCAGGCGAGTTGGGCGGGGATGATCGACGTGATGCCCGACGTGGTGCCGGTGGTGGATCACGTGGCGCAGATCCCCGGGCTGATCGTGGCGACGGGCATGTGCGGGCACGGCTTCGGCATCGGGCCGGGCTTCGGACGGGTGGTGGCCGACATGGCGCAGGGCAGGGACACGGGGTACGATCTGACGCGCTTCCGTCTGTCGCGGTTCTCTGATGGCAGCAAGCTGGTGCCGGGGCCGAACCTCTGACTGGCGAGACGGGGCGCTGAGCTGCGCGGCGGCGCGCCCCGTCTTCCCTCGGGTCACGCCGCGCCGCCGCTTGCCACGCCCATGCGCCGGTGGCAGGCTCTCCGCGAAATATGATCAAACAACAGGGACGCCCTTCCATGCCCGTCAAGAACCGCTTTGCCGAGCTCCAGTCCGAGATCACCGACTGGCGCCGCGATCTCCACGAGAACCCCGAGATCCTCTTCGAGACCCACCGCACTTCGGCGCTGGTGGCGGAAAAGCTGCGGGAGTTCGGCTGCGATGAGGTGGTGACCGGCATCGGCCGCACCGGCGTCGTCGGCGTGATCAGGGGCAAGACGGACGGCTCCGGCAAGGTCATCGGCCTGCGCGCCGACATGGACGCGCTGCCGATCCTCGAGGACACCGGCCTCGACTATGCCTCGAAGACCCCGGGCGCGATGCACGCCTGCGGCCATGATGGCCATACCGCGATGCTGCTGGGTGCTGCAAAATACCTCGCCGAGACGCGCAACTTCGACGGCACTGCCGTGGTGATCTTCCAGCCCGCAGAGGAAGGCGGCGGCGGCGGCAAGGAAATGTGCGACGACGGCCTGATGGCGCGCTGGAACATCCAGGAGGTCTACGGCATGCACAACTGGCCGGGGATGCCCACCGGCAGCTTCTCGATCCGCCCCGGCGCCTTCTTCGCCGCCACGGATGTCTTCGAGGTCACCGTCGAGGGCAAGGGCGGCCATGCCGCCAAGCCGCATGAGACCATCGACCCCACCGTGGCCTCGGCGCAGATCGTCACCGCGCTGCAGACCATCGCCGCGCGCAACGCCAACCCGGTGACCGAGATCGTCGTGTCGGTGACGAGTTTCGAGACCTCGTCGAAGGCGTTCAACGTGATCCCGCAGCGGGTCACCCTGCGCGGCACCGTGCGCACGCTGGCGCCCGAGAACCGCGACCTCGCCGAGACCCGGATCACCGAGATCTGCACCGGCATGGCGGCGGCTCTCGGCTGCGTGGCGACGGTGGACTACACCCGCAACTACCCGGTGATGGTCAACTCCGAGGAGCAGACCGAGTTCGCCGCCGATGTCGCCCGCGCCGTCTCCGGAGATTGCTCCGAGGCGCCGCTGGTCATGGGCGGCGAGGATTTCGCCTTCATGCTGGAGGAGCGCCCGGGAGCCTACATCCTCGTCGGCAACGGCGACACGGCAGCGGTCCATCACCCGCAGTACAACTTCAACGACGAGGCGATCCCGGCGGGCTGTTCTTGGTGGGCGGAGATCGTCGAGCGGCGGATGCCGGCGGCCTGATCCGCTGCGCGGGGCGGTCCCGGTCGCCCCGCGTCACTCTTGGTGCGGGGCGGGGTCTTTCTCCTGCGTCTGGAGTGTGCAGGTCAGGAAGAGGGGGCTCTGCCCCCGCCCGCTGCGCGGGCTCCCACGGGATATTTTCACCATGTGGAAGATCTGAGCTGAACATCTGCCCGAGAGGGTGCGGTGCCGGAAATCCGGCGGGCAGCGGTTCAGAGCGGCGCGCCGGTGACCGACATTCCGCGCGCGAGATAGCCGCAGGCCTCGTTGATGCCCGCCGAGCAGGCCACGGTCAGCACCTCGGCCTCGGTCGGTTGCTTCGCGGCGCAGGCCGACAGCGCCAGCATCGCGGCACCAAGGATGGCGTGTCGCATCATGGCCCCGCACATCATCGACGCGTGCATCATCGCCCTGTCCTCGTTTCCTTGATGCAGCCCGACGCCGGGCTGCGGTGCAGACGCCCTTGATAGCTCATCCCGCGTCGGCCGAAAAGGCCTCGTCCCAGAGCCGGAACAGCCGCTCGCGGGTGCTGCGGTCGAGCGCCAGCAAGAGCGGCGGCGACAGCGAGATGAGGCGCCGGGCGCTCGGCAGCAGGCTGGTCTCGGCCGGGTCGCTGGCGGCGATCAGCCCGAGCTCGCGCAGCATTTCCTGCGCTGGCGGCGACAGCAGGAAGTCCAGCAGCCGCTGCGCCGCCTCCGGGTGCGGGGCATTGCGCGGGATCACGAAGCTGCGGGTCATCATCAACGTGTAATCTTCGGGCAGGATGATCCCGACGTTCTCGGCGGCGCGGGCCTCGGCATAGGAGCCGAGCACGTTGTAGGCGATGTAGTAGCGCCCCTCGGACACCCCCTCGATGATCGACAGCGAGCAGCAGGTGGCAATCGCGCCGACCCGCGAGAAGGCCTCGAGCATGGCGCCGAAGGTGGTCGCCTCGAGGCTGTCGGCATGGGCGAAGAGATAGCCCAGCCCCGAGTCCTCGATGTCGTAGGTGGCGATGCGGCTGCGCAGCAACTCGGGCTTCTTGCGCATCAGGTCGAGCAGGGCGAAGCGCGTGCGCGGCACGTCCTCTGCATCCAGCGCCTCGGTGTTGTAGATGATCACCGCCGGTTCCTCGGTGATGCCCCAGAGCTCGTCGCGCCAGCGCCGCTGCTCGGGCAGGGCCTCGGTGGCGGGCGAGCGGTAGGGCCGGGCGCAGGCGGCGTTCACCAGCCAGAGCATCTGGTGCGACCCCGAGGAGAGCAGCGCATCGGCGGGCTCTGCGCGGCCGTCGCAGGCGGCGCGGCTGTTGGTGAAGAGATTGTTCGAGCCCCATTGTTCGTAGCGCACCGACAGGTCGGGATTGACCGCCGTGAAGCGCTCGATGAGCGGGCGGATGATGGCGATGTCGGTGGTCGAGCGCAGGGTGATCTCGGTGCCGCCCTCGCCGAAACTGGCGACCCCTTCCTGCGCGGCGGCGGCAAGGGGCAGGAGCATCGCCAGAAGCAGCGAGAGCAGGTGGCGGATCATCGTTTGGCTCATGGTTTTAGCCCGTCGACCGGCCGGTTGTTTGCCCCGTGGCGCAGGGCGCGGGGCGTCTGGTTCCGGACAACGGGGCAGGGATCGGGCGAGGCACCGGCTCATGTTGCGCACTCTTCGTCGGGGGTGGCGGGCAGCAGCAGCGCGATGCGGAAACCGTGCTCGGGGTATTCCAGCGCGACCCGTCCGCCGAAGGCCGTGGCCACAGAGGCGACGATGGCGAGGCCGAGGCCGGCGCTGTCCTCGCGCGAGGCGGCGCTGCGCTCGAAGCGCTGGCCGAGGCGGGCGGCGATCTCGGGGGCGGGGCCGGGACCCGCGTCCATCACCCAGAGCGCCGCTTCGGAGCCGCGACGCTCGGCCCCGATGGCGATGGGGGCCTGCCCGTGCTTGAGCGCGTTGACCAGCAGGTTCTTGGCTGCCTCGCCGACCGAGAAGGCGTCGGCGCGGACCATCACCGGATCCTCGCCGATCTCGAGCCGGAGTTCGGCCCCGGGGGCGAGAAGCTCGTGGTCGCCGCGTTCGACCACCTCCAGCGCCACCTCGCGCAGGTCGAGCGGGGCGCGGGGGGCGCTTTCCGTGCGGTGGCTGACGAGGGCGCGGGACAGCAGCTGGTCGAGCAGCGTGCCGAGCGAGCGGGTGCGGACGAGCAGCCGGGCCAGCGCGCGCTCGCGCAGCCCGGCGTCGGGCTGGTCCTGCATCGCCTCGGCCTGCACGCGGATCGCGGCGACCGGGGTGCGCAGCTGGTGGGCGGCGTCCGAGATCAGGTGGCGCATGCCCTCCATCTGGCGGTCGAGCCGGCCCATGAAGCGGTTCATCGCTTCCAGCATCACCGTCAGCTCGCGCGGCAGCCCCTCGGTGGGCACCGGGGTGAGATCGTAGGGATCGCGCCCGGCAAGGTCCTCGGACAAGGCCTCGAGCGGGCGCAGGGCCGAGCGGGTGACGATCCACGACATGACCAGCAGCGCCAGGCCGGCGAGCAGCATCGGCAGCACGGTGTCCAGTGTCAGGCCGACGGCCATGGCCTGGCGCGCGCGCAGGGTCTGGCCGACGGTGACCGATATGCCGCCCGAGAAGTCGCGCTCGGCGAAGCGGCGGGTCACCCGTACGAAGCGTGCAGGTTCGCCGTTCAGCCGGGCATCGAAGAACTCCGGCGCGACGCCGCCGCTGCGTCGCGCAGGCGGGGCGATGTCGGTCTCGTCGAGCCCGGTGATCAACCTGCCCCTCGGGCCGCGCACCGAATAGTGGATGCGGTCGTCGGGTGCCTGGGCCAGCAGCTCGAAGGCCGAGACCGGCAGATCGACGAGGGGCCGTCCGTTCTGGATGCGGATCGAGGCGGCGATGTCCTGCGCCGCGCCCAGCAGGATGCGGTCGTAGGATTGCCGCGCCGCGAGCCGCCCGTTGTAGAGCGTCGAGCCCGCCACCAGCAGCCCGCCGGCGAGCAGGATCAGCAGCACCGCCTTGAGCACCCGCGCGGCGAGGCTCGGCGGCAGGCGGGCCGGTCGGCGGGGCGGCAGCGGCGCGCTGTCAGTCATCGAGGCCGATCCGGTAGCCGATGCCACGCTGGGTCGCGATGCTCACGCCGCTCCCGGCGAGCTTCTTGCGCAGCCGGGCAACGTAAAGCTCGATGGCGTTCACACCCACGTCGGCATCGCCGAACCCGTAAAGGGAATCGTAAAGCCGGGTCTTGCTCAGGAAGTTCCCCTGATGGCGCAGCAGAACGCCGAGAAGCGCCGCCTCGCGGGCGGTGAGGTCGAGCCGGGTGCCGTTCAGCGTGGCGCTTTGCCCGGCGGGGGAAAAGGCGAGCGGGCCGAGCACGGTCTCGGCTCCCTTCTGCTCGGCGTCGCGGCGGATCAGCGCGCGCAGCCGCGCCTCGAGTTCGCGCTGGTCGAAGGGCTTGCCGAGGTAGTCGTCGGCACCCAGGTCGAGCGCGCTCACCCGGTCATCGACCGAGATCAGCGCGGTGAGCATCAGCACCGGGGTGCGCGCGCCCGAGGCGCGCAGCTCGCGCAGGAAGCGCAGGCCGGAGCCGTCTGGCAGGTTGATGTCGAGCACAATGGCGTCATAGCCCTGCACCGCGAGGAAATCCCGGGCGGCCTCTAGGCAGTCCGCGACGTCGCAGACGATGCCCGATTGCGCCAGCCGCGCGGCGACACCCTCGGCCAGGTCGCTGGCATCCTCGACCATCAGGACACGCATGGCACTCGTACCTTTCTCTGGCTTACGAAACGTCCGCTTGCGCTAACAGGTGCCTGACAGGTTCGCGACAGCTTCGTGGCTTAGAGACACGTCTTAACCCGCAACCGGGGAGGCTGCAAAGCGCAGTCGGGTTTTGCGGGGAGACGACGGCGCCGGCGCGTATCGGTTCGGTGGCCGAGCATGAGGAGGATACCATGTTTATCAATGCAACCCGCGGCCTGATCGCCGCGACCGTTCTTGGCGTCTCGGCCGTTGCCGCGCAGGCCCAGGACTTCACTCCCGAGAACCCCGAGTGCATCGCGCCTGCCAACCCCGGCGGCGGCTGGGACTTCACCTGCCGCCAGGTCGGCAAGGAACTGCAGGACCTCGGGCTGATCGACAAGACCATGCAGGTCGTCAACGTGGCCGGCGGCGGCGGCGGCGTGGCCTTTGCCGAGGTGGTCAACAAGCGCGCGGACGACAACGACCTGATCGTCGCGGCCAGCTCTGCCACCGCAACCCGCCTGGCGCAGGGGGCCTATCCGGGCAACACCACCGACCAGGTGCGCTGGCTCGCCTCGATCGGTGCCGACTACGGCGTGATCGCGGTTTCGGCTGACAGCGAGATCGAGACGCTGCCGCAGCTGCTCGACATGATCAAGGCGGACCCGCGCTCGGTCTCCGTGGCCGGCGGTTCGGCCGTGGGCGGCTGGGACCACCTGAAGGTGCTGATCGCGGCTTCGGCCTATGGCGTCGAGGACGTGCGTCAGGTCAAATACGTCGCCTTCGACGGCGGCGGCGAGGCGGTGACGCAGCTGCTCGCGGGTTCGGTGCAGGCCTTCACCGGCGACGCATCGGAAGCCAAGGGCTTCGTCGACTCGGGTGACATCAAGGTGATCGCGGTGCTCGCGCCCGAGCGCCTGGAAGGTGATTTCGCCAGCTTCCCGACCGCCAAGGAGCAGGGCGTCGACGCCATCGGTGCCAACTGGCGCGGCTTCTACGCCCCGGGCGGCATGAGCGACGCGGCCTATGACACATGGGTGTCGAAGATCGGCGAGCTCTATGCCTCGGACGAGTGGAAGGAGATCATGGCCAACAACGGTCTGGCACCGCTCGACCTGCAGGGCGATGACTTCGAGCAGTTCGTGCAGAACAGCGTGAGCGAGATCCAGGATATCTCGCGCGAGATCGGCATCATCAAGTGACCTGATCCCACGCATTGCACGGCGGGCCCCTGTCACTCCGGGGGCCCGCCGGACAATTTCCTACCTTCACGCAAATTACGGGGGACACCATGAGTGACCGCATCTTCGGCCTCTTTGGGCTGGCGCTCGCCATCTTCTTCGCCTGGGCCGCTTTGCAGATCGAGGAAAGCTTCCTCTCTGACGAGGTCGGTCCCAAGGCCTTCCCGCTGATCATCGCCACCATTCTCGGCATTTCGTCGATCTTCATCGCGCTCAAACCCGATGCCGAGCCAGAGTGGCCCTCGCTGGCCCGGCTCGTCGAGATCCTCGCCGCGATCGTGGTCATGATTCTCTACGCGCAATTCCTGCCCGTCGCGGGCTTCGTGATCGCCACCGCCGTGGCGGCGAGCTACCTCACCTGGCGCCTTGGTAGCCCGGTGCTGTCGTCGTTGCTGATCGGCGTGCTGACCTCGGTCGGCATCTACGTGATCTTCCATCTTGTGCTGGGGCTGTCGCTGGCCCGTGGCCCGCTGGGTTTCTGAGGAGGAGGCCACCATGGACGTTCTTGCCAACCTCGGAGACGGTTTCGCCGTCGCTTTCACCCTGCAGAACCTCGGCCTCGCGCTGTTGGGCTGCTTCCTCGGCACCATCATGGGCGCGCTGCCGGGCCTGGGCCCGTCGAACGGCGTCGCCATCCTGATCCCGCTGGCCTTCACGCTGGGCCTCGGGCCGACGCCGTCGCTGATCCTGCTGACCTCGGTCTACTACGGCGCCATGTATGGCGGGCGTATCAGCTCGATCCTTCTGGGCATTCCCGGTGACGAGCCGGCGATGATGACCGTGCTCGACGGCCATCCGATGGCCAAGAAGGGCATGGCCGGCGAGGCGCTCTCGCTCTCGGGCATCGCGTCCTTCGTCGGGGCCTTCATCGCCACCTGGGGCCTGATCCTGCTGGCCCCGCAGTTGGTGAAGATCGCGCTGCTCTTCGGCCCGGCGGAGTATTTCGCGCTCTTCGCGCTGGCCTTCGCGACGCTGGGCGGGGTCTCTTCGACCAACCAGGCGAAGTCGGCCTTTGCCGCCATGCTGGGTCTCGGCCTCGCGATGATCGGCGTCGACACCCAGACCGGCGTGCCGCGCTTCACCTTCGGCGAGGTGCACCTCTACGACGGGCTCGACTTCCTCGTTGCCATCGTCGGCCTCTTCGCCTTGTCCGAGGTCTTCATCTTCCTCGAGCACCGTCACGGCGGTTCGGACGCCAGCTCGCGCCAGCTCAAGCTCGGCCGTCTCACCCCGCCGCTGTCGATGATCAAGCAGTGTACGCCGACCATGCTGCGCACCTCGTTCCTCGGCTTCATCGCCGGTGTGCTCCCGGGCGCGGGCGCCTCGCTGGGCTCGTTCATCTCCTACTCGATGGAAAAGCGCCTG
The DNA here is from genome assembly GCA_048381755.1 of Roseobacteraceae bacterium. Classification (GTDB taxonomy): domain Bacteria; phylum Pseudomonadota; class Alphaproteobacteria; order Rhodobacterales; family Rhodobacteraceae; genus Salipiger. The sequence goes on from JBLXGS010000003.1 coordinate 229,643, forward strand.
GTGGACAAGGAAGGCACCTTCGGCAAGGGCGATCCGCGCGGTGTCGCGGCCCCCGAGGCGGGCAACAACGCCGCCGCCGGCGGCGCGCTGGTGCCGATGCTGGCGCTCGGCGTTCCCGGCTCGGGCACCACGGCGGTGCTGCTTGCGGTGCTGCTGTCGCTCAACATCACCCCCGGCCCGCTGCTCTTTGCCAACAATCCCGACGTGGTCTGGGGCCTGATTGCCGCGCTCTTCATCGCCAACATCATGCTGCTGGCGCTGAACATCCCGATGGTGGGCATCTTCACCCGCGTGCTGATGGTGCCGCCGCGCATCCTCATGCCGATCGTGGCGATGGTCAGCTTTGTCGGCATCTACGGCATCTCGGGCTCGAGCTTCGACCTGCTGGTGATGATCGGCTTTGGCGTGATGGGCTGGGCGCTGCGCAAGCTCGACGTGCCGCTGGTGCCGATCATCCTCGGCACGCTGCTCGGCAACACGATGGAGAACAACCTGCGCCGCGCGATCACCATCGACAACGGCGACTGGTTCACCCTGATCGACAGCCCGCTGTCCATCGCACTTTGGAGCATCGCCGCCATCGGCTTCATCATGCCGCTGATCGTTGGCCGCCTGGTGCGCAGCAAGATGCACGAACGCGGCGACGAGGAAGGCTCGATCAGCGACTGATCGCGCCTTCGCCAAGACGCTTGCCAGCACAGCGCCGGCCCGTTGCCACGGGCCGGCGCTTTCCGTTTCGGAACGGGGTGGGGGAGAATGCCGCGGCGCAGCGTCAAATGCTGCCGCTGCGAAGGCGGAGTTGAAAATTAAAATGCGGCATTGTGTCGCCACGGATCCGTGATAGCGTTGATTCCTAGGGAGGAACTATCATGCATCTTTTTCTGGTTGGCTTGGGCATTGGCCTTCTCATCATGTCTCCGGTGATCGCGCTGATCCTGTTCGCGGGGATCGTCACCCGTAAGGAGGAGCGCCGCACGCCGCCCTCTGGCGGGGCCCGGGCGCGGGTGAACCTGCCGGGATTCGCGGCGCGCTACGCCAAGCCCTGATCCCTGATCCTCAGACACACAAAGGCCGGGCGCATGGTGCTGCCCGGCCTTTCAGTGTTTTCGCGGAGGGTGGGGACGCTCAGTCCAGAGCCTTGTCGCTGCTGCCCGCGCCGCCTTTCACCCAGTAGCCGGCCGCCTTCAGCCAATGCGCGGGATGGCCGCGATCGTTCAGGAAATGCAGCTTCAGTGCCCGGGCGACCTGCGCCTCGGCGGCGATCCAGACGAAGCCATTGCCCTCGGGAAGGGTGAGCGCGCGGGCGGCCTCGAGCAGGGTGTCTGCCTGATGCGCCTGCGACACCGTGCGGTGCAGCCAGTGCGCTTGCTGGGAGGCGGCGCTGTCGAAACGCTGCTCGTCCTCGGGTCCCGGCACCGCGGCGAGGGTGATTGCGGTGACCCCCTCGGGCAGTTCTTCGATGCGGCGACCGATGGCGGGCAGTGCGGTCTCGTCGCCGATCAGCAGGTACCAGTCGAACACCGGCGCGATCACCGCCGAGCCGCGCGGCCCGCCGATGTTGAGCGTGTCACCGGGTGCGGCGGCTTCGGCCCATGCGGTGGCGGGGCCGGCCTGGTGGATGGCGAAGTCGAGCACCAGCGTGCGCGCCTCGGGGTCGAAGGCGCGGGGCGTGTACTCGCGGGCCACCGGCGCCTCGGCCCCGGTGTCGAGGAAGAGCTTGATGTGGTCATCCGCGCCGAGGCTGGCGAAATCGGCCAGCGACTCGTCCTCGAGAGTGATGCGGATCATGTTCGGGGTGAGCCGTTCGGTCTCGCGCACCGTCAGGGTGCGGCGCTTCAGCTCGTGCTTGTGTCGTGTGATGACGCTTTCCATGGGAAGTCCTTGCAATCAGCTGTCTTCGGAGGGCGCATCGGGCGTGTCGCCTGCGATGTCCCGGGCGGTGTCTCGTAGCTGCGCGGCAAGCGTGGCGATGAGGGTCTCGTCGGCGCCCTCCGCCGCCATCCGGCGGCGCAGGGCCAGTTTGATCTCGTCCATGGCGGCAACGATCTCTTTCGGCGCGTTGCCTCGGTGCCAGACCGGGGGCTTGCGGGTCAGAAGATCGTCGGCGGCAGCGCGGTTGGCTTGCAGAAAGGCAGCCCCCTCGTGGGTGAGCCGGGCGCGCTTGCGGCCGCTGTCGTCGGGCTCGACACGCGCGTAGCCCATGTCTTCCAGCCAGGACAGGGTTGGGTAGATGACGCCGGGGCTGGGGGTATAGGCGCCCTCGAAGCGTTCCTCGATGGCCTTGATCAGCTCGTAGCCGTGGCGCGGCTGCTCGGCGATCATCGACAGGATGAGCAAGCGCAGCTCGCCGTATTCGAAGAGGCGCTTGTGCCGCTTGCCGCCGCCATGCCCGTCCTTGCCGTGTCGCATGCCCATCCCTTGGATTTTTCGATATATCGTAAGATAAGATATATCGGGAAATGCGCAAGAGCCCCCGGCGTCACGCCACCGTGAGCTGCCCCGCGCGCCCCGCACCGGCCCCCGTCATGAAACTGTCACTTCCGGATGGTCATTATTTTAGATATTCATGAAATATGGAAAAAGAGATTCCCGACCGCCTCATGACCCTCGGCCACCCGCAGCGCCTGGCGTTGTTCCGGCTGCTGATGCGCCGCTATCCCGACCGCCTGCCGGCCGGCGAGATCGCCGAGGTTCTGGAGGTGAAGGCCAGCACGCTCTCGACCTATCTCGCCGCGCTCATGCGCGCCGGGCTGGTGACGCAGGACCGCGCGGGCACCTCGCTGCTTTACGCGGTCGACATGAAACAGGTGCAGGAGACCTTCGACTACCTGCTGCGCGACTGCTGTCGCGGGCGCCCCGAGATCTGCAGCCCCAGCCCGTTCTTCGCAACAGAAGGAACAGCCCCGATGATCACCGCCGACCAAGGCCGCAAATACAACGTTCTGTTCATCTGCACCGGCAACTCCGCCCGGTCGATCTTTGCCGAAACGCTGCTGCGCGAGATCGCTGGCGAGCGGTTCAATGTCTATTCGGCGGGGACCAAGCCCAGCTCCGAGCTGAACCCGATCGCGGTCGAGCTGCTGCGCCAGAAGGGCCATGACATCGCACCCCTGCGCGCCAAGAACGTCTCGGAATTCTCCGGCGCGGGCGCGCCCGATCTCGATTTCGTCTTCACCGTCTGCAATCAGGCGGCCAACGAGGAGTGCCCGGCCTGGGACGGTCAGCCGATCTCCGGCCATTGGGGCATGCCGGACCCGGTGAAGGCCACCGGCACCGAGGCCGAGAAGATGCTCGCCTTCCAGCAGGCCTATGGCGCGCTCAAGCACCGGATCGAGGCCTTCACCGCGCTGCCCATTGCGCAACTCGATCGCATCTCCTTGCAGGCGGCGGTGGACGAGATCGCGCAGTTCGATACCCCCGAGACCTCTCTGACCACGACTTCTCCGAAAGAGACCACATGACCACCTATGCCCTGAACGGCCTCGGCCGCATCGGAAAGCTCGCCCTGAAGCCCCTGCTGGAGAAGGGGGCCGAGATTGCCTGGATCAATGACGCCGTGGGCGATCCGGCGATGCATGCTCACCTGCTGGAGTTCGATACGGTGCACGGGCGCTGGGACGCGGAGTTCACTCACGATGCGCAGAGCGTCACGGTGGACGGCACCCGGCTGCCCTTCATCGGCACCCGCGATCTCTCGGCACTGCCGCTCGACGGGGTGGACGTGGTGATCGACTGCACCGGCGTCTTCAAGTCCGAGGCGGCGCTCGCCCCCTATTTCGCGGCGGGGGTGAAGAAGGTGATTGTCTCGGCCCCGGTGAAGGATGGCGCTACGGCAAACATCGTCTACGGCGTCAACGATGGCACCTACGATCCGGCCCGGCACAACATCGTCACGGCGGCCTCCTGCACCACCAACTGCCTCGCACCAGTGGTCAAGGTGATCCATGAGAACCTTGGCATAAGGCACGGGTCGATCACGACAATCCACGATGTGACCAACACGCAGACCATCGTGGATCGGCCCGCCAAGGATCTCCGCCGCGCCCGCTCGGCACTGAACTCGCTGATCCCCACCACCACCGGCTCGGCCACCGCGATCACGCTGATCTACCCCGAGCTGAAGGGCCGGCTGAACGGCCATGCGGTGCGCGTGCCGCTGCTCAACGCCTCGCTCACCGATTGCGTCTTTGAACTTGAGCGGGCGACCAGCGCCGAGGAGGTCAACGCGCTCTTCGAGGCGGCTTCCAAGGGCGCGCTGAAGGGCATCCTCGGCTACGAGGAGCGCCCGCTGGTGTCTTGCGACTACACGAACGACACGCGCAGCTCGATCATCGACGCGCCCTCGACCATGGTGGTGAACGGCACGCAGCTGAAGGTCTACGCCTGGTACGACAACGAGATGGGCTACGCGCACCGGCTGGTGGACGTGGCGCTGATGGTCGGGGGGCGGCTGTGAGCGCGCGGGCCCCGGACCGGCCCGAGGGACTCTCGGCCTATGTCGCGGTGACGGCGGCCTACTGGGCCTTCATGCTCACCGACGGCGCGCTGCGCATGCTGGTGCTGCTGCATTTCCACAGCCTCGGCTTCAGCCCGGTGCAGCTGGCCTATCTTTTCGTGCTCTACGAGATCGCCGGAATGGTCACCAACCTCTCGGCGGGCTGGATCGCGGCACGTTTCGGGCTGACCTCGACGCTTTACGCGGGGCTGTCGTTGCAGGTGGTGGCGCTGCTGGCGCTGACCCAGCTCAACCCCGACTGGAGCATCGCCGCCTCGGTGGCCTTCGTCATGTGCGTGCAGGGGGCTTCGGGCGTCGCCAAGGATCTGGCGAAGATGTCCTCCAAGTCCGCGGTCAAGCTGCTGGCCCCCTCAGAGGGCGGCGGTCTGTTTCGCTGGGTGGCGCTGCTGACCGGTTCGAAGAACGCGGTGAAAGGGCTCGGCTTCCTGCTCGGCGCGGCGCTGCTGGCGATGCTCGGCTTCACATGGGCGGTGTTGGCCATGGCGCTGGTGCTGCTGCTCATCCTGATCGCCGTGGCGCTCTTCATGCCCTCGGGGCTGCCGAAGGGGCGTAAGGGGGCGAAATTCTCCGAGGTCTTCTCGAAGTCGGCCAACGTGAACTGGCTTTCGGCGGCGCGGGTGTTCCTCTTCGGCGCGCGTGACGTGTGGTTCGTGGTGGGCATCCCGATCTATTTCTACGCGGTGCTCTCGGACGGAAGCGAGGCGGGCAACCGCGCGGCCTTCTTCATGATCGGCAGCTTCATGGCGGTCTGGATCATCCTCTACGGCGCGGTGCAGGCGGCGGCCCCGCGCATCCTGCGTGCGCGGACCCGCCCCGAAAGCGATCTGATCCTCGCCGCGCGTGGCTGGGCCGCGGCGCTCTTCACAGTGCCGGCGGTGCTGACCGTGGCGGTGCTGCTCTCGCCGACACCGCAGGCGTGGCTGACCGTGGTGCTGGTGATCGGGCTATTGGTCTTCGGCGCGATCTTTGCGGTGAACTCCTCGCTGCATTCCTACCTGATCCTCGCTTTCACCAAGTCCGAGCGGGTGACCATGGACGTCGGCTTCTACTACATGGCGAACGCGGCAGGGCGGCTGATCGGCACGCTGCTGTCGGGGCTGACCTACCAGATCGGAGGCCTGCCGCTGGTGCTGGGTACTGCGGCGGCGATGGTGGCGTTCGCGGCGCTACTCTCGGGACGGTTGAGCGCCGGTGTGCAGGAGGTTTCGGTCTAGGCAAAACGGGAGCCGGGTGGACGCCGGTCCGTGGGATGGCGCTGCAACCTTCGGCATATGCACTTTATCCCAGCCAAGCCCGGTCGGCGACTGAACGTTGCTCGAGGATGACAAAGCGCCAGGCCGCCGCGACGGGCGGGCGCTCGACCGGCGGCTTCGCCTTGTTCCGGTCGTAGCCGGGCGCTCATCGTCGCTCTCAACAAGAAAGGCCCGGGCGCATCGCCCGGGCCTTCTCCATTTCAACGCTGCGCTTCACACCACCGGCGGTGTCCGTCCCCGGTGGATTTTCTCGCGCAGGCCCTGGATGATCTTGAAGAACACCGGACCGAAGATCGCCCCCAGCACCGCCGAGGCGATGGCCCCGCCGAAGACCGCCAGCCCCAGCGACACCCGGCTCGCCGAGCCCGCGCCCGAGGCGATGACCAGCGGGTAGACACCGACCGCGAAGGCCAGCACCGTCATCATTACCGGGCGGAAGCGCAGCCTGGCCGATTGCATCGCCGCCTCGTGTAGCTCCAGCTCCGCCGCCTCGCGCTGCTGCTTGCCAAACTCGACGATCAGGATCGCCGTCTTCGCCGCCAGCGCGATCAGCATCAGCAGGCCGATCTGCCCGTAGAGACTGAGCGGTTCCCCCGCGATCCGCAGTGACACCAACGCTCCCAGCACCGCGAAGGGCACCGTGAGCAGCACCGCCACCGGCGTCAGGAAACTCTCGTAGAGCGCCGCGAGGAAGAGGAAGGTGAACACCAGGCTCAGCCCCAGCGCGATCGGCACCGCGTTGCCCGAGGCGCGTTCCTCGCGCGACGATCCGGTCCATTCGTAGCGGAAACCCTCGGGCAGGGCGGTTCCGGCGACCGTCTCGAAACTGTCCATCGCGTTGCCCGTGCTGAAGCCGCCGGCAGAGTTGGGAATGCCGGTGACCGTGGCGGAGTTATAGGTGTTGTAGCGGTAGAGCACGTCCGGACCGGTGGTGGGCACCGGGGTGACCACGGTCGAGAGTGGCACCATGCCGCCCTCGCGATTGCGCACGTAGAGCGTGTCGAAGGCGCGCTCGTTCTGCCGGTATTGCGCGTCGGCCTGGATCATCACCCGGTAGGACTGGCCGAAGACGTTGAAGTCGTTGATATAGAGCGCGCCGAGCTGGGCCTGCAGCGTCAGGAAGATGTCCGAGACCTGCACCCCCAGCGTCTTGGCGCGCACCCGGTCGATATCCAGGAAGAGCTGCGGCGCGTCGGCCTTGAAGGTGGAATAGGCCAGCGCGATCTCATCCGCGCCATTGGCCGAGACGAGGAAGCTCTGGAGCGCGGCAGTCATCTCCTGCGGCCCGCGCCCCTGCGTGTCCTCCAGCACGAACGAGAGGCCCTCGACCGCGCCGATGCCCGGCAGGGCGGGCGCGCCGAAGATGATCGTCTTGGCCTCCGGCATGTCGGCGAACTGCTGCGTGAACTTGCGCTGCAGGAAGGCCTGGCTGCTTTCCTCCGTGGTGCGCTCCTTCCATTCCTTGAGCTTGACGATGATCATCCCGGCGTTGGACTGCAGCGCCGAGTTGAGGATCGAGTAGCCGTTCACCGACAGCACGTTCTCAACCGCCTCATCCTCGCCGAGCGCATCGGTGAGCCGGTCCATGATCACCTCGGTCCGGTTCAGCGAGGCGCCCGACGGAAGCTGCACGTCGACCATGAAGAAGCCCTTATCCTCGGTCGGGATGAAGCTGGTCGGCGTGGTGGTGAAGAGCGTGTACATCGCAAAGAACAGCGCCGCGACGATGGCGATGGCGATGAGCGCGTGTTTCGCGAGGAAATCGACAATGGCGCTGTAGACCCGGGTCACCCAGTCAAAACCCTTGTTGAACCCGCGGATGACGAAATTGGGATGCATCCCCGGCTTCATCAATACCGAGGCAAGCGCCGGGCTGAGTGTCAGCGCGTTGACCATCGAGATCAGCACCGAGACGGTGAGCGTCGCGCCGAACTGGCTGAACATGCGTCCGGTGATGCCGGGCAGCAGCAGCGTCGGCCCGAAGACCGCCGCCAGCACCAGCGAGGTGGCGACGATAGGGCCCGTCACCTCGGCCATGGCGCGTTTCGTCGCCTCGACCGAGCCGATTTCGGGGTTCTCGTGCAGGATGCGCTCGACGTTCTCCACCACGATGATCGCATCGTCCACCACCAGCGCGATGGCGAGGATCAGGGCGAAGAGCGTGACCGTGTTGATGGTCATGCCGAAGGCGTAAAGCACCGCCAATGTGCCGATGATCGAGACCGGCACGGCGATGGTCGGGATCAGCGTCGCGCGCACAGAGCCAAGGAAGATATAGGTCACCGCCACCACCAGCAGGATGGTGAAGATCATGGTGATCACCGTCTCCTCAAGCGAGGCCTCGATGAACAGCGTGGTGTCGTGGCCGATGACGTAATCGACCCCCTCGGGGAAGTATTCCTTCAGCTCCTCCATCTTCTCGCGCACCGCCTCGGCCACGTCGAGCGAGTTCGCCTCGCTCAGCTTGTAGACCGCCAACAGCACGCCGGGCTTGTTGTTGAACTCGCCGTAGCCCTTGTAGGCAAAGGCCCCGAGTTCGATCCGCGCCACGTCGCGCAGGCGGACCACCGAGCCCGCGTCATTGGCCGACAGGATGATGTCGCCGAATTCCTCCTCGGTCTCGAGCCGGCCCTTGGTGGTCAGCACGTATTGGAACTGCGTGTCATCGGCGGCGGGGGCGGCGCCGAGCGAGCCGACGGCGGCCTGCACGTTCTGCTCCTTCACCGCCAGTACGATGTCGTTGACCGTGAGGTTGTGATTGGCCATCTGCACCGGGTCGAGCCAGGCGCGCATGCCGTAGTCCAGGGCGCCGATGTTCTCGGCCGCGCCGACGCCGGCGATGCGGGCCAGCTCGCCCTCGATGTTGATCGAGGCGTAGTTGGACAGGAAGAGCCCGTCGAAACGCCCGTCGGGAGAGATGATGTCGACCACCATCAGGATGTCGGGGTTGCGCTTGCGCACCCGGATGCCGCGTTGGCGCACCTCGGCGGGCAGCCCCGGCTCGGCCAGCGCCACGCGGTTCTGCACGTCGACCTGCGCCAGATCGGCATCAACGCCGGTCTCGAAGGTCACGGTCAGCGTGTAGGAGCCGTCTGAGGCGGCCTTGGATTCCATATAGGCCATACCCTCAGCGCCGTTCACCTCGTCCTCGATGGGTGCGGCAACGGCCTGCAGCAGGGTCTCGGCGTCGGCGCCGGGGTAATTGGCGCGCACCACGACCTTGGGAGAGGTGATGTCGGGGTATTGGTCGATGGGCATCACGGTCAGCGTCAGTAGGCCGAACAGCGTGATGAGCATGGAAATGACGAAGGCGAACTTGGGCCGCCGGATGAAAAATAAAGGTCCCATGAAATTCTCCGCTGCCGGGGCTCAGCTGTCGTAGGGTTTCGGCGAGACTGTGATGCCGGGCCGCATGCTCTGCAGCCCTTCGACGACTACCTGTTCGCCGTCTTCGAGACCTTCGGTAATGGTCCAGTTCGCGTCGCTGCGGACGCCGACGGTGATGTTGCGGCGTTCGACGGTGTTGCCGTCGCCGACCACCCAGACGAAATGCCCCTGCTGGTCGAGGCTCACCGCCCGCTGCGGCACCAGTGGCGCCTGAATCGGTTCGAGCACCTGCCCGCGGATGGTCACGTTCTGGCCCGGCAGCAGCAGGCCGTCGGGGTTGGCAAAGAGCACCCGGGCGGCGATGGTGCCGGTGCTGGCGGCGCCGGTGTTGTCCCAGTTCTCGAAGGTGCCTTTCTCGGGGTAGACCTGCCCGCCGGGAAGGATCGCTTCGAGCTCGAGCGGCGGGATAGACCCCCCGGCCTCTTCAATTTCCAACCGCTTGGCGAGGAAACCGAAGTAGTTCGACTGGTCGACCAGTCCGACCGCGTAGATCGGATCGAGCGAGACGAGCGTCGCGATGAAGCCGGGCTGGGTCGGGTCGCCGGGGGCGAAAAGGTCACCGACCGCGAACTGCGGCGCCGAAATGCGGCCGCTGAACGGGGCGTAGACCTTGGTGTCGGCGAGGTTTTCCTCTGCCTGGGCGATCTGTGCACTGGCCACGTCGACCTGCGCCTGCGCCACGTCGGCCTGGGCCTGGGCGTATTCCACTTCGCGTTGCGAGACGGTGTTGCTGCGCGACAGCTGGGTGGCGCGGTCGAGGTCGAGGTCGGCCTTGATTGCCGAGGCCTCCGCCTGCTTCAGCGCCGCGTGCGCCTGGGCGAGGGCAATGCGGAAGTCGGTTTCGTCCATCTCCACCAGCAGATCACCCTCTTCGACGTAGCTGCCGGCGGTGATGTGCATCGCGGTGATCTGCGCCTGGATCGGCGGGCGGATCGACGCGGTGTTCAGCGCCTCGATGCGGGCAGGGTGGGTGAAGGAGGGGCGGATGCTCTGGGTCTCGACGGTCTGCACCAGAACCGTGGGGCCGGCGGCCGCGGCATCGTCCTGCGCCAGGGCCGGCGCCGTCGGGGTGGAGGCGATGAAAAATGCGCACAGAGATACAGCCGAGAACGACTCAATAAGTCTAATGAACATATCAATGGTCCTTCCAAGGACGGATCTATGCGCCTGAGTTTACACGAGATGAATGAAATAGCGACCGCGTCTGCACCCTTAGCGCGAGCTTTCGCGCATGGCGGAAGATGCAGCTTGAAGAATCCATAAACAGGGGGAGTCGCCGCGCTGCTCTGGCCCCACAACCGGCCCTCAAATTTCTGTCATACGAAATGATTGACAGTTATCATACAAGTCAGCCATAAACGCCGCGTAACGTCATATACATCTACAGGGAGGAGATGATGATGTACTTTGCGAAGGCCAAGACGGCGCTGATCGCCGCCACCGCGCTGAGCGGTCTGCTGGCAGGGGCGGCTCAGGCGGAGACCTGGCGCGCCTGGGCAATTCACCCCGAGGACTACCCGAACGTCGTCGCCATGCAGCAGTTCGCCGACGAGGTGATCGAGAAGACCGAGGGGCGCATCGAGCCGACCGTTTATGCCAACGGCGTGCTGGGCGCGCAGCCCGACGCCATCGAGCAGGTCCGCGCCGGAGCCATCGCGGTGGGCAACTTCAACATGGGCCCGATGGGCGAGATCGTTCCGGCGACCAACGTGCTCTCGCTGCCCTTCATCTTCCGCGACGTAGATCACATGCATAAGGTGATGGACGGCGAGATCGGCCAACGCTTCTCGGACGCCCTGTCCGAAGAGGGGCTCGTCGCCCTGTCGTGGATGGATAGCGGCTCGCGTTCCTTCTACAACACCAAGCACGCCATCGAGACGCCGGCCGACATGGACGGCATGAAGTTCCGCGTGATGAACAACGATCTCTACGTGCAGATGGTCGACCAGCTGGGCGGCAACGCCACGCCCATGGCCTACGGCGAGGTCTACCAGTCGCTGAAGACCGGCGTGATCGACGGGGCCGAGAACAACTACCCGTCCTTCGAAAGCTCCAACCACTACGAGGTGGCGAAGTACTATTCGATCACCAACCACCTGATCATCCCCGAGTGCATCTGCGTCTCGACCAAGGTCTGGGACGGCGTCTCGGACGAGGACAAGGCGCTCGTGACGGCGGCGGCGATCTCGGCGGCGGAAACCCAGCGCGAGCTCTGGGCCGAGCGCGAGATGGCGTCCAAGCAGAAGGTGGAAGAGAGCGGCGTGGCGGTGAACGAGGTCTCCGACCCCGCGGCGTTCCAGTCGGCGATGGAGCCGGTCTACACCAAGTTCATCGAGAGCAACCCGGATCTGGAAAGCCTGATCCGCGACATCCAGTCGGTCGAGTGAGCTGACGCGCGGCGTGTCCCCGCGGGGACACGCCCTTTCCGGGAGGCACAATGGCACAGAGCCAAGAGGCCGGGGCAGGGGCCGTCTATCGCCTGCTCGATCTGCTCTCGCGGATCTGCGTTCTTGTGGCCGGAACCGGCCTCGTCGTCCTGATTGCCATCTTCGGCTGGCTGGTCTGGGGCCGCTATATCATGAACGACACCCCGACCTGGGTCGAGCAGCTGGCGCTGATCCTCGTGGTCTGGATCACCTTTCTGGGGGCCGCCGCCGGTGTCTGGGGCCGCACCCACCTGTCGGTGGATTTCCTGCGCGACGCCTTCCCCGGCCCGATCGCCCTGGCAATGAAATGGCTGGCGCTGATCGGCGTGCTGATCTTCGCGATCTGCCTCGGCTGGCAGGGATACATCCTTGCCGAGAACACCTGGGGCCGCACCGTGCCGATGCTCGGCATCTCCGAGGGCATGCGCGCCGTGCCCATGGCGATCTGCGGCGCGCTGAGCGCGCTCTTCACCCTCTATCAAATGACCGAACTGGCGAAGGGCCGCGGGTACTGACATGGGTCTGATCATTCTTTTCGGGCTGTTCGCGGGCGGCCTCATCTGCGGCATGCCCGTGGCCTTCGCCATTGGCCTCGCGGCGGTCGGCGGCTTCGTCTACGAGGGGCTGCCGCTCTTCATCGGCTTCCAGCGCGTGCTCTCGGGCATCTCGGTGTTCTCGCTGCTGGCCATCCCCTTCTTCATCTTCGCCGGCGAGCTGATGATGCACGGCGGCATCGCCGGGCGGCTGGTGCGGCTGGCCTCCTCGGCGGTGGGCGCGATGAAGGGCGGGCTCGGCGTGGTCAACGTCGCCTCCTCGATGCTCTTCGGCGGCATCTCGGGCTCGGCGGTGGCGGACACGTCTGCGCTTGGCTCGATCCTCATCCCGGTGATGAAGGAAAAGGGTTATGATCCCGACTACGCGGTGAACGTCACCGTTACCTCCTCGGTCGCAGGTGTGGTGATCCCGCCGTCGCACAACATGATCCTCTTTGCGGTGGCGGCGGGCGGCGTGTCGGTGTCGAAGCTGTTCATCGCGGGCGTCATCCCCGGCATGCTCATGTGCCTCTGCCTTGGCGTCGTGGCCTATGCGGTCGCCGTGCGCCGCGGTTACCCGGCTGAAACCTTTCCCGGATGGAAGGCGCTTGGGCTGTCGTTCATCGTCGCCCTGCCGGGCCTGATGACCGCGATCATCGTGGTGGGCGGCGTGCTCTCGGGCGTGATGACGGTCACCGAGTCCGGCGCTTTCGGGGCGATCTGGGCCATCCTGGTGACCACCTTCGTCTACCGCGAACTGACCTGGGAGGGCTTCAAGACCGCCGTCGTCAGCTCGGTGCGCACCACGGCGCTGGTGATGCTGCTGGTGGCGACGGCTTCGGCCTTTTCCTACCTGCTGACCCTCTACCGGGTGCCCGACCTGCTGGCGAACGCGGTGACAGGCATCTCGGACAACCCGATCGTGATCCTGCTGCTGCTCAACCTGATCCTGCTGGTGCTCGGCATGATCATGGACATGGCGGCGCTGATCCTGATCTGCACGCCGATCTTCCTGCCGGTTGCGGTGGGGCTCGGGATGGACCCGGTGCAATTCGGCGTGGTGATGATGATGAACCTCGGCCTTGGCCTCTGCACCCCGCCGGTGGGCGCCTGCCTCTTCGTGGGCTGCGTCGTGGGCGGCGTGCGGATCGAACATGCGGTGAAGACGATCCTGCCGTTCTACGCGGCGATCCTCGTGGCGCTGCTGCTGGTGACATATGTGCCCGCCTTCTCCATGTTCCTGCCGAGCCTGATGGAGTGATAGACATGAAGATGAAACGTATCCTGATCACCGGCGCGGCGGGCCAGCTCGGCACCATCCTGCGCGAGACGCTGAAGCCTCATGCCGAGGAGCTGCGCCTGTCGGACATCACCGAGATCACCGACCTCGGCCCGAACGAGAGCTTCGTGCCCTGCGACATCGCCGACGGCGAGGCGGTGAAATCTCTGGTCGAGGGCTGCGACGGGGTGGTGCACCTCGGCGGTATCTCGGTCGAGAAGAACTTCGACCTGATCGAGGCAGCCAACCTGCGCGGCGTCTACAACCTCTACGAGGCGGCGCGGCTGTATGGGCAGCCCCGGATCATCTTTGCCAGTTCCAACCACACCATCGGCTACTACCGGCAGGAGCAGCGCCTGAAGCATACCGACCCGTTCAAGCCCGATGGGCTTTATGGCGTGTCGAAGATCTTCGGCGAGGCGGTGGCCAGCCTCTACCATGACAAGTTCGGGCAGGAGAGTGCGCTTGTGCGCATCGGCTCCTGCACCCCCAAGCCCGAGAACTGGCGGATGCTGTCCACATGGATCAGCCCGCGCGACTTCACCTCGCTGATCATGGCCGCCTTCACCGCGCCGCGGCTCGGCTGCACCGTGGTCTGGGGGCAATCGGCCAACGACATGGGGTGGTGGGACAACTCCCACGCCGCCTTCCTTGGCTGGGTGCCGCAGGACAACAGCCAGGACTACGCCGAGGAAATCCGCCGCACCGTGCCGCGCCCCGGCCCCGAGGACTCGGTGGCGAAATACCAGGGCGGTGTCTTCACTGACGAGCCCATTCACCAGAGCTGACCATCATTCCATTCCCCAAGGCCCGCACGCGCGCGCCCAGAAGCTCCAAGCAAGAGGACCCACGCATGGACCCGCAACAGATCAAAGAAGCGCTCGGCTCCGGCCTGCTTTCCTTCCCGGTCACCCCCTTTGACGCCGACAACAAATTCGCTGTCGATCCCTATCAGAAGCACGTCGAGTGGCTGTCGGGTTTTGACGCGCCGGTGCTTTTTGCGGCGGGCGGCACGGGCGAGTTCTTCTCGCTGACGCCGGACGAGATCCCCGCCATCGTCAGGGCCGCCAAGGAAAGCGCCGGCAAGACCGCGATCGTTTCGGGCTGCGGCTATGGCACCGAGATCGCCAAGGGCATCGCGCGCTCGGTCGAGGCGGCGGGCGGCGACGGCATCCTGCTGCTGCCGCACTACCTGATCGACGCGCCGCAGGAAGGGCTCTTCGAGCACGTCAAGGCGGTCTGCGACGCCACCGGCATGGGTGTCATGGTCTACAACCGCGACAACGCCGTGCTGCAGGCCGACACGCTGGCGCGGCTCTGCGACGCCTGCCCGAACCTTGTCGGCTTCAAGGACGGCACCGGCGATATCGGCCTCGTGCGGCAGATCACCGCCAAGATGGGCGACCGGCTGATCTACCTCGGCGGCATGCCGACGGCGGAGCTTTTTGCCGAAGCCTATCTCGGCGCGGGCTTCACCACCTACAGTTCGGCGGTGTTCAACTTCGTCCCGGCGCTGGCCAACAAGTTCTACGCCGCGCTGCGGGCCGGCGATCGCGCCACCTGCGAGGATATCCTCAAGAGCTTCTTCTACCCGTTCATGGAGCTGCGCTCGCGTCGCAAGGGCTATGCCGTATCGGCGATCAAGGCGGGCGTGAGGCTGGTCGGCTTCGATGCGGGCCCCGTCCGCGCGCCGCTGTCGGATCTGACGGGCGAGGAGGAAGAGATCCTCAAGGCCCTGATCGACGCGCACCAGTAAGGCAAGGACAAACCCATGAAGATCACCGAGATCCGCACCCACCTTCTGGAACACAAGCTCGATACGGCGTTCGAGAGCGCGTCGATGCGCTTCGACAAGCGGGTGCATCTGCTGGTCGAGGTGATCTGCGACGACGGCACGACGGGCTGGGGCGAATGCCTCGGCCCGGCGGGCCCGAACCGCGCCATGGTCGAGGCCTACAAGCCGTGGCTCATCGGCAAGGACCCGCTGGAGACCGAGAAGCACTGGGCGGTGCTCTACAACGCGCTGCGCGACCAGGGGCAGCGGGGGATTTCCGTCTGTGCCCTTTCCGGCATCGACATCGCGCTCTGGGATATCAAGGGCAAGCACTTCGGCGTGCCGATCTCGACGCTGCTTGGCGGGCGTTTCCGCGAGCGCATCCGCGCCTATGCCACCGGCTCGTTCAAGCGCGACGGCGTGGACCGGGTGGCCGACAATGCCGAGGAGACCGGCCGCCACGCCGCGGATGGATTCCACGCGGTGAAGATCAAGATCGGGTTCGATCCTTCGGAGGATCTGCAGGTGATCAAGGCGGTGCGCGAGGCCATCGGGCCGGACACCCGCCTGATGATCGACGGCAACCACGGCTACGACGTGATCGAGGCGGTGCGCGTCGGCAATGCCGCTGCGGAATACGATATCGACTGGTTCGAGGAACCGGTGATCCCCGAGCAGCTGGATGCCTATGCCGAGGTGCGCGCGCGCCAGCCGATCCCGGTGGCGGGCGGCGAGACATGGCACACCCGCTGGGGCTTTGCCGAGCCGCTGCGGCGGCGGATGATCGACATCGCACAGCCCGACCTCTGCGGCGTGGGTGGCTTCACCGAGGCCAAGCGCGTGGCCGACCTCGCGACCCTGCACGGGGTGCGCGTGGTGCCTCACGTCTGGGGGACCGCGGTGCAGATCGCCGCGGCGCTGCAGTTCATGGCGGCGATGGTACCCGACCCGGTGCGCCGCGGCCCGATCGAGCCGATCATGGAATTCGACCGCACCCACAATCCCTTCCGGCAGGCGGTGGTGAGACAGCCCATCGAGCACGAGAACGGCTGGGTCAGCATCCCCGACGCCCCGGGTCTGGGGATCGAGATCGACCGCGATGCACTCAAGGAGTTCGCGCCGAAGGGGTAAGACGCGGAGCCGGGGAGCACCTGCCCGTGGGGTGGCGCTGCGACGATTGATGTCTGCGCTTTATGCCTACCATATCCGCACGACACCCGAGCGTTGCAAAACACTACCAAAGCGCCAGCCCGCCGGGACGGCGTCGTCCATCGGGCTTGGACCGATGGCGCCACGATGAACGACCGCTCGCCCGGCGGCTTCGCCTTGAGTCCGGGCATCCCAGCGCGAAGGCACAGCCTCGCATTTCGAGGAGGATTCCAATGATCGACCGCAAACTCACCGGCCCCAAGCCGAAGACGCAGATGCCCAAGGGCGCCTGCGACACGCAGATGCATATGTACCTGCCCGGCTACACGTGGCGCGAAGACGGCAAGGGCGTGCCCGCCGAGCCTCTGCCGACGCCCGAGATGTACCGCAAGACGATGGACTGGCTCGGCATCGAGCGGGTGGTGATCACCCAGGGGAACGGGCACCACATGGACAATTCCAGCCTGCTCGCCTGCGTCGCCGAGATGGGCGATTGCGCGCGGGGGGTGGCGGTGATCACCGGCGAGACCTCTGATGCCGAAATGCTCCGGCTCTCCGAGGGTGGTATCGTGGCCGCGCGGATCATGGACCTGCCCGGCGGGGCGGTGGGGCTCGATCAGCTCGAGGCAGTGGACGCGCGCGCGGCGCAGGCGGGCTGGATGATGGCGGTGCAGTTCGACGGCACCGCGCTGCCGGAGTTGGAGCCACGGCTCGCCAAACTCAAATCCAGATGGGTGCTCGATCACCACGGCAAGATCTTCGGCGGTATCACCCCGGAGCACGTTGCCACGATCAAGCGGCTGATCGACGGCGGCAACTGCTGGTTCAAGTTTGCCGGCTGCTACGAGGCGACCACCACCTCCGGCCCCGACTATCCCGACATTGCCGCGCTCAGCCGCGAGATCGGCGCGCATGCCCCCGAGCGCATCGTATGGGGCACGAACTGGCCTCACAATGCCGCCAGCCGCACCGAGGACTATCCCGACGACGCGCATCTTCTGGACCTCGCGATGAGCTGGCTGCCGGACGAGGCGGCGCAGCGGCAGGTGCTGGCCGACAACCCGCAGGATCTCTATGGTTTTCCCAAGATGACCTGAGGAGGAGCAGAGACATCATGGCAGACCATTCGGCGCGCATCCTGTGTTACGGAGACAGCCTCACCTGGGGGCATGACCCCGCCAACGGCGGCTTGCGGCACGCGATTTCCGACCTCTGGCCCTCGGTGCTGGCCGAGGCGATCCCCGAGGCCACCGTGCTGGCCGACGGGGTGAACGGGCGCAGCACCTCCTTCGACGACCATGCCGCGCCCTGCGACCGCAACGCCACGCGCACGCTGCCGGTGGCGCTGGCGGCGCATATGCCGCTCGATCTGGTGGTGATCATGTTGGGCACCAACGATCTCAAGCCCAAGCATGGCGCGGTGGCGAGCGGCGCGCAGGCGGGGATGCGGCGGCTGATCCAGCTGGTGCGCGGCTTCCCCTTCAAGCCCGCCTCTGCGCAGCCGCAGATCCTGATCGTCGCGCCGCCCTATTGCATCGCGCCCGCCAAGGGTGCGCCCGACGGCCCGGCGCGGGTGGGGGAGTCGCATCTCTTCGCGCCGCTCTATGCCGAGCTGGCGGAAGAGGAAGGCGTGGCCTTCTTCGATGCGGGCCGCGTGGCGCAGCCCTCGCCGCTCGACGGGGTGCATCTTGATGCCGCCAACACGCGGGCCATCGGCGCGGCGCTGGCCGAGCCGGTGCGCGCTCTGCTGGCTCTCTGACTATTCGGCCGGGGTGCGGGCGGTGAGCCGCTGCGCCGCGGCCATCATCAGCGGACCGACGCCCTTGGCGTCATCCTCGACGATGTCCTCGCTGAGATAATACTCGCGCGAGCCGTCGCGCATCTTGCCGTCGAAACCGCCGAGGCCGGCGACGTGGCAGATGCGGGTGAGGCGAGTAACGCCACCGTGGGTTTCCAGCCGGGTCTCGATCAGCGCGTCATGGGCGCGCTGGCCGGCGGCGAACCACTCGCCGAGGCCCAGCTCGGTGCCGCGCATCAGCGCGTAGGCAAACATCGCCGAGGCGGAGCTTTCCTCGTAGTTGCCCGGCAGGTCCGGCGCGTCGAGCACCTGGGGCCAGAGGCCCGAAGGCGCCTGCTGGCGAACCACGGCATTCAGCAGCTCGGCGGTCTGGCGCTTCGGCGCGCGCTCGGGGACCAGCGCGCAGATGTCGACCAGCGCCATCGCCAGCCAGCCCACCGCGCGGGCCCAGACCGCGGCCGAGCGGCCGGTTTCGGGATCGGCCCAGTCCTGCGCCCTGGCCGCATCATAGCCGTGCACATAGAGGCCCGCCGGGCCGCGGGTCAGCTCGAGCGCGCGGGAGAGCTGCGCCAGCGCATCGTCGATCAGCGCGGGCTGCTTGCTGCGCAGCCCGTATTCGATCTGGTAGGGCAGACCCATGTAGAGACCATCGAGCCAGACCTGGCTCGGGTAGCGCTGCTTGTGCCAGTAGTTGCCCGCCGCCGTGCGCGGGTGGCGCGAGAGCTGCTCGGCCAGATGTCCGGCGGCCGCCATGTAGCGCGGATCGCCGGTCTCGTCCGCGAGATGGAACAGGCAGCGCCCGGCGAGGATGTGGTCGATATTGAACTCGTCGATCCGGTAGCCCGAGAGCGTGCCGTCCGGGGCGATCTGCGCATCGGTCAGGCGCCTGAGGTGATCCCACCAGCGCGCCTCGCCGGTGGCCTCGTGCAGCAACACGAGGCCGCGATAGATGCAGCCGTCCTCGTAGCACCAGCTGCCCTCCTTGTAGTGGCTGTAGCGGGCCGCGAAGGCGTCGAAATACTCCAGAACATCGGGAAGGGTCATGGCAGGGCGGGGCTCCGGTTGAGGAAGGCATCGGTGCTGAGCGGGGTGGCCTCGGGAGCGGGGCCGCCCTCGATCGTCGCGTGTTCGGCCAGCACGCCGGCGTGGCGCAGGGCGCGGACTCCATCGGCCATGAGCGGCGGCTCCGGGCGGGCGGCGGAATCGTGCGAGACCATCGTGATACCCGACATGCGGATCGGGCCGATGGGGGCCTCGGGCAGGCCGAGAAAGGCGCCGAGGGCATGGGCGAGGTTGCGGACCTCAACGTCCTCGACGGTGATCTCGCCGATGCGCGGGGTCAGGTGGCTGATCGCGGCAGGAGCGCGGGACTGCACCCAGTCGGCGTGGCCGTCGTGGTCGCAGAAGTAATGCGCGTTGGCCGAGAAGGCGGTGAGCACCCCGTCCATGGTAACGTTGCGCATGGCGATGCGGACGATCTCGCCGCCGCGTCCGCGCCGCGTCTTCAGCCGCAGCCCGCGGTCGGTGCCGACCATCTCGCAGTCGCGCACGCTCACGTCGGTGACGCCGCCGGACATCTCCGAGCCGATGACGCAGCCGCCGTGGCCGCGCTCCATCAGGCAATGCTGCACGGTGATGCGGCGGGTGGGGCGCAGGTGGTGATCCTCGCCCTTGTCGCCACGCTTGCCGGCCTTGATCGCGATGCAGTCGTCGCCGACCGAGAAATGCGTGCCGAGGATGGTGACATCCTCGCACATGTCGGGATCGAAGCCGTCGGTATTGGGGCTGTCGTGCGGGGCCTGAATGCTCAGGCAGGCGGCAAAGAGGTCGCGGCAGCCCTGCGGGTGGATGGTCCAGCTCGGCGCGTTGCGAATGGTGAAGCCGATGAGCCGGGTGGCCTCGGCGTCGATCAGGTGAAGGCCGCGCGGGCGGCGGGCGCCCTCGCGCGTCTCCTTCGGCCAGCTCCACCAGTCACCGCGGTCGCCGCCGCCGTCGAGTGTGCCGAAGCCCTCGATGGTCAGATTGCGCGTGGCGATGGCGTGTAGCGGGGCGCGGAAGCAGGCGGCGGGCAGCCCTTCCCACGAGCCGAGAATGGTCCCGTCGGGTCTATGTGCGGGCAGGATCGGCCAGCCGCTGCGGTCCGAGGGGGCGGCGAGGGTGGCGCCTTGCGCGAGGTGGAGGATCATGTCCGAGCGCAGCTCAATGGGGCCGCAGAGCCAGTGGCCAGGTGGCACGATCAGCGTGCCGCCCTTAGGAAGCGCGGCGATGGCGCGGGCGAAGGCGGCGCCGTTCTGCGCAGCGGTCTCGGGCGTATCCGACAGGCCGTCATGGGCGCCGAAGTCGGTGAGCTCCAGCGCGCCGGGGCAGGGCGCAGTGGTGAAATTCAGGGTCTCGCCGCCGCAGTCGAACGCATAGGCGGTGTCCGGCTCCAGCGGGCCCAGCGGCAGCACCACGGTGGCGGCGGCACCCTCCGCGACAGTATGGCCGTCCAGCCGCAGCCGCCAGGGGCGTGCCGGGCTCAGCGTGTAGCGGGCGGGGGGCGGCGCAATGCACAGCACGGCCATGCGCGGGGTCACCGCGGCGCATCTGATCAGGGGCATGGGTCGGGCTTTCGTTTTGGGGCGGCGCGGGCGGCCCTGAGTGATGG
Organism: Roseobacteraceae bacterium; assembly: GCA_048381755.1. Classification (GTDB taxonomy): domain Bacteria; phylum Pseudomonadota; class Alphaproteobacteria; order Rhodobacterales; family Rhodobacteraceae; genus Salipiger. Next base: position 250,405 of record JBLXGS010000003.1, read on the forward strand.
GCCGCTTGCAGGGAGGAACCTTGGGAGGCGTGCGGTCAGTCGAACTGGCTCAACACGTCGTTGGCTCCCTCGATGATGTACTCGGCGGCCTCCTCGGCGCTGACCATGCCGTAGGCGAACTCCTCGAGCGTATCGACGAAGGTTGCGCGCAGCTCCGGATGCTCGTTGAACGGCGACACGGCGGGCCCCTCGGAGGCCATCATGATCTCATGCGCCTTGAGCAGCTCGGGCTGGATTTCGCCCGCTGCCTGCAGCCGGTCCAGCGCAACCTTCGAGGCCGGCAGGCCGCGGGTCACGCCAAGCGCGTCGATGCCCTCGGGCTCGTTCACGAGGCAGTTGAGGATCTCGGCTGCGGCTTCGGGGTTGTCCGAGTTCTTCGAGACGGCAAAGAGCATCGAGGGCTTGCGGTAGACGCCTGCGGTCACCGCGTCCTCGAAGGTGACCATGGGCACCGGGGTCAGCACCTCGCCCTCCGCCAGCGGGTCGGAGAACTTGAAATAGGTGCTGTCCCACTCGTAGGAGCCGGCGATCTTGCCCTCGGCCCAGGCGGTCTTCTCATAGAGCTTCACGTTGCCCTCGGCGGCCTCGTCCTGGCGGGACTGGATGGCGCCGGTGTCGACCATGCGCTGGTAGAAGTTGATACCCTCGACCAGTTCTTCCGGGGTCCATGCGACGCGGTTGGTCTCCGGGTCCACGAGGTCCTTGCCGGTTTTCTGGGTGACCGCGAGTGAGACCAGCAGCTGGGCGCTTTCCGAGACGGCGTTGAACAGGCGGTAGTCCTCGCCCTCCTTGTCGCGCAGCGCCTCGGCGGCGCCGAAGAACTCCTCCCATGTGGTCGGCGGGGTCAGTCCGGCCTCTTCGAGCGTGGTGGTGTTGAAGAAGAACACCCGCCCGGTGGTCGAGACGGGGATGCCCTGTACGTGGCCCTTCACCGTGACGCCGTCGAGATCGGCCTGCGGGTACTGCGAAAGGTCCACCGCGCCCAGATCCTGCAGGTCGGCAAAGCCGGTGCCATCGCGCGAAAAGAGCGGCAGCCATGGCCAGTTCACCTGGATGAGGTCGGCCTCGGTGCCGCCGGCCATTTGGGTGGTGAGTTTCTCGAGGTAGCCGGAGAAGCCGGTGAACTCGGGGGCAATGGTATGGCCGTATTTCTCGCCGCAGACCTTCAGCGCCTCCTGCGTGGCGACGTGGCGCGAGTCGCCGCCCCACCAGCTCATCCGCAGGTCTGCCGCGTTTGCCGACGACAGCGCGCAAGGCACCAGTGCGCTGGCGAGAAGCGCCTTTTTGATCGTTGATTTCATTTTGAAAAATCCTCCTCCTAGTTTTCGGTTCAGCCCGCGAGGGGCAGGGATACATTCGCGCCGCTCGCGCGGTCGAAGATATGCGCGTGGGCAAGGTCGGGGGTCAGGCGGATGCGCTCGTCAGAGCGGTCGAGCGCGTCGTACTCGGCGGCGCCGGCGACGGTGGTGATCTCCTTGCCCTCGAGCATGGCGTGCAGATAGACCTCGTGCCCCATGAACTCCGCCGAGCGCAGCCGGGCAGTGAGCCCGTTGCCCGCCGAGAGCTTCATGTGCTGCGGACGGATCCCGAGCGCCGCCTCCTGCGGCTTGGCGTGCATCCGGTTCAGCACCGCCTCGTCGAGCGCGATCACCTGCCCGCCAAGGCGGAAGTCGGTGCCCTCGATCTCGCCGTCGATCACGTTCATCTCGGGCGAGCCGATGAAGCCCGCGACGAAAAGATTGGCCGGGCGGTCGTAAAGCTCCTTGGGGGTGGCGACCTGCATGATGTGGCCGTCCTTCATCACGCAGATGCGGTCGCCCATGGTCATCGCTTCGGTCTGGTCGTGGGTGACATAGACCACCGTGGAGGGACGGCCCTCGGCCTTCAGACGCTTGTGCAGGTCGGTGATCCGCACCCGCATCGAGGCGCGCAGCTTGGCGTCGAGGTTCGAGAGCGGCTCGTCGAAGAGGAACACCTCGGGCTTCTTGATCAGCGCCCGGCCCAAAGCGACGCGCTGCGCCTGGCCGCCCGAAAGCTGCTTCGGGAGCCGGTCTAGCAGCGGCTCGATCTCGAGGATGCGGGCGACCTCCTGCACGGCAACCTCGCGTTCGGCCTTCGGGACATGCGCGAGGCGCAGGCCGAAGGCGAGATTGGAGCGCACCTTCATGTGCGGGTAGAGCGCGTAGTTCTGGAACACCATGGCGATGCGGCGCTTGCCGGGGGGCAGGGCGTTGACGATGCGGTCGCCGATGCGGATCTCGCCGCTGGTGACTTCCTCCAGCCCGGCGATCATCCGCAGCGTGGTGGATTTGGCGCAGCCCGAGGGGCCGACCAGCACCATGAACTCGCCTTCCTGAACGTCGAGGTCGATCCCGTGCACCGCCTTGAACGCGCCGCCATAGACCTTTTCGAGCTTGCTGAGTTGCAGACGTGCCATTGCGATTATCCTTTCACCCCACCGGCCGAGAGGCCTTCGATGAAGTATTTCTGAGCCATGAAGAACACGATGAGCGCGGGCGTGATGGTGAGCACGGACATCGCTAGGATGCGGTTCCATTCGAACGCCTCGGTCGTGTCGATCGAGAGTTTCAGCGCTAGGCTGACCGGGTACTTGTCGACCGAGCTGATGTAGATCAGCGGGCCGAGGAAATCGTTCATCGTCCACATGAACTGGAAGAGGCACACCGAGATCAGCGCCGGGGCCAGCATGGGCACCACGATGAACACCAGCGTCTGCCAGGAGTTCGCGCCGTCGACCCGCGCCGCCTCTTCCATGTCGCCGGGGATGGCGCGCAGGAACTGCACCAGCATGAAGACGAAGAAGGCGTCACCGGCAAAGGCAGAGGGCACCCAGAGCGGCAGGAAACTGTCGAGCCAGCCGAGGTCGCGGAACAGCAGGTATTGCGGGATGCGGGTGACCACGTTGGGCAGCAGCAGGATGGCGATGACCGAGCCGAAGAGCAGCTTCTTCAGCGGGAAGTCAAAGCGGGCGAAGCCGTAGGCCACCATGGTGCAGCTGATCGCCGTGCCGATCACCTTGGGGATGATGATCAGGAAGGAGTTCAGGAAGAACCGCCCGAAGGTGTAGGGGGTCGAGGTCTCCCAGCCCTTCACATAGCCCTCGGTGGTGGGCTCCTGCGGGATGAAGCCCGGGTTGGCGAAGATCTCGGCGTTGGTCTTGAAGGACGCGCCCACCAGCCAGATCAGCGGGTAGAGCATCAGCAGCCCCACCCCGAAGAGGATGATGTAGCGCACCGCAGCCGAGATCTTGGCGTTGCGGATCTGCCGGGCGTTGGCGGCGCGGGCCTCTGCGAGGCTGTCGGCGCCGGCAGAGAGGACATCGGAGGCGTGTGAGATATCGGTCATGTTCAGCTCCGCTTGTCGCCGGCGTAGTAGACCCACTTCTTCGAGGACCAGAAGGCCGCGAGTGTGAGCACCATGATGATCACGAAGAGCACCCAGGCGATGGCCGAGGCATAGCCCATGTCGAAGCGGCGGAAGGCCTCGTCGTAGATGTACATCGGCAGCAGGTAGGTGGACTTCAGCGGGCCGCCCTGGGTGATGATGTAGGGGCCGTTGAACTCCTGGAACGCCTGGACCATCTGCATGATCAGGTTGAAGAAAATTACCGGGGTGATCAGCGGGATGGTGATGAAGATGAAGCAATGCGCCTTGCTCGCGCCGTCGATCTCTGCGGCCTCGTAGAGCGACTTGTCGATCGACTGGAGTGCTGCGAGGAAGATCACCATGGCCGAGCCGAACTGCCAGCAGCGCAGCAGGGTGATGGTGAAGAGCGCGTTCTGCGGATCGCCGAACCAGTTCACCGCCTCGAAGCCGAGTCCGGTCAGCATCATGTTCACCAGCCCTTCGGAGGCGAAGATGTAGCGCCAGAGCACCGCGATGGCGATCGACCCGCCAAGGATCGAGGGCACGTAGAAGGCGGTGCGGAAGAAGTTGATGAACTTCAGCTTGTAGTTGAGGATGTAGGCGATGAAGAGCGCGAAGGCGAGCTTCAGCGGCACCGTGGTGAAGACGTAGATCAGCGTCACCGTGAGCGAGCGGCGGAACGTCCGGTCCTTGGTGAACAGCTGGATGTAATTCTCCAGTCCCGTCCATCTTGGCGCCGACATCAGATTGTAGTCGGTGAAGCTGAGATAGAGCGATGCCCCGAAGGGGATCATCGTGAAGACCAGAAGTCCGATGATGTAGGGCGTCAGGTAGCCAAGCCCCAGAGCGCGCTTGCGCGTCATGGCCTGCCTCCCGTCCCGCGACCTGCCGGAACGGCGGCCGACTTCGGCGAAATAAGCATATGTCCTCCCGAACTGCGCGGAGTTTGCCCGTCCCGTAGCGTCAGCTCGCCCCCTCCTCGGGGCTGGCGGGTGACAGGCGGTCCTGTACAGTTGTATGATGAATTCATGACAGATGGCGAGCGTGGATTGAATTCACCAGGATGGCGAAAAAGATGGACGAAATCGGAGGTTCAATTCTCGACCGGGTGCCCGCCTCGGCGCTGACCCTGACGCTGACCCGCTCGGCCATCCGCATGCAGCACTCCGCGCTCTGGCGGATCGAGAAGGAAAACCCGGTCGAGGACCTGGTGATCGCGCTCGAGGGGCGGGGCGAATACATCGTCGGCCCCGAGCGGTTCGCACTGGAGCCGGGCGAGGCGATGCTGCTGCGGCGGGACGAGGGCTTTTGCGGCTGGAACGAGGGGCCGGGGCTCTACACCGGGCTGGCGCAGCACTTCACTCTGGGGATCTACGGCGATGCGGATCTCATCGCGCAGATGGACCTGCGCCGAAAGGTGCGGCTGTCGCGCTGGGACGAGCTGGCACCGCTGATCCGCAGTTACCGCGAGAGCGCGCCGCCGAACTCGGTGACGCTGATGCAGCATCACCTCTTCATGGTGTTCCTGATCGCCTTCATCGACGACGCCTTCCTTGGCTGGCGGCAAGGTGGGGCGGTGCCTATCGACGGGGCGGCGGCGATCGACCTAGCGGTGATGAAGGCCGCGGCGCAGATATCGACCGCGCCGCTCGATCCGGAGGTGGCGGCGCTGGCGGTCGAGGCGGCGCCCTACAATGCCGACTATTTCCACCGGGCCTTCCGTGACCGGCTTGGCCGCACGCCGCGCCAGTACCAGGAATATTGCCGGATGGAGCGGGCCATGTCGCTGCTCGAACGGGGCATGAGCCCCTCGCAGGTGGCCGCGGAGATCGGCTACGGCGACCCCTATTACTTCAGTCGCGCGTTCAAGCGGCAGATGGGCATCAGCCCGCGCGGCCACCAGCAGCGGGTGAAGCGCGCGCAGGACGGGCAGGTCATGGGGATGGACGAGGCCGATCAGGCGCGGGCGCTGGAAGAGGGGCAGGTGCCCGCCCGGCTCACGGCGCGCTGTTGACGAGGTTAAAGAAAGTCATCTCGCCGCGGGGTGAAACAGTCGATCAGTCGCCCGGCATCAAGGCACTCGCAGCCGTGCTTGGCGCCCGAGGGGATCACGAAGCTGTCGCCCGGCTTCACGTCGAAGCTCTCGTCCCCGAGGAAGAAGGTGAAGCGCCCGCTCTCGCAGTAGGTCGACTGCACGTGCGGGTGGTGGTGCATCGCCCCCTTGGCGCCGGTCTCGAAGCGAAAGGAGACGACCATCAGTTCGGGGCTGTCGGCCAGCACCTGGCGGGCGACGCCGGTGTCGGGGAAGACGACGGGAAAGGTGCTCATGGCAATCTCCTTGGGTACGGGACTCACTGCCCGCTCTTGCGCAACAGGTTGCGGTAGCGCGATTGCGCCCCCTTGAGGTGCAGGCGCATGGCAAGCCGCGCCGCGTCTTCGTCGCCGTCGATGATCGCGGTGACGATGGCCTCGTGCTCGGCGTCGATGGCCTGAAGATAGGGGGCGGTGGCGGCGTCCTTGGTGTCGCTCAGCGCGTGGCGCGGGATCAGGCTGGCGCCGATCATCGACAGGAAGTCACGGAACCGCGGATTGTTCGTGGCATCGGCTATGGCGAGGTGCAGCTCGAAATCGGCCAGCGATGTGGGCTCTCCGGCGGCGGCATGGGCGCGCAGCGCCGACAGCGCCTGCAGGATCAGCTCTTCCTGCGCCGGCGAGCGGCGCAGCGCGGCCAGCCCCGCCGCCTCGACCTCGACCGCGGTCCGCAACTCCAGCATCTCGATCATCGAGGAGATGCGCACGAAGTCGATGTTCTGGAAGGGCAGCTCCAGCTCGGGGCGCTGGTCGAGCACGAAGACCCCGGCACCCTGACGCGGCTCCACCAGCCCGTCGTAGCGCAGCGAGGCCACGGCCTCGCGCACGACGGTGCGGCTGACCTCGAACTCCTCGGTCATCTTTGCCTCGCTCGGCAGACGGCTGCCGGGGGCATACTGGCCGCTTTCGATCTGTGCTCGAAGGCGGTCGCGAACCTGCTCGACAAGGGTCTTGCCGCTGCCGCGGGAGGGGCGGGCCGTCGTGAGTTTCTGCTCGGTCACGTCTGTCGTCTTCTCGTTCCTGGCTGGGTACGACCCATATTACAGGTTTCCGCGGGGCTGTCCACGTCGAGCTCGGGGGAGGTCGCTTGCGGTGGTTGGTCACGGATATCGCAATAGGTGGTATTCACGCAGAGCCAATGGGTTTCTTTCAAGGTTGCGCGCCGTGTGGCGGCCTGTTCGGGTCCGCGGTCGTCCTTGGTATAGAAGTCAGATGGCTTTGCGATGTTGTATGATAACATCTTGAAGGCGAGACGCATCCGTGGTTCCTTGGCCGCGACAGCCGCGGCGGAGTCGATCCGGCTGCGCAGCCTTCCTGGGAGAGAGAACATGCTGACCGTCGAGACCCGACACGCCATCCACCCAACCCACGCCCGCGACATGTGGACCGAGGAGCTGCGCGAGCATTTCCTTGCGCAGGGCATGTTCCGCGACGGGGAAATCCGCCTCGTCTACACCCATTACGACCGCTTCGTGATGGGTGGCGCGGTGCCCGGCAGCGGCAGGCTGACGCTGGACGTGGTGGAGGAGACGAAGACCCCGAGCTTCCTCGACCGCCGCGAGATGGGCATCGTCAATATCGGTGAGCCGGGCACCGTGGAAGCGGGCGGCGAAACCTACGAGATGGGGCGCGGCGACGTGCTCTACCTCGGCATGGGCAGCGGCGCGGTCACCTTCTCGGGGGCGGGGCGTTACTACATCACCTCTTGCCCGGCGCATAAGGGCTACCCGTCGAAGCTGGTCACCCTTGCGGATTGCAAGGAGGTGACCATGGGCGCGGCCGAGACCTCCAACAAGCGCACCATCAAGCAGTTCATCCACCCGCAGGTGATGGAGAGCTGCCAGCTGATCCTCGGTTACACTTCGCTCGAGGAAGGTTCGGTCTGGAACACTATTCCCAGCCACATCCACGACCGCCGGATGGAGGCCTATCTCTACTGGGGCATGGACGAGGAGAGCCGCGTGCTGCACCTGATGGGCGAGCCTGATGAGACGCGCCACCTCTTCGTTGCCAACGAGGAGGGTGTGGTCAGCCCCAGCTGGTCGATCCACTCGGGCGCGGGCATTGGCAAGTACACCTTCATCTGGGCCATGGCAGGCGACAACGTCGATTACACCGACATGGACTTCATCCAACCCAAGGACCTGCGTTGATGCCCGGGCTGTTTTCTCTCGAAGGTAAACGCGCGCTGGTCACCGGTGCCAACACCGGGATTGGCCAGGCCATCGCGGTGGCACTCGCCGGGCAGGGGGCCTCGGTCACCTGCGTCGGGCGGCGCGCCTGTGACGAGACGGTGGCGATCATCGAGGCGGCGGGCGGCGCGGCGGACTCGCTGCTGCTCGACTTCTCGGACCCGATGGCGGCCCGGGACGTGTTCAAGGGCGCGGGCTATTCGCTGCTGGTCAACAACGCCGGGATCATCCGCCGCGCCGACAGCGTCGACTATTCCGAAGCGGACTGGGACGCGGTGATCGACGTCAACATGAAGGCGGTGTTCTTCACCTGCCAGGCCTTCGGCCGCGAGCTGATCGCGACGGGGCGGGAGGGGGCGGTGGTCAACATCGCCTCGCTGCTGTCCTTCCAGGGCGGCATCCGCGTGCCGGCCTACACGGCGGCCAAGCATGGGGTGGCCGGGATCACCAAGATCCTCGCCAACGAATGGGCGCCGCATGGGATCACCGTGAACGCCATCGCGCCGGGCTATATCGCCACCAACAACACTGCGGCGCTGCGCGAGGACCCGGAGCGCTCCGAGGCGATCCTCGCGCGCATTCCCGCCGGGCGCTGGGGCGATCCCGAGGACATCGGCGGCACGGCGGCCTATCTCTGCTCGCGCGCGGCGCGCTACGTCACCGGCGCGGTGCTGAACGTGGATGGCGGCTGGCTGGCGCGCTGAGCGTTTGCCGCGCTCGCGGTGAGGGCGGGACCGCCTCCGGCGGGCGTATTTTGAAAGAGAAGAAGCGGCGGGGCGCGATCCGGGCTGGGTCGCGCCCTTCTCTTGAGAAATGCGGTTCGCGGGCCATCTGAAGGGGAGCAAATCGAAAGGCTTCTCCCATGTCTCGCATCCTTCTCATCGGCGCCACCGGCGGCGTCGGCCATCGTCTTCTGCCGCTGCTGGTCGAGGCCGGCCACGCGGTCACCGCGCTGCACCGCACGCCCGCGCAGGCGGAGGTGTTGCGCGCAGCGGGGGCCACGCCGTTGCAGGGCGATCTCATGGAGATGGACGTCGCCGCCATGACCGAGGCTGCTAAGGGTCAGGACGTCATCGTCTTCTCGGCAGGGGCGGCGGGCAGCGGTCTCGACCGGACCGCCGAGATCGACGGCCAGGGGCCGGTGAAGGTGATCGCCGCGGCAAAGGCCAATGGCATTTCGCGGGTCTATCTGGTCTCGGCCATGCCCGAGGCGGGGCGCGGCAGGGAGGTGAAGCCCAATTTCGAGGTCTACATGCGGACCAAGAAGCAGGCCGATGCGGCGCTTGTTGCGAGCGATCTCGACTGGGTGATCCTGCGCCCCGGCACCTTGCTGCACGAAGACGGGGATGACGCGGTGCGCCTCTCGCCCGCCATTCCATACGGCCCCGTCAAGCGTGGCAACGTGGCGGCGGTGCTGGCGCGGCTGATCGACACGCCGCAAATCCGGCGCGAGATCTTCGAGCTGACCGACGGCAATACCCCGGTTGCCGAGGCGGTGGCCGGCCTAGTCCGCTGACGGCGGCGGCAGCAGGTCCATGTCCTCGCCGGTCAGCTCGCGGCGCATCATCTGCAGCGTCACGTTGCCGGGGTTCCTTGCCAGCGCGGTATCGAGAAGCGCGCGGCCCTGGGCCTCGTCGCCGGTGGCAAAGGCGATGCGGACCTGCATGATCCAGGCGTCGCTCAGTTGCGGGTCGAGCCGGGTCGCCTCGGCAAAGGCATTCATGGCGGCGGGCATGTTGCGCATCACCAGCGCCATGCCGCCCATCTGCAGGTGGGTTTCGGGGAAGTCGAGGCGGCTGGCCATGGAGGCCTGCCATTCGCCGAAGGCGTTGCGCAGGGCCGTCTCGTAGCGCGGCGGCATGCGGGCGATCTGCGCGTCGAGCAAGGACTGCGCCGCCGCCATGCGCACTGAGCGCGAGGGATCGCTGAGCGAGGCCATGATGCGCGGGGCGCGCTCCATGGCGGGGGCGGCGCGCTGCAGGCGGACGGCGGCGCTGCGCACCAACGGATCGGGGTCCTGCAGCAGCGCCTCCAGCGCCGCCGCCTCGGCCGGATCGCCCGCCTGTTCCAGCAGGTAGATCGCCGTGGCGCGCACGATACCCGCCATATCCGTGTCCTGCGACAGGCTGCGCAGCCCGGGCGCGGCGCGGGCGGGATCGCGGCGGCCGTGGGCCAGAACCTCGCCGTAATGCGGGCCGCGTTGGGTGCTGTCGGGGAACCACTCCTCGAGCTTGGCGGCAGCCCATTCGGGGCTCTGGTCCTCGTGGCAGGTGGTGCAGGCGTCGGGGGCACCGGTCTCGGCATCGAGGTCCGGGCGCGGGATGCGGAAGGAATGGTCCGTCCGCCAGTCGTTGCCCATGTAGACACGCTCGACCATGTGGCAATTCTTGCACTGCGCGCCCGCCGAGCCTTCTGGATGGTGCGTGTGCTCGGGCCCGTCGAAGACCTGAAGCGGCAGCGAGGGAAACTCGGGGTTGCCCGCGGGGCTGTGGCACTGGGTGCAGACGGCGTTGCCCTCGGCGATCAGCTCGGCCTCATGCGGCAGGTGGCAGGTCGAGCAGCTCACGCCTTCGGCGTACATCTTCGACTGCAGGAAGGAGCCGTAGACGTAGACCTCGTCGAGGATCTGCCCGTCCGCCTCGTAGGCGCCCTCGCGCAGCAGTGAGAGGTTGTAGGTGTCGTGATACGGCGTGCCGGGGATCGGGTTGCCGTCGGTGTAGGGTTCGCGGCGGGAGTGGCAGGTGGCGCATTGTTCGATCATCTGCGCGGGATCGGACATGTCGACGGTGAAGCCATGGGCAGGGGGCGGTGCCTCCTGCGTGGTCTCGTAGGTCTCGGCCCAGTCGGCATGCGCCGAGCCGGGGCCGTGACAGGCCTCGCAGCCGACGCCGATCTCGACCTGCGTCGAGGCGAAGCTGCGCGCCTGCGGGTCGTAATTGGCCTCGAAGCCCGTCGCATGGCAGGCGGCGCAGCGGCTGTTCCAGGTCTTGTAGGGGCCGGTCCAGTGCAGCCCGTCGTCGGGGGCGTAGTTCTGCTGCGGATAGAGGTGGAACCAGCCGCCTTTTTCCGTGTCCCAGACGACGTCGAAGCTTTGCAGGCGGCCGGGCGCGGTCTCGAGGACGTATTGCTGCAGCGGCTCGACGCCGATCACCGAATGCACGTCGTACTCGGTGGTGACCCCGTCGCGCTCGGTGACGCTGACATGGGCCGTGCCCTCGGGCGTGAGCCTGAAGCGCGCCTGCATGTCGCCGAGGGTGAACTCGGTGCCGTCGAAATCGGCGGTGATGTTCTCCGCTGTCGCTTCGGTCCAGGCGAGGGCGTGGTGCGAGCCCTCCCAGGCCTCCCCGGCGGCCTCATGGCAGGCGATGCAGCTCTCGGAGCCGAGGTAGTCCTGCGCGACGGCGGCGGACGCGAAGAGCGCCGACGCGAGGGGCAGCAGGAGGCAGGCGAGGCGGTGCAGCATGAAATGGGGTCCGGAACGAAAATCATCGGCAGGAAAAAGACTTGCGGCGCAGGGCGCGTCAGGGGTGATCCTTTCCGAGCGATGCAGTTGCGTCAACCCTCGGTGGTGGGATTTGCGCCCGGCAAGCGTCAGTCGAGCGAGATCAGAAGCTGCCAGTCCCCACCCGCGCCGCTGCGGTCGGCGAGGCGGATCAGCAGGTCCCCGCCCTCGGGCAGGATGAGCGTGAGCGGGGCACCGGCGTCACCACGGGCGAGCAGGGTGGCGGGGCGCACGAAAGCGGCGATGCCGATGTTGCCGGGGGCGGCGAGGCTCAGCGTCACCGCCTCGTCTGCCGGGGCGGTTGTGATCAGGTCATGGATGCCGCCGGGCGCCAGAGTGCCGTGAACCAGACCGCCGCGCAGCTCGAGCTCTTGCGTCTCGGTGGCGGGCACGGCGGGGCTGCGCAGCGCCGCCGGATCGGCCCCGGCGTAGGGGGCGAGATAGCCCGCCGCCGCCCATCCCGCGCGCGCGCCGTCAAGGCTCTGCAGCTGGCACCAGGGCTGCGGGTCCTCGACGCAGCCGAGGTTGCGCAGCAGCGCGCCGGGATCGAGCTCGGTAACCACCGGGGCCCCGGTCGAGGGTGCGCCGCGCATCCGCAGGCTGCCTTCGCTGGTGACATAGACGAATTCGCTCTGCGGCAGCTGCGCGACGGGCTGCGCCTGCAGCGGGGCAGCCAGTGTCAGTGTCTGTGTCAACGCCAGTGCAAGGGCAGTGAACAGGGCGCGCAGGGGGCTGGCCGGGCGCAGCGTGAGGATCATGGCCGGGGCGCCTCCTCGGGTTCGGCAGAGCGCAGCAACCCGCTTTGCATGATGACAAACCCCTGCTCCGAGCGGCGGTCGGGGGTGGCGGCGATGTCGGAGATCACCAACGTCAGCCCGGGATGGGCGAAGCCGAGCAGCCGCTCACGGGTGACGGGGGTCAGGATCAGACGGTCGAGGATACTGGTCTCCGGCTGCAGCGGGCGCTGCGGGTCGGGCTGGTGGGTGACGCCCAGCCAGCGCAGGCGGCCCTGCTCGGCGGCGCTCAGCACCAGCACGTGCTCGCCGAGCGGGCGGTCATCGTCGAGCAGAAAGCTCTCGGTCAGCACCTCGCGCCCGTCGCGCAGCAGGGTGATGCGGCGATCAGGCGAGGTCACCAGCGCGGTGGTGATCGGGAAGGGGTCGGCCTCGTCCCATTCATCGGGCCAGTCGGAGGGGCGGCGACGCACCTCCAGCTCGCGCACCGCGCCGTCCAGTTCCGCCTCGCTCAGTCGCGCCAGCACGAAGCCGGGGTGGATCAGCTCCCAGGGATCGCTGCTGTGACCCGAGACGATCACCGGCGTGCCGAGGTGGGTGACCTCGAAGAGCCGTTCCGAAAAGGCGGTGGGCAGGCGCACGCAGCCATGCGAGGCCGGATAGCCCGGCAGGTTGCCGGCGTGCAGCGCGATGCCGTCCCAGGTCAGCCGCTGCATGTTCGGCATGGGGGCGTTGTTGTAGAGCGAGGAATGGTGATCTACGTCCTTTTGCAGGATGGTGAAGACGCCGGTGGGGGTCTCGTGGCCTTCCATGCCGCTGGTGCAGGTCGAGACAGCGATGCGCACGCCATTGCGGTAGACATGCACGCGCTGCTCGGGCAGCGAGACGATCACCGCCACCGGCCCGCGTGGCGCCCGCTCGGGGTGCCAGGTGAACTCGCCGGGGACCATGCGGTCGATCTCCAGCGGCAATTCCTGCGCCCGGAGCGCGGAGCCGAGCGTCAGCGTGGCGCCTCCGGCGCGCAGCAGGGCGCGGCGCGTCAGCATGGGTGCACGCAGGCGGCGGCGTCGGGACGGGGCAGGAAGGCGGTCGCTCGAAAAGGGGGGAGAGGCATGGATCAGCTGTGGTTTTCTGTGTTTGCGGAAGCGACCCCGCGACGCAGCAGCGCCACGAGCAGGACGTTCAGCAGCGGGGCCAGGGCCGCGAGCCAGGGCCATGCCGCCTCGGGGAAGGCATCGATCATCCGGTTCCACGGCAGTCCGAGGGGCACGAGGAACACTCCCGCGAGTGGATCTCTCGGGGTGCCGAAGAGGCCGAACTGGCCCAGCAGGAAGAGGCCGAGCGCGGCCAGGTAGGCGAGGATAAGCCCCCAGAGCAGGACGCTCAGACCCGCCCGCATCCGATTGCCTCCTTCGCAGCGCCAGTGCCCGGTAAATGTCGCATCAGCCCTCGGTCATCTGCGGCCCGTCGATGATCGTGGCGGTGGCGCAGTCGGCATGGGGCACGTGGTCCTGATGGCTGCGCTCTGCGCTGACCAAGAAGATATCCGCCGTGTCTGCACCCATTGCGCGGGCTCGCAGGCAGACGCGTTCGGCCTCGACCGACGGGCGCATGTCGGCGGCGAAGTCCTCGGGAGTGCCGGCTGTGCCGAGCGCGGCAAGCGGGGCACGACCGACATTGCGCCCGGCAGGTCGCCTGAGGGTGATCATGTCGCACTGCTCCCCGGGCCTGAACCTGCGCCGCGGCTCGCCGCGCGATGGGAGAGTTTATCCGCCGCAGGACAAGGGCCTCAGCGTGCGGCGCCGCGCAGCAGGCGCACGACGAGAATGAGGATGATGGCACCGATCACCGCGGCGATGATCGACGGGATCAGCCCGGCCCCGAAGGACACGCCGATCAGCGGGAAGAGCCAGCCTGCGACCAGCGCGCCGCCGATCCCGAGGATGATGTCCATGACGAGGCCCGAGCCGCCGCCCTTCATGATGACGCTCGCCAGCCAGCCGACGATGGCGCCGATGATCAGCGTGACGATAAGACCGACCAGCGCGTTGCCGCCCGTGGCCACGGCGTCCCCGGTCGTTTCCTGCGCGAAGGCGGGTGATGCGAGCGATGCCGCCGCGATAAGGAAATGGAACTGTCTCATGATGTCGTCTCCTTGGGTGAAGTCGTCGCGCGGGCTGCGCTGGGGCATGCCCCGGGGCGTTGCGCGGTGCCGGGATGGCGGCGCAGGAGCCCTGTCGGGGCGGAAAGCGTGGAGAGGCGCAGGAGGACAGGGGAGGACGCGGCGGTCTTCCCGGCTGGCGTGGTGCAGGGGCGTTCTGAACTGGCAGCGGTCAAGGTGATCCACCCTCGAAGCAGGTCCGTCATTGCGCGCGCAGAATAGGGCAGGAGTTGTCCCCGGCGGGGCGGCGCTGCGACAACGGGTAACTGCGTAAAATGCTCGATTCGAAAGAAATTCAGACTGGATAACGCGAGTAGGTTACCGGAAATGCCCGGATAGATATCATACATTCCATAATCATCTTATTCCGGCGGAACTCTGCCGTGCGTATGCCTGCGGAACCAGTGCCGCTGCCTCCATGTTGAAGGGTGAGCCACGCAGAACGGAGAGCCAGATGAGCACGAGCCAGAAGAGCCGCCCCGGGAAAACCGCGAAGCCCAAGGCCGCAGGAGAGGGGGCGGAGCGCGGCACGGGCGCGGCGGAACCCGTCGGCGAGATGCGCCGCCGCACCGAGGAGTATGCCCGGCTCGCACGCCGTGCCGACGATGAGGCGCTGGTCTTTCGCCCTCGAGACCTGACGGGGCAGGCGCGGCGCCTGCACGTGCGCAGCACCATCATCGAAGATCATCAGGTGCGCATCGACCAGAAGGCGGCGGGGGCCGAGGAGAAGTTCGGCGTTCTGTCGGACTCGTTCTTCTCGTTCTTCCGCGGCACCTCGCTGCTGTTCCACCGGGACATCGCGGGGGAGGACGCGCGCATGCCCACGGTGCTTTGCCTCGGCGATGTGCATCCGGGCAACTTCGGCGTCATGCCCAATGCCGACAACGTGCCGATCTTCGGGGTGAACGACTTTGACGACGTGATCTACGGCCCCTTCGTCTGGGACCTGAAGCGCGGCGCGGTGGGCTTCATGATCGCAGCGGAGGAAGAGGGCGGCTATGGCCGCAAGAAACAGCGCAAGATCGCCCGCAAGTTCCTGCAGGGCTACCGCGACGGGATGGCGTTCTTCGCCGAGCACAACACCGAGCTCAACGTCGAGATGCGCGAGGACAATTGCCCCAAGATCGTCCGTCCGCTGTTCAAGAAGGCGCGCCGGTCGCGCGAGGAGTGGCTGAAAGGCCGCTATCTCGAAGAGACTAGGCGGGGCTTTCGGGCCAATGACGAGCTGACCCCGGTGAGCAGCCGGGTCGAGGAGTTCCAGAAGCTGGTGAAGGCGCTGGCCGGGCAGAACGGCATCAAGGCGGGCGGCCGCCACGGGCCGCTGAAGGTCAAGGACGTGGCGATGCGCCACGGGCAGGGCACGGCCTCGCTGGGGCTGCCGCGCTACTACGTGCTGCTTGAGGGCCCGTCGGAGAACGCAACGGACGACATCATCATCGAGTTCAAGAAGGCGCGGCGCTCGGCGCTCGAGGGGCTTGTGCCGGCGCATGACTTCAATGCGGGCGATCAGGGCGACCGCATCGCCCACGGCCAGTCGGTGCATCTGGCGCAGGGCGATGTCTTCTACGGCAACGTCGAGATCGAGGGCGAAAGCTTCATGTCGCGTGAACGCGCGCCGTTCCGCAACGATGCCGACCTAGATGATTTCTCCAAGAAGGAGTGGAAGCGCTACGCGTTTGCCTGTGGTCGGGCGCTGGCGCAGGCGCACGCGCGCTCCGACGATCTGGGGCAGCTCGACTATGATATCGAGCCGGCGATCCTGCAGGCGATGGAACCGGCGGAGCTGTTCTTCGATGACATCCTGTGTTTCGCGGAGGAAGCGGTGGTGCGGCTCCGCAAGGACCACGCGATGTTCCGCCGCGATCTCGAACTGGGGGCCTTCGAGGTGACCGAGAAGCGCTACCGCTGAGGCAGCGAAGGCCGGCGGCGCTCAGGCCATCGACACTAGGGCCGCGCAGGCGAGCCGCCGGTCGTAGCGTTCGGGCTCATCGCTGACCAGCGGCAGCCGATGGCAGGGGATACCGTGGCGCTCGGTGACCTCGGCGCAGGCGGCTGGATCCTCGGAACTGTCGCAGAGCACATGGGTCATCAGCCGCGTCGCGGGCACCTCCATCCCGGCATCGGCGCGCAGCGGCGCGAGGATCGCGGCGACCCGGTCGGCCAGCCCGAGCCCCAACGCTTCGGGGTCGGTGCCGAGGCTGGGCAGGTAGACCTTGGGCACCTCGCAGCGGGCAATGGTGCGGCCGACCCCGGCGGGCAGCAGGTTGGCGACCACCGAGGAAAAGAGGCTTCCCGGCGGGTAGCAGATCAGGTCGGCCCGGCGGATCAGCTTGCGGTTGCGCTTGGGCAGGGGCACCGAGCCGGGGTCGATCTCCTTGCCGTGCTCGCTGAGGAAGAGCCGGGCGATGGGCGTGTCGATCGGCGGCGCCTCCTTGCCGCTGATCTGCCGCTGGCCGTGGATGCGCCGCCCGTCGGTCAATTCGACGCCCAGTTGCAGGTTGCAATCCACAACGCCGCGCACCGTGCCGCGCACATCGACCATCTTGGACATCAGGAAGAGCACCGGCTCCAGCAGCCGCCCGTGGGCGAGGTAGCCACCGGCCAGGATCAGGTTGCCGATGCTGGCCCCCCGGAAATCGAAATCCATCGGCGCGGCCACGAGAAATTCGCGCAGGAAATCGCAGATCAGCTGGCCCATGGGGGTCGAGACCGCCCTGATCAGCGGATGCTTTCCGGCAACCAATTCTTCGACCTCGGTACGCAGGGCGGTGGGGTCGGCGTCCTTCGGCAGGCGGTGGCTGAAGAGGGCGTATATGTCAGGCTGGCCGAGATCGCTTTCGTCGGCGAGCGCCATGAGGCGGCTGCGCAGGTCGCCCACCGCGGGCATGTCGAAGGCCTCGCGCAGCACCTGGCTGCTGCCGCCGCTGTCGAAGGGGGTGATCAGATGGGCGGAATTGTAGGTGTAGCTCTTCAGCGCACGCGAGATCTTGTTGAGCGCGCTGCCGCCGCTGAAGAACAGCAGGCGCGGCCCGAGGTGCGGCGCGCTGAGCGAACGCGCGACGCGCAGGTCGTCGGGCAGCTCTGCGCTGCGTTGAAGGATGATCCTGGTCATTCGGGCACCCGCTTATGTCTCCGCCCTGTCGCTCGATGGCGGTGATTGTGCCAGAGCCGGCGGATCGTGCGAAGACCCGATGCGCCAGGCAGCGGAATTGTTCCTGTTTTCAGGTGCGTCTGCGAATGGAGCCGTATCGGGGGGGGCCGTCCCGGCACCTGCTGGATCAGCTGGCCGGATCGTACATGAACTCCCGCAGTTCCTGCGGGCAGCGGCAGGCGATGGCGATCTTCTGCGCCCAGTGAACCGCCGCCTCGCGGCTGGGCAGTTCGAGCACGGTGAAGCCGCCGGTCAGGTGGCTGCCGCGGTAGATCTCGGCCTCGACCTGTCCGTCGGCGGTGACCAGCACCGGCTCCACTCCTTCGTCGATGCCGCCGCCGAACACGTAGACGCCCGCCGCCTTGGCGTCTTCGATCACCGCATGGGCGGCGTCGGCGACTTGCGGGAAGTCTTCCTCGGAAACCACCATGGCTTCGCTGGGAAAGGAGATCAGGTACTTGGTCATGCGGCAGGATGGCGCGCGGGCCGGCTTCGGGCAAGATGCCGGCGCATCGCGCGCCGTTTTCCGCCGTCCGCAGGGCGACGCGAAAAGGGCCGCCCTAATGGGCAGCCCTTTCGGATCAGTCCTGTCCGGCGCTCAGCCGCGCTCGGCGATGGCGTTCAGCGTCGGGCGCATTCCGTCGAGCGAGTAGCCTGCCTTGGCGGTCGCCAGCAGAATGTCGTCGGTCGGCATCTTGCCTGCCTGGCCCATCGCCCAGACCGTCGCGCAGCGCGTGCCCGAGCGGCAGTAGGCAAAGACCGGCCCGGGAGCGGTCTCGATCAGCGCCGCCTGCTCGGCCACCAGATCGAGCGTCAGCCCGTCGTGGGTCACCGGCAGAACCGCGAACTCCATGCCCGCGGCGCGCACCGCGGCGCCGATGGTCTCGGCCTGCAGCTCGGGCGGCACCTCGCCGTCAGGCCGGTTGCAGATCACCAGCTTGAAGCCGGCTTCTGCCAGGGCGGGGACATCCTCCACCGCGATCTGCGGCGAGACGGTGTAGCGGGGGGTGATGCGGTTCATATCCATGGCAGACGGGTTATTCCGCCGGTACCGGCTTGTCGAGTCTCCTGCGCAGGGCAGGGGCCACGAACATGCCGGTGAGCATTGCCGCGACGAAGACGTAGAGCCCGGCGCCGCCGTAGCTGAGCGAGGCGATGGACGGTCCGGGGCAGAGCCCGGCGAGGCCCCAGCCGATACCGAAGAGCACCGAGCCGATCACCAGCTTGCGGTCGATCTGCGTGCCGGGCTGCGGCGGCAGCGGCGTGCCGAGCGCGGCGCGGGTCTTGCCGCGGGCAAAGAGCCAGGCCAGCGCCATGGGGATCATCGCGCCGCCCATGACGAAGGCGAGCGTCGGGTCCCAGGCGCCGAAGACGTCGAGCCAACCCTGCACCTTTGCGGTGTCGGTCATGCCCGAGATGAAGAGACCCGCGCCGAAGAAACCACCGGCGACAAGGGCGAAGAAGAGGCGGGCCGGAGAGGAATTGCCCATGTCAGATCACTCCCAGCAGGTGGCGGAAGATCACCACGCCGACACCGCCGGCGAGGATGTAGCAGCAGGTGGCGACGAAGCCGCGCAGCGACAGGCGCGACATGCCGCAGACGCCGTGGCCAGAGGTGCAGCCGTTGGCCAGCCGCGTGCCGATGCCGACCAGCAGGCCGGCGGCGACCAGCACGGGGATGTTGTCGGTGATGTGCGTGTCGACCGTGCCGCCGTAGAGCGGCAGCAGCAGGACCGGCAGCAGGATGACCCCGGCGAGGAAGGCGATACGCTCCCACTTCGAGTCGCCGGCCGATCCGTCGACCAGCGCGCCGATGATCCCCGAGGCGCCCATGATCCGCCCGTTGACGAGCAGGTAGACGGCGCCCCCGGTGCCGATCAGCAAGCCGCCGATCAGGCCCCAAATCCAGTCAATTGGCATATGCGCGATTCCTTTGCCGAGCGGCCGCTCCCAAAAGCGCCCGCTGTCCATGGTGAGAGGGACGCGCCCCGCCCGGAAGCGGAGCGCGCCTGTGGTCGTGAGTGGTGGTCGGGCGCGGTCAGAGCTTGTTGACCGGCACCTTCAGGAAAACGTCGCCCTTTTCGTCGGCGGGCGGCATCTGGCCGGCGCGCATGTTCACCTGCAGCGACGGGATGATCAGTTTCGGCATGGCGAGGGTGGCGTCGCGCGCATCGCGCATCGCGACGAACTCCTCGGCGGATTTGCCGCTGCCGATGTGGATGTTGAGCGCCTTCTGCTCGCCCACGGTGGTCTCCCAGGCGTAGTCGTCGCGGCCCGGGGCCTTGTAGTCGTGGCCGACGAAGATGCGGGTCTCGTCCGGCAGCGCCAGGATCTTCTGGATCGAGGCGTAGAGCGTTTCCGAGGAGCCGCCGGGGAAGTCGCAGCGGGCGGTGCCGAAGTCGGGCATGAACAGCGTGTCGCCGACGAAGGCGGCATCGCCGATCACGTAGGTCAGGCAGGCCGGGGTGTGCCCCGGCGTGTGCAGCACGTCGCCGCGCAGCTGGCCGATGTGGAAGCTGTCGCCCTCCTGGAAGAGCTTGTCGAACTGCGAGCCGTCGCGCTGGAACTCGGTGCCCTCGTTGAACACCTTGCCGAAGGTGTCCTGCACCACGGTGATGCGCTCGCCGATGCCGATCTTGCCGCCCAGTTCACGCTGGATGTAGGGCGCCGCCGAAAGGTGGTCGGCGTGCACATGGCTCTCGAGCAGCCAGTCGACCTTGTAGCCCTTCTCCTTGACGAAGGAGATGATGGCATCGGCCGAACGGGTGTCGGTGCGGCCCGAGGCGTAGTCGAAGTCGAGCACGCTGTCGACGATTGCGCAGGCGCTGCCCTCGGGATCGCGGACGACATAGGAGATCGTGTTGGTGGCCTCGTCGAAGAAGGCGGTAACTTCAGGTGTCATCATGGAATGATCCTCCGTTTGGCAGTCATATAGGCAAAGCTGAATGTGTGTTCAAGGATTCGTTGCGATTGACCCATATCATGGCCATCATCAGCGTGTTGGTGCACGATTCCCGCAGAGGGTTCCTCAAGTCCGGAACCGGAATGCGGGGCCTTCCATCGCGCTGACGGGGACGACCACGTGAAAGCAGTAATGCACCCCCACCGAGCCGGGGCAGGGTCCCGACTCGCCGGAGGTGGTCGCGCGCCGCGGTTCTGTGCCGCGCGGCTCAAGTTAAGGCAGTCCGAAACGGCACGGTAAGGCCTCTGGCTCCGTGCCACAGACGGCAGGGCGGAAAAGTCCGACCCGCTGCACCGATATGGAGGAGACCAAGCATGGACGACAGGCTGAAACGACGTATCGATACCGTCGAGCGCGCCCTATGCGATGCGCGGGGTGCGGAACACGCCGCCCTCGTGGCAGAGCTGGAGCGGCTGGCGGTCGAGGCACGGGTGCGCGGTATCGCGCTTCCGGCGCATGTGCGTGACCGTTTGCGCAGCGAGGTCGATGCCGAGCTGGAAGCCCGCTTCGACAACATGCCGATCTGATCGGCAGCGCTTTGCCTGCCGGGCCTCCGGGTCCGAAAGCCGCGCGGCCCGAAGG
This sequence comes from Roseobacteraceae bacterium, assembly GCA_048381755.1. Lineage (GTDB taxonomy): Bacteria > Pseudomonadota > Alphaproteobacteria > Rhodobacterales > Rhodobacteraceae > Salipiger. The sequence goes on from JBLXGS010000003.1 coordinate 271,167, forward strand.
GGCGGCGCGGCAGATTCTCGTCTTGCCGCGCCTGCCGGAACCCACTAGCTCGCAGAGATGCCGGACAGGCATGGGGATGATGACAGGCCTTGGGGCGCGCAGGCTGCGCCCGCAGGCAAGCGGAAGGGCGACAGATGGCGCAGACGACAGGCGCGGTGGACGTGCGGATCGGCGAGGGCATCGCCTGGCTGGTCATGGCGGGGGATGCGGGAAACCGGCTGACGTCCGCGCTGCGCTCCGGGCTGCTCGCGGCGCTCGCCCGTGTGGAGAAAGATCCCGAAGTCGCCTGCATCGTCCTGTCCGGTGGCAACGGCGGATTTTCCGACGGCGATGATCCGGCCGAACTCGACGCCGCGCATGGCGATCCGGGTCCCGCCGAGCTGTGTCGCCGGATCGAGCTGTGTCGCAAGCCGGTGATCGCCGCGCTGCAGGGGCGGGCGCTCGGCACCGGGGCCGAGCTGGCGCTGGCCGCGCACTACCGGCTGGCGGCCCGAGGCACCCTTTTCGGGCTTCCCAACGTGGCGCTTGGTCTTCCTCCCGCCGCCGGGGCGACGCAGCGTCTTCCGCGGCTGCTCGGCGCCGGTCCGGCGCTCGAGATGATGCTCTCGGGCCGGACGATTCGTCTCGACGAGACCGCGCCCGCCGGCCTGCTGGACCGGCTCGCCGAGGGGCCGCTCGACGAGGAGGCGCGGGCGTTCTGCGCCGAGTTGCGGGCCGAGGGTTTCGGACCGCGCCCGGTGGCGCAGCGCCGCGAGGGCTTTGCCGACCCGATCGGCTACCAGCAGGCGGTTGCCGCCCACCGCGCAGAGGTGACGGCCAGCGCCAACCCCGCGCGCCGGGAAATCGTCGCCGCTGTCGAGGCGGCGCAATTGCTGCCCTTCGCGGGCGGGCTGGATTTCGAGGCGGACGCCTACGAGAGCTGCCGCGAGTCCGAGGCCGGAACGGCGCTGCGGGCCGTGGCCGCAGCCGAGCGTATCGCCGCCGCGGAGATGGTGCCGGCCCGGCCCGCGCCGCGGCGCATCTGCGTGCTGGGCGACGGCCCGCTGGCGGTGCCGCTGCTGCAGGCACTCTTGCCGGTCGCCGCGGAAGTCGACTGGGGCTGCGGCGCGCCCGATTCCCTGCACGCCGGGGTGATAGCCCTGCGCGACCGGCTGGACGAGAGCCGGCGCGCTGGCGTGCTTTCCGCCGAAGAGGCCGAGGAACGCCTCTCGCGCCTGCGCGTCGGCCCCGCCGCCGAGATGGCGCGTGCGGCCGAGCTGATCCTGGTCGCCGGGCCGGGGCAGGCCGAGGTCGCGGCACCGCCCGGCGTCAGCCGCCTGCCGGTTTATCCCGGGCGGGTCTCAGAGGTCGGGCTGCGGTTCGCGCCCTCGCCGGTTACGGCACGGCTGGTCGAGGTGATCGTGGGGCCGCGGGCGCGCGACGGTCAGCTGGCCGACGCCGAGGCGCTGGCGGCGCAGATGGGCTGCCTCGCGCTGCGCGTGCGCTCCGCCGGAGAAAGCCTCGGGGGGCGCATCTTCGACGCCTGTTGCCGTGCCGCCGATGCGCTGGTCGACATGGGCCAGAGCCCGTTCGACATCGATGCGGCCTGTCGCGACTGGGGGTGGCGCCGCGGGCCCTTCCTGCGTCGCGACCAGATGGGGCTGGCGCGGCTCGGGGCGCAGGCGCGGGCCGAAAGCGCGGCGAATTGGGCCAGCGAGCTGGTGCGCGCCGGGCGGGGCGGGCGCGAGACGGGGCGGGGCTTCTACGACTGGCCGGAGGACGGCCTGCCGCTGGCCTCCGCCGAGGTCGAGGCGCTGCTCGCGGCGCGCCGCCCGGCCGCCCCGGCGCTGCCGGCGGCCGAGTTGCGGGGCCTTCTGATCGGGGCAATGGCCAACGAGGGCGCGCGCATGCTGGGTACGGGCATGTTGCGCCGCGCCTCCGATCTCGATCTTGTCGCCTTGCAGGTGCTGGAATTGCCGCGCTGGCGCGGCGGGCCGATGTATGCGGCGCTGCGCATGGGCGCGCGCGGCCTGCGCGAGGCGCTGGCCGGTGTCACTCACGCGGACCGGGCCTTCTGGCAGCCGCACCCGCTGTGGGACGACCTCGTGACAACCCGCGCCAACAGCTGGCCCGGCGGCGCCTGAGCCGCCTGCCGGTCAGCCGGGCTCCGGTTCAGCCGAGCAGGATGCCGACCATCACCATCGCCAGCCCGAAGACCGACAGCAGCAGCGTTGCCATGTTGAGCGGCACGATCTTGCGCATCACCTCGCGCAGGCCTTCGTCATCGAGTCCCGCCCGTTTCGCGCGCCAGACCTTGATGATGCACCCGAAAAGCCCCAGGAGCCCCGCCAGCGACACCGCCGCGCCCAGCCAGATCAGCCATTCCATGCCGCACTTCCCTCCGTTGGCGCCGCCCGTCGGCGCTTTCGGGGCGGGTACTGCATCGCCGCCCGGCTCGCAACCCTCGGCGGCAACCGCCGGTCGCGGCGCATCGGCTCTTGATGGAGGCCGCGCCGGGGGGTAGTCAAACCGGCGATACCGGCAGGAAATCTGGCAGGAGATGATGTGATGCAGGACAATGATTCCGGCGCCTATGGCGTCGCCGCGGGCGAGCTGAAGCAGTTCATCGAGCGGTTCGAACGGCTCGAGATGGAAAAGAAGGAAATCGCCGACCAGCAGAAAGAAGTCATGGCCGAGGCGAAGGGCCGCGGCTACGACACCAAGGTGATGCGCAAGGTCATCGCGCTGCGCAAGCGCGACAAGGACGACATCGCCGAGGAAGAGGCGGTGCTCGAGATGTACAAGGCCGCGCTCGGCATGGACTGATCGGTCCGATTGGACCTGCGCCGGGGCGCGACGCCCCGGCCGTTACCTCGAAGAGGCCCGTCGCAGGACCTCCCGTGCTCCCGGAAACCCTACTTCCACATGGAAAAAAGGCGCCGCAGGCGACGGGGGCAGCGCCCCCGGACAGGCCGCCGCCCGCGCTGCGTCAGGGCGTCAGCACCCGCACCCCATCCATCTGCTGCATCTGCCAGACGTCCTCGTCGTAGAGCTTGGTGAGCGTGTCGACATAGGCGGCATCCCAGCCCGGCATGTCGAGCTCTTCCTCCATCGCCCCGGGCAGGGCGTATTTTTCCATGAAAGCCATCATCACCCGGCGCTTCTGCGCCTCGCTGACCTGCGGGTTCTCGCGGAGGAAGCCGCGGAAGCGCTGCATCGCCTCGGGACTGACGATCTCGGAAAAGACGTCGAAGCTGCCGATGATCTTGCGCTCCAGGTCGATCCCCGCCGCCTCGCGCAGGATCTGCCCCCAGAGCAGCGGCGTGTCCTCGTTGCACCAGAGCGTGATCGGCACCTCGGGCAGCGCCCGGCGGAGCCGCAGCACCAGGTCTGACCAGCGCAGCTGCATCGGGTCGGCGCCTGACAGGAAGCTCTCAAGATCGAGGTGCGGCGTGGCGCGCAGCATGGCGGGCAGCCAGGTCGCGAAGTCACGCAGGCCGAGGAAGATCTGCAGGTCGTCCCCCTCGAAGAGCCGGGCCAGGGCCTGCAGCCGCCGCTCGGCCTTGCGGTAGAGCACGCCGTCTTCAAGCGCGAGCTTCGGAACCGAGAACAGGGTCTCATGGCTGAGAATGAGCCGGGTTACCTGCTCTTCGTCCTCGCTGAGAATGGCGTCGAGCAGCACCTCGCGCGCCTCCGGTGCCGGCTCGTTGGCACCGAGCGTGCCGATCGCTTCGGAAAGCAGCATGCGATAGCGGGACGGGCCGGGGATGGCGATCCCCTCGCGGTGGAACTCGCCGGCATTTCGCAGCAGCCCCTTGAGCAGGCGGTCCTCGTCCGTGCATTGCGCGCCGATATGGAGAATGACCTGCATAGCCTGTACTTTCGGTTACCAACGGCACGCACTATAAGCCTATCGCAGCCGAGGAAAACCGCGCTCCGTCCGGCGGGGCACACGAAGGAGCCGCCATGAGCCTTGCCGACAACAGCGCGCCGCGTGGCGCGCGCCTCTCCCTGGCGCGTTTCCTGCCGAACCCCTGGTCGCTGGGCGCCGCGCTGATCGCCGCCGTGGTGATCGCGCCGATCCTCGCGGTGCTGTGGATCGCACTGTTTCCCTCCGAGAACATCTGGCCGCATCTGATCTCGACGACCCTGCCGCGCTACTTCGGCAATACGCTCAAGCTGATGGCCGGGGTCGGGCTGCTCGCCGGGGCGGCGGGCTCCGGGGCGGCCTGGCTGGTGGCGCGCTACGATTTCCCGGGGCGGCGCTGGCTGGAGTGGCTTTTGCTGCTGCCGCTGGCGATCCCCGCCTACGTCGGGGCCTACGCGCTGGTCGACTTCCTCGAATACGCCGGGCCGGTTCAGACCGGGCTGCGCGAGCTCTTCGGCTGGCAGACCTCGCGCGACTACTGGTTCCCCGAGATCCGCTCCATGGGCGCCGCGATCATCGTGCTCTCTGCGGCGCTTTACCCTTATGTCTACCTGCTGGCGCGCAACGCCTTCCGCGAGCAGCCGGGCAGCGCCGACGAGGTGGCGCGATCGCTGGGGCAGGGCGCCTTTGCCCGCTTCTGGCGCGTCGGCCTGCCGTTGGCGCGGCCCGCCATCGCCGCCGGCGTGGCGATCGCCATGATGGAGGCGGTCAACGATTTCGGCACGGTGGACTATTTCTCGGTGCAGACGCTGACCACTGGGATCTTCAGCGTCTGGCTGCAGAGCAACAACGCCGGCGGCGCGGCGCAGATCGCCGGCACGGTGCTGGCACTGGTGATCGTGCTGGTGCTGCTCGAAAAGGGATCGCGCCGCCGCATGCGCTTTTTCAACCTTTCCTCGCGACACCGCCCGGTGGCGCGCACCGCGCTGCGCGGCGCCACCGGCTGGGGCGCGACGCTGGCCTGCGCCATCCCCTTCGGTATGGGCTTCGTGCTGCCAGCCTGGGTGATCCTCGGCCACGCCATCGACAATGCCGGGGCCTGGGCCGACCCGAAGCTCTGGCGGGCGGGGGTGCATACGCTGACCGTCGGCGGCATCGCGGCGGTGCTGACGGTGCTGGGCGGGGTCTTCCTCGTCTACGGCGTGCGCCTGTCGGGGCGGCAGCTGCCGCGCCTTCTGCTGCCGGTCTCGACGATCGGCTACGCGGCCCCCGGGGCAGTGCTGGGCGTCGGCATTCTCATCCCGCTGGCGGCGGTCGACCACGTGCTCGCCGACACGGTCGAGGCGGCGACGGGCATCGACATGGGGCTGGTTCTGACGGGCTCTGCCTTCGCGCTGGTGCTGTCCTACTTCGTGCGCTTTTTCGCCATCGCGCAGGGCGCGGCGGATGCGGCGATGGGGCGAATCTCGCCCAACCTCGCCCGCGCTGCGCGCTCGCTGGGGCGCACCCAGGGCCAGACCCTGCGCGAGGTCTACTACCCGCTGATGCGCGGCTCGGTCGCCTCGGCGCTGCTGCTGGTCTTCGTCGACTGCGTGAAGGAGCTGCCCGCGACGCTGCTGCTTCGCCCGTTCAACTACGAGACGCTGGCGACGCGGGTGCACGACCAGGCCTCGCTCGAGAACCTCGGAGGCGCCGCCCCTGCGGCGGTCCTGGTGATCGGGGTTGGGCTGGCGGCCGTGGCGCTGCTGGCGCGGGCAAATCGCTGAATCGCTCTTGCACTCGGGGGCGCAGCTGGAATATGCCTCTGCCCACGGTGCCCCTATAGCTCAGCTGGTAGAGCAACTGATTTGTAATCAGTAGGTCCGCGGTTCGAGTCCGTGTGGGGGCACCAGTAAAATCACGCGCTTAATGACCATCGGCATCCTGCAATAGACTGTAGGGATACTCTTAGGCCCCAGCGTCGTACGTGCCTTGCTCGCGGCCTTTCTGGGCAAATCCAATACAGGTCGGAGTTTCCCCCTCAGCCTTTCGGCTTCAGGCAGCGGCCTCGGTGCCGGCGGTGCCAAGGGCCGAGATTGACACCGTCGTCTGAACGGCAACGGGAAAGGGAGGCCCTCAACTCAAAGGTTGTTTTGCGCAACAATGCCCTCAGGGAGGTATCTGTCATTTCGCGAAATTGGGTCGACCCGCAGGGAGGAGGAGGAGCAGGCCGACCCGGTCGCTAAACTGGCCGGTTGGCGGCCCGTCTTGGCAAATCCGGCGGCCTCGGGAGGAGGAGTGAGACGGCCGGACGCCCGCTACCTATAGTCTCTGACAGAGGTCACAACGGGCGGGCAGGAAATTTCATCGCTCCGACATGAATTCCGCCGGGTAATCCACGAAACACGCACATTTTTTAAGCGGTCTGGCGGGCGATGGGATGGTGCTGCGACACCGCCGACCCCGACCGATCCGCGCGGGCGAGGCATGGGGTGGGCCAGAGTGTGTGCCCGGTCCGGACAGGAGCTGTTTCGTGCATGTGCGCCCTCGGGAATAAGCTGTCAGAGAGCATCATCGGTCAGAAGACACCGCCGCGCCCGGACTCGACCCGGACCCCCGTGCACCGGAGACTCGCAAAGGGGTCGCGGAATGGTTGTGACCTAGGGGAAGTTTTCGCTTGCGAATCTCTCTCGGACCCACGAATGTCTTATGGCTGAAATCAATTTTCCTTTGATTGTTTCACAGCACGAAGTGTCCGGCGTGTCCCAACCACCTGAGCCGCGCACTTAGTCCCCTCGGGGCGTGCTCGTTATCCCCTTAGAGCACGCCCCATTTCCCCTTTTCCCGCCAGCTTGGGTCCCGCCTCGCGGGGCCGCCGCAGAAACCCGTCGCTGCCCATCGGGCCGCGGCACGAACGGTGACGCCGGCCCGCCGTGGAGGCGGGGCCGGCGTCTGTCCGGAGACCGCCCCCGAGCTTCTGGTTCCGGAAATCCCGGGCGGCGAAAACTGCTGAGAGGGCGGGGCGTCAGCCCATGCGCTCGGAGCTGTAGGAGCCCGGGGAGGCGGGGAAGACCACGGTCTTGTCACCGTTCAGGAACACCCGGCGATGGGCGTGGGCGTGGATGGCGCGCGCAAGCACCTGCGCCTCGACGTCGCGGCCGAGCGAGACGTAGTCCTCGGGCGACTGCGCGTGGGTGACACGCACGATGTCCTGCTCGATGATCGGACCCTCGTCGAGGTCGGCGGTGACGTAATGCGAGGTCGCGCCGATCAGCTTCACGCCGCGCTGGAACGCCTGCTTGTAGGGGTTGGCCCCCTTGAACGAGGGCAGGAAGGAGTGGTGGATGTTGATGATCCGCCCCGACATCTTGCGGCACATCTCGTCGCTGAGGATCTGCATGTAGCGGGCCAGCACGATCAGCTCGGCCCCCGAGTCCTCGACCACCTGCATGATCGCCGCTTCGGCCTGCGGCTTGTTCTCCTTGGTCACCTTGATGCAGTGGAAGGGGATGTCGGCGTTCACCACAACCTTCTGGTAATCCATGTGGTTGGAGATCACCGCGACGATCTCGATCGGCAGCGCGCCGATGCGGCAGCGGTAGAGCAGGTCGTTCAGGCAATGCCCGAAGCGGCTGACCATGATCACCACCTTCATCTTCGTGGTCTCGTCGTGGAAGGCGAACTCCATGCCGAACTCCTCGGCAACTGCGGCGAAGGCGGCCTCGAGCGCGGGCAGTTCTGCGCCGGTCTCACTCAGGAAGCTCACCCGCATGAAGAAGCTGCCGGTGCCGAGGTCGTCGAACTGGGCGCTGTCGGTGATGTTGCAGCCCTGCGCGGCGAGGAAGCCAGCAACGGCGGCGACGATGCCGCGGGTGGAGGGGCAGTGCACGGTGAGGGCGTAGGAGGAGCTCATGGGAGGTGCGTTTCTTTTCTCGACTGTGTGGTGGTCAAATCGCTGCCGCCTGCGGGAAGCAAGGTCAAGCGCATTGCGGACCCATCCTGCGGCAAGATCGGGCCGGGGCGACGTGCTGGCGCGACATGTTTCCCGCAAGATGCGACAGGACCCCGATCGGAAACCCGCGCCCGATCCGGGGCGGTTCTCTGCCCGGTGACGTGGAAGCGGGCCTAAGGCGGACTAAATGCTTGTGAAAGCGAGGATCATTGCTTACCCCAAGGGTAAGCGCCCGGAATTCCGTGCCGTCCCCGGCCTTCCGGTCCTCTCAACCCGGACCCGTCGAGACCCGATTTCATGACCGAAACCTCCTTCAGCGCCCGCCTTTCCGAACTTCTGCATTTCATCTACCCCGATCTCAATGCCGACATCCTCTCCAGCCAGGTGATCGATGCCTTCTGGCCCGAGAGCCCGGACAAGCCGGGCCGCGGCCGCCGGCGCCAGCCGCGCAAGCCGGGCAACAATCTCTGGTCGCAGAACGACGCGGTGCTGATCACCTACGGCGACAGCCTGATCGACGGCAGCCACAAGCCGCTCGACCTGATGAACGACTTCCTGCTGCGCCACATGAAGGGCGTGGTGAACGGGGTGCACATCCTGCCGTTCTTTCCGTTCACCTCGGACGACGGCTTCGCGGTGACCGACTACCGCAAGGTGAACCCGCAGCTTGGCGACTGGGTCGACATCACCCGCATCGGTGACGAGTTCCATCTGATGTCGGATCTGGTGCTCAACCACGTCTCCTCGCAGGGCGTGTGGTTCAATGCCTATAGGCAGGGTCAGAAGCCCTACGACGGGTTCTTCTTCGAGGCCGAGCCTTCGGACGACGTGTCGATGGTGGTCCGCCCGCGCACCACGCCGCTGCTGCAGGAGGTCGAGACCGCCATGGGGACGCGCCACGTCTGGTGCACCTTCAGCCACGACCAGATCGACCTTGATTTCCGCAATCCCGAGGTGCTGCTCGAGATCCTGCGCATCATCCGCCTGCACGTCGACATGGGCGTGCGGATCATCCGGCTCGATGCGGTGGCCTTCCTGTGGAAGGAGATCGGCACAAATTGCATACACCTGCCGCAGACCCACGCGGTGATCCGCCTGCTCCGGCTGCTGGCGGATTACGCCACCGAGAGCATCATCCTGCTGACCGAGACCAATGTGCCGAAGGCGGAGAACCTGTCGTACTTCGGGCACCGGAACGAGGCGCATATGGTCTACAACTTCCCGCTGCCGCCGCTGGTGCTGCACGCGATGATGGCGGGGACGGCGAAGTATCTCAACGACTGGCAGCGCGCGATGCCGCCGGCGCCGCTGGGCTGCGCCTATCTCAACTTCACCGCCAGCCATGACGGCATCGGCATGCGCCCCGCCGAGGGGCTGTTGCCGCCCGAGGAAGTGGGCCGCGTCATCGACACCGCGCGCGAGCTCGGCGGGCTGGCCTCGATGCGCTCGCTGCCCGGCGGCGGCGAAAGCGTCTACGAGCTCAACTGCGCCTTCTTCGCGGCCATGGCCCGCACCTACAAGGGCGAGGACGCGCATCACCTCGCGCGGTTCCTCTGCTCGCAGACCATCGTCATGTCGCTCGAGGGCATCCCGGCCTTCTACATTCACTCGATGCTCGGCACGCCCAACGATCTCGAGGCGGTGCAGCGGCGCGGCATGAACCGGGCGATCAACCGCCACCGCTGGGACTACGGCGAGCTCAACGCCTTGCTGGATGATCCCGAGACCGTGCACGCGCAGGTGCTGGAGATGCTCTCGGAGCGGCTGAAGCTGCGCGCGCGTCAGGCGGGCTTCCACCCCAACGCCACGCAGTTCACCCTGAACCTCGACGAGCGGGTCTTCGGTCTGTGGCGGCAGTCTCTGGACCGGGCGCAGTCGATCTTTGCGCTGCACAACTGCTCGGACGAGGAGGTGGTGATCCCGCACGAGGGGCTGAACATGATCGCCGACGAGCACTGGCTGGACCTGCTGTCAGGCGAGACCATCGAGGCCGGACCGGTGACGTTGGCGCCCTACCAGTGCCGGTGGATTTCCAACCAGGGCTGATATCCCGGCGCGGGCGGCCCGGAGAGGGGGCTCTGCCCCCGCCGCGCTGCGCGCGTCTCCCCCGGCGTATTTTGAAAGAGAAGAAGCGCGCAGACCCCAGCCGCCGCTGAACCCTCTGGCCGGTCCAGGCGTTGGAACCGGACAGGCTAAAGGAGGGCGCGATGTTCGACTGGATCTCGGGATTTATCGACGCGGTGGGGGCGTTCGGCATCGGCGTGCTGATGTTTCTCGAGAATGTCTTTCCGCCGATCCCCTCGGAGCTGATCATGCCGCTGGGCGGGTTCAATGCGGCGGCGGGGCGCGAGCACCTTGTCTGGGTGATCGTCGCGGGATCGCTCGGCTCGCTGGCCGGGGCGGTGTTCTGGTACTGGATCGGGCGGCGGCTCGGCACGCATCGCTTGAAGCGGCTCGCCGCCAACCACGGGCGCTGGCTGACCATCCTGCCCGAGGACCTCGACCGTTCGAACGACTGGTTCACCCGGCATGGCGGCAGCGCGGTGCTGATCGGGCGGCTGATCCCGACGGTGCGCACCTTCATCTCGGTGCCCGCCGGGGTGGCGCGCATGCCGATGGCGAGTTTCCTGGCCTTCTCGGCGGTGGGCACGGTGAGCTGGACGGCGCTTCTGGCCATGGCCGGCTATGTGCTGCAGGCGCAATACGGGCTGGTGGCGGGCTGGCTCGACCCGGTGTCGACCGTCGTAGTGGCGGGGATCGTCGGGCTCTACCTGTGGCGCGTGGCGACCTACGGGCGGCGCAAGCGGCGCAAGGCGGCCGGCGGCTGAGCCGGAACGACAAAGGGGCGCCCGTGGGCGCCCCTTCGCGGTGTCAGGATCGGGACGCTCAGAGCCCGAGCGAGCCGAGCACGATGACCGTGATCGTCGCAAGGACCGGGATCGCCACGGCCACCACGAAGATGTCCGAGTAGCTCTTCTTGTGGGTCATGCCGGTGATCGCCAGCAGGGTGATCACCGCGCCGTTGTGCGGCAGCGCGTCGAAGCCGCCGGAAGAGAGCGCCGTAACCCGGTGCATCAGCTCCATGCTGATGCCCTGTTCCACGCCCATGGCGGCGAACTGCTCGCCGAGCGCCTTCAGGGCAATCGACATGCCGCCCGAGGCCGAACCGGTGATGCCTGCGAGCACGTTCACCGCCACCGCCAGCGAGGCCAGCGGGTTGTTCGGGAAGAGCCCCAGAACCGCGTCGCGGATCAGTCCGAAGGCGGGCAACGAGGCGATCACCGCGCCGTAGCCGACCTCGGAGGCGGTGTTGAAGATCGGCAGCAGCGAGCCCATGGTGCCCTTGTTGACCGTCTCCTTGACGTCGGCGAAGCGCTTCCAGTTCAGCGCCAGCGCCAGGACGATCGACGCCACCAGCGAGATGATGATCGCCCAGATGCCCGCCACACGCGACAGCTCGGTCGCGCCGTATTTCGCGTCGGCGAGGTAGTCGGCGCTCATGTTCGGGAAAACCACGTAGGTGAGCAGCGCGTTTAGGCCGATCACCGTGATTACCGGCAGGATCGCCGCGACGAAGCCGGGCATGTCCGCATCCTCGGGCAGCGAACTGTCGGCCCCGGTGCGCTCGTGCACGCCGTAGCCTTCGCCGCGGCCCTGCGCCGCCTTGGCGCGGCGGCTCAGCCAGAGCGTGCCGCCGCCGAGCATGATCAGACCCGCCAGCGTGCCGAGCAGCGGTGCCGCGAAGACATTGGTGCCGAAGAACGGGATCGGGATCGCGTTCTGGATCGCCGGAGTGCCGGGGAAGGCGGTCATGGTGAAGGTGAACGAGCCGAGCGCGATGGCCGCGGGCAGCAGGCGCTTGGGGACATCGGCGCGGCGGAACAGCGCGTTGGCGATCGGGTAGATGGCAAAGGCCACCACGAAGAGCGACACGCCGCCGAAGGTGAGCACGCCGCAGGCCAGCACCACGGCGAGGATCGCGCGATCTCCGCCGACCCATTCGACGATCTTCTCGGCGATGGTGCGCGCCGCGCCGCCGTCGGCCATGACCTTGCCGAAGATCGCGCCGAGCAGGAACAGCGGGAAGTAGGTGATCACGTAGCCGCCGAGCGACTGCATGAAGACCTGCGTGTAGGTGGCCATGACCGGCAGACCGCCCGACAGCAGCACCGCCAGCATCGCCAGCAGCGGTGCAAGGATCAGCACGTTGATGCCGCGGTAGGCCAGGTACATCAGCAAGCCCAGCGACAGAATGATCCCGATGAGGCCCATTCTTCTCCTCCTTTTGATTTGAAGTGCCCCGCGGGGAGGCCGGAACGGGGAGGACCGGCGCGGGCAGGGCTCAAAAATCAGTTACTCGGACGAGAGTTAGGTCAGGTCAATGCGACGGCGCGATGAAGGACGCGACGTCGCAAGGGATCTGTGATCACTCTGACGTGAGGTTCCGACGGATTTCGGCGAGGATCAGCCGAACTCGGCGTCGTCGCCCGCGACCGCGGCGCGGAAATCCGCCAGCAGCGTGGGGTCTGCCGAATGCACCCGGTTCCAGGTCGGGATGAAGGGTGTCTCCTGCGGGTTCTCGATGAACAGCTGCCCGGCGCGCACGATGTTTTCACCGAACATCTCGATGCTGCGCTCTTCGGCGTGTCGGTCGATGGTCAACCCGTTCATCTTGGCATCCGCCGAATAGGCTTCGAGCAGGTCGAGCGCCGAGCGGTAGTAGGTGGCCTTGAGGGTGCGGAAGACATGCGGGGTGAACACCGTGCCGTCGGCGGCGAGCTTGCGGAAGATCGCCTTGCAGATGTCGACGGACATGCGCGAGAGCCCATGGCTTGCGTCTTGCTGCGACAGATCCTGGTGCTTGTGATCGTAGACGTCGGCGATCTCGACCTGGCAGACCTGCCGCGGGCCGAGGTTGCGCCAGGCCTCGGAGAGCACGCCGATCTCCAGCCCCCAGTCCGAGGGGATGCGCAGGTCGGGCAGGATGCCGGTGCGCAGCGCCATCTCGCCCGAGAGCGGGTAGCGGAAGGCGCGCAGGTAGTCGATGTAGTCGCGATCGCCGATGGTGCGCTTGAGCGCGATCAGCAGCGGCGAGACCAGCAGGCGTGTGACGCGGCCGTTGAGCTTGCCGCCGCCGACGCGGGGGTAGTAGCCCTTTGACAGCTGGTAACTGAAGGTCGGGTTGGCCACCGGGTAGACCAGCCGGTCGAGCAGCTCGCGGGTGTAGGTGACGATGTCGCAATCATGGATCGCCATCACCGCGCTGTCGGCGCAGGAGATCAGGTACCCCATGCAGCCCCAGACGTTCTTGCCCTTGCCCGGCTCCTGCGGCGCGAGGCCAAGCGCCTCGAGGCGGCCCATGATCTCGGTCATCCGCGGGCCGTCGTTCCAGATCACCGTATGTTGCTGCGGCAGGACGGAGAAGAACTCGCGCGCCCGGCGGTACTGCGCCTCATCGGCACGGTCGAGGCCGATGACGATGCGGTGCAGGTAGGTGACCTTACTCAATTCCTTCAGGATGTTGGGCAGGGCGTCGCCCTCGAGCTCGGAGTAGAGCGAGGGCAGGATCAGCGAGATCTTGCGGCTCTGGGCGTAGGTCTCGAGCTCGTAGATCATCTCCTCGATCGGGCGCGAGCGCAGGTTGTGGAACTGGGCGATATTGCCGTTCTGCTGGAAGTCGGCCATGGCGATGATCTCCTAGAGCCCGAGGTCGTCAAGTAAGTCGAGGATGGCGGCGTTCCAGCCTTCGGGGCCGGGCAGGGCGGTGCGGCGGATGCGCCCCGTCTGCTCGCCGGGCAGCGGCGGGATGCCATTGCCGTGATCGTTGCGGATGATGACGCCGCGCGTGGCGGTCTCGATCATCTCGATGTCGTTGGGGGCATCGCCGAGCGCGATGGAGGTGTCGCAGCCGAGATCGGTCATGATCCCTGCCATCTGCTGCGCCTTGGTGCCGCCGAAGGACAGGGTCAGGAAACGGCCGCCCTTGCGGGCGTGGATGCCCTGTTCCGCGAGGGCTTCAAGGAAGGCGTCCTGCTCGGCGTCGCTGCCAGACCAGAGGCCGGGCTCGGTGAAGCGGCGCTTGCGGGCGAGGGCGGCACCCTCGAGCGGCAGGCCGGTGACGCGGGCCACTTCCTCGGCGTCCATGTCGCCGAAGCCTTGGAAGTGGGTTGCATGGTCCGGCATGTCCGCCAGCGCGGCGCGCAGTTTCTCGTAGTCGGGTGCGTCTTCGGAAAGCGCGCCGGGCGAGATCCGGTCGGCGCCGTTCTCGACAATGGCGGGCCAGTCGCCCAGCCCGAGGTCGGCATGCAGCGGCGCGATCTCGGCGGCGGTCTTGGACGAGGCGAGGATCAGCGGGATGTCGCGGGCGTTCAGCGCGGCAAGCGCGGGCTGCGCGGCGGCGTAGGAATAGCTGCCATGGTCGAGCAGAGTCCCGTCGAGATCGGTGAAAACCGCCAGCCTCACGTCCTGCTCCTTCTTCTATCCCCGCGGCCAGTTAAGCCGATGGGATCGGGGAAGGGAACAGCGGCGGGGCGAGGAAATGGCTAAGATGCCGGGATTGGGCGTAAAAGAGGCAGCGCGCAGGTATGGGAATGTTGACGTAGGGGCGCCGGGCCAGTGTCGGCCTATACGGTGGCGCAAGGGCGACGGAGGCCGCGCCTTGGTCCGGCCAAGTCCGTGGGGATGCTCATCGCCGTTCTACAATGACAGAGCGCCAGCCCGTGGGGACAGGCCGGCGCTCGCCTTGTGGCTTTGCCTTGGTTCGGGGCGCAGGCTTGCGCCCCGCGCGACGCCCTCAGGCGACGTTCTCGAGCTTGTTGTCCGGCGTCACGCCAAGCGCGTAGCACACGTCGCGGGTCAACTCGGGGCGGTTGAGCGTGTAGAAGTGCAGCTTGTCGACGCCGCCCTCGAGCAGCTCGTTGCACAGCTCGGTGCACATCGCCGTGGCCAGCAGGTCCTGACGGTCGTCGCGCTCGGCCTTCTCGAAGGCCTCGATCACCCAGGCGGGGATCTTGGTGCCGGTGGCCTCGGCGAAGCGGCGCGCGCCTTTCCAGTTCTCGATCGGCAGGATGCCCGGGACGATCGGCTTGTCGATGCCCGCCTTCTCGCATTCATCGCGGAAGCGGAAGAAGCTCTCGGCCTCGAAGAAGAACTGCGTCAGCGCCTCAGACGCACCGGCGTCGAACTTGCGCTTGAGGTACTCCACATCGGCGGTGGCCGAGGGTGCCTCGGGGTGCTTGTCGGGATAGGCGCCGACGCGGATGGTGAAGTCCCCGGCTTCGCGCAGAGCCTCGATCAGCTCGATCGACGAGTTGAAGCCCTCGGGGTGGGGGGTGAAGCCATTGGCACCCTTGGGCGGGTCGCCGCGCAGCGCGACGATGTCGTTCACGCCGGCGTCCTTGAACTGGCGCGCGATGGCCAGCGTCTCCTCGCGGGTCGCATCGACGCAGGTCAGATGCGCTGCGACCTTGAGGCCGGAGTTCTTGTGCAGGGTGGCGACGACGTCACGGGTCAGCTCGCGCGTGGTGCCGCCGGCACCATAGGTGACCGACACGAAGCGCGGACCGAGCGGCGAGAGCGCCTGCACCGTGTCCCACAGCCGGAAGGTCGCCTCGATGTTGCGGGGCGGGAAGAATTCGAAAGAGATGTCGGGGCGGGTCATTGGCCGGGACTCCGAGTTTGGATTTCGGTCCTTGTGACACATGAGCCTTTGTGAGACAAACTCATACTTCTCAAGAACAACATGAGGCGAACACTAGGATGCACATCGAGTTTCGTCATCTGCGCACGATCAAGGCCATCCACGAGGCCGGGGGGCTCGCGCGTGCCGCCGATCAGCTGAACATAACGCAATCGGCGCTGTCTCACCAGATCAAGGGTCTGGAGGATCAGGCGGGGGTCGAGCTTTTCGTGCGCCGCTCCAAGCCGATGAAGCTGTCAGCCGCCGGTCTGCGGCTGCTGCGCCTCGCGGATCAGGTGCTGCCGCAGGTGGAGGCGGCGATGGCCGAGTTCGACGGGCTGCGCAAGGGCTCGGTCGGGCGGCTGCACATCGCCATCGAGTGTCATGCCTGTTTCGAATGGCTTTTCCCGGTGCTCGAGGGCTTTCGCAAGAGCTGGGGCGATGTCGATGTCGACATCCGGCCCGGGCTCGCTTTCGATGCGCTGCCGGCGCTGGTGAAGGAGGAGGTGGACGTGGTGATCTCCTCCGATCCCGAGGACCTGCCGGGCGTCACCTTCACCCCGCTCTTCGAGTATCACCCGGTCTTTGTCGCCTCGGCCTCGCATCCGCTGGCCGAGAAGCCGTGGATCGACGCGCAGGACTTCCGTGGCGAGACGCTGATCACCTATCCTGTGGACCGGGCGCGGCTGGATATCTTCTCGCAATTGCTGACTCCGGCGAAAGTCGAACCGGCGGCGATTCGCCAAGTCGAGCTCACTGCGGTGATTCTGCTTTTGGTTGCTTCGAATCGCGGTGTCGCGGTTTTGCCCGACTGGGTAGTGCGCGAGGTGAAATACAATTCGGATTACATCACCCGACCGTTGACCGAGGCGGGGATCACCCGGCATCTCTACGCCGCGACCCGCACTGAAGATCTCGACAAGCCCTTCATGATGGATCTGATCCGCCTCGCCGGACAGGAGGCGCGTCGCCTGCAGTCACAATGATAAAACGCCTGACTGCAACGCTGGCTTGCGCCAGTCCCGTGCCGGGCTGACGTGTGCGGGTACACCCCCGCTGGGACCCGACCCCGGGTGGGGTAGGGTCATGCGATGTAAGATTTTGTTATTAAAGTGTTTTGAGGTCGGACGCCATCATGCGTCCATCGCGGCCTTCCTTGAGCTCGTAGCTCACTTTCTGATTGTCCGCGAGGCCGGTAAGCCCCGAACGTTCGACGGCCGAGATATGAACGAAGACGTCCTTGCCCCCTTCTTCGGGCGCGATGAAGCCGTAGCCTTTAGTGGTATTGAACCATTTCACGGTGCCGCTTGGCATGTGTCCGTGCTCCTTCCAACTTTCCTGTTTCTACCCGTAATGCGGGCGCCCCGTCACATTCGCCTCTCAGCGGAAGGAATGCCCGTCCCGGTCGAAAACACGGGAAAATCGAGGCTTTCCGGGTCTGATCATCGATGGTCACGGCCCAAGAGTTGCACGGTGTCTGCAAAAATCAAGAGAAACACTTCGCAGTTGCGGCATTAGGCAATAAATGGTGCCGGGAAAGATCAAGGAGATGGCGGATGCTGATATACGGGCTGAAAACCTGCGATACGTGCCGGAAAGCGCTGAAAGCGTTGCCGGAAGCGGAGTTTCTCGATGTGCGCGCTGATGGCGTGCCGGGCGAGGTGATCGACGCCGCGCTGACGGAATTCGGTGACAAGCTGGTGAACACCCGCTCGACCACCTGGCGCGAGTTGGACGATGCGCAGCGCGCCCGCCCGGCGAAGGAGCTGCTGGCGGATCACCCGACGCTGATGAAACGGCCGCTGATCGTCGACGGCGAGACCATGTACCTGGGCTGGACCAAGGACGTGCAGGCGGCGGTTGCCGGATGAGGGCACGCTTCGCCCGGCGCACAGCGTGCTAAGTGCTTGAAACGTAAAAAGCCCCGGACGATTGTCCGGGGCTTTCTCGTTTCTGGCGGTCAGATCAGCGCAGGTCGGGCGCAGTGGCGTCCAGCGACAGCGCCGCGACGATCTCGTCGAGGCTCTGCACCGCGGTCTGCTTCTCGCCGAGACGGCGCACGGTGACGGTGCGTTCCTCGACCTCGCGGTGACCCACGGCGAGGATCACCGGCACCTTGCCGACCGAGTGCTCGCGCACCTTGTAGTTGATCTTCTCGTTGCGCGTGTCGGCTTCGGCGCGGACGCCTGCGGCCTTCAGCGCGGCGACGACCTCGAGCACGTAGTCATCCGCCTCGGAGGTGATCGAGGCGACCACCACCTGACGCGGTGCGAGCCAGAACGGCAGCTTGCCGGCGTGTTCCTCGATCAGGATGCCGATGAAGCGCTCGAACGATCCCAGTACGGCGCGGTGCAGCATGACCGGGCGGTGCTTTTCACCGTCCTGACCGATGAAGCTCGCATCCAGCCGCTCGGGCAGGTTGGGGTCCACCTGCAGCGTGCCGCACTGCCAGTCCCGGCCGATCGCGTCGGTCAGGGTGAACTCGAGCTTGGGACCGTAGAAGGCGCCTTCGCCTTCCTGGATCTCGTACTCGTAGCCCGCGGCCTTGCAAGCATCACCGAGCGCCGCCTCGACACGGTCCCAGCTCTCGTCCGAGCCGATGCGCTTCTCGGGGCGGGTCGAGAGCTTGATCGTCCAATTCTCGAAGCCCAGATCGGCGTAGATCGAGGCGAGGAACTCGATGAACTTCTTGGTTTCCGCCTCGATCTGGTCGTCGGTGCAGAAGATGTGCGCGTCGTCCTGGGTGAAGCCGCGGACCCGCATGATGCCGTGCAGCGCGCCCGAGGGCTCGTAGCGGTTGCACGAGCCGAATTCGGCCATGCGCAGCGGCAGGTCGCGGTAGGACTTCAGGCCCTGGTTGAACACCTGCACGTGACAGGGGCAGTTCATCGGCTTGAGCGCGTTGATCGCCTTCTCGCGGGCATGCTCCTCGTCCACTTCGACGATGAACATGTTTTCCTGGTAGTTGTCCCAGTGACCGGACTTCTCCCAGAGCTTGCGATCGACGACCTGAGGCGTGTTCACCTCGACGTAGCCGTCCCGCTCCTGGCGGCGGCGCATGTAGTCCTGCAGCGTGGTGTAGATTTTCCAGCCGTTGGGGTGCCAGAAGATCTGCCCCGGCGCTTCCGGCTGCAGGTGGAAGAGGTCCATCTCGCGGCCCAGCTTGCGGTGGTCGCGCTTGGCGGCTTCCTCGAGGAAGTTGAGGTACTTCTTCAGCTCGTCGCGGTTGCGGAAGGCCACACCGGTGATGCGCTGCAGCATCGGCCGCGAGACGTCGCCGAACCAATAGGCGCCCGAGACGCCCATCAGCTTGAAGGCATCCGACGGCAGCTGGCCGGTGTTCTGCAGGTGCGGGCCGCGGCAGAGGTCCTGCCACTCGCCGTGCCAGTACATGCGGATCGGCGCATCCGCGGGGATGCGGTCCACCAGCTCGACCTTGTACCCCTCGCCGCTGTCTTCGTAGAACTTGCGGGCGCGCTCGCGGTCCCAGATCTCGGTCTTCACCTCGTCGCGGGCGTTGATGATCTCTTTCATCTTCGCCTCGATCTGGCCGAGGTCCTCGGGCGTGAAGGGCTCGGCGCGGTCGAAGTCGTAGAACCAGCCGTGGTCGGTGACCGGGCCGATGGTGACCTTGGTGTCGGGCCAGATCTCCTGCACCGCGCGTGCCATCACGTGCGCGAGGTCGTGGCGGATCAGCTCGAGCGCCTGGTCCTCGTCCTGCAGGGTGTGGATCGCGATGGTGCTGTCGGCGTCGATGGGCCATTGCAGGTCCCAATGCGCGCCGTTCACGGTGGCGGAGATGGCCTTCTTCGAAAGGCTCTTGGAAATGGCTGCGGCCACGTCGGCAGGGGTCACGCCCTTGTCGAACTCGCGCGCATTGCCATCGGGGAATGTCAGGGAAATCTGGCTCATAGGCCTAGTCTCCTCGTCGGTCTGGCGCCCACGGAACGCCCGGTTGCGGGTTATGTGTCGTGCCGCCTTGTGGCCCTCGGGGGAGGGGGTGTCAAGCGGCGGCGAGGGAGGTGTCTCCGCCTTGCGCGACGGGAGCCGGGCGGGCGCCGGGCCGTGGGATGGTGCTGTAAGGGTTGAGGTCCGCGATTCATGCCAGCCAAGTCCGGACGACGAAGGTGCGTCGCGCTAGGGTGGCAAAGCGCCAGCCCGCGGGGACGGGCCGGCGCTCGCCCGGCGCCTTCGGCTTGATTCCGGGCGGGTTGGCTCAATGGACTAGGGGCGCAAGATCCTCGGCACGGGCGCCTCGAAGGTCATCCGCCCGCCCCGCATCCCCCAGACCGGCCGCCTGATCTCGGCCACGGCGGCGGCGCGGCTGTCGCAGGGCAGCAGCACCAGATCGGCGGCGGCGCCCTCCTCGATCCGGTCGGAGATGCCGAGCAGCCGGAAGGGATCGCTGCTCACCATCGCAAAGCAGGCCGTCAGCTCCTCGGGCCCGCCCAGCTGCGCCACATTGGCAAAGAGGTTCGCCATCCGCGGCAGCGAGCAGTCGCCGTAGGGGGTGAAGGGGTTCAGCACGTTGTTTGTCGCCACGGTGCAGCAGACGCCGCCCGCGTGGAACCGGTGCGCCGGGGCAACGCCGCGCGGCACCGCGTGGTCATGCTCCCGCCCGGTGATGAAAAGGTCCGTCGCCGGCAGCACGGTCAGCGCGATCCCGGCGTCCTTCAGCAGCGCGATGCTCCGTGCCAGCGCGTCCGGGGGCAGCATCGAGAGCTTGGTCACATGGCCGATCGCCACGCGCCCCTGCATGCGATGGGCGATGGTCTGCCGCGCCACCTCGTCGAGGTGCCGCCAGCTGGTGTCGAGGTCGAAATCGAGGTGGAAATCGAGGTCCACGTCGAACTCACGCGCCATAGCGAAAAGCAGGGCGATATGCCCCTCTGGGTCGGTGTCGGTATAGGGGCAGCCGCCGAGCAAGTCCGCGCCGCCTGCGAGCGCGGCGCGCAGCAGCTCCTCGGTACCGGGGTAGTTCAGCAATCCCTCCTGCGGAAAGACGCAGATCTGCAGGTCGAGCGCCCATGAATAGTCGGCCTTCAGCTGCTTGACCGCTTCGAAGCCCGCCAGACCGATCACCGGGTCGATCTCGACCTGCGTGCGGACAAGCGTGGTGCCCTGTCCGATCGCCTGCTCCAGTACCCGCGCGCCGCGGGCGTAGACGTCCTCGGTGGTGAAACCCTTCTTGGCGGCAGTCACCGCGGCCAGCGCGCCCTTCAGGTCGCCGGTACGGTTTACCGCCCGCTCGAGGATGCAGGCCTTGTCGAGATGCAGGTGGCTGTCGGCGAAGCCGCGAAAGATCATGCCTCCGCTGGCATCGAGCGTTGGGGCGTCGCTGGCGATGTCGGGCGCGATCGTCGCGATGCGACCCTGCGCCACGCCGATGTCCACCGGGGCGGCGCCGTCCGACAGGCGCGCCCCGCGGATGATGAGATCGAGTGTCATTGTGCTGCTTCTGCCTGTACCTCGTCACGGGCCTCCCCCTGGCCGAGATAGGCCTCGATCAGTGCCGTGTCACGGCGCAACTCCTCGGCGCTGCCCTCGGCCACCACGCGGCCCTGTTCCAGCACGTAGCCCCGGTCGGCCACGGCCAGTGCCAGCGTCGCCATCTGGTCGACCAGCAGGATGGTGATCCCGTCGTCGCGCAGATCGGCGAGGATGCGGTACAGCTCCTCGGTCATCGCAGGGGCAAGGCCGAGCGACGGCTCGTCGAGCAGCAGCAGCTTGGGCGAGGCCATGAGCCCGCGCGCGATGGCCATCATCTGCTGCTCGCCGCCCGAGAGCAGCCCGGCGGGGGTGTCCAGCCGGTCGCGCAGGCGCGGGAAGCGGCGCAGGATGGCTTCCAGCTCCTCGGGGGCGGGACGGGTCTTGCGCCGGTAGGCGCCAAGCTCGATGTTCTGCGCCACGGTCAGCTCGGGGAAGACCTGCCGCCCCTCGGGCACCAGCGCCAGCCCGTGCTCGACCATCCGGTGCGGCGCCAGCCCCTGCACGTAGGCGTCGTTCATCAGCACCTGTCCATTGCTGGGGGCGAGCAGCCCGGACAGCACCTTGAGGAAGGTGGACTTGCCCGCGCCGTTCGCCCCGAGCAGCGCGACCAGTTCGCCGCGCCGCACGCGGATGTTCAGCCCCTGCAGCACGTCCGCCGCGCCGTAACCCGCACGCAGGTCGCGGGTGATGAGCGTGTCCATCGCGCCGGGCTCGAAGGCGAGCGTGCGCGGCGGCGCCTTCAGCGTGCCCTCGCCGAGATAGGCGGCGATGACCTGCGGATTGGCGCGGATGCTCTCGGGGGTATCGAAGGCGATGGGCACGCCCGCGTCCATCGCGAGGATGCGGTCGGAGATGCCCATGACCATGTCCATGTCGTGCTCGACCAGCACCACCGCGATGCCGAGGTCGGCGATCCGCCGCAGCAGCGCCGCGAGGGTCATCTTGTCGGCATGCATCAACCCGGCGGCCGGCTCGTCGAGCAGCAGCACGTGCGGCCGCAGCGCCAGTGCGCGGGCGATCTCGACCAGCCGCCGGTCGACGTGCGGCAGGTCGGCGGCTGGGGTTGCGGCATCGCCGGTAAAGCCGACCAGCTCCAGCAGCCCCAGCGCCAGTGCCCGACGCTCCTCGTTGGCCAGCGTCGCGAAGGGCGCGCCGAAACGGCCCTTTGGGAAGGCGGAGAGCACGTTGGCCTCGGCACCAAGGGATCCGAAGAGGCGGGTTGCCTGGAAGGTTCGCGCGACACCCAGCCGCGAGGTGGCGTGCATCGGCCAGCCGGCGATCTCGGTCCCGGCGGTCTCGATGCGGCCGCTGCCGGGGGTGTAGAAGCCAGAGATCATGTTGAGCAGGGTGGTCTTGCCCGCACCATTGGGGCCGATGACAGAGGTCACCTCGCCGGGGGCGGCAGTGAAGCTCGCGCCCGCAACGGCCTTCACGCCGCCGAAGGTGATGCCGAGATCGGTGACCGTCAGGGGATGCGGTGTCTCGGGGGAGATGTAGCGCAGGACCGTCTCCTGATCGCAGGCCCGCGCCCCGCGTTCCCGGCGCGGCAGGAAGGCGGCAATGGTGCCAACCACCCCGCGCGGGGCAATGAGCATGACCGCGATCAGCAGCGCCCCGAAGACAAGCAGTCGGTATTCGGCCATGCCCGAGAGCGCCTCGGGCAGGAAGACGACAATCGCTGCACCGACCACCGGGCCAAGCACGGTGCCTGCGCCGCCGAGGATGACGGCGAAGAGAAAGAGGATCGACTGCGAGAGCATGAAGTTGCTCGGCGCGATGAACTGCATGAGTGAGGCGAAGAGGCCGCCCGCCAAGCCCGCCGTGCCCGCCGCGATTGCAAAGGCAGAGAGCTTGGTGAGGAAGGGATTGAAGCCCAGCGAGCCGGCCGCGATTTCCTGGTCGCGCAGCGCTGCCATCGCCATGCCCCAGCCGCTTGCCGTGAGCCTGCGGTAGCCAAGCAGCAGAAGCCCGGCCAGCACGATGGCGAGCATGACCAGCTCGCGCTCGCCGAAGGTTACGCCGAGGAGGGAGGGGGCGTCGAATCCCATCAGCCCGTTCTGCCCGCCGGTCAGACCGCGCCACTCGATGGCGAGGTGTTCGACGATGAAGGCAAAGGCAATGGTCACCATGGCAAGGAAGGGCCCCGCCATGCGCACGGCAGGCACCGCCAGCAGGCAGCCCACGGCAGCGGCGATCAGCGTGCCGAGGGGGAGGGCGATCCAGAAGCTCAGCCCGGCCTGCATCAGGATGGCATGGGCATAGGCGCCGATGGCGAAGAAGCCGACCTGCCCCAGCGAGACTAGCCCGGTCAGGCCGAAGAGCACGTTCAGCCCGGTGCAGAGGATGGTCCAGATGGCGACTAGGCCGAAGACGAATTGCGTGTAGCCGCCCACGAGGCCCAGTCCCGCCAGTGCGGCGGCGGTGAGCGCAAGGATGGCGAGATCGAGAAGGCGGGTGTCTGTCAGGCGCATGGGCTCACACCTTCCGCAGCTTGGCCGCGCCGAACAGGCCGCTCGGCTTGATCGCCAGCACCGCGATCAGCAGGCCGAAGACGACGATGTAGGTGTAGGAGGAGCCGAGGAATGTGGTCACCAGCGCCTCGACCAGCCCGTAGAGGAAGCCCGCGATCATCACGCCCCAGGCCGAGGTCATGCCGCCCAGGATGGCGACGGCAAAGGCCTTGATGCCGAAGAGCGTGCCCATGTCCGAATGCACCGAGAAGAGCGGCGCGATCAGCAGGCCCGCCGCCCCCGCCAGCATCGACGACAGGGCAAAGGAGCCCGAGATCGTCACCGTGGTGTTGATGCCCATGAGCCGCGCGGCCTCGGGGTTCTGCACCACCGCCAGCAGGGCGCGCCCCTGCCGGGTGCGGCGAAAGAGCATCTGAAGCGCGAAGGCCACGGCGATTGCCACCAGCGGGATCAGAACCTGCTGCGGATAGACCCCCGTGCCGAGGATCTGCCAGCTCGTCTCGACCAGCGGCGAGGGCAGGCTGCGCGGCTCGTTGCCGAAGGTGAAGAGCACCGCGTTGTCCAGCAGGATGCCGCCCGCCACTGTCGCCATCAGCCAGCCGTCGTTGCCGCGGATGGCAAAGGGGCGGATCAGGCAGAACTCCACGATGACGCCCATCGCGGCGCAGCCGAGCAGGGCGAGCGGATAGGCGAGGATCACCGGCAGGCCGGCGCGCTGGGTCAGCACGTAGCCGAGCACCGCGCCCAGCATCACCATGGACCCCTGGGCGAAGTTCACCCGGCTGCAGACCGAGTGGGTGATCTGGAAGCCGAGCGCGATCAGCCCGTACATGGCGCCAAGTCCGAGCCCGGTGAGGAGGGCGGCAAAGAGAAGTGTCATTCAGTGCTCCGAAATGGGGCTCCCGGCCGATGTGGCCGGGAAGGTCGTGCAAGGGTGCCGCCCGCGCTGGGCGGCACCGGCTGGGGTCAGTCCATCAGCGGGACGATCTCGCCCTCGACGAATTGCGAGAAGACGTAATCCTCCGGCCCGAGCGCATCCTGATCTTCGGGGGTGAAGGGCATGTCGTAGGTCTTGATGACCCCCTCGACGCCGCTGATCTGGTACATCGCCTCGCGGATCGCCGGGCCCTCGGTCGAGCCGGCCTTCTCGATCGCGGCGGCGAGCAGCAGCGTCGCGTCATAGGCGTTGGCGATGCCGGTGGCCGGGGTCACGTCGGCCAGGGTCTCGATCTCGGGGTATTTCTCCTGCAGCGCGGCAAAGAGCGGGTGCGCCGCATCGGTGAAGAGGAAGGTCTGGATGAAATGGACCTTCTCGCCGCTGGCCCCCGCCAGTTCGGTGAAGCGTCCGCCCGCCGGGCCCCAGTGCGAGGCGATCGGCACGTCCCAGCCCATGCGGTCGAGCGATTTGACCACCTGTGCCGAGGGCGCGACATTGGCGACGAGGAACAGGCTGTCGGCGCCGTTTTCCTTGAGACGGGTGAGTTGCGGCACCACGTCGACGTCGTTGCTCTCGAACTTCTCGATGCCGGCGTGCTCCATGCCGCGCTTGGCCAGCGCCTTGGTCAGACCGGCCTCGTTGGACTCGCCCCAGGGGTTGTTGATCAGGATCATCCCCGGCTTTGCGGCGCCATACTTGGTCACCAGATACTCGGTGATCGCCTCGTCGACGTATTCATCCACTGCCGAGACGCGGAACACGTAGTTCTCCTCGGCGCCGTTCATGGTGATCGGCGTGCCCGCCGCCCAAGGTCCGACGAAGGGCACCTTGGCCTCGTTCATGTAGGGCACGATGGCCATCGACACCGGCGTGTCGAGCCCGCCGATCAGCGCCGCAACCTCTTCGCGCTGCACAAGCTCGCGCGCGGCGACGAGGCCCTTGCCGGGGTTGCTCTCATCGTCGCGGCTGACCAGCTCAAGCGGACGCCCGAGCACGCCGCCCGCGCCGTTGATCTTGTCGAGCGCCAGCTCGATGCCGCGGGTGATTGCCTCGCCGGACTTGGCGGACTGCCCGCTCAGCGCGGCGACGAGACCGAGCTTGATCGGCTCTGCGGCGCTTGCGGGGGCCGCGGCGAGCAGCGACAGCGCGGCGGCACCGGCCATGAGCGCGCGGCGGGTGAAGGTCGGTTGGATGGGCATTTTCTGTCTCTCTCCAGCAATGAGGGTCCTGTTGGTGTCCTCATAAGGCCGGGGAGGGGCGGTCTTCTGTCAAAGACGCGGGTCGGAAATTCCCCGAAAAATCGACATCTCCCTTCGGACTGCACAAGCTTCGGGCAGATTGCATGCAATTTTTGTATGAAATTATCGCGCGCGGGTTCCATCGGGCCCGCCATATGCCAAGGTCGAATCAGAAACCGACCGAAAGGACTCCTGATGACCGCTGAAACGACCGATGCCCTCGCGCTCGATTACGCCGCGCTGCCGCTTGAGGCGCAGATCGTGCACGACTACCTCGAAGCCTCGATGGTGCCCGACCCCGAACGCGCCGCCACCTACATGGCCGAGGGCGTGGTGATCACCTTCACCGGTGGGCGGGTCTACCATCACCCCTCCGGCCCTTCGGGCTTCAACGCCATGCGCTACGCCTGGGTGAAGAAGGACATGCGCCAGTTCGACGTGGCGCAGGGGGCCGAGGGGACGGTGGTCTATTCCACGGGCTATCTCTACGGGGAATGGCCCGACGGCACGCCCTTCGAGGGCAATCGCTACGTCGACCGCTTCGTGGTGAAGGGCAGCAAGATCGTGAAGATGGACGTCTGGAACGACAGCGCCGAGCGTATCCTGACCGCGCGAGGTATCGAGGCGTGAGGCCTCAGCCCTTTTCGCGCACGTCCATGGCGTAGGGTTCGAGCGCGTCGAGATAGGAAAAGGCGCTCTTGGCGCCCTCCTGGAACTGCGCGCGGCTCGAGACGGACTCGAGGTGGCTGCGGGCGATGCGCTTTGCCTGCACCACGTCGCCCTCGCGCAGCGCCGCGAGGATGTCGCGGTGCTCCTGGATGCCGCAGGCGGTGGAATGCGGGCGGGCGTATTGCGACAGGGTCAGCGCGCAGCGGTAGCTCAGCTCGTTGACGTAGCGCATCAGCACCGGGCTGCCGGTCAGCTCTCCCAGCAGGATATGGAACTCGGTCGCAAGCCGGATCGATTGCGGCTCAGGGCCATCGCGGGCCTCTTCCTCGCGGGTGATATGCGCCTCGAGCCGCGTGGCCTGTTCCTCGGTCAGCCCGGCGGCGAGCCGGGCGATCACCAGATCCTCGATCTGGGTGCGCAGCTCGAAGAGATCGCGCGCCTCCTCGAGGCTGGGAGAGGCCACCGCCGCGCCGCGGTTGTGGCGCAGCTCGACCAGCCCCTCGGCTGCCAGACGCTCCAATGCCTGCCGGATGATCGTGCGGCTCGCCCCGAAACGCTCTCCCAGCGAATCCTCGGGCAGCTTCATCCCCGGAAGCAGCGCGCGTTCGAGGATCGCCGAGCGCAGCGCCGCGCATATGAGTTCCGACCTGTTCTTCGGCACGGCCTTCGAAGGCATGTCCTGTCCCCGGCTTCGATCTTTCAGGCCCGCAAGAAAGCACGTCGCCCCGGCAAGCTCAACTGTCGCCCGCGCTTTCCAAGGCGCGCGGTTTGCGTCACGCTGCCGCGAGCCACGGAGGGACCGGACATGCGCACATTCGAAGAGATCCTTGCCATCGCCGCCGAGCGCCACGGCGGCCGCGAGGCCGCGCTGGCAAACATTCCCGAACCGCTCAGCCCCGAGCAGATCGCCGCCCAGCCTGACGCGCGCTTTCTTGCGGCCATGGCGCGGGGCATCTTCCAGACCGGCATCAGCTGGAGCGTGGTCGATGCCAAATGGCCCGGCATCGAGGAAGCATTCCACGGCTTCGGTCCGGCGCGGGTGGCGATGATCGAGGGCGATGCCTTCGACGCATTGCTGTCGGATACGCGGGTGATCCGCTCGGGACCGAAGCTGGCGGCGATCCGCGACAACGCGGTGTTCGTCACCGAGGTCGCCTCCGAGGCGGGCAGCTTCGCCCGGAAAATCGCCGACTGGCCGGTGGCAGAGTTCGACGCGTTGCTCGACTGGCTCAAGCGCAGCGGCTCGCGGCTGGGAGGCAATACCGGCGCCTACATGCTGCGCGCCGTGGGCAAGGACGGTTACGTGCTGAGCCGCGACGTGGTGGGGCGGCTGATCGCCGAGGGGGTGATCGACAAGCCGCCGACCTCGCGCCGGGCACTGGCCGCGGTGCAGGCAGCGTTCAACACATGGGCCGAGGAAAGCGGGCAACCCTACACGACGATCAGCCGGGTGCTGGCGCGCAGCATCGGCTGAGTCCTCCCTGCGCGGGAACCTGCCGAGACGCTGCGGCGTTTCCCTGCCGGTCCCACCGGCGGAGCAACAGTGGCAGGCAGAGCGCATGACCCATCTCGACGAGACGCAGATCTACGACACATTGACCGAAGGCAACGACGGAGCGCCGAAGTCAGAGGCCCGCAACGGGCTGCGTCACGTGGGGTCGCTGTCGATGACCAAGCTCGCCGACGGGCTGCTCAACCCGAAACTGGTGCTGACATGGCTGGCGCAGGCGCTCGGTGCGCCCGCCGCGATCACCGGCCTGCTGGTGCCGATCCGCGAGGCCGGGGCGTTGCTGCCGCAGCTCTTGCTGGCAGGCGTGGTGCGCCGCAGCCGCCAGCGCAAGTGGATCTGGGTGGCGGGTTCGGTCGGGCAGGGGCTCGCGGCGGCGGGCATGGTCGCCGTGGCACTGACGCTGCAGGGCATGGCGGCGGGTCTGGCGCTCTGCGCGCTGCTCGCGGTGCTGGCACTGTCGCGCGCCGCCGCCTCGGTCAGCTACAAGGACGTGCTGGGCAAGACCGTCTCGAAGACCCGCCGCGGCTCGATCACCGGCACCGCCGGCTCGGTCGCCTCCGCCGGCGTGCTGGTCTTCGCGCTGCTGCTGTTGTCGGGCTACCTGCAGGACGTGCCGCCGGTCGCGGCCGCCGTCGGCGTGGCGGCGGCGCTCTGGCTCGGCGCGGCGGCGCTCTTCTCGACGCTTGAGGAAGAGGACAGCGAGATCGAGGAGGACGCCGCGCCCATAGACCTCTCGCCGCTCCGCGACGACCCGCAGTTTCGCCGCTTCATCGCCTGTCGGGGCGCGCTCACCGTGACCTCGCTGGCGCCGCCCTACCTCGTGCTGCTGGAGGACAGCGACGGCGCGCTGCAGAAGCTCGGCGCCATGGTTCTCGCATCGGCGCTGGCAGGCTTCGTGTCGGCCTGGGTCTGGGGGCGCATGGCGGACCGCTCGTCGCGCCGGGTCCTCATGCTCTCGGGCTTCGCCGGGGCGGCGGCTATGGCGCTGGCGGTGGTCGCGGCGCTGCTCGGCTGGACCGGCCCGATCTGGGTCACGCCGCTGCTGCTCTTCGCGCTGCTGATCTCCTGGCAGGGGGTGCGGCAGGGGCGCTCGACCTATCTCGTTGACATGGCGCCCGAAGAGGGGCGCGCCAGCTACGCGGCGCTGGCCAACACGCTGATCGGCGGGCTGCTTCTGCTCACCGGCGCGCTCGGCGGTCTGCTCGCGATCATCGGCCCGGTGGCGGCGCTGGCGGGCTTCGCGGTGCTGAGCCTGATCGGCGGTGCCATCGCCATGGGGCTACGCGAAGTCGAGACGGATCAGGACGGCAGCAAGGCCTGACGCGCTTGCGCCCGCACGGCGCGGGTGAGCGGGGCGAGGGCCGGGGCGACCAGCCGGTTGACCTGCCAGGTCAGCGAGATGTCTTCGGGCTCGTCCGGTCGGATCGCCACAAGCGCGCCCGAGGCCAGCAGCGGCGCGGCGAGAATTTCCGGGTTCAGCCCCCAGCCAAGCCCCAGTCGCGCGGCCTCGACGAAGCCCTGCGTCGAGGGCAGCCGATGGGCCGGTGGCAGCAGGGGCGCACCGGCCACCCGGCGCAGCCAATGGTGCTGCAGCGCGTCCTTGCCGTCGAATTGCAGCAGCGGCGCGCGGGCGAGTGTATCCGGCGTCACCCCTTCGGCGAAGTAGTGGTCCCGGAAGCCGGGCGCGCAGGTGGCGATGTAGCGCATCCTCCCGAGCGGCACCGCGTCGCAGCCCTGCACCGGGCGGGCGTGGTCGCAGATCGCCGCCGAGACCTCGCCGCGCCGCAGCCAGTCCGCCGAGAAGGCTTGATCGTCCACCACGATATCGAAGAGCAGGTCCAGCCCCACAAGAGCGGGCAGGAACCAGGTGCCGAGGCTGTCGGCATTCACCGCCAGCCGCAGCCGGGCCTGCGGGACGGCGCGCGCCACATCCTGTCCGAGATCGCGGGCCAGCGCCGCCTCGAGCAGCGCCACCTCGGACGCATGGCGCGCCAGCCGCGCGCCAGCCGGCGTGGCGGTGCAGGGGGTGGCGCGGATCACCAGCGCCGCGCCGGCGCGATCCTCCAGCGCCTTGATGCGCTGCGAGATCGCCGATGGGGTCACCGACAGCAGCCGGGCCGCGGCGTCGAAGCTGCCGAGACGGAGAACCGCTTCGAGCGCGGCCAGTTGCGAGGGATCGTATTGCATTAGAACATCTTAATCAGAGTAAATTTGTTTAACTAGCCTGTCTCGCAAGCCGCGTGATAGCTCCGCCTTCGGAGCAAAGAAAAAAACAGGAGACAGGATCATGCAGGCAGCGACGGCAGGATTTGCCCTCGGGCTTTCGCTCATCGTGGCGATCGGCGCGCAGAACGCCTTCGTGCTGCGCCAGGGGCTGCGGCGCGACCACGTGCTGCCGGTGGTGCTGGTCTGCGCGGTCTCGGACGCGCTGCTGATCGCCGCGGGGGTGACCGGCTTCGGGCTGCTGGCGGCGCGGCTGCCGGGGCTCGAGGCCGCCATGCGCTGGCTCGGTGCCGCCTTCCTCCTGTGGTACGGCGCGCGCACGCTGCTCGCGGCCTGGCGCGGCGGCGAGACGCTGCGGGCCGAGGATGCGCCGGGCAATGGATCGCTGCGCCGCGCGCTGCTGACCTGCCTCGCGCTCACATGGCTCAACCCGCATGTCTACCTCGACACGGTGATGCTGCTCGGCGCGGTTTCGGCGCAATACGACAATCGCCTTTTCTTCGGTCTCGGGGCGGCGTCGGCCTCCTTCGTGTTCTTCTTCGCGTTGGGGTTCGGGGCGCGGCTGCTGGCACCGGTCTTCGCGCGGCCGGGCGCTTGGCGCGTGCTCGAGCTGGTGATCGGGCT
This sequence comes from Roseobacteraceae bacterium, assembly GCA_048381755.1. Taxonomy (GTDB): domain Bacteria; phylum Pseudomonadota; class Alphaproteobacteria; order Rhodobacterales; family Rhodobacteraceae; genus Salipiger. The sequence continues at coordinate 301,785 of JBLXGS010000003.1, forward strand.
GACCATGTGGCTGATCGCGGCAAAACTGCTGCTCGGCTGAGTGCGGGGCTTGCGCCCGGCGCGGGGGACGCTACGAAAGTCCCCATGAACACAAAGACCTCCAACCCCGCCCTCGGCATTTTCTGGATGATCTGCACGGGGCTCTGCTTCGTCGGGGTGACGGCGACGGTCAAGCTGCTCGCGGGGCGGGTGCCGGCGGCGGAGTCGGCCTTCCTGCGCTACCTCTTGGGCCTTGTGTTCGTGATCCCCGCCTGGCGCAGCCTGCGCGATCTGCGGCTCACCGGGCGGCAGCTGCGGCTGGCGTCACTGCGCGGGGCGACGCAGACGCTGGGGGTGATCTGCTGGTTCTTCGCCATGACCCGCATTCCGATGGCCGAGGTCACGGCGATGAACTACCTCACGCCGATCTACGTGACGGTGCTGGCGGTCTTCTTCCTCGGCGAGCGGCTGGCGTTGCGCCGGATCCTCGCCATCCTCGCGGCGCTCGGCGGGGCGTTCCTGATCCTGCGACCGGGGTTCCGCGAACTCGACCCGGGGCATTTCGCCATGCTCGGCACCTCGCTGATGTTCGGCTTTTCCTACCTGATCGCCAAGATGATCACCGACGAGCTGTCGCCGGCCATCGTGGTGGCGCTGCTGTCGATCACCGTGACCATCGGCCTGTTTCCCTTCGCGCTGGCGGTCTGGGTCTGGCCAAGCTGGTCCGACCTGGGGATCCTCTTCCTCGTGGCCTGTTTCGCGACGGGCGGGCACTACGCGATGACCCTGGCCTTCGCCAGCGCGCCAGTGACGGTGACCCAGCCCGCGACCTTCCTGCAACTTGTCTGGTCGGTGCTGGTCGGCGCGATCTTCTTCGGCGAGGGGGTCGACCCCTTCGTGGTTGCGGGCGGGCTTGTGATCATCGGCTCCGTGCTGTTCATCACCCTGCGCGAGGCGATGCTGAAGCGCCGGGTGACCCCCTCGGGACCCGACACGAAGTTCTGAGCCCGAGCCTGAGCCTGGGGCTGTCGCGGAAACAGAGTGTTTCTCCAACACGAAGTCACCCTAGGTGTTTCGCATTTCAGCCGTATTTCCGGATCATGGTTTCCTCATGTGAAACGGTTAATCCGGTGTGTACCCATGATCGCAAACAACATCACAGACAACCGACCGCTCGAGCAACTCGACGATGTCCGGGCCTTCCTTCTCGCGGAGCGGCAGAAGTCCCTTTCCGAGGCAGAATGGCGCTTTCGGATGAAGGGCTACGGCTACCAGCTGCGGCGCACCGCGCAGGGCGTGGAGGTTTCGCGGCTGCCACAGAACCGCTTGCTGGGAACGCTCGACACCTGATCGGAACCGGGCGTGGCACGGCGCGCACGCGTTAAGGAAGATTAATCTCACCGCCTTGCACCCGGAGCGGCGGCGGTAGAGATTGGCCTGATGATCAGGCTTTGTTCACGCTCTGTGAGCGTTTTATTCACCATCGTTTCCCTTGCGTCACCCTTGGTCAGCCTGTCGGCGGGCCCGGTGGCTGCGGCGCAGGCGGTGTTCTCCGGCAAGGTCCGGGTGATCGACGGCGACACCTTCGACGTGGGCGACGTGCGCGTGCGCCTCTTCGGCGTCGATGCCCCGGAAAAGGATCAGACCTGCGGCGGTCGGGGCGCGCCCAAATGGGCCTGTGGCGCCTGGGTCACCTCCGAGGTCCGTACCCGCTACGAGGGCCGCCGCGCCCGCTGCGAGCGCCAGGACACCGATCGCTACGGTCGCGCGGTGGCGCGCTGCTCGGTGGGCGGCGAGGACATGGGCCGCGCGCTGGTCTCGGACGGGCTCGCCTTCGCCTATCGGGCGTATTCCCTCGACTACGATCTCGACGAGAAGCGGGCCGCGGTGCGCGGTGTCGGCGTGCACGGATCGGCGGTCCAGCGCCCCGCCGACTACCGCGCCGAGACCCGCAGCACCGCCAATGCCGCAGCCTTGGCCGAAGCGCCGCGAGGTTGCGTGATCAAGGGCAACATTTCCTCGAAGGGCGCGCGCATCTATCACATGCCCGGCCAGAAGCATTACGGGCCGACCCGGATCGACACGCGCAAGGGTGAGCGCTGGTTCTGTTCAGAGGCCGAGGCGCGTAGCGCCGGCTGGCGCAGAGCCCGCCAGTAAGGGCCCGACGGATGACTTCGGGGCATGTTGATCCGCATCAAGGTCGGGGCGTCCGGGGCATGCCAAGACAGGGGCAAGACAAGTAAAGGAGGCACATGCCCATGTCCCATGTTCCGCACACCCTCGCCGAGGAATTCCCGCAGTTCGCCGCGCGCATCTCCGAGCTGAAGCAGCAGGACGGCCATTTCGCCGCGCTCGCCGAGCGCTACTACGAGGTGAACTGCGAGGTGCATGGCGCCGAGAGCGGTCTGACCCCGATGGAAGGGCTCGCCGAAGCTGACCTGCGCAAGAAGCGCGCCGCTCTGAAGGATGAAATCTACGCGCTGCTGACCGCCGATGCCGAGGGCGTCGAAGGTTAATTCAGCAGCGGCTCGATTTCCGAGGTGATCGGGTCCGACAGGGGCAGCGTCGTGCTGCCCCAACCCGCGACGAATTCGCCCTCGGGTCCGATCAGCACCTTGTTGAAATTCCACGAGGGCGCATAGCCCTCGTGTTCTGCCAGATCCCGGAAGAAGGGATGCGCCTCGCCGCCGACCACATGGGTGATCGTGGTCATCGGCATGTCGAGATCGAAGTTGAGTTCGCAGTAATCCTTGATCTCGGACTCGCTGCCCAATTCCTGCTTGAAATCGTTCGAGGGCACGGCCAGCACCACCAGCCCGCGGTCGCGGTAGCGGTCGTAGAGGTCCTGCAGCCCGTCGAACTGCGGGGCGAAACCGCAGCGCGAGGCGGTGTTCACCACCAGCACGGGGCCGCCGCGCCAGCTTTCCAGATCCAGCGTTCCGCCGTCGATCGACTCGAAGACCGTGGTCTCGGAGGCGAGGGCGATGGAGGCGGGCAGGGCGATGGTGGCCATCACGGCGAGCAGGGGGGCGATACGCATGGGGCGACTCCTTTGGGCTCACAAATAGTCTCGCTGACGTGAAGTCAATGAAACGAATACGCGTCCCGGTGCGGATCGGATCTGCACCAGCGCACATTTTCCGAAATCTCTTGGAGCCCGGCGGCGGGCCGCCTATCTTTGCCGTTCAGGAGGTGACGCCATGGCCGGAGGCTGGAGCCGCGACGGTGCGGTACAGGAGCAGATCGAGGACAGCATCAAGGACGAGCTGTCGCGCATGCAGGCGCGCAGGCGCCCGTCGGGCGAGAGCGCGACCCATTGCGTCGAATGCGAGGAGCCGATCCCCGAGAAGCGCCGCGTGGCGATCCCGGGGGTGAAGCTCTGCATCGACTGCCAGCAGGAGCGCGACGGCGCCTACCAGGCCCGCGGCGGCATCAATCGGCGCGGCTCGAAGGACAGCCAGCTCAAGTGAGATCACCGTCGCCGGGGCGGGTCTTCGGAAGTTCGGCACCGACGTTCGTGTCCGCGTTCTGGCCGTCGTCCTCCTGCCTGCCGCGGTCGCGCAGCGCCCTGCCGCGCCGCAGCCCGCGGCGGTAGAGCGGCATCACGTCCAGCATTGCCACGGCAAAGCCCAGCGGGATCATCCAGAAGCCGAGGATCGGCAGGAAACCGAGGATGCCGCCGCAGATCAGCAGCAGCCCCAGCACCAGTCGCAGGCCCGGCGGCACGCGCCGGCGCACGTGCACGAGAAAGCGCTGCATGCGCGCCTTGATCGTGCGCTTCACGCGCGGCTGTTCGGGCTGTTTCTCGGGCGGGGACATGAGGCGGATCCTTCTGGGGCCTCGGCAATGATATGTCGAAAATAACGCTGGAACAGGGGGGCGGGGCGGGCACCGTGGCGCCCGCCCCGTGCGATCAGTCTTCCATCGCCTCGAGCTCGTCGATGAAGCCCTCGATCATCGACAGGCCCTTGTCCCAGAACTTGGGATCGGTGGCGTCGAGGCCAAAGGGCTCGAGCAGCGCCTTGTGGTGTTTCGAGCCGCCCGCCTTGAGCATCTCGAAATACTTGTCCTGGAAACCCTCGGGGTTCGCCTCGTATTCGGCGTAGAGCGCGTTCACCAGCCCGTCGCCGAAGGCATAGGCGTAGACGTAGAAGGGCGAGTGCACGAAGTGCGGGATGTAGGCCCAGAAGGTCTCGTAGCCCGGCATGAAATCGAAGGCCTCGCCGAGGCTCTGCGCCTGCACCGACATCCACAGCACGTTGATGTCCTCTGGGGTCAGCTCGCCGCCGCGCCGCGCCTCGTGCAGCTTGCACTCGAAGTCGTAGAAGGCGATCTGCCGCACCACGGTGTTGATCATGTCCTCGACCTTGCCGGCGAGCATGACCTTGCGTTCTTTCTGGTCCTTCGCCTTGGCCAGCATGGCGCGGAAGGTGAGCATCTCGCCGAAGACCGAGGCCGTCTCGGCCAGGGTCAGCGGCGTCGAGGCGAGCATCTCGCCCTGGCCCGCGGCCAGAACCTGGTGCACGCCGTGGCCCAGCTCATGCGCCAGCGTCATCACGTCGCGCGGTTTGCCGAGGTAGTTGAGCAGAACGTAGGGGTGCGCGTCGGTCACCGTCGGGTGGGCAAAGGCACCGGGCGCCTTGCCGGGCTTGGCGGCCGCGTCGATCCAGCCCTTGTTGAAGAAGGGCTCGGCGATCTCGGCCATGCGCGGATCGAAGCCGGCATAGGCCTCCATCACGGTCTTCTCGGCCTCGTCCCAGCCGACGATGCGGTCGCTCTCCATCGGCAGCGGCGCGTTGCGGTCCCAGACCTGCATGCGGTCGAGCCCCAGCCACTTGCGCTTCAGCTCGTAGTAGCGGTGCGAAAGCCGGGGGTAGGCGGCGACCACGGCGTTGCGCAGCGCCTCGACCACCTCGGGCTCGACGTCGTTCGACAGGTGCCGCGCGTGCTGCGCCGAGGGCATCTTGCGCCAGCGGTCCATCACTTCCTTTTCCTTCGCCTGGGTGTTGTGCACCCGAGCAAAGGTCTTGATGTTCTCGCCGAAGACCCGCGCCAGCTCGTGCGCGGCGGCTTCGCGCTTGGAACGGTCCTGTTCGGTCAGCAGGTTGAGCGTGCTCTCGATGCTCATTTCCTCGCCGTCGACCTCGAAGGTCAGCCCGGCAATGGTCTCGTCAAACAGGCGCTCCCAGGCATCGCCGACCACGCCCATGTCGTGCAGGAAATGCTCCATCTCGTCCGAAAGCTGGTGCGGCTTCATCGCGCGGATGCGGTCGAAGGCGGGCTTGTAGCGCCCAAGCTCGGGATCGGCGGCAAAGAGCCCGTCCAGCAGGTCATCGTCGAGCCGGTTCAGCTCGAGCGTGAAGAACACCAGCGGCGTGGTGTAATTGGTGATCTTTTCCTGGCAGTCCGACAGGAATTTGGCGCGCTCGGCGTCCACCGTCAGCTGGTAGTAGCGCAGCCCGGCGTAGGACATGATGCGCCCGCCCACCGCCTCGATCTTCTCGTGGCGGCGGATCATCTCGAGGAAACCGGCGGCATCGAGCGTGCCCAGCTTGCCCTCGAAATCCTCGGCGAAGCGCGCGCAGGCGTCCTCCAGCCAGTCGAGGTCACGCTTCACCTCGGGCGCGTCGGGCGCGGGATAGAGATCGGTCAGATCCCATTCCGGCAGATCGCCCAGGTTCTTGCCCCCGGCAGAGGCGGTTGCATCAAATACGGGCCGAACGGTCATCGCGTCGCTCCTTGTTGTCTTTCTTGGGGGACAGCTAAGAACGCTGCCCCCGCGGGTTCAAGGGCAAAGCGTCGCGGGGCGGGCCTTGCCTTCGTCTAGATGAAAATATCGCAGGGCGGGGCGCGCAGCGCCGAGGGGCAGCGCCCCTCAGCAATGCGCGCCTTTCCTCACTCCGCCACGCAGTCGGCGAAATACTCCACCGATCCGTCGGGCATGGTCTCCTGCACCAGCCCGTGGATGTCGGTTTCGAAGCCGGGGCAGGCGCGGGCGAACTCGCGGTTGAAGCGCAGGTAGTCGACGATCCGCTTGTTGAACACCTCGCCCGGGATGAGCAGCGGGATGCCCGGCGGGTAGGGGGTGACCAGCGAGGTGGTGATCCGCCCTTCGAGCGCGTCGATCGGCACGCGCTGCGTGGTGCGGCGGGCGATATGCGAGAAGGCCTCGCCCGGGTTCATCGCCGGGGTGAGGTCGCTGAGGTAGATCTCGGTCGACAGCCGCGCCACGTCGTACTTGGCGTATTGCGAGTGCACGTGCTGGCACAGATCCTTCAGCCCCATGCGCTCGTAGCGGCGGTGCTTGGCACAGAACTCCGGCATCGAGCGCCACATCGGCTGGTTCTTGGCGTAATCGTCCTTGAACTGCTGCAGCGCGGTCAGCAGCGTGTTCCAGCGGCCCTTGGTGATGCCGATGGTGAACATGATGAAGAAGCTGTAGAGCCCGGTCTTTTCCACCACCACGCCGTGCTCGGCCAGGTACTTGGTGACGATCGAGGCGGGGATCCCCCAGTCGTCGAACCGCCCGTCGAGATCGAGGCCCGGCGTGATGATCGTCGCCTTGATCGGGTCGAGCATGTTGAAGCCCGGCGCCATGTCGCCGAAGCCGTGCCAGCTGTCGGTGCCGCTGCTCTCGACGCCCTCTGCATCGGTCTTCTTCAGCACCCAGTCCCGCGTCCGGCCCATGCCGTCGCTGTTGTGGTCGAAGTCCTCGGGGCCCCAGACCTGGAACCACCAGTCATCGGCACCGTACTCCTCGTCGACCTTGCGCATGGCGCGGCGGAATTCCAGCGCTTCGACGATGCTCTCTTCAACCAGCGCGGTGCCGCCCGGCGGCTCCATCATCGCCGCGGCCACGTCGCAGGACGCGATAATGCTGTACTGCGGGCTCGTCGAGGTGTGCATCAAGTAGGCTTCGTTGAAGAGGTGCCGGTCGAGCTTGGTCTCCTCGCTGTCCTGCACCAGCACGTGGCTGGCCTGGGAAATCCCCGCCAGCAGCTTGTGCACCGACTGGGTCGCGTAGGTCAGCGACTTGCGAGTGCGCCCGCGCTTGCGGCCCATGGCGTGATAGGTGCCGTAGAACGGGTGGAAGGCGGCGTGCGGCAGCCAGGCCTCGTCGAAGTGCAGGTTCTCGACGTAGCCGTCGAGCAGTCCCTTGATCTCCTCGGTGTTGTAGAGAACCCCGTCGTAGGTGGACTGGGTAAGGGTCAGGATGCGCGGCTGCACGGTCTCGGCATCCACGTCCTTCAGCAGCGGATTGGCGCGGATCTTGGCCTTGATGCTCTCGATCTCGAACTCGCTGCGCTGGATCGGGCCGATGATGCCCCAGTGGTTGCGCGTCGGCTTGAGGAACACCGGGATCGCCCCGGTCATGATGATCGAGTGCAGGATCGACTTGTGGCAGTTGCGGTCCACCACCACCACGTCACCGGGCGCCACGCTGTGGTGCCAGACCATCTTGTTCGAGGTCGAGGTGCCGTTTGTCACGAAGAAGCAGTGATCGGCGTTGAAGATGCGCGCGGCGTTGCGTTCCGACTCGCCGATGGCGCCGTTGTGGTCGAGCAGCTGGCCGAGTTCCTCGACCGCGTTGCAGACGTCGGCTCGCAGCATGTTCTCGCCGTAGAACTGGTGGTACATCTGGCCGATCGGTGACTTCAGGAAGGCCACGCCGCCCGAATGGCCGGGGCAGTGCCACGAGTAGGAGCCGTCCTCGGCATAATCGAGCAGCGCCTTGAAGAACGGCGGCTGGATGCCTTCGAGATAGCTCTTGGCCTCGCGGATGATGTGCTTAGCGACGAACTCCGGCGTGTCCTCGAACATGTGGATGAAGCCGTGCAGCTCGCGCAGGATGTCATTGGGCAGGTGCCGCGAGGTCTTGGTCTCGCCGTAGATGTAGATCGGCACATCCTCGTTCTTCCAGCGCAGTTCCTCGATGAAGTTGCGCAGGTTGAGAACCGCGGGATCAAGCTCGGGACCCGGAGAGAACTCCTCGTCGTCGATCGACAGCACGAAGGCGCTGGCGCGCGACTGCTGCTGCGCGAATTGCGACAGGTCGCCGTAGCTGGTGACGCCGAGCACCTCGAACCCCTCGGCCTCGATGGCTTCGGCGAGCGCGCGAATGCCGAGGCCCGAGCTGTTCTCGGAGCGGAAATCTTCGTCGATGATCACGATGGGGAAGCGGAACTTCATTCTTTTCTCCAACAGGGGGTCTTTCGTTGGGTGGATGTGCGGTCGCCGAGGCCGTGGGCCCCTGTTCCGGGCGGGTCGTCGGGGCACGCTATGTTGCCCCTATAATGATCGGATGTTTCTTTCTTTTGAACCCGTCCCCGTCAAGGGGGGCCGGAAGCGCGTTCCGGCGGGAAAGCGCGCTTGGGCCATCGGGGCGGCGGGGCTCACCCATAGGCGGCAAGGAGCGACTTCAGCCCCTCCAGCGTGTCGATCTCGTCCACCGGCTTGTCGCGCCGCCAGCGCGCCATGCGCGGGAAGCGCAGTGCGATGCCGGACTTGTGACGCGCGCTCTCCTGTATGCCCTCGAAGGCGATCTCGAAGACCAGCTCGGGTGTCACCTGACGCACCGGGCCGAAGCGCTGCTGGGTGTTGCGCTTCACCCAGCGGGTGATTTCGTCGAACTCGGCGTCGGTAAGGCCGGAGTATGCCTTGGTGAAGGGGACGAGCCCGTTGCCATCCTTCACCGCGAAGGTGAAATCGGTGAAGAGGTTCGCACGTCGCCCATGGCCCTGCTGGGCGTAGATCATCACCGCGTCGACACTGAGCGGGTCGAGCTTCCATTTCCACCAGTCGCCGCGCTTGCGGCCGTCGCGGTAGGTCGAGTCCCGGTGCTTCAGCATCAGCCCTTCGGAGCGGTGCTCGCGCGCGCTCTCGCGGCGGGCGGCGAGGGCGGGCCAGTCGGTCTCGTCGAGGAGCGGCGAGGGCATCACGGCGGCATCTTCCGGCAGGCCGGAGAGCAGGGACTCGAGCCGGGCGCGGCGCTCCGACAGGGGCAGCGCGCGGATGTCCGCGCCCCCGTGCTCCAGCAGGTCATAGGCCAGCATCCGCACCGGCGCCTCGGTCAGCAGCTTCTTCGGTACGGTCTTGCGCCCGATGCGCGGTTGCAACTGGGCAAAGGGCAGTGGGCTGCCGTCCTTCCAGGCGAGGATCTCGCCGTCCAGCACCGTGCCCGGCGGCAGGAAGTCCGGCGTGCGGGCGAACTCGGGGAAACGGTCGGTGATCAGCTCCTCTCCCCGCGACCAGAGGTGATGGGTGCCGCCGCGCAGGATCAGCTGGCCGCGGATGCCGTCCCATTTCCACTCCGCAAGCCAATCCGCCGGATCGCCGAGGCTGGCGGCCTCTGCCTCGAGCGGCGAGGCGAGGCAGAACGGGTAGGGGCGGCTATCGTCTTCGCTGGCGTCCTCCTCGGCGGTGAGCCGGCCCCAGCTGGTATCCTCCGGCTGCCACTTGCCCATCAGCCGCAAAGCCATCGCCGCCTCGTCCACCCCCGTCGCCTCGGCCAGCGCACGGGTCATCAGCTTGCGGCTGATGCCGATCCGAAAGCCGCCGGTGATCAGCTTGTTGAACAGGAACCGCTCGGTGGACCCAAGGTGGTCCCAGGCCTCCAGCACCGCGTGCTTGCGGGCCTCCGCCTCCTGCTCGCCCAGCCCCTTCACCACGCCGATCCATTCCGCCAGATCCCGGTCCTCGGGCGCGGCGGGCGGCGGCAGGATCAGCGCGATGGTCTCGGCGAGATCGCCGACAATGGGATAGCTTTCCTCGAACAGCCAGAGGGGGATGCCGGCGCGCTCGGCGGCCCATTCGCGCAGCAGCGTTGTGGTGACCGCGCGCTTCGGCCTGCGCCCGGAGAAGAGCGCCACCGCCCAGAGCCGATCCGCCTCGGGCGCCTCGCGAAAAAATTCGGCGAGAGCGAAAGTTTTCTCAGAAGTTCTGGTGGTTTGATCGAGTTTGGTGAAGAGGCGCGCGAAGTCCTTCATGCGGCGTCTCCACTTTGCTCGCTCGCGTCCTCGTCGCCGCCGAACTCGGTGGGTACCGGGGTGGCATCATAGCCCTGGCCGCGCAGGTATTGCGCAAAGATATCCACGTAACCATGTGTCGGATATATCTTTTCGGCACCGGTCTGCTTGATGGCCTGAAGCAGAGCGGGCCATTCGGCGTGGTCGGAGATGACGAAGCCCCGCTGCAGGCCGCGCCGCCGCCGCACACCGCGCAGGCGCATCCAGCCAGAGGCGAAACCGGTTTGCGCCGGGCCGAATTTTCGCGCCCAGGAAGTGCCGAAGGCCGAAGGCGGCGCGATGACCATCGGCGCGGGAAGCGCCTTGCGGTCGTAGTCCTGCGTGACCGGAACAGTCTCGCGGTCGAAGGCGCCGATCTCGCGCAGCACCGCGTTGCTGCCCTCGACCGCGCCATGGGTGAGGATCGGGCCGATCTCCGGGTCGAGCATCGAAATCAGCCGCTGCGCCTTGCCGAGACTGTAGGCCCCCAGCAGCGAGGCGCGTCCGGCTTCGCGGTTGGCGCGCCACCAGGCGTTGATCTCGGCGGCGATCTCGGCCTGCGGCTGCCAGCGGAACACCGGCAGGCCGAAGGTGCACTCGGTGATGAACGCATGGCAGCGCACCGGCTCGAAGGGCTCGCAGAGCCCGTCGTTCTCGAGCTTGTAGTCGCCCGAGACCACCCAGACCTCGCCGCCCACCTCGACCCGCACCTGCGCCGAGCCGGGCACGTGTCCGGCGGGATGGAAGCTGACCGTCGCGCCGCCGATCCTGCGCGGCTCGCCGTAGGGCAGCGTTTCGACCTCCACCCCGAGCCGGTGACGGATCATCGCGGCGGTGACCGGCGTGGCGAGATAGCTGCCATGGCCGGGGCGGGCGTGATCGGAATGGGCGTGGGTGATCAGCGCCCGCGGCACCGGGCGCCACGGGTCGACGTAGAAATCCGCTGCGGGACAGTAGATGCCGCGCTCGGTGAAGCTGAGAACCGGGTCCGCCATGGGGCGGAGGATAGGGCGCCGGTTGCGGGCGACCAGATCAGGCCTGCTCAGCCGCCTGCGCCTGCTCGGCGCCCTGCCGGTAGTGGGCCACCAGTTGCGAGACGATGCGGCCGCGGGTCACCACGTCCTCCATGAGCACCTCGTGCTCGCCGGCCTGGACGACCTCGAGCCTGCCGCCCGGCCAGGATGCCATGCGGGCGCGGATGCGGGCTGGGTCGACCACCCGCTCGTTGCTGCCGAGATAGGTGAGACAGGGCACCTCGGGCGCGGGCCGACGCGACAGCGACAGGCATTCGGCCAGCGCCTCGTGCAGCCAGCGCAGCGAGGGGCCGCCCAGTTGCAGCTGCGGCACCTCGGTGACCTGGCGCAGCATGTAGTCCCAACTGGCGCGGTCGGTGGTCAGCACGTTGCCCTCGAAGGCGGTGCGCGACAGGTAGCTGCCGGGCCCGGTCGAGGGTGCGTAGAAATGCCCCATACCCATGCGCGCGCCGGACCAGCTCAGCGCCCAGGCGGCGGGGCGGACCGGGCCGAACATGCGGATGCCCCACATCGGCGCGGTGAACCCCGCGGCGGCCACCGGCAGGCCGCGGGTCAGGGCGCGCAGCCCGATGGCCCCGCCCATGGAATGCGCCAGCAGGTGCAGCGGCCGCGGCAGCCCCAGAACGTCCACCGCGTCGAGCAGCGCCGCCACGTCTTTCTGGTAGTCGGCAAAGAGGTGCACGTGACCGGTCTGCACGTCCTCGAGCATCCGATCGGCTAGCCCCTGGCCGCGCCAGTCGATGGTCAGCACGTGGAAGCCGCGCGCAGCAAACTCCTGCGCCACGCGGCCGTATTTCTCGACGTATTCGGTGCGGCCGGGAAAGAGCAGAACGGTGCCCTCGGCCTTCGCCGGACCGGGGTAATGGGCGATGCGCAGGCGCAGCCCGTCCTCGGCCCGCATCCAGAAGGCGCGGCCCCCCTCGGGGCCGTCGGCCAGCTCGGCGTGGAAGGGGGCTGCCTCGAACATCAGGCCAGCGTGCTCGCCAGCCGCATCGCCGCGCCCATGTCGCCGTCGACCTTGAGCTTGCCGGTCATGAAGGCGGTGGTGGGGTTCTTCTCGCCGTCGATGATGGCGCGGAAGGTCTCGGTGTCGGCGGTCAGCGTCACCTCGGCCTCGTCGTCGCCGACGCGCGCGCCGTTCTCGTCGACGATCAGGCTGCCTTTGCCCTCGATGACGAACTTCGCGATGCCGGCGAATCCCTTGCCGTCCAGCTTGTTGTTCAGCGCGGCGACCGCCGCCTTGACCGTTTCGCTCATGTTGCGGGCACTCCTCACGAATTCCTGTGCTGGCAAAGCGCCAGCCGTGCGCTACACTCTCCTCTATGAGCATCCTGATCCGCGAATTCAAATCTAGAACGGTTGCGGCGCTGGCCCTAGTCACGTTTTCCCTACCCGTTGCCGCCTTTGCGGACCGGGCGGATGAGCTTCTGGCGGAGCTGGCCGGGGCCTCGAGCCCCGAGATCGCCGACCGGGTGGAGCGTGACCTGTTCAACGAGTGGTCGAAGTCCGGCTCGCCGGCGATGGACCTGCTGCTGAAGCGCGGACGCGACGCGCTGGAGGTCAGCGACTTCCAGACCGCCATCGAGCATCTCACTGCGCTCACCGATCATGCACCCGGCTTTGCCGAGGGCTGGAGCACGTTGGCGCTGGCCTATTACGCCGCGGATGCGCTCGGCCCGGCGATGGATGCGCTGGAGCACACGCTGGCGCTCAACCCCAATCATTTCGGCGCCTTGCAGGGCGTCGGGGCGATCCACGAGGAGCTGGGCGATCTTGACCTTGCCTATCGCGCCTATTCCCGGGTAGTTGAGCTTCGGCCCTATGACAGCGATGTCACCGAGGCCATCGAAAGGCTCGAAACGCGGGTAAACGGCGTTTCGCTCTGAGGCACCGGACCGCCGCAAGCCCAGGCGACCGGAAGAGGAAAGACAAGGCCCCCTCCCATGGCCCAACGCGCACGGATCGCGGCCGTTCTCGGCCCGACCAACACAGGCAAAACCCATTACGCCATCGAACGGATGCTGGCGCACAGGACCGGCATGATCGGCCTGCCGCTGCGGCTTCTGGCGCGCGAGGTCTACGACAAGGTCGTGGCCGCCCGCGGTCCCTCGGTCGCCGCGCTGGTGACCGGCGAGGAACGCATCGTGCCGCCGCGCGCGCAGTACTGGATCTGCACAGTCGAGGCGATGCCCGAGGGCATGGGGTGCGATTTCGTGGCGATCGACGAGATCCAGCTCTGCGCCGATCTCGAGCGCGGCCATGTCTTCACCGACCGGCTGCTGCGCATGCGCGGCTTGCACGAGACGCTGTTCCTCGGCTCCGACACCATGCGCGGGCCGATCTCGCAGCTGGTCAAAGGCGTGGAGTTCATGCGCCGCGACCGCATGAGCCAGCTGATGTACTCGGGCTCGAAGAAGATCAGCCGGATGCAGCCGCGCAGTGCCATCGTCGGTTTCTCGGTGGACAACGTCTACGCCATCGCCGAGCTGCTGCGCCGCACCAAGGGCGGGGCGGCGGTGGTGATGGGGGCGCTCAGCCCGCGCACCCGCAACGCACAGGTGGACCTCTACCAGAACGGCGACGTGGACTACCTCGTGGCCACCGATGCCATCGGCATGGGGCTCAACCTCGATGTCGATCACGTGGCGTTTTCCTCGCTGCGCAAGTTCGACGGGCGGCGGATGCGCGAGCTTCAGCCGAACGAGTTGGCGCAGATCGCCGGCCGGGCGGGGCGGGGGATGCGCGACGGCTCCTTCGGCACCACCGGCGAGGCCGGGCAGATCCCCGAGGAGTGGGTCGAGGCGATCACCAGCCACAGCTTCACCCCGCTCAAGAAGCTCAACTGGCGGAATCCGCAGCTGAATTTCGGCTCGCCCGAGGCGCTGATCGCCTCGCTGGAGAAGGCGCCGGACGATCCCTCGCTGCTGAAGGCGCGCGAGGCAGACGACCTGATGTCGCTCAAGTCGCTCAACTCGCAGGCCGAGGTCCGCGCGCGCGCGTCCGATCCGGCCTCGGTCAAGCTGCTGTGGGATGTCTGCCGTATTCCCGATTTCCGCGGGATCAGCCATAATGAACACGCGGCGCTGCTGCAGGTGATCTACCAGCACCTGCACGAGCGCGGCAGCATTCCGCGCGATTTCATGGCGCGGCAGGTAAAACGCATCGATCGAACCGATGGCGACATTGATGCGTTGTCGAAACGTCTGGCATTTATCCGCACTTGGACTTACGTGGCGCAACGCAAAGGTTGGGTCGATGACGAAAGCCATTGGCGCGAGGCAACCCGCGCGGTAGAAGATGCCCTGTCCGACGCGCTCCACGCGCGTCTTACGCAAAGATTTGTTGACCGCCGCACGTCAGTGCTGATGCGGCGGTTGAAGCAGAAGGAGGCCCTCTTGGCCGAGGTGAACGAGAACGGAGAAGTGACCGTCGAAGGCGAATTCGTCGGTCGGCTCGAAGGGTTCCGCTTCCGGCAGGATGCCGGCGCAACGGGACAGGAAGCGAAGACGCTGAAGACGGCGTCGCTGCAGGCGCTGGCGCCGCATTTCCACCTGCGGGCGGATCGCTTCTACAACGCGCCCGATACCGAGATCGACTTCACCGAGCAGGGTGGCCTCATGTGGGGCGACCAGGCCGTGGGCAAGCTGGTCAAGGGTGACGATCCGCTGAAGCCGCGCATTGCGGTCTTCGTCGACGACGAGGCCGGTGCCGATGTCGCGCAGAAGGTGGAACGCCGCCTGCAGCATTTCATCGACCGCAAGATCGCGGTGCTCTTCGAGCCGCTGCTGGCGATGAAGAACGACGAGACGCTGTCCGGCCTGGCGCGGGGCTTTGCCTTCCGCCTGATCGAATCGATGGGCATCATCCCGCGCGGCCAGGTGGCCGACGAGGTGAAGCAGCTGGACCAGGATGCCCGCGGCGCGCTGCGCAAGCACGGCGTGCGCTTCGGCCAGTACACCATCTTCATGCCGCTGCTGCTCAAGCCCGCGCCGACGCGCCTGCGGTTGGTGCTGTGGTCGCTGTCCAGCGATCTCGACACCTTCCCCGAGGCGCCGCCTCCGGGCCTGGTGACCGTGCCCAACATGCGCGAAGTGCCGATGGCGCACTACACCCTGTCGGGCTACCGGCCCGCCGGTGAGCGCGCGATCCGCATCGACATGCTCGAGCGTCTCGCCGACATGCTGCGCAGCGAAGACAGCCGCGGCGGTTTCGAGGCCAAGGCCGACATGCTGTCGATCACCGGCATGACGCTGGAGCAGTTCTCGGACCTGATGCAGGGTCTGGGCTACCGCGCCGAGAAGGGCGAGCGCAGCAAGGTGCGCGCCGCCGACAAGGTGGTGACCGAGAGCTCCGAGCCCACCGGCACGCCGGGCGAGGACGAGCCCGTGTTCGACGCCGCGCAGGAAGAAGAGGCGACCCCCGCCGCGATGGCCGATCCGGCTGCCGCGCCCGAGGCTGCCGATCTCGTCGCTGGCACCGAAGCGATCGACGACGAGGGCGTGGCCCCGATCGCCGAGACCCCGGAAGCGGTGGAGGTGGATGACAACATCCCCGAAGCCTCCGAAACCGAGATCCTGCCGGGCGAGGCCCCCGATGCAGCGCTCGCCGGCCCCGAGACCGAGGTGTTCTATACCTTCACCTGGGGCGGCAACCGCGGCGCACGCGGTGGTCGTCAGGGCGGCCGTGACGGCGCACGCGACGGGGCCCGCGAGGGTGGTCGTGACGGCGGGCGCGAGGGCGGACGCCAGGCGCGTGGCGGCGGCAAGGGTGGCCCCAAGGGCGGCGGCAAGCCGCGCGGCAAGGGCGGCCCGAAGGGCGGCGGCAAGGGCGGTCCCAAGGGGCCGAAGACCTTCGAGTCGCGGCCCGAGAAGAAGGACCGGATCGATCCGGACAACCCCTTCGCCGCGGCGCTCATGGGCTTCAACAAGGGCAAGTCCTGAGGCGCATCGCGCGTGGCTGATCCGGTTTCCAAGATCCGCATCGACAAATGGCTCTGGCAGGCCCGCTTCTTCAAGACGCGGGGCCTGTCGGCCAAGGCCATCTCGGCGGGTGTCCGGGTCAACGGGCTGAACGTGTCGAAACCGGCCTTCAACGTGGGGCCGGGGGACGTTCTTACCTTCAGCCAGGCGCGCCAGGTGCGCGTGATCAAGGTCGTGGCGCTCGGCGAGCGCCGCGGCCCGGCGCCCGAGGCGCAGCAACTCTACGAGGATCTTGATCCTCCGCAGCCGAAATCCGAGGACGACGTTCCGCCCGTGCAGCGCCTCGAAGGCAATTCTCGTCCGACCAAGCGCGACCGCAGGAAACTCGATCTTGATCGTGGCCGGGCGCTTGAATGATCGCCTGTGCTGGTCTAGCTAAGCGCCTAACAGCCTTTGAGAGACAGCAATGACCTACGTCGTCACCGAAAATTGTATCGCCTGCAAATACACCGATTGCGTGGAAGTCTGCCCGGTGGACTGTTTCTACGAAGGCGAGAACACGCTGGTCATCCACCCGGATGAATGCATCGACTGCGGCGTCTGCGAGCCGGAGTGCCCGGCGGATGCCATCCGCCCGGACACCGAGCCGGACATGGAGAAGTGGGTGGAGTTCAACCGCAAGTACGCGGAGCTCTGGCCGGTGATCATCACCAAGAAGGACCCGCTGCCCGAGGCCGAAGAGCGCGACGGCGAGGCCGACAAGATGACCAAGTACTTCTCGGAAGCGCCCGGCGAGGGCGACTGAGACGGTCGAAATACCCCCGGCGCGGCCTGCGATTCGTCCCTGCCGTACCGGGACCCGCTCACGGGGGCGTGTATTGCCCCGTAACATGTTGGTTTAGAAAAACTTCTTTCCGGCCCGGGCGCTCCTAGGAAAGACGTTCATTTTGTGCTATGTTCTGCGCCACTCATGTTGAAACCATGCACACACGACCGGGCCGGTCTGCACCCCGGGGGTTAAGCTAGTCGCGTAAAACCAGGCGAACGGAATGCTCCGCATCCCGTCCGTCTTTCTGTCGCGTGTGCTCAAGGTTTCGCTGCTAAGGACGCTGTTGGATGACCAAGACCAAGAAGAACGAATTCCGCCCGAATGACTACGTGGTCTACCCGGCCCATGGCGTGGGTCAGATCATGTCGATCGAGGAGCAGGAAATCGCCGGCCTCACGCTGGAGCTTTTCGTGATCTCCTTCGAGAAAGACAAGATGACGCTGCGGGTTCCGACCCACAAGGCGACCGAGATCGGCATGCGCTCGCTGTCCTCCCCGGACGTGGTGAGCCAGGCGATGAAGACCCTCAAGGGCAAGGCCAAGGTGAAGCGCGCCATGTGGTCCCGCCGTGCCCAGGAATACGAACAGAAGATCAACTCGGGTGACCTGATCGCCATCGCCGAAGTGGTGCGCGACCTGCACCGCGCCGACGACCAGCGCGAGCAGAGCTACTCCGAGCGTCAGCTCTACGAAGCCGCGCTCGAGCGCCTGACCCGCGAAGTTGCTGCCGTCAGCGGTGGCGACGAAGTGGCAGCCGCCCGCCAGGTGGACGAGGTTCTCGGCCTGCGCGCCGCCTGATCGCACCGACCTCCCGACGCATTCGAAAGGGCTGTCCCCGCCGGGGCAGCCCTTTTTCATTGTAGCGTTAGATTCAGTGTGGCGTTTGAGGGTGATCCGGAAAGGGGCACGGTCCCGAGGCAGGACGGACTGAGGACGGGGCGCGGGCTCTCGCTGCGCTGCGGCTTGTGTCGGCGCACCGCCGCAGGGCAGCGTCGGGGGATAACGATGTCGCGCTGCCCGCCTCGTTCAGTGCAATTTCAGCTTGGGCCGGATACGACTGGAGGCGCCGCCGAGCAGCGCGCCCAGCGTGGCGCGCCAAGTGCCCAGCACCGACTTGCGGTGCAGGAAGTGCAACGAGCGATAGGCGCGGCGAGCCAGCCAGCCCTCGATGGTGATCGTGCCGATGGCCTTGCCCATCAGCGAGCCGACGGCGCCCTCGTTGCTGATCGCCACCAGCGAGCCATGGTCCGCGTAGGAGAACTCTTTCAGCGGCTTGCCGGCGACCTGCGCCACGATCTGTCGCTCCATGAACTCGGCCTGCTGCGTTGCGACCTGGGCACGCGGCGGCAGCGAGCTCTCCTTGGCGGGCCAGGGGCAATCGGCACAGTCTCCGAGGGCGTAGATCCGGTCATCCGCGAGGGTCTGCAGGGTGGGGCGTACCTTGAGCCGTCCGAGGCTGCCGGTCTCGAAGCCCTCGAGCTGGCCGACCACCTCGGGCGCGCGCACGCCGGCCGCCCAGACCGTCAGGTTCGAACTGAGCACCGTGCCGTCGGCGAGATGCACTGCGCCGGGCTCGATCCGGGCCACCTTGGCGCCGGTCTGCACGTCGATGTGCAGCTCGCGCAGGTGCCGTTCGACCTTGGCCGAGATGTTCTCGGGAAGGGCGCCCAGCACGCGCGGCGCGGCCTCGAGTACGCGGATGGTCACCGCATCGGGGCGGCGCACCTTGTGGATCCCGTTGCGGGCGAACTGCCCGGCGGCCTCGCGCAGTTCGGCGGCCAGCTCGACGCCGGTGGCACCGGCGCCGATGATGGTCAGCTCCAGCTTGTCGTTGCGCGTGCACAGCGCGCCGGTCTGGAAGCGCAGGAAGAGGTTCAGCAGTTCGGCCTGCAGCCGCTTGGCCTGGCTCGGCGTGTCGAGCATCATGCAGTGCTCGGCGACACCCGGCGTGCCGAAGTCGTTGGAGCGGCTGCCGATGGCCAGCACGAGGATGTCGTAGGGCAGGGCGCGCTTGGGCGCGAGCGGGCGGTTGGCGGGGTCGTTCACCGCCTGCAGCTGCACAAGGCGCTTTTCGCGGTCGATGCCGACGAAGCGGCCGAGGCGGAAGTTGTACTCGTTGCGGTGCGAGTGCTCGAGCAGGCTGATTTCCTCGTCGAACCCCTTGGTGCCGGCCGCGAACTCGTGCAGCGAGGGCTTCCACATGTGCGAGAGGTTTTCGTCCACCAGGGTGATCTCGGCCTTGCCGGCATGGCCGAGGCGGCGGCTGAGGCGGGTGGCGAGGTTCAGCCCGGCGGTGCCGGCACCGACGATGACGATCTGGGGCGGCTTGGGAGTCTGCTGGGAGGTCTGGGGCATGGTCGAGGCTATTCGCATCTTGGGACCGGAGGGCGGGACGTGGCCGGCGCCGCGTGCGCGGGTCTTGGTCCACCTCAGGCGCGCTCCGCTTAGCCCAATGCTGCAGGTGCAGCATCCGCGAAATGCCTCAAGGTAATGACAATCGCGCGAGGTGATATGTCACACGCGGCGATTTGCCTCAATTTTAGGCTATCCGCATGGGAATACAGGGATTTTCCCAAAGTTTGTATGCCGTGGAATACTTTAGGCCACGTCTTCTCGCTGCGCTTCCAGCGCTTCGAACAGTGCCGTCTCGAGGTCCTTTTCCAGCTCGCGGGCGCGCCTGACGTAGGCCGGGTTCTGCGACGGATGCGTGCTCGGGTCCCACAGCGTGGCCAGTTCGCGCATGGTCTCGCGGTCGTGGTGGTAGAAGGTTTCCTCAGCGATGGCGGCCTCGTAGTCGCTCAGCCCGGCCTGCTCGAGCACGTAGCGGCCCGCGCGCAGCGAACTGTCGAACATCTCGCGCACGATCTTGTCCGCACCGGCCTGGTAGAGCTCGTAGACATGGGTGCGATCGCGGGCGCGGGCGACGATGAAAATATCCGGGCGGATGCGCTTGGCAAAGCGCACCAGCTTCGTCGTGGCCTTGGGGTCGTCGAGCGCGGCGACCAGCACCTTGGCCCGGGAGATGCCCGCGGCGTGCAGCAGCTCGGGGCGGGTGGGGTCGCCGAAGAAGCCCTTCACCCCGAACTTCCGCATCAGCTCGATGGTCTGCATGTCGTGGTCGATCACCACGGTCTTGAAGCCGGCGCTCTGCACCAGTCGGTTGACGATCTGCCCGAAGCGCCCGATCCCGACGAGGATGATCGGCCCCTCGCGGTCGATTTTGTCGTCGGGGCGCTTCTCGGTCTTCTCCTCGAACTTCCCCGAGAGCTTGTCGTAGAGGATGAACAGCGCCGGGGTGATCAGCATCGACAGGGCCACCACCATGAGCAGGCGCTGGCCGAACACCTGTGTCATGACGTTCTGCTGGAGGGCGAAGGAAATCAGCACGAAGCCAAACTCGCCCGCCTGGGCCAGCGACAGGGTGAAGAGCATCCGGTCGCGGCCGCGCAGGTGGAAGAGCCCGCCCAGCACGTAGAGGATCGCGCCCTTCAGCAAGATCAGCCCCAGCGTGACGCCGAGCAGCAGGAAGGGCTCGCGCAGGAAGTCCGCGAAGTTGAGCCCGGCGCCCACGGTGATGAAGAAAAGCCCCAGCAACAGCCCCTTGAAGGGCTCGATGTCGCTCTCGAGCTGGTGACGGAATTCCGAGTTCGCCAGCACCACCCCCGCGAGGAATGTGCCGAGCGCGGGCGACAGGCCGACGAGTCCCATCAGGAAGGCGATGCCGACGACGATGAGCAGCGCCACGGCGGTGAACATCTCCGGCAGGTGCGAGGCATTGATGTGCCGGAACAGCGGCCGCGCGCCGTAAATGCCCGCGACGATGATCAGCGCGACGGCGCCCAGCGTCACGAGCGCCACCGCCCAGCCCGGAAGGCCGGCCACCAGCGACATGCCGTGACCGCCGCCATGGTCGCCCTCGGGCAGCTGGATGGCGCCGTCGGTGCCGAGCGAGGCGGCGATGGGTGCGCCGAGCAGGGGCATCATGATCAGCATGGGGATCACCGCGATGTCCTGCGTCAGCAGTACCGAGAAGGCCGAGCGCCCGCCGGCGGTCTGCATCAGCCCCTTTTCCGACAGGGTCTGCAGCACGATGGCGGTGGAGGAGAGGGCAAAGACCATCCCGGCGGCCAGCGCGGTGGTCCAGACACTGCCCATCCCCATGACCACCGCGGTCACCGCCGCCATGGTCAGCAGGATCTGCAGCCCCCCGAGACCGATCAGCCGGTGCCGCATGTCCCAGAGCGCGCGCGGCTCCAGCTCCAGCCCGATGATGAAGAGCATCATCACCACGCCGAACTCGGCGAAATGGCGCAGGTCATCGGTGTGCGACACGAGATGCAGCCCCGGCCCGATGATGATCCCGGCGAGCAGGTAGCCCAGCACCGATCCCAGCCCCAGCCGCGTCGCGATGGGCACCGCGACCACTGCCGCGGCGAGGTAGATCGAGGCCTGAAAGAGAGCGCTTTCCATGTCCGTCCCGTGCCTGTTCCTGTCCGACCCTGCCCGCGCATGATGAGGCGGGAATGCGCGGAATGACAAGCACCCCCGGTTCGCGCGCGACAACGCGTGACATTCGGGCGGGCCTCCTGATCCGCAGTTTCCGCTGGGGCCGTGCTCACGCTTGACCGATGCGCCGCAGAAGCGTATTTCACGCGCCGTGGCGATTTGTTGACGGATTGCGGGCCACGTAAAACATTCCGCTAAAAGGTCGGACGAGAGAGCCCCTTTCGCTTGACCGCGGACGGGGCTTTTTCATTTCCGGCGCAACGGGATGGCCGGGACACAGAAAGGTGGAAGACCATGGCAGATTTCAAGAAGGCATCGCGGACCGAACTGGTGCACGGCGGAACGAAGCGCAGCCAGTGGGGGGAGCTGAGCGAGGCGATCTTCCTCACCCAGGGCTTTGCCTACGACAGCGCCGAGCAGGCCGAGGCGCGCTTCATCAAGACCGAGGCGGATGAGTACATCTACGCCCGCTACGGCAATCCCACCGTTGCCATGTTCGAGGAACGCATCGCGCTGCTGGAAGGTGCCGAAGATGCCTTTGCCACCGCCTCCGGCATGGCCGCCGTCTCGGGCGCGCTGACCGCCATGCTGAAGGCCGGCGACCGGGTCGTCGCAGCCCGCGCGCTCTTCGGCTCCTGCCTCTACGTGCTGGAAACCATCCTGACCCGCTTCGGCGTGGAGGTGGTCTTCGTCGATGGCGCCGATCTGGCGCAATGGGAAGAGGCGCTGAAGCCGGGCGCGGAGCTGGTCTTTTTCGAGAGCATGTCGAACCCGACGCTGGAGCTGGTGGACGTCGAAGCTGTCTCGAAGCTCGCCCATGCAGTTGGTGCCAAGGTCGTGGTCGACAACGTCTTCTCGACCCCTGTCTACAGCCGCGCCATCGAGCAGGGTGCCGACGTGGTGGTTTATTCGGCCACCAAGCACATCGACGGCCAGGGCCGCACGCTGGGCGGGGTGATCCTCGGCTCGCGCGAGATCATCCGCGGCGTCATCGAGCCCTACATGAAGCACACCGGCGGCTCGATGAGCCCCTTCACCGCCTGGGTCATGCTCAAGGGTCTGGAGACCATCGACCTGCGCGTGCGCGCCCAGACCGCCTCGGCCGAGGCCATCGCCAAGGCAGTGATCGGCCATCCCAAGGTGACCCGCGTCAGCTACCCGGGGCTGGAGAGCCACCCGCAGCACGAGCTGGCGGAGCGCCAGCTTGGGGCAGGGGGCACGATGGTCGCCTTCGAGATTGAAGGCGGAAAAGAGGCAGCTTTCCGGTTCTGCAACGCGCTGAAGGTGATCCTGATCTCCAACAACCTCGGCGATGCCAAGTCGATCGCCACGCATCCTGCCACGACGACCCACCAGCGCCTCTCTCCGGAGCAGCGCCAAGGGCTTGGAATTGGGGACGGTTTGATCCGTCTGTCGGTCGGCATCGAGGACACCGGGGACCTTGTTGCAGATATTCAACAAGCCCTTGACGTTGCGTAATAATCAGGCGGCTAGGGGAAATAACGTTTGCCCTAGCCACATTTTTGCCCGCAATAGATGATCCATAAGAGTAGTGGCGCCCGTATAAGGGTCGTAAATGGTGGTTTTTTCGGTAAAACATCCTAAGTACGTTGGAACGAACCCCCGCCTCGGAGGGCAGGACATGAATGTGTATTCGCCGGTAGTTGACCGTAACCCAAGCCGTGATGACGCAGAGGCAGCACTTGCCGTTCTCCGTCAATGGACCGAGGCAGCCGACGACAGTGAAATTACCGATCTCGACCCCGCACTACTGAAACTTCTGGGAGCAGCGCAGGACTACCCGATCTTCTCGCGCCAGTACCCCGAGGGTTTCGCCGTCGATGACGCCTACAAGACCTCGTTGCCCGACCTGCAGAATGGTCCGGCCTCGCTGATCCGTGGCGAAAATGTGCGCATCCAGCACGTCGGTATCTCGAACTTCCGCCTTCCGATCAGCTACAAGCTGAAGGACGGCCAGTCCCTTTCCGTCGAAACCTCGGTGACCGGCACGGTCAGCCTCGAGGCCGACAAGAAGGGCATCAATATGTCGCGCATCATGCGCAGCTTCTACACCCATGCCGAGAAGAGCTTCAGCTTCGGGGTGATCGAGGCGGCGCTGGATGACTACAAGTCCGACCTCGAAAGCTTCGATGCGCGCATCCAGATGCGTTTCCGCTTCCCGATGAAGGTCGAGAGCCTGCGCTCGGGCCTGTCGGGCTACCAGTATTACGACATCGCGCTCGAACTGGTGGAGCAGGATGGCGTGCGCCAGCGCATTGCCCACCTCGATTACGTCTACAGCTCGACCTGCCCCTGCTCGCTGGAGCTTTCCGAGCACGCCCGCCAGTTCCGCGGCCAGCTCGCCACGCCGCACTCGC
The DNA here is from genome assembly GCA_048381755.1 of Roseobacteraceae bacterium. GTDB lineage: Bacteria > Pseudomonadota > Alphaproteobacteria > Rhodobacterales > Rhodobacteraceae > Salipiger. Next base: position 325,433 of record JBLXGS010000003.1, read on the forward strand.
AGCGTTCGGTGGCGCGGGTCTCGGTGGTGCTGAACGACGACAGTAACGACTGCCTGTGGTTCGAGGACCTCGTGGGCCTGTGCCGCACCGCGGTGCCGACCGAGACGCAGGTCATGGTCAAGCGCGAGGACGAGCAGGCCTTTGCCGAGCTCAACGCCGCCAACCCGATCTTCGTCGAGGATGCCGCGCGCCTCTTTGCCGAGGCGATGGCCGGTGAAGAGCGGATCGGCGACTTCCGCGTGCTTTGCAGCCACCAGGAAAGCCTGCACTCGCATGACGCCGTGGCGCTGCTGACCCAGGGCGCGACCTTCGCGCAGACCAGCCTCGATCCGACGCTCTTCCCGAGTCTGATCCACCAGGGCTGACGCCGGGGCCTCCGCGCCCGGGCGCTGCCCGAGGCTGCCGCAAGATTTGGCACTTCCCCGATGCCGCCGGTCACTCCGGCGGCATTTTGCTGCACTGCGGAAATTTTCCGGCGCACGTTCATGATTTCCATGCGGGGAGGGGGCATGCTCGGACCGGGAGGGCAGGCAACCCACCGGAGGTCTTCGTATGGCCACGAGCAGCATCTCAGAGAATGTGACGATCGGAATGGGACGGGGATCGCTCCGCGCCAGGATCGACGCCTATTTCGTGGGCATCGGGCAGGGCGTCAACGCCTACGGGCTGCGCCGCGCGCGGATGCACCAGATCCTCGTGCTGGAAAGCCAGAGCGATGAGAGCCTGGCCGAACTGGGTCTGACGCGCGACCAGATCCTGCCACATGTGTTCCGCGACCTATTTGGTGACTGAGGGGCGCGCTTGACAGGCGCGGGCCGGCGGGCGAAGGCTCTGCCATGTTCGATGTCCGCCCCGTCGCCTACGTTCTTGGCCTTCTCGTCACCACGCTCGGCGGCTGCATGCTGGTCCCGTTCCTCGTGGACATTGCCGAAGCGCGCGGACATTGGCCCGTCTTCCTCGAAAGCGCGCTGATCACCATGCTCTGCGGGGGTCTGGTGAGCCTCGCCTGCGCCAACGCCGGGCGGCACGGGCTGACGCTGCAGCAGACCTTCCTGCTGACCGTCGGGGCCTGGGTGGTGCTGCCCTTCTTCGGCGGCATTCCTTTCATGCTCGGGGCGACCGAGGCGCGGGTGGTGGACGCCTTCTTCGAGGCCATGTCGGGCATCACTACCACCGGCTCCACCGTCCTCACCGGTCTCGATGACCTGCCCAAGGGCATCCTGCTCTGGCGCGGCATCCTGCAATGGCTGGGCGGCATCGGGATCATCGTCGTCGCCATGGTGTTCCTGCCCGAGCTGCGCGTGGGGGGGATGCAGATCTTCCGCTCCGAGGCCTTCGAGACCATGGGCAAGATCCTGCCCCGCGCCACCGAGATCGCCTCGTCGATCTCGACCATCTACGTCGGCATGACGCTGGCCTGCGCCGCCGCCTACATGGTCTGCGGCATGGATGCCTTCGATGCCACGGTGCATGCGTTGACCACGCTCTCGACCGGCGGTTTCGCCAATTACGACGCCTCCTTCGGGACCTTCCAGGGGCCGGCGGAATATGTCGCCGCCTTCTTCATGATCGCCGCCGCGCTGCCCTTCGTGCGCTACGTGCAGATGCTGGGCGGGCACCACACGGCGCTGTGGCAGGACAGCCAGGTGCGCGCCTTCTTCGCCACCATCCTCGCGCTGGTGGCGGTGATGAGCGTGACGCTGGTTTTCCAGTTCCCGCACCACCCCGAGCAGGCGATCCGCGAGTCGCTGTTCAACATCAGCTCGATCATCTCGGGCACCGGCTACGCCTCTGTGGACTACATGGGCTGGGGGCCGTTCCTGATCACGCTGTTCTTCTTCATCGGGCTGATCGGCGGCTGCGCCGGCTCGACCGCCTGCTCGGTGAAGATCTTCCGCTACCAGCTGCTCTTCGCCTCGATCCGCGTGCAGCTCAAGCGCATCCGCGCCCCGCATGGCGTCTTCACCCCGCGCTTCGACGGCCGCCCGGTGGCCGACGACGTGCTGAGCTCGGTGATGGCCTATTTCGTCTTCTTCGTGGTCTCGCTCGGGGTGCTCTCGGTGGCGCTCGGTTTCACCGGGCTCGACTTCGTCACCTCGCTCTCGGGCGCGGCCACCGCGCTGGCCAATGTCGGTCCGGGGCTGGGCGACATCATTGGCCCTGCGGGCAACTTCGCGACGCTCAACGACACCGCCAAATGGCTGCTCTCCTTTGCCATGCTGGTCGGCCGGCTGGAGATCATGGCGGTCTTCGTGCTCTTTACCGTGCGCTTCTGGCGCGACTGAGGGCGCCTCCGGCGGGCGTATTTGCGGAACAATGAAAGGGTAGGACATCGCCTGCGTTTCATTGTTCCATAAATACGCAAACTCGCGACGTCGCCGCCGGGACGTAGGCCGGGGTGACAAAGACCCCGGCCCCGTCAATCAGCCCTGCGGCACCAACTTGCCGGGGTTCATGATGTTCTGCGGGTCGAGCGCGCGCTTGATCTCGCCCATGACCTGCCAGCCCATGCCGTGTTCCTCTTCCATGTAGGCCAGCTTGCCATGGCCGACGCCGTGCTCGCCGGTGCAGGTGCCGCCCATCCGCAGGGCGCGCTCTGCCATGCGGTGCGACAGGCGCTTGGCCTCGACGAGGTCCTCGGGCTTGTCGGGATCAAGCAGCAGGATGGCGTGGAAGTTGCCGTCGCCGACATGGCCGAGGATCGGGCCGGGGATGCCGCTCGCCGCGATGTCGGCCTGGGTTTCCTCGACCGCCTCGGCGAGGCGCGAGATCGGCACGCAGATATCGGTCACCACCGCCCGTGCGCCCTTGCGCGAGGCGAGGATGGCGTAATAGCCGTTGTGGCGCAGTGCCCAGAGCGCCCGGCGCTCCTCCTCCCGGGTCGACCATTCGAACGGGCTGCCGCCATTGTCGGCGACGATCTCGGCAAAGCGCTCGGCGTCCTGTGTCACGCTTTCGGGCGAGCCGTTGAACTCTACCAGCAGGTGCGGGCTGTCGGTCATCGCCATGCCCGAATAGGCCGAGAAGGCGCGCGCGGTGGCGGCGTCGACGAACTCGATGCGGGCCATGGGGATGCCCATCTGGATGGTCTCCATCACCGCCGTGACCGCGCTACCCATATCGGGGAAGGCGCAGATGCCCGCCGAGACCGCCTCGGGGATGCCGTGCAGGCGCAGCGTCAGCTCGGTGACGAGGCCGAGCGTGCCCTCGGAGCCAACGAAGAGCGCGGTGAGATCGTAGCCCGCCGCAGACTTGCGGGCGCGGGTGCCGGTCTCGATGGTGCGCCCGTCGGCGAGCACCGCCTTCAGCCCCAGCACGTTGTCCCGCATCGAGCCGTAGCGCACCGTCGTGGTGCCCGAGGCGCGGGTCATCGCCATGCCGCCGAGGGTTGCGTTGGCGCCGGGATCGACCGGGAAGAACAGGCCGGTGGCCCGCAGTTCCTCGTTCAGCGCCTCGCGGGTGACGCCGGGCTGAATGGTCACATCCATGTCGGCGGGGCGAATTTCCAGCACCTTGTTCATGCGGGTGAAATCGACGGTGACGCCGCCCTTCACCGCCTGGCCGTGGCCCTCGAGCGAGCTGCCCGCGCCCCAGCCGATGACCGGGCAGGCGTGCTCGGCGCAGATCTGCACGATGCGCTGCACCTCCTCGGCGGTCTCCGGGTAGGCGACGCCATCGGGCAGGGTGAGTGGGAAATAGGACTCGGAACGGCCATGCTGCTCCAGTTCGGACTTGGAGCGGGTGAATCGTTCGCCTAGGAAGGCATCAAGAGCCTCCAGGGCTGCGGCGACGGACATAGAGAAACCTCCGTGGAAAATCGGGGCGACCTTATCCCCGCTCTGCGCCCTGCGAAAGCCATGGGACCGAGGAATGCCGCAGCAGATTGCCGATCAGTGGCGCGAGACGCGCGCGCTTTGCAGCCGTGGATGGGACACGCTGCGCCACAAGGGGCCGGGACAGGTCACCTTCTGGGTGATCGCCTTGCTGGTCGGGGCGGCTGCCGGGTTTGCCGCGCTGCTCTTCCGCATAGCCATCCAGCGGCTGCAGGCTTTCGTCTACGGTACCGAGGACGTGAACCTGCTGGCCAGCTTCGCCGAGACGTTGCCCTGGATCTACGTGCTGCTGATCCCGGTGGCCGGCGGGGCGATGGTTGGGCTTATCCTGCAGAGGTTCACCCCGGACGGGCGGGTGCGCAGCGTCTCGGACGTGATCGAGGGGGCGGCGCTGAACGACGGGCGGGTCGAGAAGAAGGCGGGCATCGCCTCGGCGCTCTGCTCGTGGATCACGCTCTCGACCGGGGGCTCGACGGGGCGCGAGGGGCCGGTGGTGCATATCGCCGCGATGATCGCCTCATCGGTGTCCAATCTCTTGCGCGTCGACGGCATCACCGGGCGCGACCTGCTGGGCTGCGCCGTGGCCGCTGCCGTTTCGGCCAGCTTCAATGCGCCCATCGCCGGTGCACTCTTCGGGCTCGAGGTGATCCTGCGCCACTTCGCCCTGCATGCCTTTGCGCCGATCGTGGTGGCCAGCGCCGCGGGCACGGTGATCAACCGCATCTATTTCGGCGACGTGACCGAGTTCGTGCTGCCCGGCACCACCACGGTCCAGTTCTACCTCGAGCTGCCGGCCTTCTTCCTCATGGGGCTGGTCTGCGGGCTGGTGGCGGTGCTGATGATCAAGGCGTTGTTCTGGTCCGACGGGGTGGGCACGGCGATCCAGAAGCGCCTGAACCTGCCGCACTGGCTGCGCCCGGCGGTGGCGGGGCTGCTGCTGGGGGCCATCGCCATCGCCTTCCCGCACATCATCGGAGTGGGCTATGAGACCACCTCGCGGGCGCTCTCGGGGCAGCTGACGCTGAGCCAGGCCTTCCTCTTCGCGGCGGTAAAGGTGGCGGCAGTGTCGATCACCATGGCCGGGCGCATGGGCGGCGGGGTGTTCTCTCCCTCGCTGATGGTCGGCGCGCTGACCGGGCTCACCTTCGGCCATATCGCCACCGGTCTCTTCCCCGAGCAAAGCTCGGTCTTCACGCTCTATGCGCTCGCGGGCATGGGGGCGGTGGCGGCGGCTGTGCTGGGCGCGCCGATCTCGACCACGCTCATCGTGTTCGAGCTGACCGGGGACTGGCAGACCGGGCTTGCGGTGATGGTCTCCGTGTCGATGTCCACGGCGGTGGCCTCGCGGCTCATCGACCGCAGCTTCTTCCTGTCGCAGCTGGAGCGGCGCAACGTGCACCTCGCCGCCGGGCCACAGGCCTACCTTCTGGCGATGTTCCGGGTGCAGGGGGTGATGCGCAAGCCCACCGACGAGGGCGCGGCGGATCAAGAGGCCTGCCTGCGGATGATCGAGCAGGGGCTCTTCCTGAACGCGCAGGCGACGCTGGAGGCGGCGCTGCCGCTCTTCGACAAGTCGGGCGTGGCCTACCTGCCGGTGGTGACCCGCAGCGGCCCCGACGAAGAGCCCGTGCTGCAGGGCGCGCTGTTCCATGTGGACGCGCTGAAGGCCTACAACCGCGCGCTGGCGGCGACGGCGGAGGAAGAGCACAGCTGAGCGGGCGCCCCGCGTCCGCACCGCCGGACCGGGTCCTGGAAGAGAGCATCCGAATGACCGAGTTTCCACCCCTGACGATCCGTGCCGCCGAACCCGGCGATTCCGCCGCGCTGGCCGAGATGGGCAACCTGCCGGGGGTCCGGCACGGCACCCTGCGTATGCCCTACGACACGCAGAGCAGGGTCGAGCAGCGGCTCGCGGCCCGCGGCGCGAACCACTTTCTCGTCGGAGTGATCGAGGAGGCGAACGGGGAGCAGAAGGTCATCGCCGAAGGCGGGCTCATGCCGGGCCAGCGGCGGCGCTCTCACGTGGGCGAGATCTTCCTCATCGTGCACGACGATCACGCGGGGCGCGGCTATGGCGCGGCGGTCCTCAAGGCCCTTATCGACATTGCCGACAACTGGCTCGGCCTCCGGCGGCTGGAGCTCGACGTGAACACCGACAACCGCGCGGCGATCCATCTCTACCAGCGGCACGGCTTCGAGATCGAGGGCACCCGGCGTGGGGATGCCATGCGGGACGGGGCGCTTATCTCGTCGCATGTCATGGGCCGGCTGCGCGACGCGCCGGGCTTGTTGCCGGACTGATAGGGTCCGGGTCACATGTTCCGTTATTTCGAAATGCAAAAGCCCCGCGTGTTCGCGGGGCTTTGCCGTCCTTGCAGCAAGGCGCTTCAGGCCAGTTCGAGGGTGACGTCGATATTGCCGCGGGTGGCGTTGGAATAGGGGCAGACCTCATGGGCGCGGGCGAGGATCGCCTCGGCCGTGTCACGCTCCAGCCCCGGCATCTTCGCGACCAGCTTCACCGCCAGTCCGAAACCGCCTTCGGGCAGCCCACCGATGGCCACTTCCGCATCGACGGTCGCCTCCGCAGGCACGGTGCCCAGCTTCTCGGCCTGCGCCACGAAGCGCATCGCGCTGAGGAAGCAGGCTGCGTAGCCCATGGCGAAAAGCTCCTCGGGGTTGTGCCCCTTGCCCGAGCCACCCAGTTCCTTGGGGCTGTTCATCGTCACGGTCAGCATGCCCGAGGCGAGCTTGGTGATGCCGTCGCGGCCGCCGCCGGAGGCCTGGGCTTCGGTCCGGTATTTCACATCGAGGGACATGGGAGAATCCTTTGCGTTCGATTAAATCGTGCACGATACATATTCGTGTGCTGGGGAAAGTCAATCGCTTGAGAAAGTATCGTGCGCGATTTATATTGGACGCATGACCCGGACCACTACGCCTTCAGAACCCGAGACCACCGCAGCGCATGCGCTTTCGCCGCAGGACATGGTGTGTTTCTCGCTCTACTCGGCGGTGCACGCCATGAGCCAGGCGTACCGTCCGCATCTGGAAAAGCTCGGGCTGACCTATCCGCAGTACCTCGTGATGAGCGCGCTCTGGGCCGCTGAGGCACCGCCGACCGTGGGCATGCTGTCGCGCCAGCTGCAGCTCGAGTCGAGCACGCTGACGCCGCTGCTGAAGCGGCTTGAGACGATGGGGCTGCTGACCCGTCGCCGCGACGCAGAGGACGAGCGGCAGGTGCGCATCGCCCTGACGGAGGAGGGGCGGCAGATGCAGGGCCGCACGGCGCATATCGCGGGCTGCATCGCCGAGCAGAGCGGCATGAGCGTCGAGGAACTGCTTGCCCTGCGCGACCAGGTGAGCCGCCTGCGGGACAATCTGCGCAAGGGGTAGGGTCGCGGCAGACCCGCGCAAAGCCAAAGGCCGGCCCCGCGGGACCGGCCTTTTCATGTTTCTGGCCCTGCGGCTCAGACCTGTTCGACGGCCACGCCATCCTGCAGGTCGAAAGCCAGGTAGTCCTTGATCTCCGCCGCCTCCGGCTTCGGATCGGTATAGGAAAATACCGCGTTGTCGTAGCTGCGGCTCTTCGAGGCGATGTGGTAGTGCTCGGCGTCGCCAAGCGCGGCGCTGGTGCTGCGGTATCCGCTGGGCTCGAGGAAGGCCATGGCCACATCTTCGCGCGGGAAGTAGATGGTCAGGGGCTTGTCGCCCTCGGTCAGTTCGAGGGCGCGGCTGCTTTCCCCAAGTACGGCGCCACCGGCTCGGATGACCCAGGTGCCCGAGGCCGGGCGGACGGCAATCTGTTTCAACATCATGTCTCTCCCGTTATCCGTTCATCATATACCAACGCCGATGCGACAGTCCTGTGTCAAAGCGGCGCGCAGGCCGCTTCGAGCCAGTCCCGCACGGCGCCTGTGACAAGCGGAGCGATGCGTTCGAAAACCCCGGCGTGATAGGCGTCGAGCCAGTCACGTTCCGCAACGGTCAGCAGCCCCGTCTCGATCAGACGCCGATCGATCGGCACCCAAGTCAGCGTTTCGAAGCGCAGCATCTTGGCTACGTTCTGGCCGGGAAGGGGGGGCGCGGGTTCCACCGCGATGAGGTTCTCGATCCGGATACCATAAGACCCCTCGCGATAGAAGCCCGGCTCGTTCGAAAGGATCATGCCCGGCTCCAGCGGCACCGTGCCGGTGCGCGCGATGCGCTGCGGCCCCTCGTGCACCGACAGGTAAGAGCCAACGCCGTGGCCGGTGCCGTGGCCGTAGTCGAGCCCCGCCTCCCAGAGCGCGGCGCGCGCCAGCACGTCGATGTCGCGGCCCGCCAGCCCCGCCGGGAAGCGCAGCCGCGACAGCGCGATCATGCCCTTCAGCACGCGGGTGAAGGCGTCTTTCTCCTCGGCGCCGGCCTCGCCCAGCACCATGGTGCGGGTGATGTCGGTGGTGCCGTCGACATATTGCCCGCCGCTGTCGATCAGCAGCAGCTCGTTCGCGGCCGTGGTGCGGTTGGTCGCCTCGGTCACCCGGTAGTGCACGATGGCCCCGTTGGGACCCGCGCCGGAGATGGTCTCGAAGGAGATGTCGCGCAGCGCATTGGTGGCGCGGCGCTCTTCCTCGAGCGCAACCACCGCGTCGATCTCGGTGAACTCCCCCGGTGTCTGGCTGTCGACCCAATGCAGGAAGCGAACCATGGCCGCGCCGTCGCGCAGATGTGCCGCCCGCGCGCCGGCCAGTTCGGCGGCATTCTTGCGTGCCTTGGGCAGCAGGCAGGGGTCGGCGGCCTCGACAATCTCCCTGCCGTCGAGCGCGTCCAGCACCGCGACCGGGCAGGAGGCGGGGTCGATCTGCACCGGCCCGTCGAGCGCCTCCAGGGCAGGGACGAAGTCCTCGGGGGTCTTCACGTCGACCAGCGGGCCGAGGTGGTCACCGAGCTCCACCAGTTTCTGCGCCGCCATGAACAGCGTCACGCGGCCCGCGGCATGCAGGATGGCAAAGCCATGCGGCACCGGGTTGCGCGGCACGTCCGAGCCGCGGATGTTGAGCAGCCAGGCGAGGCTGTCGGGCAGGGTGATCACGCAGGCCTGCGCGCGGCCGAGCCCGCCGGCGAGCCGGGCAATCTTCTCGCCGTGGGGCTCGCCTGCGAGCTCCACCGGCTGGGCAAAGACCGCGCCCGTCGGGGGGGCGGGCTGGTCACGCCAGATCCGGTCCACGAGGTTGTCGCAGCGGCGCAGCACTGCCTTGCCTAGGCCGCGCTCAAGCCCGCGCATCTGGTCGACCGAGAAGAGCCATGGGTCGATCCCGACGGTGCCCCCCTCCGGCAGCGCCTCGGCGATCCACTCGGCGAGGCCGACCTCGGGCCAGTCGACCGGGGTGAACTCCGTCGCCACCTGCGCCTTGACCTGCACCCGGTAGCGCCCGTCGACGAAGACCCCGGCCTTCTCAGTCAGCGCGGCGCAATAGCCCGCCGAGCCGGTGAAGCCGGTCAGCCAGGCCAGCCGGTCGTCGCGCGGGGCTACGTATTCACCCTGATGCGCGTCGGCGCGCGGCACGAGGAAGCCATCGAGCCCCTCGGCGGTCAGTTCGGTGCGCAGCGCGGCCAGCCGCGGCGGGCCCTGCTCGGGGGAAGCGCTCTGCTCGAATGTCTGGAACATGCGGAGGTCTCCTGCGGTCGTCTTGTCTTTCGGAAAAAGAAGGGGCGCTGCCCCTCTTGGCCTTGCGGCCAATTCACCCCGGGATATTTGGCCCATATGGAAGACCGGACGCGCGCCTGCTTCCATATGGATCAAATATCCCGGGGCACCCGAGGGGCTGGCCCCTCGGTCCTGCACTCTCAGCCGGCGCGGCGGATGCCCATGACGCGCGCGCGCGCACGCGGGTCCGAATCGAAGAGCGCGGCGAGCTGTTCGGTCATCGCGCCGGCCAGCTGCTCAACGTCGGTGATGGTCACCGCGCGCTCGTAGTAGCGGGTGACGTCATGGCCGATGCCGATCGCCAGCAGCTCGACCTGCTTCTTGCGCTCGACCATGGCGATCACGTCGCGCAGGTGTTTCTCGAGGTAGTTGGCCGGGTTCACCGAGAGGGTGGAATCGTCCACCGGCGCGCCGTCGGAAATCACCATGAGGATCTTGCGGGCCTCGGGGCGGTGCGCCATGCGGCGGTGCGCCCATTCCAGCGCCTCGCCGTCGATGTTCTCCTTCAGCAGGCCTTCCTTCATCATCAGGCCGAGGTTGTCGCGAACCCGCCGCCAGGGCGAGTCGGCGCTCTTGTAGATGATGTGACGCAGGTCGTTCAGGCGGCCCGGCTGCTGCTCGCGGCCCTCGGCGAGCCATTTCTCGCGTGCGAGGCCACCCTTCCAGGCACGCGTGGTGAAGCCGAGGATCTCGACCTTCACCGAGCAGCGCTCGAGGGTGCGCGCCAGCACGTCGGCGCAGATCGCCGCGATCGAGATCGGCCGGCCACGCATCGAGCCGGAGTTGTCGATCAGCAGGGTCACCACCGTGTCGCGGAACTCGGTGTCCTTCTCGACCTTGAACGAGAGCGGCGTCGTGGGGTTGGCGACGACGCGGGCGAGGCGGCCGGCATCCAGAACGCCCTCTTCCTTGTCGAACTCCCAGGAGCGGTTCTGCTGGGCCTGCAGTCGGCGCTGCAGCTTGTTGGCGAGGCGCGAGACCGCGCCCTTCAGCGGCTCCAGCTGCTGGTCGAGATAGGCGCGCAGGCGCTCGAGCTCCTGCGGCTCGGCCAGCTCCTCGGCGAGGATTTCCTCGTCGTGGGTCGAATCGTAGACCTTGTAGCCCGGATCGGCCTCGGAAACCGGGGCAGGGGGCGGCGGCTCCATGGGCGCGTCGCCCTCGGGCAGCTCGGCCTCCTCGCCCATTTCCTGGTCGGCCATCTCGTCGGCCGAGACCTGCGCCTGGCTCTGGTCCTGGGTCTGTTCCTGCGACTGTTCCGGCGAGGCCTCTGCCTCGTCCTGGTCCTGGTCGTCCTGGCCGGTCGAATCGGGCTGTTCTTCCTCCTCGGCGCCGGGCTCCGCCTGGTCCTGCGCCTCGTCGTCGAGCTGGTCCGGATCCTCGCCGAGCTGATCGCCGTAGCCCAGGTCGGTGATGATCTGCCGCGCGAAGCGGGCAAAGGCCGCTTGATCGGAAAGCTTGGCCTGCAGGTCCTCCAGCGTGCCGCCGGCCTGGTCCTCGATGAAGCCGCGCCAGAGTTCCATCACATGCGCGGCGTCCTTGGGCAGGTCGCGGCCGGTGGCAAGGTGGCGGATCATGTAGCCCGCGGCCACCGGCAGCGGCGCTTCGGAGGCCTGGGTGATCTGCCCGTAGCCGCGGCGTGCCGCCTCATGGCCGATCTTGGCGTCGATATTGCCGGCGGTGCCGGGCATGTCGCGCGCGCCCATGGCCTCGCAGCGAGCGGTTTCCATCGCCTCGTAGAGCTCGAGCGCCATGTCGCCCTGCGGCGCGTAGCGGGCATGGGTGGTGCCGTCGTGGTACCGGCGATAGAGCGCCAGCGCGTCGGCGGTGCCACGGGCCAGCAGCACCTCGTCGCGGGTCATCCTGCGCGACACCTGCGGCAGGCGCATGATGTCGCCTGAAACACCCGCCGGATCGACGGAATAGTTGACCGTAAGTTCGGAGTCGTCGGCCATGACCTTGGTGGCCTCGGCCAGGGCCTTCTTGAACGGATCGGCGGGGTTGTCGGTGTCGCGTGCCATGGCACAGGTTTCGCGCCGTGGCGGGGAATTGGCAAGAGGGGATGCGCGCCGCGATGCAAGTCTTGGTCATCCGACCCGTGCCGCGCCAGCCCGGCGGCGCGGGGAGGCGCCGCTCAGCCCTCGTCGAGCAGGCCGCTGCAGGCCTCGGCGTGGCGTTCGAAAAGCTCGCGGCTCTGCGCGTCCCCGGCGATGACGCCGCGGTAGAGCAGGCGGTAGTCCGGCAGCGCCTCGAGGATCGCCGCGCGCAGCGGCGCGCCGGTGAGCCCGTCCGCCGCGGCGGTGAGGCTGAACTCCCGGGCAAGCAGGCTGGCGGTCTCCGGCGAGCCGGGCAGGCTGGGATTGTCGGCGGCTTCAAGCGCGACGCCCTGCCAGAGCGCGGCGCAATCGGCGGCGGTGTACTCCTCGGCGAGGGCGGGGCCGGCGGCGAGGAGCATCAGGGCAAGAACAGGTTTCAAAGCGAGGTACTCCCGGTCGCCAGCCGTGCCAGCAGATCGACATGCACGTCAAGCGCGTCGATGACCCTATAGCCAGGATCCTGCGCGCCGTCGAAGGCAAGATTGAGGTCGGTTCCAGCCAAGACGATGGCTTCGGCGCCCAGGTCGCGCACCATGCGCTGCCCGGCGTCGAAGAAGGCGGCGCGGTCTTCGTCCGTGCACCTGCCCGCCACCGCCATGTCCTGGTAACGCTGGCCGAGCGCCTCGGTCTCGGCATCGAGCGCCACCGCCTCGGTGCGCACCAGCTGGCCGTAGAGCCGCGTCCGCATCACCACGCGGGTGCCAAGCAGGCCGACGCGGCGCAGTCCCTCGGCGGCGAAATAGTCATCGAGCGGCGCCACGGCCGAGACCAGCGGCAGGGTTGAGCGCGCGACGGTCTCCTCGAAGCAGAAGTGCCCGCCGAGCGAGGTGATCGCGGCGCAGTCGCAGCCCGCGGCCGCCAAACGGTCGATCAGCCGGGCGTAGACCTCGGCCTGCGCGACCCGGTTGTCGGAAAGGTTGTTGCGGATCAGCTCCTGGACGTCGGCCTGCACGATGGTCAGCTCGAGCGGCGCGCCAAGCGCCGCCACGGCGGCGGTCAACCGCTGGTAATAGACCACGGTCGCGGCGACGCCGATGCCGCCGATCAGCCCGATATGTAGCGGTTTGCCCATTTACGGTCCTCCCAAGACCCCTTGCACCACCCCTCTAACCCAAGGGGCGCGGCCCGTATCGGACCGCGCCCCTGAAGTTTCACGTGCCTGCTTCCGCATGGCAAAAATATCCCGGGGGAGTCCGCGTCAGCGGACGGGGGCAGCGCCCCCTTCGGCGTCTCAAACCCGCGCGGTCAGACCAGCGACAGCGAAGCGGCGCTTTCCGGCAGTTCCTCGTCGAAGCAGCGCTGGTAGAACTCGGCCACGGTCTGGCGCTCCAGTTCGTCGCACTTATTGAGGAACGACAGGCGGAAGGCGTAGCCGACGTTGCGGAAGATCTCGGCGTTGGCGGCCCAGGCGATCACGGTCCGCGGCGACATAACGGTCGAGAGCTCGCCGTTCATGAAGGCACGGCGGGTGAAGTCGGCCACGGTGACCATCTGGCGGATGGTCTTGCGGCCCTTCTCGTTGTTGTAATGCGGCGCCTTGCTCAGCACGATGTTCACCTCGGCGTCGATGCTGAGGTAGTTCAGCGTCGCGACGAGGCTCCAGCGGTCCATCTGGCCCTGGTTGATCTGCTGCGTGCCGTGATAGAGGCCCGTGGTGTCGCCGAGGCCAACGGTGTTGGCGGTGGCGAAGATGCGGAAGTACTTGTGCGGCGTGATCACCTGGTTCTGGTCCAGAAGGGTGAGCTTGCCGTCGGTTTCCAGCACGCGCTGGATCACGAACATCACGTCGGCGCGGCCCGCGTCATACTCGTCGAAGACGATGGCGGTGGGATTGCGCAGCGCCCAGGGCAGGATGCCTTCCTGGAACTGGGTGACCTGCTTGCCGTCCACCAGCTTGATGGCGTCCTTGCCGATGAGGTCGATCCGGGAGATGTGGCTGTCGAGGTTGACGCGCACGCAGGGCCAGTTCAGCCGCGAGGCGACCTGCTCGATGTGGGTCGACTTGCCGGTGCCGTGGTAGCCCTGGATCATCACCCGGCGGTTGTTGCGGAAGCCCGCGAGGATCGCCAGCGTAGTGTCGGGGTCGAACTTGTAGGTGCTGTCGAGATCCGGAACGCGATCGGTGCGGTCGGGGAAGCCGTGCACCACCATGTCCGTGTCGATGCCGAACACCTCGCGGACCGAGATTTCCTCGGTGGGTTTCGCATTGATGTCGATCGTGCCATCCGCCATGGTCGTGCCCCTGTCCGGTCGTTAGAAATTCTTGCGCACCGTCGTGCCCCATATCGCAGGCAAGGGCAAGGGGGCCGGAGCGGGGTTTGAACGATGCCCGTGCTAAGCCCGCTACGGTTGCCGTGAGCGGTGGCGGTGCAGCTGCGGAATGTGTTTGCGCCCCGGCGCTTCCGGGCACTAGGCTGCAGGTGACAAGGCAAGCAGGCAGGCGCGGTACGTGGCGAGTTCACCCCATCCCGACATCGAGGACCTCATCGCGCGCGTCGCCATGGCGGACCGCGCCGCCTTCGCCCGGCTCTACGAGCGGACCTCGGCGAAACTTTTCGGCGTCTGCCTGCGTGTCTTGCAGGACAGGGCGCAGGCCGAGGAGGCGTTGCAGGACACCTACGTCAAGGTCTGGAACAATGCCGGCAAGTACAGGGTCAACGGCTATTCTCCGATGACCTGGCTGATCACCCTGGCGCGCAATTCCGCCGTCGACCGACGCCGCCGCAGCGACGTGGGCCGGGTCGTTCAGCCGCTGGAACTGGATGACCGTCTGGCCGATCCCGCGCCGGGTCCGGCGCAGCAGGCCGAGGCACGCGACGACGCGCAGGCGCTGGCGCTGTGCATGGACGAGTTGCCGCCCGACCGCGCCGAGATGGTCCGCCGCGCCTATCTCGAGGGCGCCACCTATGCCGAGCTTGCCACGGCCACCGGGGTGAAGCTCAACACCGTGCGAACCTGGCTGCGCCGCAGCCTGATCAGCCTGAGGGAGTGCCTGAGCCGATGAGTGCCGAGCCGCAGCCGGATCTGCCAGGGGGGGCTGAGGCCACCGCGGCAGAATACGTGCTCGGCCTGCTGACCGAGGCGGAGCGGCGCGACTTCGAGGCACAGCTTGCCGCGGATCCCGGTCTCGAACAGGAGGTGGCCAGCTGGTGCGCCTGTTTCGCCGCGCTCACCGATCCGATCCCCGAGAGCGTGCCGCCGGCTGCCGTCTGGACCGGCATCGAGACGCGTCTGCACGGACCCGCGCGTCCGGGGCCGTTGCGGCAGTTGCTGCCCTATCTTCTGGGCGCCGTGGCCGCGGCGGCGATTGCCTGGGCGGCGATGGTCTCGGGCTTGCTGACACCCGGTGCGACCGGGCCTGATCTCTACGCCGAACTGGTCGCCGGCGAGCAGGGGCTGGAACTGCTGGCGCATTACGCCCCGGACAGCGGCACCTTCATGGTTCGGCGCGATGCCGGTGACTACCCGCCGGATCGCGCGCTGGAGATCTGGCTGCTGTCGGACGCCGAGCAGGCGCCGGTCTCGCTTGGCGTGGTGCAGCCCGAGGGGCTGACCTCGATCCCGCTCGACCGGGCACTGGCAGCGCAGCTCGGCGGTGCCACCATCGCCCTGTCCGAGGAGCCGCCCGGCGGCTCGCCCACGGGCCTGCCCACCGGCCCGGTCATCGCACTTGGGCAGCTCGCCGAACGCTGAGCGCGGGGCCACACGCCGGGCTCACGCGGTCGTTATCCCTCCGGTTTGAAACTCTTTGTGCGGTTCCTCCGTGGCTTCGTGTGACCCCGACGGGAGAAAGGGGTCGTTTCACGAGGAGGACACGTTATGACGACCAAGACACTCATCGCCGCCCTGATCGGCCTGCCGCTGGCCCTGCCGGCGTTTGCCGCGGAAAACCCTATGGTCGGCGGCGCCGCCATGTATCCCGACAAGACGATCGTCGAAAACGCGGTGAATTCGGCCGATCACGAGACGCTCGTCGCCGCGGTCAAGCAGGCGGGGCTGGTGGACACGCTGAATTCCGCGGGCCCCTTCACCGTCTTCGCGCCGACCGATGCCGCCTTCGATATGATCTCGGATGAAAGCCTCAGCCAGCTGATGATGGATGAGCACAAGGAGCAGCTGGCGCAGATCCTGACCTGCCACGTGGTGGCGACCAATGCCATGTCCGACGCCATCGCCGGGATGATCGCCGATGACGGCGGCATGCACCCGGTGCCCACTGTCGGCGGTTGCACGCTGCAGGCGAAGATGGAGGGCGGCAAGATCACCCTGACCGACGAGCAGGGGCGTACCGCCAACGTCACCATCGCCGACGTGCGTCAGTCGAACGGCGTGATCCACGTCATCGACCGCGTGCTTCTGCCGGCGATGTAACCCGATCCCTCCCGGTCGCATGCCCCACCGCGCAAGCGGAGCGGCCGAGAGGAGCAGCACCGCCGCGGACCGGAAAGGGTAAATGGTGACCGTTTCCGTGCCGGATCCCCCGGCGGCGCGTGAGCTCCCGGCTTGACCTAGGTCGGGCCGGGAGCGCATCTCTGGGGCAGGAGGAGAAAGGGAGGAAAGCATGAGACGCAGAGGATTCCTTGCGGTTCTCGCCGCGCTGCTTGCCACGCGCGGCACGGTCCGCGCCGCGGCTTCGTTCGAGATCACCCGCAGTCCCGAGGAATGGCGCGCGCGGCTGACCCCCGCCGAGTACAAGGTGATGCGCGAGGCCGGAACGGAACGCGCCTTCAGCTCGCCGCTCGACCGCGAGAAGCGCGCTGGCACCTTCCATTGCAAGGGCTGCGATCTGCCGCTCTACAGCTCGGCGGCGAAATTCGACAGCGGCACCGGCTGGCCGTCCTTCTACGAGGCGCTGCCGGGGGCCATCGGCACCAAGCCCGACCGCTCGCTGTTCATGACGCGCACCGAATGCCACTGCCGCCGCTGCGGCTCGCACATGGGGCATGTTTTCGATGATGGGCCACCGCCCACCGGCAAGCGTCACTGCATCAACGGCATCGCGCTGCGCTTCGTCGCCGCCTGAGGTGGGGGGCAGAGATCGCGGCCTTGCGACGTTCCCCGACCTGACCGGGTGGGCCGGTCAGATCGGGCGCGGGGTTTGCGGGGACGGTGCCAAGTGGCCTGCACGCCCAGGGGGAGCGGTGTGCAGGCCGACTTGGTCCGTGAGTGGACACGACAGGGAGCTCGCGTGCCTTGGTGCGGCCGAGAAAATACTGGCCATACTAAGACGCTACCACAACCCTAGGTCATATGTCGAGAAATTCACACCAATAGGTTGTGGAAAGTTGGTCGCGCGCTTTCGAAGGCGGCGGCCCCAACGAAAACGGGCCCCGAGGGGCCCGTTCGTCACTTGAAGTTCCGGCTGTCCTTGATCTGGTCCCAGGCCCAGACGACTTCCTGCAGCTGCTCTTCCTGAGAGCGGTCGCCGCCGTTCATGTCCGGGTGCAGCACCTTGATCAGCTTCTTGTACGCCTTGCGCACCTCGGCCTTGGTCTCGGCGCTCTCGACTTCGAGGATCTCCAGCGCGCGCTTCTCGGTCGGCGGCAGGCGGCGTCCGCCACCCGGGGCCTTGCGGCCGGGGTTGCGGGTGGCATTGTCGCCCAGAACCTGATGCGCGTCCTCGATGCCCAGACGGGCCCAGGCGCGCTGCTCGGGGTCACGGTAGTCCTTGGTCTTGCGCTCCCACACCTTGTCGGACGTGGCCTGAGCGTTCATCTCGGCCTCGGTCTTGCCGTGGAAGAAATTCCACTGGTTGTTGTACTCGCGCACGTGGTCCTTGCAGAACCACTTGAATTCATCGAGCACGTCCGGCGCCTTGGGCGCCCGGAACTTGCCCGGCTCCTCGCAGCCCTCGTGCTCGCACACGCGGGTGGAGGTCTCCTGTTCGCCGGTCATGCCGCGCCGGCCACGCGGATTCTTTTTCTTAGCCGACTTAATCGACATGTCGAAACCGAAGGGGTCGGGTCTGCTCATGGTCTCACCTTTTCGACTCGGACGAGGGAGTTTAGACAATCCTGACCGAGTTTGAAGAGGCAGGAGCCAAAAATGTCGCGAGCGAACGAGATCGAAACCCGGCTGCGGGCGGCCTTCGATGCCTCCGAACTGGAGGTTCTCGACGAAAGTCAAAAGCATGTGGGCCACGCCGGCTACCAGGAGGGTGGCGAGAGCCATTTCCACGTGCGCATGCGCGCGGCCGAGCTTGCCGACATGAGCCGTATCCAGCGCCACCGTGCCGTGCATGCGGCGCTCGGCAGCGAGCTCGTGGGCAAGATCCACGCGCTGTCGCTGGACCTTCAGGGCTGACGCCAACACGAATCGACAACATGTGGCGGCCGGGAATGATGATGATCATCCCCGGCCGCTCGCTTGCGGGTTTGCGCAAACATCCGGGAGCGAGAGACAGATATAGTCCGGACTTTCCGATATTGACGTAAGGTCATGTGAAAATTCTAGCGACCGAAATCACTGATTTTTTTGCCTGCCGAGGGTGCAGCTGTGATCTCAGAATGCATTGGTATACAATGGAATTTTAACAGCACATCATTGAAAATATGTGATTTCCACTGGATTGGTCGCGTCACCCACCTGCGCCTCCTGATCTTGCACATGTGCAGATTTCCGCTCATGCGTCTCCCCGCAAAAAACGGAAACGGATCAGGAGGATTTCCATGGAGGCCATTACCAATTTCTCGGTGCGGATCGTGCAGAGGTATCTGCCGAGCGCCTTCGTGCTCGCGCTGATCTTGACGGCGATCGTCTTCGTGCTGGGCATGGTCGCCGGGGGCGAAACGCCCCTCGCCATGGCGGGCTACTGGGGGGACGGGTTCTCGAAACTGTTCAAGTTCGGGATGCAGATGACCCTGGTGCTGCTCACTGGCTACGTGCTGGCAATGACCCCGCCGGTGCAGAAGATGCTGACCGGGCTGACCCACCTGGCCGGCAACACCCGGCAGGCGCTGGTGATCACCATCGTCACCAGCTTCGTGTGCTACTACCTCAACTGGGGCTTCGGCATGGTCGCGGGCGCGATCCTCGCGCGCGAGATGGGACGCCGCGTGGCGGTGCATTTCCCGCTCATTGTCGCGGCGGCCTATGGCGGTGAGCTTGTCCGCGGCCCGTCCTCCTCTATCCCGCTGGTGATCGCGACGCCGGGGCACTTCCTCGAGGAAAAGATCGGCCTCGTGCCGGTGAGCGAGACGCTCTACGCGCCCTGGAACATTGCCATGACCGTCGCACTTCTGGTGCTTCTGGTGCTGTTCTTCATGGTCCAGAAACAACCGGCCAAGATCGAACGTCTGGTGGTCGACGAGGCCGAGGATGCTCCTGAGGCCGTGCTCGACCGCAGCGCCATGTCGCCCTCGGACCGTATCGAGAACTCTCGCATCCCGACGCTCTTCCTGGGTCTGCTGACGGTCGCCTACCTGCTTGGCAAGGTCTTCGACGGCAGCTTCGCGATCACCCTCGATACGGTGATCCTGATCTTCCTCGCGCTCGGTCTGTTGCTTCACAAGAGCTCGGTCACCTATCTCAAGGCGGCGGAAAAGGCCGTTGCCGCGGCGCGGGGCATCATCGTGCAGTTCCCGCTCTACGCCGGGATCGCAGGCATGATGACCGCGTCGGGGCTGGTGACCCAGTTCTCCGAGGCGATCATCTCGGTCGCGACGCCGACCAGTTTCCCGCTGCTGACCTTCCTGTCGGCGGGCCTGGTGAACTTCTTCATCCCTTCGGGCGGTGGCCAATGGGCGATCCAGGGGCCGATCATGATGGAAGCGGCGGCGGCGCTCGGCGCGGATCCGGCACAGACCATCATGGCCTTTACCTGGGGCGATGGCTGGACCAACCAGATCCAGCCGTTCTGGGCGCTGCCGCTGCTCGGCGTGGCCGGGCTCTCGGCCCGGGACATCATGGGCTACCTGCTGATCTGGCTGGCGATCTCGGGCGTCGCCATCGGCGGAACCTTCGTGGTCCTGTCGATGCTCGGCTGAGACGGGCAGTCCGGAAAAAGCGAAAGGCGGGCCAGATGGCCCGCCTTTTCCTGTTTTGGAGCGGCTTCGGCAGGATCAGCTCATCCTGTCGCCGGTAGGGTCTTCCGGGCGGGTGTCCTGCGCCGTGTCCGCCGGGTCCTCGGCCGGAGCGGCGGCAAGCGGCGGTGGAACCGGCGTCACCACCGGCTCATGCCGGAAGGGGGCCACCTCGGGTGCCTGCGGCACCGGACGGCGGAACACCAGCAGCGTGCGCCAAACCGTCGTGCTCGAGGTCAGGCCGCTGCGCTCCTCGCTCGGCAGCGTGTCGGCGCGGATGTATTCCCAGCCTTGTTCCGCCATCTCGTTGAGCAGCCGCGACATGGAGACCGCGAAACGCCCCTCGGGGCCCTTCGCCGCCTTGGCTTTCTCACCCTTGGTCGGCGCGGGGATCACCTTGTATTCGTGGCTTTTCATCTCGGCGTGCCCCTCTGCGCTGGCCTTGGTCCAAATGGTTAACAAAGGGGTAAGCCGCGGGCGGCGGCAAGTAAAGTCGTGGGCGGTCGCAAAGAATATCCGGGAGCGCGCTGAAGCACGGCTCCCGGCTGCGTCATGAAATCGGCGTGGAAAGATCGAAATCAATAATTTGACCCCGTAGCCCCGACCAATGCTGGGGGCGGGACCGGAGCCTCACGGTGCCCCGGTGTCGTCGAGGTAACCCGCTTTGCGCGGAAGGAAAGGGCGGTGAGGCGAATTGCAATCTCTGGGGGTAAGCCTAGAGCAGCAATCAGCTATTCCGGCGGCGCACGGCCAGCACGAGCCCCCCGAGCGCAAGTCCCCAGACCGCAGCGCCAAGCCCCCAGAGGGTGAGGCCCGAGGCCGTGACGAGGAAGGTCACGGCGGCCCCCTCGCGGCTTTCCTCGGCCTGCAGCGCGCCGCTGGCCGAGGCGGCGAAGACCGGCAGCAGCGCGACTCCCGCGAGCACCTGCAGGGTCATTGGCGGCGCCAGCGCGGCCACCGCTGTGACGGCCACGGCGAAGAACCCGAAGAGGCTGTAGAACACCCCGGCCATCACCGCCGACCAGTAGCGCCGCGATGGATCGGGGTGGCTGTCGGCGTTGGCGCACATGCTGGCGGTGATCGCCGCGAGGCAGGTGGCCGGGTTGCCGAAGGGCGCGGTGAGCAGCGAGATCCCGCCAACTCCCGCCAGCAGCGGGCCGGGCGGGGGCGCGTAGCCGAAACTGCGCAGCACCGCGACGGCGGGAATGTTCTGCGTCGCCATGGTGACGATGAACAGCGGGATGCCGAGCGACAGCACCGCCTCGGGAGAGAAGACCGGCGTGACCCAGACCGGGTGGCTCATCCATCCGCCGCTGATCGGCAGCGAGAAGTCATGCGCCCAGAGCGTCACTCCCAGCGCCGCCAGCACCGCGGCGGGCACGGCGAGGATGCGCTTGATGCGGCCGACGACGAACCAGCTGAGCAGGATCGGCAGCGCCACCCCGGGCGCCTCGGCCAGCCCGCGGAAGGGCGCCATGCAGAGCGACGCCAGCACGCCCGCCAGCATCGCCTGCGCCAGCGCCGTCGGCACCGAGGTCACCAGCCGCGCCAGCGCCGGCCAGAGCCCGGCGAGGGCGATCAGCCCGCCCGCCACGATGAAGGCCGCCACCGCCCCGGCGAAACCGTCGGCCAGCGGTTGCGAGGCGGCGAGCAGCGCGACGGCGGGGGTCGACCAGGCGCAGGACACCGGCTCGCGCCGCCACCAGGCCAGGACGATGCCTGCGATGGCCATGGAGATCGCGGCGGCGGCCAGTCCGGCACCGGCCTGCTCGGGGCTGGCGCCCACTGCGGTCAGCCCCTGCAGCACGATGGGGAAGGAACTGAAGACCCCCACGATCGCCACCATGGCCCCGGTCGTCACGTTCTGCAGGTCGGGCCCGGGTCGGCGCATGGATCGTGACATGGTGGCTCCTTACGTTGGGTTTCAATCGCCCTTAGGCAGAGCGCCGGGGAATGGCAAGCCGAGGCCGGGCTTGCGCTCGGCGGCTGTGATCAGTTAGGTGGTACGTTATAACATATCGAATCTGGAGAGCCGCTCATGCCCACCCCCGCACAGACCCCTGATCCGCGCCTTCCCGTCACCGTGCTGTCGGGCTTTCTCGGTGCGGGCAAGACCACATTGCTAAACCAGGTGCTCAACAACCGCGAAGGCCGCCGGGTGGCGGTGATCGTCAACGACATGTCCGAGGTGAACATAGACGCCGATCTCGTGCGCGAGGGCGGGGCGGAGCTGTCGCAGACCGAGGAGACGCTGGTCGAGATGACCAATGGCTGCATCTGCTGCACCCTGCGCGACGACCTGCTGACCGAGGTGCGCCGCCTCGCGGCGGAAAACCGCTTCGACTACCTGCTGATCGAAAGCACCGGCATTTCCGAACCGCTGCCCGTCGCCGCCACCTTCGACTTCCGCGACGAGCAGGGCGAGAGTCTCTCGGACATCGCGCGGCTCGACACGATGGTCACCGTGGTCGATGCCGCCAACCTGCTGCGCGACTACGCCAGCCACGACTTTCTTGCCGACCGGGGCGAGAGCCTTGGCGAGGCGGACAATCGCACGCTGGTCGATCTTCTGGTCGACCAGATCGAGTTCGCCGACGTGGTGGTGCTCAACAAGGTCTCGACCGCGGGCGAGGATGCGCGGCAGGCGGCGCGGCTGATCATCACGGCGCTCAACCCCGATGCGCAGATCGTCGAGGCCGATTTCGGCCGGGTCGAGCCGGGCCGCATCATGGGCACCGGCCTGTTCGATTTCGAGACCGCCCATGAACATCCGCTCTGGGCGAAGGAGCTCTACGGTTTCGCCGACCACGTGCCGGAAACCGAGGAATATGGCGTGTCTTCCTTCGTCTACCGCGCGCGCCGTCCCTTCGTTCCCGAAAGGATCCACGCGGTGCTGAACGGCCCGCTGCCCGGGGTGATCCGCGCCAAGGGGCATTTCTGGATTGCCACGCGTCCCGACTGGCTGGCCGAGTTCTCGCTGGCAGGGGCGCTCAGCTCGGTGCGTCCAATGGGCCGTTGGTGGGCCAGCGTACCGCCCGAGCGGATGCCGGGCCACGAGGCCTTCCGGTCCTACCTCGCGCAGCACTGGCAGGAGCCGTTCGGCGATCGGCGGCAGGAGCTTGTGTTCATCGGCGCGGGCTACGACAGGGCGGCGATCTGCGCGGCGCTGGATGCCGCGCTGGTGCCCGAGCAGAGCTACCTGCCCGCGCTCTGGGAGGGGCTGGCCGATCCCTTCCCGCTGTGGCGCGAGGCGCAGGCGGCATGAGGGCGGGCACAGGACGCACGCGCGGGCGCAATCTCGGGGCCGCGCCGAACCGGCGGCGTGAGGGAGATGTGATGTCCGCCTACGACCGGCTGCCGCCCGAGCTGCGCGCCTGGCTGGCGCAGGCGGCGCTACCCTGGTCACCGCGCTCGGCACTGCGCGCCTGGCGCGGGGCATTGCGCCGGACAGGCTGCGCCAAGGCAGCGGCAGCGCGGCTGAGCGCGATCGAGGCCGGGCAACTGGCGCGCCTCTGAGCCGGGCTCGCGTTGCATCCTGGTCGGGCGGGGTGCGCCGCCGGGGGCCATCTCGGCGGCGCATCATCTTCTCAGGAGTTTCTCAGGCCGCCGCGGCGCCTTTCTTCTCCCAGGCAAACTTCTGCATCACCTGATCCACCGGCGTCTCCGCAAGGTGGTTGGTGTAGTTCGACATGACCTTTTGCGCCACGGCAAGGATCACCTCGAGGATCTGCCGCTGCGTGTAGCCCGCATCGAGGAAGGTCTGGACCTGCGCGTCGTCAAGCGCGCCGCGCTGGCGGACAACCTGCAGGGTGAAGGTCCGCAGCGCTTCGAGCTTTGCGCTCGGCAGCGCGGTCTCGTCGCGCAGCGCGTTGGTGATCGCGTCGTCCACCTGCATCATCTTGGCGATGCCGGTGTGCGCGGGCACGCAGTAATGGCAGGCGTGTTCGACGTTGATCGTCTGCCAGACCACGGTGATCTCGTCCTTGTCGAAGCTGGTCTCCTCGGCGAACAACCGGTGCAGGTGCTTGTAGCCGTCGAGCAGGGCAGGCGACTCGGCCATCACCGAATGCAGGCCGGGCAGGCGGCCGAAGGCCTTGTGCGAATGCTCGAGGAACGGGCGGCTTGCCTCGGGGGCGGTGTCGAGCGTGTGAAGGGTGAATTGGGTCATCTGGGTCTCTCCCTGATTCTTGAGTGATCGTTCAAATTCTGGAGTAGGGGTAGCTTTACCTGAGCGATTGCTCAAGATATATTTGAGTGATTGCTCAAGGAGAGCGGCATTTCGCGCGATGGACGGTAGCGCCGCTCTCGGCTAAGCCCTTGCAAAGGCAAACCGCGCCGCGTCTGGGGATGGACCGGCAAAGGAAGGATCGGACGAAGGCGATGGCCAGACAGGCGCGACACGACAGGCAGGAGGTGCTGGGCAAGGCGCTCGATCTCTTCTGGTCGAAGGGCTATCACGCCACCTCGCTCAAGGACCTCGAGCAGGCACTCGACATGCGTCCGGGCTCGATCTACGCCGCCTTCGGCTCGAAGGAGGCGCTGTTCTCCGAGACGTTGAAGCTCTACGCCGAAACCTCCCATGCGCAGTTCCGCGAGGCGGTCGAGGCGGGGCCGAGCCGCCTGTCGGGGCTGGCCAACCACGTGCGCCGGCTGGGCTGCGCCGACGGTCACGCGCCTTCGCGCGCCTGCATGCTGGTCAAGACGCTGCTGGAAACCCCCGACGACGACCCCGGGCTGCGCGCCCAGACCGAAGAGCTGATGCGCGGCATGGAGGCGATGTTCGCCCGCGTCTTCCGCGAGGCGCAGGACCGCGGCGAACTGGACGCGGCGGCGGATCCGCAGCATCTCGCGAGTCGGCTGCAAGCCGAGATTTTCGGGCTGCGGGCCTATGCGCAGCGCACCGACTCGCGCGAGAAGGTGGCGCGGCTGGCCGAGGACATCGCGCGCGATCTCGAGGCCCGCGCACTGGCGTGAGCCGCAGGGCCTGCGAGTGACGCCTACTTGACGTAGCGTCGCCAAATCGGCAAAGCCTCGCGCATCCCGGGCAAATCCAATTGCTGCGGCGCGGAAAAGTGCCAAATTTGCTCAGGAATGACAGCTTTCCGGAGACCCGCATGTCCGCCGACCTGCCTGACCGCCGTACCTTCCTCGCCTCCGCGCTTGCCACTGGCGCCTTCAGCCTGATCCCCGACTTTGCCCGCGCACAGAGCGGGGCCATCGCCTCGGGCATTCCGCTCGGCCCGCCCAAGCCCTTCTCCTTCGAGACGCTGCGCGAGTTGGCGGCCAACCTCGCCAAGGAAGAGTTCACCCCGATGGCGGTGTCCGATGCCGAGATCCTGCAGCAGATCGACTATGACGCCCATGGCGCGATCCGCTTCCGCGAGGATCGCGCGCTCTGGGCCGGGCAGGGGAACGCGCAGCCGGTGCGCTTCTTCTTCCCCGGGCGCTATTTCCCCGAGCCGGTGCACGTCTACGCGCTGGAAGACGGCACCGCACGCGAAGTTCCGTTCTCGCGCGACCTCTTCGAGATCCCGCAGGGCAGCCCGGCCAACCGGCTGGAACGCACCGAGGGCTTTGCCGGATTCGCGGTTCAGGACCCGGAGGAGCGGCTCGACTGGATGGCCTTCCTCGGCGCCTCCTACTGGCGCACCGCGGGCTATTCGGGGCAGTTCGGCCTCTCGGTGCGCGGGCTGGCGATGGACACGGCGATCCCGGACGGCCCCGAGGAATTCCCCCGCTTCACCCGCTTCTGGCTGGAACAGGGCGAGGGCGGGGCGGTGACCACCTACGCGCTGCTCGAGAGCCCGCGCGCCACCGGCGCCTACCGCATCGCCTCGCGCCGCGACAATGGCGTGATTCAGGACGTCTCGGCCGAGATCTTCCTGCGCGGCGACGTCGAACGGCTGGGGATCGCGCCGCTGACCTCGATGTTCTGGTTCGGCAAGCACAACCGTCACGTCGCTGCCGACTGGCGCCCCGAGGTGCACGACAGCGACGGGCTGGAGATCCACACCGGCGGCGGCGAACGCATCTGGCGCCCGCTCAACAACCCGCCGCGGGTCATGGCCAATGCCTTCGGGGTCACCGATCCGGCGGGCTTCGGCCTGATGCAGCGCGAGCGGAACTTCAGCGAATACGAGGATGATGGCGTGTTCTACGAGCGCCGGGCCTCGGCCTGGATCAAGCCGCAGGAAGGGTGGGGGCAGGGCGCGGTGACGCTGGTCGAGCTGCCCACCGATGACGAGATCCATGACAATATAGTCGCCTTCTGGAGCCCGGCAGAGCCGGCGGCGGCAGGCAGTTCCTACAGCATGAACTACCAACTCACCTGGCTGGAGGATTGCCCGGTGCCGCCGCAGGCGGCCCGCTTCATCGCGGTGCGCATGGGCAAGGGCGGCATTCCCGGACAGCCGCGCCCGGCGGATACGGTGAAGATCGTCTGCGACTTCGACGGGCTGGGCATGGAGGAACTGGACCGCAGCTCCGGCGCCTTGCCGGTGGTCAGCGCCTCGCGCGGCGAGATCTCGGGCGAGGTCGCCTACCCGGTGGTCAGCACCGAGAACTGGCGGGCGTTGTTCGACCTCGATTTCTCGGCCATCGCGGCAGAGGACGACGAGCCGATCGACCTGCGGGTCTATGTCTCGCACGAGGGCGAGGCGATGAGCGAGACGATGATCCTGCAGCTCTTCCCCAGCCAACTGCGCGCGCTGCTCGCGGCGCGGGGGTAGGTCGCAAGCGAGACGGTCGCCGGACGAGGGACTGCCCGCCGGGACGGGCTGGCGCTCGCCCGGCGGCTTCGCCTTGATTCCGGACGGGTGCGGGCGTTCGGCCAGCTCAGACGAAAAAGGCCGCCCGGCTGGGCGGCCTTTCGTTTTCCGTCGAGCGCGGCCCTCAGAGGCCGAGCTTCGCCGCGACGATGTCGTTCACGGCCTTGGGGTTGGCCTTGCCGCCGGTGCTCTTCATCACCTGGCCGACGAACCAGCCGGCGAGCTTGGGGTTCTGCTTGGCCTTCTCGACCTGCGCCGGGTTGGCCGCGATCACCTCGTCGACGGCCGCCTCGATGGCGCCGGTGTCGGTGACCTGCTTGAGGCCCTTCTCCTCGACAATCTTCGCCGGGTCGCCGCCCTCGGTGTAGACGATCTCGAAGACGTCCTTGCCGATCTTGCCCGAGATGTCGCCCTTCTTGATCAGCGAGACGATCCCCGCGAGCTGCGCCGGCGAGACCGGGCTCTCGGTGATGTCATGGCCTTCCTTCTTGAGGCGGCCGAAGAGCTCGTTGATCACCCAGTTGGCGGCCAGCTTGCCGTCGTCGCAGCCCTTCAGCACGTCCTCGAAATAGGCCGAGTTGACCACTTCCGCTGTCAGCACGCCGGCATCGTATTCCGACAGGCCGAAGTCCTTGACGAAGCGCGCCTTCTTCTCGTCCGGAAGCTCCGGCAGCGAGGCGGCGATATCGTCCACCCAGGCCTGTTCGATCTCGAGCGGCAGCAGGTCGGGATCGGGGAAGTAGCGGTAGTCGTGCGCCTCTTCCTTGGAGCGCATCGAGCGGGTCTCGCCCTTGTCCGGATCGTAGAGACGCGTCTCCTGGTCCACCGAGCCGCCGTTCTCGAGGATGGCGATCTGGCGCCGCGCCTCGTAGTCGATGGCCTGCTGGATGAAGCGCATGGAGTTCATGTTCTTGATTTCGCAGCGCGTGCCGAGGTGCGAGAAGTCCTGCGTTTCCTGGTACTTCTCGTACTGGCCGGGACGGCAGACCGAGACGTTGACGTCAGCGCGCAGGTTGCCGTTCTGCATGTTGCCGTCGCAGGTGCCGAGATAGCGCAGGATCTGGCGCAGCTTGACCACATAGGCCGCCGCTTCCTCAGGGCCGCGGATGTCGGGGCGGGAGACGATCTCCATCAGCGCCACGCCGGTGCGGTTGAGATCGACGAAGGACATCGAGGGGTCCATGTCGTGGATCGACTTGCCGGCGTCCTGCTCGACGTGGATACGCTCGATGCGCACCTTGCGGGCGATGCCCGGCTCCATGTCGACGATGACTTCGCCTTCGCCCACCAGCGGGTGGTAGAGCTGGGAAATCTGGTAGCCCTGCGGCAGGTCGGGATAGAAGTAGTTCTTGCGGTCGAAGGCGGATTTCAGATTGATCTCTGCCTTCAGGCCGAGTCCCGTGCGCACGGCCTGCTCGATGCAGTACTCGTTGATCACCGGCAGCATGCCGGGCATCGCCGCGTCCACGAAGGCGACGTTGGAGTTGGGCTCTGCGCCGAATTTGGTCGAGGCGCCGGAGAACAGCTTTGCCTCGGTGGAAATCTGGGCGTGGATTTCCATCCCGATCACCAGCTCCCAATCGTATTTGGCGCCGGCGATGACCTTGGGTTTGGGGGGCTCGAAGCTCAGGTCAAGCATGGGGGGTCCTCGTCTCTCAGGTTGCGACGGGGATACGCCAGAGCGGCACAGGGGGCAAGGGTGCAGGAGGCGCTGCCGGCGGGGCGCAGTGCGATGCCCTGCGCGGTGAAGACCACAGAGCGCCTGCGGGCCAGTTGATCGGCGAAAAGATCGCCGATCACGGCGTGTGCGACGTCGGTGCCCTCCTGCGACGATCCCTGTGAAGCGCCGTGGCCCCAGAGCGCGGGGTGAAGCTCGCGCAGGTGATCGGTCACGATCCAGTCGAGACATGCCGAGAGTTGCGCGTGATCGGTGCCGGACCCGGCCGGGGCTTCGGGAAGCGCCGCGCACCACCCGGCGAAGAGATTGGCGAGATGCTGGTGCTTGATCGCGTCCACCGGGCGGCCCGGGCAACCCTCGAGTATGTCGTGCAGTCCCTCCGCGAAGAGGTCCGTATCCACATGGCTTAGCGCCTCGGGCCGCGATGACAGGGCATCGAACCACATCCAGGCGTAGGCACCGCTGCCCCAGGTTCCGCGGGTCAGCATGGCCAGGCGCCGGGCGGTCCTGTCCAGCTCGGGCCAGGTGCCGAAACGGTCGGGGCGCAGGGCACGCCCATAGGCGCGCAGGTGCTCGGGGCAGGCGGGGTCCGCGGCGATCAGCGCCTCACAGTCCGCTGCGAGCCGCGCCGCCGGGTCCGGCAGCACCTCGATCACCGCGCAGCGCGCCGCGGCCAATGCGGCGGAGTCATGCATAGATGGTGGATGCGGTCGCAGAAGCAGATGCGCCGCGTCCATGTGATCCCGCAGGGCAGAGCCGCGCTGCGCCTCGGGCAGGGGGCAGGTCGGGGCATCGCGCCAGAGCCAGGCTGTCGTGATATGCGCAGAGGCTGCCAGCAGCGCCATGTAGGGTGCGTGCGTGGTCGGCCCCAGGGATGCGATGAAACCGCCTAGGGCCTCGAGCGCGCCCTCGGCGTCTCCCTGATATACTGCCTCGGTGGCCCGGGCGGCGACATCCTGCACGGCACCATCGCAGAGAAGCTGCGCAGCGGGGTGGCCCGCCGGGGTCAGCTGGCGGCCTCTGTCGGCCTCGCGCAGGGCCGCGTCGAGCGCGGTCCATCGCTCCTGCCGGACCAGGCGGCAACCGAGGTCCTTCAGCGTGGCACGCGCCTCCTGTTCAGGGGTGGTATCGCAAACAGGGATCTCGATCCCGGCGGGCTGGCAGCCCGCTGGCCGATGCTCTGCACAGGCTCTGCCGGGCGCCGGAAGACGGCGGCGGCTCAGCCCGGAAAGGCGAGGAAGCAATCGGGTCACATCACGCGGCATGCGCATTACGCTGGGGAAGGATTCGGGCCGGATCACGGCGGAGCGCGGCGCGTGCGCAGGCAAGTTAAAGGCGCGGGTGCGGCGAATTGTTCAACTTCTGGAAGTTCCGCTTTAGCGAATACCTTCAGAAAATCAGTTATTTCTTTTATCGATAGGCGATCCGCCGCGCATAGCGACGCGTCAGGCTTGCCGGAATTGTCCGTCATGGGCAAGTTCTCGGCCATGCTGAACCGTTTCATTCCTGCCCTCGCGGCGCTGATGATCGCGCCGATGGCCCAAGCGAATACCGGCCCTGCACCTGTCACGCAGGCTGCGCTCGCGGTCGCGGCTCCGACGATGCCCCGGGTCTCGCCTCACGCGTTGTCCGACGCCCCGGAGTCGCTTCAGGCAGTGTCCATGTCGCCCCGTCCGCTGGCGCGGCGCGTGATCATTCCAAAGGCCCGCTGGGGAACCTCCGGCGGCCGCAGCACCTGGTCGCTGGCCGTGCTTTCGTCGCTGCGCGGCCATGCCAATGCGCTGCCCGACGTGGTGCCGGCGGATATCGACACATGGTGCCCCGCTTACGAGAGCGGATCGCTTGAGCAGCGTGAGGCCTTCTGGCTTGGTCTCGTCTCGGCGCTGGTCAAGCATGAGAGCACCTTCAAGCCGACCGCCGTCGGCGGCGGCGGCAAGTGGATCGGCCTGATGCAGATCCTGCCCTCCACCGCGCGGCTCTACGGCTGCCAGGCGACCACGGTCGCTGGCCTCAAGGACCCGCGCGCCAACCTGTCCTGCGGCCTGCGCATCATGGCGCGTACCGTCGCCCGCGACGGTGTGGTCAGCGCCAACATGCGCGGCGTCGCAGCGGATTGGGGCCCGTTCCATTCGCGCAAGAAGCGCGAGGACATGATCGCCTGGACCCGCTCGCAGGCCTATTGCACCGGCATGGGCCGTTCGCTGCGCCCGGTCGAGCGCCCGGTGAGCCTGCTGCCCGGTATCATGGCGTCCAACGAGGCCGGTGCCGGCACCAGCCCGATGGCGCGCTCGCGTCCGCTCGATGCGAGCTATGCCAACACCTTCATCTCCACCCAGGGTCAACTGCTGGAGATCGACGGCTGATCTGCTGAAGATCGTTTCAGAAATTTAACGGGCGGGACCAGCGATGGTTCCGCCCGTCTCGTTTTCAGGGTGTTTCGGGCTGTCCAGCCGCGCGCCTCAGCGCCCGCCGCCCACGTCGAGGATGCTGCGGGTGACGTAGCCCGCGCGGTCCGACAGCAGCCACAGGATGCTCTCGGCCACTTCCTCGGCGGTGCCGGCGCGGCCCAGTGGCGGGGTGTGACCGATGCGGGCAAGCCGGTCGGGCTCGCCGCCCTTGGCGTGGATGCCGGTTTCGATGAGGCCGGGGCGCACGGCGTTCACCCGGATGCCTTCGGACGCCAGCTCGTCGGCGAGGCCCAGGGTGAAGGTGTCGATGGCGCCCTTGCTGGCGGCGTAGTCCATGTACTGCCGCGCCGAGCCGAGACGCGCCGCCACCGAGGAGACGTTGACGATGCCGCCCCCCGCATGGGCGCGCATGTAGGCCACCGCCTGCCGGGCGACCTCGATGGCGCCGAAGACATTGACCTCGAACACCCGGCGCACCCGCTCGGGCGTCAGGTCCGCGAGCGATGCGGTGGGTGCGACGATGCCGGCGTTGTTCACCAGGTCGAGCGGCCCGGGGGCAAGTGCCGTCAGCTCGGCGAAGAGCTCCGACACCTGCGCGGGGTCCGAGACATCCGCGCCGATCACATGCGCCTCGGCCCCCTGCGCGCGGACCTCCTCGGCCACTGCCTCGGCGCTGTCCCTGTCGCGGCCATAGTGCACCGCGACCCGCTCCCAGCCGCGCGCCGGGGCGAGGCGGCAGCAGGCCGCCCCGATGCCGGCGCTGCCGCCGGTGACCAGCAGCAGCCGGCTCATGACAGCAACCGGGTGACCATTTCGGTCACGTCGCGCGACAGGCCGGGCTTGGAGGCGATGCGCTCAAGCTGCGTCTTCATCAGCCCGCGCCGGGTCTCGTCGTAGCGCTTCCAGGTCTGGAAGGCCGAGCACATGCGCGCGGTGGTCTGCGGGTTCTTCTCGTCGAGCTTGATCAGCCAGTCGGCGAGCAGCTGGTAGCCCGCGCCGTCGATGCGGTGGAAGCCGGCGTGGTTCATCGCCAGCGCGCCCATCACCGCGCGGAAGCGGTTGGGGTTCTTCATGTCGAAGTCCGGATCCTCGGTCAGCGCCTTGGCGCGGTCGGCGGTCTCCGACGGGCCGGAGGCCGCCACCTGCAGGCCGAACCACTTGTCCATCACCAGCCGGTCGCTGTTCCATTGCGCGCGGAACTTGCCGAGCGCGTCCTCACCCGCGCCCGCCTGCACGAGGCAGGCCAGCGCCGAGAGCTGCAGCGTCATGTTGTCGGCGCTGGCGAACTGCGTCTTGGCCGCTTCGCCGCCGTCGAGGCGAGAGGTCAGCGCCAGCACCGCCGAGCCGAGCGCACGCTTGCCGGATTGCTCTGCGTCGGGCTGGTAGGGCTCGGTGACCTTGGCCTCTTCGGCGAGCTGCGGCAGCAGGTTCGACCAGCGCTCGGCGCGGGTCTTCTTGAGCACCTCGGTGGCGGTCCAGATCGCATCGGGGTCCGGCGTCACCCCGCGCTGGTGCAGCACCTGCGCCAGCTCGGACTGCGTCGGCGTGCCCAGCATCAGCGCGCGGTAGGCCGGATCGAGCGCGCTGTCGCGGATCACCGCCTCCAGCCCGTCGAGCCAGGCCACGTCGGGCGCGGCGCCCTCGGTGATCATCGACACGAGGCACTCACGGGCCAGATCGCGGTTGGCTTCCCAGCGGTTGAAACTGTCGGTGTCATGGGCGAGCAGGAAGGCGCGTTCTTCCTTGCTGCTTTCGCGCTCCAGCACCACCGGGGCCGAGAAGCCGCGCAGGATCGACGGCACCGGTTTGGCGCTGAGGCCGTCGAAGGTGAAGCTCTGCTCCGCCTCGGTCAGCTCCAGCACAGTGGTCGGCACCACCTCGTCGCCATTGGGCGAGAGCAGGCCGACCGCCACCGGGATCACCTGCGGCAGCTTCTCGGGCTGGCCGGGGGTGGGCGGCGTGTGCTGCTTGAGGGTCAGCGTGTAGGTGCCATCCGCGAACGCCTCCGACACGGCCACATGCGGTGTGCCCGCCTGGCTGTACCAGCGCTTGAACTGGGTGAGGTCGCGGCCTGCGGCCTCCTCGAAGACCTTCAGCCAGTCCTCGATCGTGGCCGCATCGCCGTCGTGTCGCTCGAAGTAGAGGTCGAGCGCCTTGGCATAGCCCTCGTCGCCCACCAGCCGCTTCAGCATGCCGATGACTTCCGCGCCCTTCTCGTAGACGGTGGCGGTGTAGAAGTTGTTGATCTCCTGGAAGCTCTCGGGGCGCACCGGATGCGAGAGGGGCCCTTGGTCCTCGGGGAACTGGCGGCCGCGCAGGTCGATCACGTCGGAGATGCGCTTCACCTCCTCGCCGCGCATGTCGGAGGTGAACTGCGCGTCGCGGAAGACCGTGAGACCCTCTTTCAGGCACAGCTGGAACCAGTCGCGGCAGGTGATGCGGTTGCCCGTCCAGTTGTGGAAATACTCATGCGCGATGATCGCCTCGATGCGCTCGAAGTTGGCATCGGTGGCGGTCTCGGGAGAGGCGAGCACGGCGGAGGAGTTGAAGATGTTCAGCCCCTTGTTCTCCATCGCACCCATGTTGAAATCGTCGACCGCGACGATGTTGAAGATGTCGAGGTCGTACTCGCGGCCGTAGACCTCCTCGTCCCATTTCATCGACTTCTTCAGCGCCTCCATGCCGAAGGCGCATTTGCCCTCGTCGCCGGGGCGTACCCAGAGGTTCAGCTCGACCTCGCGGCCCGACATGGTGGTGAAGCTGCCGGGATGGTTGACCAGATCGCCGGCGACCAATGCGAACAGGTACGCGGGCTTCGGCCACGGGTCATGCCACTCGGCCCAGCCCTCGCCGCTGTCCTGCGGGTTACCGTTCGACAGCTTGACCTTTTCCGCGCCCTCGATGCGCACGGTGAAGACCGACATCACGTCGGGCCGGTCGGGGTAGAAGGTGATCTTGCGGAATCCCTCGGCCTCGCATTGGGTGCAGTACATGCCGTTCGACATGTAGAGACCCTCGAGGGCGAAATTCTCCACCGGCGCGATCTCGACCTCGGCCTCCCAGGTGAAGCCGCCCTCGGGCACGGCGCAGGTGAGGCCGGTGTCAGTGATCTCGGGTGTGACAGGGGTGCCGTCGATGGCGAAGGAGATCGGCTTCAGCTGTTCGCCGTGCAGGAAGAACTCCTGCTTCGGTGCGTCGGGGTTCGGCGCGAAGCGGATGCGCGAACGGACGCGGGTCGCCGAGGGCGCAAGCACGAAGGTCAGATGCACCTCTTCGGCGGTCCAGCCGAATGGGGTGTAATCCTTGAGGTAGATGGTCTGGGGGCTTGCGTCCTTCATGGGCGTCTCCTTGCCTGGAGTTGTGGGCTGGCGCCTGCTGGAACCGGCGCGTCAGCGGGACGTTATGCCCATGAGAGGCGCGCGGCAACCGCTGCGCCGGTGAAATGCCAGTGACGCGCGGGAGGGCGTCGAGGCGCGCGGGGAGAACCTCTCCCGGTGCGACGCTCGCGCAGTCTTCCGCGGCAAGGAGACCAGACATGTCCGCACCCGACACCAATACGAAGACGCAGAAGAAGGAACACCGCGGACCGTTGATCGGGATCTGGGCCGCGCTGGTCGTCGTGGCGCTGCTGCTGGTCTGGTGGCTGGCCTACGCCACGAATGGCGAAGAGCCCGAGCCGGGACAGGCCGCCGCCCCGGCAAGCGAAGCGCAGCAAAACGCGGCCCCGGCAGGCGATTGATCAGGGCAAACCGGCGCCACCGCGCGGCTCACTCGCAACGCACGACGCCGTTCGCATCCGGGGTGCAGTTCTGCTGTGCGCGCCGCGTGATGCTCGGCGGGCGTGTCGGGCTGACCGCGCCGCCGCGGTCCGTGGTGGTGTCGCCCGGGGCGATGAAGGTGCCACCATCGGTGTTGTCGCGCACGATGCCGTTGCGGTCGGTGGTCTGCGGGGCGTCGCGACGCTCGCGGGTGATCCCGAGCTGGTCGGTGGAAAATGTCGAGGGTCCGGCGCAGCGGGTGATGCCGTTCTTGTCCGCCACGCAGCCCTTCACCTGCGCGAGCAGGGGGCCGGGCAGGGTCGTGGCGGCAAGGGCGAGGGCAGCGAGCAGGGGCTTCATTGCGGATCTCCCGTTGGGGGCACCGATCTCCGGTGCTCCTCTTGATATAGGCAGGGATCCGCGTTGCGCCAAACCGCGGCGGTTGCGCTATTCCGCCGCGCGCATGGTGGTCTTGGCACCCGGCGCACCCGTGCCCTCGGCATCGGGATCGTCCCAGAGGATCAGCGGCGCCTTCACCTTGCGGGCCTCGCGCTGCAAGGCCCAGTCCCGCGCCGCCCGGCTGCCGCGCCCGAAGGAGGCGATGGCCAGCAGCCGCGCCAGCCAATGCGCGTAGGTCGAGAGCCACACCCGCAGCGCCAGCATTGCGGGGGTGAAGACCAGCGTCAGCACCGTGGCGATCGACAGGCCGAAGACTACCGCCGAGGCCAGCGGCTTCCACCACAGCGAGGTCGGCGCGTTGATTGAGTAGCCGCCGCTGAAGAAGTCGAGGCTGAGGCCGATCATCATCGGGAAGAGCCCCGCGATGGTGGTGATAGTGGTCAGCAGCACCGGGCGGATGCGGTCCTCGGCGGTGCGCACGATCGCCTCGAGCCGGGGCATGTAGCGCGAGTAATCCTGGAAGGTGTCGATCAGCACGATGTTGTTGTTCACCACGATGCCCGCCAGCGCCACCACACCGGTGCCCGACATGATGATCGAGAAAGTCTGGTCGAGCACGATCATCCCGAGGAAGACGCCCGCCGTGGACAGCACGACCGCCAGCAGCACCAGCACCGAGTTGTAGAAGCTGTTAAACTGCGCCAGCAGGATGATGAACATCAGTCCCAGAGCGGCGGCGAAGGCCTGCGTCAGGAAGGCCTGGCTTTCCGCCTCCTCCTCCTGATCGCCGGTCCACTCCCAGCTGATGCCCGGCGGGAACTCGGTGGTTCCCAGAAGGCTCGACAGGGTAGAGATGCGTTCGTTGGCGGTGACAGGCACCGTGGCCAGCGCGCCGGTGGTGGCCGCCTCGCGGATCGCCTCGGCGCTCTGACCGTCTTCGGTTCGGGTGATCTCGTAGCCGGCCCCACGCACCGTGAGCGCACCGCCCTCGACCTCGCGCCCGTAGCCGAGCGTCTCTGCGCCCGAGGTGAACTTTACCAGCCCCTCGGTCACGCCCGCCTTCACGTCGAAGTAGCGCTTGCGGCCTTCCCGGTTGATCTCGGCCAGCTTGGGCACCGGCGTGCGGGTGATGAAATGCGACAGCGGGATCAACCCGTCGGTGGTGCGCACGCGCAGGGTGTCGAGGGTCGAGAGCACGCGGTCCTCGGCGGGCAGGCGCACGCGGATGTCGATTTCCTCGTCCGAGCTGTCTACCGGCATGGTGTCGAGTGTCACGCCGCGGGTCACCAGCTGCACCATGGCGCCGACGGTGGCCACGTCCGCTCCGTAGCGCCCGGCCTCTTCCACGTCGACGTCGATCTGCCAGTCGATGCCGGGCAGCGGGCGGGTGTCCTCGATCAGCCGCAGGCCCGCCATGGCGTCGAACTCGGCGCGTGCGGTTTCGGTGGCGGCCAGCAGGTCGTCCCAGTTGTCGCCCTTGATCCGCAGGTGCACCGGCTTGGCCGAGGCAGGGCCCATGGCGAGGTTGAGGATCTCGGTCTCGACGCCGGGGATCGTCGCAAGCTCCGCGCTCAGCTCGGCCAGCACGATGTCGCCGTCGAGCTCGGGCCGGTCGCGGCGGTTCTCCCACGGGACCACCTCAAGCTGGATTTGCCCGATGGTGTCGGTGGGCGGCTGCGCGCCGCCGGTGTTCGATTCAAGCCCGCCGTCGCCGGCAAAGGCAAAGGCGGTCTCGATGCCCGGGTGCTTAAGCACGATCGCCTCGGCGCGCTTCACCAGCGCGTCCTTCTCGGCCAGCGAGAGATTGCCGCGCGCGCGGACGTAGACGATGGCCTGCTCGGGCTCGCTCTCGGTGAAGAACTCGGTGCCGTTGTTGTTCTGCCCGTAGTAGCCGAAGACCGAGATGACGAAGAAGATCACCGCGCCGATGGTGACCAGCGGCATGATCGGATTGCCGGTGACCAGCTGGATCACCCGGCCGAAAATGCTGCGGCGGTAGGTTTTGCGCACGCGGGTGCGCTTGCGCTCGATCTGCGCCGCATCGAGGGTGATCGAGGCCATGACGGCGAAGAGCAGAAAGACCACGATCCCCGGCACCCGCGCGCCGCGCCCCTCGATCAGCGTGAAACCGAGGAACGACGGGTTCAGCACGAGCAGCGCGCCGAGCAGCATCCCCGCAAGCGCGACCACCACCAGCGCCGCGCGTGCGGGCCAGCCCTGCACGGTCTTGCGCAGGCCGAGCGAGGCGTTGTGCAGGGCGCGGGAGAAGCGGCCCGAGACGCCGCCCATGACCGGCAGGTAGACCAGCGCCACGATCAGCGAAG
This sequence comes from Roseobacteraceae bacterium, assembly GCA_048381755.1. Lineage (GTDB taxonomy): Bacteria > Pseudomonadota > Alphaproteobacteria > Rhodobacterales > Rhodobacteraceae > Salipiger. The sequence goes on from JBLXGS010000003.1 coordinate 362,400, forward strand.
CCGAGAGCACGAAGATCAACGTCACCGGCAGCATACCCATGAACTCGCCCGCGACCCCGGGCCAGAACAGCATCGGCAGAAAGGCGCAGAGCGTGGTGGCGGTGGAGCTGACCACCGGCCAGAACATCCGTTTCGCCGCCTCGACATAGGCGTGCATCGGTCCGACGCCGTCGGAGATGCGCTTGTCGGCGTATTCCACCACCACGATCGCCCCGTCGACCAGCATGCCCACGGCGAGGATCAGGCCGAACATGACGATGTTCGACACGGTGATGCCCAGGATCGCCAGCAGCACGAAGCACAGCAGGAAGGAGGTCGGGATCGCAAAGCCCACGAGCAGCGCCGCGCGGGTGCCGAGCGAGCCCAGCACCACGATCATCACCAGCGCGATGGCGGTCAGCACCGCGCCCTCGAGCTGGCTGACCATCGAGTCGACGATGCGCGACTGGTCGTTGCTTTCCTCGACCACCACCGTGGCGCGCAGTTCCTCGGGCCAGCCCTGCTGCGCCTCGGCCACGGTCGCGCGCACCGCGCTGGCGGTGTCGATCAGGTTGTAGCCCTTGCGCTTGACCACCTGCAGCGCCACCGCCGTGTCGCCGTTGAAGCGCGCGGTGCCGGTGCGGTCCTCGAAGGTGAGGCGGATGTCCGCAAGATCGCCCAGAGTCACCACCCGGTCGCCGTTCACCTTGATCGGCAGGTCGAAGATGTCCTGCGGTTCGCGGAAGCTCGAGGGGATCTTCACCGAGAAGGTGCCGCGCTCGGAGCGCACCTCGCCGGCGGCGATCAGCTGGTTGTTGTTCTGGACGGTCTGGATCAGCTCGCTGGCGGTGACGTTGTAGCTTTCCAGCTTCAGCGGGTCGATCACCACCTCGACCATCTCGTCGCGATTGCCGGCGATGCCCGCTTCGAGCACCGAATCCAGCGCCTCGACGCGGTCCTGCAGGTCCTTGGCGACCTGCGCCATGGTGCGTTCGGGCAGCGGGCCGGTGAGCGAGACGATGATGATCGGGAACTCCGAGAAGTTGATCTCGGAGATGGTGTATTGCTCGGCGCCCTCGGGGAACTTGGCCTGCGCCTTGGTCATGGCGTCGCGCACCTCGGCCATGGTCTCGGTGCGGTTCCAGCCGAACTCGAACTCCATGGCGACCCCGGCATAGCCCTCGGAGGCGACGCCGCTGATCTTGTCGAGCCCGTCGATGTCGGAAAGCTCGGTCTCCATCGGCTTGACCATCAGCGTCTCGGCGTCCTCGGCCGAGATGCCGGGGAAGGGGACCGAGACGAAGAGCGCCGGGATCTCGATGTCCGGCTCGCCCTCTTTCGGCAGGGTGATATAGGCGAAGGCCCCGGCGACGATCGACAGGACGATGAAGGCGAGCACCATGCGTGCGCGCTGCGCCGCCCAGTCGACGATGCCGGTCACTGGAGGATCTCCTGGTAGCTCGGCGCGACCGGCACGCCGTCGGTGACGTATTCCTGCCCGAGGGTGATCACGTCGACGCTGTCCGGCAGCCCGGCGATCCACACGCCGTCGGGCGTGTCGCGCAGGATGCTGACGGGGACGAATTGCGCGGTCTGCTCGGCGCTCACCGTGCGCAGGCCCATGCGGCCCTCGTCGTTCAGCGTCAGCGCGCTCTGCGGCAGCAGGTGCGCCTGCGCGCCGTCGGCTTCGATCAGGATGCGCGCGGTCTGGCCGGCGCGCAGCGTCAGGTCGGGGTTCTCAAGCGTGACCTCGACGCGGAAGGTGCGGGTGGTCTCGTCGGCCTGCCGCGAGACGAAGGTGACCGTGCCCGCGCGCGTCTCGCCGCCGGTCAGCTGCGCGCCCGCGCGCGCGCCGAGATGGATGCGGGTCACGTCGGCCTCGGGCGCGTAGCCCACCAGCCGGATCGGATCGAGCTGCAGCACATGCGCGCAGGTGGCGTTGCCCGTCGTGCTCATCAACAACCCCAGCTCGGCGGTGTCGCTCTCAAGTACGCCGCTGAAAGGCGCGGTGATGGTCAGGTTCCCGACTGCCTTGCGGGCGGTGGCGACGGCGGCCTCGGCGCTCTGGATCGACGCCTCGAGGCTGTCCGTGCCGGCGCGGGCGGCTTCCAGCCCAGCCTCGGCGCTGCGCACGCTGGCCTCGGCGGCGCGCATCTTGGCTTCGGCGGAGGCAACGGAGGTGCGCGAGGAATAGCCGCCCTGTGACAGCTCGCGCGCGGCGGTGAGGTTGATCTCGGCTTCGGCCACGGCGGCCTCGGCCTGCGCCAGCAGGGCCTCGGCTTCGGGCAGCGCGGCCTCGACCTGTGGGCGCTGCGCCCGGGCCTCGGCAAGCCGTGCCTCGGCCTCGACGAGCGCCGCGCCGGTGGTGCCGGGGTCGAGCTCGCAGAGCACCGCGCCTTCCTCGACGAGGCTGCCCTTGCGCAGCGGGGTGGAGATCACCCGGCCCGAGGCCTCGGATAGCACCTCGACCTCGCGCGAGGGCTGGGTCTCGCCGCGCAGCAGCACCGCATCGTCGATCTGCTGTGCCTGGGAATGCCGGGCCATGACCGACACCGCGCCCTGCACGGGCTGCTCTGCCTCGATGGGCGCGTCTTCGGAGGCCTCGGCGGAGGCTTCGGCGCTCGCCGCCTCTTCGGGCGCGCCGCCACGGGCCCAGCCCATGAGGCGCTCGCGGTCGAGAACCACCGCGTAAAGCACCGCCGCGACAATGAGGGCGGTGAGGATCGAAATCAGTTTCATGTCGGCCTTCCCAATCTCTGGGACGATTACGCGCGGGCGGCAGTGCCGGATCAGCCGGTGCCGGACGGGCACGCGCGGAGATGTGACTAAACTCTTCAGTTCAGAATAGAGGAATTGGGAAACCGATCAAGCGGCGTTCTGCCGCGCCTGGCACGCCGGGCGTCGTCGCCGCGCTGCGCGGGCGGTCGTGCGCCGGGAAGAGGCAATGCTGCCGCGGGCTTGGCCTTGGCAGCCTGCGCCTGCCGCGTTAAGAGGGGGCAACAATCGAAAGGTGAGGCAGCCCCGTGAGCAATACCGACAGTTTCATCGACGAGGTGACCGAGGAGGTCCGCCGCGACAGGCTCTTTGCGCTGCTCAAGCGTTTCGGCTGGATCGGCGTGGTCGTGGTGGTTGCCATCGTCGGGGGTGCGGCCTGGCGCGAATACAGCGCCGTGCAGCGTCAGGCGCAGGCCGAGGCCTTCGGCGATGCGCTGCGCGGCGCGCTCGAGGCAGATGCGCCGGCGGATCGTGCGGCGGCGCTTCAGGACGTGAGCGCGCCCGGGGCCGAAGCCGCGGCAATCACCGAACTGCTGTCGGCCAGCGAGCTTGCCTCTGCCGAGGATGGCGCCGCCGCGACGGCGCTGCTCGACGCCGCCGCCGCGAATGGCGAGCTGCCGGAGATCTACCGCGAACTCGCCGCCTACAAGGCGGTGAGCCGCACGGACTCGGGGCTTTCGGACGATGAGCGCCGTATCCGGCTCGAGGCGCTGGCGGTGCCCGGCAAGCCGCTGCGCCTGCTCGCCGAGGAACAGCTGGCGCTGCTCGACATCAAGGCAGGCGATACCGAGGCCGCGCTCGAGAAGCTGCAGCGTCTGCTGCAGGATTCCGAGATCACCGCGGGCTTGCGCCAGCGGGCGACACAGTTGATTGTGGCGCTCGGCGGCACCCCCGATGCAGGCTGACAAGGCGCACGGGACCGTGACAAGGACCAAGTACGACGGGGGCAGTGTTTTGCGCATCACCACGATTTCCGCGGCGCTTCTGGGGCTGACGGCGCTTGCCGCCTGCGATCGGCCCGAGGCGGTGCTGCCCGGCGAGCGGATCGGCGCCCGCGAGATTCTTCAGGACGGAGTCGCCGACGGGGTGGTTCCAGCCAACCGGGCACAGGCGATCTCGCTCGGCGGCATGTCGAACGGCATCGCGGCCCAAAGCCCGGTCTCGCCCTTTGCCCGCACCGGCCACGCGGCGCTGTCGCTGCCGCTGCAGCCGGTCTTCGCCACCGACATCGGCGCGGGTGACACCAAGCGCAACCGTCTGAATGTCGATCCGGTCTCGGATGGCAGCCGCATCTTCACGATGGATTCGGCGCATACGGTCAGCGCGATCAGCACCTCGGGGCAGGTGATCTGGCAAAAGAGCATGGTCGGCCCGCGGGACAGCGCGAGCCAGGCGCAGGGCGGCGGTCTCGCGGTCGAGGGCGGGCGGCTCTATGTCGCCTCGGGCTTCGGCAAGGTGACGGCGCTCGACGCGGCCACCGGGGCAGAGGCCTGGACCCAGCAGCTTGGCGGCACCGCCACCGGCGCGCCGACCGTGCGCGGCGGGCTGGTCTATCTGACCTCTTCGGACTCCGTCGGCTGGGCGATCGAGACCGCGACGGGCCGCATCCGTTGGCGCATCGATTACCCCGAGGACTTCAGCAACGTCGCAGGTGCACCGGCTCCGGCGGTGGATGGCGAGATGGTCGTCTTCGCCTTCGGCTCGGGCGCGCTGCAGGCGGCGTTCAAGCAGGGCGGTCTGCGCCGCTGGACCGCCGACGTGGCAGGCAGCCGCAACGGCAGCGCGCTGGCGTCGATCACCGACATCACCGGCGATCCGCTGATCTCCAACGGCGTTGTCTACGCGGGCAACCATTCGGGCCGGGTGGTGGCGCTGTCGCTCTCCGGCGGTGAGCGGCTCTGGACCGCGCGCATGGGCGCATTGGATGCGGTCTGGCCGGCGGGAGACTCGGTCTTCCTGGTGTCCGACATCAACCAGCTGGTGCGTCTCGACGCGAAAACCGGTGCGCAGATCTGGGCGGTGGACCTGCCCGGCTACAAGACGGTCAAGAAGCCGCAGAAGAAGCGCGACAGCGCCTACGCGAACCATGGTCCGATCCTCGCGGGCGGGCGTCTGATCGTTGCGTCCTCGGATGGGCTGATCCGCGCCTTCGACCCGGCCTCGGGCCAGCTGGTCGGCACGACGCGGATCGACGGCGGCGCGACCACCCGGCCGATCGTGGTGAATGGCACGCTCTACGTGGTGTCTTCCGAAGGTGTGCTGCACGCCTACCGCTGAGACGGTTCGTCGATCGACGGCAACGGGCGGCACCGCGATGCGGGCCGCCCGTTCTTGTATCCGACGCGGGACGCGGCAGGGTGCGGGGCCTGTGGGCCTAGTCGGCGCAGGGCGGCTTGCGACGCCTGCAGCGGTCGAGCAGGGGTGGCAGGATGCTGCGCAGCTCCTGGCTGTCGGGTGTGTGGCGGTATTCGAAGGCGCTCTGTCCGGGGGTAAGCCGCGCCGCCAGATAGTCCGCGCCCGTCGCATAGATCAGCACGTCGGCCTCGGCGATCCGCGCGCGGGCCGCCTCGCTTTCGTCGCCGCGCACCACCATGCTGAGCCGGCTCACGTGCGGCGCGTAGCGCATCACATTGGCCTTCATCATCGACACGTAGGTGGGGAAATAGGAATAGCCGACCACCGAGGCCTCGGGCGGGATCGCCGCCAGCGCGACGCGCGTGGCCTCGTTGGGGATGACCGTCAGTCCGAGCACCTCTGCCCGCGGAAACAGGGCGCGGGCCTGCGGCAGCAGCGTACGGGGCGAGAGCACGATGTCGAAGTCCTGCGGCGGCCGCTCGGTCACCTCGTCGATGAGCATGGGCTCGATGCTGTCGCCAGGGGCAAGATGGGGCCGCACGTCGGCGGCATAGGCGCGGGTGGCCTCGGCGAAATTGCCGAGCATGAGCACGCGCACCGGGCGTGCGTTGCGCGGGCGGTCCATGCCGATGCGCGTGGCCAGTTCGGCGCGGTCGATGCCGCAGTCGCGGGCGAGGGCGATGAGACTGGTGATCGCCCGTTCGAGTGCGTGGAACTTCTCGGGGTCGGCGACCGGGGCGTTGGGGCTGACGAAGGTGCCCGAGCCGACCCGTCCCTCGATGTGGCCGGCACCCTGCAGCGCGGCGTAGACATTGCTGACGGTCACCGGCGACAGGTTGAGTTGCCGCGCCAGCGCCCGCACCGAGGGCAGGCGGGCACCGATCGGCAGCTCGCCGGCGGCAATGCCGAATTCCAGGGCACCGCGCAATTGCTGCGGCACCGGGACCGTGGATTCGAGGTCAATCGCGTCGGCGATCCGCGCAAGGGCCTCTTCGAGCTGTGCCTGTCGTGCTGTCATGGCGTGCCATTGCTGGAAAGCGCTGAAAGGGACAAGACATTGAAGCACGTATATTTCCGTTTGAATACATGTGAAGCTGTGTCAGTTCACTATAGCAAGTCGCCCACACCCGTATGGCGCGAATCCTTTTCGCTGGATCAGCCAGAGGGCGTGGGGCGCCGCTTGATCCAAGCGCGGGGGTGAGAAAGGATCGGTCCCGGACCGCTGCCCGCGCGAAGCGTGGCACGGGGGACCAGGGCCGGAGGAGATCGAATTGCTGCCAAGCGCTTCACCGCTGCGTCACCGGGGCTTCCGCCGCCTGTTCGGCGCGCAGGTGCTGTCCCTGATGGGGATCGGCGTGATGACCGTCTCGCTGTCGCTGAGCGCCTATGAGACGGGCGGGGCAGAGTCGGGCGGGACCATGCTGGGGGGCATTCTCGGGCTGAAGATGATCGCCTACGTGCTGATCGCGCCACTGGCCGAAGCGCTGCTGTCGCGGCTGCCGCGCCGCGGGACGCTGGTGACGCTCGACGTGCTGCGGCTTGCGGCGGTGGGGCTGATGGGCCTCTTCGCCGCACCCTGGCAGATCGCCGTGCTGGCCTTCGTCTTCTTTGCGCTCTCCTCGGGGTTCACGCCGCTGTTCCAGTCGGTGCTGCCGGACATGCTCCCCGACGAAGAGCGCTATTCCCGCGCGCTGGCGCTCTCGCGGCTGGCCTATACGCTGGAGTCCATCCTCAGCCCGATCGTCGCCGCCGTCGCTCTGACCATCCTGTCAGCCGGGGACCTGTTCTTTCTCGCCTCCGCCTGTTTCGCCGGCTCGGCGCTGCTGCTCGGCCTGACCGGATTTCCTGACGCCACCGCGCCGCGCAAGGCACCGTTTCTCCGGCGGCTCGCGAAAGGCACACGGATCTACGCGCATACGCCGCGGCTGCGCGGGCTCTTCGTGCTGAATTTTGCGCTGTCTCTGGTGATGGCCTGGGTGATCGTCGACACGGTGGTCTTTGCCGGGGCGCGGCTCGGCGACGCCGAGTATTACTACACCCGGCTCATGACGGGTTTCGGGGCCGGGGCCGCGCTGGGGGCGCTGCTGGTGCCCCGGCTGGTCGCGCGACTGGATGAGCGGCGTTGCATGGCGGCAGGGGTGCTGGGCTTCGCGCTGTTGGCGGCGGGGCTGGCGCTGGCACCGGGACTGCCGTTGCCGGGGCTGCTGGTGCTCTGGGCGGGGTTCGGTGCGGCCTCCTCTCTGGTGCTGACGCCGGGCGGGCTGGTGCTGGTGCGCTCGGCGCAGCGCGACGACCGCCCGGCGGTCTTTGCCGCGCAGTTCTCGCTGAGCCACGCGGGGTGGTTGCTGGCCTACCCGCTGGCAGGCTGGCTCGGTTCGGTTCTGGCACCCGAACAGGCGCTCGGGGTGCTGGCTATGGCGGCGGCGCTTGGGGCGCTGCTGGCGCTGAGGGTCTGGCCGGCACGCGATCCTCTGGCGCGGCCGCATGTGCATCCCGAACTGCCGGGCGATCATCCCCACCTGCGGGAACACCCGGCAGAGGGCAGGGCGCATTGCCACGCGCATGACTTTCGCATCGACGAGCTGCACCCCCGCTGGCCAGCGGCAGGCTGACCTGAGCCCGGCGGACCAGCCAGCAACGCCTGGCATGGCCGGAGCTGTCCGCACCCTGAGCCGGGATGCCCCGCGGCGCGGGCAGGCAACGTCAGGGAGGGAGGCAAGGAAAAAGGGCGCCCCGGGGGACGCCCTTTCCGTGTCATGCCGCAGTGCTCAGGCTCAGACCAGCCCTTCGGCCTGCACCCACTCCCAACCACGGTCCAGCGCGCGGCCGAGGCGGGCGAGGATTTGGTCGATGTCCTCTTCGGTGACGATCAGCGGCGGGCAGAGCGCGACGGTCTCGTAGACCGCGCGCAGGATCAGCCCTTCCTCGGCGCAGAACTTCACCACCTGCGGCGCGACCTTGCCCGCGGGCTCGAAGCTGAGGCGCTTCTCCTTGTCCTTGGCCATCTCGATGCCGCCGATGAGGCCGACGCCACGCACCTCGCCGACCAGCGGGTGATCGGCGAACTTGCGCAGACCTTCCTGGAATTTGGCCTCAAGGCGGGCGGCGTTGCCCATCAGGTCCTGCTCTTCGATGATCTTGAGGTTCTCAAGACCCACGGCGCAGGCGACGGGGTGGCCCGAGCCGGTGAAGCCATGGCCGAAGGTGCCGAGCTTGGCGGTGTGATCGGCGATGGTGTTGTACACCTTGTCGTTCACGATGATCGCGGCGAGCGGCATGTAGGACGAGGTCAGCTGCTTCGAGGTCACCATGATGTCGGGGGTGAAGCCGTACTTCTGGCAGCCGAAGGGCGTGCCGCAGCGACCGAAGCCGTTGATCACCTCGTCCGAGACCAGCAGGATGTCATACTTGTCGCAGAGCGCGCGGATGCCGGGCCAATAGCCCTCGGGCGGGGTCATCACGCCGCCGGCGCCCATCACCGGCTCGCCGATGAAACCGGCGATGGTCTCGGGGCCCTCGGCGAGGATGGTGTCCTCGGCCTCTTTCAGCAGGCGGGCGGTGAACTCGGCCTCGGTCTCGCCGTCCTCGGCCCACTTCCAGTAGTGCGGGCAGGTGAGGTGGGTGACCGGGATCGCCGGCAGGTCGAAGTCCTTGTGGTTCGCCGGCAGGCCGGTAAGCGAGCCCGAGGCGATGGTGATGCCGTGGTACGCCTTGTTGCGGGCGAGGAACTTCTTCTTCTCGGGACGGCCGAGGGCGTTGTTGTAGAACCAGACCATCTTGATGACGGTGTCGTTCGCCTCGGAGCCCGAGTTGGTGAAGAACACCCGGTCCATGCCCTCGGGGGTCATCTCGGCCAGCTTTTCGGCGAGGCGGATCGAGGGCTCATGCGCCTTGTGGGCGAAGGTGTGGTAGTAGGGCAGCTCGGCCATCTGCTTGGCGGCGGCCTCGACGAGGCGCGGCTGCGAGAAGCCGACGGCCACCGACCACAGGCCCGCGAGGCCCTCGATGTATTCCTTGCCCTCGGAATCGTAGACGTGGACGCCCTCGCCACGGGTGATGATCATCGGCCCCTGCTCCTCGTGGAGGCGCATGTTCGTGTAGGGGTGCATGCTGTGGGCGATGTCCGAGGCATGCAGCGAGTTGGGGATCTTGTTCATCTGTCTCTCCGAAATCCTGTGGTGCGCGCCGTCAGGCCGCGCGCGGGTCCTTGCCGAGAAACCCTCCCATGAAGGAGGTCAGCGACGTGGTCAGGTCGGGCGAGAGATAGCCGCCTTCCTGCACGATCACCGTGGGGAGCCCCGCCTCGGCAATCCGGCGGCCCGCTTCGGCGAAACCATCGAAGCTCACCTTCATGCCGTCAAGGGGGTCATTCTCATGCGCGTCGAGCCCGAGGCTGACCACCAGCGCGCCCGGCGCATAGGCCTTGATGCGCTCGATCCCCTGATCGACGGCGGCAAGCCAGCCCGGGGTCGTGGTGCTGCGCGGCAGCGGCAGGTTGAGGTTGAAGCCCTTGCCATCGCCGTTGCCCGTTTCATGGGCGTAACCGGTATAGAACGGGTAGTAGTCGTGGGTTTCGGCGTGGACGGAAACCATCAGAACGTCGGCGCGGTCGTAGAAGATCGCCTGCGTGCCGTTGCCATGGTGCACGTCGATGTCCAGAACCGCCACGTGGTTGTGCGCCCCGCGCAGGTGCTGCGCGGCAATGGCGGTGACGTTCATCAGGCAATGGCCTCCAGCAACGTCATCCGTGGTGTGGTGCCCCGGCGGACGGCAGAGCGCATAGGCCGCCCGCTCGCCGGCCATCACCGCCTCGGCGGCGGCCACGGCGCAATCGGCGGCGCGACGGGTGGCGAGCCAGCTCTTCGGCCCGATCGGGGCCGAGGTGTCGGACATGTGCCAGCCGGCGCGGGCGATGATCGTGTCGGGGTAGGTGGTCACCGGCCCGCGCGGGAAGACGTTGGGCACCACCTCCGGCCCGGCATTCGGCAGTTTCTGCCACTCCTCCCATCCGGTCTCGAGAAACTGCAGGAATTCCGGCGTGTGAACCGCCTCGAGCGCGGCGCGGGGCGCCTCGGGCGGGCTCTCGGTGCCGAGGCCGAGCTGTTCCAGTCCCTTGAGCAGCAGCATCGCGCGTTCGGCCCGCTCGGCGTTGCGCACCACGGTGCCATGGGTGAGGCGGAAGCTGGGGTCATGACCCTCGGTCTCCGGGGCGTAGAAGCATTTCATCGGGCTCGACCTCCGTGCGGCAGTGTTTTTCTGCCTCTTGTGGTAGCGGCTGCCCCCTGTCTTGTCGATGCAGGGCTCCGCGACATCCTGCCGGCGCGTGCCGGATGCCTGCTTGGCGGGCAGGGCGAAGGCTTTGTCCCGCCAGCCCTTTCCTTGCGGCACGCCGCGTTCTAGATTGGGCGCATGAGCCTCGCCGATGTGGTTGCCGAAGAACTCCCGCCGGAGATCAATCCGGTCCTGCCGCCGCCCGCCTTCACCGCGGAGCAGGCAGAGCATCTCATTGCCTGTCCGCTGTGTGACACGCTGCACGAGGAGCACGAGATTGCCGAGGGCGAGACCGCCCGCTGCGCCCGCTGTCACGAGGTGCTGGAGTCGCCGCGCCGCTCGGCGATGACCCGGATCATCATGCTGGCGCTCTCGGCACTGGTGCTGATGGTCGCGGCGATGTTCTTTCCCTTCCTCGAGCTGTCGGTGGCGGGGCGGGTGCAGCGCAGTTCGCTGCTCGACACGATCCTGGCCTTCTCCAGTGGCATGACCGCGCCGCTGACCATCGCCATGGCCTCGCTGATCGTCATTCTGCCGAGCATCCGCTTCCTGTCGCTGGTCTACGTGCTGGCGCCCATGGCGTTCGGCCACCGTCCGGCGCGCCATGCCGAGTTCTTCTTCCGCCTCGCCGATCACCTGCGCCCCTGGGCCATGGCCGAGGTGTTCATCGTCGGCGTCGCGGTGGCGCTGGTGAAGGTGGCAGGCCTGGCGCATCTGTCGATCGGCCCGGCCTTCTGGGCCTTCGTCGCACTGGTGCTGGTCACCGTGCTCAAGGACAATTTCATGTGCAGGGTCACTGTATGGAAGACGCTCGAGTCGCGCCGGTCCTGACCGCGCGCCGTGCGGGCATGATCGCCTGCACCGAATGCGGCAAGGTCCACGTGCCGGGGCCGGAGCGCTGTACGCGCTGCGGCTCGCATCTGTCGAGCCGGGACGTGACCTCGCTGCAGCGGGTCTGGGCCTGGCTGGGGGCGGGGCTTGTGGTCTACGTGCCGGCCAATGTCTACCCGATGCTGAGGACCACGCTGCTGGGCAAGACCACCGACAGCACCATCTTCGGCGGCGTGGTGGATCTCATGCACCATGGCTCCTACGGCATCGCCGGGATCGTCTTCTTTGCCTCGATCATGATCCCCGTCGCCAAGTTCATCGCCATCGCCTACCTGGCGCTGAGCGTGACCCACCGGGTGAAACTCTCGCCCGGCAAGCGCCAGCATCTCTACGAGGTGGTGGAATTCGTCGGCCGCTGGTCGATGATCGACGTCTTCGTCGTGGCCATCCTTGCATCGCTGGTGCAATTGGACTTCGCCGCGGCGATCAATCCCGGCATTGCAGCGATAAGTTTTGCGCTTTCTGTTGCATTCACAATGCTTTCGGCACAGAGCTTCGACCCGAGGCTGATCTGGGATGCGAGTGAGGAACCCGAGCAATGAGTGATCCGAAACCGGCCTGGATGGAGGTCGAGCCGAAGCGCCGCTCCGTCTGGCGCAACCTCTCGCTGGTCTGGCTGGTGCCGATGGCCGCCATCGCGGTGACGCTGTTCATCGCTTGGCAGAGCCTTGCCGAGCGTGGGTCGCTGATCGAGATCACCTTCGAGAACGCCGCCGGTATCACCGCCGAGGAAACCACAATCCGCTACCGCGACGTGATCGTCGGCACGGTCGAGGAGGTGGTCTTTTCGGAGGATCTGGCCGAGGTGCGGGTGAGCGCCCGCATCGACCGCAACGTGGCCGACTCGCTGCCCTCGGATGCCGAGTTCTGGGTGGTCCGTCCCGAGGTCTCGACCTCCGGCATCACCGGCCTGTCGACGGTGCTGTCGGGCGTCTACATCGAGGCTGGGTTCACCCCGCAGGAGGGGGCCTCGGCGCGGAACTTCCGCGGCCGCGACACCACCCCGCTGGTCCGCCCCGGGGTGAAGGGCACCCGCATCACCATCCGCGCCGACGACGGCACGCAGCTTTCGGCCGGCGCGCCGATCTTCTTCCAGGGGATCGAGGTCGGACGGATCGAGACCCCGCGCCTGCTGGAGCGCGGCAACGGCGTCGTGGTCGACGCCTTCATCGAGGCCCCGAACGACCGCCGCATCACCACCGCGACCCGTTTCTGGGACACCTCCGGCTTCTCGGTCAACATCGGCCCCTCCGGGCTCAACCTGTCGGTCGGCTCGGTCGCGGCGCTGATCCGCGGCGGCATCGCCTTCGACACGGTCGTCTCCGGCGGCAGCGCGGTGCCCGCGGGCTATGCCTTCGATCTCTACGACGACGAGGGCGCGGCCCGCGACAGCCTGTTCTCCGAGACGATTTCCAACGCCGTAGAGCTGACCGCCGAATTCGACGAATCCGTGCGCGGTCTCGAGGTCGGCTCATCGGTGACCTACCGCGGCCTGCGTGTCGGCCGGGTGACCGACATCGGTGCCTTCATCGACGGCGAGGGAGAGGACCAGACCGTGCGCCTGCGCACCACGCTGTCGATCGACCCGCGCGCGCTGGGGCTCGACGAGGAAGCGCCGCAGTCCGATACCATCGCCTTCCTGTCGAACGCGGTGAAGAACGGCCTGCGGGCGCGGCTCGCCTCGCAGAACCTGTTCAGCCAGTCGCTGGTGGTCGAACTGGCCGAGGTGCCCGACGCCGAGCCCGCCACCTTCGGCATCTTCGCGCAGGACGCGCCGCTGATCCCCTCGGTCGAATCCGACCTGCCGGACATCACCGCCACCGCCGAAGGGCTGTTCCAGCGCATCAACGACCTGCCGGTCGAGGACCTGCTCGACCAGGCCATCGACACGCTGGCCTCGATCGAGAACTTCACCGCCAACCCGCGCCTGCGCGACGCACCGGAGGCGGTGATCGGCCTGCTCGAGGATGCCCGAGGGCTGATCGGCAGCGAGGAGATCCAGGCCATCCCCGGCGAGCTGCGCGGCACCGTCGCCGAACTGCGCGGGGTGGTCGAGGACATGCGCGCTGCCGGCGCGGTTCAGCAGCTGGTCGCGACCCTCGAAGCGGCGGAGGCCGCCGCCGCCGAGGTCACCGGCGTTGCCGGGTCGGTCGACGAGAGCATGTCCGGCGTGCCCGACCTGCTCGCCGATCTGCGCGCGCTCACCCAGAAGGCCACGGCGCTCGACCTCGAAAGCTTCCTCGCGGACGCCGGCAACTTCCTCGACGGGGCCGGAAAGTTCGTCGATCAGGACAGCACCCGGCAGCTGCCCGCCGACCTCTCGGCGATGCTGCAGGAGGCACAGGGCGCGCTTGCGGAGCTGCGCGCTGGCGGGGTGATCGAGAACACCAACGCAACCCTGGCCTCGGCGCGCGACGCCGCCGCCGCGGTCGAGGAAGCTGCCGCCACGCTGCCCGATCTCTCGGCCCGCATCCAGCGGCTCGTGGCCGAGGCGGAATCGGTGATCTCGGGCTACGACGGCAATTCCGCCTTCAACCGCCAGACCGTCTCGGCCCTGCGCGAGGTGCAGACCGCCGCCGAGGCGCTGAACAAGCTCGCCCGCACGATCGAACGCAACCCCAACTCGCTGCTCTTCGGCCGCTGACAGGAGACCCCGAATGCGCCTCAAGACGACCCTCCCGCTTCTGCTGCTGCCGCTGCTCGCCGCCGCCTGCGGCTCAGAGCCGCGCTACAGGATGGAGGGCGCGCCGCCCTCGACCAGCGTGCGCCTCGCCGTCGGCACGCTGGAGGTGCGCGAGGTCTCGCTGCCGGCCTATGCCGACGCCTCGGAGATCTTGCTCGAGGACGCCTCGGGCGCGATGAATCAGGTCGAGGGCGCGCTCTGGGCCGACGATCCGCGCCGCGCCATGACCCAGGCACTGGCCGAGCGTCTCGGCGAGATCAGCGGCGCCACCGTGGCCGCAGAGCCCTGGCCGCTGGAGGAACCGGCGCAGGCGGCGGTGCACGTCCGTGTTTCGGAAGCTGTGGCCAGCGCGGCCGGCACCTTCCGGCTCAAGGGGCAATACGCGCTCTCGTCCTACGACCGGGTGATCCGCGAGCGCATCAGCCGCTTCGAGATCACCGTGCCGCTGCAGTCAGGCAGCGCCGCCGCCATCGCCGCGGCTGCAGGCAGCGCGACAGACCAGCTCGCCACGCGGATCGCCTCGGACCTCTCGCGCTGATACCCAGCACCGCACCCGCGACCAGCGCAGCGCAATGCGTATTTAAAAAGAGAAGAAGCCCGAAGTGGGTCTTCGGCGACTTCTTCTCTTGAAAAATACGCCGGGGGACGCCCGCAGGGCGGGGGGCGGAGCCCCCTCGGCGCGCGTGGCCCGAGACTTGCCGTTGCGTCTGCGATCCGCTTGGGCTTATGTCCGGACATGAGTCTCTCCTCCCTTTCCCTGCGCATGATCTTCACCACAGGCTGCCTGTTGCTCGCGGGCGGGGTGGGGGGCTGGATCGCCCAGCATGCGCATTTGCCCATGCCCTACATGCTGGGCTCGCTGTTCACCTCGGGGCTCGCGGTGGCGCTGTTCCAGAAGCGTGCCCTGGTCGACTACGCCTACCCGATGAAGTTCCGCACGGTGTTCATCGGGCTGATCGGCGTGATGATCGGCACGCAGGTGACGCCCGAGGTCTTCGCGCTGCTGCCGGAACTGCCGCTGACCCTGTCGATGCTGGCGGTCTTCGTAGTGCTCGCGCAATCTGGCAACTTCCTGATCTTCCACAAGATCGGCGGCTACAACCGGGCCACGGCCTTCTACGCCGGCGCGCCGGGCGGGCTGATGGAAAGCCTCGTTCTGGGGGAAAAGGCGGGGGCGGACCTGCGGCTGCTGACCGCGCAGCAATTCCTGCGCATCATTCTCGTCATCTCGATCCTGCCCTCGGCGTTGTCGCTGTGGATCGGTCACCCTGTGGGCAGCGCGGCGGGACAGAGCGTCATGCCGAGCGGGCCGGTCACCGCGGGCGAGCTGCTGGTGATCGTGCTGGCGGCGCTCGCCGGGCTCTTCGTGGCGTCGAAGATCAAGCTGCCGGCGGGGCAGATCACAGGGCCACTGCTGCTCTCGGCGGCGCTGACCTTGTCCGGGCTTGTGGACATGCACCTGCCGTTCTGGCTGATCGCCGCGGCGCAGGTGGTGGTGGGAAGCTCGCTGGGCGTGCGCTTCACCGGCATGACGGCGACGATGCTGCGCCGCTCGCTCGGTCTGAGCGTGTTGTCGGTCTCCTGGATGCTGCTGATCGGTGGCGCCTTTGCGCTGGGGCTGGCCTGGGCGACCGAGATTCCCTTCCTGCACCTGATGATCTCCTATTCGCCGGGCGGCGTGACGGAGATGTCGATCATCGCGCTGTCGCTCGCCGCCAACCCGGCGCTGGTCAGCCTGCACCATGTGGTGCGCATCCTGCTGACCGTGGGGGTCATGGTGATCGCCGAGAAGCGCATCCCGCTGGGACAGCCGGGCGAGTAGGGGGCAAGAGCCTTCGAAGGCTCTTGCAAATCTCTTCGAAGAGATTTGGCCGGCGACGGCGGACTCAGCCCGCCGCTTCGGCCTTCTCGGCGAGCTCGAGCCATTCCTCCTCGGCGGCCGCGAGCTTTTCCTGCCGCTCGTCCAGCGCTTCGGTGGCCTTCTTGAACTTCAGCGGCTCGCGGGTGAAGAGCTCGGGGTCCGCCAGCAGCCCTTCGAGCTTGCCGATCTCGGCGGTCAACCGGTCGATCACCCCGGGCAGTTCCTCCAGCCGGTGCTTGTCCTTGAAGCTCATGCCCTTCTGCTGCGCCTTGGGTTTCGGCGCGGCGGAGCCGTCCTTGCCGGGCTTGGCGACGGGCTTCTCCTTCGGCGCGCTGGCGGCTTCGGCCTCCGCCTTCTGCGCCTGATAGTCGCTCCAGCCGCCGGCATAGGTGATCGCCTGGCCGTCGCCCTCCATGGCGATGGTCGTGCTGGCCACCCGGTCGAGGAAGTCGCGGTCGTGGCTGATCAGCAGCACGGTGCCGTCGTATTCGCCCAGCAGGTCCTGCAGCAGGTCCAGCGTTTCCACGTCGAGATCGTTGGTCGGCTCGTCGAGCACCAGCATGTTGCTCTCGCTGGCCATGATCTTGGCCAGCAGCAGACGTGCCTTCTCGCCGCCCGACAGGGACCGCACGGGTGCGCGCGCCTGACGCTCGTCGAAGAGGAATTCCTTGAGGTAGCCGACCACGTGTTTCGGCTGGCCACGCACCAGCACCTGGTCGGCCTTGCCGGAAACGCGCATCTCGGGATCGCCGGTGAGGCTTTCCCAGAGCGTCATCTCGGGATCGAGCCGGGCACGGGTCTGGTCGAAGATCGCCGGCATCAGGTTGGTGCCGAGCTTCACGCTGCCCACATCGGGCTCGATCTCGCCCATCAGCATGCGGATCAGGGTGGTCTTGCCGACGCCGTTGGGGCCGACAAAGGCGACCCGGTCGCCGCGCATCACGGTGAGCGAGAAATCCTTGACGATCTGCTTGTCGCCGAAGCCCTTGGTGAGCCCGACGGCTTCGATCACCTTCTTGCCGGAGGTCGGGCCGGAGGAAAGCTCCATCGCGGCCGTGCCCTGGCGGCGGATCTGCGACGAGCGCTCGGCGCGCAGCGCCTGCAGCGCGCGCACCCGGCCCTGGTTGCGGGTGCGGCGGGCCGAGATGCCCTCGACCGCCCATTTCGCCTCGGCCTTGATCTTGCGGTCGAGCTTGTGGCGCGCCTCGTCCTCCTCGGCCCAGGTCTTGTCGCGCCAGGCCTCGAAGGCGGCGAAGCCCTGTTCCTGGCGGCGCACCGCGCCGCGGTCGATCCACAGCGTTGCGCGGGTGAGGTTCTCGAGGAAGCGCCGGTCGTGCGAGATCAGCACAAAGGCCTTGCGGGTGCGCTTCAGCTCGTCCTCGAGCCAGCCGATGGCGTTGATGTCGAGGTGGTTGGTCGGTTCGTCGAGCAGCATGACGTCCGGGTCCTGCGCCATCAGCTTGGCGAGTGCGGCGCGGCGGCGTTCGCCGCCCGAGGCGGTGGCAACGGGGCGGGCGGGATCGAAGCCGAGCCCTTCGCCCGCCGCCTCGACCTTGTACATCTCCGCCGGGCCGAGGCCCTCGGCCGCGTAATCGCCCAGTGTCTCGAAGCCCGAGAGGTCCGGCTCCTGCTCCATGTAGCCCACCGAGATGCCCGGCGGCACGATGCGGTCGCCGGTGTCGGGCTCGACGAAGCCCGCCATGACCTTCATCAGGGTGGATTTACCCGAGCCGTTGCGGCCGACCAGCGCGACGCGGTCGCCGGGCTGGACGTTGAGCGAGAGGCCGGAAAACACCGGCTCGCCACCGAAGGTGAGCGCGATGTCGGAGAGCTGGAGAAGGGGTGCCTGTGCCATGCCCAGAGCGCTAGGGCCGCGCCGGGAAAAGGTCAAGTGGGCGCGCGCAGAGGGGCGCTGTTAACCCTGTCTTCAACGAGGCCCGCCTATATGCGGTCGCATGGATCCGGTCTGCCTCGCCCGTCTTGGACTGCTCGGCAATCCGCTGCGCGTCTCGGTGCTGCGGCTGCTGGTCCGCCATCTGCCGCATCCGCTGGCGGCGGGGGAACTGGCGCGGGCGCTGGCGGTGCCGCCCTCGACGCTCTCGGCGCATCTGGCGGCGCTCTGCGAGGCGGGGTTGCTGGTGCAGCGGGTGCGGGGATCGCAAAGGCTCTACCATGCGGTGCCGGGCGCGCTGGCGCAGGTGATCGACTGGCTCGGGGCGGATGTGGCGCTTGGGCGGGCCGGCGCGGACTGGCAACCCAAGGGGCGGTTGCGGCTGCTGTTTCTCTGCGCCGACGGGGCGCGGCTGTCGCCACTTGCCGCGGCGCTGGCACGACGGCGGCTCCGGGGTCAGGCGCGGATGCGCGCGGCGGGCGTTGCCCCGGCCGAGGCGCTCGACCCGGTCCTGGTCGAGGTGCTTGGGGCGCATGGTTTGCCGATCCCCCTGCCGCTACCGCCCGGTGTTCCGCAGGAAGCGGGGCCCGGGCCGCTCGATGTGGTGATCGCGTTCGACGAGGGGGCGCTTGCGGCGCTGCCCGTCGCGGCGCAGCTGCCGCCGCCGATCAATGCCTATTGGCCCTGCCCGAGGTGCGAGACGGGCCGGTCATTCCGCGAGCGGTCGCGCTCCACGCCGCGATGCGTGCGCTGGAGCCGCGGTTTGCGGCGCTGACACGGCTGCCGCTGGCCGCCGCTCCGCGTGAGGCGGTGCAGGCGGCGCTCGACAGTCTCAGTTCAGGTCTTCCAGAAGTTGCCCGTGCTGCCGGGTCTGCGCCAGAAGCTCGCCGAAGGTCGACATCCCCTGTGCTTCGAGCATCGGCAGCATCCTGACCAGAACCTCCGCGGTGGCCCGCGCGTCGCCAAGCGCGGTGTGCCGCAGGGCGGGCGGGATGATCACGCCGAGTCGCTCGCAGAGTGCGTCCAGCGTGTGGGTCTGGCTCGCCCCGAAGAGCACCGCCGAGAGCAGCACCGTGTCGAGGATGGGGTTGCTCCACTCCACCCCCATGCGGGACTGGTGGCGGCGCAGGAAGGCCATGTCGAAGGGCGCATTATGCGCCACGACCACCGCGCCCCGGGCGAAATGGTGGAAGCGCCGCCCGGCCTCGGCGATGTCGGGCTGGCCGTGCACCATTGCGTCGGTCACCTTGTGCACCTTGGTCGAGGATTGCGGGATCGCCATGCCGGGATCGACAAGCTGGTCGATCTGCTCGCCGGGAACGATCTTGCCGCTGACCACCCGCACCGCGCCGATCTGCACTACCTCGTCCTTGTGCGGCAGCAGCCCCGTCGTCTCGGTGTCGAAGACCACATAGGTCAGCGCGCGCAAGGGCGTGTCCTCAAGCGCGGCCGGGGCCGGCGCGGTGAGCAGCGAGAAATCGAAGACCATGGGCCTTTCGGCCTGCGGCGCGATGCGCGCCTCGGCCTCCTCGATGATCAGCAGGTAGCCGCCCGCGTCGAGCGGTTTCATCCGGCCTCGATAGCTCTGCGCCTCATCGACGGAGCGCAGGGTGAGTGCGACCTCGCGCCCGGTGCGGTGCATCTCGCGCACCGCCGCGTCGATGCCGGCGGCGAGGAAGTAATCGGTCACCGCCGCGTTGAGCCGCGGCACGTGGATCTGGGCAAGCACCTCGGCGGCCTGCCCGTCATAGAGCACGATGCGGCCCTTGGGACTGACCATGATGGTGGCCACGGGGATCTCGGTGAGCAGGGCGGTCAGACGCTCCTTGTCGGCGGCGAGCTGCGCGGTCTCCTCAGCCACCCGCTGCGCCGAGGCCAGCGCGGTTTCCGACAGCCGGGCCGAGACCGCCTCGGCGGCATGGGCCAGATCGCCGAGGTAGCGCGCGCCGTGGGTGTCGACCTGCTTCTCGACCCCGGCATGGGCGCGGACCCGCATCTCCGAGGCGATGCGCTCGACCGGCTTGGCGACGTTCTCGTCGAACAGCAGCCAGACACCGGCGCTCAGTGCCACGATGCCGAAGACGGCGAGGATGCCAGCAAAGAAGAAGCCGTTCTCCGGGGTGGTCGCGAGCGCCCGCCCGTAGCCGAGCCAGAGCGCCAGCGCCGTGATCCCCGCGCCGCCCAGGGCGATCAGCACGAAGAACAGGAAGACGCGCAGGCGCAGGCTCAGCTGGGTCATATGCGCGCCTCCGAGCAGACCGCGGCGACGATGCTGTCCTCGGGGCCTGCGTCACGCCAGAGTGGCTGGCCCCCATCTCCGGCCGGGATCGCCGTTCGGGACGAGGCGCAGTCCACCATGATTTCGACTTCTCGGGTTGGCTTCCAGCGCGCGAAAGAGAAAGCACGCACGATAAAGAGGTCATCGTTCTGCGCGTTCTCGCGCCGTCCGGCGGCATCGACGGCGATGAAGCGGTCGGTCATCGGCCAGACGTAGGTCCAGGGCCGCCAGAGCGCGCTGGAGTCGTGGGTTTCCACCACCTCGACCCCCGCCGGCAGCGCCTTGGCGGTGCTGCCGTACCAGCCGTATTCCCCGGCGATGGAGGCGGCGAGCATGGCCGCGCCCGCGCCGATGGGAATCATCCAGCGCGGCAGCCGCCCGCCGGTCGCCTTGCGCAGCAGCATCACCACGCCGGCCCCGGCGAGGCCGGCCACCAGCACCGCAATCAATTCGTAGAACATCTCTCCCCCCTCAGGTCCTTACCCCAGCATGCCGCGCCCGTGGCCGATCGCCGATTGCATCGACTTGATCACCACGAAGGCGTCGCGCAGGTGGCTGCGCTCGAAGTCCGACAGGTCGGACGGCGCAAGATAGTTGTCGGGCTTTTCGCCGCGCTTGACCAGCGTCGCCTGATGCTCGAGCCGGGTTTCGGCGATCAGGTCGTAGGCGTCCAGCAGGTCCTGCCCGCCCGAGCCCGACACCGCCCCGGCGGCGATGGCGCCCTCGATCCGGGCGCGGGTTCCGGCCTCGGGCAGCCGCGCCTGCAGCGCGTAGACCCGTGCCAGATCGACCACCGGCACCACGCCGTTGTGCTTGAGATCGACGGTGTTCTTGTGCTCGCCCGAGCGGATGGTGGCAAAGCCGCGCAAGAGGCCCAGCGGCGGCGTGTGCTTGAGGGAGTTGGAGATCATGTGAGCGGTGAAGATCGAGTTCTTCGAGGCCGCTTCCAGCGTCTCGTGCTGCAGATCCTCGAACAGCGATTTCGTGCCGCCGATGGGACGCAGATCGAACATCACCGATGCGAGCATCTGCGCCTCGGGGTCGGGCTTCTCGATCCAGCCGCGGAAGTATTTGCGCCAGACCGATTGCGTCTGCAGCCAACGCGGGTTGGTCGCCATCATGTCGCCTGGGCAGTAGAAATACCCTGCCTTATCAAGTCCGTCGCAGACGAAATTCGCCATCTCCCTGAAGTATTCCAGGTCCCGTTCGGTGGCGCTGTCGTCGAGGATCATGCAATTGTCCTGGTCCGACACGCCGGTCTGCTCCTGCCGGCCCTGAGAGCCGCAGGCAAGCCAGAGCCAGGGCACGGGCGCGGTGCCGAGATCCTCTTCGGCAAGTGCCAGCAGGCGGCGGGTGACGGTGTCGGCGATGTCGGTGATCAGCCGCGTGGTGACCTCGTGACGATTGCCGCCGGCGACCAGCTGCGCCAGCAGCTGCGGGATGCGGGCGGTGGTCTCGGCCATCTGCGCGGGGCTGCGGGCGCGGGCGATGGCGGCGACCAGTTCGGCCGAGCTGACCGCCTGGAAGCGGGTGAGGTCTGTCTGGGTGACGATGCCCACCAGCCGCCCGGCGTCGGTGATCGGCACGTGGCCGATGCCGCGCTCGACCATCGTGTGCAGCACGTCCGAGCCGATCGCCGAGGGCGGCAGGGTGACCGGCTCGTGCGACATGATCTCGGAGACCGGGATATTGGTGTCCATGCCGCCGGCGACCACCTTGGCCGAGATGTCGCGGATGGTGACGATACCGATCAGGTCGCGGTCCCGGGTGATGCAGAGCGACGAGACGCCTTCCTCGCGCATCATCAGCGCGGCCTGCTGGGCGGGGGTCTCGGGCGGCACGGTAAGCGGGGCGCGGGCCATCAGCGTCTCGACCCGGCTGTGCGCGAGGTCGGACTTGCGCGGCCGCGCGGCGCGCGAGCGGTCGAAGAAACGGCGGGCGGCGGCATGTTCGGCCACCAGCTCGCGGAAGGCATAGGCGGGCAGCATCAGCAGCACCGTCTCGTCGAGCGCGCTGGCAGTGGTGGCCGCCAGCCCCTCGCGCATCAGCCCGCGCTCGCCAAAGGAGTTGCGCGGCCCCAGCAGCGAGACGGCGACGCCGTTCTCGTCGCGGATCTCCACCTGCCCTGTGTGCACGAGGTAAAGCCCCTCGAGCTGGCTGCCGACGGCATAGACTTCCTCGCCGGGCTTGTAGCTGCGGGTCAGGAACTGCGGCACCAGCACGTCGAGCGCGTCGGTGTCCAGCGCGTCATAGGGGTGCACCGAGGTCAGGAAACGGCGCAGGTCGTCGGGCTCAATCGGCATCTTGGCGCTCCGGTGGTGCGATGTGGGTGCAATCGCGGAAGAAAAATCCCGCCCCGGCA
The DNA here is from genome assembly GCA_048381755.1 of Roseobacteraceae bacterium. Lineage (GTDB taxonomy): Bacteria > Pseudomonadota > Alphaproteobacteria > Rhodobacterales > Rhodobacteraceae > Salipiger. The sequence continues at coordinate 384,746 of JBLXGS010000003.1, forward strand.
TAGCGCGGGGCGGGACATTTGCCTAGGGCGAGGGCGCTTGAGCGCCCAGGCTCCGTATCACCGATCAGTGATCCTGGGCTGCGCCCGCGCCGCGCGGAACGCGCACGCTTTCCACCAGCTCGGAGATTTCCTGCGGGATCGGCTTGGTCATCGCCGACACGGTGAAGGCCACCGCGAAGTTGATCACCGCGCCCACCGCGCCGAACGAGGTCGACTTGATCGTGCCGAGCAGCGGATCGGCATCGGTGAAGCTGTTGGTGTCCGGGATGAAGAACCAGCCCTTGTGCAGGAAGATGTAGATCAGGGTCACGACCAGACCCGAGACCATGCCGGCCACGGCGCCCTTGTTGTTCACCTTGGTGAAGATGCCCATCATCAGCGCCGGGAAGATCGAGGCTGCGGCAAGGCCGAAGGCCAGCGCCACGGTCTGCGCCGCGAAGCCCGGGGGGTTGAGGCCCAGCCAGGTGGCGACAGCGATGGCCACGGCCATGGCGATCCGTGCCGACAGAAGCTCACCCTTTTCGCTGATCGCGGGGTTGATCTGGCCCTTGATCAGGTCGTGGCTGACCGCCGAGGAGATGGCGAGCAGCAGGCCTGCTGCGGTCGACAGTGCGGCAGCGAGGCCACCGGCGGCGACAAGGCCGATCACCCAGCCCGGCAGGTTGGCGATCTCGGGGTTGGCGAGCACGAGGATGTCACGGTTGAAGTTGGTCAGCTCGTTGCCGGCCCAGCCTTCCGCCGCGGCGCGCTCTTCCATCGCCGGGTTGGCGTCGTTGTAGTACTGGATGCGGCCGTCACCGTTCTTGTCTTCCCAGCCCAGAAGGCCGGTCTGCTGCCAGGTTGCCATCCAGTCATAGGCGGGATCGCTTTCGATGGTTTCCACCGACACCGCCTGACCCGCAGCGCCTTCCGGCCAGAACTGCTGGGTGATGTTGAGGCGCGCCATGGCACCCACGGCCGGAGCCGTCAGGTAGAGCAGGGCGATGAACACAAGCGCCCAGCCGGCGGACCAGCGTGCGTCCGACACCTTGGGAACGGTAAAGAAGCGCATGATGACGTGCGGCAGACCGGCGGTACCGATCATCAGCGACAGGGTGAAGAGCACCATGTTGAAGGTGTCGCCGTTGTGCGCGGTGTACTCGCCGAAGCCCAGGTCGGTGACGATCTGGTCGAGCGTCTGCAGCAGCGGCGTGCCCGAGGCCTGCTCGGTGCCGAAGAGGCCGAGCGCCGGGATCGGGTTGCCGGTCAGCTGCAGCGAGATGAAGATCGCCGGGATGGTGTAGGCGAGGATCAGCACGCAGTACTGTGCCACCTGCGTGTAGGTCACGCCCTTCATGCCGCCGAACACGGCGTAGGCAAAGACGATCACTGCACCGATCAGCAGGCCGGTGGTGCTCGACACCTCGAGGAAGCGGCCGAAGGCCACGCCGACGCCGGTCATCTGGCCGATCACATAGGTGGTCGAGGCGATGATCAGGCAGATCACGGCCACGAGGCGCGCGGTCGGCGAGTAGAAGCGGTCACCGATGAATTCCGACACGGTGAACTTGCCGAATTTGCGCAGGTAGGGCGCGAGCAGCAGCGCCAGCAGCACGTAGCCGCCGGTCCAGCCCATCAGGTAGGTCGAGTTGTCATAGCCGGTGAAGGCGATGAGGCCGGCCATAGAGATGAAGGAGGCCGCCGACATCCAGTCCGCCGCCGTCGCCATGCCGTTGGTGACCGGGTGCACGCCGCGTCCGGCGGCGTAGAATTCCGACGTGGAACCCGCGCGGGCCCAGATCGCGATGCCGATGTAGAGCGCGAAGGACGCGCCCACGAACAGCAGGTTGATGGTAAACTGATCCATGACGCCTTACTCCTCGTCCACGCCGTATTCACGGTCGAGCTTGTTCATCCGCCAGGCGTAGAAGAAGATCAGTGCCAGGAAGACGATGATGCTGCCCTGCTGGGCGAACCAGAACCCGAGGTCCGAGCCGCCGACCGAGATGCCGGAAAGCATCGGGCGCAGCAGGATGCCGAAGCCGAAGCTGCAGAGCGCCCAGATGATCAGACTGATGAAGATGAGACGCAGGTTGGCCGACCAGTAGGCCTTGCCGGCCTCCTCGGCGCTATGCGCGTGGTGCGTTGATTGATCCGCCATGGCGGTTCCTCCTCCTGAAAATGCGGCCGCCCCTCCTTTGAGCGGCCTCCGACGGATCAGCCCGTCGCTTTTTCGACGATCGCGCCGAGCCCGGCGGCGATCTCCTCGATCTTGCCCATCGCGTCGATGCGGCTCAGGGCGCCCTTGCCTTCGTAGTAGCCGATGAGCGGGGCGGTCTGGGCGTGATAGGCCTCGAGCCGCGAGGCCACCGTTTCCGCCTTGTCATCGGCGCGGCGCTTCATCTCTGTCCCGCCGCATGTGTCGCAGACGCCGCTCTCCTTCGGCGTCTTGAACGTGTCGTGGTAGCCCTCGCCGCAACCGGCGCAGGTGTAGCGGCCCGAGATCCGGTCCACCATGGCGGCATCATCCACCTCGAGGCTGATCGCCGCGTTGATCTTCTGCCCGCTTTCGGCCAGCAGCGCGTCGAGCGCCTCGGCCTGCACCGTGGTGCGCGGAAAGCCGTCGAGGATCACGCCATTGGCGCAATCGGGTTCTGCAATGCGGTCGCGCAGGATGGCGATGACGATCTCGTCGCTCACCAGATCGCCAGCCTCCATCACCGCCTTGGCCTGCTTGCCGGCCTCGGTGCCCTGCGCCACGGCGGCGCGCAGCAGATCGCCGGTCGAGAGCTGCACCAGCCCGTACTTGTCCTCGAGCTTGCGCGCCTGGGTGCCTTTCCCGGCCCCCGGAGGGCCGAGAAGGATGAGCACGGGGGCGCGGGTCACGGTGGTTGCGTCCATCTCGATCACCCCTTGTTCGCGCGGTTTTCGATGAGGTCGTCGACGACGGAGGGGTCGGCGAGGGTGGAGGTGTCGCCGAGGGCGCCATAGTCGTTCTCGGCGATCTTGCGCAGGATGCGGCGCATGATCTTGCCGGAGCGGGTCTTCGGCAGGCCGGGGGCCCATTGGATGAGGTCGGGCGAGGCGATCGGGCCGATCTCGGTGCGGACCCAGCTGCGCAGTTC
>JBLXGS010000004.1:0-362849 GCA_048381755.1 Roseobacteraceae bacterium
CGACGGAAGCCTTCAGAGAGGAAATGGCGAAACTGAGATAGCGGAGCCTGTCGCAACGACCCTTGAGCCCACAGCTCAGAGGCCCCGCACCGATGGTTTAAGCGCTCAGACACGCACCAGTTGCTTGCCGAGGTTTGCACCGCTCATCATGCGCAGGAACGCCTCGGGCATCCGCTCAAACCCCTCCAGAACGTCCTCGCGGTAGCGGATATGCCCCTCGGCCTGCCATTTCTGCAGATGCCGGAACGCCTCGGCGCGCTTGTGCCACCAGTCAAAGACGATGAGACCTTCGATCCGCGCACGGGTCACGATGAGCCGCGCGCTGGCACGCAGGCCGATGTCTTCGCTCGCGGGTTTGTCCACCACGGCGATCCGGCCGCAAATGATTGCGCGCGCGCGCGTCGCGAGCTGCGAGAGCGCCACGTCATGAATGTGCCCGCCGGTGTTGTCCCAGAAGACATCGATCCCCTGCGGACAGGCCTCGGCGAGCTTCTCGGCCATCTGAGGATCGCGGTGCGAGATCGCGACATCGAAGCCCAAATCCCTGCAGTAGTTCAGCTTTTCCTCGCTGCCCGCGATGGCAATCACGCGCGCGCCCATGAGCTTGGCGATCTGGCCGACGATCTGTCCGACCGCGCCCGAGGCCGCCGAGACCACAACCGTTTCGCCCGGCAGCGGACGGCCGATCTCGGTCAGCCCGACGTAGGCCGTCAGGCCCGGCATTCCCAGCCAGGACAGCGCGGCCTGCGGCGGCACGCCTTCGGGCACCCGGTTGGTGGCCTGCGATCCGGGCAGATCGGGGCTAAGGACCGCGTGCGTCTGCCAGCCCATCTCCATGCTCTCGGCCAGGTCTCCGACCTTCCAGCCCGGATGCGCCGAGGCGATCACCTCGCCGACGCCACCGCCCTGCATCACGCCGCCCGGCGCGACGCCCGCGGCATAATTGGCCCCGGGGCTGATCCGTCCGCGCATGTAGGGATCGAGCGAAAGCCATTGGGTTTTCACCAGAATTTGCCCAGGCTGCAGTTCGGCGACCGGTGCTTCCTCGAGCCGCCAGACGTCCTCGGTCGCCGCGCCCTGCGGGTAATGGTCGAGCACCCATTTGCGGTTCATCATCGCTTTCGCCCTTCTATGGTCCTGTATTTCGCGCTTTTTCGCCGATGGCGTAACAGTGGCGGGGCCACGCATCAATCCTCTTGCCCCGGCTCGGCCGCTCGGTCACAAGAACAGCATGAGCAGCACCCCCGATATCCTCTGCATCGGCTCCGTCCTGTGGGACGTGATCGGCCGGTCCGCCAGCCACATGCGCCAGGGATCCGACGTGCCCGGGCGCATCACCCGCCTGCCCGGCGGCGTGGCGATGAACATCGCGATGACCCTGACCCGCTTCGGCCTGACGCCCGGTCTGCTGAGCGCGGTTGGCCAGGATCCCAACGGGCACGAGCTTGTGGATGCCTGCGAGCGGCTTGGGTGCATCACGGAATATCTCTATCGTTCCGAGGACTTGCCGACCGACATGTATATGGCGGTCGAAGGTGCGAACGGGCTGATCGCGGCGATTGCGGATGCCCATTCGCTGGAACAGTCCGGCGCCCGCATCCTTGCGCCACTGATCGACGGTCCGCTCGGCTCCGCCGAGAACCCCTGGACCGGACCCGTGGCGCTCGACGGTAACCTGACGCTTGGGCTGCTGGAAGAAATCGTCCGCCTGCCCGCCTTCGCCGCCGCCGACCTGCGCATCGCCCCGGCGAGCCCCGGCAAGGCCGAACGGCTGACGCCCTTCCTGCGCGCCGGTCGCGGCGTGCTCTATGTCAACCTCGAGGAAGCCGGGCTTCTCTGCATGCAGAGCTTCGACAACTCCAGCGATGCCGCGAGCGCCCTGGTGGCGCGCGGCGCGTCGCGGGCTCTGGTCACCGATGGCGGCAAGCCCGCGTCGGATGCCACCTCCGAGGGGGTGATCTCGGAATGCCCGCCCGAGGTGTTGGTCACCCGCGTGACCGGCGCGGGCGACACTTTCATGGCGGCGCATATCGCCGCCGAACTGCGCGGTGCCGACCGTGTCACCGCGCTGCATGAAGCGCTGGCCGCCGCCGCGACCTACGTATCCGGAGACGTGACTTCATGACCCTCGTGCATCTTTCCGCCCCTGTTGCAGACGCCCTTGCCAAGGGCGCGCCAGTCGTGGCGCTGGAATCGACCATCATCACCCATGGCATGCCGTGGCCGCAGAACCTCGAGATGGCGCGCAAGGTCGAGCAGACCATCCGCGACGGCGGTGCCACCCCGGCGACCATCGCGGTGCTCGAGGGCAAGCTCTGTGTCGGGCTCGACGACGCCCAGCTTGAGGCGCTGGCGCAGACCAAGCACGCGGCGAAGCTCTCGCGCGCCGACATGGCGGTCTGCATGGCGCGCGGCGGCACCGGTGCGACCACCGTGGCGGCGACAATGATCGCGGCACGGCTGGCGGGTATCGAGGTCTTTGCCACCGGCGGCATCGGCGGCGTGCACCGCGGCGCGGAAGAGAGCTTCGACATTTCCGCCGACCTCCAGGAGCTGGCGCAGACGCCGGTGACCGTGATCGCCGCCGGGGCCAAGGCTATTCTCGACCTTTCGAAGACCATGGAAGTTCTTGAAACCCTTGGTGTTCCGGTCATTGCCTACGGCCAGGACCAGCTGCCCGCCTTCTGGTCCCGCGAGGCCGGGATCGCAGCACCCTTGCGGCTCGACACGGCGCGGCAGATCGCCGAGGCGCACCGGATGCGCGGCGCGCTCGGCCTTCCCGGCGGCCAGCTTGTTGCCAACCCGATCCCCGAGGGAGCGGAGATCCCGCGCGAGACGATGATGCCGATCATCGCCCGCGCCATGGAAGATGCCAACGCCCACGGGATCCACGGCAAGGCCGTGACCCCCTACCTGCTGCAGCGCATCTTCGAGCTGACCGAGGGCCGCTCGCTGGAAAGCAATATCGAGCTGGTGCTGAACAACGCCCGCCTCGGCGCGGCCATCGCGACCGAAATGAGCGCCCTGCCCGCCAAGTGAGCCGCGGCTTGGGTCACACGCTCGCGCGCCCATTGTGAAGCGGCGCGCGAGTGCCTAGGTTGTTCCGGAAACCTCTTTCTCCGGAACAAGAATGAACACCCCCTTCGACGACAAGCCCCGCCGCCCCGGAATCTTCGCAAAGCTCCGGGCGAGCTTTCTGACCGGGCTGGTGGTCATCGCCCCGGTCGGCCTGACGATCTGGCTGATCTGGACCCTCTTCGGCTGGGTCGACGGCTTCGTGCTGCCGCTGGTGCCCCAGCGCTTTAATCCCGAGGAATACATCGGGATCAACCTGCGCGGCGTGGGCGTGATCTTCTTCCTCGTCTTTACCATTCTCGTCGGCTGGATCGCCAAGGGGCTGATCGGCCGGTCGATGATCCGCTTCGCGGAAACGCTGGTGGACCGCACCCCGGTGGTGCGCTCGATCTACTCGGGCATCAAGCAGATCGCCGAGACCGTCTTTGCCCAGTCCGAGCGCAGCTTCGAGAAGGCCTGCATGGTGCAATACCCGCGCAAGGGTATCTGGGCGATCGGCTTCATCTCGACGCAGGCCAAGGGCGAGATCCTCGCGCGCTCGGACGTGATGGGCGAATTGATCTCGGTCTTCGTGCCGACCACGCCGAACCCGACCTCCGGCTTCCTGCTCTACTTCCCGGCCGAGGATGTGGTCGAACTCGACATGAGCATCGAGGACGCGGCAAAACTGGTGATCTCCGCCGGGCTCGTTTACCCGCCGGAAAAGCCGGGCGACGCGCCCAAGGTCGAAGCGGTGCGCCGCGCCGGGTGATGCCGCGCCCCGGGATCACCCGGCTGGAGTATCCGCGCCCGGACCCCTGTTGATCTCGCCCAGGGTCTGCGCGGCCCTGCGCAGGTCGCTTTCGAAGAGCGCTTCAGCCGCCGCCCGCTCGGTCTGCGGCAGGCGCAGCAGGTAGGACGGATGGAGGGTGATGAGCACCGGCGTGCCGTCTTCAGCCTGTTCTATCCCGCCGCGCCGCGCGGTCAGCCCGCGTCGGTCGCCGGTCAGGCTTTCCACGGCCGTCGCGCCCATGGCGAGGATCAGCTTCGGTTTCACCGCGCGCCGCTCGAGATCGAGCCACCAGCGGCAGTGTTGCACTTCGCTTCGGTTCGGCGCTTGGTGGATCCGTCGCTTGCCGCGCGGGGCGAACTTGAAGTGTTTCACCGCGTTTGTGACGTAGGCGGCGCGCCGGTCAAGCCCGGCGCGTGCGGCCACGGCATCGAAAAGCTGCCCCGCCGGACCGACGAAGGGTCGTCCCTCCAGATCCTCGCGGTCTCCGGGCTGTTCGCCGACGATCATCAGCGCCGCGTCCTGCGGGCCTTCGCCGGGGACCGGCTGCGTTGCGTCCCGCCAGAGCGGGCAGCGGCGGCAGGCGGAGAGCGCCGTGCGAAGGTCTGTCAGATCGCCGTTTCCGAGGCGGCTTTGTTCGGCCGGACCATCGCGCAGCCGCGCGGTGATGCGTTCGGCCCGTTTGGGAGCCAGTGTCGGTGCCGCCTCGGCCATTTCGCGAGCCCGTGCCTGCGCGGTGGCGACCATCTCGGGGATCAGCCGCGTCTCGGGCATGTTGTGCCAGTACTTCTTTGGCATCTCGGCCTGCATCGCCTTCAACTTCACCCGCGCAGGGTTGAAGATATTGCGGAAATAGGTCCGCCAGAGATCCTCGGTCGCATCCTCGGGCAGGTCGGGCCGGGCGGCTCCCGAGGCAAAGCGCAGCTTGCCCCCTTCGAAATGCGCTGAAAGGTCGGGGGTGAAGATCGCCCAGTCCATGTCTCCGAAGCGCTTGACGAAGAACGGTGCAGTCAACTCGAGGATGTGGTGGGTCGGCTCGAACCAGGCGGCGAAGCTGCGCCGGTTCGCGCCCGGCTGCCCGATCTCGCGGAAGCGGACGAAGGCGGTCATCTTGTGCCGGTCGCGGCTCACCTCCTTGGCCATGCGCGCCAGTCGCTCGACGCGCGGATCGCCGCGGTCTTCCAGCAGGCGCCTTTCCCGACGCAGCGCCCAGAGCATCGCATAGAGGCGGGCGAAGCGTTCCGGGTCACGATGCCAGACAACCAGACGCGCAAGGTCGACAAAGCCGCGCGGCACCGACACCGCAGCGCCGGCGAGTGGCGGCAGCGCCTCGGCAAAGAGGTCGCCATCGCCCTGCCCGCGTTGCCAGAGAACCTCTTCGGGCGGGAGCCCTGCCCCCAGCAACGCCCGGGCCTCGTCGCGCCAGGCCTCGAAAGTCCCGACCTCAGGCAGTTCGACGCGGCGCATCAGAAGAGCGCGAGCTGTTCGGGCGGCGGCGCAAATCGGGCGCGCAGGTCGGCCGCGTCAGTCAGGGCACGCGGGCGCCAGTCGAGCAGCGTGATGAAGGGCTTGGCCTGCTTGAGGTTCGCCCCCATGCGCCGCAGGTCCTCGTAGCGAAGCGTCCGGTGGCGACGGGTCGAGAGGATCCGGCCGACGGTCTTGGTCCCGAGCCCCGGAACCCGCAGTAGCATCTCGCGCTCTGCGCGGTTCACGTCGAGCGGAAAGAGGTGCCTGTTGGCCAGCGCCCAGGCGAGCTTTGGGTCGACCTCGAGATCGAGGTTTCCGCCGCTCGTCGCCGAGGCAATCTCGTCGACCTCGAAGCCGTAGAACCGCAGCAGCCAGTCGGCTTGGTAGAGCCGGTGTTCGCGCATCAACGGAGGTTTGATGAGTGGCAGCGCGGCCGAAGCATCGGGGATCGGCGAGAAGGCCGAGTAGTAGACCCGCCGCAGCTTGTAGCCCGAGTAGAGACGGGTGGAGGTGCGCAGGATCGTGGTGTCGTCCGCCCCGTCGGCGCCGACGATCATCTGTGTCGATTGACCGGCAGGAGCGAAGCATGGCGGGCGCTTTCCGGTGAAACTGCGCTCCTTGCCCGCCTCGCGCTTCAGCCGGACATCGGCCATGGCGCGGCGGATCTGCGCGGGGTCCTTCTCGGGGGCGTAATCCTTCACCGCGCGATCGGTGGGCAGTTCGACGTTGATCGACAAGCGGTCGGCGTAGAGCCCCGCCTCCTCGATCAACTCGGGCGCCGCGTCGGGGATGGTCTTGAGGTGGATGTAGCCGCGGAAATGATGTTCGGTGCGGAGCATCCGGGCGATGCGCACCATGTCGCCCATGGTCTCGTCGGGGCTGCGGATGATGCCCGAGGACAGGAAGAGCCCTTCGATGTAGTTTCGGCGGTAGAACTCCAGCGTCAGCGTCACGACTTCTTCTGGCGAAAAGCGGGCGCGCGTCACGTTGCTGCTCACCCGGTTCACGCAATAGGCGCAGTCGTAGATGCAGAAATTCGTCATCAGGATCTTCAGCAGGCTGATGCAGCGCCCGTCCGGCGCATAGGCGTGGCAGATCCCGGAGCCGGTGGTCGAGCCGATCCCCTTGCCATCGCGGGAGTCGCGCCTCTGCCCCCCGCTCGAGGCGCAGGAGGCATCGTATTTTGCTGCGTCCGAAAGAACTGCGAGCTTCTGATCGAGAGTCATTCTTGCCATGTGTTCATGATATGTTCACATGATATCCCGATCAATAGCGAGCTTGGGCGGGAACATCCGGCTCACGCCGAAGTGTCCCCGCCGCCGGGTCAGCGGCCCATCAGAGCGCGGTCCAGCCGCCGTCGACCGAGATCGTCGTGCCGGTGATCTGTGCTGCCGCATCCGAGCACAGGAAGACCGCCGTGCCGCCGATCTGCTCGGTGGTGGCAAACTCCTTCGAGGGCTGGCGCTCGAGGATGACCTTCTCGATCACCTCCTCTTCGGACATGTTGTACTTGGCCGCGGTGTCGGGGATCTGCGCCTCGACCAGCGGGGTCTTCACGTAGCCCGGGCAGATCGCGTTGCAGGTGATCTGCTCCTTCGCCGTCTCCAGCGCCACGGTCTTGGTCATGCCGACGATGCCGTGCTTGGCAGCGACATAGGCCGACTTGAACGGCGAGGCGGTCAGCCCGTGCGCCGAAGCGACGTTGACCACCCGGCCCCAGCCCGCCTTGCGCATCATCGGCAGCGCCGCGGCGGTGGTGTGGAAGGCGGAATTGAGGTTGATCGCGATGATCGCGTCCCATTTCTCCACCGGGAACTCGTCGATCGGCGACACGTGCTGGATGCCGGCGTTGTTCACCAGGATATCGCAGGCGCCGGCCTTTTCGATCAGCGCGCGGCACTCGTCGCCCTTGGACATGTCGGCCTGAATGTACCGTACCTCGACGCCGAACTCCTTGGCCATGTCGGCGGCCAGCTGGTGATCTTCATCGCGGTCGGTGAAGGAATTGAGCACGACCGACGTCCCTGCCCGCGCCAATTCGCGTGCAACGCCGAGGCCGATGCCCGAGTTCGATCCGGTGACGACGGCCGTCTTGCCCTTGAGTGACATGCGATAACTCCTCGATTCTTGCGGCACCGATATGGCAGGCCGCCTCCATGGGGAACGGGCTCACCATGCCTCCCGGTTCCCCTCCTGTGCCATTGCTCTGTCATCCCGCGCGAAGCTGCAAGCCCGTGTTCGCAACGTCATCACGGATTCGTAGGGGTCAACCCGGCTTGCCCCCCTAGGCAAGCGGCACGCTCCCCTGTATGGCTCGGCGCACCGTCGCACACTGGCGGAAATGCCTACATCTTCTGTCGCGCAGCGATGCAATTTCAGACGCAATTCGGGCGCGAAAACGTCTCACTTGGCGGGCCGGAATCTCGAATTTTGGCGTCGATGCGGGGCTGGATACTTCCGGAAGGCAGCGCAAAGCCAAAAAAAACGCCGGCACAAGGCCGGCGTTCAGTCATTGAGGCAGGTTTCATACAGGCAAGAAACCTATCGAGCAGTGAATTCTTTATACGCGCTTTGCTGCCGGAGTCCAACCTAAAAGTTTGAAAAGACGTAAAAGCCCCGGTAGGCTCGAAAACCAAGAAAACAAGGGCAGAGCAGGACGGTTTCACCAATGGCCGCGATTCATTTCAGATATTTTTCCGTACGGCACGCGCTTACCGCGCTGGCGCTGTTTTCGGGATTCGCCGCGAGCGCCGAGCCGATGCACGGCATCGCCATGTACGGCGAGCCAGCCCTGCCCGCGGACTTCGATCACCTGCCCTACGTGAACCCGGATGCGCCCAAGGGGGGCCGCATTGTCACCGGTGAAGTGGGCAGTTTCGACAGCCTCAATCCGCATATCCTGAAGGGCACCGTGCCCTGGCAGCTGCGCTTTCTGGCCTATGAATCGCTCATGGGGCGGAGCTGGGATGAGCCCTTCACGCTCTATTGCCTGATCTGCGAAACAGTCGAAACCTCGCCAGAGCGCGACTGGGTCGAATACACGCTGCGCCCCGAGGCGAAATTCTCCGATGGCAGCCCCGTCACGGTCGAGGACGTGATCTGGAGCTTTGAGACCCTCGGCACGGAGGGCCACCCGCGCTATCAGGGCACCTACAGCCGCATCGAGAGCATCGAGAAGACCGGCGAGCACAGCCTGCGCTTCACCTTCAATGTGGCCGATCGCGAGCTGGCGCTGATCGTCGGCATGCGCCCGATCCTCAAGAAGGCGCAATGGGAGGGCAAGGAATTCGGCTCATCCGGTCTCGACGTGATCCCGATCACCACCGCGCCCTACGTGGTCGACAGTTTCGAGGCCGGTCGCTACGTCTCGCTCAAGCGCAATCCCGACTACTGGGGCAAGGACGTTCCCTTCATGAAGGGCCAGGCCAACCTCGACGAGGTGCGCATGGAGTTCTTCGGTGACGGCACCGCGATGTTCGAGGCGTTCAAGGCCGGGCTGCTGAACTCCAACCGCGAATTCAACTCGGAGAAGTGGGAAAGCCAGTACGACTTCCCCGCCATCGAGAGCGGCGAGGTGGTGAAATCGGTGATCCCGCACGGCCGCCCCTCGGGGATGACCGGCTTCGTGATGAACACCCGCCGCCCCGGTTTCGACGACTGGCGCGTGCGCGAGGCGATGATCCAGTTGTTCAACTTCGAGTATATCAACGAGACGCTGACCGGCGGACGACAGCCGCGCATCACCTCCTATTTCTCCAACTCGGAACTCGCCATGAAGCCGGGTCCGGCGGCGGGCCGCGTGGAGGAGCTGCTTGCGCCCTTCGCCGACAGCCTGCTTCCCGGCACGCTCGACGACTACACCCTGCCCGAAGGCGACGGCTCGGCCCGCAACCGTTCGGGTCTGCGCAAGGCGATGGGCCTCATGGAAGAGGCTGGCTACACCGTCCAGGACGGGGTGATGATGACCCCAGAGGGCCAGCCTTTCCAGTTCGACATCGTGCTGCCGCAGGGCGAGACCGAGGCCGGCTCGATGATCGACATCTACGTGCAGGCGCTGGAGCGGCTCGGCATCAAGGTGCGGGTCGACACGGTGGATTCGGCGCAGTTCAATGCCCGCAGCGCGTCCTTCGACTTCGACATGACCTGGTTCCGTCGCGGTATCTCGCTGTCGCCGGGCAATGAGCAGCGTCTCTACTGGGGCAGCGCCGCCGCCGACCAGGAGGGCTCGCGCAACCTCATGGGGGTGAAAAGCCCTGCCGTCGACGCGCTGATCGAGGAATTGCTGACCGCCACCAGCCGCGAAGACTTCCTCGCCGCGACCCATGCGCTTGACCGGGTGCTCACCGCTGGCCGATATGTCATCCCCACATACGAGTGGAATCAGAGCTGGATCGCCCACGCCAAGGAGCTAACTTTCGCCGAGCCCACGCCGGTCTACGGCGACTGGATCGACTGGCAGCCCAACGCCTGGTGGTGGGACGACAAGAACTGAGCCATCCGAAGATCAACAAGACCAACAAACGACGAGCAGACAGTATGAAACGCATCTTCCTTCTCGCCCTTCTGGCCGCCCCCCTCGCCGCCTGTGGCACCATCGACGGCTTCGGCCAGGACGTGTCGCGCGCCTCGCGCACGGTGGACAGCTGGTTCTGATCCCGAGCGCGGCCGTCCGAGCCGTCGCAACGGGCCCGCGCTACGAAGATATCCGGTGAACCCGGGACCCCGGGGCGGCTGCGCCGCGCCATCCCGGGGTCATCGCTTATTCGCGCTCGCCGCCCAGCACCGGATGCAGCCGCGTCAGCACGGCCAGCAGGAAGGCGGTGCTCACCCCGAAGGTCAGCAGGCCGGTGATCGCGGCGAAGGTGCCAAAGATCCGCAGCCCTTCGTCCAGCGTGATATCGCCGTAGCCCAGCGTCGTGTAGCTCACCACGGCGAAATAGAACGCCTCGGGCAAGGTCTCGAAGGCCCCGAGATGCCGGAAGCTCGCCGCCCAGAGCCAGATCTGGAGCGTGTGCGCGAGCACCATGGCGCCGAAGGCGGCACAGATCAGCGCAAAGAGACGCAGCGGCCCGCTGTGGTCCTCGATCCGCGCGATGGCGCCGAGGAGCCGCGGTGCCACTCGGGCAATGATCCAGAGCTGGGTTCCCGCGCAAAGGAACAACAGTCCGGTCCCCAGCGTGATCTGAACCCACATCCCCATGCTCCGACGGCCTATCGTGCCTTGAACAGGCTGCCGAGGATGCCGCGCACCAGGCGTTTGCCGGTGGTGCCGGAAAGCTCCTTCAGCACCGCCTGCCCCAACGCCTCGCCGATGCTGTCGGGCGCGCTATAGCGGGTGCTGCGGGACTTGGTCGTGCTGCTCTTGCGCGGCTGCGCGCGTGGCGTCGGGTCGTAGCGCCTGGCCTTGTTGTATTGACGGATTTCCTCGTCGAACGCCGCCTGAACATCCTCCGCCTTCTCGGCCTCTTCTGCCGCCGTCGCCGCCGCTTCGGCCCGCGCCTGCAGCATCTCGTGGGCGGAGTCGCGATCCACGGGGGTGTCGTATTTCCCCTTCAACGGCGAGGCGTCCATCACCTGGGTGCGCTCGGCCTCGGTGATCGGACCGAGCTGCGAGCTCGGCGGGCGCACCAGCGTGCGCTGCACGATCCCCGGCACGCCCTTCTTCTGCAGGAAGGAGGTCACCGCTTCGCCCGTTCCGACCTCGCGGATTGCCGTTTCGGTGTCGAAGGCGGGATTTTCGCGATAGGTCTCGGCGGCCTGTTTCAGTGCCTTGCGGTCGCGCGCGGTGAAGGCACGCAGTGCGTGTTGCACGCGGTTGCCGAGCTGGCCGAGGATGTCCTCGGGGATGTCGTCGGGGTTCTGCGTGACGAAATACACCCCTACACCCTTGGATCGAATCAAGCGCGCCACCTGCTCGACCTTGTCGACCAGTGCCTTGGGGGCATCGTCGAACAGCAGGTGCGCCTCGTCGAAGAAGAACACCAGCTTGGGCTTGTCGGGATCGCCGACCTCGGGCAGTTCCTCGAACAGCTCCGACAGCAGCCAGAGCAGGAAGGTCGCGTAGAGGCGCGGTGCGCCCATCAATGCGTCGGCAGCGAGGATGTTCACATGGCCGCGCCCGTCCGGCGCGCAGCGCATGAGGTCCGAAAGCTCCAGCGCCGGCTCGCCGAAGAAGCGCGCGCCGCCCTGGTTCTCGAGCACCAGCAGTCGGCGCTGGATCGCCCCGACAGAGGCGGTGGAGATATTGCCGTAGCGCAGGCTCAGGTCCTTGGCGTTCTGCCCGACCCAGACCAGCAGCGCCTGCAAATCCTTGAGATCGAGCAGTGGCAGCCCCTGCTCGTCCGACAGGCGGAAAGCGATGTTGAGGATGCCCTCCTGCGCCTCGGTCAGCTCGAGCAGGCGCGCCAGCAGCAGCGGTCCCATCTCGGCGACGGTGGTGCGGACCGGGTGGCCCTTGGTCCCGAAGAGATCCCAAAACACAGCCGGAAAGCCCGCGTAGGCGAAATCGTCGAAGCCGATCTTGCCGTTCCGCTCCATGAAGGGCGCATGCAACTCGGCGCTTTCCGATCCGGCGCGGGCGAGACCCGAAAGATCGCCCTTCACGTCCGACAGGAAGACCGGCACCCCCGCGGCGGAGAAACCCTCGGCGAGGATCTGCAGCGTGACGGTCTTGCCGGTGCCCGTGGCCCCCGCGACCAGCCCGTGCCGGTTGCCGTACTTAAGCCCAAGATACTGTTTTTCGGAGTAGCCTTCGCCACCGCCGCCTACAAAAACATCATCCGTCATGGCCTGCCTCCGCTGCCGTCCGGGATCGAGCATACAATCTTAACTCTTTGCTGCCAGTATCAAATTTGTCCGGAGCAACATGTCCTCTCCTGCTTCGGACTGACTTCCTCCCTGTCTGACTTGCCGCGTCCGTGCTTCGGGCGCGGCCTTTTGCACAAAAGTGTAGCCCTGCCGTTGCAAAGCCTGTTGACCGGTGGTGAAGAGTTTCGTAGCGTCTCGGCAATGACAAAGTCGGCCGGTCCGACAGGGAGCAAGGGAAAGGGGACCTTACGGTCCCTTTTCTCTTTTGTATGAATAGCTTTCGCGCTTTTTTGCCATTCCCGTGAAGCATTTGAATTCCGGACTGACACCGCTTTACGTGCATGCTAAGCGGGCAGTGAGGCAAGAATGAATATTCAGGGGGACCCATGACCAGACCTCTCCAAATCCTGCGCCTTCTGCCGCTCGCCGCCCTGCTGGGCGCGATCCCGGCCTATGCGCAGGACGCAGCGGACACGAGCGATGCGCCCGCCACCGAAGAAGCCACGGGCAGCGAGCAACCCGAAGGCAGCATTGCCGCGGGCGGCCTGTCGCTGGGCGAAGACGCGGACGGTGAAGCGCCGGCCGCACCCGGCCAGGAAAAGCCGGAGACCTATGTGAAGGCCACGCATGGCGCGTGGGAGCTTCAGTGTCTGCGCGCGCCCGAGGGCAGCGACGTCGAAGACCCATGCCAGATGTACCAGCTTCTGCAGGACGGCGAAGGCAACAACGTCGCCGAGGTGAGCATGTTCCGTGTCGCCAATGGTGGCCAGGTCGTGGCCGGGGGCACTTTCGTCGTGCCGCTCGAGACCCTGCTGACCCAGAAGCTGACCATCGCGGTCGATGGCGGCCAGGCGAAGCGCTATGACTTCTCCTTCTGCACGCCGGTGGGGTGCTACGCCCGCGTCGGCTTCACCGAGGAGGACGTGAACCGCTTCAAGGCGGGCAATGGCGCGACGATCTCCATCGTCCCGGCGCTCGCGCCCGATCAGAAGGTCACGGTGGATATGTCGCTCTCGGGCTTCACCGCCGGCTATGCTGAGGCCAGCGCCCTGCGCCAGTAAGGGCCGCAAAACACTCGCGAGACAAAGAGCCCCGGGCCGCAAGGCGCCGGGGCTTTTCTGTTCCGGGTGGATTTCCCCGACTGCTCCGTTTGATGCGGGCGTGGATCAGCGCTCGCGGATACCCGCGAGCACCGCCTTGGCGGCGCGCATCCCGGGCGCGTCTCCGCCCTTGCCGAGACGTTCCATGGTCAGTTGCATGGCCTTGGTCTGTTCCTGCGGCGCGTCGAGCACCCGCAGGACCGCGTCGGCGATCGGGCCGGGGCGGCAGTTGTCGCCGATATATTCGGGGACGGTGCGGCTCTCGGCCACGAGGTTCACCAGGTTCACCGAATCCACCAGCATGAGGCGACCGAT
Organism: Roseobacteraceae bacterium; assembly: GCA_048381755.1. Classification (GTDB taxonomy): domain Bacteria; phylum Pseudomonadota; class Alphaproteobacteria; order Rhodobacterales; family Rhodobacteraceae; genus Salipiger. The sequence continues at coordinate 13,534 of JBLXGS010000004.1, forward strand.
GATCTGCCGCGAGAGCCACCCCATGTCGTAGCCGATGACCATCGGCGTGTTGGCTGCGGCGAGTTCCAGCGCCACCGTGCCCGAGGCCGCGAGCGCCACGTCGGCGGCGGCAAAGGCGGCGCGCTTCTCGGCCTTGCCCGCCTCGCCCTGGTCGCGCGGGTCGAGCAGGATCGGATCGACCGGCCAGCCCGCCACGGTCTCCTTCACCAGTTCCGCCACCGGAGCCGCCATGGGCAGCACGTAGCGCAGATCGGGCCGGGCCTCCTGGATACGGGCCAGCGCCTCGCCGAAGACCGGGCCGAGCCGCGAGACCTCGGAGCGGCGCGAGCCGGGCAGGATCAGGCAGAGCGGCGCGTCTCCGATGCCGTGGCGCAGCCGGAAGCTGGCCTCCTCGGCCTGGCTCGCCTGCGGGTCGGTGACCACGGGATGACCGACGAAATCGCAGCGCATCCCGGCGGCTTCCATGTAGGGCGGCTCGAAGGGCAGCAGCGCCAGCACCTGGTCGATGTGTTTCGCCATCTTCGCCGCCCGTCCCGGACGCCAGGCCCAGACCGTGGGCGCGACGTAATGAACCGTGCGGATGTCGGAGCTTTCCTTCACCAGCTTCGCGACGCGGAGCGAGAACTCGGGGAGATCGACGGTGATCAGCACGTCGGGCTTTGCGGCCACGACCGCCTCGGCGGTCTGGCGGATGCGGGCCTTCAGAGCGCCGTAGTGGCGCAGGATCTCGGTGATGCCCATGATCGAGATCTCGTCCATGGGAAAGAGGCTTTGCAGCCCCTCTTCGAGCATGCGTTCGCCGCCGATGCCTTCGAAACTCACGTCCGGCACCTGCGCCTTCAGCCCCTGCATGAGCGCGCCGCCCAGCTTGTCGCCCGAAGGCTCGCCCGCGATGATGAAGACTTTCATGCGTCCCGCTCCCGTACCCACAGGAACAGCCCTGCGGCATCCAGCATTTCGACAACCGCTGCCCGGTCGAGCACCATGACACCCTCGGCCTTGATGACGATGCCCGCCAGCCCGGCGCGGATCGCGCCGACGGCGGTGTTGGGGCCGATCACCGGCAGGTCCGCGCGGCGCTCCTGTCCCGGCTTCGGCGCCTTGTAAAAGATGCCGCCCGGCACAGGCGGCAGCTCACCCAGCATGGCATCGGTGCCGCGCGCATCTTCGCGGGCGACAAGCTGATCCCCCGAGATGACGCAGCACTGGCCCAAATCCTCGAGCCCCTGCCGGTGGCTCACCGCGTCGGCGAGCGTCGCCATCCGCGCCGCTTCCGGTCCGGGAGCAGCCTGCGTCAGCACCCCTGCCGCCGGCAGCAGCGACGGCGCGGCCTCATGCGCGCCGACCACCTCGAGCCCGGCGCCCTCGAGCAGGCCGATGACGATGCGCAGCGCGCCGTCATCGCCGCGCTTCAGGGCACGCAGGATCTTCGGCATCAGCAACAGCGTCGGCAGGTCGAGCCGCGACAGCCTGACCTCGGGCCGACCGACCGCACCGCACATGCACACCCGTGTCACCCCCTGCGCCTTGAGCCAGCGCAGGAAGGAGCCGAGCTTCTCGATGCGGAACAGGTGATCCGGCACCACCCGGTCCGGCGGCGAGCTTTCCATGGCGCAGACCAGCGCCGGTTCGGGAAGAGCCTCGATCACCGCCAGAGGCAGATCGCCCTGCCCCGCGATCAGCGCCAGCACCGGGTCAGCCCGGCGTCAGGAAGTGACGGTCACTGTCACCGAGGATGAAGGCGACGATTTCGCGCACATACTCGCTTTCGGTCTCGTCCCCGAGGCGCTTGGCGCGCTCGGCAAAGGCCCCCTCGCCCTGCGCCAGCATCTGGAAGGCCGCCCGCAGCGCGGTGATGTCGGAGCGCGCGACGCCGCGGCGCTTGAGGCCGACGAGGTTGAGCCCGTCGAGCTTGCCGCGCGGCGCCTGCACGAGGCCATAGGGGATCACGTCGTTGGTCACCATTGTGACCGCGCCGATGATCGCGCCCCGGCCGATCCGCACCCATTGGTGCACGCCCGACAGGCCGCCGACGATCACGTCGTCCTCGATCACGCAGTGCCCGGCCAGCGCCGAGTTGTTCACCAGGATCACGCGGTCGCCGACCTGCGCGTCATGCGCCACATGGCAGCCGGCCATGAAGAGGCCGTCGTCGCCGACCCGTGTCACGCCGCCGCCACCGTCGGTGCCGGCGTTCATCGTCACGTGCTCGCGGATGCGGTTGCGTTTGCCGATGACCAGCGCGGTCCTTTCGCCGCGGAACTTCAGGTCCTGCGGAATTTCACCGATCACCGCGAAGGGAAAGACCACCGTGTCTTCGCCGATCTCGGTACGACCGGTGACCACCACGTGGCTCTTCAGCTCGACATTCGCCGCCAGCACGACCTCGGGGCCGACGTGGCAGAACGGGCCAATCTTGCAGCCTTCGCCGATCTGCGCGCCCGGCTCGACGTAGGCGCTGGGATGGATCACCGCCTCGGTCACGCCGGCAGGTCCATCATGGCGGTGAACTCGGCTTCGCAGGCCAGTTCTCCATCGACCTCGGCGATGCCCTCGAACTTCCAGACCTTGCCGCCGGGTTTGCCGCGCAGGGTGCGGACCTTCATCTTGAGCACGTCGCCCGGAACCACCTTGCGGCGGAACTTGCACTTGTCGATGCCCATGAAATAGACCTTCAGGTCCTTGTCGGCGAGATCGAGCGCGACGCCCACCATGACGGCGGTGGTCTGCGCCATGGCCTCGACGATGGTCACGCCCGGCATGATCGGCAGGCCGGGGAAATGGCCCTGGAAATGCGGCTCGTTCATCGTGACGTTCTTGATGCCCACGGCCGAGCTGGTGCCGTCGATCTCCTCGACCTTGTCGACGAGCAGGAACGGATAGCGATGCGGCAGGATGCGCTGGATCAGCTGGATGTCAGCGCTGAGAAGCGTCTCGGTCATCGTGGGCCTTTCAAAAGGAAAAAGTCGCCCTTCCCCTAGCAATCCCGGCGCGTCAGGGCAAGCGGCGCGGTGTCGGCGACGTCACGCCCTGCAACAGGTTGAAACAGCGGCGCTGCTCAGGGCTTGTCCGGCGTGCCTGTTTCGGTCTCGCCGGTGAGGTCCGGCATGGGCCCGGGATCGGGCAGAAGCTCGTTCATCCGGGAGATCGCCATGTCGGTGATGTCGATCGCGCTGGCGGACAGAAAGACCGTGCGCTGGTCGAGGATCAGGCTCGCCCCAGCGTCGCGCATCAACTCGGCCAGCACGGGTTCAGCCTTGGTGATGAAGGCACGACGCCGCTCCTCGGAGAGATTGCCGAGCGTGCGCGCCTTGCTGTCCTGCTCCTCGCGCAGATCCTGCACCTTTCTGTCGAAGGCATCGGCGAGCTTGCGGAAGGCCACCGGGTCCATGGTCTTGCGCTTCTCGGTGAGGGATTTCTCCTCGGCACCGAGTTCAGCTTCGATGCGCCGGTTCTCCGCCGCGATCTCTGTCCCGGTCTGTTCAAGCATCTCGGAGATCTGTTTGCCGAAATCGCTCTCCGCATAGAGACGGTCGATCTCGACGGTCAGGATCGGGCTTTGCACGATGCCCGGAAGCATGGCGTCCTGGGCCAGGGCCGGCGCGGCGGCAAGTCCGAGCAAGAGGGTGGCGGCGCGCAGCAAGCTGCGCGCCCCCCGCTCAGAACGTGCTGGACACCGAGAGGCTGAAGTTCTGCTCGTTGTCATTGTCTTCCTTCGACACCGGGGTCGAGAAGTTGAGGCGGAGCGGCCCGAGGACGGAGTCCCAGAAGACCGACACACCGACCGACGACCGCGCGGTGAAATCGCTGTAGAGGATGTCGTTGTCACCGGCTTTCTCGATGGTGTCGTCCGAGAGGCCCCAGACCGAGCCGATGTCATAGAAGACACCGCCGCTGATACCGTACTCCTCGGGCAGACCCAGCGGGAACTCCGCGTCGAAGCGCAGCGCGGCGTAATAGTTGCCGCCCAGCGGGGAATCGATGCCTTCGTCGTCATTGACTTCGCGCGGACCGACGCCGGCGTATTCGAAGCCGCGCATGATGTTCTCGGTCATCATATAGCGGTCGGTCACTCGGCTCTCGCCGTCGATGTAGTTGATCGCCCCGGCCTGGAAGGTGGCCCGCAGGGTGATTTCCTCGTTCCACACCAGCGTCTGGGCAATTGCACGTACGTCGGTCTGCACGAAGTTGCTGTCGCTGCCGAGGCCGCCGAAGTCCTGGCCGAACTCCAGAAGGTAGCCACGATCGGGGTCGAGGCCTTCGCGGCGCGTGTCATAGCTGAGCGTGTAGCCGAGCATGTGGTCGTTGCGCGCCTCTTCCTCCGCTTCGGAGATCACCACGTTGCCGACTTCATCCTCGTCGAAGTCGGTGATGTCGGTGTAGCGGTAGGTGTAGCGCAGCCCGAGGCGACCGTTGTCCGAGATCGGGAAGGTCAGGCTGGGACGGAAGATGCCGGTCGCAGTGTCGTAATCGGCGCTGTCATAGGAGGTTTCGCGGTAGCTCAGCGCAAGGCCGAAGGCCACGTCGCGGCCCAGGAAGGCCGGCTCGACGAAGTTGAACGAGTAGGCCTGGTTCGTCGATGCGGTGTTGATGCCGAACGACAGCCGCTGGCCGCGGCCAAGGAAGTTCTGCTCGGCAAAGGAGATCGAGGCCCCGAGACCGTCGGTGGTCGAGTACGAGCCGCCGAAGCCGATCGAGCCGGTGGGCTGCTCGGTGACGTTCACATCGACGATGACCTGCTGCGGCGTCGAGCCTTCGCGGGCGTTGACCTGGGCGTCCGAGAAATATCCGAGCGCGCGGATACGCTCTGCGGTCTCACGGATTTCGCGCGGGTTGAACGGATCGCCCTCGGCGACGTTGAATTCGCGGCGGACGACCCGGTCGAGGGTCGTTGTGTTGCCCTCGATGTCGATGCGCTCGACGAAGATGCGCGGGCCGCGGGTCAGGTTGAAGGTCACGTCCAGCGTCTGCGCGCGGTCGTTGCGTGTGACCTGCGGATCGATCCGGACGAAGTTCAGCCCCTGCTTCGTGGCGAGGCGCTCGAGGCGGATGATCTCCTTGTCGACTTCGGCCGGCGAATAGGCCTTGCCCGACTTCAGGCTGATCGCACTGCGGAAGGCCGCCAGATCGACTTCGGGTAGTTCGCTGGCCACACCGATGCGGCCGAAGTTAAACTTCTGCCCTTCCTCGACATTGAAGGTCAGGACGTAGCTGTCACGCTCTTCCGAAAGCTCGGAGTTGATGCCGGTCACGCGGAAATCGACGTAGCCGCGCGAGGCGTAGAAATCCTGCAGCAGTTGGCGATCGAAGGCGACCCGGTCCTCGATGTAAGTGTCGCTGCGGATCACGGCGCGCAGCAGGCCGGCCTGCTTGGTCTCGATAACGCGGCGCAGGCGCCCGTCCGAGAAGGCCTGGTTGCCGACGAAGCCGATGCGTTCGATCTCGGTGACGCCGCCCTCGAAGATCTCGAAGACCAGGTCGACGCGGTTGTTGGAGCGGCGGATCAGCTTTGGGGTGACCTGCGCGGCAATGCGGCCCTGCTGCAGGTAGGCATCGGCGATGGCCTGCGCGTCCTGCTCGGCCTGGCGCGGGCTGTAGACGCGGCGGGACTGCGTCTTGACCAGGGCGGTCAGGTCCTCGTCCTTCAGCCGGCGGTTGCCTTCCATGGCGATCCGGTTGACGGTCGGGAACTCGGTGACCTCGATCACCAGGGTGTTGCCCTGCGGGGTGATCTCGACGGTTTCGAACAGTCCGGACTCGACGATACGCTGGTAGGCCGCGTTCAGCTCGCCGGCGCTCACCGTCTCGCCGCGGGCGATGCCCGCGTAGCTGAGGATGGTGCCGGATTCGATGCGCTCGTTGCCCTCGATCCTCACCTGGTTGAATGCGTAGGATTGCGCCTGAACCATCTCCGGCAACGCCGTGAAGGCCATTGCTGCCGCGAGGGAAAGCGCCAGTGCCGAAACACCTGCGCGATGCGCGTAAGATTTGCCGCGGGGCCTGCCCGACTTCTGCCCGATGCTCATGCTCGCTGTCCACTCCGCCGTGTTTTTTTTACGTGAGTAGCGGGTGAAGGTCTTCTTGTCAAAAGACGAAACTGCGACGGGTCAAAGAGTTCCCAGGAAGGCGCCAAAATACAACGCGGCAAAGATCACCGCGACGAAGAACAGCCGGTCCCAGTTGATTGCCAGCAGCAGCCCAAGGCCGCGATAGCCGTCCTGAAAGGTCTGCATCGTATCCCCCGATAGAGATGTAACCGACTGCCGGGCTATTGCGTCATCATGGCGGATTTACGGCGAAAGGCCGGGGAAAATACGATTTCCACCCGGCCCTTGCATTGTTCGTCCCTGCATTGCCCCGATCTTGGGGCGCGCTGCGGATCAGGGACAGAAGATATCGTTGGTCAGCGCGAAGACCATCATCCCGAGGATCAGCACCAGCCCCGCCGACATGAGCGCACGCAGCGCCCGCTCCGACGGCGGCTTGCCGGCGACCGCCTCGTAGGCAAAGAACACCAGGTGCCCGCCGTCGAGCACCGGCACCGGGAAGAGGTTCAGAAGCCCCACCGCCGTCGACAGCACCGCAATGAAGGTCAGGAAGCTCTGCCCGCCCTGCGAGGCCATGGCCCCCGAGGTCTCGGCGATGCCGATCGGCCCGGACAGGTTGCATGAGGAGATGTTGCCGGCGATCATGTGCCACAGGCCCGAAAGCGAGCCGGCGGCGATGCTGTAGGTGCGGCTGACCGCGCCCTGCACCGCGTCGAGCGGGCCGACGGTGGAGGTGGCCGGCTCGAAGAAGATGCCGCCGACGATGCCGATCCGGTAGACCGTCTGGTAGCCGCCGTCGGGCATCGGCTCGTCGGTGCGTTTCGGGGTCAGCGCAAGATCGAGGATCTCGCCGTCACGCCAGACTTCCAGTCCCAGCGTCGCCCCGTCCGAGCTCTCGACCCGCTGCTTGAGCTGGTCGAAGGCGAAGATCGGCACGCCGTCGATGGAGATGATCACGTCGTTCGGCTCCATCCCCGCCTCGTTGGCGGCAGAGCGCGGTACGACCTGCGAGACCAGCGGCGGATAGACGTAAGGCCCGGTGACGTCCTGACGGGTGCCGTCGCGCTCGACCGTGTAGGTCAGCGCGTTCTGCATCGGCAGATCGTTGAGGAAGCTGTCAAATCCCTCGGAATCGTCGAAGGACGGCGTGGGGCTGCCCTCGATCTCGAGCAGCACGTCGCCTTCCTGCAGTTCCTGCACGCTGGGCATCGGGCGCAGTTCGCCGACGGTGAGCGGGTCCGAGACCTGCCCCTGCGCCATGAAGATGCCGGTAAAGAGCACGATGGTCAGCACGAAGTTGAACACCGGTCCGGCGGCGACCGTGGCGGCGCGCGCCCAGAGCGGTGCGCCGGTCATCGTCTGGCGGCGCTCTTCTTCGGTCATGGCCTCGAGTGTGGCGGCATCGGAGGTGCCGCTGGCGGCGTTCTCGTCCCCCTTGAACTTCACGTAGCCGCCAAAGGGCAGCGCCGCGACCTGCCAGCGCGTGCCGCGCTTGTCGACCCTGCTGAACAGCACCGGCCCGAAGCCGAGCGAGAAGACATCGGCATGGATGCCCGACCAGCGGCCAACGATGTAATGGCCGTATTCGTGGATCGCGACGATCACCGACAGCGCGATGACAAATGCCAGCAACGTCCAGATGACGCTGCCGAATTGCGGAATCAGCTGGGTGATTTCCAAAGGCCCTGCCCTTTCAACTCGTTTCTTCTTGTCCCATGGCGGGCCGTCGAACCGGCGCGCCGGGCAGCCTCAGTGATGCAGCAGCCTCAGATCGCGCGCGGTCTCCCGTGCGAGATGGTCAGCCGCCAGCACGTTATCAAGGGTGATCTCCGCGCTTGTGACCGCGCTTTCGGCCGAGAGACGCTCCAGCACCCGCTCGACGATCACCGCCATGTCCTGGAAACCGATGCGCTTGGCGATGAAATCGTCGAGCGCCTGCTCCTTGGCGGCGTTGAACACCGCACCCGAAAGCCCGCCCGCCGCCATCACCTCGCGCGCCAGCCGCAGCGCCGGCCAGCGCGTCTCGCAGGCCGGGCGGAAGGTCAGCTGCGAGAGCTTCACCAGATCCAGCCGCTCGACCGGCAGTGCGCCGCGTTGCGGATGGTGCAGCGCAAAGCCGATCGCATGGCGCATGTCCGGCGGGCCGAGGTGCGCCATCAGCGCGCCATCGCAGAATCCGACCAGCGCGTGCATCATGCTCTCGGGGTGGACAACAACCTCGATCTTCTCGGGGTCGAGGTCGAAAAACTCTTTTGTCTCGATGACTTCCAGCGCCTTGTTGAACATGGACGCCGAGTCGATGGTGATGCGCTGGCCCATGTCCCAATTGGGATGGGTGGCGGCCTGTTCCGGGGTTGCCTGCGCCAGCTTCTCGATCGGCCAATCGCGGAAAGCCCCGCCCGAGGCGGTGATGATCACCCGCTCGACGCGGTTCATTTCCTCGCCGATCAGCGCCTGGAATACCGCGGAATGCTCGCTGTCCACCGGCAGCACGCGCCCGCCATGGGCCTGCGCCGTGTGCAGCACCAGCGGCCCCGCGCAGACCATGCTTTCCTTGTTCGCCAGCGCCAGCGTCGCACCCTTTTCCAGCGCGCGCAGGCCCGGGGCGAGCCCGGCGGAGCCGACGATGGCCGACATCACCCAATCGGCCTGATGGCTCGCCGCCTCGATGATGGCCTCCGGTCCGGCAGCGGCCTCGACCGAGGAACCGGCCAGCCGCGCGCGCAGTTCGGGGAGCAGTGCCGGATCGGCGGTCACGGCATATTCGGCGCCGAATTTCCGTGCGTCTTTAGCAAGTTGTGCAACGTTCTTGCCGCCGGTCACGGCGACGACATGGTAGCTTTCCGGGTCACGGGAAATCAGGTCGAGCGTGCTCTGACCGATGGAGCCGGTCGCGCCGAAAATCGAAATGCGTCTCATCGGCCCCGTTCACTCCACGCCCGGCGGGAAGTCGACGATCTGCCCGGCGATAAGCAGGAAGAGCGCCGCGCCCAGCATACCGTCGAAGCGGTCGAGCAGCCCGCCGTGGCCCGGCAGCAGGTTCGAGCTGTCCTTCACCCCGGCGCGGCGCTTGATCGAGCTTTCGGCGATGTCGCCGATCTGGCTGGCCATGGAGATGGCGACCGACACGCCGATCAGTCCGAAGCCCGCCTCGCGCGACAGGATGGCAAAGAGCGCGCCGACGATGCCCGCCCCGATCCAGCCCGCGGAGGCACCGGACCATGTCTTTTTCGGGCTGACGCGCGGCCAGAGCTTGGGCCCGCCGATCGCGCGCCCGGCGAAGTAACCGGCAACATCGGTGACCACGACCACGGTCACCATCCACAACATCCATGTCAGCCCGAAGTCCGAGCGCAGCGACATGATGCCGTAGCCAGCGAGCATGATCATCGCGGTGAAGACCGAATAGGTCACCCCGCCCCGCTCCATCTGCCCGAAGCCGGCCATGGAGGGCAGCAGCAGCAGGGGCAGCGCGAAGGCCGGCGGCAGGTAGACCGAGGCAAACGCGCAGATCCCGGCAAGCAGCGCGAGGATCTTCGCGGACTTGCCGCGGTTGGTGTCCACCATGTTGACCAGTTCCCAGACCATGCCGCCGCAGGCCAGCGAGATGGCGAGCCGCCACCAGATGCCGCCCAGCCAGACGCAGACCAGCGCCACGACGATCAGCACCGCTGCCGAGGCCATGCGTGGGCCGAGGTCGCTCCAACGTGCAGAGGTCATGCCTTCACACCGCCGTAGCGCCGCTCGCGCTGCCCGTAGCTGCCGACCAGGGAACAGAACTCCTCGGCGGAGAAATCCGGCCAGAGGGTATCGACGAACTCGTATTCCGCATAGGCCGACTGCCACAGCAGGAAATTCGAGATGCGCGCCTCGCCCGAGGTGCGGATCACCAGATCCGGGTCGGGCAGCACGCAGGTATCAAGATATTTCGGCAATGTCTCTTCGTTGACGTCGTCGGGGCTGAGCTTTCCGGCGGCGACATCCTGCGCCAGCCGCTGCGTCGCCCGGGCCACCTCGTCGCGGCCGCCGTAATTGATGGCGATGGTCAGGTTCACCCCGGTACAGCCCGAGGTCAGGGTCTCGAGTTCGTCCATCAGGATGATCAGCTTCTTGTCCAGCTTCACCCGGTCGCCGATGAAGCGCACCTGCACGTTCTCGGCATGCAGGGCGCGCGCCTCTTTCTGGATGTACCGGCGGAACAGGCTCATCAGCCCCGCCACCTCGGTCTGGGTGCGCTTCCAGTTCTCCGTCGAGAAGGCAAAGATCGTCAGGTACTTGACCCCGGCGTCGGGGCAGGCCTCGACGATCTCGCGAACACGCTTGGCGCCGGCGTGGTGACCGAAAAGCCGCGGGCGCCCCCTCTGGGTCGCCCAACGGCCATTGCCGTCCATGATGATGGCCACGTGGCGCGGGCCTTTGCCGTCTCGGATCGGTTTGGGCATCGGCCCTCCTCGCTTGGGCGTCGTCGCCTCAGACCTGCATGATCTCTTCCTGCTTGGTCTCCAGCGCGGAGTCGACCTTCTTGATGTAGCCGTCGGTCATTTCCTGCACTTCGGATTCCCAGAGCTTCTGGTCATCCTCGGACATGCCGTCGGCCTTGGCCTTCTTGATCTGGTCCATGCCGTCGCGGCGCACGTTGCGGATCGCGACGCGCGCGTGCTCGGCGTACTGGCCCGCGACCTTGGTCAGATCGCGGCGGCGCTCCTCGTTCAGCTCGGGGATCGGCAGCATGATGATCGTGCCGTTGAGCTGCGGGTTGATGCCGAGGCCGGACTCGCGGATGGCCTTCTCGACCTTGCCGACGAGGCCCTTGTCCCAGACGTTGATGGTGACCATCCGCGGCTCGGGGACGTTGACCGTGCCCACCTGGTTGATCGGGGTCATCGAGCCGTAGGCATCGACCTGCACCGGCTCGAGCATCGAGGCGGAGGCGCGTCCGGTCCGCAGCGAGGCGAATTCGGTGCGCAGGTTGGCCATGGCACCATCCATGCGACGCTGCAGGTCGGCGGTGTCGAGTTCGAATTCTTCAGACATGTTGGTTCTGCCCGTTCAAGTCATTCCGGTTAAAAGGCGTTCTAAGCCAGAGGCGGGCGGATGTATAGCGCTTTGCATGCCCCGCAGGCCCGCCGAAGGGCTCATGCCGCGGCGGCAGCCTGCTCCTGGATCCGCTCTACCATGGCACGCAAGCCATTGGAACGCTGCGCGGAAAGATGCTCGTTGAGACCCAGCCGGCCCAGCTCGGCGCGGGCGTCGATCGCGGCGACCTCGGCCGGGGCCAGCCCGTCGTAGAGCCGGTGCAGCACGGCGATGAGCCCGCGCACGATCATCGCGTCGCTCTCGCCCTCGAAGTGCAGCTTGCCGCCCTCCCAAGTCAGGTGCAGCCAGACCTGGCTGGCGCAGCCCTCGACCTTGGTGGCGGGCACTTTCAGCGCCTCGGGCAGCGGATCCATCGCCTTGCCCAGCTCGATCACCGTCCGGTAGCGGTCTTCCCAATCGTCGAGGAATTCGAAATCCTCGACCAGCTCTTCGAAACCTGCTTGTGCCATCTGCGCTCCTGCTTGCCGCTCCGCGCCGCACGGCTCCGGGCCGGGCGCGGGTCTTGTCGGCCTCGACTCGTAGGGGCGCTGCCGCCAAAGGTCCAGACCCGGCATTGCATGCTTTTCAAGGCGGGCCCGATACGCTAACCCGATGAGCAACACAGGCAGAGGCACGTCGTACAATGTTCAAACCCGCATCGGTCCTAATGATCTCGGCTCTCGTACTCGGCGGCTGCGTCGGCCAGGACGAAGGTGCGTCCGTGAGCACCGAAACCGGCGCGAACAACCCGCTGATCCCGCAACGCTCGGCAGTGAGCTTCTTTGCCAAGAAGGACGAGGTCTATCTCGGTCAGCCCGTCGGCATGATCACCGAATTGCTGCTCGAACGGCGCCCGGGTGGTTTCATCGTCCGCGTCAGCGGTGTCGCTGACTACCCCGGTCCCTTCGACGTGCGGCTGGTGCCGATTGCCGGCTCCGAGGATACCGGCACCCTTGCGTTCCGCCTGATGGCCCTGCAACTGGCCGGCCCGCGCCCCGAGGGCGATGCGGCGCGGACGGTCACCGCGGCGAAATGGATGACCGACAAGGAACTCGCCCCCTACCGTGCGCTGCGCGTCGAGGGGCTGCGCAACTCGCAGAGCGTCAGCCGCTGAGGCAAAAGCCTTCGAAGGCTTTTGCAACTCTCTTCGAAGAGAGTTGCTCATATCCAGACCCTCGGGTCCAAAGCAAAGGGCGCCACGTTTCCGTGGCGCCCTTTTTTGCCCGCCTGATCAGCGGCTTCAGATTTCGATGACCGCGACCGACTTGCCCTTGGCCGCCAGGGCGATCTTGCCGTCGCAGAGACGCAGCGCGTCATCGCCGAAGACCTCGCGGCGCCAGCCGGTCAGTGCTTTCACGTCCCGCTGTCCGGCGGCGATGGCATCGAGCTCGGCGGCCGGGGCGATCAGCTTCGAGGCGACACCCGAGCTTTCGGTCTTGGCCTTGAGCAGCACCCGCAGCAGATCGGCGAGCGCCGGGTTCACCTGCAGCTGGTCGCGGCTGTCGTCGACCTTCGGCAGGTTTTCCTTGGGGGTCTCCTGCCCTTCCTTCACCGCCGCGAGGATGCCATCGGCGATCGGACCCTTACGAGCCTCGCGCAGCAGCAGGCGCGAACGGCCGAGGTCTTCCATGGTCACCGGCTTGGTCGAGGCGAGCTCGGCCAGCGCGTCATCCTTGAACACCCGGTTGCGGGGGATGTTGCGCGACTGAGCGTAGTCTTCGCGGAAGGCGGCCAGCGCCCGCACGATGGCCAGGAAGCGCGGGCTCGACGAGCGGGTACGCACGCGCAGCCAGGCCTCGTCGGGACGGGTGATATAGGTCTCGGGATCGGTGAGGGTCGCCAGTTCCTCGCCCACCCAATGCGCGCGACCGGATTCCTCGAGCTTGCCGGCGAGGAATTCGTAGATCACCCGCAGGTGCGTCACGTCGGCAAGCGCATATTTCTTCTGCGCCTCGGTAAGCGGACGGCGCGACCAGTCGGTGAAGCGCGAGCTCTTGTCGAGCTGTTGCTTGGCGATGCGCTTGACCAGCGTCTCGTAGCCCACCTGCTCGCCGAAGCCGCAGACCATTGCGGCGACCTGCGTGTCAAAGAGCGGCTCGGGGATCACGCCGTGGTCGACGAAGAAGATCTCGAGATCCTGGCGGGCAGCGTGGAAGACCTTGACCACCGCGGTGTTGCGGAAGAGTTCCATCAGCGGCTCGAGCGACAGCCCGTCGACCAGCGGATCGACCAGCACGGCGTTTTCTTCGCCGGTGCCCGGGATCGCAAGCTGGATCAGGCAAAGCTTCGAGTAATAGGTCCGCTCGCGCAGGAACTCGGTGTCAACGGTCACATAGGGCGCGGTTGCCGCCTGCGCACAGAACTCCGCAAGCTCTTCGGTCTTGGTCAATGTCTTCATGCGTGCACGGGCCCGTTCATGGATCTCTTGTTTCTCTTGGTTATCGCGCCTCCTACACCTTCGGCGCGTGAAGTTCAAAGCAGCAGAAGGCGAAAGCTGGCGCGCGCGGCATTTTCGCAGCCCTGCGCTTGCAGGGGTGTCACCTTGCAGAGCGCCGGACGGTCATCCCATCACGTCTTGTGATGACGGGGGTGACAAGCATTCGTTTTTGCGAAGCGTCACGCGCGGCTATGTTGGGGGCACTCCCAAGTCCCTCAGCAACGCTCCAAGGAGCCTCCCCCATGACCACGATCGACCTTGCCTACAGCTACACCCGCCGCCCTGCCAGTTCCGGCGGTTTTGTCTCCATCATCGCTGCGCTTGCGCTCTTTGCGCTGCTCGGTCTGCCCGCGCTCACCGCGCCAGAAACGGGTGCGGCGTCGCTCGACTGGCACGGCAATGCCGCCAGCCATCGCGTCTCGCGTTAAGGCAGGAGCACCCGCGTCTTGTCGCCCGCTGCAAAGCGGCGCAGCACCGCCGGGTAGAGTTTGTGCTCCATCTCCAGGACGCGCGCGGCCAGGGTGTCGGGCGTGTCGCCTGCCAGCACCGGCACACGTGCCTGGCCGAGCAGCGGTCCGTCGTCGAGTTCCGGCGTGACCTCGTGCACGGTGCAGCCGTGCTCGGCATCGCCCGCTTCCAGCGCCCGCGCATGGGTATGCAGGCCGCGGTATTTCGGCAGCAGCGAGGGGTGGATGTTCAGCATCCGCCCCTTCCACGGCTCGACGAAGCCCGCGGTGAGCACGCGCATGAAGCCCGCAAGGCAGAGGATGTCGGGCTGTGCCTTGTCCAGCTCGGCCTGCAGCGCCGCCTCGAAGCCGGGGCGGTCGCCCTTGTACGGGCGGTGGTCGACCACGGCGGTGGGGATGCCCATCGCCTCGGCCTTCTTCAGCCCGCCGGCATCGGCGTTGTTCGAAAGTACCAGAACCGGACGGGCCGGGTGATCTCCGGTCATGCTCTCGGCCAGCGTCACCATGTTGGAGCCGCCGCCCGAGATGAAGATCGCGACGCGTTTCACTTCAGCGCGCCCTCGTAGGACACGCCCTGCCCTTCGGTGACGGTGCCGAGGGTGTAGACGGTCTCGCCCTCGCCTTCGAGCAGGGCCTTCAGCGCCTCGGCGCGATCCGCCGAGACCGACAGGATCATGCCGATGCCGCAGTTGAAGGTCTTGAGCATCTCGCGCTCCTCGATGCCACCAACCTCGGCCATCCACTTGAAGACCGGCGGAAGCGCCCAGGAGCTGAGGTCGATTGTCGCACCGCAGCCCTCGGGCAGCACGCGCGGCAGGTTCTCGGTGAGGCCGCCGCCGGTGATGTGGGCTAGCGCGTGCACGCCGCCCGCGCGGACCGCCGCCAGCGCCTGCTTCACGTAAAGGCGCGTCGGGGTCAGCAGCACCTCGCCCAGCGAGCCTTCGGCCCAGGGGCAATCTGCGTCCCAGCCAAGGCCCGAGACCTCGACCAGCTTGCGCACGAGGCTATAGCCGTTCGAATGCACGCCGTCCGAGGCGAGGCCCAGCAGCACGTCCCCGACGGCCACGTCTTTCGGCAGGTCGGTGCCGCGCTCCATCGCGCCCACGGCAAATCCCGCGAGGTCGAAGTCGCCCGCCGGGTACATCCCCGGCATCTCCGCAGTCTCGCCGCCAATGAGCGCGCAACCCGAGCGCACGCAGCCCTCGGCAATGCCCTCGATGACGCGCGCGGCGCTGTCGGTGTCGAGCTTGCCGGTGGCGAAATAGTCGAGGAAAAACAGCGGCTCGGCGCCCTGACAGACCAGATCGTTGACGCACATGGCCACAAGGTCGATACCGACGCCGTCGACGTGGCCGGTGTCGATCGCGATGCGCAGCTTGGTGCCCACGCCATCCGTTGCGGCGACGAGGATCGGATCCTCGTACCCCGCGCCCTTCAGGTCGAAGAGCGCGCCGAAGCCGCCCAGACCCGACATCGTCCCAGAGCGGCTGGTCCGCTTGGCTGCGGGTTTGATCCGCTCCACCAGCGCGTTGCCCGCATCGATATCCACGCCTGCATCCGCATAGGTGATGCCGTTCTTACCTTCGGTCATGCCAACCTCCGAGACCCCGTTTCGCGCGGGAATAGCGCAGGCGGGCGACGATGAAAAGCGCCCTTGCCGAGGGGACAGCGCGCGGAGCGGTTTCGAGGCGGGAAATTAAGGAAAGACGAAGGTCCAGGGTCCACGCGTGCCCGGCTCGCGGGGGGCTGTTTCTTCCGTAAGTGCCGCTGCGTCAGCAACAATCTTGCGACCCCCTACGCAGAACTGGGTATTCACAGCGCCGTGAGGCTTCGGTAGCGTCCGCTACAGGCATGAATTGCCAGCGGTACCCTTGGGAGGGGGTGCCGACACAGGGAGGAGTACCATGATCAACAAGACCTTCACGGCCGTCTCGGCCGCCGCTTTCGCATTTGCAGGGGCCGCCTCGGCACAGGAAATGTTCGAGATGACCTCGGGCTATTCCAAGAACCTGCCGATCCTCGGCACCGCCGCGGTCAACTTCGTCGAGAAGATCAACGCGATCTCGTCCGACGTCGAATTCGAGCATTTCGATCCGGGTGAGCTGGTGCCGTCGCTGGAGATGCTCGACGCGGTGTCGAACGGCTCGGTGGACGCGGCCTATTCGACCTCTGGCTACTGGCAGGGCAAGATGCCCGCCGCGGGCCTCTTCGCCGCCGTGCCCTTCGGCCCCGAGCCGGGCGAGATGCTGGCCTGGATGCTCTACGACGACGGCATGGAACTCTTCCAGGAGATGTATGACACCAACGGCTACAACGTTCACGTGGTGCTCTGCGGCTCCTACGCCCCCGAGACCTCGGGTTGGTTCAAGAAAGAGATCAACTCGCTGGACGATCTCAAGGGCCTGAACATGCGCTTCTTCGGCCTCGGGGCCGAGGTGATGCAGAAGATGGGTGTTTCGACCTCGCTGCTCGGCGCGGGCGACATCTTCCCGGCGCTGGAGCGCGGCGCGATCGACGCGACCGAGTTCTCGATGCCGATCGTCGATGCCAACCTCGGCTTCTACAACATCGCCAAGTACAACTACTTCCCCGGCTGGCACCAGCCCGCCACCATGTTCGAGCTGCTGATCAACAAGGATCGCTGGGAAGAGCTGGACGAGACCAGCCAGAAGCAGATCGAGATCGCCTGCATGGCCAACCTGACCGACAACTTCGCCGAAGGCGAAGCCAAGAACTTCCCGGCCATGGTCGAGAACGTCGAGCAGCACGGCGTGACGATCAAGAACTGGACCCCCGAGCAGCTCAAGCAGTTCGAAGCGGCCTGGCTCGAGGTGGTGGAAGAGCTGAAAGCCGAGGACGAGATGTTCGCCAAGGCCTGGGCCGACCTCAGCGAGTTCCGCGAGGGCTACAAGACCTGGTTCAACAATATCTACCTGCCGCGTCCTTGGAACTGAGGCAGATCGGCTGATCGCCGGGCGTTCGCGCCCGGCCCCCTTCGGCGCGCCGGAACCTTCGGGGGCGCGCCGTTTTCGCGTCGCTGGGGCCCCTCGGGCGCGGCGCTGATCCCATGCAACCCCCGCAAGGCAGGCAATAAAGGACTAGGCCCGTGGAGGATTTCAAGGTCGCCATCTCCGACCCCGGAGAGATCGGACGCAAGGACCAGAACCGGGGCGACAGGTTCATCGTGCACCTGTCCAATCTCTTCGCCTGGCTGTTCCCGATCCTGATGGTCGCCATCTGCGCCCAGGTGGTGCTGCGCCAGATGGGCCACAACCAGGCCTGGCTCGATGACCTGCAATGGTGGCTTTATGGCGTCGCCGTGCTGATCGGCATCGCCTATGCGGTGACCACCGGCAGCCACGTCCGGGTCGATATCTTCTACGACAACTACGAGAAGCGGAAGCGTCTGATCATCGACATCATCGCGCTGGTCTGGCTGTTCTTCCCCTTCGTGCTGCTGTGCTGGGACGTGACGCTCGATTACGCGCTGACCTCGATCGCCGCCGACGAGGGCTCGTCCAGCCCCAACGGGCTGCACAATCTGTGGATCCTGAAGACCCTGATGAACCTCAGCTTCATCGTCATCATCGTGGCTATCTGGTCGGCCTACGTGCGGCACCTGTCGCAGCTCACGCGCCCGGCGCTGTGGAAGCAGCTGCTCTGCGCCCTGCCCTCCACCATCTTCGGCATCCAGCTGATCATCTGGTACGCCTGCGTCGGCTGGCTGATGGCGACCGACCCCGAGGTGGACAACATCCGCACCGCGACCCGCGCGGCGATCTTCGACGACCTCGAGTTCGGCCCCTGGGAAATGAAGAAGACCATCGCTCTGGCGCTTGTTGCCACGGTGATCGTGATTGTTGTGGCGCGTCTCTTCGCGCGTAAGGAGCGCTGAGATGCTGCACTTCCTCGGCCAATACCTGACGCTGAACGAGATCGCCGTCGCGGCCATGTTCCTGACCTTCATCTGGATGCTGTTCCGCGGCATCCCCGTGGCCATGGCGCTGGTCGGCGTGAGCCTGATCTTCGTCATCCTGTCGCAGATCCTGCTCGACCCGTTCCGCGCCGACTTCAAGGACGTGATCGAATTCGACCGTATCGGGCTCGAGTACAACCGCCTGCTGGCGCTCTCGGGGCGGCTCTTCGGCAATATCGTCAACAACCCGGTGCTCGTGGCACTGCCGATGTTCATCTACATGGGGCTGATGCTCGACCAGTCGGGCGTGGCGCAGCGGATGATGCACGCGATGCAGAAGCTCTTCGGGAGCCTGCGCGGCGGGCTGTCGCTGACCGTGCTGCTGATCGGCATCATCCTCGCCGCCTCCACCGGTGTCATCGGCGCCTCGGTGACGCTGCTTGGGGTGATGGCGCTGCCCGCGATGATGGCGCAGAACTACTCGAAGCCGATCGCAACGGGCACAATCGCCAGCGCCGGCACGCTGGGCATCCTGATCCCGCCGTCGATCATGCTGGTGATCATGTCGGACCAGCTGGCGATCTCGCTCGGCGATCTGTTCATGGGCGCGCTGTTCCCGGGGCTCATCCTCGGTGCGCTCTACATCGTCTTCATCGTGGTCTACGGCTTCATCTCGCCCGACGCGATGCCCGCGCCGGAGAAGTCCGAGCACGTGGGCTGGCACGAGGTGAAGGAAGTGCTGCTGGCGGTGGTGCCGCCGATGCTGCTGATCCTGCTGGTGCTGGGCTCGATCTTCGTGGGCGTCGCGACGCCAACCGAAGCCTCCGGCCTCGGCGCGCTTGGGGCCACGCTCCTCGCCCTGCTCAACCGCAAGCTCAACTGGAAGGTGTTCCGCGAGGTGGCGCGCTCGACGCTCAACACCGCGGGCTACATCACCGGCATCTTCCTCGCGGCGAACTTCTTCGCCTTCGTGCTGCGCCGTTACGGCGGGGACGAGATCGTGCAGCACCTGGTGCTCTCGGCCTTCGATAATCCCTACCTGACGATCGCCTTCATCCTGTTCATCGTCTTCTGCCTCGGCTTCCTGCTCGACTGGATCGAGATCACCATCATCATCATGCCGCTGATGCTGCCGATCATCCAGGGGCTGGAGCTGGCGGTGCCGGGCTTCGACCAGGTGCGCGATCCGCAGGTGGTCTGGTTCGCCATCCTCGTGGCGGTGACCTTGCAGACCTCGTTCCTGACACCACCCGTGGGCTTCGCGCTGTTCTACCTCAAGGGTGTCTGCCCGCCGGGCGTGAACCTCGCGCACATCTACAAGGGCATCATCCCCTTCGTGCTGCTGCAGTTGCTGGGCCTGTTCATCGTCTTCGAATTCCCGGCCCTGACCACCTGGCTGCCGGCGATGGCGTACGGGGAATAGCTCTGAACCGACACCGGACCCCGCCGCCCTTGCGCGGCGGGGTCTTCACGGGCATGTAGGCGCGGCACGAAGACCCCGGGAGATCCCGCATGAGCCGCCAATTCAAGACCTGCATCGTCACCTCCGACTACCATGTGCCGGGCGAGACCTTCATCAACCGCCACATCGAGCACATCTTCGGCGGCGACACGGTGGTGCTCTGCGGCCGGTTCAACGGCAACAATCCCTACGAGAAACCGCTCTTCGAGCGCCGCTCTAAACTCTCGCTGTCGGACAAGGTTCTCGCCCCCGTGGCGATGGGCTGGAACTCGCTGACCGAGGGCACCGGCCGCCTGCCCTTCGGCGCGAACCGCACCCGCCTGATGCAATGGCTGCATGACCAGAAGGTCGAGGTGATCCTCGCCGAGTTCGGCACGCAGGCGCTGGTGGTGGCCAAGCTCGCCAACGAGATGAACCTGCCGGTGTTCAGCTATTTTCGCGGCACCGACGCTTCGCGCGCGCTGACCTCGCCGCAGAGGGTCAAGAGCTATCGCAAGATGATGCCGCGGCTCGACGGGATATTCTCGGTCTCGCAGTTCCTGCTCGACAACCTCGCCAAGCACGGCGTCACGCACCCCAACTCCCATGTCGTGCCCTCGGGCGTCGACGTGCGCCGCTTCGTGCCGGGCGAGAAGGTGCCGGGCTCCTGTCTCGCAGTGGGTCGCATGGTCGACAAGAAGGCACCGCAGATCACGCTGCGGGCCTTTGCCGCCGCCGCCAAAGGCCGCGAGGCGCATCTCACCTTCATCGGCGACGGCCCGCTGCTCGAGCCCTGCAAGGCGCTCGCGGCCGAGCTTGGTGTCGCGGCGCAGGTCACCTTCACCGGCGCGCTGCCCCATGACGCGGTGCGTCAGAAGCTGCTGACCACAGAGACCTTCCTGCAGCATTCGATCACCGACAAGAACGGCAACACCGAGGGCCTGCCCACCGCCATCCAGGAAGCGCTTGCCGCGGGCTGCATCACCGTTTCGACCCTTCACGCGGGGATCCCCGAGGCGGTGACCGAGGGCGAGACCGGCTTCCTGGTGCCGGAATGGGACGAAGAGGGCTTTGCCGGGGCCATCGCGAAGGTGCTCGACCTGCCCGACCGCGCCGCCATGTCCCGCGCCGCCCGTGCCACCGCCGAGGCGAAGTTCGACAACGCCGTGCTGCTGAACAAAGTCGAGGACGAAATCCGCCGCTGCGTCGCGCTGCGCGATAGCGCGGCCTGAGGCTCGTCCCCGGACCTTTCATTGTTCCGAAAATACGCCTGCGGCAGCGGAGCTTTGCCCGGGGTTCGGAGTGAGAACCGCCCCCGAGGCGCTGCGCGCCTTCCCCCGGGACATTTCACTCTAGGCGAAGCTGCGAGGCTTTTCCCGGTGGCGGGTGGCTTGCATCGGCAGGGAATTCCCGCCATGTTCTGAACGCACGTTCATTTCCGTGGTTGGGAGGCCGCGGAACCATCGGGAAAGGGAGGCCCCATGGAGTTTGCACCGAGCGAGGAGCAGCAGGCGATCTTCGACATGGCGAGGGCGTTCGGGCAGGAGCATATCGCGCCCCATGCCCGCGACTGGGAAGCGGCGGGCACGATCCCGCGCGATCTCTGGCCGAAGCTGGCGGAACTGGGCTTCGGCGGGCTCTACGTCTCCGAGGGAAGCGGCGGCTCGGGGCTGACCCGGCTCGACGCCACGCTGGTCTTCGAGGCGCTCAGCATGGCCTGCCCTTCGGTGGCGGCCTTCCTGTCGATCCACAACATGTGCGCCAAGATGATCGACGCCTATGGCTCCGAGGAGCTGAAGGCCCGGGTTTTGCCGGGCGCGCTGACCATGCAGACGGTGCTCTCCTACTGCCTGACCGAGCCGGGCTCCGGCTCGGACGCCGCGGCGCTGCGCACGAAGGCCGAAAAGAGCAATGACAGCTACCGTCTCACCGGCACCAAGGCGTTCATCTCCGGTGGCGGCTATTCGGATGCCTATCTCGTCATGTGCCGCACCGGCGAGGACGGGCCGAAGGGCATCTCGGCGATCCTCGTGGAGGACGGCACCGAGGGGCTGAGCTTCGGCGGGCTCGAGGACAAGATGGGCTGGAAAAGCCAGCCGACCCGGCAGGTGCAGCTCGACGGCTGCGAAGTGCCGCTCGGTAACCTGCTCGGCGAGGAAGGCAAGGGATTCCGCTATGCCATGGCCGGGCTCGACGGCGGGCGGCTCAACATCTCCGCCTGCTCGCTCGGCGCGGCGCAGGCGGCACTGGATGCAACGCTGGACTACATGGCCGAGCGCAAGGCCTTCGGCACCAGCATCGACCAGTTCCAGGCGCTGCAGTTCCGGCTTGCCGACATGGAGATCGAACTGCAGGCGGCGCGGGTCTTCCTGCGCCAGGCGGCCTGGAAGCTGGACACCGGCGCGCCGGACGCCACCAAATTCTGCGCCATGGCCAAGAAGTTCGTCACCGAGGCAGGCTCCAAGGTCGTCGACCAATGCCTGCAGCTCCACGGTGGATACGGCTACCTGGCGGACTACGGTATCGAGAAGCTGGTGCGAGACCTCCGGGTGCATCAGATCCTCGAGGGGACCAATGAAATCATGCGCATGATCACCGCGCGCAGCCTGATCGGAAACCGATGACCGAGATCCTGACCCGCAAGAGCGGCCGCGCCGGCCATATCACCCTCACCCGGCCCAAGGCGCTGAACGCGCTGAGCTGGGAGATGTGCCTCGAGGCGGAAAAGGCTCTCGACGCCTGGGCCGAGGACCCCGAGGTGGCACTGGTGATCCTCGACGCGGAGGGCGAGCGGGCCTTCTGCGCCGGCGGCGACATTGCCGAGATGTACCGACGCGGGCTCGACGGTGACGTGGATTTCGGGCGCCGCTTCTGGGCCGACGAGTACCGGATGAATGCCAAGCTCGCCGCCTACCCCAAGCCCATAGTCGCCTTCATGCACGGCTTCATCATGGGTGGCGGCGTCGGGCTCGGCGGGCATTGCTCGCACCGGGTGGTGGGCGAGAGCGCTCAGGTTGCCATGCCGGAATGCGGCATCGGCTTCGTGCCTGACGTGGGCGGCTCCTACCTGCTGGCGCGGGCACCCGGCAGGCTTGGCGCGCATCTGGCGCTGACCGCCGCGCGCATGGGGCCGGGCGATGCGATCCACGCGGGTTTCGCCGACCTCTTCGTACCCGAAGCGGACTGGGAGTTGATCAAGGAGCGTCTCATCGAGACCGGCGAGACCTCGGCGCTTGAAGAGGCCGCGCGCCCTGCCCCGGAAAGTCCGATGGCGCGGGCACAGGGCGAGATCGACGCGCTCTACGCGTCGGGCGATCTGGGAAAGATCGAGGCGGCGCTGGCGGCGTCGGACGGCGAGCTGGCTCAGTCCGCGTTGAAGCAGGTGCGGCGCAATTCGCCGCTGTCGATGGCGACCACGCTGGAGATGCTTGCGCGGCTGGGTCCGGACCCGGACGACATCAAGTTGGCGCTTTCGCAGGAATACCGGGTTGCGTTTCGCATCATGCAACAGGGGGATTTCCTCGAAGGGGTGCGCGCGCAACTGATCGACAAGGACCGCACGCCGCGCTGGAGCCTGCCACTGGACGGCGTGGCACCGGAGTGGGTCGCGGCGCTGCTGGCGCCGCTGGGAGAGGATGAACTGGCGCTCTGAGCCTTGTGCATCGGGCACCGGAGTTTGGGGAGGAGAGAGACATGAAAATCGGCTTCATCGGGCTCGGGAACATGGGCGCGCCCATGGCGGCGAACCTGATCGCGGCGGGCCACGAAGTGACCGGCTTCGATGTAGCGGGCATCACCGTAGAGGGCGCGGCGCAGGCGGGCACCGCGGCAGAGGCGTCGGCGGGCGCCGAGGTGGTGATCACCATGCTGCCCAATGGCGCGATCCTGCGCAGCGTGGCGGCCGAGGTCATCCCGGCCATGGCGCCGGGCGCGGTGCTGCTCGATTGCTCGACCGTGGACGTCGAGAGCGCCCGCGCGGTGGCGGAGGACGCACGGGCCGCCGGGCTCGGAGCGCTCGACGCGCCGGTCTCGGGCGGCATCGGTGGCGCGGCGGCGGGCACGCTGACCTTCATGGTCGGCGGCTCGGAAGAGGCCTTTGCGGTCGCCAAGCCGCTCTTTGACATCATGGGGCAGAAGGCCGTGCACTGCGGCCCCTCGGGCAACGGACAGGCGGCGAAGATCTGCAACAACATGATCCTCGGCGTCACCATGATCGCTACCTGCGAGGCCTTTGCGCTGGCCGACAAGCTGGGTCTCGCGCGCGAGGCGATGTTCGACGTGGTCTCGACCTCTTCGGGCTACAGCTGGTCGATGAACGCCTATTGCCCGGCGCCCGGCGTCGGCCCGAACTCCCCCGCCGACAACGGCTACAAGCCCGGCTTCGCCGCCGAGCTGATGCTCAAGGACCTTGGCTTGTCGCAGCAGGCGGCCGAGGCCGCGGATGCCGACACGCCGATGGGGGCGCGGGCGCTCGAGCTCTACCGGTCCTTCGTCGAAGAGGAGGACGGGCGCGGTCGGGACTTCTCGGCCATGTTGCCACGCTTCGAGACGCGCGGGCGCGGCTGAGACCGGCGGAGGGGCGCTGACCCCTCTTCGCCTGCGGCGAAGTCACCCCGGCATATTTGGCCGGGGTATTTGAACCGCGTATTTGGAAAGAAAAGAACACGCATTCTCAGGCGGGGCCGCGGGCGCGAACCGGCGCGTCCGCATTTCGGATATGCCCGAAATACACCGCTTTGCCCCGAGCGCTGTCGCCAAGGCGCGTCCGGCCTGCTATGAGGCGTGGAAAAAAGCGGACCCCTATGACCACGATTGATATCTTCTCCGACCCGATCTGCCCCTGGTGCTACATTGGCAAGGGCCTGCTGGATCGGGCGATGACCGAGCAGCCGGACCACGGTCTGACCCTTCGCTGGCGCCCCTTCATGCTGAACCCGGAAATGCCGGCGGGCGGCATGGACCGCCGCACCTATCTCGAGGCGAAGTTCGGCGGCAAGGAAGGCGCGGTGCAGGCCTATATGCCGATCGCCGAAAAGGCCGCCGAGGCCGGACTGGAGATCCATCTCGACCGGATCCGTACCACCCCCTCGACCATCGACGCGCATCGGCTGATCCATTGGGCCGATGTCGAAGGTGTACAGACCGCCGTCGTCTCCTCGCTGTTCCGGGCCTATTTCGTTGACGGCCGCGATATCGGCGATGCCGAGGTGCTGGCCGATGTCGCCGATGGTGCCGGCATGGACGGGTCCATGGTTCAGCGGCTGCTTGCCACGGATGCCGACCGCCCCGAGATCGCCCAGATGGATGCCTCGGCGCGGAACATGGGCGTGCGGGCGGTGCCGACCTTCGTGGTTGCCGGCGAGCACGCGGTGCCCGGCGCGCAGCCCACCGAGCTTTGGCTGCGGGTCATCGAGGAACTTCGCGCGCAGGCCTGACGGTCCGGCTCGTCGCGGACCCGGGCGCGCGGGTGCCGGCGGCCCCGTGCCGTTGCTGTGCACGGAACGCGCCGCCTCTGTGCGGCGATGGACCGCCGGGCGGGTTCCGCTGCGTCGTTTTTCCCGCTAGCTCTGTGGGGCACCCCTGTCCCCTCCTCCTGCCTCGCGGTCTTTCGATCCGCGGGGCTTTTCCTGCCGAGACCGAAATGACCATGACATCCTCCGATCCCAAAGACGCGGCTGGCGCGTCGAAGGGCCCCGGCCGCTTTGAATTCATCGCTCTGCTCGCGGCGATGTTCGCGACCATTGCCTTTTCCGTCGATGCGATGCTGCCCGCCCTGCCGCAGATTGGCGCCGAGCTCACACCCGACGATCTGAACCGCGCGCAGCTGGTGGTGACCAGCTTCGTCTTCGGTATGGGGATCGGCACGCTGTTCACCGGGCCGCTGTCGGACACCTTCGGTCGCAAGCCGGTGATCCTTGGCGGGATCGCGATCTACATCGTCGCGGCGCTGCTCGCCGCGGGCGAGGACACGCTCGAAATGGTCCTGGCGGCGCGCATGCTGCAGGGGCTGGGCGCCGCCGGGCCGCGCGTGGTTGCTCTGGCCATCGTGCGCGACGTCTACGCCGGGCGGGGCATGGCGCAGATCATGTCCTTCGTGATGATGGTCTTCACCCTCTTCCCCGCGCTGGCGCCCAGCATCGGGACGCTGATCATCGGCCTCGCCGGCTGGCGCGGCGTGTTCCTGGCTTTCGTCGCCTTCGCCTCGATCATCGCGATTTGGATGACGATCCGACTGCCCGAGACCTTGCCGCGCGAGCGTCGTCGGCCGTTCCGCGCCGGCCCGCTGTGGTCGGCCACCAAGGAACTGCTCGGCCATCCGGTGGTGCAGGTCTCGATCGGGGTGCAGGCGCTGGTTGCGGCCTGCATGTTCTCGATGATTTCCTCGGTTCAGCAGATCTACGACATCAGCTACGGCCAGGGCACCTACTTCCCGTTGTGGTTCGGCGGCGCGGCGGTCTTCGCGGCCTCGGCCAGCTTCGTCAACGCAAAGCTCGTGGGCCGGCTGGGGATGCGCCGGATCGTCACTGCGGTGCTGCTGATGCAGATCGTGCTTTCGGCGATCGCCAGCCTGATCTTCGCAAGCGGTCTGACAGGCAACCTCGGTTTTGCCACCTTCCTGGTCTGGCAGGTTTCGGTCTTCTTCATGATGGGGCTGACCATGGGCAACGTGAACGCCATTGCCATGGAGCCGGTGGGCCACATCGCGGGCATCGCCTCGTCGCTGCTCGGCGCGCTGTCGACGGTGATCGCCGTGGTGCTGGCGGTCCCGGTGGGGCTGATGTTCAATGGCACGCCGCTGCCGCTGTCGATCGGCGTCTTCGTCGAGGTCTGCCTAGCCTTCCTGCTGATGCTGCGGCTGAAGAAGCTCGAAGCGGCCGCGGTAAGCTGAGCCGGACCGCCAAGGCTCGGACTGTTCCGCGCCAATGGCTTTGCGCACCCCGGATGCCCATGCTCCGGGGTGCGGCTTTTTCCGCCGCATCCACACACCTTAGCGCTGCATCGAGGATCCCGGAGGTTTCGCAGATTTCCGCCCTTCACTGCTAGAGCGCACGGCCTGACCGGAGCGGCCTGCCGCCTGCTAAGCCACACAGCCACAGCACGGGGCTTTCCAGCTTGGTGCGCCTGGTAGCGTGGTTTGAACTTACGTGGTGGCGCGCGTTCAGCATGCCTCTCGGCGTCAGGCCCTGCGCGCGCCGTTGGTCTCGGAAGGTGTCGCGGCCGCGAGGCGGAACACCGCCATGTCGCGCGCCAGGTCCCGCGCGTGGCCGCGCAGGCGCAACCCCATCGCCGCCATTTCCTCGCTCAGTGCCGCGCTCTCCTGGGTCTGGCTGTCCAGCCGCGAGACCGCATCCGAGAGCGTCGATAGACGTTCGGACTGTCCCTTCGCGTCGTCGCGGATCTCCGAGATCATGTTGCTCACCGTGCTGACCGCGGTGACGATGGCGGACAGTCGTCCGCCCGCCTCATTGACCAGCTTGGCCCCCTCGGACACCTGTTCCTCGCTGTCGAGGATGAGCTTCTTGACGCCTGCGGCAGCCTCGGAGGTGCGCTGAGCAAGCTGCCGCACCTCGGAAGCGACCACGGCGAAACCCTTGCCGGACTCCCCGGCGCGCGCCGCCTCGACCCCGGCGTTCAGCGCCAGAAGATTGGTCTGGAAGGAAATATCGTCGATCAGGTCGATGATCTTGCCGACCTCGGATGAGCTCTGCTCGATCAGCTGCATGGCGGCGATCGCCCGATCGGTCACCGTGCCGCCCTCCTCGGCGCTGTCGCGGGCCAGCTGCGCCTGTTCCGAGAGTTCGCCAGCGCGCGTGGCGGTGCCGCGCAGGGCGCCGGTGACATCCGCCATGCCGCTGGCCGCGGTGCTGAGCTCCTGCGCCTGCCGCTCGCTGCGCAAGGAAAGATCGCCGGTCACCTGTTCGAGCGCGCCGGCCTCCTCATCGACGCCGTCGGCGGTGCGTCGGGCGCTGTCCAGCGCATCCTGCAACTGGCCGAGGGCGCGGTTGAAGTCCTGTCGCAGCGCCTCGAAGACCCCCTCCATCGGCTCATCGAGCGCGCAGTCGAGATCGCGCTCGGCCAGCGCGTGGAAGTGTTTCGAGAAGCGCGCCACAAGGTCCTGTGTCTGCTGAGCCGTTGCCTCGGCCCGGACCTGCGCCTCCGCGGCCCTGTGGCTTTCGTCGGCAAGCCTTTCGGCGCTTTCGGCGAGACGCTGGCGCGCGGCGTTGCGTTGCAGGATCGCGAGGGTCAGGATCAGCCCCTCCATAATGACGATACCGCCGTGCAGCACCACGCGCATGAGGTTTTCGATCAGGTCGGTCGAGGGAAAGACCAACGCCGGCATCAACAGGACGAGCCCGAGGTGCTGCACCGCGACCAGAAGGCAGCCGAAGACCAGCACGTTCACCCGACCGAGGATCGAGATGCCGGCGAGCATCACGAAATAGATCATGTGCGTGTCGAGTTGCCAGGGGTGCAGCCTGTAGGCGGCGGTCAGGATCGAGGCTTCGGCAACCACCACGGCGCAGAGCAGGTAGTCGGTAAGCCCGCTGCGCAACCGCATCGCGAGCCCGCCGATCATGATGAGCACGACAGCGGCCCCGGTGCTCGGCATCATCACCCGGCCGAGGTAGAGGTCCGTGACCAGGAAAACCGGCAGCAACATGATGCCGAGCAGCAGAAGCATTTTTCGTTCGGAAAGGGTCCGCACCCGTTCCTGCAGGGCGCCGGGAAGCGATCTCAGGGCCTTGATGCTCATGGGCGGACTCCGCAGATGGTGGCCAATGCTTGGGCATCTCGGGTGGCCCAGGCCCCGAGGGTGCGCAGCCGTGCCACCGGCGCCGGTCCCTCGAAGGTGGCGAAGGTTCCGAAAGCGGCCGAGGCCGGGCCGATCAGCCGCCCTCCGGCCTGCATGACCAGCGCCGGGGCGCCAGGACCCCAGGGCGGTGCGATGACCAGCACGACACCTGCAGCCGTTCCGCCCCCGGGAGCGCCGAAGATCGCAAAGACCCCGGCCCCGAGGCTGACGGCGAGTGCGCAGGCCAGCAGAAGCGCGGTCATGAAATCCTCAGCTTTCTGTTTCATGACGCCTGCATAAGCGGCGAAGGTTTTCGATTTCGCTAATCGTGCCGAGAAAATGCGGCGAATTGGGCGACGTTGCGGTATACGGTTGCATACCGACCTTCCCTCGCCGTGGGAAACGCGCTACATGCGGCTCAGCCGACTCAAGCCATCGAAAGGGACACCCATGTCGAAGATCAAGGTCGAGAACCCCATCGTCGAAATGGACGGGGACGAGATGACCCGGATCATCTGGGACTTCATCAAGAAGAAACTGATCCTGCCCTACCTCGACGTCGACCTGCTCTACTACGATCTGGGGATCGAGGAGCGCGACCGCACCGAGGACCAGATCACCATCGACGCGGCCGAGAAGACCCGCGAGATCGGTGTCGCGGTGAAATGCGCCACGATCACCCCCGACGAGGCGCGGGTCGAGGAATTCGGCCTCAAGAAGATGTGGCGCTCGCCCAACGGCACGATCCGCAACATCCTCGGCGGCGTGGTGTTCCGCCAGCCGATCATCTGCCGCAACGTGCCGCGTCTTGTGCCCGGCTGGACCCGCCCCATCGTCATCGGCCGCCACGCCTTCGGCGACCAGTACAAGGCCACCGACTTCCACTTCCCCGGCGCCGGCACGCTGACGATGAAATTCGTCGGCGAGGACGGCACGGTGATCGAGAAGGAGGTTTACCAGGCCCCCTCTGCCGGCGTTTACCAGGCGATGTACAACCTCGACAGCTCGATCATCGACTTCGCCCGCGCCTCGTTCAACTACGGGCTGATGATGGGCTGGCCGGTGTACCTCTCGACCAAGAACACCATTCTCAAGGCCTATGACGGCCGCTTCAAGGACCTCTTCCAGAAGGTCTACGAGGAAGAGTTCGAGGCCGAGTTCAAGAAGAAGAAGATCTGGTACGAACACCGGCTGATCGACGACATGGTGGCCTGCGCCATGAAGTGGAACGGCGGCTTCGTCTGGGCCTGCAAGAACTACGATGGCGACGTGCAGTCGGACACCGTGGCGCAGGGCTTCGGCTCGCTCGGGTTGATGACCTCGCAGCTGATGACTCCCGATGGCAAGATCGTCGAAGCCGAAGCGGCGCACGGCACCGTCACCCGCCACTACCGCCAGCACCAGGCGGGTCAGGCGACCTCGACCAACTCCATCGCCTCGATCTTCGCCTGGACCGGTGGCCTCAAGCACCGCGCCAAGCTCGATGCCAACGCGCAGCTCATGACCTTCGCCGAGACGCTCGAGAAGGTGGTGGTGCAGACCGTGGAATCGGGCTGGATGACCAAGGATCTCGCGCTGCTCGTCGGGCCGGACCAGAAGTGGCTCACCACCATGGGCTTCCTTGAAAAGGTCGACGAGAACCTCAACAAGGCGCTCGGCGCGGCCTGATCCTGCCGCCAAGCCCTTGAAACCACGGCCGGTCCCTCGGGGCCGGCCGTCTTCGTTCCTGCCTCATTTGCAGGCAGTTCCGACGGCTGACGCCGCGCTGCAGCGAATGCCCCCTTGACCTTGCGCATAAAGGTCAGCATTCCTGTCCCATGCTCCTCCTCGATAGCCCTCCTCCTGATCGCCATACGCTGTGGGAAGATGTCCACGGCATCCTCGTCGGCACCACGCTTGTGGCGCTGGGGATCCAGTTCCTGCGCGCCTCGGGTCTGTTCACCGGGCAGATCGCCGGCCTCGCGCTGGTGCTCGGCGAGCCCACGGGCCTGCGCTTCGGCATGCTGTTCTTCCTGCTCAACGCGCCGTTCTACATCCTGGCCGTGAAGCAGCTCGGCTGGCGCTTCACCATCAAGAGCTTCATCTCGGTGGTGCTGATGTCGAGCATGGTGGACCTCATGCCGCTCGGCCTGCAGGTCGAGGTTTCGCCGCCGCTGGCCGCCGCGCTCTTCGGCGTCTGCGCCGGGATCGGGCTGCTCTCGCTCTTCCGCCACGGCGCGACGCTGGGCGGGGTCGGGATCGTGGCGCTCTGGCTGCAGGACACGCGAGGGATCAAGGCTGGCTGGATCCAGCTCGGCTTCGACCTTCTGGTCTTCGCGTCGTCCTTCCTGTTCTTTGCGCCGATGCAGGTGCTCTGGTCGCTGCTGGGCGCGATCATCCTCAATGCGCTGATCGCCATCAACCACCGCCGCGACCGCTACATCGCCCGCTCCTGACCGGCGCTTTTCACGCTGGAATCCCGAGGCGGGCGGTGGCACTCAGGGCCGAGTAACGAGCCCGAGGCCCCGAAATGCGCGCGCTTTCATTGTTCCCAAGATATGCAGGCGCGCCCTCGGGCCGCGCGATGCACTCTGCACGGGGCACCACATGCCCGCGCTGATGCTGCAAGGCACCGGCTCGAACGTCGGCAAGTCGATGCTGGTCGCCGGGCTCTGCCGCGCCGCGCTCCGGCGCGGGATCAAGGTGGCTCCGTTCAAACCGCAGAACATGTCCAACAATGCCGCGGTGACTGCCGATGGCGGCGAGATCGGCCGTGCGCAGGCGCTGCAGGCGCGGGCTTGCCGGCTGGAGCCGGTGACCGACATGAACCCGGTTCTGCTGAAGCCCGAGACCGACATGGGCGCGCAGGTCATCCTGCAGGGCAAGCGCATCGCCACCGCGCAGGCGCGCGACTACGGCGGGCTGCGGGAGCGGCTTCTGGCGGGGGTGCTGGAGAGTTTCGAGCGTCTCAAGGCGTCCCATGAGCTCGTGCTGGTCGAGGGGGCTGGCAGCCCGGCCGAGGTCAACCTGCGTGCCCGCGACATCGCCAACATGGGGTTTGCCCGCGCGGCGGAGGTGCCGGTGGTGCTGGCCGGGGACATCGACCGCGGTGGGGTGATCGCACAGCTGGTGGGCACGCAGGCGGTCATCGAGCCCGAGGATGCGGCAATGGTGAAAGGCTTCCTGATCAACAAGTTCCGCGGCGATCCTCGCCTTTTCAATGATGGCTATGCGCTGATCGAGCAGACGACTGGCTGGCGCGGTTTCGGCGTTTTGCCATGGTTCCGAGACGCCCACCTGCTGCCCGCCGAGGACGCTCTCGACCTGCCGCGTCGCTCGCGCGAAGGCGGGCTCAAGGTGGTCTGCCTCGCGCTCTCGCGCATCGCGAATTTCGACGACCTCGACCCGCTGGCGCAGGAGCCGGGCGTTTCGCTCAGCATGCTTGGGCCGGGCGAGCCGATCCCCGGCGACACGGACCTGGTGATCCTGCCGGGCAGCAAGTCGACGCGCGGCGATCTCGCCTTCCTGCGCGCGCAGGGATGGGACGTGGATCTCGCGGCCCATGTGCGGCGCGGCGGCCACGTGCTCGGCATCTGCGGCGGCTACCAGATGCTCGGCCGCAGCATCTCGGACCCGGAGGGCATCGAGGGTCCGGCGGGCAGCGACCCGGGCCTCGGCCTGCTGGACATCGAGACAGTGATGACTGCCGACAAGCGCCTCACCCGCGTCTCAGCGACCCACGCTGCGAGTGGTCTGCCGCTGGACGGCTACGAGATTCACATCGGCCGCACCAAGGGCGCCGACTGCGCCCGTCCCTTCGCGATGGTGGGCGGCAGCCCGGACGGCGCGACGTCGCCGGACGGGCGGATCACCGGCAGCTACCTGCACGGGCTGTTCTCCGACGACGCCTTTCGCGGCGCCTGGCTCGAGGGGCTCGGGGTTTCCCGCAGCGATGTCCGCTACGAGGCGAAGGTCGACACGGTGCTCGACGCGCTGGCGGACCACATGGAAGAGCATCTCGACGTCGCGGGACTTCTGGCCCTGGCGCGATAGCGCGGGACGGCACGTTCAAAAGACGACGCCCCCCGGTATCCCGGAGGGCGCCTGGCTGGAGGCGCTCAGGCGGTTACGCCTGCGCCACCGCCCGCTTGGTGAGCACGCCGATCAGATGCGCGCGATAGGCAGCCGAGCCGTGCAGGTCGGTCATCAGCCCGTCCGCCGGCACCGAAAGCCCGTCGATCGCCGCAGCCGAGAAGTCCGCCGAGAGCGCCTCTTCGGCCTCGGTCCAGCGGAACACGCCCTCTTCCGAGGCGCCGGTCACCGCCACGCGCACACCGTCCGCGAACTTGGCGACAAACACACCGACCAGCGCGAAGCGCGAGGCGGGCTGTTCGAACTTGATATAGGCGGCCTTTTCCGGGATCGGGAAGCTGACCGCGGTGATGATCTCGCCCTCTTCCAGCGCCGTGGTGAACATGCCCTGGAAGTAGTCGTCCGCCGCGATCTCGCGCTTGTCGGTCACGATGGTCGCGCCCGAGGCCAGCGCCGCCGCCGGGTAGCAGGCCGCCGGGTCGTTGTTGGCGAGGCTGCCGCCGACGGTGCCGCGGTTGCGCACCGCCGGATCGCCGATATTGCTCGCCATGGCCGCGAGCGCCGGGTAGCTGGACGCCACCTCGCGTGCCACGGCTCCGTGGGTGGTGCCGCCGCCGATCTTCACCGCGCCGCCCTCGCTCGAGACGCCCTTGATCTCGTCGATCGAAGCCAGGCTCACCAGCACCGAGGGCATGGCGAGCCGCTGCTTGAGCGAGGGGATCAGCGTCTGCCCGCCGCCGAGCGCCTGCGCCTCTTCCTCGCCGAGCGCGGCCACGGCATCCGCCACGCTCTTGGGTCTCACAACGTCAAAGCTGTACATCGTCGTCCTCCTGCGGAAGGGTCCGGCACCGTTCCGGGCACCCCAACCCTTTCATCTTTCTCCAAATACTCACCCTGCCCGGCGGAAGATGCAAGCATCTCCGCCGGGAAAGCGCTCAGCCCTGCATGGCCTGCCAGACCCGGTGCGGCGAGACGGGCATATCGATATGCGCCACGTCGTGCCCGGCGTTGTTCAGCGCGTCCAGCACCGCGTTCACCACCGCCGGCGGCGAGCCGATCGCCCCGGCCTCGCCGCAGCCCTTCACCCCCAGCGGGTTGTGTGTGCAGGGCGTGGCGCAGCTGTGGTCGACCTTGTAGAACGGCACGTCCCCGGCGCGCGGCATGGCGTAATCCATGTAGCTGGCCGAGAGCAGCTGGCCGTCGGCGTCGTAGACGCAGCTCTCCAGCAGTGCCTGGCCGATGCCCTGCGCCAGCCCTCCGTGCACCTGCCCCTCGACGATCATCGGGTTGACCACGTTGCCGAAATCATCGGCGGCGGCGAAACGCTCAATGGTCACCTTGCCGGTCTCGGGGTCGACCTCCACCTCGCAGGCATAGGCGCCGGCGGGATAGGTGAAGTTGGCCGGATCGTAGAAGGCCGTCTCCTCCAGCCCCGGCTCGATCTCGGTGAGCGGGTAGTTGTGCGGCACGTAGGCGGCGAGCGTCACGTCGCCCCAGGCCACCGACTTGTCGGTGCCCGCGACGGTGAACATGCCGTCCTTCAGTTCGATGTCGCCCTCCGATGCCTCCATCAGATGCGCCGCGATCTTCTTGGCCTTGTTGATGATCTTCTCGGTGGCGCGGACCATGGCCGAACCGCAGACCGCAAGAGAGCGAGAGCCGTAGGTGCCCATGCCGAAGGGGATTTTCGAGGTGTCGCCATGCACGATGTCGATCATGCTCTCGTCGATGCCCAGCATGTCGGCGACCACCTGCGGGAAGGCGGTCTCATGCCCCTGCCCGTGGCTATGCGCGCCGACCATGACCGAGATCGAGCCGGTGGCGTTCACCCGCACGGTCGCGGCATCGTAGAGACCCGCACGCGCCCCGAGCTGGCCGACGAGGTTCGACGGCGCGATGCCGCAGGCCTCGATATAGCAGTTGACGCCGAGCCCGCGCAGCTTGCCCTTCGCCTCGCTCTCGGCGCGGCGGGCAGCGAAGCCGGGGATGTCGATCATCTCTTCGAGCTTGTCCATCGTCGCTGTGTAGTCGCCGGTGTCATATTCCACCGCCACGGGGGTGGCATAGGGGAAGCTCTCGATGAAGTTCTGACGCCGCAGCTTGATCGGATCGACGCCCAGTTCCCGCGCCGCCTTGTCCACCAGCCGCTCGAGCTGGAAGGTCGCCTCGGGCCGCCCCGCGCCGCGGTAGGCATCCACCGGCACGGTGTTGGTGAACACCGCCTTGACGTTCACCTGGATCGCCGGGGTCTTGTAGTTGCCCGCCATCAGCGTGCCATGCAGCCAGGTCGGCACCGAGCTCGCGAAGGTCGACAGATACGCCCCCATGTTGGCCAGCGTGTCGGTGCGCAGGCCGATGAAGTTATTGTCCGCATCCAGTGCCAGCTCGATCTTGGTCACGTGATCGCGGCCATGGGCGTCGGACATGAAGGCCTCGGATCGGGTCGAGGTCCATTTGACGGGGCGGTTGATCTGCCGCGCCGCGAAGGTGACGAAGGCCTCCTCGGCATAGTGGAAGATCTTTGTGCCGAAGCCGCCACCCACGTCGGGGGCCACCACGCGCAGCTTGTGCTCGGGGATGCCCAGCACGAAGGCGCCCATCAGCAGGCGGATCACATGCGGGTTCTGCGAGGTTGTGTAGAGCGTGCTCTCGTCATTGGCGCGGGCGTATTCCGCCACCGCGACGCGCGGCTCCATCGGGTTGGCGACCAGCCGGTTGTTGACCAGCTCCAGCGTGGTGACATGCGCGGCCGAGGCAAAGGCCGCCTCCACCGCCGCTGTCTCAGAGCCGAACTGCCAGTCATAGCAGAGGTTGTCCGAAAGATCGTCGTGCACCTTGGCCGCGCCGCCCTCGAGCGCCGCTTTCATGTCGACCACCGCCGGAAACTCCTCGATCTCCAGCTCGATCGCCTCGGCGGCATCGCGGGCCTGCTCCAGCGTTTCGGCCACCACGGCACAGATCGGCTCGCCGACGTGGCGCACCTTGCCCTGCGCCAGCACCGGGTGCGGCGGCTCCTTCATCGGCTCGCCGTTCTTGTCGGTCACCTGCCAGCCGCAGGGCAGCCCGCCGACGCCCTCGAAATCGGTGCCGGTGAAAATCCGCACCACGCCGGGCATCGCCTCGGCGGCGCTGGTGTCGATCGAGGCAATCTTGCCATGCGCCACGTCCGAGCGCAGGAAGTGGCAGTAGGTCTGTCCGTAGACGTTGATGTCGTCGGTGTACTGACCGGCCCCGGTCAGGAAGCGCACGTCCTCGCGCCGCTTCTGGGCCGCTCCGATACCATGATCCTTCGGCATGGGGTCTCCTCCCTGATATGCCGGCAGGCCCGCCCGGTCTCCCGCGCCCGGCCCGCCTCGAACTCTCCACCCGGCGGCCTCCGTTTCCGCCGGACCTCCCGTTGCCGGTGGCGGTCTCCCTTCCGCCGCCGGTCCGTCAAAGGCGCTGCACCGCGCCTTTCATTGTTCTGCAAATACGCAAGGGCGGACGCCTCCACGCGTCCGATCCGCCTCACTCCGCCGCGATGGAGCTCACATCCTGACCGCTCGCGGCCATGATCGCCTTGACGATGTTGTGGTAGCCCGTGCAGCGGCAGATGTTGCCCTCGAGGTAGTGGCGGATCTCGGCCTCGGTCGGCTTGGGGTTCTCCTTCAGCAGCGAGGCCGCCGACATCACCATGCCCGGGGTGCAGAAGCCGCACTGCAGGCCGTGGTGGTCCTGGAACGCCTGCTGGATCGCGTTCAGCGAACCGTCGGCATTGGCCTGCCCTTCGATCGTGCCGACCTCGGCGCCGTCGCATTCGGCGGCGAAGATGGTGCAGCCTTTCACGTTCTCGCCGTTGACGTGGATGTTGCAGGCGCCGCATTGCGAGGTGTCGCAGCCGACATGGGTGCCGGTGAGATGCAGCTCGTCGCGCAGGAACTCGGTCATGAGCATATTGCCCCGGACCTCCTTGCTGACGGATTTGCCGTTCACCGTCATCGTTACCTTGGTCATACGTACCCTCCCTGGGATGACTGTTCGGTTTTGGCTCTGTTGCACTCTGGCACGGGCGTCAGCCCGAGACCATCCGCTTGAACCAGCCTTTCTTCTTGCCCTCTTCGGCGGCCTCGCCCTCGGCCTCCGGCGCCTCGTCCGGGTCGCTCGGTCCCTCCACCGCGTCCTGCAGGTTGGTGAAGAACTGGTCGGCCATCTTCTTGGCAAAGCCGTCGATGATCCGGCTGCCGAGCTGGGCGAGCTTGCCGCCGACCTTGGCGTCGACCTCGTAGGTCAGTTCGGTCCCTTCGGGCACCTCGGCAAAGCGCACGTCCGCGCCGCCCTTGGCAAAGCCCGCAGCCCCGCCCTTGCCCTCTCCCGAGAGCGTCACCGCCTCGGGCTCGGTCATGTTGGACAGCGACACCGTGCCCTTGAAGGTCGCCTTCACCGGGCCGACCTTCTGCACCACCGTCGCCTCGAAGCCTTCCTCGGGGGTGCCGGTCAGCTCGGTGCAGCCGGGAACGCAGGCTTTCAGCACCTCGGGGTTCAGGATCGCGGCCCAGACCACCTCGCGCGGGGCCTTGATCACGCGGGTATCGCTCATCTGCATGGCTCTTGTCCTCTCTCTCGGCGACCAGACTATCAGGAAGATGCGCCGCGCCTATTAGACCAAAGGCGCAGCCGGTCCTCCTCCCTGTCCGGGCGCGGCATGGCGTTTCATCGCGGAGGATTGCGCCGATTTGGCATCTTCGCAACCCCGTATCCGAAGCGCGGCGTATCGCAAACCTTGTGCCCGCGCGGATTTCGAAGGGCCGTCCCGTGATTCTGATTGACCGAGCGGAAGCCCTCGCCGACAAATCCCGCATGACCCAGACCTTCGACCGCACCGCGCTTTTCACCCTCGCCCGAGACCTGCTGACCGGCGGCGGCCTGCCGCCCGAGAAGGCCGAGACCGTGGCCGAGCTGCTCATCCAGACCGACGAGATCGGCGTCACCACCCATGGCATCTCGATGGTTTCCTACTACCTGCCCGAACTGGCCAAGGACTTGATGACCAAGGAGGGCACGCATGCGGTGCTGGCCGACAACAGGGTCACGCTGCTCTGGGACGGCAACTACCTGCCCGGGCACTGGGTGATGACCCGGGCGCTCGACACCTGCATGGAACGCGCCGCCGAATACGGCATGGCTGCCATGGCGATCCGCCGCAGCCATCACATCGGCTGCCTCTCGGCGCTGACGCGCATCGCCGCCGACAAGGGCTACGTCTGCTATATCGCGACCTCCGATCCCTCGGGGCAATGGGTGGCCCCCTACGGCGGCTGCGAGCCACTGCTGACCCCGAACCCATGGGCAGTGGGCTATCCGGGCCGCGACCACCCGGTGCTGATCGACACCTGCGCCTCGATCACAACGCTCTCGAAGGTGCGCGAGCACATCAACTCCGGCACCGAGTTCGCGCATCCCTGGATGCTGGACGGCGCGGGCCATGCCACCAGCGACCCCACCGTCATCAACCAGTCCCCCAAGGGCTCGATCCTGCCGGTCGGTGGCGCGGACCATGGTCACAAGGGCTTTGCCATGGGGCTGATGGTCGAGATGCTGACACAGGCGCTGGCCGGGCACGGTCGGGTCGAGGCGCCGACCCGCTGGGGCGCAAACGTCTTCCTCCAGGTGATGGACCCCGAGGCCTTTGGCGGGCGCGAGGCCTTCGTCGCGCAGGTCGAGCACCTGAACGAGGCCTGCCGCAACAGCCGCCCGATCGACGCCGCCCGCCCGGTTCGGATCCCCGGTGACCGCGCCGCAACGGCTGCCGCCCGCTCGAAGTCCGGGGGAGTCGCGCTGCCCGACGAGGTGCTCACCCGCATACGTACCTGCGCCGACGAGGCCGGGCTGGCCTTCCCCGACCCGCTCTGAGACGCACTCAGCGTTTCGGCGGAATCGCGTAGGTCAGCGAGGCATGGGCCACCGGGTCATCCGACTGCTCGGAGTAAATCAGCACGTCGGTCACGCTCAGGCTGCGCCCCATCTTCAGCACCCGCGTCTCGGCCAGCAGGTCGCGCCCCGCCTCGGGCTTGCGCATAAAGTCGATCGAGCAATGGGTGGTGACGGTCAGCGCCTCGCGCCCGATGCGGGCCATGGTCGCCACATAGGCCGCCACGTCCGCCAGCGCGAACATCGACGGGCCCGAGACCGTGCCGCCGGGCCGCAGGTGCTGCTCGTCGACGATCAGACGCATCACCAAGAGCTCCTCGTCCATGCGGTCGATGGCAAACATGCCCTCGACCTGCGGAAACACCTCTGACAGGAACCCGGTCATCTCCGGAATGGTGAACTGCAGCGCCATGCGACCTCCCGCCTCTTTCGCCCCTCATCTCCGCTGGCTAGGCTGCCCGCGAGGATGGAGGAGGACAAGATGGCAATTCTGGAACGTCACGACACCGGGCCCGTCGCCCATCTGCGGCTGAACGCGCCCGAGCGGCTGAACCCGCTGTCGGATGCCATGCTCGCCGCGCTGCAGGAGCAGATCGACGCGCTGGGTCGGGACCGGAGCATCCGCGCCGTGGTGATCTCGGGCGCGGGCAAGGTCTTTTGCGCCGGCCACGATCTGCGCGAGATGCAGGCCGGGCGGCAGGCAGAGGACAAGGGAGCCGCCTATTTCGCCGATCTCTTCGAGCGCTGCGCGCGGGTGATGACCGGGCTGACCCGCCTGCCCCAGCCGGTGATCGCGCAGGTGCATGGCATCGCCGCCGCCGCCGGCTGCCAGCTGGTGGCGAGCTGCGACATGGCGGTGGCGACCGAGGATGCGCGCTTTGCCGTCAACGGGGTGAACATCGGGCTCTTCTGCTCGACCCCCATGGTGGCGCTGACCCGCAACCTGCCGCGCAAGCAGGCCTTCGAGATGCTCACCACCGGGCGCTTCGTCGCTGCGGCGGAGGCGCAGGCCATGGGGCTTATCAACCGCGTCGTGCCGGAGGCGGAGCTGCCCGCCGCGGCAATGGCGCTGGCGGAAAGCGTTGCCGCGAAGCTGCCGCAGGCGGTGAAGATCGGCAAGGAGGCCTTTTACGCGCAGGCCGAGCTTCCGCTCGATGCGGCCTATGCACTGGCCGGTCGGGTGATGGTCGAAAACATGCTGGAGCGCGACACCGACGAGGGCATCTCGGCCTTCCTGGAAAAGCGCAAACCCGACTGGAGCGCCTGACATCTGGCGGAAACCCGCTGATCTCTCCGTATTTTTCGGAACCCATGCGGCGGAGCCGCGCGTTCTCTGCGTATAACTCCGCACCACGTAAAGGAGAGCAGCATGTTGCGTACCCTCACCCTCGCGGCCGTTTCGGTCGCCGCCCTCGCCGCCCCCATGGCTGCCAGCGCCGCCCCCAAGGGCTGCCCGCCGGGCCTGGCCAAGCAAAACGCGGCCTGCATGCCGCCGGGCCAGTACAAGAAGATCGACAAGCGCCATTCCGATCGCGACCACGACCGCGACCATTATCACCGCTACGACCGTGGCGAGCGGATCCGCGACAATTACATCGTGATCCGCGATCCCGGTCGCTACCAGCTCGATCCGCGCCGGACCTATTACAACGTGGATGACTACGTTTACCGGGTCGATCCGGACACTGGCGCCGTGCTCGACATCATCGGCGGCATCGCTCAACTGGCGAAGTGACGCCGCGCAGGGGTGCGCTGTCCCCCTGACCACCGGGTCAGTCCCGCTAGACAAAGCATGGACCGGCGCCTCCGAAGGCGACCGGTCCATCTTTCATCTAGGCTTCTTCTCTTTCCAAATACGCATCTGCGCGACCTCGCGGCCGCGCGACGCGGCTATTCCGCGGCGACCTTTCCGGGCCGCAGCATCGGCTTGAGGTAGTGTCCGGTGTGCGAGCGCCCGACCTCGGCCACTTCCTCGGGCGTGCCGGTGGCGACGATCTCGCCGCCGCCGTCGCCGCCCTCGGGTCCGATGTCGATGATGTGGTCGGCGGTCTTGATGACGTCGAGGTTGTGCTCGATCACCACCACCGTGTTGCCCTGCTCGACCAGCTCGTGCAGCACTTCGAGCAGCTTGCGCACATCCTCGAAATGCAGACCGGTGGTCGGCTCGTCGAGGATGTAGAGCGTGCGGCCCGTGGAGCGTTTCGCCAGTTCCTTCGACAGCTTCACCCGCTGCGCCTCGCCGCCCGAGAGCGTCGTCGCCTGCTGGCCGACCTTCACGTAGCTGAGGCCGACGCGCATCAGCGCGTCCATCTTCTCGCGGATCGTGGGCACGGACTGGAAGAACTCCTGCGCCTCTTCTACAGTCATATCAAGGACATCTGCGATGCTCTTGCCCTTGAACTTGATCTCCAGCGTCTCGCGGTTGTAGCGCTGCCCCTTGCAGGTCTCGCATTCGACGTAGACGTCGGGCAGGAAGTGCATCTCGATCTTGATCAGCCCGTCGCCCTGGCAGGCCTCGCAGCGCCCGCCCTTGACGTTGAAGCTGAAGCGACCCGGCTTGTAGCCGCGCGCCTTGGCCTCGGGGAGCCCGGCGAACCAGTCGCGGATCGGGGTGAAGGCGCCGGTGTAGGTCGCCGGGTTCGAGCGCGGTGTGCGGCCGATGGGGCGCTGGTCGATGTCGATGACCTTGTCGAGATACTCGAAGCCCTTGATCGTCTCGCAGGGCGCCGGGGTCTCGCGCGCGCCGTTGAGCCGCATGGCGGCGTTCTTGTAGAGCGTCTCGATGGTCAGCGTCGACTTGCCGCCGCCCGAAACGCCGGTGACGCAGACGAACTTGCCCAGCGGGAACTCGGCACTCACCTCCTTGAGGTTATTGCCGGTCGCCTTGACCACCTTCAGCATCTTGCCATTGCCCTTGCGGCGCTCACTCGGCACGGCGATTTCGCGCGTTCCGGCGAGATACTGGCCGGTGAGGCTGGCGGCATCGTCCGAGATCATCTGCGGCGTGCCGTGGCTGACCACCTGGCCGCCGTGCACCCCGGCGCCCGGGCCGATGTCGAAGACGTAATCGGCCTGGCGGATCATGTCCTCGTCATGCTCGACGACGATCACGGTGTTGCCCTGGTCGCGCAGTGATTTCAGCGTGCCGATCAGCCGGTCGTTGTCGCGTTGGTGCAGGCCGATCGAGGGCTCGTCGAGCACGTAGAGCACCCCCGTCAGGCCGGAGCCGATCTGGCTCGCCAGCCGGATGCGTTGGCTTTCGCCGCCCGAGAGCGTGCCGGCCGAGCGCGACATGGTCAGATACTCGAGCCCGACGTTGTTGAGGAAGCCGAGCCGCTCGCGGATTTCCTTGAGGATGGCACGGGCGATCTCGTTCTTCTGGCCCGAGAGCGCGGCAGGCACGGTCTCGATCCACTCGTGCGCCTCGCGGATCGACATCTGCACAACCTGGCCGACGTGCAGGCGCGCCTTCTCGGGGCCGATCTTCACCGACAGCGCCTCGGGGCGCAGGCGGTATCCGCCGCAGGCACCGCAGGGGCGGTTGTTCTGGTAGCGCTCGAACTCCTCGCGGACCCAGGCACTGTCGGTCTCGCGGTACCGGCGCTGCATGTTGGGGATCACCCCCTCGAAGGCGCGGGTCACCTGGTAGACGCGGCCGCCCTCGTCGTAGCGGAAGGGGATTTCCTCCTTGCCGGACCCGTGCAGAAAGACGTCCTGCACCTTCTTCGGCAGGTCCTTCCAGCGGGCGTTCTTGTTGAACTCGTAGTGCTTGGCGATCGACTCGATGGTCTGCAGGAAATACGGCGACTTGCCCTTGCGCCAGGGCGCGATGGCACCGTCGGCGACCTTCAGCGTCACATCGGGCACCACCAGCTGTTCGTCGAAGAACAGCTCGACGCCGAGCCCGTCACATTCAGGGCAAGCTCCGACAGGGGCGTTGAAGGAGAACAGGCGCGGCTCGATCTCGGAGATGGTGAAGCCGCTGACCGGGCAGGAGAAGTTCTCCGAGAAGGTGATCCGCTCAGGATCGCCCTCACCCTCGCGCGGCGCGGTTTCCAGCACGGCGATGCCGGACGCCAGATCGAGCGCGGTGCGGAAGCTGTCGGCGAGCCGCGTCTCGAGCCCTTCGCGTACGACGATGCGGTCGACCACCACGTCGATGTCATGGCGGAACTTCTTGTCGAGGGTCGGCGGCTCGTCCAGTTCGTAGAACTCGCCGTCCACCTTGACCCGCTGGAAGCCCTGCTTGCGCAGCTCCAGGAATTCCTTGCGGTACTCCCCCTTGCGGTCGCGGATGATCGGCGCCAGCAGGTAGCCGCGGGTGCCCTCCTCCAGCGCCATGACGCGGTCGACCATGTCCTGCACCTGCTGCGCCTCGATGGGCAGGCCGGTGGCGGGGCTGTAGGGTGTGCCGACGCGGGCAAAGAGCAGGCGCAGGTAGTCGTATATCTCGGTGACCGTGCCGACCGTCGAGCGCGGGTTCTTCGAGGTGGTCTTCTGCTCGATGGAAATCGCCGGCGAGAGGCCCGCGATGTGATCGACATCGGGCTTTTCCATCATGTCGAGGAACTGCCGCGCGTAAGCCGAGAGCGACTCGACGTAGCGCCGCTGGCCCTCGGCGTAGATCGTGTCGAAGGCGAGCGAGGACTTGCCCGAGCCCGACAGGCCGGTGATCACCACCAGCTCGTCGCGCGGGATGTCCACGTCGATGTTCTTGAGATTGTGCTCGCGCGCGCCGCGCACTTCGATCTGCTTGAGCTCTGGCATGAGACCCTCGGGAAAGGAACGCCCCTACACATAGGCGAAACGCCCCGGATCGCAATGGGCAAATGAGAACTTTTGCGGAACACGCAGGGCGGGAATGCGTGATTGCATCCTAGCGCATCGGCACGCGGACGGGGAGCAACTCTCTTCGAAGAGAGTTGCAAAAGCCTTCCAAGGCTTTTCGCCTGCTCAACGGTAGCGCAGCGAGACGCCCCCTGTGAAAAGATGCACCTTCGACGGCTCGGCGTTCAGACCCACATCGGTGCCGCGCAAGCCTTTGTGGATGCCGGGAAGCTTGGCGATCACCGCCTCCTTGCAGCCGGCCTGCGGCTCGAAGTGCAGCAGCGTGACCTCGCCAAGTGCCTCGGTCAGCGCAACCTTGCCGGTGAACACCGCCGGGCCCGTTGCGACGGTGAAATCCTCGGGCCGTACGCCGACGTTGACCTGCAGCCCCATGTCCGCGTCCTGGGTCGGCACATCCGACACGGCGGTGCCGCCGGTTTGCAGCCTGACGGTGGTCTGCGCACCGGTCGCGATCACCTCGCCCGCCAGCATGTTCATCGCCGGCGAGCCGATGAACTGCGCCACGAATTCGCTGTTGGGGGTCTCGTAGAGCTCCAGAGGCGAGCCGACCTGCGCGATGCCCTTGTTGGCGAGCACCACGATGCGGTCCGCGAGTGTCATCGCCTCGACCTGGTCGTGGGTGACGTAGATCATCGTGCGGTCTGGGAGCGCCTCCTTGAGCTGGGCGATCTCGATCCGCGTGGCCACGCGCAGCGCCGCGTCGAGGTTCGAGAGCGGCTCGTCGAAGAGGAACACCTTGGGGTCGCGCACGATGGCGCGGCCGATCGCGACACGCTGCCGCTGCCCGCCCGAGAGCGCCTTGGGCAGGCGGTCGAGATAGGGCTCGAGCTGCAGCATCTTGGCGGCGCGCTCGACCGAGGCGGCGATCTCTTCCTTGCTCTTCTTGGCGATCTGCAGCGCGAAGGACATGTTGTCCCGCACGGTCATATGCGGATAGAGCGCGTAGCTCTGGAACACCATGGCGATGCCGCGCTGCGCCGGGGGAACGTCGTTGACCACCTGCCCGTCGATCTCCAGCGTGCCGCCGGTGATGCGCTCGAGCCCGGCGATCATCCGCAGCAGGGTGGACTTGCCGCAGCCCGAGGGGCCGACGAAGACGATGAGCTCGCCCGCCTT
Source organism: Roseobacteraceae bacterium (assembly GCA_048381755.1). Taxonomy (GTDB): domain Bacteria; phylum Pseudomonadota; class Alphaproteobacteria; order Rhodobacterales; family Rhodobacteraceae; genus Salipiger. Next base: position 57,654 of record JBLXGS010000004.1, read on the forward strand.
GATGTCGAGGTCGATCTCCTTGAGCACCTCCACGGTACCGCCGTAGACTTTTCCCACATCGGTGAGTTTCAGGTCTGCCATCGTCTTCGCTCCCCCCTTACCTATCGTGTTCGCCGATCACATCCGCAGCGCCAGCGCGGGCTGCCAGGGCCCGAGGTGGAACTTGCCGTCCGGCGCGGTGCCGGTCGAGCCGAGCTCGACGCCCACCTGCTGCCACTTGCCCGCAGGGGCGTCGATCGCCGCCGGCTCCGGGCCGATGTTGAAGGCGCAGAACAGCTCTTCCGCCCCGTCCTTGCGCAGGAAACTGAGCACGGTGCCGTCGGTCTTCAGATCGGTCATCTCGCCCTTGCGCAGCGCCGAATGGGCGTGGCGGAAGGCGATGGACCGGCGATAGTGATGCAGGATCGCCGCCGGGTCCTTTTCCTGGTCCTCGACCGTCATGCGCAGGTGCTCGTGGCTGACCGGCAGCCAGGGCTGGCCGGTGGTGAAGCCGCCGTGATGCTCGTTCGGCTCCCAGACCATCGGCGTGCGGCAGCCGTCGCGGCCCTTGAAGGCGGGCCAGAACATGATGCCGTAGGGATCCTGCAGGTCCTCGAAGGCCAGCACCGCCTCGGGCAGCGCCAGTTCCTCGCCCTGATAAATGCAGGCCGAGCCGCGCAGGCACATCATCAGCGTCGTGTAGAGCCGCGCCCCGGCGTCGCCGATGCCCCAGCGGCTGACGTGGCGTTCGACGTCGTGATTGGAGAAGGCCCAGCAGGCCCAGCCGTCGCTCGCCACCTCGGCGACCTTGTCCATGACCTCCCTCACGTAGTCCGCCGAGGGTGCCTTATTGGACAGCAGCTCGAAGGCATAGGACATCTGCAGGTGCTCGTTGCCCGAGGTGTATTCGCCCAGCACCTCGAGCCCGCGCAGGTCCTCGCCGATCTCGCCCACGGCGGCGGCATTGTAACGGTCCATCAGCTTACGCAGCTTGCCGAGGAACTCGAGGTTCTCGGGCTGGGTCTTGTCGTAGAGGTGTTCCTGCCAGGTGTAGGGGTTCACCGCCGGCGCGGTGATCGGGTTGCGCCGTTCGGGTGCCAGCGGCGGGTTGTCGCGCAGCTGGGCGTCATGGGTGTAGAAGTTCACCGTGTCGAGGCGGAAGCCGTTCACCCCGCGATCGAGCCAGAATTGCGCCACGTCGAGCAGCGCCTGCTGAACCTGCGGCTCGTGGAAGTTTAGGTCCGGCTGCGAGGTCAGGAAGTTGTGCAGGTAGTACTGGCAGCGCGTGGTGTCCCATTGCCAGGCCGAGCCGCCGAAGATCGACAGCCAGTTGTTCGGCGGTGTGCCGTCTGGCTTGGCGTCGGCCCAGACGTACCAGTTGGCGCGGGCATTGTCCTTCGAGGCGCGGCTCTCCTCGAACCACGGGTGCTGGTCCGAGCTGTGCGACATGACGAGGTCGATGAGCACCTTGATGCCCAGCATGTGCGCCGTCTCGATCAGCGTGTCGAAGTCGGCCAGGCTGCCGAACATCGGGTCGACATCGCAATAGTCGCTCACGTCGTAGCCGAAATCCTTCATCGGAGAGCGGAAGAACGGCGAGATCCAGACCGCGTCGACGCCCAGCGAGGCAATGTGCGGCAGTCGGCGGGAGATGCCGAGCAGATCGCCGATGCCGTCGCCGTTGCTGTCCTGGAAACTGCGCGGGTAGACCTGGTAGATCACCGCGCCGCGCCACCAGTCACGGTCTTCGGTCGAGGGTACAGGGAGGGTGTTTTTGCTCATGATGTTGTTCTTTCGATCACTTCACGGAGCCTGCAAGCAGGCCGCGTACTAGGTATTTCTGCATGGCGAAGAAAACCACCAGCGGTACGACAATCGACACGAAGGCCGAGGTTGCAAGGATCTCCCATTGGCCGCCGCGCGAGCCCATGAGGTTGACCAGGCGCGCGGTCAGCACCAGCCTGTCGTCGTCGGTGCCAAGGAAGACCAGCGCCACAAGAAGGTCGTTCCAGGTCCAGAGGAACTGGAAGATGGCGAAGCTCGCCAGCGCCGGGAAGGACAGCGGCAGAACGATCTTGGTGAAGATCTGGAAGTCCGAGGCGCCGTCGACGCGGGCGTTCTCGATGATGTCCTTGGGCAGGCCGACCATGTAGTTGCGCAAAAGGTAGATGGCGAGCGGCAGGCCGAAGCCGGTATGCGCCAGCCAGACCCCGAGGTATCCCTTGCCGATGCCGATCGTGTTGTGCAGCTGCAGCAGCGGGATGAGCGCCAGTTGCAAGGGCACCACCAGCAGCGCCACCACCGCCGCGATCAGCAACGCCCGGCCGGGAAACTCCATCCAGGCCAACGCGTAGGCGGCGAAGGCGGCGACGAGGATCGGGATCACCGTCGCCGGGATCGAGACCGTCAGCGTGTTGAGAAACGCCTGTCCGACCCCTGCCCCAGCGGTCGTGCCGAAGAGCACGTTGCCGTAGTTCTCCAGCGTGAACTCGGGTGGCGTCGTCGCGGTGGCGAAGACCCGCGGCAACCGCTCGCCCTCGAAGCTCTGCGGCGCGCTGAGGCGGAAGTCACCCGAGGCCGCGACGCCCAGCACCCAACCGTCCTTGAGCTCGACCTCGGTGTCCGGCTCGTAGGCCTCGGGCTCTCGCGACGAGGTGCCCCAGGCCGAGAGCGTGGTCTCGGCGGTGCCGAAGAGATTGCCGTCGATGACGTACAGCCCGTCTTCCTGCCGCTCGTCGCCGGAGATGCGGATCGCCGGAAGCTGGCCCTTCTGCGCCGAGAAGGCCGACCACCAGCCGGAATTCGAGATCTGCTCGGCGGTCCGGAAGGACGACACCAAGAGGCCGACCGTCGGAAAGAGCCAGAGCGCCACCAGCAGCGCCACCGAGATGTGCACCGCCCAGGTGAGATGAGATTTCTGTCCTGCCATGCCTTCCATGTCCGGGCCTCCCTCAGCGCATCTCGCGGCGCGCGTTGATCACGTTCCACACCAGGATCGGCGAGACCAGCAGCATGATCACCATGGCCGCGGCCGAGCCGACGCCCCAGTCGAAGGCGCGGAAGAGCTTGTCGTACATGTAGTTGGCCAGCACCTGCGTCTGCCACTGGCCGTTGGTCATGGCGAGCACGATGTCGAAGATCTTCAGCACCACGAGCGTGATCGTCGTCCAGACCACCACGATCGTCGAACGGATCTGTGGCACCTTGATCTTGAAGAAGATCTGAAACGGATTGGCGCCGTCGACGATCGCGGCCTCGACCGTCTCCTCGGGGATGCCGCGCAGCGCGGCGCCAAGGATCACCATGGCGAAACCGGTCTGGATCCAGATCAGCACCACCATCAGCAGGAAGTTGTTCCACGGGGTGATCGTCAGCCAGGTCTGGGGCTCGCCGCCGAGCCAGACCCAGAAGGCGTTCAGTATCCCGATCTGCTCCTGCCCGATGGGGCGGAAGTCATAGACCAGCTTCCAGATCACCGAGGCGCCGACGAAGGAGATCGCCATCGGCATAAAGATCAGCGACTTGGCGATATTGCCCCAGCTGATGCGGTCGGTGAGCTGCGCCGCCAGCAGCCCGAAGGCGGTGGAGGCGGCGGGCACGACAACCAGCCAGAGCATGTTGTTGCGGATCGCCTCCCAGAACTTCGCCTCGCGCAGCATCTGCTGGTAGTTCGCCAGCCCGACGAAAGCGCCACCCTGATCCCGGTCGGTCAGCGAGAGCCAGAAAGTCGCCACCACCGGGTAGGCCAGGTAGAGCCCGAGCGCAAAGACCGCCGGAAAGAGGAAGAGCCACGGCCGGATCATCTCGGCCCGGCGGATGTTGCGCCCGATGTTGGGACCACGCGCAGGGAAGAGCACCTTGTCGAGCAGCTGGTTCGAGAACCAGAAATAGCCGATGCAGCCGCCGAGCCCGATCACGATGGTCAGTACAGCCTGAAGTGCCGGATGCATGACGTCCTCCCCTTCATCTCGTCCTGCCGGGGGCCGCAAATCTCTTCGGAGAGATTTGCAACTTCCTTTGAAGGAAGTTGCGGCGCGGCGCCCCGGAGTTCCCTTTTACACCGACTTACTTGTTGGCGTCCCAGCTTTTCTGGATCGCACCGGCGACACCCTCGGCGGACTTGCCGCCGACGTAATCGACCATGCCGGTCCAGAAGCTGCCCGCACCCACGGCACCGGGCATCAGGTCCGAGGCGTCGAAGCGGAAGGTGGTCGCATCGAGCAGGATCTCGCCCATCTTCTTCAGCGTCGGCGAGCCGTAAAGCTCGGCATCCGCGTCCTTGTAGGGGGTCAGAAAGCCCGACTGCGCCATCCAGATCTCATGCGCGATCGGCGTCTTGAGGAACTCGATGAAGGCGCGCGCGGCGTCGCTGTCCTTGGTGATGAACGCCAGCGTGCCGGCACCCAGCACCGGCTGGCCGAGATCCTTGCCCTCGTAGGCGGGCATGTAGAAGAAATCCGCGTCGATGCCCATCTCGGTGCCCTCCGGGAAGAAGGTCGGGATGAAGCTCGCCTGGTGGTGCATGTAGCACTGCGGCGGCGAGGCGAAGAGGCCGTCGGGGCTTTCGCGGAAGTCGGTGGTGGCCACCGCACCGGTGCCGCCGTTGACGAAGGCGTCGTTCTTGGCGAACCAGCCGAATTCGTCGATCGCCTCGATCACCTTGGAATCGTTGAAGGGGATCTCGTTCGCGACCCATTGGTCGTAGACCTCGGGCGGCTGCACGCGCAACATCATGTCCTCGACCCAGTCGGTCGCCGGCCAGCCGGTCGCACCTCCGGAGCCAAGGCCGATGCACCAGGGGGTTTCGCCCTCCTCGACAATCTGTTCGGTCAGCGCCTTCAGATCTTCCATGGTCTCGGGCACTTCGTAGCCCGCGTCCTCGAAGTTCTCGGGCACGTAGAAGACCAGCGACTTCACGTCGATCTTGTAGGGGAAGGCATAAAGCGCCTCGGAGCCGTCAGGCCCCTCGTAGGAGCCGAGGCTCACCCAGCTCTCGCCCGCGGCATAGTTCTCGCGTAGCCAGTCGGCGGTCTCTTCGCCGAGCGGCTCGACAAAGCCCTTGGACACCAGATCCTGAATGAGCCCCGGCTGCGGCAGGATCGCGATGTTCGGCGGGCTGCCCGCCTCGGTGTCGATGACGATCTGCTGCTCGTAGGTCTCGGACGAGGCGTAGCTGACATTCGCGCCGGTGGCTTCCTCGAAGTAGGCCAGCACCGTCTCGACGAGCGCCTGGTCATCGCCGCGCCAGGGTCCGAAGATGCTGAGCGTCTGACCAGACAGGTCATGCTCGGCGCCGAAGGCTTCGAGGCTGTCCCAGTTGAAGCCGCCCTCGCCGGGGGTGAACACCATTTGCGCCTGGGCCGCGCCGGCGCAGAGCGCCAGCGCCGCGACCGAGCCGAGAACGGCGCGCGTGGATGTGGTTCGCTTGGTCATGTCGTCAAAGTCCTCCCGTGTTGTCGCGGCTCTGCCGGCCGCAAGAGATATGCTGTTCCGGACGCGCAGGGGCCACTCCTCACCCCAAAGCGCTTTGAGACACTCGCAGCCTCCCGCGTTTGCCCCCCGCTTGTCAATCGCGCAATCCAATGCTGCATTGGAAAAATCATGCTGCGCTGCAGCTAATCCAAGTGTGTCTCAAAAGGTCTTTCCGAATACCCCTTTTTGCCGCTAGTGTCGCGAGATACCGAAGCGCTTTGGAAGCTCCACGATGAACCTCAAGCAACTGGCCGCGCACCTCAATCTCTCGCAGACCACCGTGAGTCGTGCCCTCAACGGCTATCCGGAGGTCAACGAGCAGACCCGCAAGCGCGTGATGGAGGCGGCGCAGGCGCTCAACTATGCTCCGAACGCCCGGGCCAAGGGGCTGGCGACGGGGCGCGCCATGGCCATCGGCCATGTCATCCCGATGTCGACCCACCACCAGATGATGAACCCGGTCTTCGGTGATTTCATAGCTGGCGCATCGGACGAATACGTCAAGGCCGGATACGACATGACCCTGTCGATGACCGGCGACCGCGACGAAGAAGAGAATTACCGGCGGCTCAAGGCAAAGGGCAACGTCGACGGGATCATCGTGCATGGCCCTTCGATGAAGGATCCGCGGATTCCCTTCCTGCGCCAGCTTGGCCTGCCCTTCGTGGTGCATGGCCGTGCCACCGAGCTCGATCTGCCCTACAGCTGGGTCGACATGAACAACACCCATGCCTTCCAGCGCGCGACCGACTTCCTGCTCGACTTCGGCCACCGCCGCATCGCGCTGATCAACGGGCTCGAGTTCATGGATTTCGCCTACCGTCGCCGGGTCGGTTTCGAACAGGCGATGAGTGCGCGCGGCGTGGCCGTCGATCCCCGCTACCTTGCCGCCGGCGAGATGACCGAGAGCTACGGCTTCGAGACCGCGGCGCGCATGCTCGCCCTGCCCGACCGGCCCACGGCGCTGATCACCTCATCGGTGATCGCCGCCATCGGCATCCGCCGCGCCATCCATGCCGCCGGGCTGGAGATGGGCCGCGACGTGTCGGTGATCACCCATGACGACGACCTGAGCTTCCTGCGTAACGGGCCGGACGTGCCGATCTTCACCGCGACGCGCTCCTCGGTCTACGAGGCCGGACGCATCGCCGCCTCGATGCTGCTGGCGCATATCGCCGACCCGGACCTTCCGGCGCAGCCCCGGCTGCTCGAGGCGCAACTGATCATAGGCGGCTCCACCGGCCCCGCCCCGCAGGACGCACGATAAGGTTCGACGGCCCACCCCAAAGCCTTTCCCTCGCATCGACAAGGACAAGCCATGCAGTTCACCCGCAAGGATTTTCCCGAGGATTTCCTCTTCGGCGTCGCCACCTCCAGCTACCAGATCGAGGGCCACGCCTTCGGCGGCGCGGGGCGCACGCATTGGGATGACTTCGCCGCCACCCCCGGCAACGTGGTGCGCGCCGAGAACGGCGACCGCGCCTGTGACCACTACCACCGGTATGAGGCGGACCTTGACCTGGTGAAGGCGGCGGGGCTCGACGCCTACCGCTTCTCGACCAGCTGGGCGCGGGTGTTGCCCGAGGGGCGCGGCGCGGTGAACCAGGAGGGGCTCGACTTCTACGACCGGCTGACCGACGCCATGCTCGAACGCGGGATCAAGCCCTGCGCCACGCTCTATCACTGGGAGCTGCCCTCGCCGCTTGCCGATCTTGGCGGCTGGCGGAACCGCGACGTGGCGCATTGGTTCGGCGATTTCACCGAGGTGCTGATGAAGCGGATCGGCGACCGGATGTATTCCGTAGCGCCGATCAACGAGCCTTGGTGCGTTGCCTGGCTGTCGCATTTCATGGGCTTCCACGCGCCCGGCCTGCGCGACATCCGCGCCACCGCCCGTGCCATGCACCACGTGCTGCTGGCCCATGGCCGGGCCATCGAGGTGATGCGCGGGTTCGGGATGAAGAACCTCGGCGGCGTCTTCAACATGGAATGGGCCACGCCCGCCAACGACACGGACGACGCGCGCCATGCCGCCGAACTTTATGACGGCATCTACAACCGCTGGTTCACCGGCGGCGTATTCAAGGGGGAATACCCGCAGATCGTGCTCGACGGGCTCGAACCGCACATGCCGGCGAACTGGCAGGACGACTTCGGCCTGATCACGCAGAAGCTCGACTGGTGTGGTCTGAACTACTACACCCGCAAGGTGATCGCGCCGACCAAGGGGGCATGGCCCTCGCTGGAGGAGGTCGAGGGCCCGCTGCCCAAGACCTTCATGGACTGGGAGATCTACCCGCAGGGCCTGTCGCAGTTCCTGACGCGGCTCGCAACCGAATACACCGGCGACACTCCGCTCTACGTGACCGAGAACGGCATGGCCGCGCCCGACCCGCTGGTGGATGGCGGCGTGGACGATCAGGACCGCATCGCCTATCTCGATGATCATCTCTCGGAAGTGCGCCGTGCCATCGCAGGCGGCGCGCCGGTGAAGGGGTATTTCGCCTGGTCTCTGCTCGACAACTACGAATGGAGCCTCGGCTACGAAAAACGCTTCGGGCTGGTGCATGTGGACTTCGACACCCTTGAACGCACGCCCAAAGCCTCTTACCACGCGCTTGCGAGAGCGCTAACGGAGTAAGGCATCATGAGCAGCGGCGGCACGGCAGTTCTGGCGGATATCGGCGGCACCAACACCCGGGTGGCGCTCAGCGAAGGCGGCAAGCTGGTCGAGGGATCGGTGACGCGCTACCGCAACGCCGAGAACGACGGCATCGGCGCTGTTCTCAAGCACTACCTCGCCGAAAAGGGCACGAAGGTCGACGCGGCCTGCGTCGCCGTCGCCGGCCCGGTGCGCGACGGCGCGGGCCGGTTGACCAACATCGACTGGGAGATCGACCGCCCGACGCTGGCCGAGGCCACCGGGGCCGAGACCATCTCTGTGCTCAACGACCTGCAGGCGCAGGGCCACGCGCTGGGGCATATCGCCGATGACTGCCTGACGCAGATCCTGCCGGGTCAGCCCGCCAGCCCGCAGGCGGCACGTCTGGTGGTCGGCATCGGCACCGGAATGAACGCGGCGCCGGTGTTCCGGCTCGGCGATCGTACGCTGGTGCCGCCGTCCGAAGCCGGTCACGTGGCGATCCCGGTGCAGACCGACGACGAGATGCGCCTGCTGCGCTACATCGAGCGCAAGCACCAGGGGCCGAGCGTCGAGCACATCCTCTCGGGTCGCGGCTTCGAGAGGGTCTATGCCTGGCTCTGCGACGAGGACGGGACGGGTGAGCCGCTCGAGGCGCAGCAGATCATGGACGCCGTGCAGGCCGGCACCGACGAGCGCGCGCTGCGGGCCATCGAGGTGTTCGTGCGGATGATGGGCCGGGTGTGCAGCAACCTCGCGCTGACCACCCTGCCCTTCGGCGGCATCTACCTGATCGGCGGCGTCGCGCGGCATTTCGGCCCCTACCTGACCACCGGTGCCTTCGAGCAGGCCTTCACCGACCGGGGTCGCTTCGCGGAATTCATGACCCAGTTCCCGGTGAGCCTTGTGACCGACGATTATGCGGCGCTCACGGGTTGTGCCTGCCACTTGAGCGAATTGCCCTAAATCGCGGCGCAATGCGCAAGGTGGTTGCCTTTGCGTAACAAAAACTGTTCATCAATCGTGCAGACGCCCTAGGTCGACCGGCGCAACCCTTCGTCTTGTCCAAAGCGAGTGCCTTCCCATGACCCCTACCGCCTCCCTGCGCGACTCCATCCTCCAGCACCTTCGCTATTCCTTCGGCAAGGATCCGGAACACGCGATCCTCGAAGATTGGCGCATGGCGCTGAGTTACGCCGTGCGCGACCGGATCACCGATGCCTGGATCGCCGCCACCGGCAAGACCTACGACTCGGGGGCGAAGCGGGTCTACTACCTGTCGATGGAATTTCTCATCGGGCGTCTGCTCGAGGACGGCATCGTCAACCTCGAACTGGTCGAGGAAGCCAAGGCCGTGCTCGAGGAATTCGGCAAGGATTACGGCACCGTGCTCGCCGACGAGCCCGATGCGGCGCTCGGCAACGGTGGTCTCGGCCGTCTCGCGGCCTGCTTCCTCGAAAGCCTGTCCACCGTCGGCTGCCCGGCGCATGGCTACGGCATCCGCTACGAGCACGGGCTCTTCCGCCAGAGCTTCGTCGACGGGCGGCAGGTCGAGCAGCCCGAGCTTTGGCTCGAACAACGCCACGCCTGGGAATTCGAACGCCCCGAGGTGCGCTACCGCATCGGCTTCGGCGGCCATGTCGACAAGCGCGGCGAGACCGTGCGCTGGTATCCCGGCGAGGTCGTGGAGGCCGAGGCCTTCGACACGCCGGTCGTCGGCTGGAAAGGCCGCTGGGCCAATACGCTGAGGCTCTGGTCGGGCCGCGCGATCCACCCCTTCGACCTCGACCGGTTCAACCACGGCGACTTTGCCGGGGCCGCCCAGCCCGAGGCATTGGCGCGCACGATCAGCCGCGTGCTCTACCCCGATGACACCACCGAACAGGGCAAGGAACTGCGGCTCAAGCAGGAATACTTCCTGACCGCCGCCGCCCTGCGCGACATCCTGCGCCGCTTCAACAACCAGTTCGGCGACCTGCGCAAGCTGCCCGCCAAGGTGGCGATCCAGCTCAACGACACCCACCCGGCGATCGCCGGGCCGGAGCTGATCCGCGTGCTGCACGACGAGCGCGGCCTCTCGTTCGAGGAGTCGATGGAGATCGCCCGGGGTTGCCTGAGCTACACCAACCACACGCTGCTGCCCGAGGCGCTGGAGACATGGGACGAGGCGCTCTTCGGCCGGCTCCTGCCGCGCCACATCGAGCTGATCGACCAGATCGACAGCACCCACGCCAAGCAGAACCCCTCGCGGCTGAACTCCATGCGCGCCGATCACCAGGTGAAGATGGGGCAGCTCAGTTTCGTCATGGCGCATCACGTCAACGGCGTCTCGGCGTTGCACACCGAGCTGATGAAGTCCACCGTCTTCGAGGAGTTGCACGGCCTGCACCCCGACCGCATCGTCAACGAGACCAACGGCGTCACCCCGCGCCGCTGGCTGCTCGGCTGCAACCCGCGCCTTGCCGGGCTGATCACCGAGTCGATCGGCGAGGATTGGGTGGATGATCTGGAACAGCTGACCAAGTTGGAGCCCTTCATCGAGGACGCGGCCTGGCTCGACCGCTACGCGCAGGTCAAGCGCGACAACAAGGCCGAGCTGTCGAACTGGATGGCACAGGCGCACGGGCTGCATGTCGATCCGGAAATGCTCTTCGACGTACAGATCAAGCGCCTGCACGAGTACAAGCGCCAGCACCTCAATATCCTCGAGACCATCGCCCACTGGGCCGAGATCCGCGACAACCCCAACGCCGACTGGACCCCGCGTCTAAAGCTCTTCGGCGGAAAGGCCGCGCCGGGCTATTTCTTCGCCAAGGACATCATCCGGCTGATCAACGACGCGGCCGCAGTGATCAACGCCGACCCGGTGACCGCCCCCTATCTCAAGATCGCTTTCCTGCCGAACTACAACGTCAGCCTCGCCGAGCGGATGATCCCCGCCGCGGATCTCTCGGAGCAGATCTCGACCGCGGGCAAGGAAGCCTCGGGCACCGGCAACATGAAATTCGCGCTGAATGGCGCGCCGACCGTCGGCACGCTCGACGGCGCCAACGTCGAGATCCGCGAGCATGTGGGGGCCGAGAACTTCTTCCTCTTCGGGATGACCGCCGAGGAGGTGATGGAGCGCCGCAAGATCGAGGGCCACGCCTGGAAGGCGGTGCAGGCCGACCCACGCCTCAAGCGGGCGCTCGACCTGATCCGCGACGGCAGGTTCTCGCCGGGAGAGCCGGATCGCTATCACGGCATCACCGGCAACCTCGAAGGCGCGGACTACTTCCTCGTTTGCTCGGATTTCACCGATTACTGGCGCGCGCAGCGCGAGGTGGACACGGCCTTCAAGGACACGCGGGCCTGGGCGACCATGGCCGCCCTCAACACCGCCCGCTCGGGATGGTTCTCGTCGGACAGGACCATCCGGGGCTACATGCACGACATCTGGGGTGCCGAAAGTCTTCTTTGATCTGCCAAGACTTTCAGGCACCTGAATGTCTCAGATCATTGCCAGAGGCGCGGAAGCAGCTACAGTCATTGCATGAGCAATGCGTCCACCCCCTCTGAGTCTGCCCTGCTGCGGCTGCTGCGGGGCCAGCACGACGACCCGTTCGCGGTGCTGGGCCCGCATGAGCACGAGGGGCAGAGATATGTCACTGCCTATGACCCCGGCGCGGACCGGATGTGGGCGCGCGTCAAGGGCGTGCGCCATCCATTGGAGCCGACCAAGGTGCCCGGCTTCTTCCACGGTCCGGTGCCCGGCGACATCGCCTACACGCTGGAAGGCGAGGATCACGGCGAGGACGGCGAGCCGCATCGCTTCGAGAAGGAAGACCCCTACCGCTTCGGCCCGGTGCTCGGCGAGATCGACGAATACCTGCTAGGCGAAGGCAGCCACCGGCGGCTCTGGGAGGCGCTCGGCGCCCATGTGATGGAGCACGAGGGTGCGCAGGGCACGCATTTCGCGGTCTGGGCGCCCAATGCGAAGCGCGTCTCGGTGGTTGGCGACTTCAACTGGTGGGACGGTCTGCGCCATCCCATGCGGCGGCGTGGCAATACCGGGGTCTGGGAAATCTTCATTCCCGGTGTCGGCGACGGCGCCTTCTACCGCTACGAGATCATCGGCCCCGATGGCACCGTGCAGCCGCGCAAGGCCGACCCCATGGGTTTCGGCTCGGAGCATCCGCCCGCCAATGCCTCGATCGTGCGCGACATCTCGGGCTACGGATGGTCCGATCAGGATTGGATCGAGACCCGCGCCGAGGCGCAGAGCCGCACTGCCCCGATCTCGATCTACGAGGTGCACCTGCCCTCTTGGCGGCGCAAGGATTGGGGGCGGCCCATCTCCTACGTCGAGGCCGCAGAGGAGCTGATCGACTATGTCTGCGAGATGGGCTTCACCCATATCGAGCTGCTGCCGGTCAGCGAGTATCCCTTCGACGGGTCCTGGGGCTACCAGCCGATCGGCATGTTCGCCCCGACCATCCGCCACGGGCTGCCGCATGAGTTCCGCGACCTCGTGAACGCCGCGCATGAGGCCGGGATCGGGGTGATCCTGGACTGGGTGCCTGGCCATTTCCCCAGCGACGCACACGGCCTCGGGCGCTTCGACGGCACCGCGCTCTACGAGCACGCCGATCCCAAGGAAGGCTTCCACCACGACTGGAACACGCTCATCTACAACTACGGCCGCGCCGAGGTGGCCAATTACCTGACCGCCAACGCGCTCTACTGGCTCGAGGAATACCACGCCGACGGGCTGCGCGTGGATGCCGTGGCCTCGATGCTCTACCGCGATTACTCGCGCCCCGACGGCGAATGGGTGCCGAACAAGGACGGCGGGCGCGAGAATTACGAGGCGATCTCGATGCTGCGCCGGATGAACACCGAGTGCTACGGCCAGCACCCCGGCATCATGACCGTGGCCGAGGAAAGCACCGCCTACCCGGGTGTCTCCTCGCCGGTCGATCAGGGCGGGCTCGGCTTCGGGTTCAAGTGGAACATGGGCTGGATGAACGACACGCTCGAATACATCCGCAAGGACCCCATCTACCGCAGCTACCATCACCACCAGATGACCTTCGGGCTGGTCTACGCCTTCTCCGAGAATTTCATCCTGCCGATCAGCCACGACGAGGTGGTGCACGGCAAGGGCTCGATGCTGGGCAAGATGCCGGGCAACGAGTGGGAAAAGTTCGCCAACCTGCGCGCCTACTACGGCTTCATGTGGGGCCACCCGGGCAAGAAGCTGCTGTTCATGGGGCAGGAGTTCGCGCAGGCCCACGAGTGGAACCACGACGCCGAGATCGACTGGTCCTGCCTCGATGATCCGAGCCACGCCGGGATGCAGAGGCTGATCCGCGATCTCAACACGCTCTATTGCGAGACGCCCGCGCTGCACCAGAAGGATGCAGAGGAAGGCGGATTTGCATGGATCGCCGGGGGCGACACCGGCAACTCGGTCTTCTCGTGGATCCGGCGCGGCCGCATGGACGAGCCCGAGGTCGCCGTGATCTGCAACTTCACGCCCGCAGAACAGCCGAGCTACCGCATCGGCCTGCCTGACACCGGCGTCTGGCGCGAGGCGCTGAACACCGACGCGGGCATCTACGGCGGTGGCAATCGCGGGAATTTCGGCCGCGTCATCGCCGACGACGAGCCCAGCCATGGCTACCCTGCCTCGGCCGAGCTCTTCCTGCCGCCGCTTTCGGCGATCTTCCTCGTCCGCGAGGAAAGCTGATCCATTCATACGCGTGTCACGGCTCTGCCCGACACATAAAAATTGATTAAAGGAGGAGAAGAATGCCCCGACGTTCCCAGAGGCTCGCGAGCCGCAGCATGGCCTTCGTGCTTGCGGGAGGCCGTGGCTCGCGACTGCACGAGTTGACCAATTTCCGGGTGAAACCGGCCGTCTATTTCGGCGGCAAGGCGCGGATTATCGACTTTGCGCTGTCAAATGCGCTCAATTCCGGCATCCGCAAGATCGCGCTGGCGACGCAGTACAAGGCGCACAGCCTGATCCGTCACTGCCAGCGCGGCTGGAACTTCTTCCGTGCCGAGCGCAACGAGTTCCTCGACATCCTCCCCGCCTCGCAGCGCTACAACGAGCAGACATGGTATCGCGGCACGGTCGATGCGGTGGCGCAGAACATCGACATCATCGACAGCTACGACATCGACTACATCGTCATCCTTGCGGGCGATCACATCTACAAGATGGACTACGAGGAGATGCTGCAGCAGCACGTCGACAGCGGCGCGAAGGTGACCGTCGGCTGCCTCACGGTGGACCGCCACGAGGCCAGCGCCTTCGGCTGCATGGCGGTGAACGAGAGCGACCGGATCACCTCATTCCTCGAAAAGCCCAAGGATCCGCCCGGCCTGCCCGACGATCCCGAGAAGACGCTGGTCAGCATGGGCATCTACGTCTTCGACTGGCAGTACCTGCGCGGCAAGCTGATGGAGGATCTGGGCTCCGAAAGCTCCACGCATGATTTTGGCAACGACATGATCCCCGAGATCGTCGCCGCTGGCGGCGCGCAGGCGCACCGTTTCGAGGACAGCTGCGTGCGCGAGGCCGGCAAGCCCGCCTACTGGCGCGACGTCGGCACGGTGGATGCCTTCTGGCGCGCCAACATCGACCTGACCAATTTCGATCCCGAGCTTGACCTCTGGGACACCGACTGGCCGATCTGGACCTACGGCGAGGTGGTGCCCCCGGCGAAGTTCATCCACGACGAGGAAGACCGCCGCGGCTCGGCCGTCAGCTCGTTGATCGCCGGCGGCTGCATCATCTCGGGCACAGAGATCCGCGAGTCGCTGCTGTTCACCAAAGTTCACACGAATTCATATGCATCGCTCGAACGTGTGGTACTTCTGCCCAATGTCTATGTCTCCAGGCATGCACGTCTGACAAACGCGGTGGTCAATCGAGGGGTGCATATCCCCGAGGGGCTTGTGGTCGGCGAGGATCCGGAGGAAGACGCTAAGTGGTTCCGTGTCACGCCCGGCGGCGTGACGCTGATCACGCAAGGAATGCTCGACCGGAGGGAAGCCGCCAAATGACTCGTGTCCTGTCTGTCGCCTCGGAATGTGTGCCGCTGATCAAGACCGGAGGGCTGGCTGACGTGGTCGGCGCCCTGCCGGGCGCGCTGGCGGTGCACGGGGTCGACATGCGGGTACTTCTGCCGGGCTACCGGCAGGTCATCGACAAGCTCGCCGCGCCGAAGGTCGTCGCCGAATACGGCGATCTCTTCGGCGGCCCGGCACGGGTGCTCCGGGCACCGCTGGGCGACGCGAAAAGCAAGCAGGTGCTCTACGTGCTCGAGGCGCCGCATCTCTTCGACCGCGACGGCGGGCCCTATATGGACCCCCGGGGCAATGACTGGCACGACAACCCCGAGCGCTTTGCCGCGCTTTCCTCTGTGGCGGCGATGATCGGTGCCGACGGGATCGAGGACTGGCGTCCCGACATCCTGCACTGCCACGACTGGCAGGCCGGTTTCGCGCCGCTCTACCTGCGTGAGCTTGGCGCGGCGGGGCGGGTCTCGACGCTGATGACCATCCACAACATCGCCTTCCAGGGCATGGCTTCGGCCTCGCGCATCGGCACGCTTGGCCTGCCGCGCACCGGCTTTCACCAGCGCGGCTACGAGTTCTGGGACAGCGTCTCGGCGCTGAAAGCCGGTCTGGTCTATTCCGACAAGCTCTCGACCGTCTCGCCCACCTATGCCTCCGAGCTGATGACCAAGGATTTCGGCATGGGGCTCGACGGGGTGCTGCGCGAGCGGCAGGAGGACATGGTCGGCATCCTCAACGGCATAGACGAGGCGCTCTGGACGCCGCCCTACAAGACCATCGCCGAGAAGGCCAAGCACAAGGCCGCTCTGCGCAAGGAGCTGGACCTGCCGGACGACTGGCCCGGGCCGCTCTGCGTGGTGATCTCGCGGCTGACCGAGCAGAAGGGGCTCGACATCCTGATGCAGGCGCTGCCGGCCCTGCTCGACCGTGGAGGGCAGCTGGCGCTGCTCGGCTCGGGGAACCCGGGGCTGGAGGAGGCTTTCCAGCGCAAGGCCCAGAAGCACCCCGGCGTCGCCGTGCGCATCGGCTACGACGAGGACCTCGCGCATCGGCTGATGGCCGGGGGCGACGCGATTCTCGTGCCGTCGCGCTTCGAGCCCTGCGGGCTCACCCAGCTCTACGGTCTGCGCTACGGCACCCTGCCGTTGGTGGCGCTCACGGGCGGTCTGGCGGACACGGTGATCAACGCATCGCCTGCTGGATTGGCAGCGGGCTGTGCAACCGGCCTGCAATTCCACCCTGTCAGCGCGCAGGCACTGGCCCAGGCGATGATGCGGCTTATAACTCTGTACCAGGACAAGGAAACCTGGACGCGCATGATGACCAACGCCATGGCCTCTCCGGTCAGCTGGACCCATTCGGCCGCGAAATACGCGGCGCTCTACCAGGATATGGTGAAGGCCAAACAGCCATGAGGCATAGATGAGCGAGCCGGTCATCCTCGCGGGGTCCGCGACTCCGCTCGGCGCGACCTTCGACGGCGATGGCGTGAACTTCGCGGTGTTTTCCGCCCATGCCGAGGCCGTCACGCTCTGTCTCTTCGACGAGGATGGCACGGAAACCTATCGGCTTCCCCTGCCCGAACGCGATGGCGACGTCTGGCATGGTCGGGTGCCCGGGCTGACCCCGGGCCAGCACTACGGCTTCCGCGTCGACGGCCCGTTCCAGCCCAGGCAGGGCCACCGGTTCAATCCGCACAAGTTGCTGCTCGACCCCTACGCCCGGCGCATCACCGGCCATCCCGTGTGGAACGACGCGCTCTACGGCGGGCTCGAGACCCGAAACACCGCCGACAGCGCGCCCTACATGCCCAAGGCCGTGGTGGTCGATACCAGCTTTGACTGGGGCGGCACGCAGCCCCCCGAAACCCGGCTGGCGAAGAGCGTCATCTACGAGGCGCATGTGAAGGGGCTGACCCAGCGCTTCCCCGGCGCCGAGCACCCGGGCAAGTTTCTTGGCATCGCCTCGGATCCGGTGCTGGACTACCTGACCGACCTCGGCATCACCGCCATCGAGCTGCTGCCGGTGCACGCCTTCCTCAACGACAGGTTCCTCGTCGACAAGGGGCTTAAGAACTACTGGGGCTACCAGACGTTGGGTTTCTTCGCCCCCGACCCGCGCTATCTCGACCAGGGCGCGCTCTG
The DNA here is from genome assembly GCA_048381755.1 of Roseobacteraceae bacterium. Taxonomy (GTDB): domain Bacteria; phylum Pseudomonadota; class Alphaproteobacteria; order Rhodobacterales; family Rhodobacteraceae; genus Salipiger. Next base: position 74,961 of record JBLXGS010000004.1, read on the forward strand.
GGAATTCCAGCACATGGTCGCGCGGCTGCACGCTGCCGGGATCGAGGTGATCCTCGACGTGGTCTACAACCACAGCTGCGAGGGCGACGAGCACGGGCCGACGCTCAGCTTCCGGGGGCTCGACAACCTCAGCTACTATCGCCTGCCGGAAGACAAGCGCGGCTACATCAACGACACCGGCACCGGCAATACCCTCAACATCGACCACCCGATGGTGCTGCGCATGGTGATGGACAGCCTGCGCTACTGGGCCACAACCATGGGCGTCGACGGCTTCCGTTTCGACCTGTGCTCGACGCTGGGCCGCACGCCGCAGGGCTTTGATCGCAACTCCGGCTTCTTCAAGGCGTTGCGCCAGGACCCGGTGCTGGCCGCAAAGAAGCTGGTCGCCGAGCCCTGGGACATCGGCCCGGGCGGCTACCAGCTTGGCGGCTACCCGCCGCCGTTCAGCGAGTGGAACGACCAGTACCGCGACGGCGTGCGGCGCTTCTGGCGCGGCGATCTGGGGCATGTGCCGGTGATGGCCGACCGGATCACCGGCTCAGCCGGGCTGTTCGATCACTCGGGCCGCAATGCCACCGCTTCGGTCAACCTGCTCACGGCCCATGACGGCTTCACCCTGATGGACGTGGTCTCCTACAACCATCGCCACAACGAGGCCAATGGCGAGAACAACCGCGACGGCCACGGCGAGAACCACTCGGACAACATGGGCGTCGAGGGCCCGACCGACGATCCGGCGATCCTCGAGGCCCGCGCCCTGCGCCGCCGCAACCTGATGGCGACGCTGCTGATGAGCCAGGGCACGCCGATGATCCTTGCGGGCGACGAGATCGGAAACTCGCAGTCCGGCAACAACAACGCCTACGCGCAGGACAACGAGACCGGCTGGATCGACTGGGAAAGCCGCGACGACGACTTCCACGCCTTCACCCGAAAGCTGATCGCCTTTCGCAAGGCGCACCCGATCCTGCGCCAGCGCCGCTACCTGCATTCGCGCCCGCGCCGCGTCGACGGGGTGCCCGATCTCTTCTGGTGGCGGCCCGACGGCCAGCAGATGACCCGCGCCGACTGGACCAATGGCCACCTCAAGGTGCTCTGCGCCGAGTTCCGCATGGCCTCGGGCACGCCGCTCTACAAGCAACGCGAAGAGGCGATCTACATCGCGTTGAACGCGGGCGATGCGGTCGAGCTGACCCTGCCCGAACCCGGCGAGGGCTTTGGCTGGGTCCGGCACATAGACACTGCCGATCCCGCGGCCGAACCCCTGCGGCTCGGCGGCACGGTGACCCTTGCGGCCAACTCCGTGCTGCTGCTTGGAGAGGAGGCCTGATGAGCGATCTCGACACCCGCGCCGCACAGGCCGGCATCCTGGGCGAATACCGCGATCTCTACGGCCATTGGCACGCCACGCCGCCCGAGACCAAAGCCGCGCTGCTGTCGGCCATGGGACTTGCTGCCGCCGATACGCAGCCCGTACGCCAGCTGCCGAAGTGGCACGTCTGCACCCACGCCGAGCCGCCCGATCTGGGGGTGCCGGGCGACTGGCAGATCACGCTGGAGGACGGGCGGGGGATCGAGGGAAGCGGCCGCCTGCCCGCCCTGCCCATGGGCCGGCACAGGCTGGACGCACAGGGAGAGACCTGCTGGCTACTCAGCGCCCCACCGCGCCTGCCGCTGCCGGAGCGCGACTGGGGCCTTATGGTGCCGCTTGCCTGCCTGCGGCCGCAGGGGGTGGGCGGCATCGGCGCCTTCGACGATCTGGCGGTCATGGCCGAGGGCGCGGCAGCGCAGGGCGCCGGCTTCCTGGGGATCAACCCTATTCACGCGGGCTTCCACGTGGCCGACCCCGGCGGTTTCAGCCCCTATACCCCCTCGCATCGCCGCCGCCTGTCACCGCTCTACCTGCCCACCGCGACCTCGGCCAAGCCCGGCCCGCTGGTGGATTTCGCAGCCGAGACCCCGGCCCGGCTTGCCGCGCTGGAAGCGGAGTTCCGCAACGCGCCCCCCGGCCCCGGCTTCGACAGCTGGCTGCGCACCGAGGGCGAGGACCTGCGGCGCTTCGCGCTGCATCAGGCGCTGTCGGAAAAGCTCGGGGCCTATTGGGACGCATGGGAGCCGGCCTACCGTGATCCGGAAAGCCCGCAGGTCGCGCAAGCGGCCCGCGATCTTGCCGACCGGCTGCGCTTTCACGCCTGGCTGCAATACGCCGCCGAGGGTGCGGTCGCCGACACACAGCGCCGCGCGCAGGCCGCAGGCATGACCCACGGGCTCTACCTCGACCTCGCGGTCGGCACGCATCCGCATGGCGCGGAGACATGGACCGACCGCGCCAGTTTCGCCACCGGTGCCAGCCTCGGCGCGCCCCCTGACGCCTTTGCGCCGCAGGGGCAGAACTGGCACCTCGCGCCGTTCAACCCGGTGGCACTGGAAGCGACCGGCTTCGAGGCCCTCGCCCTCACCCTGCGCCAGCAACTTCGGTTCTGCGGGATGCTGCGGATCGACCACATCATCGGCTTCGAGCGCGCCTACTGGGTGCCCGAGGGCGGCGATCTGCCTGGTGCCTACGTGCAGATGCCGCGCGAGGCGATGTTCGCCGTTGCCCGGATCGAGGCGGCGCGCTGCGGCGGGGTGATCATCGGCGAGGACCTCGGAGTGATCCCCGACGGTCTGCACGCGGCGATGGACGAGAGCGGCCTTCTGGGCTGCCGCCTCGCCTGTTTCGAGCACCGCGGCGATCCGCCCGAGTTCAAGCGCCCCGAGGATTACGACGAGGCGGTGATCGCCAGCTTCACCACCCACGATCTGCCCACCTGGAAAGGCTGGCGCGCCGGGCGCGAGATCGACACCCGCGTCGAGATCGGCCTGACCCCGCCCGACCACGCCGAGGGCATGCGCGGCTGGCGCGGGCGCGAGATCGCCGGCTTTGACTGGCTCAGCGGCCAGTTCCGCGGCGACCTTGCCCCGCAAGCGCCCGAGGCCATGTTCCAGGTGCTGGCCGCCACCTGTTCGCGGCTGGTCGCCGTGCAGGTCGAGGACCTGCTGGACAGCGATATCCAGCCCAACCTTCCGGGCACCGTCTCGGAGTATCCCAACTGGCGCCAGCGCCTGCCTATCGGTCCGCAAGAGATTGCAAACACACCCGTTCTTGCCAATGCCGCCCGGATCATGGAAGCATCCGGGCGAAGGAGACAGACATGACGCATATCCGTACCGTTCCCACCGAGCCGATCGAGGGCCAGAAACCGGGCACGTCCGGCCTGCGCAAGAAGACGCCCGTCTTCCAGAGCCACCACTACCTCGAAAATTTCATTCAAAGCATCTGGAACGGCATCGGCGGCGTCGAGGGCAAGACCCTCGTGCTCGGCGGTGACGGTCGCCATTTCAACAGCCAGGCGGCGCAGGTCGTGCTGCGCATGGCTGCGGCCAGCGGCGCGAAAAAGGTGATCGTCGCCGAACGCGCGCTGCTCTCGACCCCCGCCGCATCGAACCTGATCCGCAAGCGCGGGGCTGATGGCGGCATCATCCTGTCGGCCAGCCACAACCCCGGCGGCCCCGAGGGCGACTTCGGCGTGAAGTACAATGCCGGCAACGGCGGCCCGGCGCCCGAAGGCATCACCGACAAGATCTTCGAGGCCACCAAGACCATCACCGAGTTCCACATCCTCGACAGCCAGGACGTCGGCCTTGCCGGCACCGGCATGGTGATGCTGGGCGACATGGAGATCGAGATCGTCGATCCGGTCGCCGATTACGCCGAGCTGATGAAAGAGATCTTCGACTTCGACGCCATTCACGCGCTCTTCCGGTCCGGCTTCACCATGCGTTTTGACGCCATGCACGCGGTGACGGGACCCTACGCGCGGATGATCCTCGAGGAAGAGCTTGGCGCCGGCCCCGGCACGGTGATCAACGCCATTCCGCTGCCCGACTTCGGCAAGGGCCATCCGGATCCCAACCCGATCTGGGCCAAGACGCTGATGGACGAGATGATGGGCGACCACGCGCCGGACTTCGGTGCGGCCTCGGATGGTGACGGCGACCGCAACATGATCGTCGGCAAGCATTGCTATGTGACCCCCTCGGACAGCCTCGCGGTTCTGGCCGCCAACGCCACGCTGGTCCCGGCCTATGCCGAGGGCCTCAAGGGCGTCGCGCGTTCGATGCCGACCTCTGGCGCGGTGGACCGGGTGGCAAAGGGCCTCGGCATCGACTGCTACGCCACACCCACCGGCTGGAAGTTCTTCGGCAACCTGCTCGACGCGGGCCGCGCCACGCTCTGCGGCGAGGAAAGCGCCGGTACCGGCTCGGACCACGTGCGCGAGAAGGACGGGCTCTGGGCCGTGCTTTTCTGGCTCAACGTGCTGGCCAAGAAGCAATGCTCGGTCGCCGAGCTTATGGACGCCCACTGGAAGGAATATGGCCGGAACTACTACTCCCGCCATGACTACGAGGGCGTCGACAGCGAGGCGGCAAACGGGCTGATGGACCACGTGCGCGAACAGCTCGGCGTGCTGCCGGGCAATGAGGTCGCGGGGATGAAGGTCACCTCGGCAGAAGAGTTCGCCTACGACGATCCGGTCGACGGCTCGCGCGCCGAGAAGCAGGGCCTGCAGATCGGCTTCGAGGGCGGCTCGCGACTGGTGCTGCGCCTGTCGGGCACCGGCACCGAGGGCGCCACGCTGCGCGTCTACCTCGAGAAGGTCGAGACCGACCCCGCCAAGTTCGCGCTCGATCCGCAGGTCGCGCTGGCGCCGGTGATCGCCGCCGCCGAGGCGATCGCGGGCATCAAGACACGCACTGGACGCGACGCGCCCGACGTCATCACCTGATCGGAAGACAAGACCATGGATACCCTTCGCGCCATCGCCCTGATGGTGCTTGGCATGGCGTTGCTGGCTCTCAGCGACGCCTTCATCAAGCTGTCGACGCTTCAGGCACCCTCGGGCCAGGTCATGATGGCCATCGGCCTGGGCGGCTGCTGCGTCTTCCTGATCCTGGCAAAGCTCAAGAAACTACCGCTGCGCCGCGCCGACGCGCTGCATCCCCGGGTGCTCCTGCGCAACCTCTTCGAGATGGTCGGCGGGCTCGGCATGATCATCGGGCTGACCTACATCCCGCTGTCGGTCATGGCGGCGATCATGCAGACCGCGCCGCTGGCGGTGACGCTGGGTGCGGCCCTGTTCCTGGGGGAGAGCGTCGGCTGGCGCCGCTGGTCGGCGATCGGCGTGGGCCTCGTCGGGATGCTCATGGTGATCCGCCCCTTCGGCGCGGAGTTCACCGGCTGGGAGATCTTTGCCGTGGTCGGCGTGATCGGTCTCGCGGCGCGCGACCTGGTGACCCGCACCCTGCCCGCCGCGATCCCCTCGGTGGCGGTCTCGGCCTGGGGCATGGTCTCCATCGCGCCAGTGGGCCTGGCGCTGCTGCTCATGTCGGGCCGCGCGCCGGTCTTCACCGGCGCCGCACTGTTTCCCATGGCAGCGGCAGTGGCGGTGACGGCGGGCGGCTACCTCGCAGTGACCAACGCCATGCGCATGGCCGAGGTCGCGGCGGTCTCGCCCTTCCGCTACACTCGGCTGATCTTCACCGCGAGCCTCGGGATGCTGATCTTCGATGAACGTCCCGATGGCTGGACCTATGCGGGGGCCGCGCTGATCCTCGCCGCCGGTCTCTACACATTCGTCCGCGAGCATCGGCTGGCCCGCGCGAAGGAAAGGGACGTGAACCGGGGGCTCTGAGCCCCCGGTTTCCGCCTTACCCGCCGACGACCTCGATCCCCGGCGCGGTAACGCTGTTTGCCGCATCCACCGAAACGGTCTCGCGGGTGCGCGGCAGCGCCTCGGGCATCTCGCGCTGGATCCAGGTGATCAGCTTCTCACGGATCTCGCAGCGCAGGTCGTAGGTGCGCGGCGCGTTGCGCGCCGAGGCGAGGATGCGGATCTCCATCACCCGCTCACGGAAGTCGTTCACCTGCAGGTGACAGACGTTGCCGTCCCAGAGTTCACTCTCGCGGCAGATCTCATTCATCTTGTCGCGGATGCGCTGGATGTCCGCGCAATGGTCGAGATAGAGCAGCACCCCGCCGATCAGCGAGGACCCGTCGCGAGTCCAGTTCTGGAACGGCTGCTCGATGAAGTAGCTGAGCGGCACGATCAGCCGCCGCCAGTCCCAGATCTTGATCACCACATAGGTGCCGGTGATCTCCTCGATCCAGCCCCATTCCCCCTCGACGATCACCGCGTCGTCGATGCGGATCGGCTGGGTGATCGCCAGTTGGATGCCGGCAATCAGGTTCTTCAGCACCGGCTGGAAGGCAAAGCCGACCACGATGCCCGCCGCCCCGGCCGAGGCCAGCAGCGACACGCCCCATTGCCGGACCCCCGGAAAGGTCATCAGGATCGCCGAGATGGTCACGATGAGGATCAGCCAGCCGGTCAGCCGCACGAGGATCCGGCTCTGGGTCACGTGCTTACGGGCGAGGAAATTGTCCTCGGCATCGAGCGAGAACTTCCGCAGGCGCACCGTGGTCCAGATGTTCAGCGCCGTGTGCACCACCCAGGCCACGAGGATGATGAAGGCGATCAGCAGCGCGTGCTGCGCAAGATCCCGCCAGACCGCATCCAGCGGTGCCACCGCCACGCCGATCGTCAGGAAGAACACCACCAGCCCCATCCGCAGCGGCCTGCGCGTGCGTGACACGAGGCTGCGCCAGAAGAGATCGCGCTTCGCCACAAGCCGGGTCAGGATCCCGAACACCAGCCGGAAGGCCAGCACCCCGATCAGGAAGGCCACGCCCAGCACCGCTGCGGGCATCACCCAGCCCGGCAGCACCGGGATGATCGCCTCCACCGTCTCGGAAAAATCCGCCACCTGCTGCTCGAGCTGGTCCAGCTCGGAAATCTCGGCCACCTGCTGGCCGATCTCGCTCAGTTCTTCTTCCATGCACCATGTCCGCGCGGCACCGTCCTCCCCTCGGCACCCCTGCGCGGCCTTTCCTGCTGTCCATTGCTCGTGCGTCTGCAGAAAAAACCTAGGAGGCATTTCCGGCAGGGCAAAAAACTATGCAGCACGAACATGTGGTTGTTAGCGCAACCCCATGGGAACAGGCGCTGTTAGCGTTACCGTGATTATTTACTTCTGCCTCGCCCCTGTTATAGCTCGTCGCGAACCCATTCCTTTGCGAGGGACCCATGAGCATCATCATCGACATTCACGCCCGCGAGATCCTCGACAGCCGCGGCAACCCCACCGTCGAAGTCGACGTCACGCTGGAAGACGGCACCATGGGCCGCGCCGCGGTGCCCTCAGGCGCCTCGACCGGCGTGCACGAGGCCGTCGAGAAGCGCGACGGCGACAAGTCGCGCTACATGGGCAAGGGCGTGCTCGAGGCCGTGGCGGCGGTGAACGGCGAGATCGCCGAGACCATCGTCGGCTTCGACGCCACCGAGCAGCAGGCCATCGACATGGCGATGATCGAGCTCGACGGCACCGACAACAAGGGCCGGCTCGGCGCCAACGCCATCCTCGGCGTGTCGCTGGCGGTGGCCAAGGCGGCGGCCGAGTTTACCGGCCAGCCGCTCTATCGCTACGTCGGCGGCACCTCGGCCCGGGTCCTGCCGGTGCCGATGATGAACATCATCAACGGCGGCGAGCATGCCGACAACCCGATCGACATCCAGGAATTCATGATCATGCCGGTCTCGGCGGCGAACATCCGCGAAGCCGTGCGCATGGGCTCCGAGGTGTTCCACACGCTGAAGAAAGAGCTTTCGGCGGCGGGCATGTCCACCGGCCTCGGTGACGAGGGCGGCTTTGCCCCCGAGCTGGGCGGCACCCGCGAGGCGCTGGACTTCATCCTCAAGTCGATCGAGAAGGCCGGCTACAAGCCCGGCGAGGACATCTACCTCGCGCTCGACTGCGCCTCGACCGAATACTTCAAGGATGGCAAATACGAGATGAAGGGCGAAGGCCTCTCGCTCACTTCCGCCGAGAACGTCGACTACCTCGCCAAGCTCTGCGACGACTACCCGATCATCTCCATCGAGGACGGCTGCGCCGAGGATGACTGGGAGGGCTGGAAGCTGCTCACCGACAAGCTCGGCGCATCGGTGCAGCTGGTCGGCGACGACCTCTTCGTCACCAACCCCGAACGCCTCGCCATGGGCATCGAACAGGGCGTCGCCAACTCGATGCTGGTGAAGGTCAACCAGATCGGTTCGCTTTCCGAGACGCTGAAGGCCGTCGATATGGCCCACCGCGCGCGCTACACCAACGTGATGTCGCACCGCTCGGGCGAAACCGAGGACGCCACCATCGCCGACCTCGCCGTCGCCACCAACTGCGGTCAGATCAAGACCGGCTCGCTGGCCCGCTCGGACCGGCTCGCCAAGTACAACCAGCTGATCCGCATCGAGGAGATGCTCGACGAGGCCGCGGAATACGCCGGTCGCTCGATCCTCAAGCGCTGAGCTTCGGACCTTAGAAAAAACGAAGGGCGGGGAATTCCCCGCCCTTTTTGCTTATCCCGCTTTCCCGTTCAGAGCGACGGGCGCGCTGGCGCTTCTTCTCTTCCGAAATACGCACGGCGCGGCTTCGCCACGCGCGATACGCCCCAGAGGGGCGCAAGCCCCAACACGCTCGGAACGGGGCTCTGCCCCCAGGCGCTGCGCGCCGCGCCTCCGGGATATCTTCGTCTCGACGAAGCTCAGGAAGTCGCCTTTTCCTCGACCGCCTCGGCGAGCGCCTCGGCGCGGGCGGCAAGCTCGGCCATGGCCTCGGTCACGCTGCGCGGGATCACCGGCACCTCGACCCGCTCGGCCTCGGGCGGCGGCGCATCGCGCAGCACGCGCAGCTCGGAGCCCATGGCGGCGATGCGCTCCTCGGCCTCGCGCAGCCGGTCCTCGGTCTCTCTCAGCCGATCCTCGAGACCGGCGGTCTTGTCGGCCAGCATGAGGCCTGCCATCAGCAGCATCCGCGCCTCGGGCATGCGGCCGATCTGGCCGACCAGCACCTGTGCCTCGGTGTCCAGCATGCGGGCGGCGGCCTGCAGGTACTGCTCTTCGCCTTCCTGGCAGGCCACTTCGAAACTGCGGCCGCCGATGAGGATTTCAACTTCGATCTGCGACATCACAGGTCCTCCGCCTTGGTGGCCGCGGCAAGCACCGGTGTCAGCCCGGCCAGCAGCGCCTGCGCCTCTGCCGCTTCGACGCCGCGCGCGGCGCGCAGCGACTCGAGTTCGGCCAGCATGGCCTGGTTGATCAGATGCGGCTCGCCGAGCCCCGCCTCGAGGGCTTCGCGCATCTCGGCCTGCGAGTGCATCAACGCCTCGTTCGCCTGCCGCAGCCGCTGCAATTCGCCATCGAGGGCCGCCATCGCACCGCGCTGCGCCTCCAGCTGTCCGGCCAGGGCGACGCTCTCGGCGCTGGCGTCGGGCGTGCCCTCGATCTGCGCGTGCAGCTTGCGCACCCGCTCCTCGAGCTGCGCATTGGCCATGCGCTCTTCGTCCAGCGCGCCGCGCAGCGCGGCGATCTCGCCGTCCGCCGAAGCCTCGGTGCCCGCGTCCGGCTGCGCCGATCCCAGCGCCTCGACCCCTGTCGAGATGCGGTCGAGCGCGCGCGTGATCCTGGAGTGCAACTCGTCGATCTGGCTCATCCTGCGTCCCTTGTTCCTTGCCTCTTTCCGAGCGTCTTTGTTCCGAGTGTCTTTCGGAGCGTTCCTGCGGCGTGGCCTGTGGCGGCCCGCATCCCGGTGCCGCCGACCTATACCATCGTCTCCGGGAAGGCGAATCAAAGCGCCCCGGTTCGGCAAAAGGATAACAAGCAGATCGGGAAAATGCTCGCCATATGTTCCAAGGCCTTACGGCCCGTGCTTCATCCTTGATGCGCAGGCGGAAGGCCGCCGCGCTTGAACTTATCGGCAGCGCTGCTATTGAGCCGACTGAAAGGCTTCCGGCAAGAGGACAAAGCCCCGTGGACATTTCTGAACTTCGCGCCAAGAACCCCGACCACTGGACCCGCGCCTGCGCCATCCGCGCGCTGACGCTGGATGCGGTCACGGCTGCAAACTCCGGTCACTCCGGCATGCCCATCGGCATGGCCGACGTGGCCACCGTGCTTTACTCCAAGCACCTGAAATTCGACGCCAAGAACCCGAAGTGGGCGGACCGCGACCGGTTCATCCTCTCGGCTGGCCACGGCTCGATGCTGCTCTACTCGCTGCTCTATCTTGCAGGCGACGAGCAGATCACCCTCGATGAGGTGAAGAACTTCCGCCAGTGGGGCGCCCGCACCGCCGGCCACCCGGAGAACTTCCACGCCGACGCCATCGAGACCACCACCGGTCCGCTCGGCCAGGGCATCGCCACCGCCGTGGGCTTCGCCATGGGCGAAGAGATCCTGCGCGCGCGCTTCGGCAAGAAGGTCGTGGATCACCACACCTATGTCATCGCCGGCGACGGCTGCCTGATGGAAGGCGTGAGCCAGGAGGCGATCACCCTCGCGGGCCGCTACGGCCTCGGCAAGCTGGTCGTGTTCTGGGACAACAACGGCATCACCATCGACGGCAAGGTCGAACTGTCGGACAAGACCGACCAGGTGACCCGCTTCCGCTCGGCGGGCTGGGAAGTCATCGAGATCGACGGTCATGATCCCGAGGCAATCGACGCGGCCATCACGGCAGCGAAGAAGAGCGCCGAGCCGACGATGATCGCCTGCAAGACGCATATCGCCCTCGGCCACGCCGCGCAGGACACCTCGAAGGGGCACGGCGCGCTGACCAACGCCGAGCAGAACGCTGAGGCCAAGCAGAACTGGGGCTGGACCACCGGTCCGTTCGAAGTGCCGGCAGATGTGAAGAGCTGGTGGGAAGAAGTCGGCAGCCGCGGTGCCGCCGACCGTGCCGAGTGGGAAGAGCGTTTTGCCGCCCTTTCCGACAGCCGCCAGAAAGAATTCACCCGCCAGCAGGACGGCGATGCGCCGAAGAAGCTCTCGGCGGTGATCCGCGCGCTGAAGAAGCAGATCAGCGAAGAAGGCCCGAAGGTCGCCACCCGCAAGAGCTCGGAAATGGTGCTCGAGGTGGTCAACCCGATCATGCCCGAGACCGTCGGCGGCTCGGCCGACCTCACCGGCTCGAACAACACCAAGACCGGTGATCTCGGCGTGTTCGACGTGGACAGCCGCAAGGGCCGCTACGTCTATTGGGGGATCCGCGAGCACGGCATGGCCGCGGCGATGAACGGCATGGCGCTGCACGGCGGCCTGCGCCCCTATGGCGGCACCTTCATGGCCTTCACCGACTACGCGCGCCCCTCGATGCGCCTGGCGGCGCTGATGCAGATCCCGACGGTCTTCGTGATGACCCACGACTCCATCGGCCTCGGCGAAGACGGCCCGACGCACCAGCCGGTCGAGCACCTGGCGATCAGCCGTGCGACGCCGAACACGCTGGTGTTCCGTCCCGCGGATACCGTCGAGACCGCGGAAGCCTGGGAAGTGGCGCTGACGCAGAAGGGCACGCCGTCGGTGCTGTCGCTGACCCGCCAGAACCTGCCGACCGTGCGCCGCGAGCATAAGACCAACAACCTCACCTCGAAAGGCGCCTACGTGCTCGCCGAGGCCGAGGGTAAGCGCCAGGCGATCCTCATCGCCACCGGCTCCGAGGTCGAGATCGCCCTCGCCGCGCGCGACGCGCTGCAGGCCGAGGGCATCGGCACCCGCGTGGTCTCCATGCCCTGCATGGAACTCTTCGCGCAGCAGGACGAGGCGTACCGCAAGCGCGTGCTGCCTGCCGGCCCCGTGCGCGTCGGTGTCGAGGCGGCAACCCGCCACGGCGGCTGGGACCGCTGGCTGCTCGGTGAGCGTGGCCGCGAGGCCAAGCAGGCCTTCGTCGGCATGGACAGCTTCGGTGCCTCGGCCCCGGCAGAGGTGCTCTACGAGAAGTTCGGCATCACCGCGGAGAACGTGGTGGCCAAGGTCAAGGGCCTGCTCTGAAATACGGGCTGGCAGAGGGGGCGCTGCCCCCTCGCCCTTCGGGCTCACCCCCGGCGCATTTTCAAAGAGAAGAATGACGAAGGGCGCCTCTCGCGGGGCGCCCTTTTCGCATCAGAAGGCAGCGAGGCAGATGGTCTCGTGGAGACAGCGCAGCTCCAGCCGGGGCGTGATCCGGCGCGGCGCGATGTCACCGTTCACGCAACTCGCGGAGATTCCGAGCGGCGCGCTGCCGGGCAGCGGCGCGCCGGGGCCGAAGCTGAAGGACTGCTCGAGCGCGGCGGAGCACGCCTCAGCCGCCTCCGGCGCGGTGCGGCAGGTTTCGGGCAGGCTGTCGAACCAGCTCCGGCACTGGCCTATCACCGCCGAGACGTCGAAGCTCTGCAGGCGTGCGACGCCATCGACATAGTGCCGTCCGACGGCGAAATCCTGGGCCGCCGTGCCGCCGGGGCCGGCGATGCGGATCTGCGCCATGCCCGCGTCGCAGCGGGCGGTGGCGGTCCAGTCCTGGGCAAGCGCCTCCTGCAGCGCCGCCGGATCGGGCTGACGCAAAGCCCCGTTCCCTTGCGCGTCCGCCCCGATGCAGACCCAAGCCGAGGCCGCTTCTGCCGGGGGCACCAGCACCACGTAGCTGCGATCGGTAAGGAAGGATTCGTCGATCAGCGGGTCTTGTGCCGCAAGAGCGGACGGGATCAGCGCAGCCATGAGCAGCGCCGCAAACGTCGGGAACGGGTGAAGGGCCATCGCGTGCTCCGGAAAGACCGCGGCGCGGCCCGTGGGGCGGGCGACACCTCGTTCAGCCTAACACGCTCCGCGCGCCACGGGCAGCGCGGCGGCGGGCGGAGCGGCTCCGGTTCAGTGCTGTGCCTGTTTTTTGCCGCCGAAGAGCGGCATCACCAGCTTCGTGACGATCGGCACGAGGATCATCCCCCAGATCACCCCGAGGATGCCGTCGCAGGCCGCCGTGACGATCCACAGGACGGCGGGCTGCAGCTCTTCGGACACCATGTGAGCGGCGGCCTCCGCGACGTGGTGGATCGCCTCTTCGGGCAGGTGCCAGCCCATCTGCGCCAGCGAATGCACGAGGATCGAGCCGCCGACCCAGAGCATGGCCACGGTGCCGACCGTCGACAGAAGCCACATGACAACCGGCATCGCCTTGACGATGCCGCGCCCCAGCGCCCGCGTGACCCCCAGCTTGCCCACCTGCGTCAGCCACAGGCCGATGTCGTCCATCTTCACGATCAGCGCCACGGCGCCGTAGACCAGCGCGGTGATACCGACGCCCACGAGCCCCAGCGCGACCGCCTTGATCCAGAACTCTGTGACCTCGATGGCCGAAAGCGAGATGGTCATGATCTCGGCCGAGAGGATGAAGTCCGTCTTGATCGCCCCTTTCACCTTCTGTTCCTCGAGGTGCACGGGGTCGCCCTTTTCCACCTGCTTCTCCGGCCCTGTCTTCTCATGGCCGGGCCGCAGCACGTGCAGCACCTTCTCGGCGCCCTCGAAACACAGGAAAGAGCCGCCGGCGATCAGCAGCGGCGGCAGCATCCAGGGTGCAAAGGCCGAGAGCAGAAGCGCCAGAGGCAGCAGGATCACCACCTTGTTGAACACCGAGCTGCGGGCGATGCGCCAGATGATCGGCAGCTCGCGCTTGGCCTCGAAGCCGTGCAGGTATTTGGGTGTGACCGCCGCGTCGTCGATGACCACGCCCGCCGCCTTCGAGCCGGCCTTGGCGGCGCTGGCCGAGATGTCGTCAACCGAGGCCGCCGCCACCTTGGCGATTCCCGCCACGTCGTCGAGAAGCGCGAGAAGTCCGCTCATGTCCGTCTCCGTCTGGATTTGTCTTGTTTCGGCGCAACGTAATCCGGCGGCTGCGTTGCGCAAGTCCGCAAGCTGCCGTCGGGGCATTGCACAAGGTTATACGCTATCAGCGAGTCATGTTAGCGCCCGCAGCATGGTTTATCGCTAACATATTGCAATTCCTCTACTTTTCGCGTTGCTGCTCTGGCACACCTATGTATACGGAAAGCCAAGTTCCCATCCCAACGACTTCATCCTGACCAGGAGACCGCTCCATGACCGTGACCGTCGGCATCAATGGATTCGGCCGCATTGGCCGCTGCACCCTCGCCCATATCGCCGAGAGCGCACGCAACGACGTGCAGGTGGTGAAGATCAACGCCACCGGCCCGCTCGAGACCGCCGCCCACCTGCTGCGCTATGACAGCGTGCATGGCCGTTTCGGCGGCGAGGTCCGCGTCAGCGGCTCCAGCATGGACATCGGCCGCGGCCCGATGGAAGTGATGTCGACCTACGACATGAAAGAGCTCGACTGGACCGGCTGCGACGTCGTGCTGGAATGCACCGGCAACTTGAACGACGGCGACAAGGCCGTGCAGCACATCCATCAGGGTGCACGCTCGGTGCTGATCTCGGCGCCCGCAAAGAACGTGCAGAAGACCATCGTCTACGGCGTCAACCACCGCGAGCTGGAGAAGGGTCACACGATGATCTCCAACGGCTCGTGCACCACCAATGCGCTGGCGCCGCTGGCCAAGGTGCTCGACGAGGCCATCGGCATCGAGAGCGGCATCATGACCACGATCCACTCCTACACCGGCGACCAGCCGACGCTGGACCGCCGCCACAAGGACCTCTACCGCGCCCGCGCCGCGGCCATGGCGATGATCCCCACCTCCACCGGCGCTGCCAAGGCGCTCGGCGAGGTGCTTCCGAACCTGCGCGGCAAGCTCGACGGCTCGTCGATCCGCGTGCCGACGCCGAACGTTTCCGCCGTGGACCTGACCTTCCAGGCCGGCAAGGACGTGACCGTGGACGACGTGAACGAGATCATCCGCGAGGCCGCCGCCGGCCGCATGGGCTCGGTTCTGGCCTATGATCCCGAACCGAAGGTCTCGATCGATTTCAACCACACCACGCACAGCTCGATCTTCGCGCCGGATCAGACCAAGGTCATCGGCCGCACCGTGCGCGTGCTGGCCTGGTACGACAATGAGTGGGGCTTCTCCGCGCGCATGGCGGACGTGGCCGCCGAGCTGGGCCGTACCCTGCACTGATCTGATCGCAGCCGATCATCGGATAGGCAAAGGGCGGCCCGAGTGGCCGCCCTTTGGCGTTTAGGTCAACTGTGGCGACGCCGTGCTCAGGCGTGTTTCTCGATGAGGCCGGCAAAGGCGCTCATGATGGTGCCAAGGAACTTCTTGGTGTCCTCGTTGGTCACCTCGCCCGTCTCGGAGATAAGGTTCATCAGGTTGCCGATATAGGCCTCGGGCTGCTGCAGCGGCTGCATGTTCAGGAACACCATCGACTGGCGGAGCTGGTGGTTGGCACCGAAGCCGCCGGGCCCGCCCGGCGAGCCGGTAACGACAGCCGCCGGCTTGCCGTCCCAGACGCTGTCGCCATAGGGGCGCGAGCCGACGTCGAGCGCGTTCTTCACGGCGGCAGGCAGGCCGCGGTTGTATTCCGGGGTGACGAAGAGCACCGCGTCGCTGGCCTTCACCTGCGCCCGGAAGCGGCTCCAGGCCTCGGGCGGAGTGCCCTCGTCGAGGTCCGGATTGTAGAGCGGCAGGTCGCCGATCGCGATGAAGTCGAAATCCAGCCCCTCGGGCGCAACTTCGGTCAGCGCCCTGGCGAGCATGCGGTTGTAAGAACCCTCGCGCAGAGAGCCGACGATGACGGCAACTTTCCTGGACATGACAGTCTCCTTTCCTTGCCTTTGCCCCGGACATGGGGCTTTGCGGGAAGGAGAGCAGGCCGATTTGCGCACGCTGCCTGCGCAGGAGAGCGCGGAACGCCTGCAAGCAAGGGAGAGCGGCAGGGCACGTCGGCACCCTGCCCGTCTTTTTCGCGCGTTCAGACCTTGCGCAGCGCCAGCACCGCGTTGAGCCCGCCGAAGGCGAAGGCGTTCGACAGAACCACCGAGACATCCGCCTCGCGCGCCTCGTTGGGCACCACGTCGAGTGCGCATTCGGCGTCGAATTCCTCGTGGCCGATCGTCGGGGCGATCACCCCGTCACGCAGCGCCATGATGCAGGCCAGAAGCTCGACCGCGCCGGTGCCGCCGATGCAATGGCCGTGCATGGACTTGGTCGAGGAGATCATCAGCCGGTCCGCCTGCGGACCCATGGCATCGGCCACGGCGGCGCATTCGGTCTTGTCGTTGGCGGCGGTGCCGGTGCCGTGGGCGTTGATATAACCCACCTCGTCGCGGTCGATGCGCCCGTCTCGCAGCGCGCCCGAGATCGCCCGCGCCGCGCCCTGCTTGGAGGGCATGACGATGTCGGCGGCGTCCGAGGTCATCGCGAAACCGACCACCTCGGCGAGGATGTCGGCGCCGCGCGCCTTCGCGTGGTCATAGTCCTCGAAGACGTAGACCCCCGCGCCCTCGCCCTGCACCATACCGTTGCGGTTGGCGGAGAACGGCCGGCAGGCGTCCTTGGACATGACCCGCAAACCTTCCCAGGCCTTCACCCCGCCGAAGCAGAGCATCGACTCCGCCCCGCCGGTGATCATCGCCGGGCATGCGCCCGAGCGGACCATCTGGAAGGCGAGCCCCATGGCATGGTTGGAACTGGCGCAGGCGGTCGCGACGGTAAAGGTCGGTCCGCGCAGGTTGAACTCCATGCTGACATGGCTGGCCGCGGCGTTGTTCATCAGCTTGGGCACGACGAAGGGGTGAACGCGGTTCTTGCCCTCCTCGTAGACCGAGCGGTAATTCTCGTCCTGCGTGGTCAGACCGCCGCCAGAGGTGCCCAGCACCACGCCCGAGCGGTCCGCCATGTCGCCATGGAACTCCAGCCCCGATTGCGCGATCGCCTCGCGCGCCGCGATCAGCGCGAATTGCGTGAAGCGATCGTAGAGCGCCAGTTGCTGGCGGTTGAAAGTCTCTTCCGGCTCGTAGCCCTTGACCTGCCCGCCGATGCGGATGGCCAGACGCTCGACGTCCCGGAACTCTAGTTCCCCGATGCCACAGCGCCCTTCGCGCATGGCCTCGAATGTTGCAGGCACGCCGCGCCCGAGCGCGTTGATCGTGCCTGCACCCGTAATGACGACCCGTTTCACGCGGTCTGCTCGGCCACCAGCTTCTCGATCCCGGCGACGATGCTCGACACCGAGGAGATGTCGAAATCGCTCTGTTCGGGCTCATTGGCGTTGAACGGAACCGAGATGTCGAAGGCTTCCTCGATGGCGAAGATGCTCTCGACGAGGCCAAGGCTGTCGATGCCCAGATCCTCGAGCGTGCTCTCCATCGCCACATCCGAGGGTTCGAGAACGGCCTGCTCGGCGATGATCTCGATGACCTTGTCTTTCACACTCATGGTGCTGCGCTCCCCATTATCGTCGCAGGGTCCGTGTCAGGGTCGGCTTACTCATTCCCCATGAGCTTGGAAACAGATTTCTTGAGTTCCGCGACTTCTTTGAAGAGCCGTGGCAATCTGCGCAAACCCTTGTAAGTCTCGACGTGGCTTTCCATTTTCATCGCCGGGTAGCCGAGCATGACGCGCCCTGCCGGGATGTTCGACAGCACCGTGGTGCCGCCGCCGGTGATCACGTTGTCGCCGATGAAAATGTTGTCCGAGACGCCAGTCTGCCCGGCGAGCACGACGTTGTTGCCGATCTTCGTCGAGCCGGCGATGCCGCAGCAGCCGCAGATCAGCGTGTTGTCGCCGACCACGACGTTGTGGCCGATCATCACCAGGTTGTCGATCTTCGTGCCGTTGCCGATCTTCGTGTCGCGCACCGAGCCGCGGTCGATGGTGGCATTGGCACCGACCTCGCAGTCATCCCCGATGGTGACCGCGCCCAGCGAATGGATGCGGGCCCATTGTTGCGCCGCCTGGGTGCCTTCCTCGCCGAGGCTGGCACGGGCCTTCTCGACGCCCGACACCTCTGGGGTCACGAAGCTGAAGCCGTCACCGCCGATGCTGGCGTTGAACTGGCAGAAAACGCGGGCCCCGATGGTGCAGCGCGCGCCGATGCGCACGCCGGAGTGGATCGTCGCGTCCTCGCCGATGGTCGCGTCCTCGCCGATGAAGACCTGCGGGCCGATGACGGATCGCGCACCGATCTTGGCGCGGGCACCGATGACGGTGAAGGCCGCAACCGAAACGCCCTCGCCCAGTTCGGCGGTGGGGTCGATGCTGGCGGTGGGGTGGATACCCTCGCCATAGCCGTTGCCGCGGTCCAGCATGGCGGACAGGCCGGACAATGCGTGGCGCGGGCGCGGCGCGAGGATCGCCGCCTCCAGCCCCATGGACTGCCAATCGGCACCTTCCCAGAGCATGGCGGCGCGGGCGCTGCCCTCGCCGATCTGGGCGGCAAAGTCGGGTTTCATCGCCAGCGCAAGCTGATCCGGACCTGCCTGCGCCGGTTCGGCGACCGAAGTGATGCGGATGTCCGCGTCCCCTTCGGCCTTGAGGCCGAGCGATGCGGCGATCTCTGCGATGGAATGGCTGTGTAGGGTGCTGTCTAGGGACATGGGGTCCTCCGGGATGCTCTCCCGGAGGATTTAACTCGGCCCGCCTGCCAGTACCACCCCTGCGGCACTCAGCGCGTCCCAGATCCCCGCGTCACGCCCGTAAACGTCGGCACGATACTCCATCTCGCCCTTCACCGTGGTGAAGGCGGTCCGGTAGATCAGGTGCACCGGTACCGGTTGATCGAGATTCACCCGCGTCTCGCGTCCGGTGTTCAGCTTCGACTGGAAGAAACCCACCGGGTCCGAAGTCTGACGCGCCAGCAGCGTATAGGCGAAATCATGCGGATCGCTGAGACGGACGCAGCCGTGCGAGAAGGTGCGCTGCGTACGGTCGAACAGGGATTTCGACGGCGTATCATGCAGATAGATGTTGTACTTGTTGGGGAACATGAATTTCACGGTCCCCAGCGCGTTGCGCGGGCCCGGCGGCTGGCGCATGGCGAAGGGAAAGCTCGATGCGCTGTATTGCGCAAAGCCGTTGGCGCGATTCACCAGGCGGCCTTGCCGGTCGGTGATTTCCAGATGGCCCGCGGCGCCCGGATTCCGGCGCAGCAGGGGCAGGTATTCCTTCACCACGATCGAGCGCGGCACGTACCACGTGGGGTTGATCACCATGTGGTTCATCTCGTCCGAGAACTCGGGCGTGCGGCGATCGCTCTCCTGCGAGCCGACAACCGAGCGGGTCTCGAAGGTCACCTTGCCGTTGTCGACGATCTTGGCGTGGAAGTCGGTGAGGTTCACCGTGATGTGCCGCTTGCCGAGCCCTTCGGGCAGGTTCAGCCAGCGCTCGCGCTCCATGGCCACCTGCACCGACTTCAGACGGTCCTCGGCAGAGATGTTGAGCTGGCTGAGCGTGCCCGAGCCGGCGACACCATCCACCGCCAGACCGTGGCTCTCCTGGAAACGGATGACCGCGCTACGCAGCTCGTCGTCATAGTCCGGCGAGAGCGTCGGCTTCATGTAGCCCATGGCAATCAGCCGGTCGCGCAGCACCACGACGTCGCCGCCGCTCTGCCCCTTTTCGAGCTTGGCGGTGCGCACCGTCGGTCCCCAGCCGCCGCGTGCGACGGTCTTCTCGAGCTTGAGCTTGGCGCGCAGCAGCCGCGCATATTCGTCCGACGACGGCGCGAGGTGCTGAAGAACCTGATAGGGATCGCTCGCTGCGAGCACCTCGAGCAGGATCTTCGGGTCGCGCCGGGGCGCGTGCCGCTTGATACCCTCGTCGGTCTGCGATGGCTCAAGGATACCGCTCTGCAGATCACGGGCATATTGCAGGAAGGTGCGGCTGATCTCGACCTCGAGCTCGCCACGGGCCCTTTCGCCGTCGACGTGGCGCATCTTGCGGATCAGCCCGTCGAGATCGTAGCGCTGGGTGGGAAGCCCATGCACCGACGCCGTCCCGAGCGCCTCGATCAGCGCGGCACGGCGAAGCGCGGCGGTGTCGTCGGGTCCGGTCCAGATCGGCGCGAAATCGCGCGTCCGATAGAAGGCAGCGAGCCCCTCGTTGTCCGAGAGATTCTCGGCGACGGCCTGCCGATAAGCGGTCATCGCGAGCCCCTTCGAGAGGTCCTGAGCCGCAACCTGCCCCATCGGAAGCGCGCTGAGCGCCCCCGCCAGGACCAGGGCTGCAAGGCCACTTCCACGCCGGAGATTCCGCATTTTACCCATGACTACCCGTATTCTTCTGCTTTCAAGCCTTGCAGTGATTTTCCGGTGCAGCAGTGGGGCTTGTCCACACACAATCGCGCGGGGCGCGAGAGTTTTCTGCTCCTGATACGCCAATGCACCGACGCTGCGTAGGTTCCCGCCAGCTGCAACACAGCTTCTCGGTCTGTGCGCAAAATTTCGCCGATTTCCCGGGGGAACCCACTAGGGGTTGGAGAATATCCTTCATCGGTAAATCTTCCTGTGCCATAAAAGCCGCACATCTGGGGGAAAGATGGTAGGTCCGCCCAACGAGGCGGAACAAACAGGCACAGCGACTAAACGGGACAGGCGCTTCACATGACTGACACTAAAGCTAGCGGCATCTCGCGGCGTGGCCTTCTTGGCGCGTTCGCGGCAACTCTCGTCACGGCAGCACCCACTTACGCAAGCGCGGCAGGTTTCCTGCGCGGCGCGGGCGACGTGCGCCGCCTGCGGATGTATTCCGCGCGCACCGGCGAGACGCTCAACATGATCTACTGGATCGAAGGGGAATACATCCCCGATGCGCTGAAGGAGATTTCCTACTTCATGCGCGACTGGCGTACCAACGATGTGAGGAACATCGATGCGCGCACCATCGATATCATGACGGCAGCCCACAACCTCATGGACGTGAGCGAGCCCTACATGCTGATCTCAGGCTACCGCAGCCCGAAAACCAATGCGATGCTCCGGTCCCGGTCTTCGGGTGTGGCCAAGAACTCGCGTCACCTCAAGGGCGAAGCAGCCGACCTGCGGCTGAACTCGCGCTCGGTCAACCAGATGGCGCGCGCTGCGGCCTCGTGCAATGCGGGCGGCGTCGGACGTTATTCGGGCTCGAACTTCGTGCACATGGATTGCGGTCCGGTGCGCAGCTGGGGCAGCTGAGTCGACGAGATCGGTTTTGTTGTGTGACAGGGGCGCCCATGGGGCGCCCTTTGTCTTTTTGGGCTTCCGTGACACCGCCGCGCGGCGCTCAAACCCGGCGCTGATGCAGCGCGCGCCATTCTGCCAGCGCGGCATTATCCTCCGGCCCGTCTGCCACGGAATGCGCGTCATCAAGTGGAGGCTTCGACTGCGGACCCACTGCAAGGGCCGAGACGATTTCGCGCTGAAAATCCTGCCCTTTCGCCTGATGGCGCGCGCCGAAATAGAAGCTGACCACCGCGCCGAGCAGCCACCAGAGCGGCTCCGGTACGAGCGCGAGACCCTGCATGCGCGCTGCGAACCACTCGGGGCTGGTCATCGCGCTGCCAAGCAGCCCCAGCGTGCCAAAGGCCATCGCCGGTCGCGGCAGCCGGTTGAGCCCGTCGATCACCCGGTCAAAGCCCGCCCTGCTCGGACGCGTGAACTCCTTCCCGAACTGCGCCAGCGCCGCGTCGCGGTACTCTGCGTCGCGGACGGCGGCGGCTTCGGCGTTTTCGCGAAACACCTCGGCGGTGTCGCGGATCACGTTGCCGGAGCCGAAGAGCACGCCGAAAAGCCTGTCGATCATGCCCATGCCGCCACCCGCGCGTTGAACTGCGCCTCGGTCAGATGGAAACGCGGCGAGATGAAACTCTCGGCGCGCCGGATCCAGCCACCCTTGCCCCCGGCCCGGCTGCGCGCGAACTTGCGGCTGGCGGGCCGGCGGTCGGCCAGCGCGAAATAGTAATTGCGCCGGGCGATGCCGTAGGCGTCGGCGATATGATCCGGGGCAGCTGCCGCCGCGCGCCCTGCGGCGGCGATGGTTTGCGGCCCGATCACCCCGTCGTCGGCGACCTGTTCGCCCATCTCGCACAGCAGGCGCTGCAGCAGTTTCACGGCGCCGGCGCCGGCGTTCACATACATGTCGAAGACCGAGGGCTGCAGCGCCGCGGGCAAGGCATCAATCCGCGGCGCATGGAAGTAGTCGCGCAGGAAGATCTCTACCGCGTCGCTCTCGGTCAGTCGGCGCACGTCTGCCTTGTCCACATCCCCGTCGCCGTCCATGTCCCGCCCGAGCCGCCGCAGCGTGCCGAGGGTGACGCCGTGCTTGGTCGCGCCGCCCGGATCGTCCGGATCATCTACGTAACCGCCCTCGCGGGCGACGATCTCCTGCGCCATGCGGCGCACTCCGGCCTCCTCGCTCATCTGCTGTCTCCTTCGTCCTGGATGGGTTCCGCGTCGCCCCATGCTCTGCCACAAGGGGTAAACGGAGGTTCATCGCGGCGTACGGAGGCGGATGTGAAGAGCGACATGACGGCGGAAGAGATCATCGAACTGCTCGGTCTGGCCCCGCATCCGGAAGGCGGCCACTACCGGCAGACCTGGATCGCCGATAGCACCGGCGATGCCCGCGCCGCCGGGACCTGTATCTATTTCCTGCTGAAGGCCGGGGAGCGCAGTCACTGGCATCGGGTGGACGCAGCGGAGATATGGCACCACTACGCAGGTGCCCCGCTGGAGTTGTCGATTGCGGCCGGCGACGCGGGCCCACGCGAGGACTTCATCCTCGGGCCGGATCTCGCGTCGGGCGCGCGACCGCAACGTATCGTTCCACAGGGACACTGGCAGGCCGCGCGCAGCCTCGGCGCGTGGACGCTGGTGGGCTGCACCGTATCTCCGGCGTTCCGTTTCGAGGGGTTCGAGCTGGCGGCACCGGGTTTCGACATTCCCCGGGACGGCAGGACCCGGACATGAAAAAGGCCGGGGCATGACACCCCGGCCTTCCTTCTGAGACAGAAAGTCCTTAGTTCATCGGACCTTCGTCGATGTCTTCAAGCTCCATCAGCTGGTCCTTGGTCATGTTGGTCACGACCGAGTAGCTGCCGTCGTCGATCGGAACGAACTTGGCGCTGTCGAGCTCAAGCATCACGTGCTTGTCACCGATGTCGAGGAAGCCGCCGACCTCGGCCACGATGCCGCGGAACGAACCGTCGGCGTTCAGGACGATGTCCTCGATCTCACCCACGTTGTCCCAGTCATCGGACACGGTGTCGTAGGACATGCCGTCGTCCCATTCCATGGCTTCGCCATCGGCATCGACCGCGTAGACGGCGCCACCGGTGATATCACGGGTGCGGATCAGGCCATCGGGCGAGCCGTTGAACATGCCGTCAACCGAGGCAGCCATCTCACCGGCTTCCTGCTTCATTTCGGTGCCAGCCTCGGCCATGGCGTCGCCGGCTTCTTCGGCTTCCTGCTTCATTTCGTCGCCGGCTTCTGCCATGGCATCACCGGCTTCTTCCATGGCCTGCTCGCCTTCGGCAACGGCCTCGTCGGTTTCCTGGGCAATCGCGTCGCCGGTGTTTTCCATGGCCTGCTCGGCGTTCTGCACGGCGGCGTCGGCGTTGTCCTGCGCGGCGTCCATGTTGCTCTCCTGAGCGTAGACGGCGGTACCGGCGGTCAGGGCGATGATGGCGGCGGTTGTGGTCAGACGTTTCATGATGTCTCCTCCTTGGGAAGTCGTCGTCTTGTCTGCCCTCACAACACGCGGGGCGCGGTCGTGTTCCGACCGCGCCCCGAAATTAATCACATTGAAAACTTGGAACTTTTTTACGTATTGCGCTGCGTGAATGCGACGAGTTGGCGGGTCGAGCCGTCCTTGCCCTCCGCGCTTTCCTTGCCCGAGACGATGGGACCGAGCGCCGTCGCAAGCTCCTTGCCGAGCTCGACGCCCCATTGGTCGTAGGAGTTGATGTCGAGGATCACCCCTTCGACGAACACACGGTGCTCGTAGAGCGCGACGATCATCCCAAGGGTCCTCGGATCGAGCAGCGGGTAGACCAGCGTGGTCGACGGACGGTTGCCCGGGAAGACCCGGTGCTTGGCCTGTCGTTCCAGCTCGGCGCCCTCGAACTTGCCAGCCACCTTGCCGCGGGCCTCATCCAGATCGCGACCGCGCATCAGCGCTTCGGACTGGGCAAAGCAATTGGCCAGCAGCAGCTCGTGGTGATGGCGCAGCTTCGGTTCGTGGCTGCGCGCGCCGACCATGAACTCGCAGGGGATCACCCTCGTGCCCTGGTGGATCAGCTGGTAGAAGGCGTGCTGGCCGTTGGTGCCGGGCTCGCCCCAGACCACCGGGCCACTGTCGAACGCCAGCGTCTCGCCTTCCATCGCCACCGACTTGCCGTTGCTCTCCATCTCCAGCTGCTGAAGATAGGCGGGCAGCCTTGCGAGACGGTTCTCGTAGGGAAGCACCGCGCGGGTCGCATGGCCCAGCACCTGATTGTGCCACATGCCCACCAGCGCCAGAAGCACCGGCATGTTGGCCTCGAGCGGTGCGCTGCGGAAATGGGCGTCCATCGTCTGACCGCCCGCGAGGAAGGCGCGGAAATTCTCCGGCCCCACGGCGATCATCATGGACAGGCCGATCGGCCCCCACATGGAGTAGCGCCCGCCGACCCAATCCTCGAAGCCGAAGACGCGGGACGCCGGAATGCCCCATTCGCCCGCCTTCTCGGCATTGGAGGAGAGCGCGACGAACTTGCCTTCGGTGCTCACGCCCTTCTCTTCGAGCCAGTCCCAGGCGGTGCGCGCGTTGGTCATCGTCTCGATGGTGGTGAAGGTCTTCGAGGCGATGATGAAGAGTGTCGTTTCGGGCGCGCATTGCGCCAGCGCATCGGCGATATCCGCGCCGTCGACGTTCGACACGAAGTGGCAGCGCGCACCGTCGTGATAGGGCGCCAGCGCAATGGTGCCCATCTTCGGCCCGAGGTCCGAGCCGCCGATGCCGATGTTCACCACGTCGGTGATGCCCGATGCGCGCACCTCGTCGGCCAGCGCCTCCATGCGCGACAGCGTGTCGAGCACCTCTGGCATCACGTCGGTGCCGTCGACCTCGACCGGCGTGCCCGCGAGATTGCGCAGCGCGGTGTGCAGCACCGCCCTGCCCTCGGTCTCGTTGATCTTGGCGCCGCCGAACATGGCCTCGCGCTTGGCCTCGACCCCGGCCCCGCGCGCCACGGCGAGCAGCGCCTCCAGCACCTCTGCGTCGATCTGCGTCTTGGAGTAGTCGAAGAGCATCCCCTCCGCCTCGACCGAGAAGGTCTGCGCACGCGCGGCATCCTCGGCGAAGAGCGCGTCGATGCGGCGGCCCTCGCGCGCGGCCGCGAGGCGTTTCAGGTCATCCCACATTGAGCTTCTTCCCCTGTTTGATCGGTTGCGACTGATACCGTCACTCAGCCCAGTGCACCACCGCCTGATCGAGCACCGCATTGATCGGCGCCTCCTCGGGCGGCAGCCCCTTGGCCTTCTCCAGCGCCGCGCGTTTCTCCGCGCCGTAGATCAGCACGTGCTTGCTCAGCGCCCCGTCGAGCACCGGCGCGGTGAGGGTGATGCGCGGCTCGGGGGCGCCGGGCGCGCGCATCGGCAGCAGAATCGGCGCATCGGGCGCCAGAGCCTCGGCCAGCCGGTCGGCGCCGGGAAAGATCGAGGCGGTGTGCAGGTCGGCGCCCATGCCAAGCAGGACCACGCCGAGCGGCAGCGAGGGGCGGATCGCCTCGGCCAGCTCGTCGAGCTTTTCCTCGGGGGTGCCGGCCTCGGCGTAAAGCGGCAGAAGGCGCGCCGCCGCGGCCTTGCCGGTCAGCAGGCGCTCGCGCAGCAGCCGGGTGTTGGACCGCTCGGAGGTCTCGGGAACCCAACGCTCGTCGCCGAGCAGCACGTCTACCCGGTCCCAGTCCAGCGAGGTGGCGCTGAGGCTGTCGAAGATCGGTCCGGGAGAGGTGCCGCCGGGCACTGCCAGCGACACGCGCTTGCCCTGCTGGAGCTGCGCCCGCAGCTCTCCGGCGATCATGTTGGCGAGGTCGATCGCCAGCATCTCGCGGTCGGGATAGTCGCGAAACTCGTAGCTCATGTCTTGATCCCCCGCCAACGGCGGCCGTCCTTGTTGATCAGGAAGGCGGCGTCATCCGGCCCGGTGCTGCCCGCATCGTAGGGCTTGGGGTGATCGCCGCGGCGCTCCCAACCCTCGATCAGCGGATCGGTCCAGGCCCAGGCCGCCTCGACCTCGTCGCCGCGCATGAACAGCGTCTGGTTGCCACGGATCACGTCCATGATCAGCCGCTCGTAGGCGTCGGGCGCATCCTCGGCGTCCGGCCCCAGCGCGTCGGCGAAGGACATGTCGAGCGGCACGTCCACGAGGCGCATGCCGCCCGGCCCCGGCTCCTTGATGGTGACGCCCAGCGTCATGCCCTCGTTCGGCTGCAGGCGGATCGACAGCATGTTGCGGTGACGCCCGGCGTCCATCCCGAAGATCGAATGCGGCGCGTCCTTGAACACCACGGCGATCTCGGAAGCCTGCGCCGAGAGCCTTTTACCCGTCCGCAGATAAAACGGGGTATTCGCCCATCGCCAGTTGGAGATGTAGCACTTCATCGCCACGAAACTCTCGGTCTTCGAGGCGGGGTTCTCGACATCCTCGCGGTAGGAGTTCAGCTCGCCGTCCGAGGTGTACTGGCCGCGCACGATGCTCTCGGGGTCCACCGGGTCGAGCGCGCGGATCACCTTGAGCTTCTCGTCGCGCACCGAGTCGGGTTCGAAGCGCGCGGGCGGCTCCATGGCAATGAGGCACAGCAGCTGCATCAGGTGGTTCTGCACCATGTCCCGCATCGCGCCGGACTTGTCGTAGTAACTGCCGCGCCCGCCGACACCGACGGTCTCGGCCACGGTGATCTGGATGTGATCGACGTATTGCGCGTTCCAAAGCGGCTCGAACAGCATGTTGCCGAAGCGCACCGCCATGAGGTTCTGCACCGTCTCCTTCCCGAGGTAGTGGTCGATCCGGTAGATCTGCGTCTCCTGGAAGTGCCGGGCCAGTTCGGCGTTCAGCGCCCGGGCCGACTCGAGGTCGTGACCGAAGGGTTTCTCGACGACGATCCGCACCTCGGGATTGGTCAGCCCGTGGGTGCGCAGCTGTTCGGCCAGATCGCCGAAGAGGCTCGGCCCCACCGAGAAGTAGAAGGCGCGGACGATGTCGTCATCGTCGCGGAGCGCCTCCTTGAGCTCGCCCCAGCCGCTTTCGCCGCGGGCATCGACCGCAACATAGCCGAGCAGGGCGAGGAATTCCTCCAGCGCGGCCTCGTCGCATTTCGCCCTGCTGAACTCGTGGATCGCCTCGCGCACCGTTTCGCGGTACTCCTCCACGGTGATCTCGGAGCGCGCGGCGCCGATGACCCGCGAACCCGCGGGCATCTGCCCCGAGCAGTAGCGGCGGAACAGGCCGGGCAGGATCTTGCGGCGGGCAAGGTCGCCGGTGCCCCCAAAAATGACCAGGTCGAAAGGATCGACGGGAATGACGCGGGAAACCATCTCGGGCCTGTCTCCGATTCTTGTACGTGCGGTGGTTAGCGCTAACCGCGCTCTGCCTACCGCATTGCTGCGCGCGAGTCTAACATCCTGCGGCACCGCGGCAATGGCACGCGTAGGATAATCCCCGCCGGTAACCATTTGCCGAAGCGCGACAGTCCGCTTGAACCGCCCGACCGCCCGTGCGACCCAAGGACAGAACAAAATCACGGCAACACGACTGCGCCCCGGCGCGGGACCATCGGGGCGGACCATGGCACGACGCATTATCATCGACACGGACCCCGGACAGGACGACGCTGTCGCCATCCTTCTGGCCCTTGCCTCGCCCGAGATCGAGGTGCTGGGGCTGACTGCCGTGGCAGGCAACGTGCCGCTCCACCTCACCTCGCGCAATGCGCGCATGGTCTGCGAACTGGCCGGCCGCACCGATATCCCGGTCTTTGCCGGATGCGATGCACCGCTCGAGCGCAAACTGGTCACCGCCGAGCACGTCCATGGCAAGACCGGCCTCGACGGGCCGGACCTGCCCGAGCCCACAATGGCGCTGCAGGATCGTCACGCGGTCGATTTCATCATCGACACGCTGCGTGCCGAACCCGCGGGCACCGTCACCCTCTGCCCGCTCGGCCCGCTGACCAATATCGCCAGCGCCTTCCGGCGCGCCCCGGACATCATCGACCGGGTGCAGGAAATCGTCCTGATGGGTGGGGCCTATTTTGAGGTCGGCAATTACACCCCCGCCGCCGAGTTCAACATCTACGTCGACCCGGAGGCGGCGGCCGAGGTCTTTGCCTCGGGCATTCCGCTGGTGGTCATGCCCCTCGACGTCACCCACAAGGCGCTGGTTACCGGGCCGCGCAACGAGGCGATCCGCGCGCTCGGCACGCCCGTGGGCAAGGCGGTGGCAGAGATGACCGACTTCTTCGAGCGTTTCGATCTGGAAAAATACGGCTCCGCGGGTGCCCCGCTGCACGACCCCTGCGTGACCGCCTACCTGCTGAAGCCCGAGATCTTCTCGGGCCGGCACATCAACGTCGAGATCGAGACCGTCTCCGAACTGACCCTCGGCATGACCGTCGCCGACTGGTGGGGTGTCTCGGGCCGCGCGCCCAACGCGACCTTCATCGGCGATCTCGATTCAGACGCCTTCTTCACCCTGCTCACCGAAAGGCTGGCCAAGCTATGAAATCTCTGCATCTCGCCGGCCCCGACGACGCCGAACGCCTGCTTCCCATGGTTGCCAGTTTCCAGGCGGAGCGCGGCCAGCAGCCCGACGAGGCTCTGCTCACCGCCGCACTGAGCCCGCTGCTCGAAGGCGCGCCGCAGGGCGCTGTCTGGCTGGTCGGGCCGCGCAAGGCGCCGGTCGGCTACCTCGTCGTCAGCTTCGGCTGGTCGGTGGAAAGCGGCGGCATGACCGGCACGATCGACCAGATCTACATCCGCCCCGCCGTGCGCAGCCGCGGCATGGGCAGCGAGGCGCTGTTCCAGCTCACCCAGGCGCTGCGTCAGGGCGGCATCACCGCGCTGCAGATGGAGGTCGCGCAGGACGACGAGCACCTGCAGCGCTTCTGCCGCCGTGCCCGCCTGCAGGACCGCGGCGCGACGTTGATGCGCTGCGCCCTTTGAGCGCAGTCGCGGGGAAAAGATCCCGTCAGCCCTGACGCGCTGACGCCCTCCGGCACGCAGCCCTCAAAGTTTCGCGCTGCGCCCTCTTGCGGGCAGGCGGGTCCGACGCTACCGCGACGCGGACTTCCCCTGCGGAAGCCCTCCCTCGAAAGGTCCCCCGCGTGATTCTCCGCAAGCGCCCCTCCGTCCTCGGTCTCTTCCTCGTGGTGAAGGGCTCGGTCATCCAGGTGATCTGGAAACAGCTGCTGCTGGTGGTGGCCGTCGCTTTCGCCGTGGTCTGGGCGCATGGCACCCTTCCGACGGTGGTGATCGCGCTCGATTTCGCCCCCTTCGGGCTGATCGGCATCGCGCTTTCGGTCTTTCTCAGCTTCCGCAACGGCGCCTGCTACGACCGCTGGTGGGAGGCGCGCAAGCTCTGGGGTATGATGATCCAGACCTCCCGCGACGTGCTGCGCCAGACCGCCGCGCTCGACGGCACGCCCGAACGGCGGCAGATACTCATGGCGCTGGTCCACTTCGGCCA
The DNA here is from genome assembly GCA_048381755.1 of Roseobacteraceae bacterium. Taxonomy (GTDB): domain Bacteria; phylum Pseudomonadota; class Alphaproteobacteria; order Rhodobacterales; family Rhodobacteraceae; genus Salipiger. Next base: position 104,551 of record JBLXGS010000004.1, read on the forward strand.
CCGCGCCGCGCATCAGCTCCGCGGCAGGCCGGGTCCTGAAAGCGCCGATGCCGCGCTGACCGAGGCGGAACGGCTCGTCTCGCGGCTCGAGCGCGAGGATCGGCTGACACTCACCGAAGCCATGGCGCTGCGCGAGAGCCTCGCGCGCTTGGCCGGGGCGCTGCTCGGCTGCGAGCGTCTGGCGAACACGCCGGTGCCCTTTGCCTACACGCTGTTGCTGCACCGCACGGCCTATCTCTTCTGCGTCATGCTGCCCTTCGGTTTCGTCGATGAACTCGGCTGGGTGACGCCGCTCGCCGCCGGGCTCGTCGCCTATGCCTTCTTCGGGCTCGACGCGCTGGCGGACGAGCTGGAGATGCCGTTTTCTGACAACCAGAACGCCATGCCGCTGACCAGCTACGCCACGGCGATGGAAATCGCGCTGCGCGGCGGGCTGGGGGATACGGACCTGCCCGAAATGCCGAAACCGGTGAACTTCCAGCTGACCTGAACCTCGCGGCTCAGCGCTCAGGCAAGGGGATGAACTCGGCGTCATCGCCTGGCGGCAGGTGGAAGCGGCCGTTCTGCCAGTCGCCGCGGCGCCAGGCTTCCTTGGCCTCCTCGATGCGCTCCTTCGAGGAGGCGACGAAGTTCCACCAGATGTAGCGTGGCCCGTTCAACGTCTCGCCGCCCAGCACCATGACCCGCGCGCCCTGCGGTCCGGCCTTCAGCGACACCCGGTCGCCGGGGCGAAAGACCATCATCCTCCCGGCCTCGTAGATGGTGCCCGCCTGCTCCACTGCGCCCTCGAGCACGTAGACGCCGCGGTCCTCGTGATCGTCGGGCATCGGCAGGCGCGCGCACGGCTCCAGCACCGCATCGGCGTAGAACATGTCCGAGAAGGTCTTCACCGGCGCGACCTCGCCCCAGGCGCGGCCCAGCACCAGCCTCACGGTCTTGCCCTCGCCCTCCATCAGCGGCAGTTCGTCCGCCCCGGCGTGGACGAAATCGGCGGCGGCATCTTCGGCCTTCTCCGGCAGCGCGACCCAGGTCTGGATGCCGAGAAACGGCATGGGATCGGTCTGGCTGGCATCGTCGGTGCGCTCGGAATGAGTGATGCCATGGCCTGCCACCATGAGGTTCACCGCCCCCGGCTCGATCCAGGCATCGGTGCCCAGAGAGTCGCGATGGTGCATCCGCCCTCGGAACAGGTAGGAGATCGTCGCGAGGCCGATGTGCGGGTGCGGCCGCACGTCCATGCCGCGGCTCGGAAGGAACTCCACCGGCCCCATCTGGTCGAAGAAGATGAACGGCCCGACCATCTGGCGGCGCGGTGCGGGCAGCGCCCGGCGGACCTCGAAGCCGCCAAGGTCCCGCGCGCGCGGCACGATCAGCGTGTCGATGGCATCCACCTCGTTACCGGTCGGGCAATGCGGCTCCAGTGCAGGGTTCCAGCTCATGGCATGTCTCCTTTGCTTTGCCCGAAGCTAGCGCGGAATGCCCGGTCGCCCTACGGCGATCTGCGCGCCGATGCTGTGCACCAGCGCAGCCCGGCTTCCCTTTCCCTGTGTTTCCCTTTCCTTCCCTGGTGCCTATGCTCGCGCCAACCAAGGAACGCACAGGATGCACGATCTTCTCACCGCGCCGCACCGCGCCCCCGCGCAGTTCTCCGACTGGGAGGCGCTGCTGTCGCTGATCCTCGGCAGCTTCGCCTATATGGACGGGCGTATCGACCCGCCATCCTCGGCGCACCGGCTGACACCGGACACCCTGCGCGCGCGGGCCAAGACCGAACACCTCTATATCGCGGGCTCCCCGCTCAACGGCTGCGCCTTCTTCGCCGAACAGCCCGATGCGCTCTACATCGGCAAGCTCGCCATCGCCCCCGCCGTACAGGGAAAGGGCTTGGGGCGTGCCTTCCTGATCGAGGCAGAAGCCCTCGCCCGCAGCCTCGGCCTGCCCCGCCTGCGGCTCGAAACGCGCATCGAGCTGACCCAGAACCACGCTGCCTTTGCCCGTTTCGGCTTTACGCAAACCGCCGAAAAGGCCCACCCCGGCTTCACCCGCCCGACCTCGATCACGATGGAAAAGCAGCTCTTTCCCTGAGAGCCCATCCTGCCTATCTGGTATGTCATGACCCTTTCGATCCCCTTCGACAACAGCTACGCCCGGCTGCCCGACAGTTTCTACGCCCGGCTGACCCCCGCCCGTGTCGCGGCGCCCGAGCTCATCGCCTTCAACGCACCTCTCGCCGAGGAACTTGGCATCAGCGGCACGGACGATCCGCTGCTCGCGGCGATCTTCGCCGGCAATACGCTGCCCGACGGGGCCGATGCGCTGGCGCAGATCTACGCCGGGCACCAGTTCGGCGGGTTTTCCCCGCAGCTCGGCGACGGAAGGGCGCTGTTGCTCGGCGAAGTGGTCGACCGCAGCGGTACCCGACGCGACATCCAGCTCAAGGGCTCCGGCCCCACCCCCTTCTCCCGCCGCGGCGACGGGCGGGCGGCACTTGGCCCGGTGTTGCGCGAATACGTGCTGTCCGAGGCGATGCACGCGCTCGGCGTGCCGACCACCCGCGCCCTCGCCGCCGTCCGCACCGGCGAGGATGTCTACCGCGAGACCATCCTGCCCGGCGCGGTCTTCACCCGCGTCGCCTCCAGCCACATCCGCGTCGGCACCTTCCAGCTCTTCGCCTCGCGCCAGCAGTACCCCGAGCTACAGCAGCTCTTCGAGTACACCCGCGACCGGCACTATCCCGAGACCAAGACCCCCGGCGAGCTGCTGGCCGCCGTCTGCCAGAGGCAGGCCGCGCTGGTGGCACAATGGATGTCCCTCGGCTTCATCCACGGGGTGATGAACACCGACAACTGCACCCTTTCGGGCGAGACCATCGATTACGGCCCCTGCGCCTTCATGGACCAGTACCACCCCGACACGGTCTATTCCTCGATCGACCAGCACGGGCGCTACGCCTACCAGGCGCAGGCCGACATCATCGTGTGGAACATGGCGCAGCTCGCCACCGCCATGGTGCCGCTGGTGCAGGATCAGGACGCGGCTGTGAGCGAATTCACCGAGATCATCAATGCCATGCCGAACCTCATCCGGGGCGAATGGCTGAACCGCTTCGGCGCCAAGCTCGGCCTCGCCGCACCGCAGCCCGAGGATGCCCGGCTTATCGCCGACCTGCTGCACATGATGCAGGCGGGCGGTTCGGATTTCACAAATACCTTCCGCGCGCTTGCCAGCGGCTCGGGCCGCGACGAGGTCACCGACCGCGAGACCTACGATGCCTGGCACGCCCGCTGGCAGGAGCGCATCGCCTCCGAGACCGCGGCAGAGGCGCGCATGCGCGCCGTGAACCCCGCCTTCATCCCCCGCAACCACCGCGTCGAGCAGATGATCGCGGCCGCGATGGAGGGCGACGAGAGCCTGTTCCACCATTTGGGCGCGGTGCTTTCCCGACCCTACGACGACCAGCCCGAAGCCGAGGAACTGCGCCGCCCGCCGCTGCCCTCCGAGGTGGTGCAGGCGACCTTCTGCGGGACCTGACGCCGCCAGGCGTGCCGACCCGAAACCTCAAGAAAAGGCGCGCAAATCCGCCCATCGGAGGAAATTCCTTCCCCAGCGTCACCGCTTCCGGCAAGCTGGCCGCAACCGCAACGCACCACATGCACGCAGAAGGGAGCGCAACGATGAGTCTCATGGGCACTCTGGCGAAGGTCGCCATCGGATATGCCGCCGCGCGCGGCGTCGATCGTCTCTCGGGCGAACAGGGCCTCGGCACGCTGATTGGCGGCAAGGCGCAGATACCCGGCTCCGAGCCCGGCACCTCGATGCAGGCGCAGATGGGCAAGATGTTCGGCGGCAGCGGCAACCCGCTCAGCGCCATCATGGAGCAGCTGCAGAAGAGCGGTCTCGGCACGCTGCCGGGCATGGACCAGGCCGGACAGGCCGCCAGCACCGGCATCGCCGGCATGCTCGCGGCGGCGGCCAAGGCGGCCAACATGGGCGGCAAGAACTTCGGCGACATGCTCGACAAGATGAGCGCCGCTCAGGCCGCCCCCGAGGTCGAGAGCGCCGCCGGGCTGATGCTGCGCGCGATGATCCAGGCCGCCAAGGCCGACGGCGACATCGACGCCGCAGAGAAAGCCAAGCTGACCGAGACGCTCGGCCCGGATGCCTCGGCCGAGGACATCGCCTTTCTGAAGTCCCAGCTCGCCGCCAAGCTCGATCCCGAAGCCCTGGCCAAGGACACGCCCGACGCGCAGAAGACCCAGGTCTATGCGGCCTCGCTGATGGCGATCACGGTGGACACGCCGAAAGAGGCCGAATACCTTGACCGTCTCGCCAAGGCGATGGGGCTGCCCGAAACCGCCGTCAATGCATTGCACATGCAGATGGGGCTCCAGCCGCTCTACGCCTGACACCCGCCGGGTCTCCCGGCACGATTTCCGAAGGCCCGCATGCAGAAACATCCCTACTACGGCCTGGGGCTCGCCGCCCTGGGCGCCATGGTCCTGACGCCCGACACGCTGCTCATGCGCCTGTCGGGCATGGAAGGCCTGTCGATGCTGGTCTGGCGCGCGCTGGCGCTGGGGGCGATGTTCTGGGCGATCTTTCTCGTCACCGCGCGCGGGCCACGCAATCTTCACCTGCTGCTGACCCGTCCCGGCCTGACGGTGATCGCCTGCCAGAGCGCCAATGCCGCGCTTTTCTCGCTCGGCATCGCTGTCGCCCCGGTGGCGGTGGTGCTGCTGGCGGTGGCGACCATGCCGGTCTGCGCCGCGGTGCTGTCACGGCTGCTCTACGGCGAGCCCACCAGCCGTGCCACCTGGATCACCATGGCCGCCGTGCTGCTCGGCATCGGCCTGGCGGTGAGCGGCAAGGGCGACCTCGCGGCCAGCCCCGGCGCCATAGCGGGCGCGCTCTGCGGCTTCGGCGTGGCGCTCACACTCGGGCTCAGCTTCGTCACCCTGCGCCATGCCCCGGCCCTGCCGCTGATGCCCGCCATGGGCACCGGTGCGCTGATCGCGGGGATCTGCGGGCTGGCACTGGTCCCGGGCGGCGCGCTGTCCGAAGGCCATGTGCTGCCGATCCTCGCCACCGGCGTGGTGATCCTGCCGGTGTCCTTCTTCTGCCTCAGCTCGGCCTCGCGCCATACGGCGGCGGCCAACGTCAGCCTGCTGATGCTGCTTGAAACGGTGCTCGGCCCGGTCTGGGTCTGGGCCTTCCTCGACGAGGCTCCGACCCCGCGCATGCTGCTCGGCGGTGGCCTCGTGGTCGCCAGCCTCGCGCTTTACATCCTGAGCACACGCCGCCGCGCCGCCCGCGCCCCCGCAGCTTCTTCTCTTTCCAAATACGCTGGGGGGGAGGCGCGCAGCGCCGAGGGGGCAAAGCCCCCTCTCTCCTGATCCTCCGCCCGCGCCAGCCTTTGCCGCGCGGGCGTGACGCCGGGGTCAGCCGACCAGAAGGTTGACCCGCCGGTTCTGCTTGCCCTTGTTCTCGATCTTGCCGAGCCGCAGCTCGCCGATTTCGCCGGTACGCGCCACATGGGTGCCACCGCAGGGCTGCAAGTCGATCTGGGCCCCGCCCTCGCCGATCCGCACCAGCCGGATCCGCCCGGCGCCGCGCGGCGGCTGCACGCTCATGGTCTTCACCAGCTCGGGGTTGGCATCGAGCTCGGCCTCGGTGATCCAGCTCTCCGACACCGGCAGGTCCTGCGCGACGAAATCGTTCAGCATCGCCTCCAGCGCCTCGCGGTCCTCGGGCGGCTCGGGCATGAGAAAGTCCAGCCGGCCCTTGGCCGCGCTGATCTGCCCGCCGGTGACCGGCAGCGGCAGGGCGACCGACAGCAGGTGCAGCGCCGTGTGTACGCGCATGTGCTTGTGGCGGCGCTCCCAGTTGATGAACTGCGTGACCTTGGCGCCGACATAGGGCAGCGGCTTGGGCTCGGCCGGGACCAGCACGATCGTCTCGCCCTCGCCCTTCACTGCCGTGGCAATCTCGATCTCGCCGCCGGGCCAGCGCAGACGGCCGCTGTCGCCGGGCTGGCCGCCGCTGGTGGCATAGAAGAGCGAGGCATCGAGCACGATGCCGCCCTCTTCGGTCAGGGCCAAGACCTCACCCGGCGCCTCGCGGCGATAGGCATCCTCAAGGAACAGGCGTTCCGTCAACTCACTCTCCTACTCGTCTTCCGGACCGACGGTGGGAAAGGCCTCGCCTCCGCCATCGGTTGTCTTGTTCTGCGCGCCGGACGCCTTGGGCTCTTGGTCAGAGCCCCGCTCCGCATCGGCGTCCTGCCGCTTCTGCTGAGGCGGATACAGGGTTTCGGGATTGCGCAGCCAGATGTCACGCTGCGCAAAGGGCACCTCGATCCCTTCGGCCACGAAACGCGCGTTGATCTCGTGGTTGAAGTCCGAAAGGATTTTCACCTTCTGGTTCACGTCCCGGACGATGGCACGGATCTCGAACTCCAGCGAGTCCGCCCCGAAGCGGGCGAAGACAACCGAAGGTTCGGGGTTGAGCAGCACCATGTCGTGCTCGCGCACGATACGCAGCAGGATGTCCTCGACCTTGCGCGTGTCGCTGCCATAGGCGACCCCCACCGTGGTGAACACCCGGCCGATGACATTGCCCCGGGTGAAGTTGGTCACCGTCCCCGAGATGAAATCGGAGTTCGGCACGATCACGTCGGTGCGGTCGAAGGTCTCGATCCGCGTCGCGCGCACCGAGATGTCCTTGACGATACCCATGTTCGGGCCGACCTCGATCCAGTCGCCCTGGCTGATCGGCCGTTCGATCAGCAGGATGATCCCCGAGACGAAGTTCTGCACGATGTTCTGCAGACCGAAACCGATCCCGACCGAGAGCGCCGAGATGACGTAGCCGAGAGCGGTGAGGTTGATCCCAGCCGCGGTGATCGCCATGACCGCCGCCAGCATGACCCCGGCGTAGCCGAGGCCAGAGATCACCGCGTTCTGCCCGCCGATGTCGAGCTTGGTCTTGGGCAGGATCGAGCTGCGCAGCCCGCTCTGCAGCAATCGCGTGACGCCGTAGCCGACGGCAAAGACCACCAGCATGGTCAGGAAGCTGGTCGGCGAGATGCGGGCGTCGCCCAGCAGGAAGCCTTCCTGGAAGCGCGCCCAGAGTTCCGTCAGGTCGGCGACCCGCGCGCCCCAGATCAGCGCCAGAATCGGCAGCGCGAGCAGGATCAGCACGACCCCGGCCAGCACGGTGATCAGGCTGTCATCGGGGTCCTTGCGGGTGACCAGCGCGTAGAGGTCCTTGATGAAGCGCTGCAGCACAAGCACCAGCGCCAGCAGCGACAGCGACTGCACCGCCGGGAACACCGTGCCCTGCCCGACGCGGTGATAGCCCACCGCCGCCATGATCGGACCGAAGAGCGCCAGCAGCATGGCCAGCCGCCCGATCATCCGCGCCAGTTGCATGCGGAATGTCGAGCCCTCGAGCAGCGTGCCCTCTCCCTCCTCGGGCTCCTCGTGGCTCAGCCCCGACAGGATGTAGCCGAGCCGGAACAGCATCAGCGCCGAGAGCACGATCAGCGGGAAATCGAGAACCGCGTTGGTCTCGTCCGAGAACTCGAAGATCTGCGACAGCGTCTGCCCCATGCCGCGCAACACGAAGAGCAGCGCCAGCACCGACGAATAGAGCCAGGCCTCGGTGCGCTGCCAGTTCGGCAGCGGCATGGTCGCGATGTCATCGTCGCTGTTGAAGCTCTCGCCAGCCAACCAGCGGATGTAGAGCAGCACCAGCCCCCAGATCGGCACCGAGTACATGACCACGGTGAGGTTGATGCCCGGCAATCCGGAAATGGTCGCCGCCACCACCAGCAGGACGAGCCCGCCGAGCGGCACGACAATCGAGCCCAGCGAGGCCAGGAACCGCCAGACACCGGTGCCCCGACGGGTCCGGCGGCGCAGCCATTCCTCGATCCGCCGCACCCAGCTTGGCCCCCGGATCACCAGGAGCGCCGAGAGCCCGACGAGCAGGATGATGATCGGCAGGTTCTCGCGCGCGGCGGCACGCTGGTTTTCGGAGGCCACGTTGTCGCGAACCTCCTGGACCAGCGACTCGCCGGCAGCAACCACGTCATTCGCCGCGGGTCCCCAGAGCTGCCAGTTCAGCGGCGAAGGCCCCAGCGTCAACAGACGGCTGGTTTGCATCTCGCGGATCTTCGTGTCGATTTCGCCGATCAGCCCGTTGGCCTGGGTATAGGCCTCTTGTGCACGGCGCACCGGGGCCTGGGCATTCGACAGCTGTTCGGTGAGGTCGGCGCGGCGCTGCGCGATATCCTCGGCCTCGGACTCGCCTTCGGCAGGCGCCGGACCGAGCGTATCGAGCTGCTGCTGCAGCGTTTCGATCCGCGACGCGTTGGTGCTTTCGGCCCGCAGGAAGCTGTCGCGCCACCCCGCGACGTCGCTGCGAAGGTCCTCGTATTGCTTGACGGTAACGTCTTCGCCGTCGAGCAGCCCGTCGGCCTGTTCCGCAAGCGTCCCCCAGGTCTCATAGTCGATGTCCTGAGCCTGCGCGACCGCGAGGGTCGCGCAGAGGATCATCACCGCGCAGGCGGCAAGACCGCGCCGGATCAGGGCAATCATACGTCCTCGAAGACGCCGGGGATCGAAGCGGGCGAGCGGTCGAGCCAGCCCGGCACGGGCAACTCACGCGAGCGCAGGAAGCTCGGGTTGAACAGCTTGGACTGGTAGCGTGTGCCGTAGTCGCAGAGCACGGTGACAATGGTGTGACCCGGGCCCATCTCCTTGGCCATGCGGATCGCGCCCGCCACGTTGATGCCCGACGAGCCGCCGACGCAGAGACCTTCCTCGGAGAGCAGATCGAAGACCACCGGCAGCGCTTCGGCATCGGGCACCTGGTAGGCGAAATCGGGGGTGAAGCCCTCGAGGTTGGCGGTGATCCGCCCCTGGCCGATGCCCTCGGTGATCGAGTCGCCCTCGGACTTCAGCTCGCCGTGCTTGTAGTAGTTGTAGAGCGCCGCGCCCATCGGATCGGCGAGGCCGATCTTCACACCCTTCGGCTGCAGCGCGCCCGCGACACCGGCCAGCGTTCCGCCCGAGCCCACCGCGCAGATGAAGCCATCGACCTTGCCGCCGGTCTGTTCCCAGATCTCGGGGCCGGTGGTCTCCACGTGGGCCTGCCGGTTGGCGACGTTGTCGAACTGGTTGGCCCAGATCGCGCCGTGCTTTTCGGTCTTCGCCAGCTGCTCGGCCAGACGGCCCGAGTAGCGCACGTAGTTGTTGGGGTTGCGGTAGGGTGCCGCCGGGACCTGCACCAGCTCGGCACCGGCGAGACGGATCATGTCCTTCTTTTCCTGAGACTGCGTCTCGGGAATCACGATCACCGTACGGAAGCCCATCGAAGCACCGACCAGCGCGAGACCGATGCCGGTGTTGCCCGCCGTGCCCTCGACGATGGTGCCGCCGGGTTCCAGCAGACCCTTCTCCATCGCGTCCTTGATGATGTACAGCGCCGCGCGGTCCTTCACCGACTGGCCCGGGTTCATGAACTCGGCCTTGGCGAGGATCTCGCACCCCGTCATCTCGCTGGCCTTCTTCAGCCGGATCATCGGGGTATGCCCGACGGCCTGCGCCAGATCCTGTGCCACGCGCATGGGTCTCTCCACTTCGTTCCTTCGTTGGAGGTCAGGTGTAGGGCGGACGCCGGGTGAACTCAAGCCGCCGAACGGAGCCGCTCACGCGCACGTGCCAGCCACAGCAGCATCATCGCCAGCGGCCCGGCGTTCACCTCTCCGCTTTCGACCAGCGCCATGGCCTCGTCGAAGGGCAGCACGTGACTGCGGATGTCCTCGTCCTCGCTGTCGAGGCCGCCCAGCCCGCCACCATGGTCGCCAAGGTCGCAGAGCCCCAGGAAGCAGTGGAAGAACTCGCTGGTGTAGCCGGGCGAGGCGTAGACCTTCACCATGGGTTCGAGGGTGCTCAGGTGCAGCCCGGCCTCCTCGACCGCCTCCCGACGAGCGCAAGCCTCGGGGCTCTCGCCCGCATCCACCAGCCCGGCCACCGGCTCCAGCACCCAGGGATGGCGGTCCTCGCGCAGAATCGGGCCGTAGCGCATCTGTTCGATGAGCAGCACAAGGTCGCGCTCAGGGTCATAGGGCAGTACCAGCGCCGCGTCGTAGGCGCAGAAGCCCTCTCGTTTGATCACCTGTGACATGGTGCCGTCGAACCGCTCGTGCTGCAGCGTGAAATCGCGCATCCGGAAGAACCCGTCGTGCGCCGGGCGTTCCTCGAGAATCCGCACCGCCTCCTGGCGCGTGCGGTGCGAGCGCAGCGCGCAGGGCGTCTCGCGGGCGGCCAGTCGCCGAGACCAGGCTCGCGCCGCGAGGTAGGGCCGGATTTGTCGAGCCACTTCGGCAGGACGTCGGCCATGGCCGCGCATGATCTCCCGGGCAATCTCGCAACCCAGATCCGCGCCTTCGGCCATCCAGGCCGAGGCATCCCAGCGCGCGCCTTCGGCGGCGGCGTCGATCCAGGTCCGCACCGGCGCAGCCTCTCCCGGCAGCGCGACCTGCGAGAACTCCTCGGGCCGCCATCCGGCGAAATAGCACAGCCGCTCTACGTCGGACTCGCTGGCCTCGAGGAGCAGGCCCGTCGCCTCCTCCGACGGCTCCGGGCGCAGCGCGGTCAGCCGGTCCGCGCCGCCCTCGGGATCGAGAACCACATGTCCCGGCAGACGCGCCGGCACCGCGCAGACCGGGTGGCCCAGCACCACCTCCAGAAGCGCGGCGTGCGACAGCGTACCGGACAGGAAGACCTTCATGCGACTCATCTCCAGTTGCGCGACACCACCTCCGCCAACATGCCGGACAGTACCGCCCCGACCACCATCAGGCCGATGAACCCTCCGTCGAGCAGATGCGCGCCGAAATCAAGGAAGAGTTGGAAGACCCCGATCACCGCCTCCATCGGGCTGCCGTAGCGGTGGCGGAGCGCCAGTCGAAGCATCTCGTTGATCGCTTGCGCCGTCACCCCCCAGAACACCAGCGCGGCCGTGGCGGTGATCCCGGCGGAGATGCCGTTCGCCATGCCGCGTCCGACCCGCGAGCCGAGCACCCGCCAGCCGACCACCAGTCCGAGCACAATGTTTACCCAAAGGAAATAGCCGAACACCGTGGTGTCCGGCATGATCGACGTCATGATGTACCGCGACCCGATCAGGGCAAGTCCGGCGAGGCAGAGGGCAGCCACGAGGCGCGCAGCGGTGGTCATGAGGGTCCTCCACGAACACTAACCAACTGTTAACCGACAGCTAACGTCGCCCGCGAACCGGATGCAAGGTGCCGAAGACACAAGCGGCGGCAACGTCATTGCGATGCATCAGTCTGGTCAGAAAGCGCCGCACAAGGTGGCGCTACGCCGCCCGCCGCTCAGAAATCCCGATCCTCGTAGGCGGCAAGCGCGGCCTCGCGCCCCTCCTTTGCCGAAACAACCGGCTCCGGGTAGGGCTCGGAGCGCGCCAATCCCCAGCTGCGCGGCACCGCGTCGAAATAGTCGAGCGCCGTCTGCGGAGGCCGCGCCTGCCCCTCGGCGATCCACTTGCGCCGGTAGGCGCCCTTGGGGTCGAACTTCTCGGCCTGGGTTTCGGGATTGAAGACCCGAAAATAGGGCGCGGCGTCGGGGCCGCAGCCTGCAACCCACTGCCAGCCCATGGCATTGGCCGCCGGATCCCAGTCGACGAGGCAATCGTCGAACCAGGCCTGCCCGATGCGCCAATGCACCATGAGGTGCTTGGTCAGGTAGCTCGCGACGATCATCCGGGCGCGGTTGTGCATGTAGCCGGTGACATACATCTCGCGCAGCGCCGCATCGACGACCTCCATGCCGGTCCGCGCCTGCTCCCAGAGCCGCACCTCGCGCAGGCGGCGATCCTCCTTCCAGGGAAAGGCCCGCCATTCCTCGCGCCAGTTGTCCTCGAGGATATGCGGCGTGTGCCACATGAGGTGATAGGCAAACTCGCGCCACGCCAGTTCGGCGAGGAACTTCCCCGCGCCCTTCTTGCCCTCGGCCTGCGCCCGCAGCCCGGCGTGCCAGCAGCGCGCCGGGCTGATCTCGCCGAGGCTGAGGTATTCCGACATCCGCGATGTCCCCGCCACGTCGAGCCGGTCGCGCATCTCGCCGTATTCCGCCACGCCATCGCGCATGAAGGCGCCGAGCCGCGCCTGCGCCGCCGCCTCGCCCGCCGAGACGTGCCTTGCCAAGACCTCCGCGCCGCGGTTCATCGCGGCCCCGAGCGCCCAGTCCTCAAGCGCCGCGCTCTCCGGCCACTGCCCTGGTGCCAGGATGTCCGACGGGGCGGCGACCGGCTCGGGCACCTCGCGGTCCTTCACCGCACGCCAGAACGGGCTGTAGACCTTGTAATAGGCCCCCTGCTTGGTCTCCACGCTCCAGGGCTCGAACAGCAGGTGACCGGCAAAGCTTTCGGCCTCGATCCCTGCCTGCTTCAGCCGCGATTTCACCTCGGTGTCACGCTCGACCGAGGCCGGATCGTAGGCCCGCTGCCAGTAAACCGCCCTGGCGCCGGTCTCCTGCACCAGTTCGGGGATCACCTCCTGCGCCGGGCCTGCCCGCAGGATCAGCCGTGCACCCTTCTCCTCCAACGCCTCGATGAAGGACGCAAGCCCGCGCTCGAGCCGCCATTTCGGCGCCGCCCCCAGCGCATCCACCGTGTGATCGCGCAGGAAGACCGGGATCACCGGGCCGCCCCGAGCCACCGCCGCCGTGAGCGCCGCGTGGTCCGACAGCCGCAGGTCGCGCCGGACCCAGACGATGGTGGGGGATTGATCACTCATGCTGCATCTCCTGTCTGCCTCACCGACCTGATGCACGACGCGCCCGGATCAAGCAGCTTCTTCTTTCCAAACATACGGGCGCGCCGCGCCCCAGCGGGAGCACGGCGCAGAGCAGAGGCGCGCCCCTGCCCTTCATCGTTCCTGAAATACGCAGCCTGCCGCCCGGTGGATCACCCTTAATGGATCCCCCAGTGGTTCACACACCGCATCCCGCGCGGTCAGAGGACCGCGTCAAGCGCCTCCAGTAGCCGGGTGACCTCCGCCTCGGAGGTGTAATGGGTGAACGACAGCCGCAGCACACCCTTCTCCGGATCGACGCCCTGCGCCTGCAACGCGCGCACCGCATAGAAATCGCCGCCGCCCGCCATGATCCCGTGCTCGGCCAGCGCCGTGGCCAGCTCGAGCCCGGACCGGGCGTGTTCAACCGCTATGGTCGGTGCACGGCGTTCCGCATCGGCCGTGCCGAGAAGCCGCACCGAGTTGCGCCCAGCGAGATAGTCGAGAAGCGGCTTGGTCAGCGCCACCTCCTGCGCCCGCATGAGCGCCGCGACCCCGCGCGCGTCCACGCCGTGGTGCGCCGCCTGCGCGTCGATGTAATCGGCCATGCCGGCACAGGCCGCCACCTGCGCATGGTCCGGCCCCGCCGGGGTGAAGCGCTTGTACAGGGTATCACCGTTGAAAAAATGCCCCTGGTTCGGCAGCGCCTCGCCAAGCGCGCGGCGAATGACCATCAGCCCCTGGTGCGGCCCGTAGGTCTTATAGGCGGAGAAGAGGTAGATGTCGGCCCCCAGCGCCTCCACGTCGGGAAACCCGTGCGGCGCGTAGCTCACCCCGTCGACGCAGGCAAAGGCACCGGCGGCGTGGATCATGGTGCAGATCTCGGCCACCGGGTTGATCTCACCCACCACGTTCGAGCAATGCGGGAAGCACACCAGCCGCACCTTCTCGTCGAGCAGTTCTGCCAGCGCGGCGGTGTCGAGATGACCGGTCTCGGGGTCCATGCGCCATTCGCGCACCTCGATCCCCTCGTCCGCCAGCCGCCGCCACGGGCCGGAGTTGGCCTCGTGGTCCTGGTCGGTGACGACGATGGCGTCTCCGGGCTTCAGGAACTGCCGGAAGGCATTGGCCAGCACGAAGGTATTGGCGCTGGTCGAGGGGCCGAAGCTGAGCTCGTCGGTCTCCACCCCCAGCAGCGCCGCCATGCGTGCCCGCGCCTCGTCCATTTCGGCACCGCCGTCACGGGCGGGCGCATAGGGTCCGTAGGGTTGCATCTTGCGCGCGTGGTAGAAACGCGTCAGCCGGTCGATCACCGGCCCGCAGGTGTAGGACCCCCCGGCGTTTTCGAAAAAGGCCAACCCTTGCAGCGAGGGCTCGGCGAAGGCGGGAAACTGGCTGCGGGTGTACTCGATATCCAGCATGGAAGGCTCCTTGAAGTTCCGGCGCAGAAAAGCGCCGCCGCAAGACGGGGTCAAGGCCAGCCGACTTGCGCGAACGCGCAGCCCGTCCTAGACCTGAACCAGCACCGCGGGCGTTCCGCGGCAGCTATGGAGCGTGGATGTCAGAGCTTGTCTGATCAGGTTCCAGCACCGGCCTGCATGACCGGGTGCCGGAACCGCTGAAAACCCCGATGAACCGGCCTCCAAGAGGGGGGCTGTTTTGGCGTGCTCGTCACGCCTGTGTTTTCACATCAGGCAATATCCATGAACATATCGAAACCCGAACACCGGGTTCTGCACGTGCTCGCACAGGGCGGGCGCATCTCGCACCTGCGCGAGGGCGGCAGGATCACCGAGGTGACCTGCATCACCCGGGATGGCATGATCCTCGCGAACTGCTCGCTTGAGCTGTTCCTGCGCCTCAGGCGCAAGCGGCTGATCGCCTCGAGCGCCGGCAGCGCCTATCGTATCTCCGAGCGCGGGCGGCGACTGGTCGCGGCCCGCCCCGACAACCGCATGTGAGGAGGAGCCCATGCACATCAGAACCGAAGGACCCGAGGAAGCCGCGGCGATCTCGGCGCTGACCACACGCGCCTTCGACAGCGCCGAACATGCCGATGGCACCGAGGCCCAGATTGTTGAGCGACTGCGTGCTGCGGGCGCGCTGACCGTCTCGCTGGTCGCCGAGGAGGACGGGCAGTTGCTCGGCCACGTGGCGGTCTCGCCGGTCGAGATCGGCGGTCATCACGGCTGGCAAGGTCTCGGGCCGATCTCGGTCGCGCCCGAGCGGCAGCGAGCGGGCATCGGCACCGCACTGATGCGCGCGGCGCTGACCGAGCTGCGCGCGGCCCATTGCAACGGCGTGGTGCTCGTCGGCAACCCGGCTTTCTACGGGCATTTCGGCTTCCGCCAGGCGCCGAAACTGCTGCTCGACGGCATCCCGCCCGAGGTGATCCTCGCCCTGCCCTTCGGCACCGATCTGCCCGAGGGCGCGCTGCGGTTCCACCCGGCCTTCGGACTGGAAGAGGTATGACCCTTCAGACCATACAAAAAGCGCGGGCCCCGAGGGGCCCGCGCCTTGATCAAGCAGTGCGCCGTATCAGAGCCGGCGCTCGGCCTGCAGGCCGCGCCAGATGGCGAGGCACATCACCAGCAGCACCAGCGTGAACGGCAGGCCGGTCGAAATCACCATCGACTGCAGCGACGACAGGCCGCCCGCCGAGAGCAGCAGCACGATCGCCACCGCGCCCTCGAAACAGGCCCAGAACACGCGCTGCGGCACCGGGGCATCGACCTTGCCGCCGGCGGTGATCGTGTCGATCACGAGGCTGCCGGAGTCCGACGAGGTGACGAAGAACACGATGACCAGAACCACCGCCAGCACCGAGGTGATCGACGACATTGGCAGCCCCTCGAGCATCGCGAAGAGCGACAGCGGCGGGTTGTAGCTGTCGATGACGTTGGCCTTCACCTGGCTCGTGGCCGGATCGCTCAGCACCTGGTCGATGGCAACGCCGCCGAAGACCGCCATCCACAGCACGCAGACGAGGCTCGGGATGATCAGCACGCAGATGACAAACTCGCGCACGGTGCGGCCGCGGCTGACGCGGGCGATGAACATGCCCACGAACGGCGACCAGCTGATCCACCAGGCCCAGTAGAACGAGGTCCAGCCCTGCACGAAGTCGGTATCCTCGCGGCCCACCGGGTTCGACAGCGGCACGAGGTCGACGATGTAGTTCCAGAGACCGCTGGCGAAGTCGCTGAAGATCATCAGGGTCGGGCCGACAAGCAGCACGAAGATCAGCAGCGCCGCGGCCAGCACCATGTTGATCTCGGACAGCACCTTCACGCCGCCATCGAGGCCACGCACCACCGAGACCAGAGCGATCGCGGTGATGAAGGTGATGATCAGCACCTGCATGGTCGCGCCGATCGGCAGGCCGAAGACGTGGTTGAGACCGGCATTCACCTGCTGAGCGCCGAAGCCGAGCGAGGTCGCAAGGCCGAAGAGCGTCGCGAAGACCGCCAGGATGTCGATGATATGGCCCCACCAACCCCAGACACGCTCGCCAAGGAGCGGATAGAAGGCCGAGCGCACGGTCAGCGGCAGGCCCTTGTTGTAGGAGAAGAGCGCGAGCGCCAGCGCCATCACCGCGTAGATCGCCCAGGGGTGCAGCCCCCAGTGGAAGATCGTCGCCGCAAGCCCCATGGCCTTCGCCGCATCCACGTTCTCGGGGATCAGGTTGCCGTCCGCATCGAAGGGCGACGGCACGCCAAGCGGCGAGCTGACCGCCATGTGGTAGACCGGCTCGAGCACGCCGAAGAACATCAGGCCGATGCCCATGCCCGCGGCAAAGAGCATGGCGAACCACCCCGCGTATCCATAGTCCGGCGTCGCCTCGGCTCCGCCGAGCCGCACCGAGCCGACCGGGGTGACGATCAGCAGCAGGCAGAAGATGACGAAAATGTTCGCCGCGCCGAGGAAGAACCAGTCGAAGGTCTTCGTGGCGAAGGAGAACAGCCAGCTGAAGATCGAGCCCGCCTGCTCCGGCAATGCCAGCGTGTAGAACACGAAGGCGATGACCACGGCCCCGGAGATAGCGAAGACCGGGTTGTGAACGTCGAGGCCGAAGGGCCCGATCTGCGCCTCGAAGTTGTCCTGACCGATCTCGTAGTCGGTTTCGATGATGTCAGCCGCGCCCTCCGGCGCGGGGATCCCCTGGTCGGTGGACTCTGGTGTGTCGCTCACGCGTGGACCCTCCTTTGTCTTTATTTCAGTACTTGTTCTTGTCTTGTGTCACCGGGCCTTGCGGCCGCCGGATCAGCGCACAACCATGACGGAGACCGCCGCGCGCGAGGCGATGGTGCCGCCATTGGAGGGCCAGAAGTGGTCCGCGAGGCCCGGAATATGGCTCGCCATGACGACCAGATCCGCATCCACCTCGGACACCGCCTGGACCAGCGCCGGATCGAGGTCCACGGCCGGATCATGACTGATGACCGGATGCGACTCGGCCTCGACCCCTGCCGCCAGACCTTGCGCCTTGGCAAAGGCGGCGAGCTTCTCGCCATATTCATGCGGCGTATGCGCGATCGAGGACGGCGTCGACGCCGTGACCCCCACATAAATCAACCGCGCACCGTAATGCGCGGCAAGATCGCCCGCCACGTTCAGCGCCTTCGCAAGCCGATCCGCATGTGTCAGATCGACCGGCACCATGATGCGTTTGAACATGGGTCCCTCCGTCTTTTGCGGCCCGGGCTGACCGGGCCTATATGATTGCTTTTGCGGGAATGAAACCTGGCCGTCGCCAGAGGAACTCCCCTTGTTCGCAGACGCCATCTACGCGGATGCCTCCGCGCACTTCAGCCTCGACTGCACCGCGTCAGCCGCAGCGCGAGGGCCGCCGGAAGACGATGACACGCGACCAGCTAGCGCACGTTCCCGTGAGGTAAAGGTGACAAACCGCAGAAAATGCAAAAAACTTGTAATGTCCGTGCCCGCGTCGTCCTGGGTCAGCCGCCACCGGCCTCCTGCGGCATGAGAAACAGGTCGCTCACCCAGCCCCGCGCGCCTGCGGCCGTTGCCATGGCATGGACCTGCCCCCGGTGGTGGCTCTGGTGGTTGAACATATGGGTGACGCAAAGCGCGACCGGACACTCCTGCTCGCGGCCCGTTGCGCCGGACCACCAGCGCAGAGACCCCTCGAGCGCTCCCGAGCCGAGGCTCCCGGCCCAGTCCTCGATGCGCGCATCGAGCGCGCGACGTTCCTGGTCCCAGGCGTCCAGACCCGGTGTCAGACCGACACTCTGGGCGAGGTTGGCCTCGGGCCGCTGGACATCCGTAAGTCGGCTCATCCACATGCGGTCGGCCCAGAGCAGGTGATTGATCGTGGCAAGAATGGAGCCGAAAAACGCTCCGCGATCCTCGGCCAGCGCCTGCGGGGACAGCGAGGCGAGCACGTCGCCCATGCTCTCGTTCTGCCAGCGATTGTAGCGCGCGAGGCGCATCACGTCTTCCGGGCTCATCGTCAGCTCTCCTCCGATCAGGCACACCCCTGCGAGCCCTCCATCCGCAATAAATTCCGATCTGGCGCGTCGGGCAAGCGCCGGTCCGACCGTGCCACACAGGCCAAGCTGGAGCGCCCCCGAGCGCAGGACTTGGAAGACACGCGCTACTCCGGGAGCTACGGCAAGCCACGAGGCCACTTGACCGTCCGGACCGGGATGCTACTCAGGCGGAACGGTGGGCCTGTAGCTCAATTGGTTAGAGCAGGGCGCTCATAACGCCTTGGTTGCGGGTTCAAGTCCTGCCGGGCCTACCAAATCCTGCCGACACTCCCCCAGATATGCCAGACGAGCGGAGCACGCCCGTGCCCTCCCCGGCTCGCGTGCTTTGGGCGTGCTTCCCGCCGAACTTGGTGTCGCCCTGACTCGTGGTCGCCCCGACTTGTTGTCGCCCTGACGACAGTTGCGCCCGCTGAGTGTCGCCTTGCCGACATTGCAGCACATTCCTTCAACAATCATTTACCTCAAAGGCGCATTTGACCCAATTCCGCCACAGTTCAATCACAGTTTTTCCCCGCCCCGCTCCTAACAATTCATTAACCAAGATCGCGTGCCTGGCGAGCCGTCTTTGGACCCGCCGACGCTCCGCGACTTGGGGTAGAAGTTGTAAGTGGAAAGGGTCACCAATGCCGGATCGTCTTGATCGTCACCCGAGGTTGAACACCTCCTTTCTCGGCGTTCTTGGCTTCGTTCTGGTCGCCGCCACCGCCGCCGCGATCTTCGGCGTTCGCTGGCAGGCGCAGGAGTATCAGGTGAGCCTCCAGCGCGAGCTCGGCCTGCGCGGCGCACAGGCGCTGGCGCAGACCTTCAACAAGGCGATCAGCCGGGAATGGGACTCGCTGCGCGCCGTCGCCGCCCGCACGGCCTATGCAGAGCCCGCCGAGATGCAGGACTTCGCCAATGCCGTGGTGCGCGCCGGTGGTCAGATCGCCTGGGTCGGCTTCGCCTCGCCCGACGGGGTGATCATCGCAGGGTCGCGTAACGAGCGCGTCGGCCAGGATGTCTCACAGCGCAACTGGTTCCGCGCGGGCTTCAGCGGCGAGACCGTCGGCAACGCCTATACCAAGAACGAGGGCACCGACGAGCAAATCAGCCTGATCAACCTGTCGATGCCGGTGAAGGACAGCTTCGGCAACACCCAGGCTGTGGCGGTCTACAGCGTGCGCATCTCTTGGGTCGCCCAGTACATGGCCGAGGCGGCGCACGAGCTGGACCTCAGTGCGATGATCCGTGACCGCAAGGGGAAGACCCTTGTCGACACCCGCCCCGAGGCAGGCACCGACCTTCCCGCGCGGGTCGAGGGGATGATCCTTGCCGGCCGCCCCGACGCCGACCGCACCCGGCTGCACCGCAGCGATGCCGGCCACCTCTACGCCGTGTTGCCCAACTTCACGCTCAACTCCATGCCGGGCTTCGGCTGGACGCTGATCGTCGATGTCCGAGCGGATGCATTTGGCGCGGCCTTCCCGCAGTTCGTGAAGACCATCAACCTGATCCTCATCGCCATCGGCGCCAGCGTGCTGGTCGCAACCGTGCTGCTCTTCCGCTACCTCACCCGCCCGTTCCAGCGTCTCATCCGGACCGCGACGGCGCTGGCGGATGGCCAGATGGTCTACCCCCGCGAAGAGCAGAGCACCCGCGAGAGCATGCTCCTGTCGGCGGTGCTGGCGCGGCTGCAAACGCAAATCCAGTCGCTGCGCGCCAAGCCCTAGGCCCCGCGCACAGCAATGGCCCCAGATCAGGCGCAGCGTTCGGTCGCTGCGCCTTTTTCCTGTCCGAGCACCTCGGCGGCGATCTCGAAGCTGCGCAGCCGCGCCGCGTGGTCGTGGATCATGCCCGTCAGGATCAGCTCGTCCGGCTGGTAGCGCGCGATCAGCGCCTCGAGCTCTTCGCCCACCTTGTCGCGATCCCCCGCCGCCGAGATGCGCAGCGCGGAGTTGGCCGAGGCCAGGAAACGCGGATCGGTCTGCGCCGAGATATCGACCACCGGACGCGGCAGCCTGCCCGGCCGCCCGGTACGCAGGTTGATGAAGGCCTGCTGCTGCGAGGACTTCAGGCGGATCGCCTCTTCGGTGCTGTCCGCGGCCCAGACGTTCGCCGCCAGCATGAAGCGCGGCGCGCGGGTGATGCCCGGCTGGAAGCGCGTGCGGTAGACGTCGATCGCCTGCTCCAGCGCGTCGGGGGCGAAATGCGAGGCGAAGGCATAGGGCAGCCCCAGGTGCGCCGCCAGCTGTGCGCCGTAGAGCGAAGATCCCAGCATCCACACCGGCACATGGGTGCCCTCGCCCGGCACGGCGATCACCGACTGGTTTTCGTCGGCCTCCTGGAAATAGCCGAGCAGCTCGATCACATCCTCGGGGAAGCGGTCGGCGGCGGTATTGAGGTTGCGGCGCAGCGCCATGGCGGTCACCTGGTCGGAACCCGGCGCGCGTCCGAGGCCGAGATCGATGCGACCCGGGAACAGCGTTTCCAGCGTGCCGAACTGCTCGGCGATCACCAGCGGCGCGTGGTTGGGCAGCATGATGCCGCCGGCGCCGACGCGAATGGTCTTCGTGGCCGCTGCCACCTGCCCGATCACCAGCGAGGTCGCGGCCGAAGCGATGCCGCGCATGTTGTGGTGCTCTGCCAGCCAGTAACGCTGGTAGCCCCAATCCTCGGCGTGACGCGCCAGGTCGAGCGTATTGGCAAGCGCCTGCGCCGGGGTGCTGCCGTCGGGCACCGGCGAAAGGTCGAGCAGGCTGAAGGGAATGCGGGTCATGCGGACACCTCTAGGTCGTGTTGGTGCCAGATATAGGTGCCGCCCGCCCGCACCGTCACCCTGCGCAGGCGCACAAAGGTTCATGAACCCTGTGCACCTGCACAAATCCGATCAGCGCGCCGCCATGCGGATCGCGCCGTCGAGGCGGATCACCTCGCCGTTCAGCATCGGGTTCTCGACGATGTGCTGCACCAGCGCGGCGTATTCCGCCGGATTGCCGAGGCGCGCCGGGAAGGGCACCTGCTGACCGAGGCTGTCCTGCACCTCCTGCGGCAGCCCCTGCATCATCGGCGTCAGGAACAGCCCCGGCGCGATGGCGCAGACACGGATCCCCAGCGAGGCCAGATCGCGCGCCATGGGCAGGGTCATGCCGACCACGCCGCCCTTCGAGGCCGCATAGGCCACCTGCCCCACCTGCCCCTCGTAGGCCGCCACCGACGCGGTATTGACGATCACCCCGCGGTTGCCGTCGGCGTCCAGCGGCGCGGTCTTCGCCATCAGCGCCGCCGCCTGCGAGGAGACGTTGAACGTGCCCGTGAGATTGATCGCGATGGTCTTCGCAAAGACCGCCGCGTCGTGCGGCTCTCCGCGCGAAACGGTCTTGGCCCCGGGCGCGATGCCCGCGCAGCTCACCGCCACGTGCAGCGCGCCCTCGGCCTCCGCGACTTGCGCCAGTGCCGCAGCGACGCTCTCCGGGTCGGTCACGTCGGTCTCGATGAACCGCCCGCCGATTTCCCGCGCCGTGCCCGGGCCGCGCTCGGCATCCTTGTCGAGCAGCGTGACCCTTGCGCCGAGCCCAGCCAGCCGTGCCGCCGTCGCCGCGCCAAGCCCCGAGGCACCGCCGGACACCACGGCCACGGTTCTGTCGTCGATCTGCATGAAATCCTCCACTTTCTCCTCGGGCGCGAGATGACCGCAGCCGGGGGGCCGCGTCCAGCGCGGCAGCGAAGGGACGTTGCGTCAGAGGCCCGGTTCGCGCCCCGCCGCGTCGAGCACCGGGGTCGCCAGGGCGCCGTAGAGGATCATAACCACGGCCCGGCTCGGCGCCTCGCGGAGCGCCTCGGCCAGCTCGGCCACGGTCGAGGAGACCATGCGCTGCCCCTCCTTGCTGACGTTCTCGGCCATCAGCGCCGGCGTCGCGGGCGGCATGCCGGCGGCGATCAGCCGCTCGGCCAGCTTCGAGAAGGTCCGCCGCCCCATGTAAAGGCAGGTCACCGCTTCCGGGTCCGCCAGCGCGGCCATGTTCATCTCTTCGGGCAGCGCCCCCGTCACATCGTGGCCGGTGACGAACTGCAGCCGCCGCGCGGTCAACCGGCGGGTCAGCGGCATAGCCGCCGCCGCTGCCGCCGCAGAGGCCGAGGTCACCCCCGGCACCACCTCGAAGGGCACACCCGCCTCGGTCACCGCCGCGATCTCTTCTTCCAGCCGACCGAAGATCCCCGCATCGCCGGACTTCAGCCGCACCACGTGCTGCCCGGCCAGCGCATGTTGAACCAGCAGAGCACTGACAAACTCCTGCTTCGGCGAAGGGCACCCAGCGCGCTTGCCCACGGCGACCATCTCGGTGCCTTCCCCGCAAAGCTCGAGGATCGGCCCGGAGGCGAGATCGTCGTAGAGCACCGCATCGGCCCTCTGCAGGCATTTCAGCGCCCGCACGGTCAGCAGATCGGGGTCGCCGGGACCGGAGGAGACGAAACTGACAAAACCGGACATGGGGCCTCCGCGATCAAGAAGGGTGCGCCCCGTGCTACGCCGCGCGCCGGTTCAGCGCAAGCGCGGCCTGCCGCTATCTCACGGAAATCGCGGCAGACCTGCAGCCAATGAAAACGCCCCGCACCTTGCGGCACGGGGCGTCGAACTCTCAACCAGAGGTCAGGAAATCACAGGCGCGAGGCCACGTTTTCCCAGTTCACCAGGTTGTCGAGGAAGTTCGCCAGGTAAGCCGGGCGCTTGTTGCGGAAGTCGATGTAGTAGGAGTGCTCCCACACGTCGCAGCCGAGCAGCGCGGTCTGGCCGAAGCACAGCGGGTTCACGCCGTTTTCGGTCTTGGTGATCTTCAGGCCACCATCGGTGTCCTTCACCAGCCAGGCCCAGCCCGAGCCGAACTGGCCCGCACCTGCGGCAGCGAACTCTTCCTTGAACTTGTCGAAGGAGCCGAAGGACTCGGCGATCGCCTTCTCCAGTTCACCCGGCAGCGCGTTCTCGCCCGGGCCCATCATTTCCCAGAACTGGGTGTGGTTCCAGTGCTGCGAGGCGTTGTTGAAGATGCCGTTCTGGGCCACTGCGCCGGCCTGGTAGGTGCCTTTGACGATGTCTTCCAGCGACTTGCCGGACCACTCGGTGCCCTCGACCAGCTTGTTCAGCGTGGTGACATAGGCGTTGTGGTGCAGGTCGTGGTGATACTCCAGCGTTTCCTTGGACATGCCCTTGGATGCGAGTGCATCGTGAGCATAGGGAAGATCGGGAAGTTCAAAGGACATATGCGTTTCCTTTCGCCTGTCGGTGAGTTTGCCAGTATTCCTAGACCTGCCACACGCGAGGTCAAGCGAAGTCTGGTGTACCATTGCACTCAGGGCTGTGCGGAGTTGCCCTCAATCGGCTGCGCCTCGCAACGGCCATCTGCCTGAAAGATCGTGTCTAATCCGGCCGGGATCGCGGTGACGATCACCTTGCCGCTCGTCTTGTCGATGCCCGCGCGATAGAGCATCGGGCGGGCCTGCCGAGCGATCGTGCCCACCGGGTACTCCCAGGTAAAACTGATCCGCTGCGTGGTCTCCGAGGCAACCTTGCCCGCGACCGGCAGCCCGCCGTTGAAATAGAGCGTGATCGGGTCCGAGACCACCACCCGGCCGGTTTCCGGGTCGTGCGCGATGAAGAGAATCGGCGGCACCCAGCGCTGGCTGTAGGCCACGCGCAGCTGGCACAGGTATCCCACCGCCCTGTCCGAGAGCGTCTGTCCCGCAGTCGACTCGCCGACCACCAGCCGCAACGCCTCTGGCGCGGTGTCCGCGGCCAGGGCTGCCCGCGGGACCATCGGCAGAGCGAGGGACAGCGTGAGTGCTACGGACAGTGCAAGACCCTTCATCGAACCACCCTTTCCGTAGCATTCACCAAGGTCGACGCTACGGGGGCCAGCGCCCGGGTGCAATGAGAAGCCGCTCAGAAATATCCGAAATCGGGCGCATTTCTGGCGGCGCCGCCGAGCAGTCGAAAGGCGTAGTCGGCCACGGAACGGAAGCAGAAAACCTCGGCCTCCTCGTCCGAGACGAGCCGGATCGCCGCGGCTGCCTGGGCAATGCGCGTGCGCCGCAGGCTCCCCGCCGGGAAGGCTGCCGGCGACATGTCCGCCGGGGTCAGCCGTGCCAGCGCTTCGCGCACATGCGGCCCTTCCAGCTGCAGCCGCACCCGCATGTCCGACACGTCCTGCACCAGCGCATGCAGGCCCTGCCCGTCGAGCTCGGCCTGAAGCCTTGGCGCGGCCTCCCGCGCCTCTCCGTAGGGCAGCAGCATCAGCAGCTCGTCCGGCGACATCCACAGCAGCGCGCGCGCTCCCGTACCGCTCACTGTCCAGATGTCCGGCATCGGGCAACCAGCCAACGCGGTCACCGGTCCGGCGAAGGCGGGGTCGGACAAGTCGCCCCGCAAGGAGATCATGCCCGTCGGCCCCAGCTCTCGCACCGTCAGCGCGCCCTCGGCCACGGCGCCCATCAGCGGGCTGACCGGCTCTTGAATGGTCTCAGACATCGTTCCTGGCCCCCTCGGGATCGTAGAACACCGGGCTCACGATCTTCGCCGTAAGCGTGGTTTTCGCCTCGTCGGCGGGATCGTAATCGTCGGTGGTGAACGTCAGTTCCTCGCCCAAGCGCTGCGGCCCGTCGAGCACCAGCGCCATGGCGATGCCGTGCCCCAGCGTCGGCGAGAAATAGGAGGAGGTGACCCGGCCCTGCGTGTTGCGCTGGCCGTTGGCGTTCTTGCCCGGCGCAACGGCGAGCGCGCCCGTGGGAAGCACCCCGCCGTCCGGCGTCTCCAGCCCCACCAGCTTCCAGCGCTTCGGGTCGGCCATATGCACCCGTTCCTGCGCGCGCTTGCCGAGGAAGTCTTCCTTCTTCTTTGAAATCGCCCAGCCGAGGTTGAGGTCCTGCGGGATCACCGTGCCGTCGGTCTCGTCACCGATCATGATGAAACCCTTCTCGGCCCGCATCACGTGCAGCGCCTCGGTGCCATAGGGTGTGACGTCCCACTCGGCCCCGAGTTCCAGCAGCTTGCCCCAGAACGCCCGGCCCATATGCGCCGGAACCGCAACCTCGTAGCTCAGCTCGCCCGAGAAGGAGATGCGGTAGACCCGCGCAGGGAAGCCGCCAAGCGTGCCCTCGGCGAAAGTCATGAAGGGCAGCGCCTCTTTCGAGACGTCCATGCCGCCGAGCTTTTCCAGCAGCTTGCGGGCCTCGGGGCCGACCACCGCCACCTGTGCGTATTGCTCGGTTACGTTGGCGGTGTAGACTCGCCAGTCAAACCATTCACATTGCAGCCAATCTTCCATGTGGGCATGGATGTGTTCGGCGCCCCCGGTTGTGGTGTGGCAAAGCCAGGTATCCTCCGCCAGCCGGACCACCACCCCATCGTCGATCAGGAACCCGTTCTCGCTGCACATCAGCCCGTAGCGGCATTTCCCGATCGGCAGCGTGCTCATCATGTTGGTGTAGAGCATGTCGAGGAACTTGCCCGCATCTGGCCCTTTCACCACGATCTTGCCCAGGGTCGAGGCGTCGAGCAGCCCGAGGCTCTGGCGGGTGGCGAGGATCTCGCGGTTCACCGCCATCTCGGTGGTCTCGCCCGGACGGCGGTAGCAATAGGGCCTGCGCCAGTGCCCCACAGGCTCCCACTCAGCGCCATTGGCGTCATGCCAGGCATCCATCGGCGTGCGGCGCAGCGGCTGGAACAGCTCGCCCCGCGCCTCGCCGGTGATCGCGCCGAAGGAGATCGGCGTGTAGGGCGGCCGGAACGTGGTGGTGCCGACCTGTGGAATGGCCTCATCCAGCGCATCAGAAAGAACAGCCAGTCCGTTGATATTGCTAAGCTTACCCTGATCCGTCGCCATGCCTAGCGTGGTGTAGCGCTTGGCATGTTCGACACTCTCGTAGCCCTCGCGGGCGGCAAGCTGCAGGTCCGAAACCTTCACATCGTTCTGGTAGTCGAGGAAGGCCTTCATGCGCAGGTCGGGTGTCGCCTTGGTGGGCACGATCCACAGCGGCATGAGCGCGGCCTCCGCAACCTCCTCGCCGAAAGGCGCCGTAATTTCGACAACTTCACGTCCAACTTTAAGAGCCGCGCTTTTTCCTGCCTTTACGGCATCTTCCAGAACATTCCTAAGAGTCATATTTCCGTTCGCCGCGCCTGCCGGAATGACCATCGGCTGCCCGTCGACACCGGTTGGTGCGCGCTCGGGATCTGGGCGGAAGAAGGCCCCTGCATCGTCCCAGCGGAGCTTGCCGCCGCAATGCGACCAGAGGTGCACGACAGGCGACCAGCCGCCCGACATGGCCACCGCGTCGCAGGGGATGTCCTCGAGCACGTTTCCTTCGCCGTCGGCAAGGCAGCTGTGCACCGTGGCGACGCGCTTGCCGCCGGTGACCTTGGCAATGGCGCGGCCGGGATCGACACGGATGCCCTTCTCGCGCACCATCTCCATCAGCTTGCCGCCGCCCATGGGACGCGCGTCGAGCACGCGCACCACCTCGACTCCGGCCTCGTGCAGCACCAGCGCCGTGCGATAGGCATCGTCGTTGTTGGTGACCAGCACGACGCGCTGGCCCGGTGTCACGCCATAGTTGACCACGTAATCGCGCATGGCCGAGGCCAGCATCACCCCGGGCACATCGTTGCCCGCAAAGCTCAGCGGGCGCTCGATGGCGCCGGTGGCGGTGACGATCTGTCCCGCGCGGATGCGCCAGAGCCGGTGGCGCGGGCCGATGCTGCCCGGCGCGTGGTCGGTCAGACGCTCGTAGCCCAGCACGTAGCCGTGGTCCTGCACCGCCGCGCCCATGCAGCGCGCGACGCGGCGCAGGTTGGGCAACGCGTCGAGCTCCGACAGGGTTTTCTCGATCCAGGCCTCCGGCGCCGATCCGTCGATCGTGCCGCCGTCCACGGGCGCACGACCGCCCCAATGGGCACTCTGCTCGATCAGCAGCACCTGAGCGCCGCTTGCCGCCGCGACCTTCGCGGCCATCAGCCCGGCGACACCGCCGCCGATCACCAGCACGTCCACATGCGCGTGGAAATGCTCGTAGGTGTCCGAGTCGCGGCTCTCCGGGTGCGGTGCCTTGCCGAGGCCCGCGGCGCGGCGGATGAACGGCTCGTAGAGGTGCTTCCAGAAGGCGCGCGGCCAGAGGAAGGTCTTGTAGTAGAAGCCCGCCGGCAGGAAGCGCGAGAGCGCCGCATTCACCGCGCCGACGTCCTGCTCGAGGCTCGGCCAGCGGTTCTGGCTCTCGGCGGTGAGCCCGTCGAAAAGCTCGGTGGTGGTGGCGCGCTGGTTCGGCTCGAAGCGCGGGCCGGTGCCAAGCCCGACCAGCGCGTTCGGCTCCTCGGCCCCCGAGGCGACGACGCCGCGCGGGCGGTGGTACTTGAAGCTGCGTCCCAACAGCAGACGGTCGTTGGCGAGCAACGCCGAGGCGAGCGTGTCGCCGGGATGGGCGCTCATCGAGACGCCATCGAAAGTGAAGCGGATCTTGTTCGAGCGGTCGAGGAAACGGCCGCCGCTGGCCAGTCGCGTACTCATCTGCTGGACCTCGTGTTCCGGACCCCGGCGGAGCATGCGGTGGCGGAGACCCGCGCGGGCGTATTTGCAAAGAGAAGAAGGCTCATGCGGGAACCTCCCAGCCCGGATGGCGCGCATGGATGCGGGCGAGCACCTCCTCGGGCGGTTCGGGCAGGCGCGCGCTGTAGGTGCCGTAGACCTCCATGGTCACGCTGTCGCGCGCCGCGAGGAACCACTTGCCGCAGCCATAGGCGTGGCGCCAGCGCTCCAGCACCGGACCCTTCGCGGCGTGACGGTTGAACAGGTAGTTCTCGAACTCGGCGTCGCCGCTGCCCGGACCGAAGCGTTTCAGATGGGCCTCGCCCCCCGGGGCAAGCTCGATCTCGGCGGCGTCGATGCCGCAGCAGGGACAGGTGAGGATCAGCATGGGGCCTCTCCGTTTCGAATGGGGGAAATTGAGCGCATGGCGGCACGCCACGCAAAAGGCCCGGCCGCCAGAGCGGGGCCGGGCCTTGCAGAAGGCTTGAGTGCGCCGAGGCGCGGATCAGTTGCCGCCGGTCGTCTCGCCAGTGGTCTCGCCGGTTGCAGCGCCATCAGCCGGGGCTGCCTCGGGAGCGGCTTCCGGTGCGGTCTCGACAGGAGCGGTCTGCTCTGCCGGTGCGGTGTCGGCGGGGGCGGTCGCTTCAGGGGCGGTCGCGGCAGGGGCGCTTTCATCCTGAATCGTGACGTTGACGTCATCGGCCGCCGGAGCGGTCTCGGTGTCGCCGCCGCCGAAGACGGCCCAAGCCAGCACGGCAAGCACGACAACGACGATGCCGAGGATGAAGGCCATGCCGGCACCGGCACCGCTCTTCGTGGTGGTGGTGGTTGTCGTCGTGTTGGCGCGCACGGGTTGGGGGTCGCGAAGCGGCTCGCGCGGCGGGCGGGTGTCGGTGGTGTAATCGGACATGGGTCTCCTCCAGTGCATTTCGGAACTGGGGAGAAAACGCGCCCCGCCGACCCGGCGTTCCGCGACGGTGCTGCGATGCTCCATTTTCCGCCCATGGATAGAGCAGGATCCCGCGCAATGCGCCTCATTTCCCGGCAAGGGCGAGGATTACACGGGAAATTCACCCCTCGCCGAACGCAGGTCAATGGATGGCCCCGGTCCGGACCTATCTTTTCCGAAACGCCGAGAAACCCCGGCCCAAATCCCGGCGCCACGATTTCCGACAGGACCCGGCATAACAAGGAGGCCCAATGAGCAGACTTCTGACCCTGACCCTGACCAGCCATCGCGGACGGCGCTACCCGGTGGAGCTGTTCACCGCCGACACCGAGCTTGCGGAGGAAGGCGCCGTCTACATGCTGCTGCGCCTGCCCGAGGGGCGCGCCGTGCAGGCGCAGATCCTCTATGTCGGCGCGACCTGCGCGCTCGGTGCGCAGCTGGAGCGCGACAAGCTGCCCGGAGGCGCATGGGCCCGCGCCGAGGCGCTCGGCTTCGACACCATCGGCGCCGTCGCCCTGTCGCGCCCCGAGGACCGGGAGGCGGTCGCGCAGGAGTTCATCCAGAGCTGGCGCCCGCCCTGCAATGACGGCCATGGCGCCCACGCCGGGCTGATGGAACTGGCCGGCCCGTTGCCGGTGACCCTGCACCGCGGCACCACCCGACACTAAACGGCCGGCTCGGGGGATGCGCGCGGTCAATGTGCCACCCCCGCCGCGACGCTTTCGTCGATGAAGCGGCCCTCGCGGAACCGCTCGAGCCCGAACTCGGCGGTGAGCGGCGAATGGCCCTTGGCCATCAACTCGGCAAAGCCCCAGCCGGAGCCGGGGATTGCCTTGAAGCCGCCGGTGCCCCAGCCGCAGTTGACGAAGCAGTTCTCCAGCGGCGTCTTCGACAGGATCGGCGAACGGTCGCCGGTCACATCGACGATGCCGCCCCATTGCCGCAGCATCTTGAGCCGCGAGATCATCGGAAAGGTCTCGGTCAGCGCCCGTACCGTCTCCTCGATGTGCTGGAAGGAGCCGCGCTGGGTGTAGTTGACGAAACCGTCGGTGCCGCCGCCGATCACCATCTCGCCCTTGTCGGACTGGCTCATGTAGCCGTGCACGGTGTTGGCCATGACCACCACGTCCATGCAGGGCTTGATCGGCTCGGACACCAGCGCCTGCAGCGCGACGGATTCGATCGGCAGACGGAAGCCCGCCTTTTCCGCCAGCACACCAGAATGGCCGGCCACGACGATACCGAGCGTGTCGCAGTCGATCTCGCCCTTCGTGGTGCTGACCCCGGTCACCCTGCCGCCCGCGGAGCGGATGCCGGTGACCTCGCAGGTCTGGATGATGTCCATGCCCATGTCCGAACAGGCCCGCGCGTAGCCCCAGGCCACGGCATCATGCCGCGCCGTGCCGCCGCGCGCCTGCCAGAGCGCGCCCAGCACCGGGTAGCGCGGCCCGTCGATGTTCATGATCGGGCAGAGCCGCTTGACCTCGCGCGGGCCGATCATCTCGGTCTCGATGCCCTGCAGGCGGTTGGCATGGACCGTGCGCTGGTAGCCGCGCAGCTCGTGCTCGGTCTGCGCCAGCATCAGCACGCCGCGGGGAGAGAACATGACGTTGTAATTCA
Organism: Roseobacteraceae bacterium; assembly: GCA_048381755.1. Lineage (GTDB taxonomy): Bacteria > Pseudomonadota > Alphaproteobacteria > Rhodobacterales > Rhodobacteraceae > Salipiger. Next base: position 135,004 of record JBLXGS010000004.1, read on the forward strand.
GGTCCTGGCTCAGGCCCTCGTAGAGAGACCGCGCCTTCTCGTAGATCGCCGCAGACGGGTCCTGCAGGTAGTTCGAGCGGATGATCGTGGTGTTGCGCCCGGTGTTGCCGCCGCCGAGCCAGCCCTTCTCGAGGATCGCCACATCTTTGATGCCGAAATTCTTGCCGAGGTAATAGGCGGTGGCAAGCCCGTGGCCGCCTGCGCCGATGATCACCACCTGGTAGCGCCGCTTGGGCTCGGGTTTGCGCCAGGCACGCGCCCAGCCAGTGTGATAGCGTGCCGCCTCGCGGGCGATGGCAAAAACCGAATAGCGTTTCATGGTGTTCGAATCCGCTGTTGTGATCCCCTAGGGTAACCCGATACCTGCACGAGCCGAAGCGCGCTGCAACCATCCCCCCGCCAACATCCTGCCTGATCGGCAGAAATCCCGCCGGGCCCGCCGCCCCTGCGGCGGATCACGGCCCTGCGAGGGGGCCAAATGCCGCGCCGCTTCACCCTTTTGTCCCGCGCCCCTCCCGGCTACACAATGGCAAGAACGGGAGAGTTTTTATGACAACATTCTGGATCGTGACCGTGCTGGCCGTGCTGGCCGTCTCCGCGCCGCTGCTTCTGGCGCTGCTGCGGGGCCGTGCCGAGATTGCCGGGGCCGAGTCCTCCGACCTCAAGGTCTATCGCGACCAGCTCTCCGAGATCGACCGCGACCGTGCCCGCGGCACTATCGGCGCGGCCGAGGCCGAGCGGTTGCGGACCGAGGTTTCGCGCCGCATCCTTGCCGCCGACAGCCGCGCGCATCAGGGCGGCACCACGGTTTCGGGCAAGGGGCCGCGCCGCGCCGCCGCCGCACTGGTGCTGCTGGTGCTGCTCGGCGGCAGCTACACGCTCTACCTGCAGCTCGGCGCCCCGGGCTACGGCGATCTCTCGCTCGGCACCCGTATCGAGGCGGCAGAGGAGCTGCGCAGCACCCGCCCCGCCCAGGCCGAGGCCGAGGCCGCCATACCCGAGACACCGCCGGCGGACGCCCCCGAGGAATACACCCAGCTCGTCACCAAGCTGCGCGCTGCCGTCGAGACCCGCCCGGACGATCTGCAGGGACAGGCGCTGCTCGCGCGGTCCGAGGCGGCGCTCGGCAACTTCCGCGCCGCCTATGCGGCGCAGCGCCGGGTGATCGAGCTGCGCGGCGCCGGGGCCACCGCCTCCGATTACGCCGATCTCGCCGACATGCTGGTGCTCGCTGCCGGTGGCTATGTCTCGCCCGAGGCCGAGGCCGTGCTCGACGAGGTGATGCAGCGCGATCCGCACAACGGTGTCGCGCGCTACTACGGCGGGCTGATGATGGCGCAGACCGGCCGGCCCGACTCCGCCTTCCGGATCTGGGACACCCTGCTGCGCGACAGCGCGGCGGGCGACCCCTGGATTCCCGCCATCGCCGACCAGCTTCCCGAACTTGCGCGCCGCGCCGGGGTGAACGACTACACCCTGCCGCAGATCGCCAGCGCAGCGCCCGCGGGCGACGGACAGATGGCCCTGCCGGGTCCGAGCAGCGCCGATGTCGAAGCCGCCTCCGAGATGTCCGACGAGGACCGTCAGGCGATGATCCAGGGCATGGTCGACAACCTCTCCGAGCGGCTCGCGAGCCAGGGAGGCAGCCCCGACGAATGGGCCCGGTTGCTGACCGCGCTCGGGGTGCTCGGCCAGACCGACCGCGCCGCGGCGATCTGGACCGAGGCGCAGCAGGTCTTCGCCACCCGTCCCGAGGCGCTGGCCACCGTCCGCGAAGGCGCCGCCCGCGCCGGGCTCGCCACCGACTGAAGCGCCGCCGGGCGGCGCGCGCCTCGCGATCGCCCGGCGCTTCTTCTCTTTGCAAATACGCAGGGGGTGACCTGGCCGACGCGTCGCCATGAATGCGCCAGCGGTGCAAGCCGCGATGGCGGCGCAGCGCCGCGCCCTTCCCTCGCGCCCGCGCCTGCGCTAGGGACGGCGCAGCAGCCCAGAGGACCAATCCGATGATCCACGAAGACATCACCGATTTCGCCGCCGCCCTGCCGCCGATGCGCGCCATCGCCGGGCTCGACCTCGGCACCAAGACCATCGGCGTGGCGCTCTCGGACCGGCTGCTCTCGGTAGCGACGCCGATCGAGACCATCAAGCGCAAGAAATTCACCCTCGATGCCGAGGCCTTGCTGAAGATCGTCAAGGATCGCGAGGTCGGCGGGATCATCCTCGGACTGCCGCGCAACATGGACGGCTCCGAGGGGCCGCGCGCGCAATCCACCCGCGCCTTCGCCCGCAACCTGTCGAACCTCTGGGACGGGCCGATCGGTTTCTGGGACGAGCGCTTGTCGACCGTCGCCGCCGAGCGCGCGCTGCTCGAGGCCGACACCTCGCGCAAGAAGCGCGCAGAGCTGATCGACCACGTGGCCGCGAGCTTCATCCTGCAAGGCGCGCTCGACCGGCTGCGGCACCTGCGGGCCGGTTGATGAGCGCCCCGATCGAAACTCCTTGCGTGAATATCTGCGTGGTGCACCGCGAGAGCGGGCTCTGCACCGGCTGCCTGCGCACCCTGGACGAGATCGCCGGCTGGTCCGGCTACACGCCCGAAGAGCGCCGGACCATCATGGAAACCCTACCAGAGCGCAAGGCGCTGCTGCGCCAGCGCCGCGGCGGGCGCGCAGGGCGGATCAATCGCGGCGGCTGAGGCGGGCTCAGGCCGCCTCGCGCATCCGCCCAAGCGCCTCGTCCAGCACCTCGGTGCCCGCCCCGTCGCGCGAGGCTTTCTCCGACAGCACCTGCCGCCATTTCCGCGCGCCCGGACGGCCCGCAAAGAGCCCTAGCATGTGGCGGGTCACCTGATGCAGACGGCCGCCTTCGGCGATGTGGCGCTCGATATAGGGCACCATGGCGGCGACCGCCTCATCGGGTGACACCGTCTCGCGGTCGCTTCCGTAGATCCGCGCATCCGCCTCGGCCAGCACATCCCACGGAGTGTGATAGGCCGAGCGCCCGATCATCACCCCGTCGAGCCCGCGCGCCAGGTGCGCCTCGGCCTCGTCCAGACTCTGAACCCCGCCGTTGATCGACACATGCAGCTGCGGGAAGGCCGCCTTCATCTCGTGCACCAGCTCGTAGTCGAGCGGCGGGATGTCGCGGTTCTCCTTGGGGCTGAGCCCCTGCAGCCAGGCCTTGCGGGCGTGGATGGTCACCCGCTCGCACCCCGCCGCGGCGATTTTTTCAAGGAACTCCGGCAGCACCTCGCGCGGCTCCTGCTCGTCGACGCCGATGCGGCATTTCACCGTCACCTCGACATCCACGGCCTCGCGCATCGCGACGACGCAGTCTGCAACCAGCTGCGGATGCTTCATCAGCACCGCGCCGAAGGTGCCCGACTGCACCCGGTCCGAGGGGCATCCGCAGTTGAGGTTGATCTCGTCGTAGCCCGCCTCGGCCCCGAGCTTCGCGGCCTGCGCCAGTTCCACCGGCTCCGACCCGCCAAGCTGCAGCGCCACCGGATGCTCAGAGGGATCGTGCTTCAGAAGATGCAGCGCGCCGCCGCGCACCAGCGCCGGAGAGGTCACCATCTCTGTATAGAGCAGCGTCTGCCGCGACAGGACGCGGTGCAGGTAGCGGCAGTGCCGGTCGGTCCAGTCCATCATCGGCGCAACGGACAGGCGGGCGGGCTTCGAAACATCGGAAGACCCTGATTTCAAGTGGCTTTCCATCTCAACTCCGCGTCTCGTGCCGCTGTCTTCGGGCAAATTCTGATTGGCATGGGGCCTTGGCGCAAGGCAGCGCAGCGCCAGAAGTGGCGCCCATAGCACTTTTGCGCGCAGGAACACCAGTCCTGCGCGCGCGAAGGAGATCGTCTGGGGTCAGACGCCGGGGATCACGCGGAAGCGGGCGGCGCACCCGGGGATGCCCGCCGAAAGCCCGGTCGGGGCGCACTCACTTCTTGCGGGGTTTTCTGGTCTGAGAGCCCGACGCACCCTCATCCGTGTCCGCGGCGGCGCGTCGGAGGTCTCCTCCGCGAATGCCGCCACCCCCGGTTCCGCCGCCGCGAAGCCCGCCGATGTCCACGTCCGGCCCGGTCTCCAGCGCCTTCAGCTCTGCCTCGTAGCCGGCGATCTCCTTGTCGAAGCGGGCGGTCACCTCCTCGCGCCGCTTGCGCAGGTCGGCGATGGCCTTACGGAGGGTGCCGGCCCGGGCGCGCCGCATCTCGGCGGGCAGCTTGGCGTCCGCGGCGCTGGCCTTGCGGGTGAGAATGTCGCGCTCCAGCCCGTTGATCCGGTCGATCTGCCGGGCGATTTCCTTGTCGAGGTCCATGTCTGCTCTCCCGCTTTAGAGTAGGAAGTTGAGGTCGCCGTCCGGAGCCGGCGGGACGGGGTTGTAGGATAGCGCGGTGCCGCTCGTGACATTGCCCACGAAGGGGCCGCGCATGCCGTTGAAGTCGAAGGAGAAGTAGCCGGGCACGGTGGCCTTCACCTGGTTGCCCATGACGCTGCAGGCGCGCCCGACGAGCACCACCGTGGCGTGGGAGTCGTCGCGCGGGCCCGAGACATGCATGCAGTAGTTGTTGCTGAAGAAGACCCGCTCGAAGCGCAGGCGAATATTGTCCTGCACGGAAAGCTGGCGCAGTTCCACCAGCGCGCTCGCCCCGGTGCCGATGAACTTGTTGTCGAGGATCTGCGCCGGGAATCCCAGCACGATCTCCTGCGCGCCAAGCGCGATCCGGAATTCGAGCAGGCCGCGCATCAGCAGCGCCCGGTCCTCGCGCGCGGCGTCGCGGCCGAGCGCGTTGGAATAGGTGACAAGGTTGCTCTGCACCCGCGCCTCGAGGATCAGATCGCCGAAGATGCCCCAGGCCGCCGCAGAGGTGCCCGCGCCATCCAGGGGCTCGCCGGTGTCGGTGATCTCGTTGTCGTCGACAACCCATTCGCCCAGCACCAGATAGCCACCCAGCCCCAGCGACAGCGCCTGCCCCGATCCGGCGTTGGTGATCCGGTTGCGGCTGAAGGTGCTGCGCCCGAGCAATTGCAGCCCGACGGCCCCGCCGCCCCGGCAGCCTGCGAGCCGGTTGCCGCAGGCGCTGACCCGGCTGTCCTCGGCGACCATCAGGCCGAGCGCCCCGCCGATCACGTCGTTGCCGTCAATGAGGCTGTCGCGCCCGCCGCTGCTGGCAAGGCCGGCGAAGGCCCCGGCGATTCGGTTGTCCTCGATCCGTTGGGCCGGGGACTGCAGCGAGAGCACACCGAAGGTGGGAATGGCGTCGTCGGTGACAACCTGGTTCCCGGCCACCGTGGCCCCGCCGGTGCGGGTCAGCAGGATGCCGGTCAGCAGCCCCGCGATCTGGTTGCCGCGGGCGGTGATGCCGGTGCTCGGCAGCGCTTCCTCTCCCTCGTAGCCGATCTGCAGGCCGATTGCGGGCTGCTCGCCACGGGCAAGCGCGGTGATCTTGTTGTCGGTCACCGTGCTGCCGGTGCCGCAGGTGCGGATGCCCTGCCCGATGGGTGCCGCCACCGCGACCATGTTGCCGCGGATGGTGGTGAACTCCGAGGCGGCGTCGATGCCGCGTGCCCGGTTGTTGCCCTCGCCCGCGCGGAATCCAGTGAGGATCGCGTTGTCGTGGATCATCGAGGCCGAGGAGGAGGAGCGCGGCGTATCGAAGGGCTGGTCGTTGATCACGATGCCCTGATGCGCACCGAGGATCACGTTGTTTCGCAGATGCACCCCCGAGGGGTTGCTGGAGACCCACACGCCCGTGGCCGCCGGGATCTCCTGCAGGCCGAGGCCGAAGACCATGGCATTGCCGTCGATCTCGGGCAGGCTCGACAGGCCGAGCACCGTCACCCCGAAGTCGGTGTTGAAGATCGCATTGCCGCTGATCCTTGCCCGGTCGGTACGGACCAGTTGGATGGCCACGCCGCCGGAGGTGCCCGGGAAGGGGGCTATGCGGCAATTGCTGATGCTGATGTCGTCCGATCCGCCGCTTGCGATGATCGGCACCGCGCCCTGCTCCGGAACCCGCGCGAGGAAGTCCAGCATCTCGATGCACACCCCCTGCGCCGAGGTCCCCAGGCGCAGCAGCGGCGCCGCGCCCTGCAGGATCGCGCCCGGGCTTTCGCCATGCATGTGCACATTCGCCCGGTCCAGCTCCAGCGTGGCGGGCACCGGGTGGACCCCCGCCTTGATGCAGATGCAGCCGCCCTCCGGGGGCAGCGCGTCGATCGCCGCCTGAATACTCTCGCCCGGGCGCACGACGAAGGTGCAGCAGCCCTCGCCCGCCGGATCGGGCTGCGGGCGGCAATCGGTAAGTACCGCATTGGGCCCGCCCAGCCCGCTGGCCGCCGCAAGCTGCACGTAATGCCGTTCGATGCCGCGCGGCGGGGCGTCGGTCAGTTCTTCGATGCTGGCGGTGGCCGTGCGCGCCCAGAAGCACCAGTAATCACCTCGGCGGAAGTCGCCGCCCGCCGGATCGGTCGAGAACGACAGCTCGATCCCGTCGCCGAGCGGCACCGGCCCGGCCTGCGTGTCGATCAGCCCGTCTCCGTCGATGGCGTTGCTCGCGGCGGTCTGGTCCCACTTCTGGATTCGCGTGTGCCGCTCGGCGAGCTGCTCGCCGGTGTTGCCGAAGGCGCGGCCCCCACCCGTCGGCAGCACCCGGTCCAGCGTGACGGTGCCATTGGCCTCGTTGATGTCGATCACCTGCGCCATCTCGCCGGGCTCGTCCATCCATTCGCGGTGATCGTCGGTCACCGTCACCCAGTCACCGGCCACGAAGCGCAACACCGGATCGCGGCCAATGCGCAGCACCTCGAGCACCGTGTCGGCAGCGCCGGGGGTGATCGAGAGCACCGGCGAGACAATTGATCCGTTATCTCGCGACCACTTGAAGCGCGCGGTGCCGAGCGCGCCGCCCTCATGCACCTCGACGCGGTAGAGCCGGTTCTCGAGCCCGCGATAGCCCGAAGTGGGCGGCAGCAGGCAGGGATCGTCCGGCGCGGGCGGGGCGACGGCGCGGGTGGTAAGCCTGCCCGCCGAAGGCGCGGGTCCCACGTCGAGACCGCATTCGGCCTGTTCGACCGCATCGACATGCAGCTGGAAGACCGTGCGCCGGCGGGTGGTCGTGTCGACGCCGCCGAGCGCCGGGTCGAGCAGCGGCGCCTCGACCCAGGTCAGTTCCTCCTCGTAGACCTCGAGGTAGACCGCCGCCTCTCCGGCCACCAGCGGCGGCGGGTCGGGCAGGAAGGGCTGGCCGAGGTAGGTCACCGTCTCGCCCTCGAAGATCTCGGCCATCAGCGCATCGACGTAGATCCGCCCCGGGGTCAGCGACAGGTCCTCGGGCGGGCCCGCCACGTGGGTCACCAGAAAGGCATCGGGGTTGGTCAGCAGCGGCAGCCCGGGATTGCCGAGCGCGTCGATGGAGAGCTTGCCGATCCGCTCCGAAAGGATGTCGACCAGCTCGTTCCAGTCGGCATCGAGCAGCACCCGGCCCTGCTGCATCAGCACCGCCGAGTAGCGGCGCAGCTCATCGTGGGTAAATCGCGAATAGTCTCCGCTCATGGTCGCCTCCTTTCACCGCAGGCGGACGCGGGCGCGTCAGTTTGCGTAGATCACTCCGGGGTCGAGCCCGAAGGGTAGATATTCCTCCAGCCGGCGGCGCAGGTTGGCCTCGCGTTGCGGCTGCTTGAGATGACACCAGACGCCCATTTCCGAGCCGTCCTCGGCGCCAGTGGCGATCTCGTCGGGGCCGTTCAGCGACAGCTGCAGCCAGGCCGGGGTGCCGTAGGCTTCGCTGGTGTATTCGGGACGCAGGCGCAGCCTGACCCGCGCGCGCAGAGCGTCACGCTCGGCATCGGTCAGCGGGACACCAGTGGCGGCTTCGATGCGCGCGATCTCGGCCCGCTCGGCAAGGCCCGGCTGGCAGCGGTAGCGGCGGGGGGTCTGCGAGCCCGGTGCGACATAAGAGAACCGCACGCAGCCGGTCTGCACCCGTTCGGCAATCACCTCGCCATCGAAGATCACCTCGGTCGCCATGTCGATCTGCCGCACGAAAACCGGGCCGCGCAGTGTCGTACGTTCCAGATGCACCGCCGGGCCCGGGCTGGTCGGTGCCACGCCAAGTCCGCGGATTGCTGCACCTCCGAGCCCGTCGATCGCGCAATCCAGCGCGAAGATACCTTCCGAGGTTTCGGGCACGCGGATCTGGCCGGTGATCGAGAAGGCCATCTCGATCCGCAGCTCGGTGTTCGCGGGCTCTCCGCCCGACTGCGCCGCGGCGCGGATCGACGGCGGCACCGGCGCGGGCGGCGGCAGCGCCTCGTCCGGATCGGGCAGCGCGATACTGCTGCCGGGGACAAGCGTGCTGTGCACCAGCGCCAGCCGTCCGAGCGAGCCGGGGATATCCACCCTGCCCTCGATCAGCAGCCCGCCAAAGGTGACCGAGAAGTCGGGATTGACCCCCTGCACCCGGATCGGGGCGTCGGGCCTGAGGTGCGGGCGGAAGCCGTCCTCGGCCTCGAGCGTCAGGAACCGCCCGGCGGCACCGGCAATGTTGAGCGAAATGTTCTCGGCGTAGGTGTCGTTGGTGGCGATGCGGATCACGGTGTCTGCGCGCCCCCCGGCCGTCCAGGCGGCCAGCGCAGCGCCGAGGGTCGCAAAGCTTCCCGGATCGCCGCTGTTGTCCACGGTCAGCCGTGCCGCGGGCACGGTCTCTCCGGTCAGCCAGGCGGTGCGCGCGTAGGTGCCGCCGCCGGTCTCGCCGGGCCAGCCCTGGTGGTACCAGACCTGCACCTGCCCGGCGGGCAGCCGACCGGCCCCCAGCGTCATCCGCCCGCTGCGCACGTCCACGGCGACCTGGTTCGGCCCTGGCTGGCTCCAGCCGTCGAGGTTGCGGCAGCGGATGTCGTCGGGCGGCACCTCGACCCCGTCGACGGTGATGAAGAGGCTCGCCTCGGGCGCGGGCGGCAACGCGCCCATGCCGGCGGGCGCGCCATAGAAGGCGGTGAACCCCGGGCGGGGTGCGCTGAGCGACAGGTATGCCGAGAGGTCGCCAAAGAACTTCGCCGGGCGGATCGCCTGCGGCACGTGCAGCTCGGTCGCCAGCCCCGCCTCGTCGCCCTCGCGGCGCAGGCGGGAGAAGAGCGGCGCGTCGTTGCCGAGCGGCGAGATGTGATAGCGGAAGTCCCCATCCTCGCCGAGACGCCGCGCGGTGATCCCCGGCAGCTCCAGCGCCCGCAGCCGCCACAGGAAGAAACCGATGTTGGGAATGTTCTCCCAGCCCTCGAACTGCCCCGGGGGCCGCACGTCGACGCTGCGGCAGGTCGCATCGAAGGCACCGCCGATTCGGTCCATCGCTTCGGGCGACCGGAGGTCCGGCGTGGCCACCGCGTGCATCCGCAGGCGGTTCCGGACCCATTGCGACCACACCAGCAGCTCGAAGAATTCCACCGCATGCGCCGCCCATCCGGTGACGTCGCGCGCCAGTTCCTCGAGCATCGGCAGCACCGACTTGCGCCGCCGGTAGTAGACGGTCTTGAGCGTGTCGCTGCGGCTCCGCAGCCCCACCGGCGGCACGAAGGACGGGCCCTCGAGCTCGGGAAACAGCGCCTCGGCGCTCGCTGCGTCCTGCACGCGGTTGTCGCCTGCCAGCAGCGTCGTGCCCACCAGAGCGCCGATGTAGGGAATGGCCCAGGGCTCGCAGGTCTCGACAAAGGCGTTGCGGCCCAGCTGCTCGATGTCAGCCTCCAGCGCGTCGGCCTGCACCTCCATGATGTCGAGCAGCGCCCGCAGCGGGTAGCCCTCGGCGGCGTCGCGCTCGCGCAGGATCGCCGGGAGCAGGTTGAAGAGCTTGTGCTCGGGAGCGGTGGAAAAGGCCTCCATCACAGCGCCTCCACGACGGTCAGGGTCAGGTCGGTGGCCGGATCGGCGAGATAGGCCTGCTCGGCGGGCAGCACCGGCGGCGGCGGTCCGGGCAGGTAGGCGGCGCTCTGGTAGCGGTCGATCTGAGCCGGGTCATCCGGCCTCGGGCGCGCCGGGTAGAGCCGGATGTGCACCTGCACCGGATCGGCGCTGACCGACCGCACGGCGCGCTCGGCGGCGGTCAGCTCGGCATGGTCCTTGAGGTGCAGCAGGTCGATGTCGACCGCGCTCACCCCGGCCACCCCCTGGAGCACCGCGTAGGCATCCGACAGGTGCACGGGCCGTCCGATACCCACCACATCGAAGCCGAAGGCGGCAACGATCGCGGCGCGTGCCGCCTCGGCCACGCTGTCCGCGTCAAAGGCAGGATCGCGCAGCAGCTTGGCGCGCAGCACAATGGGCACCCGCACCATGTTGGCCAGCATCAACGGCCGGTTTGGGTCGCGGCTGGCGGTCAGCTGGTCGTGCAGCAGGGTCAGGCTCTCGGGCGCGAGCGCGACGCCTCCGGCGCCTGCGACGGTCAGATGCGCGGTGCGCTGCATGCGATTCCAGACCCAGGTGACATAGGCGCGCGCGGCCAGCCCCGAGGCCGTGGCCAGCGCCGCGAAATCCTGCAGCGAGACGATCCGTCCAAAGGTACGCACCCCGTCGGGCGCCGCATGGCGGGCGTCATCCGCTGTCTCGCCCGGCGCCCCGCCCGAGGTCGCGAGCGGGTTCTGAACCGCCTTCATCCCCACCGGTTTCTCGAGCGGGATCGCCAACTGCCCGGGCCGGAGGTTGCCCGAAAGCCCGGCCCCGAGCCGCCGGGTCAGCCGCAGGTTCAGCGCGCCCGTCGGGAAGCGCGCCCCGGCGCGCAGGCCGTCGCCGCCCGAGAGCACCGGCGGCTCCTCGTCGGCAAGGCGCAGGGTGAAGGCGCGCTCCTTCGGGTCACGACCGTAGAGGCTCGCCACCTCCCGCCATTCTACGCCATCGACCCGCAGCGTCACCTGCGGCACTGGGCGCGTGCCGGTGGCTGTCGGCAGGTGGGTGATCTGGCCCGGAGGCACTCCGAAGTGCTGGAAGGGCAGCGCGGCATCGCCGTTGCCCAGGGCGTCCTCGCGCTGGGTCTCGCCATGGCTCGCGTCGGCGACATTGCCGTGCAGACTGAGCGCGCCAGAGACCCGCGGCAGCGGCGGGTCGATCCCGACCGCAAGGTGATCGACCCGCCCGCCCGGCTGCGAAGGCACCGCGAAGGTGGCTGTCACGCGCGCCCGGTGCACAAGCTCCGGCCCCGCAACGATGATCTTGCGCCCCTTGCCGAGCGCCCCCAGCGCCTCGGGGTCGGCAGCGTCCTCGCCGGGCTCCAGCGGCAGGGCGAGCCAGGCGCCCTCGGCCCTCTCGGGATAGTCGAAGGCGCGAAAGTCGATGTCCGTGCCGCCGATCTCGAAAAGCCGCGTCTCGCGCCGGTCGGGGATGAAGCCGAAGTTGCCGCCATGGCGCACCCAGGCGGGCTGGGTAAAAGAAAGCCGGGTGGTGAACACCGTGTCATCGGTATGCCGCGCGGCCACATAGGCGCCGCCGGGGACCAGCACCGCCGAGGGATCGGAGGCCAACGTGCCGCCCTGACCGATCCAGTTGCCCCAAGTCTCACCAATCCGGGTCAGGAAGGCGAGCGTGCCGTCGCGCTGCCGCACGATGACCGCCGCCCAGTCCGGCGCGCCGCCGAGCGCGGCGGGTTCACCCACCGCATCGCCGCCGAGATCGCGCACCGGCTCCCAGCCGCCGGGGCCCTGGCGGAAGTGCTGGAGGCCGCCGCTCAGCCCCCGCGCGAAGACATCGAGCCGCCCCGCGCCGCTTGCCGCAACCGCCGGCGTCCCGTCGATCTGCCCGCCGAGGCTCTGCCAGTCCTGCCACGAGAGCCCGTCAAACCGCCGCCACCAGAGCGCATCGTCGATCCCGCGCGCAAAGACCGCGATGCCGATCCCGTCCGGCGAGATCGCGGCAGGCGGCGAGGCCAGGATGCCACCAAGCGGCTGCGGCGGCTGCGGCGCGCCGGTGGCGTCGAACACCCAGAGGCCCGTCGCGGGACCGCGCACGAAAACCCGGACATCGCCTCCGGCCGTGGCCACTGGAACCGGGTTGGAGGTCAACGCGCCTCCGAGGTCGAGCCAGGCGTCCCAGCCGCCGCCGGTCCAGCTGCGCTGGCGCAGCCGCATGGCAGCATCACGCACGAACATGTCAAAGCGCCCGGCGGCGGTGCTCACAGCGGTCACCTCCGAGGAAACGAAGAGCGGCGGCGATCCCTGTACGTAGAGCGGCTGACCCGGCACGTCCGGATCGTCAAAGCCCGCCGGGTGGCCGCCCCCGGTACGCACCAGCACCGCCGGATCGCCCCCGGGCAGCGCCACCATGGTCGGCCGCCCCTGCACCGTCTCGCGCACCGCCACATGGGTTACGCTGTCGCTGAGGGGCCCGAGGCTCGCCGCGCGGTCCTCGGTGGCGGTGACGCGGGCGGTGCGCAGGCGTGGCTCGGCACCCGGGCCGGCATCCAGCAGAAGGTGCGCCCCGACGTCCAGATCGCCGATCCGGCTGTCCAGCGGGTAGTCCGCCGCGCTTGATGCGATGGCCCCGTCTATGGTCTCACTGTGCCAACGGTTCTGCGGCAGCGCGGCGGGATCGTAGACATTATGCGTCGCCGGAGCGTTGTGCCCGAAGAGCCGCAGCCGCCGCAGCGCCGGCGCAGCGCGGATGTGCCCCACGTTCAGATCCGGGGCCTGCACCGCGGGCGTCCAGCTGAGCCGGGTGCCGCCTGCATCCGAAGCAAGGGCGCGCACCGTCTTCTCTTCGATCAGGTTGCGCCCGAAGAGCACGAAGCGACTGCCTGCGATCAATCCCGCCGTGTCGGTCACCGGGGCAGTTGTCCGACCCTCGGCCAAGGGGTTGATCCTCAGGAAAGGCGCAAAGGCCGGGGCAGCATTCAACCGCCCGTTGGCCCGTATCTCCTCCAGCGTTTCGAAGACCTGCGCGGTCTCGTCGGGACCGGGGATGCTCATCACCTTGAGGCCGGCCCGGAGCCGGGTGCTCTTGCCCTCCTCGATCTCGAAACTCAGCGCTCCCATGGCCGAGAGCGCCGGGCGCGGCACGTAGCCGACAAGCCCGACGAGATGCTCGACCGAGGCTTTATGCACCGCCTGGACCAGGTACATCTCGTTGGCGATGCGCTCGTTGTAGAAGGTCAGCACATCGCCGAGCGCGGCGAAAAGCTCGATCAGCGTGACCGCGTGGTCGTCGCTTTCGCGGGTGGCAAGACCGGAGAGTTCGGCGTGCCTGTGGATCTCGCCCAGCATTGCCTGCCGGAAGCTGCCGAAGGTGCCCAGCCGATAGGCGATCTGCGCCAGCCCCGGTCGGTTGCGGATGTCGGCAGGAGCCGGGGCAACACCCGGGGTGCAGCAGTTGCAGAAGCGCGGATCACCGAGGGGGGACAGCGGTGCCATGGCTCAGGCCCCTCCGACGGCAGAGAGGCGCAGCACGCCGTTCTCGGGAAAGTTCGGGTCGTTGTCGAGCCGCGCGATCTCGAAGTCGCCGAGCGCAATGCGCCCGCGCTCGAGCTCGTCGCCCGCGACGTCCCAGTAGCGTTTGAACAGCGTCACCTCGGCGCTTTCGACCCCGCCCACGGCCTCGACCGCGGCGTAGAGGCGCGACAGGTGGATGTCCTGCCCGAAATCCAGATCGGGCAGGAAGAAGAAGCCCTTCTTGCCCCCCGGCAGCTCGCGGCTCGACAGCGCCTCCGCCACCGCCTGCAGCACCTGACCGCGATAGTGGCCGGGCGCGATGCAGAGGCGGATGTCGATCTCGAGCGGGACGTATTGCGCGGCGCGCAGCGCGAGATCGCTGCCCGCCAGCTTGAAGCGTCGCAGGTAGGCGCGCATCGTCGCGGCGTAGTCATCCCCGAGCCGCACGCCGCCGCCGGGCAGCCGAACGAGGTTGGCCGGGTCGCGCGGATGCAACGCGACGAAGACGCAATGCCAGCTGCCGACCCAGCGGAAGCGCGCTTTGGCGGCGGCCACGCTGGGGTCGCGCAGCGCCATGACCTGCCAGTCCTCCGGCGTCACCGCGCGGAACTGGATTGCCTTGATTTCCTCGGCGGCGAGCGCCCGCACCGCCGCGATGGTCTCAGGGTCCGTTCCGCCCTCGGCCGGCAACGGCTGGCGCACGCGGGCAATCTCGGCGAAAGCGACATCCGCGTCTGGATCGCCGGGATCGAGCGACAGCGGCCCCACGGGCGCGCCGGGATCGGCCCAGAACGACAGGTCGGGCGCCACCGCGTGCACCAGCGCGCCCGCCGAGAGATTGCCCCGCCGCCCGCTGCCCACCCGGTAGAAGGCGGTGACCTCCTCGACATTGCGCGGCGCGCGGCCATGCGCGTCATCGCCAAAGCGCAGCGCGGTCAGACCATCGTTGTCGGTTTCGGCGACGAAGTGGCGGTCGTAGGCACCGCTGTCGCCGAGGTGCGGCACCGCGGTCCAGAACCGCCGCGCCCCACCACTCTGCACGCTGCGCAGGTGGACCGCGGGCACCGCCTCGCGCGGACCCGCCGCCAGGTCGTGCCGGTCGCTCGCCGGGCGGCCATCGGCGGAGAGCCGGGGATCAGGGACACCCGCCTGCCGCGTCAGCCCGGGCTCGGAGAGCGCCAGCTCCGCCAGCGGCCAGCGCCCGGTGCCCGCGGTGATCTGCAGCCCGTCGCGGCGCAGCATCCGACCGTGGTCGGCTGGCGCGACATTGCCGCGCATGATGCTCACCGGGGAGATGTTGCCGGCGAGCGGGCTCTCGCTCGACAGGCAGAAGCTGCGATCGAGCGCGTCCTCGACCCGCCAGGTCACGCGCTGCAGCGGCAGCGGATCCTCGGCCCCCGGCGCGTGGCGCGGGCTCAGCACGCCGCCCGTCAACTGGTCGGTGAACACCGGGTCTTCTGCATCTTCCACCGCCTCCAGCCGGACCACGGCGCGCTGGGTCGGATCGGCATCGGCCACCGCCCCGGTGACCGGGCTGCGCAACTCCTCGAGCAACAGGTAGTCGCCCGCCGAAAACGCGGGCCGGTAAAGCTGGTCGCCGTCGATGCCGTAGAGAAAGGCCTGCCGCGTTCCCCGGGCGAGGCAGCAATCTGCGTCGCCGAAAGTATGCACCCGCAGCGCATTATGCGCCGCATCCGCGCCGATCAGCGCGGTGGTCTCGAAGACCGTCGCCCCCTCGAGCGCCGGGTCGGTGTCGAAATCCGCCTCCGCCGGCAGCACCGGCCCTGGCGGCGCCATTGCGCCAACGAGCGGCTTGGCGATGCGGGTGCAGAGCCGCGTTCCGGCGGGCACCACCCGCCGTGCCGGATCGGGGGCCGGGTCCAGGTCGAACTGCACGAAGGTCGCGGCGTTGCGCCCGTCGTGCATCGGGTAGTCGATCAGCCGCGCGTGGCGCTGCATCGACACCCGGTGCAGGCAGGTCTCGAAGAAGCTCTCGGTGCCCGGCCCGGCGTCCTGCAGGTAGGACAGGTAATCGCCCACGTAGGCCAGCATCTCGACAAGCGCGATGCCGAAATCCGCCGGAAGCCGCTCCTGCCAGTCGGGGTTGCGCACGGCCACGAGATCGAGGAACAGCCGCCGGAAGCTCTGGTAGTCCTTGGCGAGATAATCGAGATCGGGCTCGTCGGGTGCGCGTGGCACGCAGGGATCGACCATGCGGCAATCGAAATCCGACGGGCAGCCCGCCTTGAAACTGAACCGCACCTGCGCACGCTCGGGATCGAGGTCGGCATGCGAGAGCGCCAGCACGTAGGTCGAGAAATCGCCCTCGCGGTCGAGGAAGAGGTCCAGCTGAAGCGGATCGCCCCCCGCCGGCTGCACGTCCAGCACGCGCAGGCCCACAACGCGCACGCCGCCCAGCACCTCGGCCTCACCGGAGGTCAGCGCCGGGGGCGGCTTCAGGAAATGCGCCTCGAGCCGGAACTGCTGTCCGGCGGGAGCCGAGAGATCGCGGCGGAACTCGACGTAATCCAGCCCGTTCAGCGGATGCGCCGCGTCGAGCAGCACGCGGGAGCGGCGGTCGTCCTCGCACCACATCTCTCCGCCCGGCGACAGCACCATGACCTAGCCCTCCATCACCCGTTCAAAGACTTCTTCGCGCCGCTCGCTGCGCCCGCGCAGGGCATAGACCACGGTGACCGTCAGCGTGCTCTCCACCGCCTCGACCTGCACCGCCTCGACCGAGATCAGGCTGTCGAGCCAGCGGATCAGCGCGCCGTGGACCATCTGCTCGGTGGTCACCACCAGCGTGTCTGACAGCCCCTCGAATACGAGATCGCGGATCGGCGTGCCGAACTCGGGGCGGTTCACCCGCTCGCCGGGCGCGGTGAACAGGACCTGCTCGATCAGGTCCCGAACGTGGTCCCCCGCCCCGGTCAGCCGCGAGCGACCGCGCGGATCGAAACCGAAGGGATAGTCGAGCTGGTCGGCAAGCGCGGTCATCAGATCTGCTCCGTGTCGATGGCAACGGTGCGGGTGTCGCCGTCATGGGTGACCGTCAGCGCGTCGTGCCGCTCGGCGAGGTGCCGGACCACGCCGCGCGCGATAGCGATCATGAAGCGGCGACGGTCGCGCACCTCGCGGTCGCTTTCGTCCTTCGAGACCGGTGGCAGACCGTCCAGCCCCAGCAGCGCGTCGAGCTCCTCTTCCATGGCCTCGGCCATCGAGTCGGCGAAGCCGGTGAAGTCCACGGGGTTGGTGGTGAGATCGCCGGGGCGAAGTCCGTGAGGCATGGCGCTACTCCACAAATACCTTGGTCGAGATCAGCGAGGGCGACGGTGGCGGCATCGGAGCCACCGGCGGCGCGGGCGTCACCGGCAGCACACCGATGGCCAGCTCGCCCGGGTGCACATGCGCGTTGAAGATGGCGACCAGCTGGTTGAGGTAGATCAGCAAGTCGTCGCCGAAGGCCGCCGGGTGACGCGCCCCCGCGCTGCCCACCTGCACCATCTGCCCGTCATGCACGACGCGCGCGAGTCCCTTGACCGTCACCGTGCCGGTGGCGACCGAGATCTCGACCTTGTTCTGGCCCGTGGCGTCGGACATCGTCATGGTCTGGCTCGCATCGTCCAGCACCGCCGTCAGCCCCAGCTCAGAGCGCCAGATCTTCGTCGTCGGCTCGCCGGGCGGCCCGGCGGGCGGCGGCATCGGCGTCTCGCCCGAGGCCCAGTAGCAGCCGGTCCAGATCGGGCGCGAGACGTCACCCCCCTCGAATTCGATCCAGACCCCCGCCCCCGGCATCGGCATCGACAAGAAGCCCGCGCCCACCCCGGCGTGCGGCACGCAGGCTTCGGCCCAGCCGGTGGGGATCGCACCCAGCACTTCCGGCACCAGCGCGGTGAGCCGGCCACGGCGTTCCGGGTCCATCGGGTTGACCACCGTCCCGCGATGCTTGCCGTAGACCCTTTCGGTCACCTCGCTCTGCAATCCGTCGGCCATCGGCTTCCCTTCCTCGTCTTCTAGTGCGTGCGCAGCGGCGGCGTCAGGCCACCGCCAGCGGGTCCACGAACACCTCGGCGCCGGTCAGCCCGACGGCATTGCGCCAGAGGCCGACGGACTGGGTGTAGTCGTCGCGCGAGATCCGGTGCGTCACCCGGTCAACCATGTAGAGGCCGCTGTGCTGACGCCCGGCGCCGCGGACGAGCACCGGGACCCCGGCAAAGAGCGGCCGCGCGAATTTCAGACCGTCGACCTCGGCCGAGGCATGGATCGCCCGCGCGCTCTCGGTGGCACGCTGGCTCGCGTGCCAGACCGCCTCGGCCGGGCTGGCGGCGGTGTCGCCGAAGCGGGTCTCGACCGGGGGTGGCACCACGCGGGTCAGCGCGGGTTCCAGCCCCATGGGCATCTCGGCGGCCACCGGCGCGATCACCGGGATCGGCGCGCGGGTCCGGGGATCGGTCTTCACCCCGACCACGCCCGTGGGCTTCAGCATGTCGTTGCCCACCGAGAAAGAGTCGAGGTTGGTCTGCGCGCCGAAGTCGATCGACAGCACCCCCTGCGGCGGCAACGGCGGCACCAGCGGCGGGTGAAAATGCCCCATGTCCCGCCCCGAGAGCGGCTCGGGCTGGATGTAGAGGCTGACACTGTTGCGCCGCGCTAACACCTGCAGGAAAGCCGCATCGGTGCCGCGCTGCGTGGTCGTGGTGTCGAGCATGGTGCGGAAGGGCGGCACCGGCATGACCACCGGGATCATCCCGTAGCGCCCGAAGATCGTGGTCGCGATCAGATCGTCTGACATATTGGGCCAGCTGAAGGGCACGTCCACATGCGCCATGATCGTCCCGAGCGCGTCCATGCCGACGACCTCGTAGGTCGAGGCTCCGGGCGTGTTGCTCGCCTGCAGCTGCCCGTCGGCGACGAAGCCGTTGATCACCGTCAGCGGCACGCCGGGTCCGGCCGAGATGCGGATGGTGATCGGCACCAGCGGTCGGAAAAGATCGACCGCCAGCGCATCGAAATCCCCCCAGGCGTTGCGCGAGAGCTCGAAGTGCAGCCGGAAGATCGACGCCTGCCCCACCGCCGTCTCGATCTCGATCTCGCGCAGCGCGTCGAACCACGGCGGCGGCAGCGGCGCGAAAGCCACCTGGATCGAGAAGAAGCTAGGGGGAAAAATCGCCATCTCAGCGCCCCAGCGCGTCCGGGCCGGGCACCCCGATGATCCGGCCGGGCGAGGCGGTCAGCCGCGCGGGCCGCCGCTCGCGGTTCGCATCACAGAGCAGCCAGAAAAGCTCGGGATCACCAAGGGCGCGATAGGCCACGAGGTCGGGTCGGTCGCCCGGGCGGGTCTCGGTGCCGAGCGGCGCGCGCAGCTCCGGGATCACCCGCCGCCGCTTGTAGCGCAGCACGCGGCCATCGGGCGTCACCAGTTCCGCCTCGGGAACGGCCTCGTATCGCGAGCCGCGAAAGAACATGCGTCTCCTCCTTCTCCGGCCCGCGCCTTGCGGACCGTCTTCTCCTCTCGGTGCCACGGCCCTGCGAACCGGACACAATGGGTCAGATCGGCAGCAGGCCCCGGATGCCGGTGCTGTTGCCGAAGGTGTTCAGCGTGGCCATCACCTCCTTCATGGTGAAGGAGGACATGTAGACCCAGTAGCCCGGGTTGGTGATGTCGAGATCCCGGTAGGACTGGACCTGCGCAGAGATCTCCACCTCCACGCGGATCGGGTTGAGATTGGCGTCAAACGCCTGTTCGCGCACCGACAGGCTGTCGATCTGCACCGGCAGAACCCGTTTCGGCCCCCAGACCAGCAGCACCAGCGGCGCCTGCTCGCCCTGGATGAAAGCCGAGCCGGCCAGCGCCATCGCCTCATTCGCGATGACCAGCGGATACGACGGGTAGAGCAGCCCCTCCAGCGCCGCGATCACCGGGTGCAGCCCGTTGTCCATGGTGATGGCGTTCTGCGCCGGGAACTCAAGCTGATCGGCCGCGTCGATCTCGACGGTGAAGCTGATCTGCTCCTCCGGCGGGCCGTTCACCCGGTTGGAATCGCCGCGTCCCCCGCCGCCGCCGCCACGCAGGCGGATCTGGCGCTGCATCTCGTCAGGGTTGTACTGATAGACGATGATCGTCGGCGCGAGCTCGGGCAGCTGGTAGGCGACGAGCCCACCTTTCATGATCCGCGGAGAACCGGGAAATTCCGATGTCATTCGCCCTCCTGACGGTGCTTTGCACCGGGTAGGATGCTGCAGAAATCACTTCTCTCAATTGCTTGGGATGATAACACAGCTTGCCCTCCTGCCCTAGTCCGGTCTCGGCGGGGCGCGGAAAACACCTCATGGGGCCGCTCTACCCGGGGTTGACCCCATCCTGCCGCGCGCCGGCGCGTCGTTGCGGGATCACAGCAGGTCATCTTCGGGGGCCCCGGGGGCCGAGCGCAGGGCCTGCGGAATGTCGAAGTTCGCATCGAGGCCGATGCTCGAAATGCGCATGTACTTGCCCGCGAGATTGCCGAAGATGGCGCGGTAGGCGCGGATCTGTGCGCGGTGCAACGCCCCGGCGCTCATGTTGGCGCGGCGGTCGAGGGTCCATAGGTTGGCAAAGCTGTCCGCGCCGCCGAATTGCAGCTCGCGGATATGGTCCACCTGCACCCCGCTCACGTCATGCCCGAGCCCGCGCAGCAACTCGCGGAACGCGGCGGATTCGGCGCGCGAGCTGGAAGCGGGCTGGACGTATTGGAAACAGCGCGACCAGGCGCCGGTCTCGGGCCAGTTCTCGTCGGTCACGCCGATCGGCGTCGGGCCGGTAATGGCGGCGCCGCGCCGCGGGATGACCCTGTCGTGCGACACCAGCGTGGGCCCCGCCAGCCGTCCAACCTCGGTGGGCGCGACGCCGGGATTGACCAGTGGGTCGAAGACCACCTCGTCCTCGTAGAGAAATCCCGGCTTGAGCCAGCTGAGCGGCAGGGCCTTCTCGCAGGAACTGCCGTCGATCGAAAGCTGTCCCTGCCCGACCCCCAGCGCCGCCTCGATCAATGCGCGCATCGGGATCCCGCGACCCCGACGGCGACGGCGGGCGCTGATCGGGCCGCTCTGCGGCGCGGCCTGAAGTTGCGCCGCGGTCGCGGGCTGCACCGAGGCGAGATCGACGTCCGGTGCAAAGGCATCGCCGAAGGTCAGCCCGCCGGTCCAGGCAAAGGGGCGGCGCAGGTCCACGAGGTCTGGCCATTCGGTGGAGATCAGGTCGAACCCGAGAACGGTCAGCCCCGCGTTGGCCGACAGGTGCAGCGCCAGCTGGCTGGCCGCCGCGAGCTGGATATCCGTGCCGAGCCGAAAGCCCCGGTCGCGCTCGCTGCTGTCCCAGGCGATCTCGCTCAGCGTGTTGATCCGTCCGGCGACCTCGGCAATGCCCTCCAGGGTCAGTCCGCCGCCCACCTCCACCAGGTCGATGATGCCGCCGATCTCGAGCCCGGCATGCAGATCGGCGGTGAGGATCAGGTGCAGCGCCGCGCCGCCCTCGATGTCGAAGGTCGCACGCCCGCCGTAGCCACCGCCCCCGTCCGCCGACGACAGGCAGATGTCCCGCAACGTACCGTCGCCGTGGTGCCAGTCGACAAAGGCCTCGACCCCGGCCTCCAGCTCGATCTCGATGTCGCCGATGCCGAACTCGGCGATGTCCCATTCCGCCGAGATCGTGTTGGTCGGCAGCCGGTCGGTCAGGTCGATGCGATCGGCATTGGCGGAAAGGACCTGCCGCGGGTCCATGGTAATGAGGCACTCCCGTCGGCGCCGCCCGCCGGGCATCGGGATCTCGGTGCCGTAGTCGACGAGCACGCTGTCCTGCTCCTCGAAGAGATCGACCGGATCAATCTGTCCCTGCCGGATTGCCCAGCGGAAGGTCGCGTCATAGGCGCGGTCGTTTCCACCCTCGGGCTCCGGCCCGCCCGCTTGCGGGCGCAGCGAGAAGAAGATTCTGTTCTCCTCGCGGTCCCGCGTGACCTCGGCCAGGTAGGTGCCGCTGGGGATACGGCGGTTGCAGGTCAGAAGGCGGTAGATGTAGGTCGCCGCGTTGGTGACGAAGGCGATGCGGCTCTGCTCGCAGGACACCAGGATCCGGTCCACTCGGTCGTGTACCATGGTGACATCGCGGGTGGGCTCCTCGGTGTCCGCCTCGGTCTCCGCGGGCACCGGACCGATGGTGTCGCGCCCGAAGGTCGGTGCGGGACCTGCTGGCACGGGGGCCTCCGGCTGGCGATGGATCCGCGCCATGCCGCCGTGGTGATAGGCGGCATGGGCCAGTTCGTGTGCCAGCAGCCGCTGTCCCTCCGCGGTACCCGGCGCGTAGCTGCCGGGCGCAAATCCGATGTGCTGCCCGAGGGTATAGGCGCGCGCGCCGATCCCCTGCGCCGCGCGTCCCGCTGCCCGGTCGGTGTGCAGGCGCACGCCCGAAAGATCAGCGTCCATCCGGGGCTCGAAATAGGCGCGTGTCGCCTCGGCCAAGGGCCGCCCGGCCGCGCGGAGTGCCGAAGCAGCCCTTGCCGCGCCCTGCGCATCTGGCCCAGCCGCGCCCGGCGCGGCTTTGAGCAGGAGCAGCTCGGTTTCCTCGGCGGCGCAGGCCGCACAGGGCGCGCCGCCCGCCGCACACCCCGCGCATTGCCGGTAGATCGCGGGCGGCCCGGCGGGCGCCGAAGGCGGAGCGCCCGCCGCGCCGCGCATCACCTCCGCGGAAATCCGGTCCGCTTCGCGCTCCTCGGCGCTGTCGGGCTCGGCAACGCGGACCGGCGCGGCCCCGCTGGCGGGTTGCGGCGGTGCCTGCGACTGGGCAGCGGCAGCCATCTCAGAACCGCGCGCCGAGCATCAGCCCGACGTCGAGCCAGTAGAGCGCGTCGGGATGCGAGCTCAGCTCCCCGCCCGCGCCGAGAACCAGATCTGCGGTGAGCCCGCCGCTGCCCAAGTGCGTCGTCAGCCCGATCCCGGCCTGCGCCTCGCCGAAGGCGCTGGTGCGGGCGTCGAAATGCTCGACTCCGCCGAGCCGGCCTTCGGGGTATTGATCCGACGACAGTTCCCGCGAGACCCCGGCCCTTGCCCCGCCGTAGAACCGCCCGCTGACCACGTCACCATGGACCTGGTATTCGAGCCCCGCCCGCAGCCCCACAAGGACCAGCTCGCGCTGATACGGAAGGACCTGCCCGAGGTAATTGGCCTGCGCCCCGAGGATCAGTGACGCCTCGCGCCCGCGCGTCAGAGGCACTCCGATATCGAAGCCGCCCCCGGCCATCAGCGCTCCATGTCCGCCCAGCGACCCGCCGCCGCCGAGCAAATAGAGCCGGAAGTCGAGGATCACGTCGCCGACCGAGCGCAACTCGGCGTCGCAGTCGGGCATCGCGGCGCGCATGAAGGTCTGCACATGGCGGAAGTCCCGTTCGTGAAACACGGCGAAACGACCGAAGGACGAGTGGCTCCCCATGACATTGAAATCGCGCCGCACTCTTTCCGGGCGGCCCCACTCCGGCCTGCTGGCAAGAACGCTGGCATCCCGCTCCGGGTACTCGTCGCCACGGCCAAGGATCTGGTGGCCGGCCTCATGCACCGGAAAGCCCTCGTCCACGCTCCCCACGCAGAGCGTGGCGGCATCGCCCCGACCCCCTCGAGGCACGACCGAGATCTGCTTGTCCGGGTCTATGTCGTCACGGCTCGCGCGGATCCGGATCGGAATGTCGCGTCCCGCGCAATCGTGCGGGCAATCGCTCAGGTGGATCACGAACTGATCGTTCATCGCGGCGTTCACCGCGTCGATGTAATCCCGCGCGATCTGGTCGACATCCACGTCCGCTCGGTCCACCGGGGTGCCCTGACAGGAATTGCCGCGCGGATCGTTGGCCTCGAACCTGAAGCCGAAGCGGAAGGGAATGGTGATCTCGCAGCTTGACGCATTGAAATCGACAAAGGCCTCAATCCCCGCCGGCGCGTTGTAGGCCCCGGCCACGTCTTCCTCGGGGTCGGTGTCGCTGGCGGGCGCGATCTCGCGCCGCCGCACGGTGCCCTGGATGTGATCGCCCGCGACGCTCGGCGCGGTGTCCACGGTCTCGACGAAACGGGTCGATCCGCCGCCGCTGCTGTCCTCGAAGGTGTCGGTGCGGGTGGTCGGCGCGGAAGGCGCCTGGATGACCTCGGCCTCGCCCTCGACAGGGGTCTCGTCTTCCTCCTCGCGGTGGATCACGCCGTCACCTAGCAGAACATGCGCAAGTTCGTGCGCGATGAGCCGTTGCCCCTCACGCGAGTCCGGCGCGAAGTTGCCGGGGGCAAAGGCGATGTCCCGGCCAAGGGTGTAGGCACGCGCGTTGATGCCGCGCGCGGCGGGCTCATCGCGGTGCAGGCGGACGCCCGAGAGGTCGGCCCCGAGGCGCGGCTCGAAATAACTGCGCAGCCCCTCGGACATCGGCGCACCGCCCGAGGCCACCGCCTCCGCAGCCCGCGCAGCGCCCGCCGGCGAGCCGCCCGAGCCATGGCCCGCCGACGGCCCCGGGACCGAAGACAGGTGAAGCATCTCTTCCTCTTCGGCGGCACAGGCGGCACAGGGAGGCCCCCCCGCCGCGCAGGAGGCGCACTTGCGATGGATCACCTGCCCCGCGCCCGGCCCCGATCCGCCGCCGAGCGGCTGGCCGCTGCGCAAGCGCCCGGCGACTACGTCGTCGGCAATGCGCTCGGCCTGCCGTTCGGTCTCGGACTCCGGCGGCGAGATGCGCGGCGCGCGGCGCGCAGTGGATGGGGACGGCATGGCATGGGAATGGATCATGGAGTGTCTCCCTTTCCGGAGGACGCGCCACCGAGAGAGGCCGAAGCCCCGGCACCAGCGCCGTCGCCGACCGTCGCGACAGGATGGTCCGACGCCGCCCGGACCTGAGTGCCCATGGCTCCGACCAGCGCGCGCCGGAGCGCCGCGCGCAGCGCCCCCGCGTCGGCTCCCGCAGGCACCCGCACTGCCAGTCGGCCGAGGGTGCCCTGCAGCCCCTCCGGCAGCTCCCGCGCGACATCCTCGAGGGCCCGCTGCAACTCGCGGCGGGTCTCGATCTCGCGCCTGTCATCGTGTGTGCTCATCCGCCACCTCCCGCCCAGGCGGCGCGAAAGGTCCGGTCGTGCTTGCGGTACTCCCCGCGCGCCGCCCGCGCGATATGGGCCATGCCGACCGGGCATCCTTCGGCGGCGGCCATGAAGGCGGCATTCACCGCGATCACCGTGATCGACCCGCCGCTGATGTCGAGCCGCGCCAGCGCCGCGAGGTCCAGTCCCTCGGTCGGTGTCCCCGCCGGGAATGCCCCCTGCCAGATGCGGTAACGGTCGCCCTGATCGGGGAACGGAATGTCGATGACGAAGCGCAGCCGCCGCAGGAAGGCGCTGTCGAGGTTGTTCTTCAGGTTGGTCGCCATCAGGCACAGACCCGAGTAGCTCTCCATCCGCTGCAAGAGGTAGCTGACCTCGATATTGGCGTGGCGATCATGGCTGTCCTTCACCTCCGAGCGTTTGCCGAGGCAGGCATCGGCCTCGTCCAGAAACAGGCAGGCGCCGGTCTCCTCGGCGGCATCGAAGACCCGGCGCAGGTTCTTCTCTGTCTCGCCGATGTATTTCGACACCAGCCGCGAGAGATCGACCTTGAAGAGGTCGAGCCCGAGATCGCCGGCGATGACCTCGGCCGCCATGGTCTTGCCCACGCCGGACGGCCCGGCAAAGAGCGCGGTGACCCCGCGCCCCCCCGAGAGCCGCGTGCCGAAGCCCCAGCTGTCGTAGACCGTGGCGCGGTGGCGCATCTGGTCGGCAATGGCTCGCAGCTCGCCCTGCACCTGAGAGGGAAGGATCAGATCGTCCCAGCAGAACCGCGGGGCGATGCGCGCTGCGAGCGCCTCCAGCCCCCGCCCGCCGCGCTCGCGGCACGCGCGCCAGAGCGCACCCGGAGGTCCGTCAGTCGGCAGCGTCGCGGCAATGCCCGCGATGTCGCCGGGCGGCAGCGGGAAATGCCGGGCGACGGCATTGCGCTCGGCCTCGGGCCAGCGCGGAAGCGCACCGGCCCAGACCTGCGCGCGCTCGGCGCCACTCAGCAAGGGCAGGCGCTCGCGGCGCATCTCCGGCGGCAGGCCGGTGCCGTCGCGCGCCAGCAGGATTAGCCGCCCGCCCAGCCTTCGCGCCGCGCGCGCCGCCCAGTCCCGGGCCTCGGCACCCTCCCGCGCCGAGCGTTCGGCCTCCTCGGCGGCGGGACGTTGCATGTTCTCGGGATCGGCGTCGGCGACGATCAGCATCCCGTCGAGCCAGGCCTCGCGCGCCAGACCTGGCAGCGCGGTGTCACCGTCGAAATGTACCGGATCCACCCGGACCGCCGCCTGGCCGGTGAGCGCAGCAATCTTCGCTGCCAATGCCTTGCGCCCGCTGCCGCCGGGGCCGATCAGCGCAAGCCCGACGCCGCCGGGATCGTGCTCCCGCGCGAGGACCTCCGCCCTGTCGCTCAGCCGTGCCACGTCAGGCGGCTCGGGCAGCATTTCCGCCCCAACGGGCAGGCCCGGAGCCGCACCCGAGGCGAGGCGCAGGGCGACCGTTTCGGACAGGGAGATCGCGGCCAGCGGATGGGTCTCGCGCATCTCCACCAGCGCCCATCGCCGCAGCGAAGCCCCCGGCGCGAGATGGGCGAAGAGCGCGGCGGAAAAGGCCACCTGCCCGCCGCCGATCAACCGGGTCAACAGATGCGCGGTGACGTAGCCCTGCCGCGGATCGCCGCTCGCCTCGGCGCAGAGCGACGCCACCTCGCCATCCATCCGGTGCGCCAGCGCGAAGAGCAGCAAGTCCTCCTCGACCGGCGCGAGGCCGAAGACCCGCGAGATGTGGGCGAGTTCCGAGCCGGGGCGGAGCGCCTCGAGCCGTGCGCGCGTGGCTCCCGCATCGCTCGCTGTCAGCACCGCGCGCACCCAGTCGATGGCGGCGATCACGAAGGGGTCGGCCAGCGGCGCCGGATCGGTGAGCGGGGTGAGGCGCGAGACGGTCATGGCTCAGGGATCCAGCCGGAAGGTCAGCCCAGACGTCCGGCTGCGCGCGCCGTCGACGATGGCGGCCACCGGGTAGGGTTGCGGGCGCGGAACGAGCCCTGCCTCCGCCACCGGCACCTCGACCGCCGTGGGGGTCGGCGCGGCCCATGCCCCGGCAACCTCGGGCGCGCGGATCGCCACCGCGCCATCGCCGATGACGATCTGCGCCTCGGTCGCGCCGGCGTGCCAGAGCCGCTCTCCGGTGACCCGCAGGATGGTGCCGGCGGGCCCGTTCGCGGGCGTCACCGTGGCGACCCGCGGCACGAGCTGCATCAGCGCCACGTTGGACTGGAAGACGCGCGGCTCCTCGACCCGCGTGCCCGGCCCCTGCCCGCCCGCCACGCCCTCGGTCGCCACCTCCGACACCAGCCGGATCGGCAGCGTGCCCGGTTGCAGCAGGTCCGCCGCCGCAATCGGCAGGTTGACCGCCGGATCGAAATCCGCCGCCAGCACCGCGTCGGGCACGATGACCCGGAACCGCCCACCACGATCCGCCGGGATCCGCATGGGCGGTAGCGCGCCGAAGCGGACGAACAGCCGATCGGCGGCAATGTCGCGGGCGACAATGGTGATCTCTTCGCCGACCGAAACCCGCATCTCGCGCTCCGGCGCCCCCGGCGCGGGCGTCACGAACACCCGTTCGATGGTCGGCCGCCGCGCGAGGCTGGCAAACACCCGGCGTTCCTCGACCGGCGGGGCGACACGCGGCGCCTCGCTCGGGAAGATCTGCACCACCGTCACCTCGTAGACCACCGAGCGGCGGAAGTTCTCGGCCGAAAGCGCCGACCAGATCTTCGTGACATCCTCGATGGTCACCGGGTGCAGCGTGACCTTGATCCGCTCGAACTCCTCGGTCAGCACCGGATCGAGGATCGGCTCGTTGAGCGCGGGCGGCGCGAGGGTGATCTGGGTGAGCGTGTCGATCCGGTTGCCGAACTCGTGCAGCACCTGCATGGCGTCGCCGAGGATCTCCTGCGCGGTGAGATCGGAGTCGGGCTGGTTCTCGGCGTCCGAATGGCTGGTCAGCATGTAGCGCAGGTTCAGCGACAGCGGTGGGCGGCCGTAGCTGCCCGGGTGGCCGCGCAGCGCGCCCTGATCATTCTTCAGCGCCGCGTTCTCCAGGACCTGGATCAGGTAGAGATTGACCCGCGCCCCGTCGAAGCCGCTGACCGTCTGGTCGGGCGGCGCGATGGTCACTGCCGCGCCGCTCTGCATGCGGTCCTGCAGCAGCGTGCGAAGGCTGCGCGAGACGGCGGCGATGGCGGTGAAATCGGCCATGCCCGCCCCCTAGCGCCTGAGACCCAGACGGCGCGCCGCGAACCCTTCGAAGCCCCGGCTGCGCGGCGGCTGAGGGCGGGATCGAGGCGGGATGGGCTGCGGCGGCGGCTTGGCGGCCTCGAAGATCACATCGATCCTGCCGATGCTGAGGCGCGGAGCAGAGGAAGGCTCCGGCACCGGCGACACGCGGAGCGGCTGTTCCGGTGCCGGCAGCCCCGGCATGGCCGCTGGGGTGGTGCCATCCGCGACGTGCACCTCGGCGCGGGAAGGCGGCGACGCGGCGGTTGGCTCGGTGCTGTCGGTCAGGCTCGGCGCCGGCCCGCTGTCAGGCCCCGCCGCACCGGGGACGCGCAATCCAGCGAAAATCCCAGAACCGGTCGGATCCGGCCCACTTGTAAACTCTGGTGGGTCACCGGCTGAGAGCGGCGACGGCACCGGGCCGTGCTGCGCGCGGGACACCTCCGGCGATGAGCGCGGCACGGTCACTGGCGCGGCGCCCCGCGAAACGGCCGCCCCGGTCTCGATGCCCGAAGCAGGCGCAGCGCGATCACGTACAAACCGCCCGTCCGCCGCATCCACCGGGCCCGGTGAGCGGTGCGGAGCCGGTTCCTGTCGAAGCGGCCCGATCAAGTCGGGCGCACCACCCCGGATCGATGCCCTATCGGGGTAGCCCGCCCCCTCGGGCCGCGCGGCTTCCGCGGGATGTGCTTCATACCGAAGCGGAGAGAGAGAGGCGTTCTCGTCCGCCGCCTTGCCCTGCGTATCGGACGCAAATAGCGAAAGCCGCGGCGGCGCGGTCATCGGCACGGCTGGGTCCGATGCTGCGCCGTTGGTCCCTCCCACAGCCCCGCGCGCGGCGAGCCTTTGCAGCAGCCCGCTCACGGGAGCGCCCGCGCCGCCTCGGACGGTGCGGCCTCGGCCAGGTGAGTCAGGTAGAGCCGGCGCCGCCAGGCGGGCAGCGCCAGAAGCTCGGCTTCGGACCAGCGGTAGACCCGGGCGAGACGGTCGATCTCGGCCAGCACCCCGCCGCCACGGTCGATCTCGGTCACCAGCAGCGTCAGCGGATCGAGGCGCCCGGTGACCGCAGCCCCGCAGCCGACGCAGGTGAGCGCGACGCGGATCTCGGCCAGCGGGTCGCGCGCGGCGATCTCGGCCTCGAGCACCTCAGCCGCGCCTTCACCGGCCCCCGGTGCGCAGCGAGACAGCAGCGTCCCGGCGCCCCCCGCGGTCGCGGCGCAAAGATCGTCTCCGGTCGGCAGGCGGATCTGCATGGCGCCTCCTTCGACGCTGACGTTCTTTCCGGCCGGACCCTGCGGCACGCGCGCCAGTAGCGCGGACACATCCAGTGGCACCTCGTGGATCTCGCCGCAGTCCGGGCAGTGCAGCCAGAGCTCCTCGGGCGCACCGTAACCGGCGCAGAGCACCGCCAGCAAAAGGCGGTTGCGGTCGCCGACGAGCCAGGCACCGGGATCGTCTCCGCCGCCTCGCAACATCCCCGCGCTCAGGATCAGCGTCTCGAGCGCCGCCGCCGACAGGAACCCGCCGCGGCGCGCGGCCAGCCACATTTCCTGCGCCCCGTTGATCGGGGCGACGGTCACGGACCCGAAGGGCGCCGCCAGCTCCAGTGTCAGCGTCTCGCCCGGGCCGCCCTGTGGGTCAGGCCGGGACATCGAAGGTCGGCTCGGCCGGCTCCACCACCGACACGTCGCGCTGCCAGCCCTCGCATTCCAGCTTCAGCGACTGGATCGAGACAGCATTGGCATTGGCGTCGAGCTCGGGCATCGCGGTGTATTCCGACACCCAGCAGCGGAACAGCTGGTAGGACAGGACGATCTGCCCGGCCTCGTTGAACAGGTCGAGGATGACGTCCTTGCGGAAATCGGCCAGCGAGACCTGCGCGCCGTCCCCGGCATTGATGTTCCAGACCTTGTTGGCCCACCGCTCGAACTCGAGGTCATGGGTCACGCCGCGTTCCAGCGTCACCGCCTCGTAGCTGGTGCGCCCCGGCGACTTGCGGCTGGTCGAGGGATCGCCGCCCTCGCGGTGCTCGACCACCTCTGTCGAGCGCGACAGGGCCGAGACTTTGCTGATGCCCGCGACGTAGCGGCCATCCCATTTCACCTTGAAGCGGAAGTTCTTGTAGGGGTCCGCGCGGCGGGGATTGACGACGAATTCGGCCATGAGGAGCCCTCCCTAGCTTTCCGCCCTGCGGGCGATCTGTTGGATCTTCAGGATCACGAACTCGGCGGGCTTCAGCGGGGCAAAGCCCACCTCGACGTTGACGATGCCATTGTCGATGTCCGACTGCGTCGTGGTCTCGGCATCGCATTTTACCAGGTAGGCGTCGCTCGGCATCGCGCCCTGGAAGGCCCCCTTGCGGAAGAGATCGTGCATGAACGCCCCGACGTTAAGCCGTATCTGCGCCCAAAGCGGCTCGTCATTGGGCTCGAAGACCACCCATTGCGTGCCGCGGTAGAGGCTTTCCTCGATGAACAGCGTGGTGCGCCGAACGGGCACGTACTTCCAGTCCGAGGCGATCTGGTCGGCGCCGTCCATCGTGCGGGCGCCCCAGCAGACGCTGCCGTAGATCGGGAACTGCCGCATGCAGTTGGCACCGAGCGGGTTGAGCACGCCGTTCTCGGCATCGGTCATCACATAGGCCAGATCCTGCACCGCGCGCAGCCGCGCCTCGGTGCCCGCCGGAGCCTTCCAGACGCCGCGCGCCGCGTCGGTTCGCGCCCAGAGTCCGGCAACCGTTCCCGAAGAGGCCAGAGACCGGAGCCGGTTTCGGTTGAGCCGGTCGGCGATAAAGGTGCGCGGGAAGTAGACGGCGGTATTGGGTGCGCGCAGCCCCGCGTTCTCGGCCAGCCAGGTTTCCATCCGGTCGATGCGGTTCAGTCCCAGCGGGATGTCGACGATCATCATCGCTCGCCGCTCGGTCACGTAGTTCAGCGCCTCGCTGTAGACCGCGAGCGGTGCCCCGGCATCGGTCAGCCGCGGCACGTCGGGCATGCACAGGATGTTGAAGAGGTCCACGTCCTCGAGCGCATAGATCCCAGTCCGTGCCCCGGCATTGCCGGCAAAGGCCGCCGCCGGCACGAGGTAGGCACCGGTGGCCGCGTCGACCACCCCGCCATCGTTGCCGCCGGCGAGTACGATCTGCTGCGGCCCGAGGTGCAGCACGCTGCCCGCGTCGAGCCCGTAGTGATCGGCGTTGCCGCCCGCGAAGACCAGTCGCACGTCGGGATCGAAGGGCTGCGCGCCCTGTCCCGCGCGGACATGGAAGCGCCAGGGCTCGGCCGCCGAGCCATCGCCGAGCAGCGTCACCACCGCTCCCGCGAGATAGGCCCGCATGTTGACCGGCACGGTCGCATCGGTGGCGGTACGCCGCAGCCTTTCCTGGAACAGCCCCGCCCAGGCGGCAAAGGAGACCGGATCGTCGTCGGGCGAGGCAAGGTCACTGAAATCGAGCGCAATCGGCCCGATGTCGTCCGCCGTCGCCGCCGCTCCGAACTGCACCGTCACGTTGATCCCCGTGACCTCGGCCACGGTGGGCGTCGAGGTGGCGAGACCCCCGGCGAAATCGGCCGCCGGATCGAGATCGCCGCCTAGGGTGCCGGTCGTATGTGGCAGATCGGTGTCTGTCACCGGCGCGGCGTCCGGGCTCAGGTAGATCAGCGTCGAGGCGGCGTTCACCACGTCGATGGCGGTATTGGCCTCGTTCGGCTGCATGGTGAGATTGCGGTAGACCTCCTCGCGGACCACCGAGGTCCGATCGCCCGATACCTGCACCTCCTTGATGGACAGGGTGAAGGTGGTGTCGTTGGCGCTGGTGGAATAGCTGACCTCGAGCCGCAGGTTGTTGCCCCAGGCGCCGGGATTGTCCGCCGGCTCGTCACGGATCACCCGCCCGGCGGTCACCTCCAGCAGGTCCGGCGCCCCGCCGCCAACCACCGCGTTCAACCCGGCCGTTGCGGGAGCAAGCGCCGCGATTACCGGAGGACCGGCGTCCCCGGGGTGGCCGATGCGGATGATCCAGGCCTCCGAGCCGCCGTTGAGAAAGAACTGCTGGACCGCGTAGCTCGCCTCGCTGTCGCGGTTCAGCCCGCCGTATTCGCGTTCGAAGTCCGACAGGCTCTGGACCCGGACCGCCTCGTTGTGGAGCCCGCGCGAGAAGGTGCCGATGAACACGGCGATGGACGTCGCCACGCCGCGTATCGGGCGCACGCCCGAAGCGATTTCCTCGATGTAGACGCCGGGATAGGTGGGATTCACGGGCATGATGCGCCTCCCAGGATGCAAAAGGGATTCTTCGTCGAAACCGCCCGAGAAAAGGGTCATCGGAATGGATGTTGGGCGCAGGCCGAAGCCGCAACCACGAAGAAAGTCTCACTTTCGATAATCAACTAAAAGGTACCATCTTCGCGCGGTCTGAACAACAGCGTTGCGCCGCAAGCTCCGGGTCCGAGGCTTTTTACAGGGCCCGACGACTGCACGCCGCCCACCGCATTCAGGGCTGATGGCGCGCGCCCGGAGCCTCTACTTCGTGCCCCGTCGGACCCTCAGCCGCCGATCTCGGAAAGGTCCAGCGCGTCGCTGTCCTTGAGGGTCTTCAGGACGAAATCCGAGCGCACCTGCCCGATGTCGGGCCGCTGCAGTAGCCGCTCGTGCAGGAAGTTGGAAAAGCTCTCGAGATCGCGGGACCGCACATGCAGCACGTAGTCGGCATCTCCCGAGACCGAGAAAGCGGCGAGGATCTCGGGCTGGCGCTCGATCCAGGCGGAGAAATCCATGTCGGCGGTCTTGGCATGGGTGCGCAGGTTGACTCGGACCACCACCCGGATCCCCAGCCCCAGCTTTCCGGCGTTGAGCCGGGCGCGGTAGCCCTCGATCACCCCCGCCGCCTCCAGCGCGGCGCGGCGGCGCGAGCATTGCGAGGCCGAAAGGTTCACCTGTTCGGACAGTTGCGCGTTGGTCAGCGCCCCGTCCTTCTGCAGCGCGTCGAGGATCAGGCGGTCGTAGCGGTCGAGCGGCATCGGGCACACCTCATGCGGGATTCGAAGTATCGGCGCACAATATGCGCACCGTTTGTCGCATGATGCACGAAATCGCGCAAATCTCCACCTGGCATCGCATGCAATTGCACACCTCGTGCGGCACTCCCGCGGTATCCTTGCGAAATGTCCAACAGGAGAGAGAAGATGTTCGACGCAGGCCCCACCCACGTGCACCAGGCCATCGCGCAGGCAGTGCGCGACCATGGGATCGACACGATGTTCGGTCTGATGGGGGATGCCAACCTCTTCATCGCCGATCATTTCGCCCGCGGCTGCGACGGGCGTTTCGTGCCTGCGGCGCATGAGGGCAGCTCGGTGCTCATGGCGCTGGCCTACGCGCATGTGGCCGGCAAGGTGGGCGTGGCCACCGTCACCCATGGACCGGCCCTGACCAATTGCGTCACCGCGCTGACCGAGGGCGCGCGCGGACAGATCCCCATGGTGCTGCTGGCAGGCGACACGCCGGTGGCCAATCCGCGCCACCTGCAGGGCATCGACCAGCGCGCCGTCGTGCTGTCGACCGGCGCCGGTTTCGAGCAGATGCGTTCGCCCGAGCTGGCGGTGCGCGATGTCGCACGCGCTTTCTACCGCGCCAAGGTCGAACGCCGCCCCATCGTGCTCAACATGCCCGCCGAATTCATGTGGCAGGAGGCCCCTTACGCGCCCTACGTGCTCAGCGTTTTCGAGACCCGCAGCTTCGTGCCCGAGGGCGAGGCGCTCGACGAGGCCATCGGCATGATTGCAAGCGCGCGGCGGCCTATGATCCTTGCAGGTGCCGGGGCCTACGAGGCGCGCGAGCAGATCATCCGCCTTGCCGACCGGCTGGAGGCGCCGCTGGCGACCACGCTCAAGGCCAAGGGGCTGTTCCGCGGCCACCCGCATGACATCGACATCTTCGGCACACTGAGCACCCCCGGAGCCTACGAGGTGATCGGCCAGTCCGACTGCGTGATCAGCTTCGGCGCGGCGCTGCACGAATTCACCACCGACCGCGGCAAGCTGCTGGCGGGCAAGCGGTTGGTGCAGATCGACAGCGACCGCAGCGCCATCGGTCGCACCGTGCATCCCGATGCCGCGCTGGTCGCCGATGCCGGGCTGACCGCTGACAACTTCGTGCACTGGCTGGACGAGGCCGAGATCCCCGGCAGCCGCTTCACCGCCGAGCTGAACGGCGAGGAGCTGCGCCGCCACCCGCCCGCGCGCACCAACAAGACCCCTGACAGCAGCGTCAACTACGTGGCGGCGCTGGAGCGGCTGGAGAAGGCCCTGCCCGAGGACCGGATCCTGGTCACCGATGGCGGTCGCTTCATGACCGAGGTCTGGTGCCGGATCTCCGCGCCGGACCCGCGCAGTTTCGTGGTGACCGCCAACTTCGGCTCCATCGGGCTGGGCCTGCAGGAGGCAATCGGCGCATCGGTGGCCGCGCCCGGCCGGCCGGTGGTGCTCTTCTCCGGCGATGGCGGCTTCATGATGGGCGGGCTGGGCGAGTTCAACACGGCGGTCCGCCTCAAGCAGGACATGGTGGTGATCCTCTGCAACGACAGCGCCTATGGTGCCGAGCACATCCAGTTCATCGACCGCAAGATGGACCCTGGCCTGACGCAGTTCGACTGGCCCTGCTTTGCCGAGGTGGCGACTTCGCTCGGCGGCAAGGGCATCCTCGTGCGCTCGGACGACGAACTGCAGGCCGCGCTCGACGCCATCGAGACCCGCGACCGGCCACTGCTGATCGAGCTGCGGCTCGACCCGAACGACGTGCCCCGCATGCGGATCTGATCCGAAGCGCCCGGCGCAGCGCGCCTGCGCCGGGCCGCGCGGCTGTCTCCGGCTGTCTCCGGCTGTCTCCATGCGTGCCGCCGGCGGAGCGCCACCAAGCGGGCCGGGCCGTTGTCGCCCGGCGCTTCCGTGCTGCAGGCGCAGCCAGAGTTCTGCACCGGCAACACCCCGTGACCACTGGGAAACGATTCAATTCTGCCGCAAATTCATGCAGCCACTGCTGCATTGCAGAAACCACCCCCCGGGGAATTGAACCGCAAGTCTGTTTCGAAACCCACCATGTCGCATCCAGCCCTCAGAATCGCTCCGGGCGCGGTATTTCTTGCGCTAGATTGTCGGTGTCGGCCCGGCTTTCCGTTTGCATTTTGCGCAAGCGGGCGGGTCTGACCGGCAGCTCGCACCACCGCGGAGGACATGTCGCAAACCGACCTGCGCCGCCGCAAGAGACCCGCACGGGCCCCGCGCCCGGCCTACGGAGTTCGGCCATGACAGCTGACGCCACGACCCTTGACCTGCTGAGCCGCCGCAAGTCCGGCCATTCCCTGCAGCAGGCCTTCTACACCGACCCCACGATCTACGCGCAGGATCTCGAGAATATCTGGTACCGCGAGTGGCTCTTCGCCACGCCGCTGGCTGCGCTGCCGAAAACCGGCAGCTATGTGACGCAGAAGGTCGGCCCCTACCGCGTGGTCATCGTGCGCGGACCGGACGGCTCGGTGCGCGCCTTCCACAACACCTGCCGTCACCGCGGGTCGGTGATCTGCAAGGCTGCCTCGGGCACCGTCGCCAAGCTGGTCTGCCCCTACCACCAGTGGACCTACGAGCTCGACGGCCGCCTGCTCTGGGCGCGTGACATGGGCAGCGATTTCGATCCCTCCGCGCATGGTCTGAAGCCGGTGCACTGCCGCGAGGTTTCGGGTCTGATCTACATCTGCCTCGCCGACGAAGCCCCGGATTTCGACGCCTTCGCCAAGATGGCCGAGCCCTATCTCGCGGTGCACGACCTGCGCGACTCGAAGATCGCGCACCAGTCGACGATCATCGAGAACGGCAACTGGAAGCTGGTGTGGGAAAACAACCGCGAGTGCTACCACTGCGCCGGCAACCACCCCTCGCTCTGCCGTACCTACCCAGAGGATCCGACGATCACCGGCGTGTCGCAGGACGGCACCTTCCCGCCGACCGTCGAGGCCCACTTCGCCCGCCTCGAGGGCGCCGGCGCGCCGTCGCGCTTCCAGATGTCGGATGACGGCCAGTACCGGCTTGCGCGCATGCCGCTGCTCGACGGTGCCGAGAGCTACACGATGAACGGCAAGATCGCGGTCCAGAAGCGCCTCGGACGGATTCCCTTCCTCGACGCTGGCACGCTGCTGAAGTTCCACTACCCGACCACCTGGAACCACTTCCTGTCGGATCACTCGATCACCTTCCGCGTGACGCCGATCAGCCCGACCGAGACCGAAGTGCAGACCACCTGGCTCGTGCACAAGGACGCGGTCGAGGGCGTGGATTACGATCTGGAAAACCTCACCACCGTCTGGGAACACACCAACGACGAGGACCGCCAGGTCGTCGAGGACAACCAGCAGGGCATCAACTCGCCCGCCTACGAGCCGGGCCCGTATTCGGCCAGCCACGAGGATGGCGTGAACCAGTTCGTAAGCTGGTATTGCGACACAATGACCAAGCGTCTGGCACCTACACGGATGGCAGCGGAATAATGGCGGCAGAGACTTCCCTGCCCTCCGCTGCGGTACGCTACTGGAACGATGCCGAGATGCTGGAATGCGTCTCGGTGATCCCCGAGGCGCCGAACGTCTGTACTTTCTGCTTCGTGGCGCCCTCGGGCGCGCTGTTCTCCTACCTGCCCGGCCAGTTCGTCACGCTCGAACTGCCGGTGCCGGGCGGGCCGCTCTACCGGACCTACACCATCTCGTCGTCGCCCTCGCGGCCGCTGTCGATCACCGTCACGGTGAAGGCGCAGCCGAATTCGATTGGCACGCGCTGGATGCTCGACAAGCTGCGTCCGGGCATGCGGATCAAGGCGCTTGGCCCGGCGGGGCATTTCACCTCGCATCACCACCCGGCCGAGAAGTTCCTGTTCATCTCGGCGGGCTCGGGGATCACCCCGATGATGTCGATGGTCACCTACATGTACGACCTCGGACGTATCCCGGACGTGGTCTTCGTGAACTGCGCCAAGCGCCCGTCGGACATCGTCTTCCGCGAGCGTCTGGAGCATATCGCCAGCCGCATCGACGGCATCGAGCTGCGCTGGGTGGTGGAGGAAGGCGACCGCTTCCAGCCCTGGACCGGCTACAAGGGCATGTTCAACCAGCTGATGCTGGGTCTGACCGCGCCCGACTACCTCGAACGCGAGGTCTTCTGCTGCGGCCCCGAGCCCTTCATGCAGGCGGTGCGCGACGCTCTGGCCGGCCTCGGGTTCGACATGGACCACTACCACCAGGAGAGCTTCCAGCCCTCCGTGGAAGAGGAAGATCGCGATGCCACCGAGGGCGATGTGGTGCCCGAGGATGCGAAGGCCGAGGTCAGCTTCCTCGACTCCGGCATCGTCCAGACCTGCAAGGAAACCGACACCATCCTCGCCACCGCGCGGGCGGCCGGTCTCAACATCCCGTCGGGCTGTACCTTCGGCGTCTGCGGCACCTGCAAGATCAAGAAGAAGTCGGGTCAGGTGCACATGGTGCACAACGGTGGCATCACCGACGACGACATCGAGGACGGCTACGTGCTGGCCTGCTGCTCGCACCCGATCGGCAAGGTCGAAGTCGAGGCCTGACGGGCGTCTCCTCGCAAAAATGGAAAAGGCCGTCGCGAGAGATCGCGGCGGCCTTTTTTGTCACAGTCGGAAGGATGATCCGCCCGGCCTCAAGGCGAAGCCGCCGGGCGCGCGCCTGCCCGTCGCACCGGAGGTGCGTGAACAGAATTCTGCACGCCTTGGGCGTGCCGGGCGGGCTGGCGCTCGCCCGGCTGCCCTTGCACCTTACTCCGCTGCCACGGTCTTCACGCCGCCCGGCACGTAGTTGAGGATCGGCGCGAGCCAACGCTCGACCTCCTCGACCGACATGCCTTTGCGCGCGGCGTAATCCTCGACCTGATCGCGCTCGACCTTGGCGACGCCGAAGTAATAGCTCTCCGGATGGCCGAGGTAGAGCCCCGACACCGACGAGCCGGGCCACATGGCATAGCTCTCGGTCAGTTCGACGCCGGTGGCATTGGTCGCGTCCAGCAGCTCGAACAGCGTGGTCTTCTCGGTGTGGTCGGGCTGCGCCGGATAACCCGGCGCGGGACGGATGCCGGCGTATTTCTCGGCGATCAGCTCTTCGGGGGTGCAGGCCTCGTCAGGCGCGTAGCCCCAGAGCTCGCGGCGCACCATCTCGTGCATCCGCTCGGCGAAGGCCTCGGCGAAACGGTCGGCCAGCGCTTTGACGAGGATCGACGAATAGTCGTCGTTCTTCGCCTCGAACTCCTTGGCGATGCGCTCTTCCTCGATGCCCGCCGTCACCACGAAGCCGCCGACGTAATCGGGCGTGCCCTCGGGCGCGACGAAATCCGACATCGCCACGTTGGGCCGGTCGCCGCGCTTTGCGGTCTGCTGGCGCAGGGTGAAGAAGGTTGCCAGTTCCTCGGCGCGGCTCTCGTCCTTGTAGAGGCGAATGTCGTCGCCCACCGCGTTGGCGGGCCAGAAGCCGACCACGGCGCGCGGGTGGAACCACTTCTCGTCGATGATCTTCTTGAGCATCGCCTGCGCGTCGGCAAAGAGCGCGCGCGCCGCCTCGCCCTGCTTCTCGTCGTCGAGGATCTTGGGATAGACGCCCTTCATCTCCCAGGTCTGGAAGAACGGCGTCCAGTCGATGTAGCGCGCCAGCTCGGCAAGGTCCCAGGTGTCATAGGCCTTGGTGCCGAGGAAGCTCGGCGCATGCTGCGGCTGGAAATCGAGCTTCAGCGCGTTGGCGCGGGCGTTCTCCAGCGGCAGGCGCTTCTTGGCCAGTTCGGCACGGGCGTGCTTCTCGGCGACGTCGGCGTATTCGGTCTGCACGTTGGCCACGTATCCGGGCTTCTGCACCGGCGAGAGCAGCGACGAGACCACGCCGACGGCACGCGAGGCATCGTTGACGTGAACCGCCTGCCCGGCACCGTAGCGCGGGTGGATCTTCACCGCCGTGTGCACGCGGCTGGTGGTCGCGCCGCCGATCAGCAGCGGGATGTCGAAGCCCTGACGCTCCATCTCGGAGGCCACATGCACCATCTCGTCGAGCGAGGGGGTGATCAGGCCCGAGAGGCCGATCACATCGACGTTCCGCTCCTTCGCGGTGGCGAGGATCTTCTCGGCCGGGACCATGACGCCAAGGTCGATGATCTCGTAGTTGTTGCAGGCCAGCACGACGCCGACGATGTTCTTGCCGATGTCGTGCACGTCGCCCTTCACCGTGGCCATGAGCACCTTGCCGGCGCTCTCGCGACCATCGCCGCCGTTCAGGCGCTTTTCCTCTTCCATGTAGGGCAGTAGCACGGCCACGGCCTGTTTCATCACGCGGGCGGATTTCACCACCTGCGGCAGGAACATCTTGCCCGCGCCGAACAGATCGCCGACCACGTTCATCCCGGCCATGAGCGGCCCCTCGATGACGTGCAGCGGGCGCTCGGCGGCCTGCCGGGCTTCCTCGGTGTCGGCGTCGATGAACTCGGTGATGCCGTTAACCAGCGCGTGTTCGAGCCGCTTCTCAACGGGCAGCTCGCGCCAGCTCATGTCTTTCTCGCGGCCCTTGGCGCCGCCCTGACCACGGTATTCCTCGGCCATTTCCAGCATGTTCTCGGTGGCCGAGCCGCCGTTCGCGGGCTTGCGGTTCAGCACCACATCCTCGCAGGCCTCGCGCAGCTTGGCGTCGATCTGGTCATAGACCGCCAGCTGGCCCGCGTTGACGATGCCCATGTCCATGCCGTTCTGAATGGCGTGGTAGAGGAACACCGCGTGCATCGCCTCGCGCACCGGCTCGTTGCCGCGGAAGGAGAACGACAGGTTCGACACGCCGCCCGAGATGTGGACGTGCGGGCAGGTCTCGGTGATGCGCTTGGTGGCCTCGATGAAATCGACGCCGTAGTTGTCGTGCTCCTCGATGCCGGTGGCGACGGCAAAGACGTTGGGGTCGAAGATGATGTCCTCGGGAGGGAAGCCCACCTGCTCAGTCAGGATCTTATAGGCGCGCTGGCAGATCTCGACCTTGCGATCCTCGGTGTCGGCTTGGCCCGTCTCGTCGAAGGCCATGACCACGACGGCAGCCCCATAGGCCCGGCACAGACGCGCCTGATGCAGGAAGCTTTCTTCGCCTTCCTTCAGCGAGATGGAGTTTACGATGGACTTGCCCTGAACGCATTGCAGGCCCGCCTCGATCACCTCCCACTTGGAGCTGTCGATCATGATCGGCACGCGGGCGATGTCGGGCTCGGCGGCGATGAGGTTGAGGAACTCGATCATCGCCTGCTTGGAGTCGATGAGCCCCTCGTCCATGTTGATGTCGATCACCTGCGCGCCGTTCTCGACCTGGTTGAGCGCAACCTCGAGCGCGGTGGCATAATCGCCATTGGTGATCAGTTTGCGGAAGCGGGCGGAGCCGGTGACATTGGTGCGCTCGCCGACGTTGACGAAGGGGATCGCCTCGGTGAGCGTGAAGGGCTCAAGGCCCGACAGGCGCATCTGCGGGATGTGCTCGGGGATCTCGCGCGGCTTGTACTCGGCCACGGCCCCCGCGATGGCACGGATGTGGTCGAAGGTCGAGCCGCAGCAGCCGCCGACGATGTTGACCAGCCCGTCGCGGGCGAAGCCTGCGACCTGCTCCGCCATCTGCTCGGGGGTCTCGTCGTATTCACCCATCTCGTTGGGCAGGCCGGCGTTGGGATAGGCGCAGATCAGCGTGTCGGCGACAGACGAAAGCTCGGCAAGGTGCGGGCGCATGGCGTTGGCCCCGAGCGCGCAGTTGAGGCCGATGGTCAGCGGCGCGGCATGGCGCACCGAGTGCCAGAAGGCGGTGGGCGTCTGGCCCGAGAGCGTGCGGCCCGAAAGGTCGGTGATCGTGCCCGAGATCATCACCGGCAGGCGCTCGCCGCGCTCGGCGAAGACCTCTTCGCAAGCGAAGATCGCGGCCTTGGCGTTGAGCGTGTCAAAGATCGTCTCGATCAGCAGGATGTCGACGCCGCCGTCGATCAGCGCCCGCGCCTGCTGGGCATAGGCCTCGCGCAGCTGGTCGAAGGTGACCGCACGGTAGCCGGGGTTGTTCACGTCGGGGCTGATCGAGGCGGTGCGGTTGGTCGGCCCGAGCGCGCCGGCGACGAAGCGCGCGCGCCCGTCCTCGGCCTCGGCCCGGTCCATGGCCTTGCGCGCCAGCCGCGCGCCCTCGTAGTTCAGATCGTAGACCGCCGCCTGCATGTCGTAGTCGGCCTGCGCGATGGTGGTCGACGAGAAGGTGTTGGTCTCGGCGATATCCGCGCCCGCCATGGCGTATTGATAGTGGATCTCCTCGATCGCCTCGGGGCGCGTGAGGTTGAGGATATCGTTGTTGCCCTGCTGCGGCTTGTCGCTGGAATGCGGCAAGTGGCAGGTGCAGGCCCCGCCACCGCAGCCCTGAAAGTCACCCTCCGACAGGCCCAGCTTCTGAATTTGTGTGCCCATCGCCCCGTCGAGGATCAGGATGCGCTCGCGCGCGGCGGCCTCGAGACGGGCAAAGACGGGAGAGCGGGTCGGGATAGCGGCGGACATGACGGACTCCGGGCCAGAGGGGGCAAGCATTGGTTGCGCCGTCTCTACCGATCCATACCGCTGAAGGCCATCTCATAATAATCATCGTTTTCATGAGCGCTGCTCAAGCGCGCCGCAAAAGCCTTCGAAGGCTTTTGCAAATCTCTTCGAAGAGATTTGCCTTTCCGCAACGCAAAGGGGCGGACCTTTCGGCCCGCCCCCTGCTGTTTCCTACCTGTCCAATCAGTTCGGGATCAGGTCCGGCACGATGGTCACGATGCCCGGTGCGAACCACAGCAGCGCAAGGCCCGCCACCTGGATCAGCACGAAGGGGATCACCCCGCGGTAGATATGGCCCGTGGTCACCGACGAGGGTGCCACGCCGCGCAGGTAGAACAGCGCGAAGCCGAAGGGCGGCGTGAGGAACGAGGTCTGCAGGTTGACCGCGATCATGATGGTCACCCACTTCGGATCGAAGCTGCCGCCGTAGATCACCGGGCCCACGATCGGCACCACGATGTAGATGATCTCGAGGAAGTCGAGCACGAAGCCGAGGATGAACAGCACCAGCATGACGATCAGGAAGACCTTGTGCTCGTCATCGAAGCTCTGGAGGAAGCTCTGGATGTAGTGCTCGCCGCCGAAGGAGATCACCACCAGGTTCAGCAGCTGCGAGGCCACCAGGATGGTGAAGACCATCGAGGTCACCTTTGCCGTCTCGCGCACCGCCGGGGTCAGCACCCCTGCCTTGTAGAGCACGTAGCAGGCAAAGAGCAGCCCGAAGAGCGCGTAGAGATAGGCCGCCTGTGCCACCATGAAGGCGATCCAGGTGTCCGCTCCGGCGCCCTGCGTGCCGACGCGCAGGTCGAAATTCATCCCGATGAGGATCATGATCGCCACCGCGAAGGTCGACATCAGGATGATCTTCGGCGAGCGGCCGTCCTCGTTCAACTTGCGGTAGGCCGCGAGCATGATGGCGCCGGCCGCACCGAGCGCCGCGGCGGGCGTCGGGTTGGTGATGCCGCCGAGGATCGAGCCCAGCACCGCGACGATCAGCACCAGCGGCGGGAAGACCACCCGGATGAGATCGTTCTGCGCCAGACGCGTCGAGGCCTTGCCGGCCGCCCAGAACGAGATCGCCCAGGGGATCAGCATCATCAGCACGGTGGCCATCGGCGAGGTGTTGGCCTTGATGAACAGCACGTCCACCAGCAGGCCGAGCGCGATGCCGCCCGCACCGATATAGAGCGGCTTGGGATCGGAGGACGGCGAGACCGCCCGCGCCCAGGCCAGCACGATGCCGAGGATCACCGCGATCACCGCGATGCCGGTACCGATCGGCGCTGCATTGGCGATCTTGGCAGTGCGGGCCTCCTCGATCTCCTCGGGGCTGAGACGGTGCGACTGCTCGACGCCGCCGGCCTCGTCGATCGCCTTCTGCTCGGCAACTGCCGTGTCCCAGGCGTCCTGGCCGTGCAGGTCGATCATTGCCGCCTGGCACTCGGGGCCGACGTTGGTGCGCAGCGAGGCCATCTGGCCGCTGTCGGAGTAGCTGTCGATCTGCGTCGACTGCGAGCCCACCAGCCCGACCTGCCCCAGCACGATGGTGCCGACGATCAGCAGCGCCGGAACGCCGAGGTACCAGATGAAGGCCTCACCGCGGGTCACCGGCTCGCCGCCGCCACCTTCGAGCTGCACCGGGGGTGCGGACTGCGGGCGGAACATGGCAAAACCGAAGGCATAGAGCGCGTAGAGACCCGCCAGCAGGATGCCAGGCAGCAAGGCTGCCTGGAAGAGCGTGCCCACGGAAACCACCGCCGGCTCGCCCAGCAGGGTCAGCGCGTCAGAGCAGCCCGCGAGCTGCGCACGATCTTCCTGTGCCGTGGCATAGAGATCGCCGGCCAGCGTGCCCAGCAGAACGATCACGATCGACGGCGGGATGATCTGCCCCAGCGTGCCCGACGCGGCGATGACGCCGGTCGCCAGCTCGGGCGAGTAGTTGTTGCGCAGCATGGTCGGCAGGGCCAGCAGGCCCATGGTCACCACGGTCGCGCCGA
Organism: Roseobacteraceae bacterium; assembly: GCA_048381755.1. Classification (GTDB taxonomy): domain Bacteria; phylum Pseudomonadota; class Alphaproteobacteria; order Rhodobacterales; family Rhodobacteraceae; genus Salipiger. Next base: position 178,390 of record JBLXGS010000004.1, read on the forward strand.
CGATGCCGGTGGAGGCGGCGAGGAACGCGCCCACGACCACGATCGACACCGCAAGCCCGCCCGGCAGCGGTCCGAAGACGCGGGCCATGGTGGTCAGCAGATCGTTGGCGATCTTCGAGCGTTCCAGCACGATGCCCATCATCACGAACATCAGCACCGCGAGCAGCGTCTCGATGCTGGCCCCCGCGATCACCCGCTCGTTGATGCGGTTGACGATGAAGGACACGTTGCGGTCCAGCGCAACTTCCCAGCCGCGGTCAAAGACCGGCATCGCGTAGCGCGGCAGGTCCGGGTAGCGGAAGATGGAAATGGCGTCCTCGCGCACGCCGCTTGCGACCAGCGTCCGATAGGCCTCGGAGCCGGTGTCGATGGCCTGATGTATCAGCAGGCCGGCGCTGTCGAGCGCCGCGATGATGAAGAAGGAGATCACCCCCGCTCCGCCGATGGCAAAGGCCACCGGGAAGCCGGAAAGGATCGCCGAGAAAAGCGTGAGAAAGACGATGATCAGGCCGATCTCGACGCCATCGAGTCCGAATAGCATTTACCTAGTCCCTCTCAGAATTCCGCGTGGTCGTAGGCTTCTTCGCCTGCTTCGACCTTGTCGTGATCGTGATACTTGCCTTCGCTCTCCGGGCCTTCCTTCCACTCGAGGTAGGAGCGCCAGAAGAAGACGACCCCCTGCAGGAAGATGAAGCCGCACATCAGCACGATCAGGATCTTGAACAGGAAGTAGGCGGAAAAGCCGTTGGGGCTGAAGGCGATGGTCTCGACGTTCCAGCGCAGCGCGCGGGCCTTCATGACCAGCCGCTCGAGGCCTTCAGAGGCCGAGGGCTTGGGCACGATCAGGTGGCGCCACAGGAAGAACCAGGAATAGAGCCACATCAGCACGGCCATGGGCATCATGAAGAACAGGCTGCCGAACATGTCGATGACCTTCTTCGTGCGGTAGCTGACCGGCGAATAGACCAGGTCGACACGCACGTGGCCGCCCTGCACGAAGGTGTAGGCCAGGCAGAGCGCCACGACGATGGCGTTGTAGAGCTTCAGCTCTTCCGACCACCAGCTGACGTCGAAACTCACCGGCACGCCGAAACCGAAGGCGAGGTCGGGCCGGGCAAAGACGCGCTGCACGAGGATGATGATCACCTGCTGCAGCACCATGATGAGGCCCGCCCAGGCCGCGACGCGGCCGATGGTGTTGTGGAAGGCCTCGAGGCCGCGCACCATGCCCCACATAAAATTGTGGCGCCACATGCCGATGATGGTGAGCACCAGGAAGGTGGTCAGCACCACGAAGAACAGTTCCATCGACGCGCCGTAGTAGACGAAGCGCATCACCGCCTCGTTGTCCGTCCAGTTCAGCCAGCTCGACGGATGCGTCACAGCGTAGCCGAGGTTCCAGAAGGACATGGCGATATTGCCGAAGAACCAGGTCAGGCCGTCCAGTATCGCACCGAACGCCCCACCCGAGGCTGTCTCTTCCATGACCTGTGCCCCCTTTTGTCTGTTGTTGATCTTCTTGGGTGCTCTGCCCGCGCTGCGTTTCCTGCGCGCGTCGGCAGAGCCGAGTCTTCAAAGCAGGTGCGCCCCCGCGCAAGGCGGGGGCGTTTAATGCGCGCTGCGCCGGATCAGAGACCCATGACGCGGTTACGCTGTGCCGAGAAGGCGCCTTCCGAGCGGGAAATCCACTTCGCGGAAGAGGTCAGCGAGGCCATGTAGCTGTCGTAGCACTTCTTGTAGAGTTCGTCGCCCATGGGCTCCTCGACCACTTCCTTGGCCGCTGCGCCGAAGGCATCCCAGACGCTGTCGGGGAATTCCACCAGCTTCACGCCGCCGGACTGCAGGCGCTGCAGCGCGGCCGAGTTGTTGGCCATGAACAGCGACATGGTCCACAGGTTGGACGCGCGCGAGACCTGCTCGACGATCTTCTGCTGCGCCGGCGTCAGGCTCTCGAACACTTCGAGGTTCATGGTCAGGTTCAGGTTCGGCCCCGGCTCATGGAAGCCTGCGGTGTAGTAGGTCTTGGTGATTTCCTGGAAACCGGCCTTCTCGTCCGCCCAGGGACCGATCCACTCGGTGCCGTCGATCGCACCCGAAGACAGCGCCTGGTACACTTCCGCACCCGGAAGGTTCTGCACAGAGGCACCGAGCTTGCCGAGCACCTGGCCACCCTGGCCGGGCATACGGAATTTCAGGCCCTGGAAATCTTCCGGCGAGTTGATCTCTTTCGAGAACCAGCCACCCGACTGCGGGCCGGTGTTGCCGGCTGCAAAGGCCTTCAGGCCGAAGATCGAGTAGAGCTCGTCCGCGAGTTCGGCGCCGCCATCGTGGTAGATCCAGTTGGCGTATTCCATGAAGTTCATGCCGAAGGGCACCTGGCTGAAGAACGACAGCGCCGGGTGCTGGCCGAGGAAGTAGTAGTCCACGCCATGGTACATGTCGGCCTGGCCGGCGGAGACGGCATCGAACACCTCGAAGGCGCCGACAAGCTCGCCCGCGGCCTTCAGCTCGACGGTCAGCTCGCCATCGGTGGCGGCGGTGATCTGGTCGGCACAGTACTGCGCGCTGTCATGCACACCGGCGAGGCCGCGGCCCCAGGTGGTGACCAGCGTGAGGGTGCGGCGGCCCTGCGCGACGGCCGGTGCGGCAAGCGCGGTGGCAGCGGCAGCGGCACCACCTGCGGTGGAAGCCCTCAGAAAAGAACGACGATCCATTAAAATCCTCCCATAGATTATTCTGCGCGGGAACGTCTCCTCCGTTCCGGCGCGGATCGTTACGGTTCGGGCACCCTAGGACATCTTATTGCGCAAACGAAATACCCAGCACTGCGTAGAATTGGACATAATCTTGCCCATGACGTCACGAAATCGCAGCTTCCCCTTGTGTTCCGTTACGGAAATTCCATGGAAATAGCGGCTCCGACTTCCCAAGAGGGCGAATCGTGACGTAATCCGAAGGAGATGGGCACGATCATTCAGAACCTCCGGCAGTCTCTCAGGCTCAGCTACGGACAGAAGCTCTTCCTTCTGGCCTCGGTGCCGCTCATCCTCGCCTGCGCCGCCATCGCGATCCTCGTGGCCTATCAGTCAAGGATGCTGGCCGAGCGAGAGATCCGCCAACTCGAGAACGAGCTGCTGGAGGCCAAGAAGCAGGAATTGCGCAACTACGTCACCCAGGCGCGTAATGGCTTCTACTTCATCTACGGCGCCGCCGCCCCCGACGACGAGGCCGCCAAGACCCAGGTGGCGCAGATCCTCGCAGCGATGATCTACGGCGAGGACGGCTCCTTTTTCGTCTACGATTACGACGGCACCAATCTCGTCTCGCCGCGCCGCACCGATATGATCGGCCGCAACTGGTCCGGGCTGACCGACAGCGAGGGGACGCCCATCGTCGATCCGCTGATCGAGATCGCCCGGCAGGGGTCGGGCTACCACTCCTTCCTCTGGCCAAAACCTTCCACCGGCGAAGAGGCCGAGATGATCGCCTTCGTGCTCGGTTTCCAGGACTGGCAATGGGCGGTGGGCACCGGGGTGTGGATCGACGACGTGCTGGCCACGGTCAACGCCAGCCGCGCCGAGGTGCAGGCCCGCATTCGCCGCACCTTCCTCTATATCGGCGGCATCACCCTCGGGGCGTTGCTGGTGGTCTTCTTCTCCGGCCTCGCGATGAACCTGCGCGAGCGGCGGCTGGCCGATGCCAAGCTGAAGGAGCTGACACAGCGGGTGTTCGACGCGCAGGAGGACGAGCGCCGCCGCGTCGCGCGCGAGCTGCACGACGGCATCAGCCAGATCCTCGTCGGGGTGAAATACGCGCTCGACATCACCAAGCGCCGCCTCGCCCAGAGCGATCCGCGCGCCATGGACACGCTCGACCGCGGCCATGAGGCGCTTTCGGGGGCGATCCAGGAGGTGCGCCGCATCAGCCGCGATCTGCGCCCCGGCGTGCTCGACGACCTCGGCCTCGGCCCGGCGCTGAAGGCGCTGATCGACGATTTCGAGGCCCGCACCGGCATCGAGAGCACGCTGGAGACCGTGGTCTTCCGCAACCGCGTCGACCAGGAGGGCCGCATAGCCCTCTACCGCATCGCCCAGGAGGCGCTGACCAACATCGAGCGCCATTCCGGCGCCACCGAGGTCATCGTCGACCTGCGCGGCCATCGCCGAGGCGCGACGCTGCGGATCGAGGACAACGGCCGGGGCATCGACCCCGAGCGCGTCCGCGGCCAGCGCGGCATCGGCTTGCGCAACATGCAGGAGCGCATGGATCAGCTCGGCGGAAGCCTGCGGATCTTGTCCTCGAAATCGGGCACGGTTATCGAGGCACAGATCCCGCTCTCGCACCTCCTGCCGCCCGAAGAGGCCGCGCCAACATCGAAAGCCAAGGCAAGCGCATGACCGATCCCACCAAAGTCGTCATCGTCGATGATCACCCGCTGGTCGCCGAGGGCATCGAGGCGCTGCTGGAAAGCTACGACGACATCACCGTGCTCGCCACGGTCTCGGACGGGCAGCAGATGATTGACCGGCTCGACGAGCTCGCCCCTGACGTGATCCTGATGGATCTCAACATGCCCGGGCTGGGCGGGCTCTCGGCCACCGAGATGATCCTCGAACGGCGCCCCGAGACGCGGGTGCTGGTTCTGTCGATGCACGACACGCCGCAATATATCACCACCGCGCTCGGCCACGGCGCCTCGGGCTACCTGCTCAAGGACGTGCCCACCGAGGAGATCAAGACCGCCATCGACACGGTGATGCAGGGCGAGCGCTACCTCTGCACTGGCGCCGAGGGCGCATTGGCCCCGGTGATGACCGGCGGCCGCGAGCAGCTCACCAACCGCGAGCAGACCATTCTGCTGCAACTGGCGCAGGGCAAGTCGAACAAGGAAGTGGCGCAGGTGCTGGATATCTCGGTGCGCACGGTCGAAACCCATCGCAAGAACATCAAGCGCAAGCTCGGCATCAGCTCCACCGCGGGTCTCACCCGCTACGCGCTGGAACACGGCGTGCTGCAAGGCACCGGCGTCAACAGCTGAGGCGCCAGCTGGCAGCCACCACCCTACCCCCGCGCCTCGCGTTCAGGCTTCGTCCAGACAAAAGTGTCCCTGGGGAGTCCGCGCCAGCGGAGTGGGCCGGAGCCCGTCAAACGCTCTGCTGAAGCAATCTGCTGGCCCGGCGGTGATCAGATTATCTTGCCGACGCGGATCACCAGTTCCTCGGCGGCGTGGAATTCCGCCGGCATGACCTGCGGGATCTGCACCCCGTCAAAGGCCGCTTCCTCGGCGTCGTGATGTCGCTGCACCGTGGCCAGCGCCTGGGTGAGCAACAGCAGCCCCACCAGCGCCGCAGCCTTCAGCGCGCTGAAATCCCGGGCGTGACGATAGAACCTCTGATAACGCGCCATACGACCCTCCTGCGCAAAGTGAACCCTCGAGTTCAGTATCGCAGCGGTTTCAACCCACCGCAATTCACGACTTCACGCAAGAACGTGTGAGCTCGGAAACATTGCGCGAAACATGGCCCAGCCTCGGCCATTTTTCGCGAAACTGCGCAACATACCCCGCCAAACGCAATAAACGGAAAAATTTCTGGCGAGCAGGGTATCTTTTTCGTCCCGATAGGTGTTGACCCTCCCGCCCCCTCCGCCTATGGTCCGCCCCACGCACGAAGGGAGTCCGCCAGATGGGCCTACTTGTAATCATCGTAGAGACATGGCGCATGGGCCGGTAACCGGAACCATATTGGACCCCCATGCGCCCCCGAAATCCTCGGGGGCTTTTTTGTGCGCAAACGAGAAGTAAAAACCGAAATGACGTCTGGAACGGAGACCGCGATGACACGTCAGATGACCGGAGCGAAGATGGTGGTTCAAGCCCTGAAGGACCAGGGTGTGGACACGGTATTCGGCTACCCCGGTGGCGCGGTGCTACCGATCTACGACGAGATTTTCCAGCAGAACGACATCCGGCACATTCTCGTCCGGCACGAGCAGGCGGCGATCCACGCCGCAGAGGGCTATGCCCGCTCGACCGGCAAGCCGGGTGTTGCGCTGGTGACCTCGGGCCCGGGCGCGACCAATGCCGTGACCGGCCTGACCGATGCGCTGCTGGACTCGATCCCGATCATCGTGCTCTCGGGCCAGGTGCCGACCTTCATGATCGGCTCGGACGCCTTCCAGGAGGCGGACACCGTGGGCATCACCCGCCCCTGCACCAAGCACAACTGGCTGGTCAAGGAGACCGACAAGCTGTCGAGCATCCTGCACCAGGCCTTCCACGTGGCGACCTCGGGCCGCCCGGGGCCGGTGCTGGTCGACATTCCCAAGGACGTGCAGTTCGCCACCGGCAGCTACACGGCCAAGCCGCAGGCGCCGATCGGTCACTACCAGCCGCAGGTCAAGGGCGACATCGAGACGATCACCCAGCTTGTCGAAGCCATTGAGAAGGCCGAGCGCCCGGTGTTCTACACCGGCGGCGGCGTTATCAACTCGGGCCCCGGCGCGAGCCAGCTGCTGCGCGAGATCGTCGAGGCCACGGGCTTCCCGATCACCTCGACGCTGATGGGTCTCGGCGCCTACCCCGCCTCGGGCAAGTCCTGGCTGGGGATGCTCGGCATGCATGGTCTCTACGAGGCCAACCTGGCGATGCACGGCTGCGATCTGATGATCAACATCGGCGCGCGCTTCGACGACCGCATCACCGGTCGTCTCGACGCCTTCTCGCCGCGCTCGAAGAAGGCGCATATCGACATCGACCCCTCCTCGATCAACAAGGTGATCAAGGCGGACATGCCGATCGTCGGCGACGTCGGCCACGTGCTGGAAGACGTGCTGAAAATCTGGAAGGCGCGCGGCCGCAAGGTGAACCGCGAGGCGATCGCCAAGTGGTGGCAGCAGATCGAGGAGTGGAAGAAGGTCAAGTGCCTGACCTACAAGCAGTCCGAGACCGTCATCAAGCCGCAGTACGCGCTGGAACGGCTCGAGGCGCTGACCAAGGGCCGCGACCGCTACATCACCACCGAGGTCGGCCAGCACCAGATGTGGGCCGCGCAATACCTCGGCTTCGAGGATCCGAACCGCTGGATGACCTCCGGCGGGCTCGGCACCATGGGGTACGGCTTCCCGGCCTCGGTCGGCGTGCAGGTCGCCCACCCCGAGGCGTTGGTGATCAACGTCGCGGGCGAGGCCTCCTGGCTGATGAACATGCAGGAGATGGGCACCGCGGTGCAGTTCAACCTGCCGGTGAAGCAGTTCATCCTCAACAACGAGCGTCTGGGCATGGTCCGCCAGTGGCAGCAGCTGCTGCACGGCGAGCGCTATTCGCAGAGCTGGTCCGAGGCGCTGCCCGATTTCGTCAAGCTGGCAGAGGCCTTCGGCGCCAAGGGCATCATCTGCAAGGATCCCAAGGATCTCGACGATGCGATCATGGAGATGCTCGATCACGACGGGCCGGTGATCTTTGACTGCCTCGTCGAGAAGCACGAGAACTGCTTCCCGATGATCCCGTCGGGCGAGCCGCACAACAAGATGCTGCTCGGCGACGCGCAGGCCACCAACGCCATCGCCGGCAAGGGCGCGGTGCTGGTCTGAGGACGGCGCGGAGGGGCTCGCCCCTCCGTCCCCACAGATCGCCTTCCCCAGAAGAGTTTACAGGAGCTGCAATCCATGTCCGCGCTACAGATCAAGAAAGGCTCGTCCAAGCACTCGGCCTACAACCTACGGCCTACCTTCTCGGACGTTCAGGAAACCCACACCATCACCGTTCTCGTCGAGAACGAGCCGGGCGTTCTGGCCCGGGTCATCGGCCTGTTCTCGGGTCGGGGCTACAACATCGACAGCCTCACCGTGGCCGAGGTGGATCACGAGGGGCACCTCTCGCGCATCACCATCGTCACCACCGGCACGCCGCAGGTGATCGAGCAGATCAAGGCGCAGCTCGGCCGGATCGTCTCGGTGCGCGACGTGCATGACCTCACCGCCGAGGGCAGCTCGGTCGAGCGCGAACTGGCGCTGCTGAAGGTGGCAGGTGCCGGCGACAAGCGCGTCGAGGCGCTGCGCCTTGCGGATATCTTCCGCGCACAGGTGGTCGACAGCACGCTGGAGAGCTTCGTCTTCCAACTGACGGGCACTCCGGACAAAATCGACGCCTTCGCCGATCTGATGCGTCCGCTCGGCCTCGTGCAGGTGGCGCGGACCGGCGTCGCCGCTCTCGCCCGCGGCAAGGCCTGACACCCGACTCACCTTCGCCGGCGGGCGCACAGAAGCGCCAGTGTCAAAAGACATGCAACGGGCCCCACGGATGGGCCCGTTTTCTTTTGCCGAATTTCGTCACGAAATTTCCTGTGGAGCAGGCCGTCAGGCCACGTTCCTTTGGCGCCCCGGCAGGTTCGGGAAGGCGATGATCCGGGCGTCACCGGCATCAGCGGACACAACGCCGGGCGCGGGCGCCTCACCGGCCTCCCTCAGACTTTCCACCAAACCGAAGAATTGCGTCCGCTCAAGACGTTGCGGGTTCCTCGCGAGACGCAGCTGCGCCCCCTCCGACATCTCGAAATCCACAAGATCGCCGACGTCCAGCACGACGCCGTCGTGCAGGCTCGGACCCGGCTCGTGCCAGAACGCGAGCTCGCCGTGATCCTCGCACCAGATCACCGCCTTCTGTTCCGTCAGGTCTGCCCAGAGCACAACGCCCATCATCTTCTGTGACATGCACTTCTCCGCATCTCATCACAATCAAGAGTGACGCAGAAGCGCGACGGCTCACATGCGACGAAACGTGACGTGCGCTTGCATTTTGTGTCAACTTGGACCACCCTTGTATCCATATAGCGTCTAACATGACGCTATTCAGCAACAACAAGAAGTTCACGGGGAGGGCAAAGCCATGGACGGTGTCGCCTTGGAAAGAACTGTCGCAAAACGGAAAGAAAACGGAATGGTCACAGCGCCCAGGGACGCGGCCTCCCAGCCCAGCCCGGCGGAGCTTCGAAGCGTGTTCGGGGCGAACCTTCGCAAACTCGGCAGCAGCGCCGCATCCATTTCGGCCCTGTGCCGTGATCTTGGTATAAACCGCACTCAGTTCAACAGGTATCTCGCCGGAGAGTCCTTCCCGCGCCCGGATGTTCTGCACCGCATCTGCACGTTTTTCGACGTCGATGCCCGCATCCTGCTGTCGCCGGTGGAGGAGATCCAGGACACCCCGAGCAGCCTGCTCAGTCATCCGTTCATCTCGGACTTCGTCGGCGCCGGCGTCATGGGCCTGACCGAAGAGGACTTCCCCTCGGGCTTCTACCGTTTCTCCCGCGCCGCCTTCTCCGAGGAGTCGCGTTTCGTTGTCGGCGTGGTGAAGATCTTCCGCAAGGACGGCATGACCTTTCTGCGGGGCTTCGAGCCGAAGGAAGCGTTGACGATGTTCGACCTGCCGACCGATGCCGCGTCGCGCGAGTATCGCGGGCTGGTCCTGCAGCAGGCCGAGGGCATCGCAGCGCTGGTCAGCCGCAAGGGCGCGGTGACCACCTCGTTCAATTACCTGTCGAAGGCCGGCGGGCTGGCGAACAATTTCTGGGTCGGCTACGCCGTGCGCACCACCCCCGAAAACCACTCGGGCCGCCGCGCCGCGCGCCTGGTCTACGAATACCTCGGCTATGACACCCACAAGGTGCTCGCCGCGGCCCGTGGCGGCGGCTACCGCACCGCAAAGGAACTGGTGCCCTTCCACCGCCAGCAACTCCGTATCGAAGAGACCTTCCGCTGACCGAACGCCACCGGCACCGCCCCACGGTCCCGGTGGCTTTCAGACGTCCTCCGGCACCCGCAACTGGTCGTAGAGGTGCCAGGTCGCGTGACCGAGCACCGGCAGCGCGACCAGCAGCCCGAGAAAGAGCGGCAGCATCGCCACGAAGGTCGCCACCGCCAGGAACACCCCCCAGGACAACATCACCAGCGGGTGGCGCTGCACGTAGCCGAAAGAGGTGATCATCGCGGTGACGAAATCCACGTCCCGGTCCAGCAGCAGCGGCAGCGCCAGCACGGTGATCATGTAGAGCAGTGTCGCGAACCCCGCTCCGACCGCCGTGCCCACCGCCAGCATGGTCAGCCCGTTCGGCGTCAGGAACACTTCGAGGCTCGAGCTGACATTGGTCATCGGCGAAAGCCCGAGGAACAGGGCAAAGATCATGTGCCCAAGGAAGAACCAGAACAGGAAGACGATCACGATCACCGCGCAGAGCGAGGGCAGCTGCCGCTTCGACTGCCGCAGGATGACGCTGAAGATCTGCATCCAGTCCAGCGGCTGGCCGCGTTCGAGTCGGCGCGAGACCTCGTAGAAGCCCACGGCGGCGAAGGGGCTGAACAGTGGAAAACCGATCGCCGCGAGCACCAGCCAGTAACTGGTGCCCGTGGCCAGCGTCAGCCATGTAAGGAAGAACCCCGCCAGCACGTAGACGCCGCCGAAGACCAGTGCGAAGCCCGGCGCGAAGATCAGGTCGCTCAGCCCGAGCCGCAGCGCCTTCTTGAGCGTGGCGAAGGTGACATCGGAAAACTCCGGCACCCCTTGCTGCGGCCCGTCTTCGTTGATGACGCTCTCCATGACGTCTCCCCCTCAAATCCCCTCTTGGCAGGGATTTAAGCCGGGAAGCAGGTCATGTGGCAAGGGTCGGAGCGCAATGAGGCCCGACCCGAGCAGTCAGTCCTCGCGCGCGTCGGCGCGGGACTTGCCCGAGACCTGCTGCGCCAGCGTCGCGCCCATGAAGGGGTCGAGGTCGCCGTCGAGCACGCCCTGCGTGTCCGAGGTCTCGTGGTTGGTGCGCAGGTCCTTGACCATCTGGTAGGGCTGCAGGACGTAGGAGCGGATCTGGTTGCCCCAGCCGGCCGAGCCCTTGTTCTCGTGCGCCTCGTTGATCGCCGCGTTCCGACGGTCCAGCTCCATCTGGTAGAGCCGCGACTTCAGGGCCTTCATGGCGATGTCACGGTTCTGGTGCTGCGACTTCTCGGAAGAGGTCACGACGATGCCCGTGGGGTGGTGGGTGATCCGCACCGCGGAGTCGGTGGTGTTCACGTGCTGGCCACCCGCGCCCGACGAACGGTAGGTGTCGATGCGGATATCCGCGGGGTTCACCTCGATCTCGATGTTGTCGTCGACCACCGGGTAGACCCAGACCGACGCGAAGGAGGTCTCGCGCGTGCCCTTGCCGAAGGGCGAGATACGGACCAGCCGGTGCACACCGCTCTCGGACTTCAACCAGCCATAGGCGTTCTGGCCGGAGATCTTGTAGGCGCAGGACTTGATGCCCGCCTCGGCGCCCGCTTCTTCCGACTGCAGCTCGACCTCGTAGCCGCGCTTCTCGGCCCAGCGAACGTACATGCGTTGCAGCATCGCGGCCCAGTCGCAGGCCTCGGTGCCACCGGCGCCCGCGTTGATCTCGAGGAAGGTGTCGTTGCCGTCGGCCTCGCCGTCGAGCAGCGCTTCAAGCTCCTTCTGACCGGCGGTCTCGGCCAGCGCCTTGAGCGACGCCTCGGCCTCGGAAACCACCTCTTCGTCCTCTTCCATCTCGCCCAGTTCGATCAGCTCGATCTGGTCGGCCAGCTCCTGCTTGATCGACTTGTAGGTCTCCATCGCGTCGACCAGCTGCTGGCGCTCGCGCATCAGCTTCTGCGCGGCGGCGGGATCGTCCCAGAGGTTCGGATCCTCGACGCGGGCGTTGAATTCCTCGAGCCGGAATTCCGCCGTCTCCCAGTCGAGCCGCTGTTCCAGCAGTCCCAGGGACTTGCGGATTTTCTCGACGGTGTTCTGGGTCTCGGCGCGCATGCGGATGTTCCTGCGAATGGGACGGCTTGGTTCTGGGGGGACATAAACCAGCGCAGGGGTGCCTTCAAGCGCCGAGGCGGGGGCAGCGCCTGCCAGTGGCCCGCATCCAAGCACGAAGCGTCCGGCGGCACCGGCCGCCAGGCGTCATGTGGGACTCAAGAGGCGCTTGAAGAACGCCTGCCTTACCCCGAGGCGCCGCCCGCGTAGACCGTCAGCGTCGGAAGATCGGTCAGCGGCGCGCCGATCAGGCGCATGGCGGCCAGCGAGATGCGGCTGCCGCCCGAGGCCGGACCCTCGATCGGGCGCAGCTCGACCTGCGCCGACTTGCCGGTGGCAGGGTAGACCACCCTGCCCTTGGTCACGCTGCTGACCATCGGCGTTTCCAGCCAGAAACCCGGCTCTGCCGGATCGCCCAGCGAGGCCACCGTGCTGCCCAGCTGCCGCTCGGCGCTGGCGGGCGCCGAGGCCGCGGCGGCACGCTCCTCGGCGCTGGTGGTGTCGAACTGCTCCTCGGTCCGCGCGTTGGCGGGCGGGCGCAGCGTCGCGCCCCCGGTGGAGGACGCCGGCGCCGGCTGCGGCGTGGCAACCCCGGTCGATTGCTGCGCACAGGCCGCCAGCAAAGCCGGCAGCACGAGGGCGGGAAGGGATGCGATCACTCTCATGTGTGCAAAGCTAGGCCGCAGACCCCTGTCTGACAATCGCACAGATGCTTGTCCCGGCAGTGTTTCGCGCATACATTCGGCGCATGACCTCGCCCATCACACCCCTCGTCGATCCGTTCCTGCGGCCGATCTCCTACCTGCGCGTCTCGGTGACGGACCGCTGCGATTTCCGCTGCGTTTACTGCATGTCCGAGAACATGAGCTTCCTGCCCAAGAAGGAGCTTCTGACGCTCGAGGAACTCGATCGCCTGTGTTCCGCCTTCGTCGGGCTCGGGGTCGAGAAGCTGCGCATCACCGGCGGCGAGCCGCTGGTGCGGCGGGACATCATGACCTTCTTCGGCGCGATGACCCGGCATCTCGACTCGGGCGCGCTGAAGGAGCTGACGCTGACCACCAACGGCTCGCAGCTCGAACGCTTCGCGCAGCCGCTCTGGGACGCGGGCGTGCGCCGGGTGAACATCTCGCTCGACACGCTCGACGAACAGAAATTCGCAGACATCACCCGCTGGGGCCGCCTGCCCCAGGTGCTGCGCGGCATCGACGCGGCGCAGGCCGTGGGCATGCGGGTGAAGCTCAACGCCGTGGCGCTGAAGGGCTTCAACGAGGATGAGCTCTTCTCGATGACCGAATGGTGCGCCAAGCGCGGCATCGACCTGACGTGGATCGAGGTCATGCCGATGGGCGACATCGGCAATGAGGACCGGCTCGGACAATACTGGAAGCTCTCGGACGTGCGCGCGAAGCTCGCCGAGCACTACACCCTCACCGACCTGCCCGAGAGCACCGGCGGTCCCGCCCGCTACGTGCGGCTGGAAGAGACCGGCCAGAAGATCGGCTTCATCACCCCGCTGACCCACAATTTCTGCGAGAGCTGCAACCGTGTGCGGCTGACCTGCACCGGCGAGCTTTTCATGTGCCTCGGCCAGGAGGACAACGCCGACCTGCGTGCGCCGCTGCGCAATCACCCCGGCACCGATGCCCCGCTCGAAGAGGCGATCCGCGCAGCCATCCTGCGCAAGCCAAAGGGTCATGATTTCGATTACTCGCGGCAGTCGGTGGACGGGCGCGTGTCGCGCCATATGAGCCATACCGGCGGCTGAACCGACGTGAACCTGAGGGGCGCTGCCCCTCTTGGCCTTCGGCCAATTCACCCCGGCATATTTTCAAAGAGAAGAAGCGCCCGGACCGTCGCGCGGACGGAGGCCAGAAATAGAGAACGCCCGCCCGGGATGACCGGGCGGGCGCTTTTTCTTTCGGAGCCGCTGCGGGCCGATCAGCTGCCCTGCAGCAGCGTGGTGATGCGGCGCACGGCGGCGCGGCGGTTTTCACGCTCGTCGGCCTGCGTCTGCACCGCGAGATCGCTCTCGCCGTAGCCCTGCAGCACCATGTTCTCGGGCGGCACGTCGAAATACTCGGTGAGTGCCAGCGCCACCGATTCCGCACGGCGGTCCGAAAGGGCGAGGTTGTAGCTCGCCGGACCCGTGGCATCGGTGTGGCCCTCGATCAGGAAGACCTCGCCGGGGTTCTGCTCGATCATCCGCTTCATCGCATTGCCGAGCGCGGCAAGCTCCTCGGCCTCACCCGGACGGATCGCGGCCGAGTTGGTCTGGAAGGTCACCGTATCCACCGAGATCTCGGGCACCAGATGACGCACGCGGTCGATATTGCGGATCTGGTTGAGCGAGAAGGCGCGGTTGACCCCCTGCGTCTCGCGTTCCGCCAGCGCCGCGGCGAGGTCCTCGCCCTGCATTTCGCGGAAGTTCAGACGCTGCGTGCGGGCCTGCGGCAGCTCGCTGACCACCACCTGCTGGGCGCTCTGCGTGTCGTCGAAGAGCACCACGCGCTGACCGTCCGGCAGGATGCGCGTGCGGCGCAGAACCCGGCCATCGGCGGTCTTGACCGTCTCGACCGTGTTGCCGTCGTCATAGGCGACAACCGTGCGGGTCGAGCCGTCATTGTAGCGGTAGGTCTTCACCTCCGAGCCGGGCTGGCGCAGCAGCACGTCGTCGTTGCGCAGAACGCGGTACTGGCCATCCTGCTCGACCACGACACGGTCGCCGGTGTTCTGCACCACCTGCGCGCCATCGTCGAGAATCTGGCTCAGGGCAAAGGTGCCGAGACCGACCAGCGCAGCCTTCTCGAAGTTGCTGAGCCCGTCTTCGTCGTCGTCATCCTTGTCCTTCGCCTTAGCAGCCGTGGTGGTCGCCGCGGCCTGCTCTTCGGTCGTGGCCCGCGTGCGCAGGTCGGTCGCGAAGTCCTCGTCGGAGCTGCGCACATCGGCCTCGGTGAGCGTTTCCTCGACCACTTCGGCCCCATCCGCCTCTTCCTCGGAGGCGGCGGCAGCAGCGCTCTGCTGCTTCTCCTCTTCGCGGGCAACGGCTTCGGCCTGTTCTTCGGCGCTCGGGGCCTCGGGTTCAGCCTGCGCGGCCTGCTCTTCACCCGCCGCGGCGTCCTGCTGCGCTTCGGTCTCTGCTTCGGCCTCGGTGGTCACCTCAGCGTCCGCTTCGTTCGCGGAGTCGGCCTGCGCCTCTTCGGTCACCTCGGCATCAGCGGAAGCATCCGCCGTGCCATCGGCTTCGGCGGCTTGCTGCGCTTCCAGCGCCTGCTTCAGCTCTTCGGAGCCTTCGGCATCCTCGGACGCCGTCTCGGTGCCCACTTGTTCCTCGGTCGCGGTCTCTTCCGCGGTTGCGGCGGGCGCGGCCTCGGCGGCGTCCTGCTCCGCGGTCGTTTCGGGGGCGGCGGTCTCTTCGGCTTGCTGTTCCTCGAGTTGCTGCTCGAGGTCC
Organism: Roseobacteraceae bacterium; assembly: GCA_048381755.1. Classification (GTDB taxonomy): domain Bacteria; phylum Pseudomonadota; class Alphaproteobacteria; order Rhodobacterales; family Rhodobacteraceae; genus Salipiger. The sequence goes on from JBLXGS010000004.1 coordinate 193,641, forward strand.
TCGGACTGAACGGCCTCCTCCTCGGCGGGCGCCTCCGCCGGGGTCTCCTCGGCAGCGGTCACCTCCGCCTGCGCCTCAGGGGCAGTTTCAGCCGTGGCCGGGGCCTCCGCCTGAGACTCGGAGGTGGCCTCAGCCTGCGTCTCTTCCGCATTGGCCTCAGGGGCTTCGGGGGCGGCGTCCGCCGTCGACTCTCCGGTCACCTCGGGCTCGGCTGCGTCCTCCTCCGGCGCAGCCTCAGCCTCTGCAGATTCACTCTGCGCGGCCTCTGCGGGAGCGTCCTCAGCCGGGGCCATCTCGGCGTCCGCGCTATCGGCAGGGGCCTCCAGGGCACCGTCGGCCTCGGCTTCCACGGCCGCATCCGCGGAGGTTTCCGCCTCAGCGGTCGCTCCGGCCTCGGAATTGGCCTCACCAGTCTTCTCATCCGTGGCCTGCGGGGCCTGTTCTTGGCACTGCTCGGCATCCGGCGTCTCGGCGCAATCGGCTGTCACCTCTTGCGCACGAACGGCAACGGGCATGGCGAGGCTGGCAGCCAGGGCGAGCATCGTCGTCGATTTCAGAAGACCTCTGGTCATTCGTTACGTCCTTCTCCTGTTCCGCAAAGTGCGGCGTGGGAGGGCAACGTCGCGAGGCCGGTAAAGGTTCATTCAAAATGCGTAATAAATGGGCGGAAAAATGCTGACGGCGCGCTAGGACGCGCGCAGGAGCGCCATGAGACGGGACTTGTCGCCGCTGTCCCGGGCGCTGGAGATCACCGTCGCAAGCTCCTCGAGAGAGGCGATGTTGTGCCCGGCACGAAAGCTGTCGACGTGGGGCAGCATGGCGCGGATCCCGGCGGCCTTTGGCGCGAAACCGTCCCAGCGCAGCAGGGGATTGAGCCAGATCAGCCGGCGCGAGGACAGGTGCAGGCGCTGAACCTCCCGCTCCAGCAGCCCCGCGTCGTCGCGGTCGAGCCCGTCGGTGATCAACAGCACCATGGCGCCCTGCCCCATGACCCGGCGGGACCAGTCGCGGTTGAAGGCGTGCAGGCATTGACCGATGCGCGTGCCGCCCTCCCAGTCCTGCGCCTCGGCCCCGGCCGCCCTCAGCGCCGCATCGACGTCCCGCGTCGCGAGGTGGCGGGTGATGTTGGTGAGCCGCGTGCCGAAGGTGAAGGCATGCACCTTCGCCCAGCCCGCGCCGCGCCGGTTGGCCACCGCGTGCAGGAAGTGCAGCACCATCCGCGAGTACTGGCTCATCGAGCCGGAGATGTCGCAGAGCACGACGAGATTGGGCCATTTCTCGCGCGGCTGCAGATGCGCGAGAGCGCGGATCTCGCCGCCCTGCCGCATGGCGCCGCGCATCGTGCGCCGCCAGTCGAGCCTGCGGCCCTGCGCAGAGGGTTTGCCGCGCCGCGTGGGCAGCGGCTTCACCGGCAGTTCAAGCCGCGCCAGCATCCGCTTGGCCTCGGCGATCTCCTCAACTGACATCTGCTCGAAATCCAGGGTCTTCAGCCGCTCCTCGCGCGAGATGGTAAAGGAGGCATCGACCTCGATCTTCGTCTCCTCTTCCTCCTGCTCGGTCGGCGGCAGCTCGGGCATCTGATCTCCGAGCAACGCCTGCGCGGCGCGCCTCTCCGCCGATTGCGCCAGCTTCTCCTCCTGCACGCCGCGGATCGCCGGCAGCATCATCGACATCATGTGCTCGAGATAACGCGGGTCGCGCCAGTAAAGCCGGAACACCTGCGCAAAGACCACGCGCTGCTCGGGGCGCGACACAAAACAGGCGTGCAGCGTCCAGTAGAAATCCATCCGGTCGGTGAAGCCCGCAGCCTCGACCGCGCGCACCGCATCGACCACCCGGCCCGGTCCCACCGGCAGCCCGGCACGGCGCAGAGCGCGGGCGAAATGCAGGATGTTCTGCGCCAGCCGGGGCTGCTCGGGGAGCGTGAGGGGGATGTGCTCGGCCATCTAGTGCTGGTTTCGGGTGTGGGGGGTTCGGGGACGCAGGCCCCGGACAGGGGACACCCGGGGCCTCTTCCCCCGGACCCCCGGGGTATTTTCCTCCAAACGAAGCCTCATGCGGTTTCGAGGGAGGACTTGGCCTCATCGAGCAGGCGTTTGGCTTCGGAACCCTGGATTTTCATGATGTCGTCCTGGTACTTCAGGATCGCGCCGAGCGTATCCGAGATCACCTCGGGCGAGAGGTCGATCACGTCGAGTGCCAGCAGGCATTTCGCCCAGTCGATGGTTTCCGCGACCCCGGGCTTCTTGAACAGATCCTCGGTACGCAGCGCCTGCACGAAGGCGACGATCTGGCGCGACAGCGTCTCGGCCACCTCGGGCGCCCGGGCGTGCAGGATTTCCAACTCGCGGGCGAAGTCTGGATAATCGACCCAGTGATAGAGGCAGCGGCGCTTCAGCGCGTCATGCACCTCGCGCGTGCGGTTCGAGGTGAGGATCACCGTCGGCGGCTCGGGCGCGGTGATCGTGCCAAGCTCGGGGATCGTCACCTGGAAATCGCTCAGCGCCTCGAGCAGGAAGGCCTCGAAGGGCTCGTCGGTGCGGTCCAGCTCGTCGATCAGCAGGATCGGCGCGCCCTGCTCGTCCGGGCGCATGGCCTGCAGCAGCGGGCGTTCTATGAGGAAATCGGGACCGAAAAGGTCGTGCTGCAACTGGCCACGGTCGGCCTCGCCTGCCGCCTCGGCGGCGCGGATGGCGATCATCTGGGCGGGGAAGTTCCACTCGTAGACCGCAGCCCCGGCGTCCAGCCCCTCGTAGCACTGCAGGCGGATGAGCCGCCGCCCTGTGGCCAGCGCCAATGCCTTGGCAATCTCGGTCTTGCCGACACCCGCTTCGCCTTCGAGGAACAGCGGTCTGCCAAGCTTCAGCGCCAGGAACAGCACCGTGGCGAGCGGGCGCGGGCAGACGTAGCCGGTGCCCGCCAGAAGCTCCTGTACCGCGTCGATCGAGCTGGGGTCTTGCATGTGATCTCTCCTCCTCCTCCGAATTGCTGCCCGCGCAGGCCGCGCCGGTCAAGGGAGATGCAGCGCAGGGCCCTGCCCGCGTTGACGCGCGGAAGGCGAAATGCGATGGTTTTCCGGCAGAATAACCGGGGCACAGCCCGGATGGCGACGGGCAGCGGTATGGTGACGATCAAGGCGAGCGGGCTGCGCATCTGCGCGGTCACCTGCGTGAAGAACGAGGGCCCCTTCGTGCTCGAATGGGTGGCCTACAACCGCCTGCTGGGTGTCACGGATTTCCTTTTCTATTCCAACGATTGCGACGACGGCACCGATGCGCTTCTGGACGCGCTGGCGCCCGCGGGGGTCGTGCATCTGCCGAACCCGGCGCAGGGGCGCAACTACCAGATGGAGGCGTTGAAGGACGCTGCCCGGCAGGAGGTGGTCAGCCGCGCCGACTGGGTCTGGGTGGCGGACGTGGACGAGTTCCTGAACGTGCAGACAGGCGATCACACCCTGCCGGCGCTGATCGAGGCCTGCGGCGATCCGCAGGCGATTTCCGTCAGCTTCCAGTTCTTCGCTAACGGCGGGGTGACGACCTTCGAGGATAGGCCGGTGATCGGCCAGTTCACCCGCTCGCACAATCCCGATCTGTGGTGCGACCAGAGTGCCATCGAAGTGAAGACCCTCGTCCGGCGCGATTTTCCGCTGCAATACTACGGCGCGCACAGGCCGTTCTTCCGCAAGTCCCTGCCCGCGGCGAAGCATCCGCGCTGGACCGACGGCAGCGGGCGTACCGTGCCCGCTCCATTTCTCACCGCCGAGCGCCCGCGCCGGATACGCAAGTTTCCCGCCGCCGGGGCCCGGCACTTTGCCACGCTCAACCACTACGCCCTGCGCTCGCTCGACAGCTACCTGGTGAAGACCGAGCGCGGAGACGTGAACCGCGAGGGACGCATCTTCGACGAGAGCTACTGGCAGGAGCGCAACGATGCAGCCTGGGAGGATCGCTCGATCCTGCGCATGCTGCCATCGCTCGAGGAAGGCATCGCCGAGCTGCGCGCCCTGCCCGGGGTCGCTCGGCTGCACGATCTGTCGGTGCAGGCGCACCGGGCCAAGATCGGCATGCTGCGCGCGCAGCCGCAGGTCGCCGAGCGCGCCGCGCATCTCGCCGCCCTTCCCGCACTGCCCCCCGGCGAGCTGGAGCTCATTGCACAGCTCGGGTTTGCGTCGACACCGGCGGAGGGCGCGCGATGATCGTCATAAACCTCGGTCTGCCGAAAAGCGGCACCACCGCGCTCGGGCTGGCGCTGGAACGGGCCGGGCTCCGGGTTGCCGACTTCCGTCTGCGGCGCGGCAAGTCTCCCGACCCCGCGCTCGCCGGCAGCTACGTGGCGCGGCAGCTCTACGACGGCTACTTCCGCTCGGGCGATCCGCTGGAGCGGCTCGACGGGCTGGATGCGCTGACCGAGATCAGCGTGCTCAACGCCCGCCTCAATCTCTGGCCGCAGACCGATTTCGGGCTGATCGAAGCACTTCGGACCCGCCACCCGGAGCTGAAGTTCCTCGCGTCGATGCGCGACCCGCAGGCAATGGCGCATTCGATGCTGCGGTGGTCAGACCTCGGCAGCGACCGGCTGCCGCGGGGCGCGGTGCCCGGCCTGCCCGCGGGCTACGGAGAGACCCGGCTGGAGCGGGCGCAATGGATCGCCGGCCACCAGCAGTTCCTGCGCCGCATCTTCGCCGGTGATCCACGCTTTCTGGCCTATGACATCGACGACCCCGAGGCCCCGGCGCAGATCTCGCGTCACCTCGGGGTGAGCCTGCCGTGGTGGGGCAAGGCGAACGAGAACCTCAGCGGAAGGGACGACGGGTGAGAATTTTTCTCCATATCGGCCCCGACGTGCAGACCACCGAGCGGCTGCAGCGGGTGATGGATGCCAAGCGGCGGCAGATGGCCAAGCGCGGCGTGCTCTACGCCCGCAGCCCCGGCGCGCGCAACCACACCCGGCTCTACATGGCGGTGAGCGACCCTCGGTCCGTGGACGCCCTGCGCTGGGGCCGCGGCTTTGCCGATCCGGCGCAGCAGGCGGCGTTGCGCGCCGAGGTGGCCGCACAGTTGCAGGCCGAGGTGGAGTCGGCGCAGCCAGAGGTGCTGATCCTGTCGGCGCATCAACTGGGCAGCGCACTCACCCGGCAGGACGAGCTTGCCCGGCTCCGTGCCTTGCTGACCCCATTGTCGGAAGACATCACCGTCGTCGCCCATCTCGACGCGCCCTCGCGCATGCTGGCGCGGCACTACGCAGCGCAGTTGATGGACGGACGGCGCAACGGACCCGAGCACGAACTGGGCCTCTGCGCCGCGCCCGACTGGTGGCAGGCGGCGCTGGCGGCACGGCCCGCGTCCGATCCGCGCACGGGGCTCTTTGCCGAGGCGCAGGGCCCCGTCCACTGGCTCGACTTCGCCCGGCTGCAGCGCGGATGGGAGGCGGTCTTCGGGGCCGGCGCCATCCGGCTGCGCAGCCTTGATCCCGCGCAGCTCTACGGCCCGGCGGTGGTGGAGGAACTGCGCGCCGCCTTCGGCATCGAGCAGAGCATCGGCAAGGTCGAGGCGGCACCGCCCCCATCCGCCCCCTCCGCCGCCTGGCTCAACCGCTGCCGCCAGATGAACGACGCCCTGTTGCGCTATCTCGGCAGCGTCCCCGGCCTTCAGATCCCGCGCCCGCTCTGGCGGCGGCTGCTCTCCGAGATCAAGGTGTCCGGCGCGCCGCTCGATCCGGGCATGTTCGCCGCGCTCGACCGGCGCTTCGCGGCGGACCTCGAAGGCCTCGCCGCACAGCATCCCGCGCTCCGCCCGGAGCATTTGCGCAGCGACGCGCCGGAGGCCCCGTGGCAGGAGGCCGATCCGCTTTTCGGCTTCCGGGCAACGCAATACCTCATGGCCTTCCGCTGGCGCATCGCGCAGGCCTCGAAGGAGGCGCAGGACACCCCCACGCCGACAGAGCCGCCCCAGGCTGCCCCGCAGATGCCCGCGGCGGCCCGCCGCAAACTGGCCGCGCTGCAGAACACGCCTTGGCTGCCGCACAACCGGCTCGGAGCCCTCGACGAGACGCAGGAGCGGCCCGGCTTCACCCCGTTGCTGCCCCGGCCACGCCCGGACAGCGGTGCCCGCGTCATCCTCGGATGCATGAAAAACGAGGCGCCCTATGTGGTCGAATGGGTGGCCTACCACCGCGCCATCGGCTTTGACGATTTCCTCATCTACTCCAATGGCTGCGAGGACGGCACAGAGCAGATGCTCGAGCGGCTGCAACAGATGGGCGTGCTGCAGCACCGCAACAACGATGGCTGGTCCGGCAACTCTCCGCAGCAGCACGCGCTCGACGCGGCGCTGGAGGAAGAGGTGATCCGGAAGGCCGATTGGGTGCTGCATTCCGACGTCGATGAATTCGTCAATATCCGCTGCGGCAACGGCACGCTCGACGACCTCTTCGCCGCCGCGCCGGAGGCCACGCATTTCGCGCTGACCTGGCGGCTCTTCGGCCACGGCGGGGTGCAGGCGCTGGAAGACACGCCGGTCATCGGCCAGTTTTCCGACTGCGCGCCACGCTACTGCCCCAAGCCGCACACAACATGGGGGTTCAAGACCTTGATGCGCGGCACCGGCAGCTACGGAAAACTCTCGTGCCATCGCCCGAACAAGCTATCGCAAGACGTTGATAAAGCGTTGAAATGGGTCAACGGATCGGGCCGCGACATGACCGGCGAGGCGCTGCACAACGGCTGGCGCAACTCGCGCCGGTCGATCGGCTACGACCTTGTGCAGCTCAATCACTATCCCCTGCGCTCGGCCGAGAGTTACCTGATCAAGCGTCAGCGCGGGAGGGCGCTGCACGTCGATCGGCAGATCGGGCTGAACTACTGGATCCGCATGGACTGGTCCGGCGCCCGCGACGTGACGATCCAGCGCAACCTGCCGCGCCTGCGGGCCGAGATGGACCGGCTGCTTGCCGATCCGGAACTCGCCCGCCTGCACGCCGAGGGCGTCGCCTGGCACAAGGCCAAAGCCGCCGAGCTGCGCGCGGATCCCGAATTCGGGAAATTGTTCCGCGAGGCTACGGCGCTCAGCCTCACCCCCGAGGAGCGTGTGGCCTGGGCGCTCTCGCTGGATATGGAGAGCTGACGCATGGCCGCCCCGAGCATCACCGCCGTCATCTGCGTCCGCAACGAGGGGGCCTTCCTTCTCGACTGGCTGGCGCATCACCTTGCGGCCGGGGTCGGCCACGTGGTGGCGCTCAGCAACGACTGCCAGGACGGCACCGACGCGCTGCTCGATCGGTTGGCCGAGGTGGCGCCGCTCACCCACATCCGCAATGACGGGCCCTACGACAAGGGCGGCATCCAGTTCACCGGGCTGAAGCTGGCGGACGGTTGCGCCGCCGTGAAGGACGCCGACTGGCTTCTGGCGCTGGACGTGGACGAGTTCGTCAACGTGCACACCGGCGATCACACCCTCCCGGCGCTGATCGCCGACCTGCCAGAGGCAGATGCGATCACCCTGACATGGCGGCTCTTCGGCAACGCCGGCGTGGTCAGCTACGCCGACATTCCCGTGCCGCAGCAATTCACCCGCGCCGCCCCCGTGACGATGTTCTGGCCCTGGCGCTCGGCGATGTTCAAGACGCTCTATCGCAACGACGGGACCTACCGGAAGCTCGGCGTGCACCGTCCGCGCAGCCCCGACCCCGAGAAGATCGACGCCGCCCGCTGGTTCGACGGCGAGGGGCGCGCGCTCGACGCGCATTTCCGCACCCGGCGCATCTTTTCCAACTACGGGCGCTCGAATTACGCGTTGGCGCAGCTCAACCACTACCCGCTGGGCGCGATGGAAAGCTACGTGCTCAAGGCCGACCGTGGCCGGGCGGTGCACAGCGATCACCTTCTTGGGCTCGATTACTGGGTCGAGCGGAATTTCAACACCGACGAGGACCGCAGCATCGCGGCCTTGGCCACGCCCACCCACGCGCTGCGCGAGGGCTTCGCCGCCGATCGCCGGCTCGCCGAGCTGCATGACGCCGCCGTGCGCTGGCGCAAGGCACGCTTCGCCGAGCTGATGGCGCAGGAGCCCTATCGGGCGCTCATGGGACGGTTGATGATGACCCCGCCGTCGCGCCCGCTGCCCCCGGAACTCGCCCGTCCGCTGATCGCCGCCGCGACCCGCGCCCGTCGGGCCGGTGACAGCTAGCGGCACCCCACAAATGCTTCCGTCGCGGCAATTTTCCTTGCCGCCGCACCACCGCCGTATTACCCCTAAACCCACATATTTCCGCCTCAATCCCTGCGCAGGCTCGGGCCTAGAAGAGACCTTCGGGACATGGCGGAACAAGGGAGCGTGCATGACCCGCGGAGGCCCGATCGGAAGCGGCAAGACAATGGCAGGTACAATGAAGGACAGCGCGGATCAGATCAGGCCCGAGAACGTCTTCGACGACGAGCTCGACCTCACCGGCGTTGACCTCAGCATGCATTCCGGCCGCGCCTGGATCGACGCCATCTCCGGGATCGGCGACGCGCATGGCTTTGCCGAACCGCTCGGCAAGCGTCACCACGCGGTCTTCGTCGAGGATGGCGACACCTTGCTGGTGACCTTCGAGTCGATGCCCGGGATCTCTTCCTACAGCCAGACCGCGACGCCGCTCGGCTGGGAGATGCAGGCCATCGAGGGCTGGTCCAACCTGTCGGTGATCTGCACCGCCGACACTTGGTTCCGCGACTGCGAGGTGGTGGATTTCTTCGACCAACTGCTCGATGACGGCTTCTTCGACGAGTTCGAGAAGGTGATCTTCTACGGCGCCGGACCCTGCGGTTACGCCGCGGCAGCCTATTCCGTCACCGCCCCCGGCGCACGGGTCGTGCTGCTGCAGCCGCAGGCAACGCTCGATCCGCGCATCGCCGAATGGGACGATCGCTTCCCGGAAATGCGCCGCGTGGATTTCACCTCGCGCTTCGGCTACGCGCCGGACATGCTCGACGCGGCGCAGGCCGCCTACGTGCTCTACGACCCGCAGGAGCGCATGGACGCAATGCATGCCGCGCTCTTCGCCCGGCCCAACGTGACGCGCTTCCGCCTCCCCTACATGGGCGACGCGCTGCAGGGCGATCTGCTGGAAATGGACCTCGTGCACCCGATCCTCGACGCTGCGGCCGACGACCGTCTCGACGTGGCCGAGATGTCGCGGCTGATGCGCGCACGGCGCAACCATCCGCCCTACCTGCGCCGCCTGCTGTCGCGGATTGACGCCGAGGACCGGCCCTTGCTCGCCGAGTGGCTGTGCTCGAACGTCACGTCGCGCCTCAACGCCCCGCGCTTCCGCCGCCGTCTCGATGCGCTGCGGGCCGAAGCCGAAGGGCGCGACGGCTGAGCAAGACCCTGCCCGGGCTCAAAGCGTACTTGCCCTAAGGAGAAATCGCCGGGCAAGCGCCCTGCCGCCGTCACACCACCAGCGAGCCCACCCGCGACACCTGTCCGCCGCCCACCGGCGCGGCGACGCCCGTGGTCGAGGGGGCTGAGGTCGGCCAGCCCTGCGCCACGCGCACGGCGAGAAACCCGAAGGCCTGCGCCTCCAGCATGTCGCCGTCGAGCCCGGCCTCCTCGACCGGCACCACCGGGCAGTCGAGCCCGGCCTGCAGCATCGCCATCATCACCGGGTTGTGCCGCCCGCCGCCGGTGACCAGCAGCTTCTCGGGCGGGATCGGGCAGTGCTCCATGCCCTGCATCACCGAGGCCGCCGCCATCGCCGTCATCGTCGCCGCGGCATCGGCGTCCGACAGCTCGCGCACGAGATCGAGCATCAGCGAGAAATCATCCCGATCCAGGGATTTCGGCGGCATGCGGCGGAAGAAGGCCTCTTCGAGGAAGAGCTCCAGCGCGCCGTCGACCACCTCGCCCTGCGCGGCAAGCTGGCCGTCGCGGTCGCAATCGAGGCCGAGACGCTCCCCCACCAGATCGTTGATCGGCGCATTCGCCGGACCGGTGTCGAAGGCCAGAAGCGCGCCGGGCGCCTCGGGCGAAGGTTTGCGCGGATCGACCCAGGTCAGGTTGCCGACGCCGCCGAGGTTGAGGAAGGCCACCGGGCGTTCCGCCCCCATCTTCCGGGCGCAGGCAAAATGGTAGAAGGGCGCCAGCGGCGCGCCCTCGCCCCCCAGCGCCACGTCTGCGGAGCGGAAGTCCCAGACCACGTCGCGGTTCAGCGCCTCGGCCAGCGCCGCGCCATCGCCCAGCTGGTGCGTGCCGCGGCCCTGCGGCTCATGCGCCAGCGTCTGGCCGTGAAAGCCCACCAACTCGGCCTCGGGGAACTCGGCCAGCAGCTCCGCGTGGGCGCGCTGGACCACTTCCAGCGCCGCTTCCAGCCCCTCGCCCGGCCAGCGCCCCAGCGCGGCCTTCAGAACCCGGCGTTCGTCCTCGGAATAGGGCCGGTAGCCGGAGCGCCCGAACTCGTGGATTTCCGCCCCGTCGGTGCGGATCAGCGCCGCGTCCACCCCGTCGAGAGAGGTTCCCGACATACACCCGAGAGCCCAAACGGACCGTGCACCCAACTTGCCCTTCACCTTCGCCTTCCCCGCGCTTATAGGAACGGTCGAACTATAAGAGGGATCCGCGATGACCTACCATCCCAAATCGGACTTCATGCGCGTCATGATCGAGCGTGGCTATCTTGCCGATTGCACCGATTATCAGGGCCTTGACGAGGCGTTGAGCAAGGGCGTGGTCACCGCCTATATCGGCTATGACGCGACGGCGAAGTCGCTGCACGTGGGTCACCTGCTCAACATCATGATGCTGCGCTGGCTGCAGAAGACCGGCCACAAGCCGATCACCCTGATGGGCGGCGGCACCACCAAGGTGGGCGATCCCTCGTTCCGCTCGGACGAGCGCCCGCTGCTCGGACCGGAGCAGATCGACGCCAACATCGAGGGCATGAAGCAGGTCTTCGCCAAGTACCTGAGCTACGGCGGCGGCGAGACCGACGCGCTGATGCTGAACAACGCCGAGTGGCTCGACGGGCTCAACTACCTCGAGTTCCTGCGCGACATCGGCCGGCACTTCTCGGTGAACCGCATGCTGTCCTTCGAGAGCGTGAAATCGCGCCTCGACCGCGAGCAGTCGCTGTCGTTCCTCGAGTTCAACTACATGATCCTGCAGGCCTATGACTTCCTCGAGCTGAACCGCCGCTACGGCTGCGTTCTGCAGATGGGCGGCTCGGACCAGTGGGGCAACATCGTCAACGGCATCGACCTGACCCGCCGGGTGCTCGACAACGAGATCTACGGCCTGACCTCGCCGCTGCTGACCACCTCGGACGGCCGCAAGATGGGCAAGAGCCAGGGCGGGGCCATGTGGCTCAACGCCGACATGCTCTCGCCCTACGAGTTCTGGCAGTTCTGGCGCAACACCACCGACGCCGACACCGGCCGGTTCCTCAAGCTCTACACCGAGCTGCCGGTCGAGGAGTGCGAGCGCCTCGGCGCGCTGCAGGGCTCGGAAATCAACGAGGCGAAGATCATCCTCGCGAACGAGGTCACCACGCTCTGCCACGGCGCAGAGGCTGCAGCGGCCGCCGAGGCCACGGCGCGCGAGGTCTTCGAGAAAGGCGGCGTCGGGGATGACCTGCCGACGCTGGAACTCTCCGCGGACGAGATCGGCGACGGCATCTCGATCGTGCAGGTGATCGTCCGTGCCGGGCTCGCCAAGTCCGGCAAGGAGGCCAAGCGCCTGATCACCGAGAACGGCGCGCGGATGGATGACCAGCCGCTGACCGACGCCGGGCTGATGCTCGACGCCGCCGCGCTCTCGGCACCGGTCAAGCTCTCGGCAGGCAAGAAGCGCCACGCGCTGGTGAAGCTGGGCTGAGGCTTTCAGATCTGAGTTTCGAAGGGGCGGCGCCGCGAGGTGCCGCCCCTTTGCTTTGTCGCAACGCCAAACCGCCCCGTATCAAGCCGCCCGGAATCAAGCCGAAGGCGCCGGGCGAGCGCCTGCCCGTCCCGGCGGGCCGGCGCTTTGCACCGGCGCAAGACGTTCGAAGATCGGCCGGACGTGGCGAGGATAAATCGCAGACCGCAAATGTCGCGGCGCCACCCCACGGGCTGGCGCTCGCCCGGCTCCCGTTGGCCCCAACAAGACGCCCTCACCCCGCACGATGCCGCTTTCGGACATGTCGCACCCGTCCCCTGCGCCCATGCTACCCCCATGACCGAGCCCAACAGCCCCCTCGTCGTCTTCACCCCCTCCGGCAAACGCGGCCGCGTGGCCGCGGGAACGCCCGTGCTCGAGGCCGCCCGGCAGCTCGGTGTCGATCTCGACTCGGTCTGCGGCGGGCGCGGCATCTGCTCGCGCTGCCAGATCGCCCCCGCCTTCGGGCATTTCGCCAAGCATGGCATCACCTCGACCGAGGCCGCCCTCTCCGAATGGAACAGGGTCGAAGCCCGCTACGCCGAGAAACGCGGCCTCTCGCCGGGGCGCAGGCTCGGCTGCCAGGCGCAGATCCTCGCCGATGTGGTGATCGACGTGCCCCCCGAGAGCCAGCTGCACCGGCAGGTCATCCGCAAGGACGCCGACGCCCGCCCGGTCGAGATGGACCCGGCCCTCCGCCTCTGTCTCGTCGAGGTCACCCCGCCCGACATGCACACGCCTTCCGGTGATCTCGAGCGCCTCACGGAGGCGCTGCGCGCGCAATGGGGCATCGAGGGCGTCACGATCGCCCTGCCCGTGCTGGCCGACCTGCAAACCACCCTGCGCGCCGGCAACTGGACCGCCACCGCAGCGCTGCATCGGACCTCTGCGGACGCCCCGCCGCGCATCGTAGCGCTCTGGCCCGGGCTGCTCGAGGGCGATCTCTACGGTCTGGCCATCGACCTCGGCTCGACCACCATCGCCGCGCATCTCGTCTCGCTGCGCAGCGGCGAGGTCGTGGCCTCATCGGGCGTCATGAACCCGCAGATCCGCTTCGGCGAGGACCTGATGTCGCGCGTCTCCTATGCGATGATGAACCCCGGCGGCGCGGCGGAGATGACCGGGGCCGTGCGCGAGGCGCTGAACCACCTGGCGCAGGAGATCGTCGCGACCGCCGGACTGAACGCCGACCGGATTCTAGACCTGACCATCGTCGGCAACCCGGTCATGCATCACCTTCTGATCGGGCTGGACCCGGTGGAGCTGGGACAGGCGCCTTTCGCGCTGACCATCTCTTCCGCCCTCGACCTGCCCGCGCGCGATCTCGGCCTCACGGCGCTCCCGGCCGGGGCGCAGGCCTACCTACTGCCGCTGATCGCCGGTCACGTCGGGGCGGACGCCGCCGCCGTCGCCCTGTCCGAAGCGCCAGACCGCTCGGACGCGCTGGTGCTCATCGTCGACGTGGGCACCAATGCCGAGATCCTGCTTGGCAACCGCCATCGCGTGCTTGCCTGCTCCTCGCCCACCGGCCCGGCATTCGAGGGGGCACAGATCAGCTCCGGCCAGCGGGCCGCCCCCGGCGCCATAGAGGCGATCCGCATCGACCCCGAGATGAAGGAGCCGCGCTTCCGGGTCATAGGCTGCGATCTTTGGTCCGACGATCCGGGCTTTGCCGAGGCGACCGCGCAGACCGGCGTCACCGGCCTCTGCGGCTCGGGCATCATCGAGGCGGTTGCCGAAATGCGCATGGCGGGGCTGCTGGATTCCGGCGGGCTCATCGGCTCGTCGGCGCAAACCGGCAGCCTGCGGATGATCCCCGAAGGCCGGACACACGCCTACCTGATCCACGACGGCAGCGCCGCGGGCGGGCCGGTGATTACCGTCACACAGGGCGACATCCGCGCCATCCAGCTGGCGAAATCGGCGCTCTACGCGGGCGCACGGCTGCTGATGGACGAGATGGAGGTCGATGCGGTGGACCGGGTGGTGCTGGCCGGGGCCTTCGGCGCGCATATCTCGCCGCTGCACGCGCTGGTTCTGGGCATGATCCCGGACGTGCCCGTCGAAGATGTCACCTCCGCGGGCAATGCTGCGGGCACCGGCGCGCGCATCGCGCTCTGCAGCCTCGCCGCCCGGCGCCGGGTCGAGGCGCTGGTGCGCCGGATCACCAAGGTCGAAACCGCCATCGAGCCGCGCTTTCAGGAGCATTTCGTCGCCGCCAGCGCCATTCCCCACGCCGCGGCCCCCTTCGCGCAACTGCGCCGGGTCGCGCCGCTGCCGGAGCCCAGGTTCAACGCCGAGGGCGGGCGGCGCAAGCGGCGCTAGGCCTCCGCCACGATCCCGTCCACGAGATTTCGGAGATCCCCGAAATACCCCCCCGAACGCGCCGGGCGCATCGGGTCCGAGGTGATCGCAATGACCATCTCGCGCTCGGGCACAACCACCAGCATCTGCCCGCCGTAGCCCCGCGCGTAGGCCGCCTGCGCGCCGTCGAAGCGGGTCAGGAACCAGCCATAGCCGTATTGGTCCCCCGAGAAGGGCGAGCGCGCACGCGGCTGCCACGAGGTCTGGATCCAGCGCTCCGGCACCACCTGCTGCCCGTCCCAGCTGCCGCGCCGGCGGACCATCTCGCCGATCCGCAGCAACCCGCGCGGCGTCACCGCCATGTCGTTGCCGCCGAGATAGCGCCCCTGCGGATCGCGTACCCAAGGGGCGAACTCGATACCCAGCGGATCGCCAAGACCGCCCCGCGCAAGGCTCAGCAGGCTGTCTCCGGTAGCTTCCGACAGCGCCGCGCCCAGCACGTGCCATCCGCCGGTGGAATAGATGAACCGCCCGCCCGGTGCGGCCTGCGGGTCCGGCTGCAAGGCGCTGTCCACCCAGTCGGCGCTCGCCACCCAGGCACCGTAGGAGCCGCCCGAGGTGCGCACCAGCCCGCCGCGCATGGAGAGCAGATCGCCGACGGTCAGATCATCGAGGCTGTCGCCCGTCGCACCGCGCCCGAGGAGCGGCAGGATACGGGCATCGACCCCCGAGACCTCCCCCGCGTCGATGGCAATGCCAGTCAGCAGCGCCACGAGCGTTTTCGACACGGACTTCACATTGGCCACCCGGTCGAGCCCCGGACCCCGGAAGGCCTCCTCGACGACCGGCGCCCCGTCTTTCCATACCAGCAGCGCGTGCAACTGGTCGAGCGCCTCGGCGCGGGCGACCCAGGGACGGGATTGTGCCAGCGCGGGCGTGGCAAGAAGGGCGGCGGAACTGCCCAGAAAGCGGCGGCGGGACAGGTGTGATGAGAACCTCATGACGACGAAAATCGGCCCGTATTGCCGCTACGGCAAGGCAACAACGCATCACACCCGCGTGTGGGGAAATCTGCGCAGCGCCCGCTTGACGCGCACGCGCGCCACGCGTAGATCAGCTTTCAGAGCGCGGGTATGATGTAATGGTAGCCTGTCAGCTTCCCAAGCTGAACGCGCGGGTTCGATTCCCGCTACCCGCTCCATCCTTTCCGAAAACGCCGAACCAAGTGCAGGATCCGCAGGGTCCTAGAGTTCTGCGCGCAGCCGCTGACGCAGCAGCCGAACGCCCTCTCGCACCTCGTCCCGCACCCCCCCTTCGCGCGGGGCGTCACGCAAAGTGGTGAGCAGCGTCTCCGAAGGTCGCCCCTTCCGTGCCCAGGCTTGACGCCGCAGCACCGCCTGCGCGGCATCGGCCAGTTGCTCCGGCACCTCGCGCCCCGAGAGCGTCGCCCAGACCAGCGACCAGCAACGCGGCGCGCTCCACGGGTTGTAGCCGCCCCCGCCCGAGACGATCATCGCCGGTGCCAGAGCGCGCAGGGCCGCCGCCGCGCGGGCATGGGAATTGTTCGACAAGGATAGGCGGGCCAGCGGATCCTCCAGCACCGCGTCCGCCCCGCATTGCAGGAAAATCGCGTCGGGACGGAAGGCCGCCACGGCGGGCAGGATCATCTCCTCGAGGACATGGGAGAACTCGGTGTCGTTGAACTCTCGCGGCACCGGCAGGTTGAAGGCGGCGCCCCCGGCGCGATCCGTCACCTCGCCGGTGAAGGGCCAGCGCTTTGCCTCGTGCACCGAGATCACCCGCACCTGCTCGGAGCCGTCGAAGGCAATCTCCACCCCGTCGCCGTGATGCGCGTCGATGTCGACATAGGCGACCCGCCGCATCCCCAGCCGCAGCAGGTGCCGGATGGTCAGCACCGGCTCGTTGAGAAAGCAGAATCCGCTGGCGCGGTCGGCCAGTGCGTGATGGGTGCCGCCGCCGGGGTTGAACACCACGCCGGGGGCGGCGGCGACCATTTCTGCGGCCAGCAGCCCGCCGCCCACCGCAGTCGCGGGCCTGCGATACATCTCGGGAAAGACCGGGTTCGACAGGGTGCCCAGACCGTGCCGCAACCGGACCTCCTCGCTGACCGATCCCGCCACCTCCGCCTCCTTCAACGCGGCGATATAGCGCGGTGCGTGAAAGTCGGTCAGCGCCGCCGGCTTCGCCCGCGGCGAAACCCTCCATTCGTCCGGCGACAGCCAGCCGAGCGCCCTGCACAGGTCGATCACCGCCGGCACCCGCTCGATCGACAGCGGGTGCAGCCGCCCGTAGCGCGAGCCGCGGTAGATTTCCGAGCCGATGAAAACCGCCATTGCGCGCGATGCCCTCGCTTCCTGCCTTCTTCTCTTCCAAAATACGCCGGGGGTGAGCCGCGCAGCGGCGAGGGGGCAGCGCCCCCTTGTGCGCACCGCCGCTATCCGGCGATCGCCCGCAGCGCCCGGCTCCGCGCCGGCGGGATCGCCGCGATCTCTACCCCGGTGAAGACGTGCAGCGTGTTCATCTGCCGGTCCACCACCGCGTGATCGCTGACCCAGCCGCCCATGCCGAGATAGGTCCGCAGCAGCGGCGGGATGAGCTTCAGCGCGCCGCGCGCCTCGCCGGTACCGGGATCGAAGCGCACCACCTCCGTCGCCTTGACACCGATCTGCCAGCGCTCCGGTGCGGCGTGACGGGCGCGCAGCATGCCGAAGGCCGCCGCGTAGCGCGCCGGCTCGGTACCGGCAAAACTGGCACAGCCGAAGAGCAATCGCGCCCCGCCGCGGTCGACGAGCGCCGCGATCGCCCCCCAGGCCAGCCGCAGCACGTCCGGGTCGATCTGCCCCGGACGGGTGCAGAACCGCCCCAGTTCCAGCAGCGGGCCGCCGAAGGTCTCGAGCCGGGAAAGATCGTAGTATTGCGCAGAGTAGCTGGTGCCGATCGCGGCGCTGTTCTCGAGCCAGAGATAGCGAAAGCAGCACAGCAGCCGCCCGGCGTCGTCCTCGATCAGAACGTGGCGGCAGCGCGCGTCGAGCGGATCGCTGTCGGCAAGGCCGCCCGGGCCGAAGAAGGCCAGGCCACGCAGTGCCTGCGCCGCGGCGAGATCCGCATCCCCGCGCGCCAGCCGCGCCATGAACCGGCCACGAGACAGGAGCACGTCGCCCTCCCCCGTACCAAGATCCTGCGGTCGGGAGGACATGCTCAGCGCTCCACGCTTATTCCAGGTCGCCGATCGCCAGGCCGCCGATGTTTCCGAAGAGCCTGCGGATGAAGCCGAGTTCACCATCGCTGGTTCGGGTGATCCGGCGGGTGAGCGGCACGACATTGCCGTCCTCGAGACCGTAGCGGGTAATATTGTTGACCACGCCCTGACCGTCGAAGGTGATCGCCAGCACCTTGCGGTCGACGATCTCGGGTTCCTGCCAGGCGAAGCTGCGGACCTGCGACTCGATGTAGTAGTAGCCGCCCTGATCGGTCACTCCCGAGGCAGAGGGCACGCCGATCACGTCTTCCACCGTGGCGCGCGTGTCGATGCCGGGAACGATCTGCAGAAGATCATCCTCGCGCGGCACGTAGCCATGCGTCTGATACTGCGCCGAGCAGGCGGCCAGTCCCAGCGCTGCAGTTCCAGCCAGAAGCGCAAATCTCAACCGTGATACCATGGACGCAGTCCTGCCCCTTGCCTTGCCCCTGAGGGCCTTCTATCCCGCATTACACAACCGAGCCAAGCGCTTCAAGCAAAGGAAAGGCGAGCTCATGGACAGAAGCGGAAACCCCGCGCGACTGCGGGTCTCGACGATGCGCCGCGACGTGCCCACGGAATTCGACCTGCGACCCGACGCCGACGATCGCGCCGCGATCGCCGGACAGCTCGGCCTGCTGGGTCTGCGCAAGGCACGGCTGGCCGGTAAGCTCACCCCCGAGGCGGGCGGGGCCTACCGGCTCACCGCGGAGCTCGGCGCCACGGTGGTCCAGCCCTGCGTCGTCACGCTCGATCCGGTAACCACCCGGATCGATGAACAGGTTTCGCTGCTCTTCCGCCCCGCACAGCAGATCGCCGAGCCCGATCCCGGCTCCGAGGTCGAGGTGCCCGAGGACGAAGAAGAGCCACTGCCCGACGTGATCGACCTGCGTACGATTCTCACCGAGGCCCTGTCGCTGGCCCTGCCGCCCTACCCGCGCAGCGAAGCGGCGGAGAAAATGTCCGAGGCCACCCCGGAGGCGGTCGAAGAGGACCCCTCCGAATCTCGTCCGAACCCGTTTGCCGGGCTCTCGGAACTGCGCGATCGGCTCTCGAAGGACGAAAAAGACGAGGACTGAGGCCTCGGAGCGTGAAATCTCTCTTGCGTCTTTGCAGGAATTACCTATTTTCGCGCCTTCATCGGAATTCCGGGTTGCCAGCCACCATGGGTTAAGACTATGAGGCCGGGCACGCCCGAACGTTATCGGGCACCCGTATAGCCCCCACACGCGAACAATCGAGGTTGAGACATGGCCGTCCAACAGAACAAAGTATCGAAATCGCGCCGCAACAACCGTCGCGCCCATGACGCGCTGGTCGCGGCCAACCCCAACGAGTGCAGCAACTGCGGCGAACTCAAGCGCCCGCACCACGTCTGCCCGTCCTGCGGCCACTACGCCGACCGTGAGGTCGTCGCCATGGCTGACGAGATCGACCTGGACGAAGACGCGGCATAAGCTGCTGAAAGGCCCGGTCGTCGCATGACATCCGCAATGGATAACCGTCAGGCGCACGGGCCTCTGGTCCTCTCCATCGACGCTATGGGAAGCGATCGCGGGCCGGCAACCATCGTTGCCGGTCTTTCCGCCTTTGCGCGGAAGCATCGCGACGTCCGCTTCCTCCTGCACGGACCCGAGGCCGAGTTGCGCCCCCTGGTGGACAAGCACAAAGGCTTGCCTGCCCAGGTCGAGATTCGCGATGCCTCCGGCGTCGTGTCGATGGAAGACAAGCCGAGCCACGTGATGCGCAACGGCCAGGACACCTCGATGTGGTCTACGGTCGATGCGGTGCGCAACCGCGAGGCGACCGTGGCGGTCTCCTGCGGCAACACCGGCGCGCTGATGCTGCTGTCGATGGTACGGCTGCGCAAGCTGCCCGGTGTCAACCGCCCCGCCATCGCGGTGCTCTGGCCCTCGCGCAACCCGCAGGGCTACAACGTCATGCTCGACGTCGGCGCGGACATCCGCGCCGATGCGGATGACCTGCTGAAATACGCCATGATGGGGGCGTCCTACGCCCGCAACGGCCTCAACCTCGAGCGTCCGCGCATCGGACTGCTGAACGTCGGCACCGAAGAGCATAAGGGCCGCGCCGAGCTGAAGGCCGCGCACGAGCTGATCGCCGCGAACGCCGAGGCCGGCAGCTTCGACTACGTCGGCTTTGTCGAGGGTGGCGACATCCCCGGCAAGCGCTGCGACGTGATCGTCACCGACGGCTTCACCGGCAATATCGCGCTGAAGACCGGCGAAGGCACCGCCTCGCTGATCAATTCACTTCTGCGCGAGGCCTTCACCTACTCGCCGCTGTCGCGTCTGGCCGCTCTGCTTGCCCTGAGTTCGCTCAAGCGCCTGCAGGCACGCGTGGATCCGCGCCGCAAGAACGGTGGTGTCTTCCTCGGACTCAACGGCACCGTGGTGAAATCCCACGGCGCCGCGGATGCCACCGGGGTGGCCGCAGCGGTGGAACTGGCCTATGACCTCGCGCAGTCCGGCTTCGGCGACAGACTGGCCGCCCGCGTTGCGAGCGCCGCCGCCAGCGCCGACACCGAGGCCACCGCCGACCCGGCGGAGGCCACAGATACAAAGAAAAACGGAACAGGCATATGAGCATCAGGGCGAAGGTCGCGGGCATCGGGCATTACCTGCCCCAGCGTGTGGTCCCCAACGCGGAATTCGAGACCACCCTCGACACCTCCGACGAATGGATCCGCTCGCGCTCGGGCATCGAACGCCGCCACTTCGCCGCCGAGGGGGAAACCACCTCGATGCTCGCCGCCAACGCGGCCGAGGCGGCGCTGAAGGATGCCGGGCTCGAGGCTTCTGATCTCGACGCACTGATCGTTGCCACCTCGACGCCCGACCTGACCTTCCCCTCTGCTGCCACCATGGTGCAGGCGCGCATCGGCATGTCCGGCGGCTTCGCCTTCGACGTGCAGGCGGTCTGCGCCGGCTTCGTTTATGCCCTGTCGACCGCAAACGCGATGATCGTCTCGGGACAGGCCAAGCGCGTCATGGTCATCGGGGCCGAGACCTTCTCGCGCATCATGGACTGGACCGACCGCGCCACCTGCGTGCTCTTCGGTGACGGCGCGGGCGCGTTGATCCTCGAGGCCTCCGAGGGCGCGGGCACCTCCGCCGACCGCGGCATTCTTTCCGTCGACCTGCATTCGGACGGCCAGTTCCGTGACTTGCTCTATGTCGACGGCGGCGTCTCGACGCAATCCACCGGCCACCTGCGGATGGAGGGCAAGGAAGTCTTCCGCCACGCGGTGGAGAAACTCGCCAAGACCGCCACGGCGGCCATGGAGAAGGCCGGCGTAACCTCGGAAGAGGTCGATTGGGTCGTGCCGCACCAGGCCAACATCCGCATCATCAACGGCACCGCCAAGAAACTCGGCCTGCCGATGGAGCGCGTCGTTGTTACCGTTCAGGACCACGGCAACACCTCCGCCGCCTCGATTCCGCTGGCGCTGTCGGTCGGCAAGGCCGAGGGCAAGATCAAGCAGGGCGACATCGTCGTCACCGAGGCGATCGGCGGCGGTTTGGCCTGGGGCGCTGTCGTCCTGCGCTGGTAAGCGCAAAAATCCGGCAAAATCCGGCCCTTGCAGGCTCCGAGCCGGCAAGGGCTGCTTGACTCGGAATCCGCCTCCCCCCTATGCTGTGGCGCAACCTTGGGAGGCTGCCAAATGAGTGACAAGACTTTGACGCGCATGGATCTCAGCGAAGCGGTGTTTCGCGAGGTCGGGCTGTCGCGCAACGAAAGCGCCGAACTCGTCGAGTCGGTGCTGCAGCACATGTCCGATGCCCTGGTCCGTGGCGAACAGGTGAAGATCTCGTCTTTCGGCACCTTCTCGGTGCGGGACAAGGCGGCGCGCATCGGCCGCAACCCCAAGACCGGGGAAGAAGTGCCGATCCAGCCGCGCCGCGTCCTGACCTTCCGCCCGTCCCACCTGATGAAGGAACGGGTTGCCGAGGGGAACAAGTCGTAGTCCGGCGCAGCGCCTCCGCATCTCCGGCCCTGCGCCCCGATCGATCCAAGACTATCTGAAACCTGCGCGCCCGCCCGTGCGCAGGAGGGGGTAAGACCGCATGAGCAAGTCGCGCGACGCATTCCGCACCATCTCCGAGGTGGCGGAGCTTCTCGACACGCCGGCACACGTGCTGCGCTTCTGGGAAACCAAGTTCAGCCAGGTTAAGCCGGTGAAACGCGCCGGAGGCCGGCGCTACTACCGCCCCAATGACGTGGCCCTGCTCGCCGGCATCCGCCAACTGCTGCACGACGACGGTCTCACCATCAAGGGCGTGCAGAAGGTGCTGCGCGAACAGGGCGTGAAACACGTCGCCGGCATCGCCCCGCCGCCGGAACTGCTGGAAGAGGACATGGCCAGCGCGCCGACTGCGCAGGAGGCCGCGCTTGAGGCCACCGCGACCGAAGAAGCGGCGGGCGAGACGGCCGCGCTCGACCTGTCTGCGACGGACGCTTCCGGGCCCGAAGACACCGCTGTCGAAGAAACTATGCCGCGCGACGAGCCTGCGGTCCCTCAGGAAAGCGCCACGGTACTTCCCTTTGCGCAGGTTGCCAGCGACCAGCCCCCTGAGATCCCCGCAGCCGACAACGACAGCCAGCAGCCGGCCCAGGATGAGATGCCTCTGCTCGCCACCACCACACCGCTCTTTCCCGAAAGCGAAGACCCTGCGCCGCATGTGCCGAAGCAAGCCGCGCTTTGGGACGAGGACCCCGAAGCCGGAACAAAGGAAGAGTCCGCAGGGGAAGACCCCGACGCCCTGCCCGGCTTTCTCACCGACTCGCTTGAGGCGCGCGGCGCAGCGCCTCTCCCGGAAGCTGTCCTGCCCGAGCTTCCAGACCTCGACGCGCTGCCTCAGCCCGCTCCGGGCCCGCTGGCGCATCTCGCCGATGTCCGCCACGTCGCCCCGGAACGGGCCGCCGAACTGGCTGCGCAACTGGTCGCATTGCAGGCCTTCGTGGCCGCGCGGCAGGGCGCGGGACCGACCTGACGAGATTGGTGAAAAAACTTGCACGAGGGGGGTTGTGCGTCCGGTGAAAACCAGTATGAAACGGCCTCACAAGTCGGGCTATAGCGCAGCCTGGTAGCGCGTCCGTCTGGGGGACGGAAGGTCGCAGGTTCGAGTCCTGCTAGCCCGACCAAATTCTCCCCTACGCCGTTTCTGACTTGTCCGCCCCGGCATCGGGACGAGGAAACGGCACCGCCAAGCCGCTGGCGACAAAGCGGAAATCCAAGAAAATCCGACACCGCGCCTTGATGCAGCTGCGACGCGGGCCGATCTCCACATCGGCCTGTCGCTGCGCGGCTTCCGCGCCGCACCGCCGCTCTCGTGGCCCGTCCCCATGCGCATTCCTCGTTCCCTTCGTGCAGCGCGCTTGCTAAGCACGATCAACGCAATACGAGGGAACGTGACGATGACAGGGGTGCTCGCCAGCCAGCAGATTTCGGCGCTCGTGGAAAGCGGGGCGATCGGCATCGAGGCCCCGCTTGTCGACGGCCAGATCCAGCCGGCCAGCCTCGACCTGCGCCTCGGCCGCGAGGCGATCCGCGTGCGCGCCTCCTTCCTCGCCGGAGAGGGCCGCTCGCTGGCGACGCGGCTCGAGGAATTCGAGATGCACCGGGTCGATCTGACCGAGGGCGCGGTTCTCGAAAAGGGCTGCGTCTACGTGGTGCCGCTGCTCGAAAGCCTCGATCTGCCCGAAGACCTGACCGCCGTGGCCAACGCCAAGAGCTCGACCGGCCGGCTCGACCTGCTGACCCGCACGATCACCGACGGCGGCACCGAGTTCGACCGCATCGCTGCGGGCTACAAGGGACCGCTCTACGCCGAGATCTGCCCCCGCTCCTTCTCGGTGCTGGCGCGTACCGGCATGCGGCTCAATCAGATCCGCTTCCGCCGCGGCCAGTCGATCCTGACCGATGCCGAGCTGAAGGACCTGCATGCCGCCGAAACGCTGGTCACCGGCGGCCCGGCGGTGATCGGCGACGGGCTCGGATTCTCGGTGGATCTGCGCCCCGAGGGCAGCGACCTTGTGGGCTGGCGCGCCAAGCCGCACACCGGGGTGATCGACCTCGACCGCATCGGCCATTACGACCCCGCCGACTTCTGGGACCCGCTGCACGCCTCGCGCGGGCAGTTGATCCTCGATCCCGACGCCTTCTACATCCTGGTCAGCCGCGAGGCGGTGCATATCCCGCCGCGCTTCGCCGCAGAAATGGCCCCCTATCTCGCCATGGTCGGCGAATTCCGCGTGCACTACGCGGGCTTCTTCGATCCGGGCTTCGGCCATTCCGCCGCCGGAGGGACCGGGTCCCGGGGGGTGCTGGAAGTGCGCTGCCACGAGGCCCCCTTCGTCCTGGAGCATGGTCAGATCGTCGGCCGACTGGTCTACGAGCGGATGGATGAAACCCCCGCGCAGCTCTATGGCGCGGGTATCGCGTCGAACTACCAGGGACAGGGCCTCAAGCTCTCGAAACACTTCCGCGGCTGATCCGAGCCCTGGCCGCGGCAGGTCTCTCGACCATTCACGCCGCCTCGCAGAGAACGACACGCCGCTTGTCCCCGGAGCGCAACTGGCGCAGTGCCGCGCGTGCCCGGCGGATCGCCGGACCCGGCTCGCCATCGCCACGCCGCGCCATCACCGCGGCCGCCGAGAGGTTGATCCGCACCATTTCGCGTTCCGGGTCGCGCAGGTCCGCGGTGAGCGCGCAGAGCGCCTCGGCCCGGGCGCCCAGCGTCTCGATCGTGCAGTTGCGGCACATGAGCAGCAGGCTAAGGTCCTCCTCTCGGCACAGCATCTCCTCGGGGTAGAGATCGCGCTGGAGCCGCGCCGCGACGAGGCGCAGCATGCGCTCGCCGCTTGCCGGTCCGAGGCGCCGCGTCAGCGCCTCGAGATCGTCGATCTCGATCAGGATGAGCCCGTGGCTGGCGATCGGTCCGAAGGTGGCGCTGTAGAGTTCCGCCGAGGCCCGCCCGCGCATGCCGGTGGCCGGATCGCGCTGCGCCGCGTTGTAGAGACGCCATTCGGTCAGGCGCAGCCGGGTCGCATTGGCATCGTACTTCATGCCGAGATAGAGGATCACCGCGAGCATCGCCAGCGCATCAAGCACCATCACCGCAACCCCGGAGGTCGGCAGCCAGGGTTCGGGCACGAAACGCGCGCTCACCGCTTGCAATGCGACCAGCGCGAGCCATGCCAACAGGATGCCGCGTACCACGCGCCCCGACTTCGATCCGCTGACCAGCGGTCGCAGCACCGCCCTGCGGGCATGGCGCGCAACGTTGGCCAAGCCGAGCGCCAGCAACAGGACCGAGGTCGACAGCGACATCTGACCAAACAGGAGCGGCGCGTTGTTGAGATAGCCGATCGCCGCGACGAACGGCAGGCCGAGCGCCATGATCGAGAGCCCAAAGGACGACATCGGAAGCCGCCGGTAGCACAGTTGCCCGCCGGCGAGGAGCACGTAGGAGACCGCCGTGTTGAGCCCCATCCGCCCCGCGCCGAGCTCGAGGCCAGCCCGGTAGCCAAGTCCAGTGATCAGGCAGACAATGATCACCAGAACCCAAACAAGCGTCTCACGCGCGTCCGAGCGGCGCAGGGGACGCTGCAGGATCGTCCCCGCCACCACCCCGGTGCCGGCCAGAAGCGTCGGCAGCGACAGCGCGCTGTCGCCCGCTGGTGCGTAGAGCCGGGAGATGCCGTAGATGTGCCCCTCTGCGGCGACCAGCAGCACCGCTCCGGCCAGAACGAGGCAGACCTTGCGCGTCCAGGCCAGCGGCCGGAGGCTCGGATGCGCAGGGCTGAGAAAGACACCGTCTCGGGCCTTGAGCGCATGGAAGCGGGCACCGTAGTCCATCGTCCTGAACCTCCTGAGACCGTCGTCGAGGAAGCGATGCTCGTACGCCGCCGGTTAACAGAGCGCTAAGCAAGGGTGGGCTCGCGGCGGATCACCGGGATCAGTCTTCCGGATCTAAATCAAAAGCTCTTCAAATGTTCAGGCGTGACCAAAGGGGGCACACTAACTCCGGCGTGGCTGCGTCGGTTCCACGCCAAGGCGCGCGACCGGGGAAACCCGCCTAAAACGCCAAAAATCAATCACTTCCGACCATTTTTTGACCTCACAGCGGAACAAGATCACCAAGGCGGTGTTGGAAGGGTCACAAGGCGGCACCAAAGGGTCGACCGCCAGAGACCTGAAAGGACTTGATCATGAACACCAAGAAAACGCTCCTGCTCTCGCTTCCGCTCGTTGGCCTTGCCGCCGCCCCCGTTGCCGCCGCGATGAGCGCTTCGGCGACCACCGATCTTAACCTGCGCTCGGGCCCCGGCCCGCAGTATGCCATCGAAAGCGTCATCCCCTCGACCGCCGAAGTCGATGTCGAAGGCTGCCTCGCCGACGCCGAATGGTGCGAAGTGAGCTACCAGGGCACCTCGGGCTGGGCCTATTCGGCCTACCTGACGACCCCGATCGAAGAGGAGCCGGTGGTGCTTTATGAGAACCGTGACCGCGTCGAGGTGAAGACCGTCACCTATGACGACACCAGCAATGCCGCCGCCGGTGCCGGCGTGGGCGGTGCCTGGGGTGCCGCCGTGGGCTCGCTGATCGTCGGCGGCCCGGCCGCAGTGGCCGCAGGTGCCGTGATCGGCGCCGTTGCCGGTGCCTCCAGCAACGTCGAGGAAAAGACCATCACCTACGTCGAGTCGAACCCCGTCGAGCCGATCTACCTGGACGGTGAAGTCGCGGTCGGCGCCGGCATCCCGCAGGAGATCACCGTCTATGAGGTTCCGGAGAGCGACTACTCCTACCTGAACGTCAATCAACAGCAGGTGCTGATCGACCCCGAGACCCGCCGCATCGTGAAGGTCGTTCGCTAACGACCTGCGATAAATACGAAAAGGCCCCGCGCTTCGCGGGGCCTTTTTGCGTATGAGCGGAGCAGATCAATCCTCGAACAGCTCGGACTGGCCGGGGGCCTCCTCGTCCTCGTCGTCCTGATCGCGCTCGCCGAGAGACACCACGCCCGGCGGCGGCCGGTTGTCGAGCAGGCCCGCGGCCCGCAGCTCCTTCAATCCCGGCAAGTCGCGTGCGCTCTCCAGGCCAAAGTGGTCGAGGAACTCCTCGGTCACCACGAAGGTCACCGGGCGGCCCGGGGTCATCTTGCGGCGGCCGAAGCGGATCCATTCCATCTCGAGCAGCTGATCGACGGTGCCGCGCGAGACGCTGACGCCGCGGATTTCCTCGATCTCGGCCCGGGTGACCGGCTGGTGGTAGGCGATGATCGCCAGCGTTTCGATCGCCGCGCGCGACAGCTTTCGGGTCTCCACCGTTTCCTTCTGCATCAGGAATCCGAGGTCCGGCGCGGTGCGGATCGCCCAGGCATCGCCGACGCGCACCACATGCACGCCCCGGCCCTCGTAACGCTTGCGCAGGTAGGCCAGCGCCTCTGCCGGATCGCAGCCATGCGGCATGCGCTCTTCCAACTCGCGCACGGTCACCGGCTCGGCGGAGGCAAAGAGAATGGCCTCGACCATGCGCTCCTGATCGCCCATGGGCGGCGCTGCGAAGAGGCTTTCGGTGTCGTCCTGCGCCGCGCGCCGCTCGGCGCGGGTCATCTCGATATCGTCACTCACGCGGGGTCTCTCTCTTGCGCAGCTCGATGGGCGCGAATGTGTCGTTCTGGCGGATCTCGGCGTGGCCCTCCTTCACCAGCTCCAACGAAGCGGCGAAGGTGGCGGCGGTGGCCGAGCGCCAGCGCTGCGGATCCTCGGACCAGCCGTCGGGCAACCAGCGGCAAATGTCGGTCCAGTCACCGGCAAAGCCGATCATCCCGCGCATCCGGTCGAGCGCCTGCTCCATGGTGAAGACATCGTGGCGGTCCATCACGAAGGGGCGGAAATCGTCGCGGGTGCGGGTGCGGGCATAGCCCTGCATCAGGTCGAGCAACGAGGCGGTGTATTTCACCTGCCGGATTCGCTGCATGTCCTCGGGCACACCGCGGGCAAAGAAATCACGGCCCAGACGGTCGCGCGCCATCAGACGTGCGGCAACGTCGCGCATCGCCTGCAGCCGCTGTAGCTGGAACGCCAGATGCGCCGCCAGTTCCTCGCCCGAAGGCCCTTCTTCGGTGGGATCGGGCGGCAGCAGCAGGCGCGATTTCAGGAAGGCGAGCCAGGCGGCCATGACCAGATAGTCGGCGGCCAACTCGATGCGCAGCGCCTTGGCCTTCTCGACGAAACCCAGGTACTGGCGGGCCAGCTCTAGGATCGAGACCTTGCGCAGATCAACCTTTTGCGTGCGCGACAGCGACAGCAGGAGGTCGAGCGGCCCCTCGTAGCCCTCGACGTCGACGATCAGCGCCTCGGCCGCAATGCGGTCGGCGACGCTGAGCGTCTCGAACTCCAGTTGCGCATCGTCCTGCATCGGTGATCAGCGGTGCCCGGCCAGCAAGGCCTCATGCTCCGCCCTGAGCGCCGCGATGTCAATCTCGGCAGGGATGGTGCGGGCGGCGAGCGCCGCCTCGGCCCGTGCCTGCGCCGCCGCGCTCATCACGCCCGCGGCCTCGGCTACCGGCACCATGTCTTCCATCTTGCCGTTGCAGTGCAGCGCCACGTCGCAACCGGCGGCGATGGTCGCCCCGGCGCGCTCGCCGATGGTGCCCGAAAGTGCCTCCATCGACAGGTCGTCGCTCATCAGCAGGCCCTTGAAGCCGATATTGTCGCGGATCAGCGCGACCATATCGGCATCGACGGTGGCGGGGCGCGTGTTGAGCCCCTCGTAGACAAGATGCGCGGTCATCGCGAGCGGCAGATCGGCGAAAGGCCGGAAGGCCGCGAAATCAACCGCTTCCAGCTCGTCGCGCGGCGCGGAGACCCGCGGCAGGTCCTTGTGGCTGTCGAGCTGTGCGAGGCCATGGCCCGGCAGGTGCTTCATCACCGGCAGCACGCCACCCTCGGTCAGCCCCTTCACCACCGCCTTACCCATGGCAACGACGGTGTCGACACTCTCGCCGTAGCAGCGATTGCGCAGGAAGGCATGGGTGCCCGGGCGCGCGACGTCGAGCATCGGTGCGCAGTCACCGTCGATGCCCACCGCAAGCAGTTCGGCGGCGATGATGCGGAAGCGCAGTTCCATGGCACGGGCGGCGTCAGAGCCGGCCAGCGCCACCTCGTCGAGCGGGGGCAGGAACTCGGTGGCCAGCGGCGCACGCAGGCGCTGTACCCGGCCGCCCTCCTGATCGACGAAGACCGGCGCGTGCCAGCCGACGGCGGTGCGCAGGTCCGAGGTCAGCGCCCGCAGTTGCTCGGCGCTCTCGACGTTGCGGGCAAAGAGGATAAAGCCGAAGGGGTTGGCCTCGGCGAAGAAGCGTTTCTCCTCGGCACTCAAGGCCAGACCGAGCGGCGCGAGGATGGTGGCTCCGAAGCGGCTCATCGCGTGGTCACCGGGATGCAGTCGGCGTTCTCTGCGACGAAGGCGGCGCAGAAGCGGCGCGCGTCGGCGAGATCGTCGAAGCCCGCGGCACGCAGGCGGTAGAAGGTGCGCCCGCCGGAGCTGGCGCGTTCGATCACCCGGTCCTTGCCATCCATGAACTCGCCAAAGCGGGCGCTGAAACGCTCCCACTCCTGCCGGGCAACATCTTCGCTGGCATAGGCCCCGAGCTGCGCGAGCCGGGTGCCGGCGGGCAGCGAGGTGGGGTCGACCTCGGCGGGTCCTGCGGCTTCGGGTGCGGCGGGGGCAAGCGCCACGGGCTGGTTCAGCAGATCGCCGGGACGGGTCTCCGGGCGGCGCGAACGGATCAGCGCCCCGGCCGGGGCCGCGCCGGTGACGCTGGCCACCAATTCGCCCTCGCCGTCCGCACCATCGAGATCGGTGAGCGGACGGGCGTTTGCCGCGATCTGATCGGCAAGTGCCTGGATCGGATCGATTTCTTCGCCCTCGGCGTCGATCTCGGCAAGCGGATCACCCGCTTCGAGTGCGGCCTGCGCAACCTGCGCCTGTCGTTCCCGCTGCGCGGTCAGCTTGTTCTGGGGGATGTCCTCGTCCGAGAGGCCGATGCCCTGGGGCGCCAGCAGCAGGCGGTCGGCGCCGGGCTCGGCGAGACCGGTGCCCGCCACGGCATTCACCGCGAGGCCGATGTGATCGGCGGTGGAGCCTCCCGGGTCCTCGGGAGCGACCCGCATCGGGCCTTCCATCGCCTGCACCACGGGGATGCCGTTCACGTCCCGCATGAGAAGCTCGTAGCCCCACATCCCGACGCCAACGACCAGCGCCAGCGATACCGCCGCGCCGGCCCAGTTCGCCAGGGAAGCTGCCTTCCGCCCGGTCGGGGCCGGTGCTTCCGGCCCGTCGTAGGGGTAATCCGCCATGTTTGCCTCGGTCTGCCTGTCGGGCCGGCACAGGGGCTCCCCGCCGGCCATCTTGCTCTGCTCAATCGCCCCGAGGCGCCTTTGGATCAGCGCATCTCTTCTGCCGGGGTCACGCCCAAGATACCAAGACCGGCCGAAATGACAACCGCGACGGCCCGTGCCAGCGCGATTTTGCTTTGGCTGACAGTCGGATCGTCCTGCAGGAAGCGCAGGTCCGGCTCGTCGTGGCCGCGGTTCCACAGACCGTGCAGGTCGGAAGCCAGCTCGTTGAGCCAGATGGCGACCTTATGCGGCTCGTGGCCCTTGGCGGCGATCTCGACGATACGCGGCCATTCAGCGACCTTCTTGGCCAGCGACAGTTCGGCCTCATGCGTCATGCCAGAGAGATCGACACCGGCAAGCGCCTCGTCCGACACGTCAATTCCGGCCTCGACAGCCTTGCGCAGCACCGAGCAGACCCGGGCGTGGGCGTATTGCACGTAGAACACCGGGTTCTCGCGGCTCTGCTCCACGGCCTTGGCGAAGTCGAAGTCGAGCGAGGCGTCGTTCTTGCGGGTCAGCATGACGAAGCGGGTAACGTCGGGGCCGACCTCCTCGACCACGTCGCGCAGGGTCACGAAGGTCCCTGCCCGCTTGGACATCTTGAATTCCTCGCCGTTCTTGAACAGCTTGACCAGTTGGATCAGCTTGATGTCGAGCGGCACCTTGCCGTCCGACAGCGCCGAGACCGCCGCCTTCATCCGCTTGACGTAGCCGCCGTGGTCGGCGCCGAAGACGTCGATCAGCATGTCGAAGCCGCGGCTCACCTTGTCGTAGTGATAGGCGATGTCGGGCGCGAAATAGGTCCAGCTTCCGTCCGACTTCATGATCGGACGGTCGACGTCATCGCCATGCTCGGTGGACTTGAACAGCGTCTGCTCGCGCGGTTCCCAATCCTCGGGCTTCTTGCCCTTCGGCGGCTCGAGCACGCCGCGGTAGATCAGGCCCTTCTCGGTCAGCGACTCGATGGCCGCCTCGATCTTGCCGGTGCCGTAGAGCGATTTTTCCGAGAAGAAGTGGTCCATCTTCACGCCGAGCAGCGCCAGATCCTCGCGGATCATGCCCATCATCTCGTCGGTGGCGAACTCGCGCACCTCTGCGAGCCATTCGGACTCGGGCTGGTCGACATACTTGTCGCCGACCTGCGCCTTCAGCTTCGCGCCGACCTCGATCAGGTATTCGCCCGGGTAAGTGCCAGCCTCGAACTCGACCGTGCGGCCGTGCGCTTCGAGGTAGCGCAGATACACCGACCGCGCCAGCACGTCGACCTGCGCGCCACCGTCGTTGATGTAATACTCACGCGTGACGTCATAGCCGGCATAGGCCAGCAGCGAGGCCAGCGCATCGCCGAAGACCGCGCCGCGGGTGTGGCCGACGTGCATCGGGCCGGTGGGGTTGGCCGAGACGTATTCGACGTTGACCTTCAGCCCCTGCCCCATGCCCGAGCGGCCGTAATCGGTGCCCGACTTCAGCACCGCAGCGGGCAGCGCCTGCCAGACCGAGGGGTCGAGGCGCAGGTTGAGAAAGCCCGGGCCCGCCACTTCGGCGAGGGCGATGCGGCTGTCGGCGCCCAGCTTGGCAGCCAGCGCCTCGGCGATGTCGCGAGGCTTCTGCTTGGCGGGCTTGGCGAGCACCATCGCGGCGTTGGTCGCCATGTCGCCATGCGAGGCATCTCGCGGCGGCTCCACCGTCACGGCGGCGGTGGCGAGGCCCTCGGGCAGCGCGCCTTCGGCCTGCAGCGCTTCGATCGCCTGAATCACAAGCGCGCGAATGTCGGTGAAGAGGTTCATCTGTCTGTCTCCATACGGTCGGATGCTCCTCTACCATCTTGGCCCGCGGGGTCAAATGCCGAGATTGCGGGGACATGGCGGAAAGCCGGTCCGCATCGCAGACCGGGGCCGGATGGAGGGCGGCCCTACTCCGCCTTCGCCCCCTTCAGCGTGTCGTTGCCGTTCTCGTCCCGCCGCGCCTCCGAGCGTTCCTCGCGCTTGGGGGCCAGCACCACCAGCCGCACGCCGTCGGCTTCCTTGGGCGCGTCGTCCGGCCCGAGCAGACGAAAGGTGCCGTTCGGTCCAAGGTCCGCCACGATCTCGGCGCGCGGGTTCTTTTCACGCCAATCCTCCATGGTGAATTCCTCGGTGAGGCGCGAGACGCGAAATTCCCAACCCTCGGAAATGCGCGCGTTGGCCTCCCAGTAGCTCTCGTCCGGGCCGAGCCGTCGCCCACCGAGCGTCGCCGGCAGCGCGTGCCGGGTCGAGGTGTCGCGCGCGCGCTTGAGCTGGAAGATGTGCTCGCGGCCAAAGTCGGTGGCAAGGTCCGTGGCCACCAGCGTGTTGTAGGCGTCGTTGTCGGTGGCGGCGATCAGGCTTTCGTAGCTGACCAGGTCGAGCCGGTGCTCGGCCGCCTCGGACAGGATGTCGCCGAAGAAGGTGTCGAGCCCCGCCTCGCGCGCGTCCCGCAGATGCGCGCGGTTGGGATCGGCAATCAGCACCGGCAGCTCGAGCTTCTTCAACGCCAGCCCGAGCGCCACCGACCAGCGCGAGCCGCCGGTGATCACCACGCCGGGCGTCTCGGTCGCGGTCTGCCCCAGCGCGCGGGCCAGCGGCGCGAGGGTAAAGCCGTGCAGCACCACAGTCGCCGCCACCAGCGCGAAGGCCAGCGCCGGGATCCGTCCCGCATCCTCGAAACCGAGCGCCACCAGCCGCTGCGCGAAGAGCCCCGCGACCGCCACCAGCACCACGCCGCGCGGGCCGGTGAAGGCAACCATCAGGCGCTCCTGCCAGGGCACATTGGTGCCGATCAGCGAGATCAGCACCGGCAAGGGCCGCGCCAGCAGGATCACCGAGGCCACGAAGGCCAGCGCCCGCCAATCCAGCGAGCCCAGCATCTCGCGGCTCATGTTGGCGGCGAGCAGGATGAACACCCCCGAGACCAGCAGGATGGTCGCGTGTTCCTTGAAGCGGCGCATCTCCTCGTAGCTCGGCAGGCCGGCGTTGGCGATCCACACGCCCATAAGCGTCACCGCCAGCAGCCCGCTTTCATGCAGCACCGAGTCGGCCAGCGCGAAGACTACCAGCATCGACACGAAGAGCACCGGCACCTTCATGTACTCCGGCACCTTGCCGCGCTTGAACGCCTGCGCCAGCCCCCAGCCGCCCAGCAGTCCGAGCGCCGAGGCCGCGAGGATGCCGACGATCATGTCGACCATCGCCTCGCCCAGCGAGGCCGCGTCGGCCAGCACCGAGACCACCTCGAAAGCCAGCACAGCGGCCAGCGCGCCGACAGGATCGTTGACGATCGCCTCCCATTGCAGCAGCGCCGCGGGGCGGTGTTTCAGCCGCGCCTGGCGCAACAGCGGCGCGATCACCGTCGGGCCGGTGACGATCATGATGCCGCCGAAGACCGCCGCGCTCTCCCAGCTCAACCCCGCCACCCAGTGCAGCGCCGCCGCCGAGGCGATCCAGCCGAGCGGCGCGCCGACGAAGATCAGCCGCCGCACCCCCAGCCGGGCATCGCGCAACCCCTGGAAGTTCAGTGTAAGCCCGCCCTCGAAGAGGATGATCGCCACGGCGATCGCCAGCATCGGCTCCATCAGGTCGCCGAAATCGCCGCGCGGATCGAGGACGCCAAGCCCCGGCCCGATGGCCAGCCCCGCCACCAGCATCACCACGATGGCCGGCAATTTCATCCGCCAGGCCAGCCATTGCGAGCCAACGCCGAGCGCGCCAACGAGGGCAAAGCCCAACAGCGGGTCGATGCCGCCTGTTTCCGGTCCCGTCATTCAGCGCCCTTTCGCCTGGCTGCATCCTCCCGCCGCCATGATCTGGCGCGCGGGTACGATCTGTCCAGTCCGATGAGGGCTCATGGGAGCCCGGTCCACCTTCGGGCCCGTCAGCGCGCGTCGTGCAGGATGTCGGTGCCGGTCAGCTTGGCGTGCTGCAGCAGCGCGAAACGGTCGGTCATCCCGGCGACGTAATCGGCCACCATCCGCGCAAGCTCGGTCTCGCCGGTGGGATCGGTCGCGCGCCAGCGCGCCGGCAGCAGCAGCGGGTTGTCCATGTAGATCGGGAACAGCTCCATCAGCGCCTGGGTCACCTTCTCGCGGATCACCACCACCGAGGGCGCGCGGTACATGCGGGTGAAAAGGAAGTGCCGCACCTGCTTCAGCTCCTGGAACATCTCGTCCGAGAAGGCCACCACCGGCTGCCCGAGGCGGCGGATGTCGTCGCAGCTCTCAGGGTTTGCGGCCTGCAGCCGGGCGCGGCTCGTGTCGATCACGTCGCTGACCATGTAGCCGAAGACCCGGCGCAGCGCCTCGTGGCGGCGGCGGTAGGCGTCGAGCTGCGGGTAGAGCCGGTCGACCTCCGCATAGGCGGGTTTGATCAGCGGCAGCTCGGCGATCTCTTCCTCGGTGAAGAGCCCGGCGCGCAGCCCGTCCTGCAGGTCGTGGTTGTTGTAGGCCACGTCGTCTGCGATGGCGGCAACCTGCGCCTCGCCGCTGGCATGGGTGTCCAGCTCGAGATCGTGCTCGGCGTTGTACTCAGCCAGCGCCAGCGGCAGCGTTTCGCCCTCCTTCAGCGGCAGCAGCGGGCCATTGTGCTTGGCGATGCCCTCGAGCGTGTCCCAGGTGAGGTTGAGCCCGTCGAACTCGGCGTAGTGGCATTCGAGCCGGGTGACGATGCGCAGGGTCTGGGCGTTGTGATCGAAGCCGCCGTAGGGCGCCATGAGCGCGTGCATCGCGTCCTCGCCGGTGTGGCCGAAGGGCGTGTGACCAAGGTCATGCGCCAGCGCCACCGCCTCGGTGAGGTCGGTGTTCAACCCCAGCGCGCCGGCCATGGTGCGCGCCACCTGCGCCACCTCGATGCTGTGGGTCAGCCGCGTGCGGTAGAAATCGCCCTCGTGCTCGACGAAGACCTGGGTCTTGTGCTTCAGCCGCCGGAAGGCCGAGCTGTGGATGATCCGGTCGCGGTCGCGCTGGAAACAGGAGCGGAAGGTGCTCTCCTCCTCCGCCACGCGGCGCGGCCGTGCCCCCTCGGGATCGCAGGAATAGATCGCCATCTGCCTCATGCCTTTCACGTGCCTCGTCTTGCGGCCCGGCCCGATGCATGTCAGGCGGTTGCCGCTGCTCTCGCGGATCCCTATATTATGGACCGACCGGGAGATAAACCTTTGAGGCACCCCATGAACCTGCCCCCGAAAGTGACTGACCGCGCCTATGAGCGTCTCGCCGAGATCGGCGCCGGCGCGCAGGGCAAGGCCCTGCGCGTGGCCGTCGAAGGCGGCGGCTGCTCGGGCTTTCAGTACGACATCAAGCTGG
This sequence comes from Roseobacteraceae bacterium, assembly GCA_048381755.1. Lineage (GTDB taxonomy): Bacteria > Pseudomonadota > Alphaproteobacteria > Rhodobacterales > Rhodobacteraceae > Salipiger. The sequence goes on from JBLXGS010000004.1 coordinate 228,838, forward strand.
ACGAGGCCGCCGACGACGACCTCGTGCTCGAACGTGCCGGCGAGCGCGTGGTTGTCGACAGCGTTTCGCTGCCGTTCCTGGCAGATGCGGTGATCGATTTCTCCGAGGAGCTGATCGGCGCGCGCTTCACCATCGAGAACCCCAATGCCACCAGCTCCTGCGGCTGCGGCACCAGCTTCTCGATGTAGCCGCGCGCAGCCAGCGCCACATACGAAGGGCCGCGGCACCCGCCGCGGCCCTTTTCGTTGGCCTATCAAGACCCCCCGCGACATACCTGAAGTCCACCGCGGCACGAGGGCCCTTCCCCCGCACGGTCGATCACAAGTTCACCCCGAGCCTCAATAGTATCCAGCAAACCTCTGCGAAAGAACAAAAAAGCGCGCCCAACCGGACGCGCCTTTCTTCTCTTTCCAAATACGCCGGGGTGAATTGGCCGCAGGCCAAGAGGGGCAGCGCCCCTCCCGCCCCGAGCGATCAATCCTCGGTCACGTCCCCGTCTTCCTCGGACATGTGGAAATCCAGCCCATGCGCCGCGCGGATCTTGTCCTCGATCTCATTGGCGATCTGGCTGTTTTCCTTGAGGAAGGTCTTGGCGTTCTCGCGGCCCTGGCCGATACGCTCGTCGCCGTAGGAATACCAGGCACCGGACTTGTCGACCACGCCGGCCTTCACCCCGAGGTCCAGCAGTTCGCCGGTCTTCGAGATGCCCTCGCCGTACATGATGTCGAACTCGACCTGCTTGAACGGCGGCGCGACCTTGTTCTTCACCACCTTCACGCGGGTCTGGTTGCCGACCACCTCGTCGCGGTCCTTGATCGCGCCGATGCGGCGGATATCGAGACGCACGGAGCTGTAGAATTTCAACGCGTTGCCGCCGGTGGTGGTTTCGGGCGAGCCGAACATCACGCCAATCTTCATGCGGATCTGGTTGATGAAGATCACCATGCAGTTCGAGCGGCTGATCGAGGCGGTGAGCTTGCGCATCGCCTGGCTCATCAGGCGCGCGTGCACGCCGACCGAGCTGTCGCCCATGTCGCCCTCGAGCTCGCTCTTGGGGGTCAGTGCGGCGACGGAGTCGACCACCACCAGGCTTACCGCGCCGGAGCGCACCAGCGTGTCGGTGATTTCCAGCGCCTGTTCACCGGTGTCGGGCTGCGAGATCAGCAGCTCGTCGAGGTCGACACCCAGTTTCTTGGCGTATTGCGGATCGAGCGCGTGTTCCGCGTCGACGAAGGCGCAGACGCCGCCCTTCTTCTGTTCCTCGGCCACGGCATGCAGCGTCAACGTGGTCTTGCCCGAGCTTTCAGGGCCATAGATCTCGATGATCCGGCCTTTGGGCAGACCGCCGATGCCGAGGGCGATGTCGAGCCCGAGCGAGCCGGTCGAGGTCGCCTCGATGTCACGCAGGGCGTTGTCGCCGCCCAGCTTCATGATCGAGCCTTTGCCGAACTGCCGCTCGATCTGGGCCAGCGCCGAGTCGAGTGCCTTTTGCCGGTCCGCGTTTCGCTTGCTGTCCATAGTCAGAAGATCTGCCGTTGCCATGATTTCCGATCCTTATTTCATACCGCGTCCGGGGCGGCAATCGCTGCTTTCGTTCGCCTCTTGTTCTTGTTGGTGGTTATGGGACCAAAAGGAGAACATTTCAAGCGCCATCTGTTCTCACTGTTGCGAAACAGAGTTAAAGAGTGGTTTATCGACAAAAAGACCACGGTGTGAGGCAGGGGTATGCTGGTATTCTGGAAGGCGCGGCTGGTGCTGCTCGCGGTCCCCAAGACGGGAACCTCGGCCTATGAGGCGGCGCTGGGGCCATACGCCTCGATGAGCGTGCTCGACCCGCCCGAGCTGAAGCACGCGCCGGTCTATCGCTACAACCGCTTCTTCCGCCCGATGTTCGAGAAGATGGGCGTCGAGCACATGGAGCTGATGGCGGTGGTGCGCGAGCCCGTGTCCTGGCTCGGCTCGTGGTACCGCTATCGCCAGCGCGACTTCCTGGATGGCAGGCCCACCTCGACCCGCGGCCTCAGCTTCGATCAGTTCGTCGAGGCCTATACCCGTGGCGAGCGTCCGCCCTACGCCAATGTCGGCAGCCAGGCAAAATTCGTCGAGCCGCGCCCCAATGGCACCGAGGTCAGCCATCTTTTCAGATACGAGAACCAGGCCGCGATCACCGCTTTTCTGGAAGAACGCCTGGGGCTGCGCCTCGACCTGCCGCGCGAGAACGTCTCGCCCCGCGCCGATCTCGCGCTCTCCGCCGAGCTCGAGGCGCGGCTGCGGCGCAAATGCGCGGCGGATTTCGAACTCTGGGAGCGCGCCCGCTGAACCGTCAGGCCGGCGTCAGCCCAGCTGCTGCCGCACCGTTTCGGTCAGCTCGCTCAGCGAGAAGGGCTTGGGCAGGAAGACCGAGTTGGGCACCGCCACGCGGCTCTTGTCGAGCGACTCCTCGGCATACCCCGAAACGAAGACCACCCGCGTGCCGGGCCGCTTCTCGAGCGCGCGGCGCACCCAGCTCGGCCCGTCAAGGCCGGGCATGACCACATCGGTGACAAAGACGTCGACCTTCAGCGTTTCGTCCTCGAGCACCGCGAGCGCCTGTTCCGCGGTCTCGGCCTCGATCACCGTGAAGCCACGCAGGCGCAGCGCCCGGGTGGCGAAGGCGCGCACGGGTGCTTCGTCCTCGACAAGCAGCACCACGCTGCCGTCCTGCGCCGCGGCTGCGGGCGCGGCATCGGCGGGGGCCAGCTCCGGCTCTACGGTCTCCTCGTAGGCCGGGAACAACAGGGTGAAGCAGCTGCCCTCGCCCAGAACGCTGTCGACGAAGATGAAGCCCCCCGTCTGCTTGACGATGCCGTAGACGGTGGACAGACCGAGCCCGGTGCCCTCGCCGGTGCGCTTGGTGGTGAAGAAGGGCTCGAAGACCTTCTGCAGCTTGTCCTGCGGGATGCCCGATCCCTGGTCGATCACCTTGACGCAGGCATAGGCCCCGGGCTCCACCCGCGCGCGATCCCGCAGCAGCGGCTCATGGACCACGCAGCGCGCGCTCTCGATGACGATCTCGCCGCCCTCGGGCATCGCGTCGCGCGCGTTCACCACGAGGTTCATCATCACCTGCTCGAGCTGCCGACGGTCACCGCGGATCGGCGGCAGCACCGGATCGTGGCGCAGGGTCAGATGAACCCTTTCGCCGACCAGCCGGTTCAGCAGGTGCGTCAGATCAGACAGCGTGTCGCGCAGGTCGAGCATCTCGACGCTCAGCGTCTGCTTGCGCGAGAAGGCCAGCAGCTGACCGACCAGCGAGGCTGCGCGGTTGGCGTTTTGGTTGATCTGCATGAGATCGGCGTAATCCGCATCGCCCTGGTCATGGCGCAGCAGCAGCAGGTCGCAATGGCCGGAAATGGCCGTCAGGAGGTTGTTGAAATCATGCGCCACGCCGCCGGCGAGCTGGCCGATGGCCTGCATCTTCTGGCTTTGCACGAACTGCGCCTCGAGCGATTTCAGCTCGGTCGCGTCGTTGAGTACCGCGACCAGTTCGGCCTGCCCGGCCGCCATGACGCGGTTGAGCGTGACCTGCACGAAGACCTCGCGCTCCGGTCGCACGAGGCGCAGAAATTCCGACCGGTGCAGCCCGCGCCCGACCGCGGCATCGGCGAGCCAGTCGGTGATCGAACGCCCCAGCCCCTCCATGTGCTCGTCGACGGTGCTCCCATCGGCGCTCTGCACCTCGAGCATGCGGCAGGCCTCGGCATTGGCCCTCAGGATGCGGCCGTCCGGCGCGAGGCGCAGCAGCGGAACCGGCAATTCATCGACGCCGTCACGCACCTCTCCCGGATCCGGGGCGGGCATCGGGTGGAGCACCACCTCCTGCCGACCGACCCCGGCGTCAGAACAGCGGATCTGGACGCTGCGGACCCCCATGGGCGTGACGATCTGCTGCACCTTGCCCGTGCGTGCCGGCGTCTCCAGCACCTCATCGAGACGTTTCACCCGCCGTCCCAGAAGGGTCCGCGCCGCGTCGTTCATGTAGAGCACCGCGCCGCTGCGCCCGACGGTTATCACGGGAGCGTCGCCCGCGGCGTCCTGCGCCTCTGCCACGGCAAGGGTCTCGGCGGTCGGCGCGGCGCTGCCGGTCGGCAGGCGTTCTATCCGCCAGCAGCTCAGCTCGCCTCCGGCAATCACGGTGATCCGGTGGCGGCCAACCGGGCTTGTCACGTCCTCGCTCGCGCCACGATCCCCCGCCCGCAGCCGAAGCCGTTCAACCAGCACCTCGGCATCCGGCAGAACCGCGCCGAGCCGTTCGGCCAGGGTCTCCCCGGTTCCGAAGGCCGCGACCGCGGCATCATTGGCAAACAGCAGGCGGCCATCGGCGGCCTCTAGCAGCGCCGGGGCCGGATCAGCCTGCGCGTGGCTGCGCAGCGTGGCAAACGCCCGCCCGACGCGGCGCGCCACCAGCACGCGCCGGAGCCCCATCAGCACGCCGAGCGCGAGAAACGCCCCCGCCGCCGCAAAAAATGCGGGGGAGGCGGAGTGCCCTGAAAGAAGCAGGCCCAGTGTCAGGCAGGTGCCCCCCGCTCCGACAAGCGCAAGCCCCGGCAAGATCTGCCGAAGCCGCTCGCGCCCGTCCTGATCCTCGTAAGACGCGGTTGGCGTCACGCGGTCATCCCTTTCGATCCGTATCCCCGCGCATCATGTCGCATGACCGGGCTTAACCAAAAGTGAATCACCCCATGACCAAGCGTCAGGGGACCCGTCGGTGCTGCGCCTCGCCTCAGGCCGGACGTCGCAGCTGCGCGCAGAAGAACCCGTCGCCGCCGTCGCCCGGCAGGAACTGCCGCTTCATCTCCAGCGTCCAGCCGGGATGGCGCGCCAGGAAACCGTCGATCTGCGCGCCGTTTTCCACCGCCAGCATCGAGCAGGTGGCATAGGCCAGAACTCCGCCGGGCCGTACCAACGCCTGCGCGAGGTCGAGAATTTCGGCCTGCACCGCCTGCAGCTCCGCGAGCCGCTCCGGGGTCAGCCGCCATTTGCCCTCCGGCGAGCGCCGCCAGGCACCACTGCCGGAACAGGGCACGTCGCAAAGCACGAGATCATAGGGCCCCTTGGGGCGCGCAACGGTCCGCAGGCGGGCCCCCGCCCGCTCGGCCCGTGCCGGAAGGTCCGACATGCGGCGAGGGTCGGCGTCATGCGCCTCGACCTCGCCGCCGGTGCGCGCGGCCATGGCCAGGGCCTTGCCGCCGCCGCCGGCGCAATAATCCAGCACCCGCATACCCTTGGTCAGCGGCAGCGCCTCGACCACCGCCTGACTCGCGACGTCCTGCAGCTCCACCAGACCCGAACCGAACGCACGGCTCTGCGCCACCCGGCGGGCGCCTTCGATGACCTCGAGCGCGCCCGCGGCAAGCGGGTGCGGACGGGTCTCGATACCATCTTCGGACAGCGCCGCCTGCGCCGCGACGAGGTCCCCTTGCAGGGTATTCACCCGCATGAACACCGCGGCCCGGTCGCGCAGCGCTTCGGCTGCGGCGGCGGCGTCATCGCCGAGACCGTCCTGCAACAGGCTGTCGATCCAGTCCGGCAGGTCGCGCGCCTCGGAACCTTCGGGAGTGCGCCCGGCCGCCTCTTCCTCGGCGCTGAGCGCCGCGGGTGCGTGGCCGTCCCCGGTGAACAGGCTCTCCGGCGCGGTGCCCTGCTGGCGCAGCAGGCCGATCAGCCGCGACCGGCCGCTCTCACCGCCGCCCTGTACGGCGGTGGAACGCCAGCGGCGCAGCGTGTCGAAGACGTGATCGCGCACTGCGGCACGGTCCTTGGACCCGGCGTAGCGCGCGCCGCGCGACCAGCCGAGCAGCGCCTGCTCGGCCGGCGTGCCCGCGGCGATGCGGTCGAGCACCTCGGCGGCGGCCTGAAGCCGCGCGCCCGGGGTCATGCCGCGCCCCGCAGGTAGCCGCCGCCCTGCCGCGAAACGCGCAGGATCGGGCTCGGGCTGGCGGAGGTGGCAGTGATGTGGCTGCCGCTGAACGGCACGCCACTCTGCGCCAGCCATTCCAGCGCCTGCGCGCGCACCCGGGTGGCCTGCGCGCTGTCGATGTCGAACTTGGTGTGCACCGAAGGGTCGTGCAGTTGCAGCGGCAGCGAGTGCAGCAGGTCCCCGACCAGCGCGAAGCCGCCGGCGAAATGCAGCCCCATGTGGCCGGGCGTATGGCCCGGCAGGTGCCACGTGCGCAGCCCTTGGCCGAGTTCCTCGCCGCTCTGCACCGCGCGGAAGCGTTCGGCGCAGGCTTCCAGCAGGCGCCCGCCGTGGCTGTCCTTGCCGCGCCAATGGGCGATGTCGGCCTCATGCGCGAGATAGGCGGCGTTCGGGAAGGCCGGCTCGCCCGCCTCGGTCAGCGCGCCGCCGACGTGATCGCCGTGCAGGTGGGTGAAGATGACCCGGTCGATGTCGCCCGGCGCCACGCCCTGTGCGGCGAGCAGCGCCACGAGATGGCCGCCCGCCTCGCCATAAAACGAACCGCAGCCGGTATCGACAAGATCGAGGCTACCATCGGCATGGCGGAGCAGGAAGACGTTCACGTCAACGGCAACGCCGCCGCGATGGGCGGCGGCGATGCGCTCGGCCGAAACCTCGGGGAAGACATCTGCCCCGAAGCCCAGCGTCCCGTCGCGCAGGCACAGGAGCGTCGTGCCGCCCCCCTGCCAGCGCGGGGTCTGATCAATGCCCTGGGTCATCCGATCCGGTAGTTCGGCGACTCGCGGGTGATCTGCACGTCGTGCACGTGGCTCTCCGACAGGCCGGCGTTGGTGATGCGCACGAAATTGCAGTTCTTGCGCATTTCCTCGACGGTGGCGTTGCCGGTGTAACCCATGGCGGCACGCAGGCCCCCGACCAGCTGGTGGATCACCGCGCCGGCCGAGCCCTTGTAGGGCACCTGCCCCTCGATGCCCTCGGGCACCAGCTTGTCGCTCGCCGCGTCCTTCTGGAAGTAACGGTCCGCCGAGCCGCGCGCCATGGCGCCGAGGCTGCCCATGCCGCGGTAGGCCTTGAACGAGCGGCCCTGGTAGAGGATCACCTCGCCCGGGCTTTCGTCCGTGCCGGCGATCATGCTGCCCACCATGGCGCAGGAGGCGCCGGCGGCGATGGCCTTGGCGAAATCACCCGAGAACTTGATGCCGCCATCGGCGATCACCGGCACGTCACCGGCGGCCCGCGAGCAATCCATGATGGCGGTGAGCTGCGGCACGCCGACGCCTGCGACCATGCGCGTGGTGCAGATCGAGCCCGGGCCGATGCCGACCTTGACCGCATCCGCGCCCGCGTCGATCAGCGCGCGGGTGGCATCCGCCGTCGCCACGTTGCCGGCGATGACCTGCACCTGGTTCGACAGCGCCTTGGCCCGCGCCACCGCGTCGATCACCCCGGCGCTGTGACCATGGGCGGTGTCGATCACCACGATGTCCACGCCCGCGTCGATCAGCGCCTCGGTGCGCTCGAAGCCCGAATCGCCGACGCCGCTGGCCGCGGCCACCCGCAGGCGACCCAGCTCGTCCTTGCAGGCGGTGGGGTTGAGCACGGCCTTCTCGGTGTCCTTCAGCGTCAGCAGGCCGGTGAGCTTGCCCTTCGCATCGGTGACCAGCAGCTTCTCGATCCGGCGGCCCTTCATCAGGCTGATCGCTTCGTCGCGGTCGGCGGGCTCGCGCAGGATGGCGAGGTTCTCCGAGGTCATCATCACCCGTACCGGCGTGTCAGGCTTCTGCGCGAAGCGCATGTCGCGGTTGGTGACGATGCCGACCACGCGGTGCTGCTCGTCGACAACCGGGAAACCGGTGAAGCCGTAGCGGTCGGTCAGCGCCTGCGCATCCGCCAGGGTCTGATCCGGGGTGAGCGTCACCGGGTTGTAGACGATGCCGCTCTCGAAGCGTTTCACTCGGCGCACTTCCTGCGCCTGCTTCTCGACGTCGAGGTTCTTGTGGATCACCCCGATGCCGCCGGCCTGCGCCATGGTGATCGCCATGCGCGCCTCGGTCACCGTGTCCATCGCGGAGGAGAGCAGCGGGATGTTGAGCGCGATGCTCTTGGTGACGCGGGTGCGCGTGTCGGCCGTGGACGGCAGAACGCTGGATGCTGCGGGAAGCAACAGGACATCGTCGAAGGTGAAGGCCTCGCGAATCTCCATGGGGGCGGCTCCTTGGGAGGGTATCGGTTGGCACGTCCCTATTGCACGGATGTTCGGCGGGGGAAAGACCCCACGGAAATTCGCGGCGCCGGGCTGTGTCCGGCCCGTCGCGGGCGCTTTCCGGCCTTGTCGGAGCGGGGTGACACGCGGTTCGCAAAGGGGGCTCTGCCCCCGCCCTGCGGGCTCCCCCGGGATATTTCCACCATGTGGACGCGATCAGCGCAACGCCTCGACCACGGCGAGTGCCGCGAAGGGGATCGACAGGACCAGAGCGACTAGAAGTGCCGCGGCGCGGGTGGGGCGCGGGCGCTGCGGACGGCGGCGCGCGCCGGGGGGGCGAGGAGTGGTCATAGGCCGATTAACCACACGGTCACTTTCGGCGCGGTTAATGGCGGGGATGGCCCCGCCTTCCCGCCCGCACCGCCGCCGCCCTCGCCACTTACCCGTCCGCCTCGTCCAGAAGGCTCTCTCGCCCCTGCTGCTGCCGCTGCTCCAATCTCCGCACTACGCGCGTACCTGCTCCCTGATCGGCGTGGACTGCCGCTCAGGACAGGATGCGTTGCCCGGCGGCGGGCTGCTGCACTGGCAGATGCAGTCGCGCAGGATGCCGCTTCTCGGCACCGTCTCGCTGCTCTCGCGCGGGCCGGTCGCCGGCAGCCCGGCAGCGGCCGAGCGATGGCTGCGCGAGCGGCGCGGCACCGGACCGCTGCTCATCAATGCCGACGGTCTCGGCACCGATGCCCTGCGGCGCGCCGGCTTCTGGCCGTTGCTGACGCCGGCAACGCTCGGCCTGTTGCCCCTCGGGTCCGAGGCAGAGATGCGCGGGGGCCTGCGGCAGAAATGGCGCAACAGGCTCGCCCGCGCCGAGGACGCACGGCTGACCCTGCGCCGGATGCCGCTGCTCGCGGAGCACTGGCTGCTGGCCGCCGAGGCCGCGCAGGCCCGCGCCCGGCGCTACCGCAACCTGCCGCCCGGGATGCTCGTCGCCTTCGCCCGCGCCAATCCCGGCAGCGCGCTGATCTGGGAAGCGCGACAAGGCCGCCTGCCCGTCGCTGCCATCGCGGTGCTGCGGCACGGGCGCATGGCGAGCTGGACCACCGGCGTCTCGACGCCGCGGGGCCGCGCAGTCAACGCGATGAATCTGCTGGTCTGGGAGGCGATGCGCTGGCTGGCGGCGCAGGGCCACGAGCTGCTCGATCTGGGCATTCTCAACGACGATGACGCACCGGGCGTCACGCATTTCAAGCGGGGCACGGGGGCGCGGTCGCACAGGCTCGGCGGCACTTGGCTGCGCACGCGCGCCCTCGCGCCGCTCGCCCGCCACCTGCCAAAAGGGCTGGCCACCTGACGGTGCCCAGCCCTTCTTCTCTTTCCAAGTACGCGGGCCAGACAGGCTGACCGGATATGCCGAGGGGCAGCACCCCTCAGCCTCAGCCCGCGTCCCGGGGCGGGTCTCACTCGGTCGGCGTGACCTTGACCATCACGTCGGGCTGACCGATCACCGCGCCATTGCGACCCTCGCCGCGCTTGATCGCGTCGATCACCTCCATGCCCGAGGTCACCTCGCCGACGACCGTATACTGGCCGTTCAGATGCGGTGCCGGGGCAAAGGTGATGAAGAACTGCGAGTTCGCCGAATCCGGGTTCTGCGAGCGCGCCATGCCGACCACGCCGCGCCCGAAGTCCTTGTCCGAGAACTCCGCCGGCAGATCGGGCATGTCCGACCCGCCGGTGCCGGCCATGCGCAGATCATCGCCCAGCTTGCCGTATTGCACGTCGCCGGTCTGCGCCATGAAGCCGTCGATCACCCGGTGAAACACCACGCCGTCATAGGCGCCGGATTTCGCCAGCTCGGTGAGCCGCGCCGCGTGCTGCGGGGCGACATCGTCGAAGAGCTCGATGTGGAAGGTGCCATTGGCGCCCTCTCCCTCGACCTGCACGTCGAGCCCCGCCGCCAGCGCGGGCGAGGCCAGCACGGACAGCAACAGCGCAAGCTTACGCATCGGCTGCCACCTTCACCGAGATCATCCGGTCGGGCTCGGCAGGCGGCTCGCCGCGGGTGATCGCATCGACATGCTCCATGCCGCCGATGACCCGGCCGTAGACGGTGTACTGGCCGTTGAGGAAGTGGTTGTCCTTGAAGTTGATGAAGAACTGCGAGTTCGCCGAGTTCGGGTTCATCGACCGCGCGGCGCCTAGGGTGCCACGGTCGTGCGGCAGCTTGGAGAATTCCGCCGGAAGGTCGGGCAGCTGCGAGCCGCCGGTGCCGGCCCGGCGCAGGTTGAAGCCGTCTTCCATGTCGCCATGCTCGACGTCACCGGTCTGCGCCATGAAACCGTCGATCACACGGTGGAAGCAGACGTTGTCATATTCGCCCGCGCGCGCCAGTTCCTTCATGCGCTCGGCGTGCTTCGGTGCCACGTCGGGCAGCAGCTCGATGGTGACAGTTCCGCCCTTCAGCTCGATGAGGATGGTGTTTTCGGGGTCCTTGATCTCGGCCATGTCGATACTCCCTATGGCGTTCGTTGCGCGAGATTTAGTCCGCCTGCGCCCGAATGCCAAGATGTGCCGCCCCGCCGACCGCCGCGCCCGGCGGCTGCCGCATTGACCTTGCGCGCCGCACGGGGCAGACCTTTGACCAAGCAAGACATCAGGAGGACCGACATGGCCTGGAAGACCCTCGACGACATGGAGCTGGGCGGCAAGCGCGTGCTCACCCGCGTGGACATCAACGTGCCGGTGGACGGCGGCGTGGTCACCGACGCGACCCGGATCGAGCGCGTGGCCCCTACCGTGCAGGACATCCTGTCGCGCGGCGGCACCCCGGTACTGCTGGCGCATTTCGGCCGCCCCAAGGGCCAGGTCGTCCCCGACATGTCGCTGAAGATGCTGGTCCCCGCGCTCGAGGCCGCCTTCGGCACGACGGTGAACTTCGCCACGCTGGACGAGGCCGCCGCGGTGATCGGTGCCTGCGCCGAGGGCCAGGTCGTGCTGCTGGAGAACACGCGCTTCGAGCCCGGCGAGGAGAAGAACGACGCCGAGCTGGCCAAGCGCTACGCCGCGCTCGGCGATGTCTACTGCAATGACGCCTTCTCGGCGGCGCACCGCGCCCATGCCTCCACCGCGGCGCTGGCGCACCTGCTGCCCTCCTGCGCCGGTCGTCTGATGCAGGCCGAGCTCGAGGCGCTGGAAGCCGCGCTCGGCGCCCCCAAGCGCCCGGTGCTGGCGGTCGTCGGCGGCGCCAAGGTCTCGACCAAGCTCGACCTGCTCGGCAACCTCGTGGAAAAGGTCGACATGCTGGTGATCGGCGGCGGCATGGCCAATACCTTCCTCGCCGCACAGGGCGTGGACGTGGGCAAGTCGCTCTGCGAGCACGAGATGACCGGCACCGCCCGCGAGATCGCCGAAAAGGCCGCCGCGGCGGGCTGCGAGATCCTGCTGCCGCGCGACGTGGTGGTGGCCCGCGAGTTCCGCGAGAATGCGCCGTCGGAAGTGGTGCCCGCCGAATCCTGCCCCGCCGACGCGATGATCCTCGACGCCGGACCCGACAGCGTGGCACATGTGGAGCAGGCCATCGCCCGCGCCGAGACGCTGATCTGGAACGGCCCGCTCGGCGCCTTCGAGATCGCGCCCTTCGACGCGGCCACCAACGCGGCGGCGAAATTCGCCGCCAAGCGCACCGCACGCGGCGAGCTGGTCTCGGTGGCCGGCGGCGGCGACACGGTGGCGGCGCTGAACAAGGCCGGCGCGGCGGAGGACTTCACCTATATCTCCACCGCCGGCGGCGCCTTCCTCGAATGGATGGAAGGAAAGACGCTGCCCGGCGTCGCTGCGCTCGGCTGACCAGATAAAGCCGATCGGCCCGAGAGGCGGGCCGATCGGCCACAATCGGCGCGCAATCGCACCGAAACTCCGGGAGCCAGCGCCACAGGGGATTTTCATGCCGCCCTGGCTGTGTCAGGGTTTCCCCCACGTCGGACGCATCCCCGCGCAATGAGGGATCGCGGCGCAGAGCAGACCAACCGGTAGACAGGCATCAGGAACCACGCACATGACAGGCAGACGCAAACCGGCTTTCGGCGGCCTTGTTTTCGCGGTGATCACCCTGAGCCTCTCGGGCTATTTCACCTTTGCCGCCGTGCAGGGCGACTACGGCCTGTTCCGCCGCGCCGAGATCGAGGTCGAGGCCGACCGGCTCACCGCCGAGCTTGACGGGATCAACGCCGAGGTGGCGCATATGGAAAACGTCACCCAGCGCCTGTCGGACGACTATCTCGACCTTGACCTTCTCGACCAGCAGGCCCGCGACGTGCTGGGCATGATCCGCTCGGACGAGATCGTCGTGCGCTGAGCGCACGCAGGCATAGCCTGCGCTGAGCGCGGCTAAACCTACCTTCCTCCGATCACGGGCCGCGCGCCCCGCCCTGCCTCGATGAGCGCCGTCATCGCCAATCGTCTTCGCAATCGAGCGCCCGTGCCGGGCGCTTTCGGGGCTCCGCCCCCGCACGCCGCTCCGCGCCGCGCTCCCCCGCGTATTTTCAAAGAGAAGAAGGCACGGACGCTTCGGTGCTTCTTCTCTTTCCAAATACGCATGGCGAGGCAGCCCGCAGGCGCGCCCTCGCCGGGACGCCGCGGGCGGCGGGGTTTCGCCACCGGCTTGCCGCAAGGTCCGTCAGCGCCACTTTTTGTCGAAACAGCCCGCTCCGCCCTTTGACACTCTGGCGCCAGCGTTTTACTGTGGGAGAAAGTTTAACACTAAACTAGTTGGGAGGAGTCCCCATGGCCGCCCGGAAACCATCCGCCAAGCCGAACGTCTCGCCCGAGGAGCTCAAGCAATACTATCATGACATGCTGCTCATCCGCCGCTTCGAAGAGAAGGCGGGTCAGCTGTATGGCATGGGGCTCATCGGCGGGTTCTGCCACCTCTACATCGGCCAGGAAGCCGTGGTCGTCGGCCTCGAGGCCGCGGCGAGCGAGGGCGACAAGCGCGTCACCTCCTACCGCGACCACGGCCACATGCTCGCCTGCGGCATGGACCCGAACGGCGTGATGGCCGAGCTCACCGGCCGCGAGGGCGGCTACTCCAAGGGCAAGGGCGGCTCGATGCACATGTTCAGCCGCGAGAAACACTTCTACGGCGGCCACGGCATCGTCGGCGCGCAGGTGCCGCTCGGCGCCGGCCTCGCCTTCGCCGACCGCTACCTGGAAAACGACCGCGTGACCTTCGCCTACTTCGGCGACGGCGCGGCCAACCAGGGCCAGGTCTACGAGACCTTCAACATGGCCTCGATCTGGAAGCTGCCGGTTGTCTTCGTCATCGAAAACAACCAGTACGCCATGGGCACCTCGCAGAAGCGCTCGACCTCGACCGAGGAAATTTACACCCGCGGCGCGCCCTTCGGCATCCCGGGCGAGCTGGTCGACGGCATGGACGTGCTGAAGGTCAAGGAAGCCGGCGAGAAGGCCGTGGCGCACTGCCGCGCGGGCAATGGCCCCTACATCCTCGAGGTGAAGACCTACCGCTACCGCGGCCACTCCATGTCGGACCCGGCGAAGTACCGGACCCGCGAGGAAGTGCAGAAGATGCGCGACGAGCGTGACCCGATCCAGAGCGTGCGCGACCTGCTGCTGCAGGGCAAGCACGCCACCGAGGATGACCTCAAGGCGATCGACAAGAACATCAAGGACATCGTGAACGCCTCGGCGGAGTTCTCGAAGGAGAGCCCGGAGCCGGCGCTCGAGGAACTCTGGACCGACATCTACGCCGACGAAGTGCCGCAAGGCGACGCGGTAGAGGCCTGAGGCAGAAGGACTAGACGGATATGGCAACCGAAATTCTCATGCCCGCGCTCTCGCCGACCATGGAAGAGGGCACGCTGGCCAAATGGCTGGTCAAAGAGGGCGACACCGTGAGCTCGGGCGACATCCTCGCCGAGATCGAGACCGACAAGGCCACGATGGAATTCGAAGCCGTCGATGAAGGCATCGTCGGCAAAATCCTCATCGAAGAAGGCACCGAGGGCGTGAAGGTCAACACCCCGATCGCCGTGCTGGTCGAGGAAGGCGAGAGCGCCGATGACATCGAGGTCTCCTCGGGTGGCAGCGACGCTGAGCCCGCGCAGGCCGAAGAGGCGCCCGAGGCGCCGGTCGAGGAGGCCCCCGCCTCCGCTCCGGCCACCCCCAAGGCCAAGGCGGTCGAACCCGACTGGCCCGAAGGCACCGAGCTCAAGCAGCAGACCGTGCGCGAAGCGCTGCGCGACGCCATGGCCGAGGAAATGCGCTCGGACGCCAACGTCTTCGTCATGGGCGAGGAAGTGGCCGAGTACCAGGGCGCCTACAAGGTCACCCAGGGCCTGCTCGACGAATTCGGCTCCAAGCGCGTGATCGACACGCCGATCACCGAGCACGGCTTTGCCGGCATCGGCGTCGGCGCGGCCTTCGGCGGGCTGAAGCCCATCGTCGAGTTCATGACCTTCAACTTCGCCATGCAGGCGATCGACCAGATCATCAACTCGGCCGCGAAGACGCTCTATATGTCCGGCGGCCAGATGGGCGCGCCCATGGTGTTCCGCGGTCCGAACGGTGCCGCCGCCCGCGTCGGCGCGCAACACTCCCAGGACTACGCCGCGTGGTACGCGATGGTGCCCGGCCTCAAGGTGGCGATGCCCTACTCGGCCTCCGACGCCAAGGGCCTGCTCAAATCGGCCATCCGCGACCCGAACCCGGTGATCTTCCTCGAGAACGAGATCCTCTACGGCCGCTCCTTCGACGTGCCGGTGATGGACGATTTCACCGTGCCCTTCGGCAAGGCCCGCATCTGGCGCGAGGGCACCGACGTCACCCTCGTCTCCTTCGGCATCGGCATGACCTACGCCCTAGAGGCGGCGGACAAGTTGGCGGAAGAGGGCATCTCGGCCGAGGTCATCGACCTGCGCACCCTGCGCCCGATCGACTACGGCACCGTCATCGAGTCGGTGAAGAAGACCAACCGCTGCGTGACCGTGGAAGAGGGCTGGCCGGTGGGCTCCATCGGCAACCACCTCTCGGCCTACATCATGCAGAACGCCTTCGACTGGCTGGACGCCCCGGTGATCAACTGCACCGGCAAGGACGTGCCCATGCCCTACGCGGCGAACCTCGAGAAGCACGCGCTGATCACCACCGCAGAGGTGATCGACGCCGTGAAGCAAGTCACCTACCGGTAAGGAGAGCGTCATGCCCACGGAAATCCTGATGCCCGCGCTGTCCCCCACCATGGAGGAAGGCACGCTGGCCAAGTGGCTGGTGAAAGAGGGCGATACCGTCAGCTCGGGCGACATCATCGCCGAGATCGAGACCGACAAGGCGACGATGGAATTCGAAGCCGTCGACGAAGGCACCATCGGCAAGATCCTCATCGAGGAAGGCAGCGAAGGGGTGAAGGTGAACACCCCTATTGCGGTCCTGCTCGAAGAGGGTGAAAGCGCCGACGACATCGACACCTCGGCCTCCAAGGCCGAGGAGAAGCCCGCAGAGGCCAAGTCCGAGGCGCCCACGCCGAAGGATGAAGACGGCAAGGCAGCGGCGGCCACCCCGGCAGCCGGTTCCGCGACCCCTGCCCCCGCCGCGCCCAAGGGCGAGGACGGCAAGCGCATCTTCGCGTCGCCGCTGGCCCGCCGCATCGCTGCGGACAAGGGACTCGACCTGGCGCAGGTCAAGGGCACCGGCCCGCATGGCCGGATCGTGAAGGCCGACGTCGAGGCCGCCAAGCCCGCCGACAAGGCCGCCAAGTCCGAGGCCGCTCCCGCAGCCGAGAAGAAGGCCGCCGATGCGACCGTCATGCCCGCCGGCCCCTCGTCGGACGCGGTGCGCAAGATGTACGACGGGCGCAAGTTCGAAGAGGTCAAGCTCGACGGCATGCGCAAGACGGTGGCCAGCCGCCTCACCGAGGCCAAGCAGACCATCCCGCACTTCTACCTGCGCAAGGACATCAAGCTCGACGCGCTGCTCAAGTTCCGCAGCCAGCTCAACAAGCAGCTCGAAGCGCGCGGCGTGAAGCTCTCGGTCAACGACTTCATCATCAAGGCCTGCGCGCTGGCGCTGCAGTCCGTGCCCGACGCAAACGCCGTCTGGGCGGGCGACCGCATCTTCAAGCTCAAGCCTTCGGACGTGGCGGTGGCAGTTGCGATCGAAGGCGGTCTCTTCACCCCGGTGCTCAAGGATGCCGAGATGAAGTCGCTCTCGGCGCTCTCTGCCGAGATGAAGGACCTCGCGGGCCGGGCCCGGAACAAGAAGCTGGCACCGCATGAGTACATCGGCGGCAGCTTCGCGATCTCCAATCTCGGCATGTACGGCATCGACAACTTCGACGCGGTGATCAACCCGCCGCATGGCGCGATCCTCGCCGTGGGCGCGGGCGTCAAGAAGCCCATCGTCGGCGCCGATGGCGAGCTGGCCGTGGCGACAGTGATGTCGGTGACGCTCTCGGTCGACCACCGGGTCATCGACGGCGCGCTGGGGGCCGAGCTGCTTCAGGCGATCGCCGACAACCTCGAGAACCCGATGGTGATGCTCGCCTGATCCGGGCGCATCGCTGGAATAAAGAACGGCCCCACTGCAAGGTGGGGCCGTTTTGCTTTGCCCGGCCCCATGGCACCGCTTTCGGCATTGAAGCGCAAAGGGCGCGGACCCGCCGGCCCGCGCCCCCTTTTCAGTCACGTCAACGCGTTTACTGCATCGCGTTGTCCAGGAAATCCGCCACGACGTTCGACATGTCGAAGGACGCGCCGCCCTGAACCGGCGGGTATTCCGCAAGCGTCTGCAGGTGCTGACCCATGAGCACGCTCATCGGCTGCATCAGCCAGGACACCTTCTGCATGAGGTGCCCGTAGGCGTCGGTGCTGCTGTAGCTCTCGAAGGGGTCCATGCGGATGTTGAAGACCAGCGGCGCGGTGCGCGCCTGCAGGCTGTCGTAATAGTCCTCCTTGGTGGAGAAGTGGAACTTCCACGGACCCATGCGGACAGCGGTCAGCTTGCTCTCGTAGTAGTGGAAGATGTGGGTACGGCGCGAAGCGTCCTCCTCGCCCATCCAGTACGGCAGGTTGTTCACACCGTCGATGTACTGCTGCTTCTCTTCCATGACCTCGGCGGCCACGTCCTCGATCCCGGCGGCAGCGGCCAGCGAGGTGAACATGTCCTGGTGGCCCTGGATGCCGTTGAGGATCGTCCCGGCCTCGAGATGGCCCGGCCAGCGCACCATCGACGGCACGCGCACGCCGCCCTCGTAGGTGGTCATCTTCTCGCCGCGGAACGGCGAGGTGCCACCATGGGGCCAGGAGTTGTGCTCGGGCCCGTTGTCGGTCGAGTACCAGACGATGGTGTTGTCGGAGAGCCCCTGCTCGTCGAGCCAATCGAGAACCATGCCGATGTCGTGGTCGTGCTGCAGCATCCCCGAGCCGTAGAGATCGGCCTCGGAGGTGTACTCTTCGGCGGCGTAACGCCATTCGTCGTTGAGCCGTGTGTAGAGGTGCATGCGGCTGGTGTTGAGCCAGACGAAGAAGGGCTCGCCCGCCTCCTTGGCCGCGGACATGAAGTCGATCGCCAGCGGCAGCACCTCTTCCTCGTCGAACATCTTCATCCGCTCCTGGGTGAGCGGGCCGGTGTCCTCGATGGTCTGCATGCCGATCTTGCCGAAACGCGGCTGCTCGGTGGGGTCGTCGGTCTCGGAGGCGAAGGAGTGGATCACCCCGCGCGTGCCGAACTGCTCCTCATAGGCCTCGAGCGACCCCGAGAAGGCCTCGCCAAAGCGCTGGTAGTCGCGCTGCTCGGCCTCTTCCTGGGTGTTGAGGTGGTAGAGGTTACCGAAAAACTCGTCGAAGCCGTGCACGGTCGGCAGGTGCTCGTTGCGGTCGCCGAGGTGGTTCTTGCCGAAATGGCCGGTGCGGTAGCCGATCTGCTTCAGCTCTTCGGCCAGCGTCGGCGAGGCCGCCTGAAGCCCGAGCGCAGAGCCCGGCTGGCCCACCGTCGTCATGCCCGAGCGGATCGGGTACTGCCCGGTGATGAAGGCGGCGCGCCCCGCGGTACAGCTCGGCTGCGCGTAATGGTCGGTGAAGCGCACACCTTCCATCGCGATGCGGTCGATGTTGGGCGTCGTGTAGCCCATGGTACCCATTCCGTAGGATGAGAGGTTGGACCAGCCGATGTCGTCGCCCCAGATCACAAGGATGTTCGGCTTCTCGGCCTGCTCCTGCGCGACGGCGGGTGCCGCGAGCCCAAGAACGGCGAGCGGAACCGCCAGAATATGTGTCCTCGACATTACTTTTCTCCAAAATTCCAGACGTTTGGGCAATGTTCCCCAAGGTAAATTTACACACGCTCTGCGCGTGTTGTCAGGAGAATCCCGGACCGACAGAAATTTGTGACGTAACGTCATTTTGATCATGCCGGCCCTGCCGAGGCAGCTGGACAACGTTCCATGCCCAGACGTCATGCGCTGTCTGCATGGCGAGGTTGCGCAAGCGTCGCTTGCGAAGATGCACCTGCAGCATACCATTGGGCCGTGCTGCATTGCGGCGGACGCCCCATGTCCTCCGCGGTCCGGCGCTCCCTAAATCCGACCTCCGCCCACATCCGCCTCCCGGAGCTGAGACATGGCTATCCAAGACCGTCAGGGCCTGCTGACGATCCTCTCGCTGGCGCTCGGCGCCTTTGCAATCGGCGTCTCCGAGTTCGCCGCCATGGGGCTGCTGCCCTATTACGCCGCCGATCTCGCGGTGAGCGAGCCCGACGCCGGCCACGCGGTGAGCGCCTATGCGCTCGGTGTCGTCGTCGGCGCGCCGGTGCTGGCGGTGCTCGGCTCGATGATCCCGCGCAAGCTGCTGCTGATTCTGCTGATCTGCTTCTTCGGGCTCGGCAACCTGCTCTCGGCGATGGCGCCGAACCTGCCCCTGCTGATCGCCGGGCGCTTCCTCGCCGGCCTGCCGCATGGGGCCTTCCTCGGCATCTCGATGCTGTTTGCCGCCGAATTCTCGCCCGAGGGCCGCAAGGCGCGCGGCGTGGCGCAGGTGCTGATGGGGTTGACGCTCGCCAATGTGATCGGCGTGCCGCTGGCGGGTGCCGCGGGTCAGGTCTTTGGCTGGCGGCTCTGCTTCGTGGTCACCACCGGCATCGCAGCGGCCTCGGCGCTGATGATCGCCCGCTTTGCCCCCAGCGTTCAGTCCGGCCCCATGCCGAGCCCCCTGCGCGAGCTCTCGGCGCTGGCCAACCGCGCGGTCTGGAGCACGCTGCTCGTCGGCGCGATCGGCTTCGGCGGGGTCTTCGCGGTCTATTCCTATTTCTCGGCAGCCATGCTCGATGCCACCACCGCCCCCGGCTGGGCGATCCCGGTGGCGCTTTCGGGCTTTGGCCTCGGCGGCATCCTCGGCAACCTGATCGCGGGGCGGCTCGCGGACTGGTCGCGGCTCGGCGGCGCGCTGGTGCTGCTCTCCGGGATGACGCTCATGTCGCTGCTCTACGCGGCGGTGATCGGCGACTGGGTCATGATGAGCCTCTCGATCTTCCTGCTCGGCAGCACCGCCAGCCTCGCCATCCCGCTGCAGATGCGGCTGATGGACGTGGCGGGCGAAGCACAGACGCTGGCAGCGGCACTCAACCACGCCGCCTTCAATGCCGCCAACGCGCTGGGTCCGTTCCTTGCGGGCCGGGCGCTGGCCGCAGGCCACGGCTGGGACGCCACGGGACAGGTCGGAGCGGCGCTGGCGGCGGGCGGCATCGTCATGCTGGGCCTCGCATGGATGGAGAGCCGCAGCCGCGCACGCCGGATCATGCCGGCTGTGGCAGCAGGAGCCTGAGCCGGGCTCGCCCGGCGGCTACGCCTTGCGCCCGGGCGTCCGGGCGGATCGGCGCCCCCTTCAAAGCAAAAGGCGCGGCCCTACCGGGCCGCGCCTTTCTCAATTCCCCAAGGTCCAGCCTCAGTCGCTGCAGTTGCAGCCGGTCAGCTTCTGATCCATCGAGCGCGAGGGCTGGTCGCAGCCCGCCTCGCCGACGATCTTCGCGGGCACCCCGGCAACGGTCTTGCAGGGCGGCACCTCGGCCAGCACCACCGAACCGGCGGCGATGCGCGAGCGGTCGCCCACCTTGATGTTGCCCAGCACCTTCGCCCCGGCACCGATCAGCACGCCGTTGCCAATCTTCGGGTGACGGTCTTCGTCCTCCTTGCCGGTGCCGCCAAGCGTTACCGAGTGCAGGATCGACACGTCATCGCCGACCACCGCCGTCTCGCCGATGACGATCGAGTGGGCGTGGTCGATCATGATGCCCTTGCCGATCTTCGCGGCCGGGTGGATGTCGACACCGAAAACCTCGGACGAGCGCATCTGGAAGAAATACGACAGGTCGCGCCGACCCTGGCGCCACAGCCAGTTCGCCACGCGCTGGCTCTGCACCGCCTGGAAGCCCTTGAAATAGAGCAGCGGCTGCAGGTAGCGGTGGCAGGCCGGGTCACGCTCGTAGGTGGCCTGGATGTCGGCCCGCGCCTTCAGCGCCAGCGAGGGGTCGGAACTGTAGGCCTCGTCGCAGATCTCGCGCAGGATCTGCTCGGACATCTCGCCGTTCGCCAGCTTGAGCGAGATGCGATAGGCCAACGCCCGCTCGATGGTCGGATGGTGCAGGATCGAGTAGTGCACCGACCCGCCCAGCAGCGGCTCCGCGGCGACGACCTCCTCGGCCTCATGGACGATGCGGGCCCAGACAGGGTCCAGTTCGGCGATCTTGGCACGGGTCTTGGCCATTGGAGTCCTCCGTCAGTTGCCGCCCACTCTAGCAGATAGCCGTTACGGGTCGAAATGCAAAACCGTGATCTAGGGGATCGCGGACGGAGATGAAAGAGGCGATCAGGCCGAGAGCGCCAACCGCGCTAAGGGCCCCGGCCCATAGCGCGCCGAGACCTGCGCCACCTGCACCTCGTATCCGCCCGTCAGCCCGTCCTGAGCCGGGTCGTAAGTCCATGACGGCGCCGTGCAGAATTGCTCGCGGACCACCGCGCCGCCCTGCGTCACGCGCGCGAGGTAGCTCTCGCTCTCCTCGCCGAGCGGCACCTCAGGCAAGTCCCAGTCGTCGCCGTCGATGCGCGTGCGCCGGACCCAGCTCAGCGCCAGTGCCGTGCCGCCGAGCACCGCGGCCCGCAGGTGCGCCGGCCGGTAGGGCCGCAGCCCGTTGCCGTCGAAGGCCAGAAGCCGATGCACATAGGATGGATCGTCGTAGCCGCGCCGCGCCGGACCGATGCGGAAGTGCCGGGCCTGGCGCCGCTGCGCCGGGGCGAGCGCAATCTGCTGCGCCGACCCGTCGATCAGCACCACCCAGGAGCCCGCGGGCCAGGCCCCGGGCATCACCCCGTCGCTGCCCGCCTGCCCGCGCAGCCGGTGCGACAGCAGCCAGCGCCCCGGCTCGAGCAATTGAGCGTCGCGGAACTGGAAGAGCTCCCAGTTGTCCGGCGTGCCGTCGCCGATCGCCATCACGTTCGCGCCGCCCAGCAGTGCCTCCTCCGAGACCGACTGCAGCGCGCCCGAGCGCAGCTGCACCTGCAGCGCCTCGCCCCGGTCCACCCGCCCCGTCGGCGCGGCTTGAAGCGGCGTCTCGGTCACCCCAACCGTGGCACGCGCGGCAATGATCTCGTTCAGCACGTAATCGGCGTCCGACGCGGAGTCGTAGACCGCCACGCTGCCCGGCCAGGGGCTGGCGGTCACCGCGAGATGCGGCGCGTGCGCCACCTCCTCGCCGCTCATCAGCGGCAGGTCGAGGAAGAGCGGCTGCACGGGCACCGGCGCCGCGTAAGGTCTCAGCAGGGGATCGCCGTCGCCCATGTCGGCAGGCAGATAGGTCTCAGGCTCGATACGCACCGCCTCGATTTTCTGGTGGCTGCCAATTTCGACCTGATCGATGCGGGCACGCAGCGGCCCCGAATCCCCCGGCAGTTCGATGATGTCGCCGGCACCCAGCGGCAGCTGCGAGGGCGGCAGGACAAAGCGCAGGGTCTCGCGGGCGATGCGCGCCTCTGCCAGCCAGCGTTCGAGCACCATGCGGCCCTCGGCCCGGGTCAGCGCCATGGTCAGCTCGGTCTCTGCCACGGCGTGGGTCTGCGTGTCCGGCAGAACCACCTCCTCGCCGCAGATCGCATGGTCTCCGTCCGCTTCGACGAAGCGCAGGCGCAACCGCCCGGCCATCTCGGCGTCGGCGGCGCGGGTGAGCAGCAGGTCGCTTTCCTCGCCCGGGTCATGCACCAGCGACGCCGGGTCGAGCGCCACGGCCCGCCGCCCGCGCCGCGGCAGGAAGACCAGCGCCCCGTCGCGCTCGATCGCGTCCACGCCATGCGCCAGCAGGAGCGGCTGCAGCGCCGCGCGTGCGTCCGATACCCGGTCCAGGTGGTAGCCGCGGACCCACCCCCAGAGCCGGCTCACGTCCACCTCCTGCGCGCCCGCCCGCGCACAGACCTCGGCCACCACCGAGGCCAGCGTCCGCGCCGAGCAGCGCCCGTTGAGCCAGTGCCCGCGCCGGTAGTTGCTTCCGTCGCTCCACAGCGCGCCGAGCCCGGGAAACCACGGGTAAGGCCGCGCGTCCCAGGCCCAAACGAGCGCGCGCGACATGTCGATCATCGGTGCGCCGTAGAGCTCCGACACCGGGTTGTGCGCCGGCTCGTTCCAATAGGCATGGACCGCGCGCAGGTACTGGCGCTGCATAAGTTCATCGCGCAGGCCATTGGAATACCTAGGAAGATCGCTTTCGGAGCTTTTCGGATCGAGGAACTTGTTGGGCTGGTTCGCGCCCTTGTCCACGGCGGCGCAGCCGAGCTCGGTGAACCAGATCGGCTTGCTCTGCGGCTCCCAGCCGGTGGGCAGAGCCTGCCGCACCCCGCCGATGCGCTCGTGGTGCCGGTTCGACCACCAGCCGCGCAGGTCCTTGTAGCGGTAAACCCAGGGCTCGCCATGCGACCCGTCTGTGATCGGCTCGCGGCGCTGCGCCGCGCGGGCCTCGGAGGAAGGGTAGTACCAGTCATGGCCCTCGCCGCCCGCGACATTGGCCATCAGGTAGTCGGGATTGTAGATCGCACCCCACGCGGCATCGGCGTGGTCGTCACCGTCGCGCCAGTCGGCGATCGGCATGTAGTTGTCGATGCCGATGAAATCGATCTGCGGGTCGCTCCAGAGCGGATCGAGGTGGAAATAGACGTCGCTCGAACCGTCCTGCGGGTGATAGCCGAAATACTCGCTCCAATCCGCCGCGTAACCGATCTTCACCCCCGGTCCCAGCAAGGCGCGGCATTCGCCGGCCAGCGCGCGCAGCGCCTCGACCGCCGGGAAGCCCGCTGTGCCGCGGATCTGCGTCAGCGCGCGCATCTCCGAGCCGATGCAGAAGGCCGAGACCCCGCCCGCCGCCGCGCAGAGCGCCGCCTGGTGCAGGATGAACCGGCGGAAGGACCATTCGTCGGGACCGGAATAGATGACCTCCTCCCCTGAAACGGAGAAGTCCGCCGCCGCGGCGGTGCCGAAAAAATCCGCCACCTCGGCCTCTGCCGCGGCGGTGCCGTCGGGAGAGCCATCCTGTCCCGGCGCGCGGCTCAGGGTGATCCGCCCGCGCCACGGCAGAGCCGGTTGCCCCTCGGCCCCGGTCCAGGGATCGGTCAGCCCGTTGCCCGCCATCTGGTCCATCAGGACGAAGGGATAATAGACCACCTCCAGCCCGCGTGCCGCCATCACCCGCAGCGCCTCGATCACCGAGGCGTCGGCGGGCGTGCCGCCGTAGACCGGGCGTCCATCCAACTGCGGGACCTGGCCTGCCGCAGCGCGCGCGAGCCCCGACACGCTCCAAGGCATCTGCGCCGAGTCCCACTTGGCCTGCTCCACCTTCGGACGGATGGAGCACTCCCCGCAGCGCAGGTCGTCCCCGAACCAGCTCACCACCAGCGAGGCGGCGCGGCAGGCGGGCAGCTCGTCCCGCAACTGGTTCAGCGAGACGAGGAAATCCGGGCTCTCGGCGGGCGTGTTGAGGTTCACCGCCCCCTGCGCGCCGCCGCCGTAGTTCAGGTAGACAGGCCGCGTCGCCAAGGCGTATTCGCCGGTGCCGGGGATCATCGCCACGCCGCGGATCGCGCCGGGCACGTCCGCCGTGTCCGCCAGTTCGGGCCGCGTCACCTCGAAGCTGAACTGCGGCACGCGGTTCCCAAAGCGTTCGAGCATCAGGTCCTCGATCACCACGTAGGCCGTGCCGCGGTAGGCGGGCACCATGCCCGCACCCTCCACCGCCTCCATCTTGGGATCGGGTGCCTGGTCGCGACTGCCGGTATAGACGCGCATATCGAGATCGCGCGCGGCGATCTCCGCCCCGTCCGCCCAGACCCGGTTCACCCCGGTGATCTCGCCTTCGCAGAGCGCCAGTGCGAGGCTGACCGAGTAGCTGTAGCTCTTCACCGTCGTCTCGCTGCGCGGGCTGCCCTTGCCGCCACCGCCGCTGACCTTCTGCTTTCGGACGTGTTCGGTGAATTCGGTCGCCCAGATCACCTGCCCGCCCACCCGCATCCTGCCCCAGACCTGCGGCACCGCCGCACCCTCACCCGCACCGGCAAGGCGAAACCGTTCGATGCGCCCGGTCTCGACCGTCTCGGAGCCGGCACCCATGAGCCGCTGGTCCAGCGCGCGGCCCAGCCCCGCGCCGATGAAACGCCCCACGGCGGTCATCGACAGACCGAGGAACGACCCGCCGACGGCGCTGCCAAGCGCCGCCCCGGCGACGGAAAGGAGGATCGTGGCCATCAGTCTTGCTCCCTCGGAAAGGCAAATCGCACCGCCAGCCGGCGGCGCCAGGGCGCGGTCAGCGCGCTTTCGATCACGCCGTGACCGCTGTAGGCATGTACAAAGCTCGCACCCGCACCGACCCGCGCCTGCAGCCCGAGATGCTTGGCGACCGCCCCCTCGCGCATGCGAAACAGCAGCACGTCGCCGAGGGCCTCATCGTCGGCGCTCTTGGCCCGCAAGTGCCGTAGCGCCGCGCGCAGAAGCGCTTCGTCGCCCTGCGGTTCGGACCAATCGCGGCTGTAGGCGGGCACCTGCTCTGGCTCGGGTCCGATCACCTCGCGCCAGATTCCGCGCAGCAGGCCCAGGCAGTCGCAGCCCGCCCCCTTGACCGAGGCCTGATGCACGTAGGGTGTGCCGATCCAGTCCCGCGCACAAGCAACGATGCGCACTCCGCTCATCGCCGCGATCCCCCGCCAGTCGCCACCGAGCGGCTGGCGTGAACCAGCACCCAGTCGTCCTCGGGAATGTCCGGAAACCTCTGGAAGTTCAGAAGGTTGCCGAACTTCAGTCGGCAGGTCTCCATGCGCCTGTCGCAGCCCGCGAAAACGCGGCACCGATCGCCTGTCGCAAGCCTCGCGCGCAGCGGTTCCCAGAGTTCGATGACCCGCACGCCATCCTGCAGCCTGTCGCGTTTCACCGCCGCGCCGAGCCCCGCACCGGCCCCGTCCAGCATCTCCAGCCGGCCGCGCGCAAACCAGCCCACCTCGAAGCCCGGCAGGCTGCCCAGTTCAAACCGCCGCTGGTCCTCGACCGCCAGGACCACCCCCTCGTAGGTATAGCCGGGCGCACCGAGATCGAACCGGCAGTCGGCATCCCCCAGCACCGCCGAACACGGCTTCTGGTAGACCCGGCCAAGCGGCACGTTCAGCGCCTCGGTGAGCCCGCGCAATTCCGCGTGAAAGGCGCCGTCGCCGCGGCGGATTTCCCCGATCGTGCCGCGAAAGGTCACCCGGCGTTGCGAGACATCGGCCCAGTTGACCAGCCAGGCCATCAGTTCGGCCCCGTCGAAGCGCCCGGCCTCGATGTCAGCCTCGGACAGCGCTGCCCCCGAAAGCGCGCCCATAGCCTCGCTGTTGTCGACCGACAGGCCGGTCGATTGTTGCAGCGCCAGCGCCGTCAGCCCCGAGCCGGCACGGAAGACCAGCCCATCGAACGCAAGATCCCGGTCATGGTCGGTGAACCCGTAGCGCTGGCCGTCGGAGCGGGTGAGCGCCCAGCAGCGCGCCACGGTGGTCGGCCCATCCGCGAGGTGCGCGTGAAGCTCCGCCGCCCCCATCAGACCCGCACCTCGACCACCGGCACGTCCGGCACCTGCCCGGCCTGGAAGCTCGCCACCGAAACCGAGATGCGATCGGTATCGAAGCGTACCGGCACGTCGAACTCGAAGCCCGCGCTGACCTCGACCCCGGCGAGCGGCGGTTCGGCAAAGGTGATCTTTCCCGTGGCGGTGTCGATCTCGAAGTGCACGCTCTCCTGCATCTCCACGTCCTGCACCGCCGCCAGAACCGTGCCGGCCACCGGCTTGGAGATGGGCCGCGCGTAGCTGGCGGTGCCCGAGCGATAGGTTTTTGTCAGCTGGAACACCCGTGTTGCACCGTCGCCCCGGGCGATCACCTGGTCCCCGGCCGAAATGGTTTCCGACGGCAGGCAGGACTTGTAGTCCGACCAGTCCTTCCAGCGGAACCCGTAAAGCTGCCCGCGCCGGGCCTCGAAGAAAGCCAGCAACTGCGAGATGTCGTCCAGTGAGCGCAAGCCCAGCCCGGCGTCGAAACGCCGGCGCGAGTTTGCCCAAGGCGTGTTGCGCTCCTCGAAGCCGGAGCTCAGCTCGACCACGTCGGTGCGCCGCTCCGGCCCGCCCATGGCCCCGAAGCTCAGGTCGGCAGGAAAGCGTGTCTCGTGAAAGCTCATGGTCCCTCCTCAGCGATTGCGCGCGCCCTGCGAGAGCGCGCGGCTCATCTGCGCGGCGATCTGCGAGCGGCTGCGCCGGAAGCCCTGCACGTCGGGCGTCTGGATGTTCATCACCAACGAGACCGCGCCGCGTCCGCCCTCAGCACGGACACCGAGCCGGCCGTCAGCTCCGCGCTGCAGCGGCAGGATCGCCTCCGGCCCCGCCTCGCCCATGAGCCCGGTGCCGCCCCGCATGGGAAAGCGTACCGGCCCGCTGACCACGCCGCCGCTGGCAAAGGGCATGACCCGCCCCTGGGTGAAGGCCCCGCCCTGCGCAAAGGGCGAGAAGGCCCCGAAAAGCTGCGTCATCCCCGCCGAAAGCGCGCCGCCAAGGTGGTCGGTCACCGGGCGCACCGCGGCGCGGTAGGCGCTGTCGACCACACTGCGCGCCACGCGCTCCAACGCCTCCGATGCGCGCATCCCGTCGAAGACCACCCCGTCGAAGGCGCGCGCCAACCCGCGGCTGAGCGTCCCCTCCAGCTTCGAGGCGCCCTTGCCGGTGGCCGAGAATGTCTCGTGGATGCGTTTCAGTTCCGCATCGAACCCCGCGGCCATGGCCGCCGCGCCGCCCAGTCCGGACTCCAGCCCGCCCAGAGCCGTGTCGAGATCGTCGAAACCGTCGAGATCGGTCATGTGCTGTCTCCCTCAGCCGCGTCCGGAAAGGCCGCGATAAGCTCCTCCAGCCGCGCCCGTCCCATCGGGCGCGCGCCGCGCTCCTCTCCCAGCATCAGCCGCAGTTCCGCCGGCGTCAGCGCCCAGAACTCAGCCGGGCGCAGGCCAAGCCCCCGCAACCCCGCGCGCAGCAGTGCCGGCCAGTCCAGCGCACTCACTCGGCGTCCTCCGGCAGCGCGAAGGCCCGCGCCAGGAGCTCCGCCGCGGCCCGCGCCGCCGCCATGGGTCCGCCGCCGATCTCGGCGCTGACGAGATCCCCCGCCGTACCCTGCCAGCCGCCACCGCGCAGCCCCGCCACGATCAGCGCCAGCACGTCGCGACTGGAACAGGCTCCGCCCTCGAAGCGGCGCACCAGATCGACCAGAGTGCCCTGCTCCAGCGCCGCCTCCAACTCGGCCAGCGCCCCCAGCGTCAGGCGCATGACCCGCCGCTCGCCGTCGAGCACCAGCTCCACTTCGCCGCGCCAGGGGTTCGCCACTTAGGCCTCCACCATCGGCACGAAGCTCAGCGCCCCGGCCGAGGCGAGCGCGATCTCGTAGGTCGCCTCGCCGTCGTGACTGCCGGCGTATTCGATCGAGGTCAGCTGAAACGGACCCTCGACAGTGCCGAAATCGGGGATGATCACCTGGAAGTCCGGCGTCTCGCCATCGAAGAAAATCTGCCGCGCCCGCTCGTCGGTGCCCGCGTCGCGGAACACGCCCGAGCCCGAGAGGTTGGCCGATTTCACCCCGGCCCCGGCGAGCAGCTCGCGCCAGCCGCCGGTGCTCCCGAGCGAGGTGACGTCGACGCTCTCGGCGTTGAAGCTGACCCGCGTCGCGCGCAGCCCCGCCATAGTCTCGAACTGGCCGTCTCCGGTCAGGTCGAGCTTGATCAGAAGGTCCTTGCCGTTCTGCGCAGCCATAGTCGCAACTCCTTGCTGTGGCGCGTCACGCGTCCTCGACGCGTGCGCGGAATGTCATCTCGATGCGGCGCAGACCGCCGCTTTCACGCCGGGCCCGCGCCCTGCGGAAGCGCAGGCTCACCAGCCGGCCCCGCGCAAGTGGCAGATCGGCCTCATGCAACAGGTCCGAAACCGCTCCCGCTGCCGCCTTCGCTGCCGAGAACCCCGCGGCCCCGCTGATCACCGCCACCGTCAGATCGTGCCAGGCCCCCGATGCCGAGCGATCCGAGGCATCGCGCACGCGCTCGGCCCCAAGCGTCACGTAAAGCCCCGGCAGCGTGCCCGAGGGCGGCGCGTCGAAGATCGCCTCGCCGACCAGCTCCGAGAGCGCCGCATCGGCCCGCAGCGCATCGTAGAGCGCCGCCTGCAGCGCGGCGGACATCGCGTAGCTCATGAGGCCACCTCCTCCTGCGCCTCGCAGGCCAGATAGCGCCCCGCAAGGTCGCGCTCGCTGACCGAGAGGATGTCGAAGACCCGCCCGCCAAGCCGGAACCGCTGCCCGGGCAGCGGGCGGCCTGATGCCCCCTCCGGTGCGCCGCGCACGGTGATGCGGTAGCGTCCGCGCGCCACCGGCCCCGCCTCGCCCTGCACCTCGCGCCCCGATCTCGGGGAAAGCTCGGCCCAGAGCGTGCCAAGCACCTGCCAGCCCGCGGTGAAGCCGCCGGTGCCGTCGGGCACCTCGGTCGGCGCCTCGAGCACCAGGTTGTGCGACAGACGCAGCGGCCTCATGGCGAGAACCCCATGCGCAGCGGTCGGTAGCGCGCGATGAGCGCGGTCACGCCGAAGGGCATGCAGCCCTGGCTCAGCGCGGTCTCGTCCCGGTACTCGTAGTAATGCGCCGCCAGCAGCAGCACCGCATGTCCGAGGTCGGCCGGCAGGTCGTCGAAACTCTCGGCATAGCCGGCGGTGAAGCGCACCTCTGCGGAGCCCCCCGTGGGAATTCCGGGCAACGCCGCGCTCTGCGGCCGCAGCATGGGTGCGGCGGCGTCGATCTCCAGTCGGTAGCGCTCGGCCCCGACATCCTGCGCCACCCCGTAGCGGTCCACCAGCGTCAGCTGCGAGACCGCGCTCACCGGCGCCAGCGGAAAGACCGCGCCCTGCGCGTCGCGCCATCCGTGCAGCGTCCAGAGGAAGCCTCGTGACAGCAGCGCCTTGCCCGTACGGGCCTCGATTGCCGCCAGCGCCGCACGCAGGAACGAATAAAGAACATCGTCTTGCAGCCCGTCCTCGGCAAAGCCACTGCCCATGCGCAGCTGCCGCCTCAGCGCGGCGACGGGCAGCGCCGTGTCGGGCACCTGGGTTTCTTCGATCACCATCATGAAGTTTCTCCGCACATCCCCGCGCGTGCCCGGCGGCGGGCCCACCGCCCGCCGCCCTCACCGTTCCGATCAGCTGGTGGCGCAGCGCAGCAGCTTGATCGCCGCAAAATCGCTTACGTCGCCGCCCACGCGCTTGGTCGCGTAGAACAGCACGTTCGGCTTGGCACTGAACGGATCGCGCAGCACCCGCAGGTCGGGACGCTCGGCGATGGTGTACCCCGCACCGAAGTCGCCGAAGGCGATGGGATAGGCATCCGCCGCAATGTCCGGCATGTCCTCGGCGATGAGCACCGGGTAGCCCAGCAGCCGCGCCGGCTGCCCCGCCGCGAGCCCGTCCGACCACAGGTGCCGGCCATCGGCATCCTTGAGCTTGCGAAGCGACCCGGCGGTCTTGGAGTTCATCACAAAGCAGCCCTTGGCCCGGTACTCTGCGCCCAGCGCATAGACCAGATCGATGATCGCATCGCCGTCGCCGATACCCGACGCGGCGCCCGAAGGCACGTAGCCGAGGTTGCCCCATTCCCAGATCTCGTTGTCGATCATGTCGTGCGACAGGATGCCCATCGGCTTGTCGACGCCATCCCCGGTGATGAAGGCCGCCGCCTCGGCCCGCGCGAAACGGTCGGCGATACGCCCCGCAAGCCAGGCCTCGAGGTCGAAAGCGGTGTCATCCAGCAGACGCTGCGAGGCCTTGGGCATGGCCGAGAGCTCGTGCAGCTTGATCTGGATGCGGTCGATGGTCGGCGTTTCGCTCTCGCCGGTCTCGGCTATCTCGTCGGCCCAGCCTGCGCCGGTGTCACCCTGATCGACCAGCACGTCGAAGGACGAGGCCTCGACGGTGACGACGGCGGCGATGGCCCGGATAGAGGCGGCGCTCTCCAGCACCGATTTCACCGTCTCCGAGGTCACCGGATCGACGAGATACCCACCGTCGGCGGCCACCGCGGTGGACAGCGCTTTGCCCTCCAGCACCAGCCCGCGCAGGCCGTCGTCATCGCCGGTGCGCAGGTAGGCGTTGAATGCCTTGCGGTGCGGCAGCTCCGGCTCTGCCATGGTGCCCAGCGCAGGGCGCGCCGCGGCAAGCGAAGTCTTTGTGTCCAGCATGGTCAGTCGCTCTTCGTATGTGTCCAGTTTCGCATGAAGGTCGGCCC
Organism: Roseobacteraceae bacterium; assembly: GCA_048381755.1. Taxonomy (GTDB): domain Bacteria; phylum Pseudomonadota; class Alphaproteobacteria; order Rhodobacterales; family Rhodobacteraceae; genus Salipiger. The sequence goes on from JBLXGS010000004.1 coordinate 259,852, forward strand.
GCATGGCCCTAATGTCCGCGGTCAGCCCCGCCATCGCGGCGCCCACCCGGGCGACCGGGGACAGATCTTCCCCGGTCCGAGAATGGCTCTCGGTTCTGCTCATCAGCTCGGTCCCGTGTTGAAGGCGTGCGTCAGCCGCTCGCCAGGTCGAGGCGCGCGGCATCGATGGCCAGCGCCAGCTCACGCAGCATGTCCGGTTCGGGGCTATCCCCCTTGGCCGCCACCCGCGCACTGGGCAGCATCGGGAAGGTGACAAGCGACACCTCCCAGAGCTCCAGTTCCTTGAGGAGCCTGCGCCCCTCGCGATCCTTCACCGCCGTGACGGTGCGATAGCCGATGGACAGCCCATCGATGGCGCCAGCACCTATCAACGCCGCCGCTTCGCGTCCCCGCTCGACGGTCTCCAACAGCCGTCCTGTCACATGCAGCCCCCGGTCGTCCTCGCGGACCTCATCCCAGATACCGATGGGCTGTGCCGGATCGTGCTGCCAGAGCATCCGAACCGCGCGCCCCTCGGCGGCGAGTCGTTTCAGCGACGCGGCATAGGCCCCCGGCGCCACGATATCCCCGCCCTGATCGGCACTGCCGAACAGCGAGGCATACCCCTCGATCCGGGTCCCCTCCGAGACACTGACAGCTGCGGTGATCTCACCGCCGAGACAGCAGAACTTGTGCTCGAGTTCCATGGAACGCTCCCTTGCGTGTGCCACCCCTCAGGGCGTCATGGTGATCAACCCCTGCAGCGCCTGTGCCAACAGACCCGCGGCAACGCCGTAGACCGCCAGCCATAGACGCTTCTCCAGCCGCTCCAGCAGCGCCTCCGATCGTGCCAACCGGTCTTCCAGCGCCGCGATCTGCAGCGCGCTCAGCCGCTCGTGAGCCTCCAGCCGCAGCGCGGGGGCGCAGGCAAACGGCTCATAAGGCACCCCGCGCTCATTCACCCTCGCCCTCCTCGGCCAACGGCGGCAGCCCCAGCATGCGCCGCTTCTCCGGCACCGTGAGAAAAGCCGCCTCCGAGACGCGCCGCCAATGGGTCTCGCGTTCCGCCGACAGCGCCGGCACCTGGTCGAGGTCGGGCTTCAGTTCCACCTCCTCACCGGTGAAACCCGCAAGCCACCTGCCCAGCGCCGCGCTCACCCTTTGCGCCAGCGGCAGCACCGTGAGCCGGTAGAAGGCGCGGTTGGCCTCCTGGTAGTTGGCATAGGTGGCATCCCCGGGGATCCCCAGCAGCATAGGCGGCACCCCGAAGGCAACGGCGATCTCGCGCGCCGCGGCCTCCTTGGTCTGGCGGAACTCCATGTCCGAGGGCGAGAACCCCATGGGTTTCCAGTCGAGCCCACCCTCCAGCAGCATAGGCCGCCCGGCATTGCGCGCGCCCTGGTGCTGGCTCTCCATCTCCGAGACCAGCCGCTCGTACTGGTCCTGCGCCATCGAACCCTGCCCGTCACCGCCGCTCCAGACGATCGCGCCCGAGGGACGCGCCGCGTTGTCCAGCAGACCCTTGGACCAGCGCGAGGCACTGTTGTGCACGTCCACCGCCTGCGCGGCGGGTTGCAGCGGCGACAGCCCGTAGTGGTCGTCCTGCGGATGGAAGCTCTTCACGTGGCAGATCGGCGCCGGATCGCTGCGCACATCAAAGCGATGCGCCCTGCCATCCACCTGATACTCATAGGCGACAGGCCAGCCATCGGGCCCGGGCACCAGCCGCATCCGCTCCGAGCGGAGCACGTGCAGTTCCGCCGGCAGGCCCTCACCGCTTCCCACCGCCTCGAGATACCCATCCCCCGACAGCAGCAACTGCCCATAGAGCGCCTCCAGCAGTTCGGCCCGTCCCTGCACCGGATTCGGGGCTCCGATCCGCTGCAGGATGGGATGGGCGCTGTAGCGCATTTCGGCATCCTGCAGGACCAAAGGCAGCGCCGCAGCGGCTTCGGCGATGAGCTTCACCGCCCGGAAGCCGACCGGGTTCCCGGTGAACCCCTGCCGGGTGAGCGAGCCGGTATCGCGCGGCGACCAGGCCACGCGACCGGACGCCTGGACAGCGATCAGCCTGCCCGCGGCAGATGCCTTGGTCTCGGGGCGCTCTTCCGCCCCGCTTCCCCGCCGCAGAAAGTCGAACACCATGTCCCGCTCCTTGCTGGTCTCCGGTCCGAGGACCTCACGGCCCACGTTCGCGTTGAGAGAGAAATTAGACGCGCCCTGTTAACCAATCGCTTCCAAGCCGCGCGCCGGTGCCGCAACACGGGTCCGGAGCCCCCCGCCTAGACCTGCGCACCACAGCAGGCGGGCGCATAGCGGTGAGTTCGCGCCATGCGTATTTTCAAAGAGAAGAAGCACGGTGAGCCGGCAGAGCCTTCTTCTCTTTGCAAATACGCCAAGGGGGTGAGGCCGCAGGCCGAGGGGGGCAGCGCCCCCCTCCTTCGCCGCCCTCACAGCACCCGTAGCCGAGGCCGCCGCCAGCTCTCCGACGGACCGGTGACAAGCTCGGTCAGTGCCCAGACCAGCGCATCCACGCGGTCGGGCGAGCCCTGCCCCTGGAACCCGGCCCCGGTCATCAGCCCCATCTGCTCCTCCAGCAGGCCGAACCGCCGGGCATGGCCGATGCGTCCCTGTTCGTAAAGCGCCGCCACCGGCTCGGCGCGCAACCCCTTGCCGCGCGTCGCGGTGACCTTTCGCAGCGGGACCGACGGCGCCACCTGCCGCAGCACCGCCTCGACCATGGCGCCCCCCTGGTTCACCTCCGCGACGATCCGGTCCGCCTGCCAGCGCTCATAGGCCGCTACCGTCGCACGTGCCCAGCCCGTGGGGCCCATCCCCTGCACCGAGGCATCCTCCAGCACGTAGGCCTCCCAGCCCTGCGGCGGGCCGTCACACAGCACCCCGCAGACCACGATGCCGCAGGCGTCCGACCCGGCGCCGTCCCCCGCAGGCGGGTCCACGGCCACGACGATCCGATCGAACCGCCCCGGCATCTCGCGCAGCCGCGCGCGCTCAAGCATCTCCTGCGTCCAGAGCGTGCCGTCCACATCCGAGACCATCTCGCCGTCCAACTCCTGCCGCGCCAGCCGCGTGGCCCCGTAGCGCGCCCGGACCTCATCGAGGAAACCGGCCGCGAGGTTGGCCCGGTTCGCCTCGGTCGGGGCCCGCGTCACCACGGTGCTCTGCAGCTCCAGCAGTTCCTTCAGCACGCCGATGTTGCGCGGGGTCGTCGTCACACAGGCGCGCGGCTGATCTCCCAGCCGCAGGGCGAACTGCAGCATGTCCCAGGTCTCGCGCGCCTTGCGCCACTTGCCCAACTCGTCGGCCCAGGCCGCATCGAACTGCGGCCCGCGCAGCGCCTCGGGGTCATGGGCGGAAAAGACCATCGCCTCGGCCCCGTTCGGCCAGGTGAGGCAGCGCCGCGTGGCGCTCCAGTCCGGCCTCCGGTCGGGTGGCGAGCAGGCCAGGATACCGCTGTCGCCGAAGACCATCACCTCGCGCACCTGATCGAGCGTCTCTCCCACCAGCGCCACGCGCTTGCAGCGGCCCTGCGAGAGCGGCAGCGCGCCCTCCACCATGGCGCGCACCCATTCCGCCCCGGCCCGGGTCTTGCCCGCGCCGCGCCCGCCCATGATCACCCAGGAGCGCCAGTCCCCTTCGGGCGGCAGCTGATGCTCCAGCGCCCAGAACTCGAACAGAAAGGGGAGCGCCAGGCGCTCCCCCTCCGACAACTCATTCAGGAAACTCTCCTGCACCGCAGCACCGGCGGAGGCGAGCCATGCGGCAGCCGACCTCAACCCGTGCGCGTTCAAGATCGAGCGCCCAGTCTCCGGCAATTCCCTTCTGCTTGCGTCTGACATGTCTGATCTGTGCCTCCGTTTCATGGGCGACCTTCAGCCAGTAGCGCAGATCCGCCGCTGCCTTGGAGGTCTCGGGTTTGTCCAGGGTTCCGTCTTCGTCGAAGCGGTCGCGCAGGCGCCGCATGTCGTTGCCGAGATGCCGGAGCATGTCGGCCAGCTGCTCCCGCTCGTCTTCGAGACGGGTCAGCTCTTCTTCGAGATGGATGAGGATCATCGCTCGATACCTTTCTTGCCTGTATGGTTTTGCCTGTAGAGAGTGCCTCGCAGGCGGCCGCGCCGATCTGAACGTCGACGTCGGGGCGCATGCGTGCGGAACGAAAAAGCGGCCGCCGGGGTCACCCCCGGGGCCGCCTGCCCATTTCGTCCAGCATCCGAAAAATCTACCCGGGACCGTCCGCAAAGTCAAGATTACGCCCCCGAACGCACAACGGTAAACACTTGTTTACATTAAACAATGAACCGTTTCAGCTCCGCACCGCGCCGCCTTCGCACCCGCACTCTTGCCGCTCCTACGGAGCTCTGGCACAACGCTTCCAACACAGTTCTCGCGGAGCCCGCCATGCCGATCCTGTCCACCCGCATCACCTCCCTCAACGCCGGTGGCGGAGACGGCTGGGAGATTTTCTACAAGGCCCGCGCCCTGCGCGCCGCGGGTGTGCCGGTGACCGAGCTGACCATCGGCGAGCCGGACGAGCGCACCGATCCGGCGATCCTCACCGAGATGCACCGCGCCGCCACGGCGGGCCACACCGGCTATGCCATCGTGCCCGGCATCCCGGCGCTGCGCGACGCCATCGCCGCGCGCGTGACCGACCGCACCGGCGTTCCCACCACACGCGACAACGTGCTGGTGACCCCCGGCGGGCAATCTGCGCTCTTTGCCGCCCATATGGCCTCCTGCAACCCCGGCGACGCCGCGCTGATGATCGAGCCGCACTATGTCACCTACCCCGGCACCATCCGCGCCGCCGGGGCGATCCCGCACAGCATCGAGACCCGCCCCGAGCACAGCTTCTTCCCGGATGCCGCCGAAGTCCGCCGAAAGGCGCGCGAGACCGGCGCTTCGGCGCTGCTGGTCAACTCGCCCAACAACCCGACCGGCGCGATCTATCCGCGCGTCACGCTGGAGGGCCTCGCCGGGGCCGCCCGCGACGAGGATTTCTGGCTGATCTCCGATGAGGTCTATGACACGCAGATCTGGGAAGGCGAACACCTCAGCCCGCGCGCGCTGCGCGGCATGGCCGAGCGCACCATGGTGATCGGCTCGCTGTCGAAAAGCCACGCGATGACCGGCAGCCGCATCGGGTGGCTGATCGCCCCCGAACCCGCCATCGCGGCGCTGATCGATCTCGCTACCAACACCACCTACGGCGTGCCCGGCTACATCCAGGACGCGGCGCTCTACGCGCTCACCTCGGACGCCACGCTGGAGCCGCGCGTCGCCGAGCCCTTCCGCCGCCGCCGCGCGCAGGCGCAGGAGATCCTCGCCCGGCAGAACATCGTCGGCCTCGTGCCCTCGGGCGGGGCGATGTACCTCTTCCTCGACATCCGCGCGACCGGCCTTTCGGGCATCGAGTTCGCGAACGCACTGCTCGACACCCACCGTATCGCGGTGATGCCGGGCGAGAGCTTCGGCCCCTCCGCCGCGGGCTTCCTGCGCGTTGCGTTGACCATACCGGACGATCGGTTCGCCGCGGCCCTCACCACCCTCACCGGCTTTGCCGCCACGCTCTCCAGGGCCGCCTGAGCATATGTCCGGCACGCCGATCTCCAGCATCCGCAATCTCGGACCCGCGGTGGAATCGGCCTGCAAGCGCGCGGGGATCGAGGACGCTGAAACCCTGCGCGCGCTCGGCGCCGACGAGACCTACCGACGCCTTCTGGCCCATGGCACCAAGCCGCATTTCATCGGCTTCTACGTGCTGCACATGGCACTGCAGGGCCGCCCGTGGAACGACGCACGGGGCAAGGAGAAAGAAGAACTCCGGGCTCGGTTCGACGCGCTGGTCGCCGAGGGGAAAAGTGATGTGCCGCTGGCGGGGATCGAGGCGATCCTCGACGAGATCGGCGTGATCGACCCGCTGCGACGCCCACGCAAATAGAGCGATTTTTCATCCACAACAACGCGCTAAACGTCGCGCCTCAGACCCCAAGGGAACTCCGGACCCGGTCTCCGTGTTGGTTCGCCAACGCATCATTTATCCTGACAAGGAGACCGACATGGACCTGATCCGCATCATCCTCGCCATCCTCCTGCCGCCGCTCGGCGTGTTCCTGCAGGTGGGTCTGGGCAAGCACTTCTGGATCAACATCCTGCTGACCATCCTCGGCTACATTCCGGGCATCGTGCATGCGGTCTGGGTGATCGCCCGCACCGGCCCGAGCCGCCAGCACGTGTGATCGCCATGAGCGCGCAGCGTCACACCCTGCACCCGGATTTCCAGCGGCTCGAGAGGATCGACCGCTGGGCACGCCGCATGGACCGCGCCTACCGCATCCCCCTGACGCCGATCCGCTTCGGCTGGGACGCGGTGTTCGGTCTCGTCCCGGGCATCGGCGATACGCTGGCTCTCGCGCCGGCACTGTGGATCGTGAAGGAGGCGCATGACATGGGCGCGCCCAAGGTGCTGCTGGGCCAGATGGGCGCGAACCTCGCGACCGACTGGGTCGTGGGCCTCATCCCGCTGGTCGGCGACATCTTCGACATCGGCTACCGCGCCAATACTCGCAATGCAGGACTGCTGCGGCGCTGGCTGGAAAACCGACACGTCGCACCGGGCAGCGGTCCCGCAAGACCGGTCGATATCGCGGCCTGAGCCATCACCCAGCTACAAAGAGAAAGGGCGCCCCGCGGGGCGCCCTTCTATTTATTCCGATTGAGCGTCAGGCTCAGCCGACGAGCTCGAGGCCCGAGAAGAAGTAGGCGATCTCTTCAGCGGCGGTTTCCGGCGCGTCCGAACCGTGCACCGAGTTCTCGCCGACCGACTCGGCGAACTCTGCGCGGATGGTGCCCTCTGCGGCGTCTGCCGGGTTGGTTGCGCCCATCACTTCGCGGTTCTTGGCGATCGCGCCTTCACCTTCGAGCACCTGCACGACGACCGGCTCGGACGCCATGAACTCGCACAGCTCGCCGTAGAACGGACGCTCAGCGTGCACCTTGTAGAACTCGCCGGCCTGTGCCGGGGTCAGCTGGATGCGCTTCTGCGCGACGATGCGCAGGCCAGCTTCTTCGAACTTGGCGTTGATCTTGCCGGTCAGGTTGCGGCGGGTTGCGTCGGGCTTGATGATCGACAGGGTGCGTTCGACGGCCATTTTGGTCTCTCCAATGTCATAAAGCCGGGCAACGGCCCGGCCAGTATTCTCTGGCAGGGGCGTTACCATGGGGTTGAGGAATTGGGAAGACCCTGCGGCCCTCCTCTGCCTCTTCCATAGGCAGAAAGGGGCGCTGCCCCTCTTGGCCTGCGGCCAATTCACCCCGGCATATTTGGAAAGAGAAGAAGCCAACCCCATCCGGCTTCTTCTCTTTCAAAATACGCACGTCACGGCATCGGGGTCGGTAGACGCGCCGGGCAAGAGCGATATGCGCGATGGGGGATGTTGCCCGCCCGAAGGCTCTGCTATGGGCGAGCCATGCTGAGTATTCGAGACATCTCCTATTCCGTCGAAGGCCGCCCTCTGCTCGAGGAGGCCTCCGCCGTGATTCCCGCAGGCCACAAGGTTGGCCTCGTCGGTCCCAACGGCGCGGGCAAGACCACGCTCTTCCGGCTCATCCGCGGCGAGTTGACGCTCGACGGCGGCGAGATCGAGCTGCCCGCCCGCGCCAAGATCGGCGGCGTGGCGCAGGAGGCCCCGGCCTCGGATGTCTCGCTGATCGAGACGGTGCTTGCCTGCGACCTCGAGCGCGCGTCGCTCATGGCCGAGGCCGAGACCGCCACCGACCCGCACCGCATCGCCGACATCCAGACCCGTCTTGCCGACATCGACGCCTGGTCCGCCGAGGCGCGCGCCGCGACGATCCTCAAGGGGCTCGGCTTCGACGAGGCGGCGCAGCAGCGCCCCTGTTCGGACTATTCCGGCGGCTGGCGGATGCGCGTCGCGCTCGCGGGGGTGCTCTTTGCCCAGCCCGACCTGCTGCTGCTCGACGAGCCGACCAACTACCTCGACCTCGAGGGCGCGCTCTGGCTCGAGAGCTACCTGCAGAGCTATCCGCACACGGTGATCGTCATCTCCCACGACCGCGGCCTGCTGAACCGTGCGGTGGGGGCGATCCTGCACCTCGAGGACCGCAAGCTGGTGCTCTACCAGGGCAACTACGACACCTTCGCGCGCACCCGCGCCGAGCGCCGTGCCGTGCTCGCGGCGGCGGCGAAGAAGCAGGACGAGCGCCGCGCCCACCTGCAGAGCTTCGTCGACCGTTTCCGCGCCAAGGCCTCCAAGGCCCGGCAGGCGCAGGCGCGCGTCAAGATGCTGGAGAAGATGGAGCGGATCACCCCGCCCGAGGAGGCCGCCAAGCGCGTCTTCAGCTTCCCGCAGCCCGACGAGCTGTCGCCGCCGATCCTCGCGCTGGAGAACGCCTCCACCGGCTATGGCGACAAGGTGGTGCTGCGCAAGCTCTCGCTGCGCATCGACCAGGACGACCGCATCGCGCTGCTCGGCCGCAACGGCCAGGGCAAGTCGACGCTGTCGAAGCTCTTTTCCGGGCGGCTGGCGCTGATGGACGGCAAGATGACGTCCAGTTCGAAGCTGCGCATCGGTTATTTCGCCCAGCACCAGGTCGACGAGCTGCACCTTGACGAGACGCCGCTGCAGCACCTGCAGCGCGAGCGCCCCGACACCGCCCCCTCTAAGCTGCGCGCGCAGCTGGCGGGCTTCGGGCTGGGCGCAAATCAGGCAGAGACCGAGGTCGGACGACTGTCAGGCGGACAGAAGGCGCGGCTGTCGCTGCTGCTGGCGACGCTCGATGCACCGCACATGCTGATCCTCGACGAGCCGACCAACCACCTCGACATCGAGAGCCGCGAGGCGCTGGTCGAAGCGCTGACCGCCTATTCCGGCGCGGTGATCCTGGTGTCGCACGACATGCATCTGCTGGGGCTGGTCGCCGACCGGCTGTGGCTGGTCAAGGACGGCACGGTGACCCCCTACGAAGAAGACCTCGAGGCCTACCGCAAGATGCTGCTGACGCAGGACAAGCCGGAAAAGCCCGCCAAGGCGGAGAAAGCTGCGCCCAAGCCCAAGCGCGCCAGCCGCGACGAAATCCTCACGCTGCGCTCGGAGGCTCGCAAGTGCGAGGCGCGGGTGGCGAAGATCGAGGAAATGCGCGAGAAGCTGGCCACCAAGCTGGCCAACCCCGATCTTTACGAAGACGGGCGCGCCGGTGAGCTGGAGACCTGGAACAAGAAATACGCCGAGGTCATGGACGGGCTGCACCGCGCCGAGGCGCTTTGGGAAACGGCGATGGAGAAGCTTGAGGCGGCGGAAAGCGGCGTCGCGGGCTGAGCCCGCCGCCGCCCCGCAGCTCAGATCACGTCGAAGGTGCCGGTCATCTCGTGGGCGATGGCGATCAGCTCGCGACCCTGGGCGCTGACATAGGCGTAAATGTAGAGGTCGTCTCCGACCACCTCCTGGTCGATGCCGTAGAAGCCGCTGACATCGAGGAACTCGCCATCGACCGCGCCATAGATATGGTCGGTCTCGATCGCCGTCTCGCGTGTGAAGACAAATGTGTCGATTCCGGCGCCGCCATGAATCGTGTCCGCCCCCTCGCCGCCGATGATCGTGTCACGCCCCGTGCCGCCGAGGATGAGGTCATCCCCCTCGCCGCCGTCGATGAGATCGGCCCCACCGCCGCCGAAGACGGTATCGTTCCCCTCTCCCGCATCGACGATGTCGGAGCCGCCCCGCGCGTGCACGCGGTCGTTGCCTTCGTAGGTCTTGATGTCTTCGGGGTTCGCGCTGGCGTCGATCACGTCGGGACCCGGTGTTCCCTCGATCGGGGTGATGATGGGCAATACGATTTCCGAGGACACGTTCGGAGCTCCTCTCTCGAAAAAATGGCTGATGAAAATCCGATAATCTTGCCGCTCCGAGCGTAGCAGAACGCGGGCGAGAGCACACGCGACGCCATGCCGCGCCTGTCCGCTTGCGCCACACCGCAGGCACTGGCAAGGTGAACTGGGCCAGAGTGACGGTCCGCCGCAAGATTGGACAGGATGGACGTCGCATTTCTTATCAGCGCCTTCGCCACGCTCTTCGTGGTGATCGACCCGATCGGGCTGACGCCGGTCTTCATCGCGCTGACCCAGGGTGCCGATGCGGAGCATCGCCGTGCCGTCGGCATGCGGGCCTGTGTCACCGCGCTGGCGATCCTCATGCTCTTTGCCTTTTTCGGCGAGGCCGTGCTGGGGTTCATCGGCATCTCGATGTCCGCTTTCCGCATTTCCGGCGGGCTCTTGCTGTTCATCACCGCGCTCGACATGCTCTTCGAACGGCGCACCAAGCGGCGCGAGGACAAGGTCGAGGACGAGGTGATGCCTGACCCGTCGATTTTCCCCATCGCCATCCCGCTGATTGCGGGGCCAGGTGCCATCGCCTCGATCATCCTGCTGGTCGGCCATTCCGCCGGTCCGCTGGAGACGGCGATGATCCTCGGCGTGCTGGTGATCGTGCTCCTGATGACCCTCGCCTGCTTCTTTGTCGCCGGCCCCATCGAGCGCGCTCTGGGACACGTCGGCATCGTTGTGGTCACCCGGCTCTTCGGCATGCTGCTGGCGGCGCTGGCGGTTCAATTCGTCATCGACGGCATCCGCGGCATCGACTGGTCCGGCGTCTTCGGCTGAGAGTGGCGGGACGCGGGCAAAGCCCCTACATTGCAGTCGTAGCAAGGGGAGCGCGCATTTGTCTGAAATTGAAATTGGCCGCCTGGGCTATCTCGGCCTGCTGCTCACGGCGCTGGTGCTATGGATGTTCGTGCAGCACCGGGGCCGGCTGGTGCAGAAGCTCCAGCAACTCGCGGCCTGGGGGCTGATCTTTCTCGCGGTGATCGCCGCCATCGGCCTCTGGGACGACATCCGCCATACGGTCAGCCCGCAACAGTCGGTCTTTGCAGACGAGGGCCGGATCGAGCTGCCCCGCGCGCCGGACGGACATTATTACCTGACGCTGCAGATCAACGGCAGCCCCATCCGTTTCGTGGTCGACACCGGGGCCAGCGGCATGGTGCTGACCCGCCAGGACGCGGAGCGCGTCGGGATCGCCCTCGACGATCTGGCCTTCCACTCCAGCGCCCGCACCGCAAACGGCGCGGTCCAGACCGCGCCGGTCCGGCTGGCCAACGTTGCGCTGGGGCCGTTCGAGGACCGCAACCTCGCCGCCTTCGTCAATGGCGGCGAGATGGACAACTCGCTGCTCGGCATGAGCTACCTGCAACGCTTCGACCGGCTGGAAATCTCCGGCGGCAAGATGGTGCTGGAGCGCGGCTGAGCCTCAGACCTCGATTTTCAGTCGCTCGCGGTCAATTACAGCGATCGCGCCGCGCCGCAACTCGATCACCCCGTCGCGCCGCAGATCGCCGAGCAGCTTGTTGATCGTCTGCCGCGAGCAGCCCACCATCGAGGCCAGGTAGGACTGGCTCAGCCGCGCCTCCGGGTGCTGCTCGTTGGTGAACTGGTAGAGGTACATCCGCAACCGCTCCTCGACCGAGAAGAACTGCGCGATCGCCCGAAGCTCGTTGTCGCGGGTCAGGCGCGTCTGCATGATTGCAGCAGAATTGCGCAGCAGCTGCGCCGGCGGGATGTGCTTGAGCAGCAGGTCGAACGAGACCGCCAGCACGACCGCATCCGGCAATGTCCGACAGGAGGACGAGCAGGTCGTGCCCGAAAGCCCCTCGACCTCGCCGAGCACCTCGCCCGGTCCGGCGACGTGCAGCACGGCGGCATTGCCCTGCTTGTCGAGGTAGATCACCTCCACCCGGCCCTGCGCGATCAGGTACATGACCGGCGTGGTCTCGCCCTGGCGAAGGATGTCGGTGGGCGCCTCGTAGCGCTGCACGGTGCAATCCGCGAAGAAGGCTTCCTTTTGCGCGTTGGTCAGCCCCTCGAGGAGAGGGCAGTCTAGAAGCGGCGCGAAATCGATGGGAGTTGTCATGAAATCAGTCCGATAGCCGCATGGTCGCCTGACGCAAGGGCAAAACACGTAAATCCGCAACCGGCAGTTGAGAGCACAGCTCCGCGGGACGGCAACATTCGTGGCATTTTCGGGGAAACCCGCGGCATCGGGGATGGGCGGGAAAAGGCCATTTCGGCATCGCGCCCACGTCTCCCGGCGTCGGAAGACACCGGCGCTTGGCGTGTGACGAAGGACGATGCCGAAACGACCGCTACTCGTACATACGCGCACTCTTGCAGGGAAACCCGCTCGAGGCGAGCCAGGCTCCTGCGACGCAAGTCGATGATGCCGGGCTTGTGGCGCTCATGTAAGAGATTCTTCGTCGATCTGTGTAAGGGTAGCGACAGTACTCTCATTTTTATCAAATTTTTTTCTATTTTTTTTCCGCTTTTTCGGGACCTGGCAAGCCGTCCCGTTCAAATCACGATGAGCGAAATGTCGCGCATCTGTCAAATATGATTGCCTATTACACAGGCAGGGTGACGCTGAATAGCAACAGAGTGTGGCGGAAGTAAGACAGGTTAAATAGTCAGGATTCGGCCTTTTTCTCCCAGCGACCGCTTTCTTCGGACCAATATTGCGCGGCAACCCCAGCTCCGGTCAGCGCCCGCCATTGTCCCCGCGCCACGTCGAGTGCCTGCGGGTCCATCCCGTCGAAGAGGATGCAGACCCGTTCCATCGCGCCCACCTCCTCGGCGGAGACCGCCGCGCCGTCCACCGACATCAGGCAAGAGGCACCGTTGGGCATCTCCGTCCGCTCGGTCAGCAGAACCGGCTGCTGCGCGTCATGCTTCCCGCCGGCGCGGCCATGCGGCAGGAAGCCGTCCTCGGCACCCAGCCACAGCCGCTCGTCCAGCCAGTCCAGCCGGCGCGGATCGCCGCCGCGCACTGCGACTCGCCAGCCCGCCGCCAGCGACTTCTCCAGCAGCATCGACAGGGTCTCTTCGACAGGTCTCTGGGTCAGGTGGTAAAACATCGCGACACCCATGCGCGTCAGCCTCCGGTCTTCTCGTCATGACGGCCGTCGTGGTCGCCCTCGGGGTGATAATCGCCAAAGGTCCAGATCTTCCCCTCGGGGTCCCGCAGCGTGTAGCTCTGCCCGCCCTGCGGCTGCTCTTCCAGGTCCAGAACGATCTCCGCCCCCGCCGCCACCGCGCGAGCGAAATGCCCCGCAACGTTGGAGACCACCGCGTAGATCGACCCGGTGACGCCGCCCGCCGCCTCCGGAGAGACCACGAGCTTGCCGTAGGCGTTGTCACGGGACGCCGGCCCGAACATGATCATGCCGCTGCCGAGCTTGAGCTCGGCATGGATGATCCCGCCCTCCGCGTCGCGATAGACCGCGTGCTCCTCGAAGCCGAGCGTGCCGGTCAGAAAGGCGAGCATCGCCTCGGGGTCGCGATAGCGCAGGGCGGGGACGATCATGGTTCAGTCGTCCTTGGTCTCGAAGCGGTCGCGGATCATCCGGTCGAGCGACAGCACGCCCCAGCCGGTGGCCCCGACGGGTGCCAGCAACGAGGCGGACTTCAGCTTTGCCACGCCCGCGATGTCGAGGTGGATCCACGGCATGTCGTCTTTGACGAAACGCTTCAGGAACTGCGCCGCGGTGATCGAACCGGCGGGCCGTCCGCCGATGTTCTTCATGTCCGCGAGCGGCGATTTCAGCATGTCGTCATAGGCCTGGCCCAGCGGCATGCGCCAGGCGCCCTCGCCCTCGGTCTTCGCGGCCTTGAGGAAATCCTCGGCAAAGCCGTCCTCGTTGGAGAAGACCGCCGCGTTCTCGTGACCGAGCGCCACGATGCAGGCCCCGGTCAGAGTCGCGAGATCGACCATGGCGATCGGCTTCACGTGTTCCTGCGCGTACCAGAGCACGTCGCAGAGCACGAGCCGGCCCTCGGCGTCGGTGTTGAGGATCTCGATAGTGTCGCCCTTCATCGATTTCACGATGTCGCCGGGGCGCATGGCCGTGCCCGAAGGCATGTTCTCGACCAGCCCGACAAGGCCCACCACGTGCGCCGGCGCCTTGCGCAGCGCCAGCGCCTTCATCACGCCCGCCACGGTGCCTGCGCCGCCCATGTCCATGGTCATGTCTTCCATGCCCGGCCCCGGTTTCAGCGAGATGCCCCCGGTGTCGAAGACGACGCCCTTGCCGACCAGCGCCAGCGGATCGCCCGCGGCACCCTTCCAGCGCATCACCACCATCTTCGAGGGCGCGGCGGAGCCCTGCCCCACGGCGAGCAGCGCGTTCATGCCAAGCTCGGTCATGCGCGCCTCGTCCAGCACCTCGACCTCGACGCCGAGCTCGCTCAGCGCCTCGAGACGGGCGGCGAACTCCTCGGTGGTCAGAACGTTGGCCGGTTCGCTGACAAGATCGCGGGTGAAGGCCACACCTTCGGCCACCGCCAGCAGCGAGGATGCGGCCGCGCCGGTCTCCTCGGGCTTGGTGCACATGATGGTCGCGGCGGCAGGTGTCTCCGAACTCTCGGACTTGTGATGCACCGAGGCATAGCCCTTCAGCGCCAGTCCAAGCGCCAGGTTCGGCAGTCGCGCGGTGCCCTCGCCGACCACCGTCAGCGCCTTGCCGCCGGCCAGAGCGGCGAGCGCCGCACCCGCCTTGCGCGCCTCTGCAACGGAAGGCCGACGCTCGAGCTTCACCACGTCGAGCGCCTCGGCCTCGAGCCCGGCGGGATAGGCCAGCGCAATCACGTCGCCCGATTTCGCCTTTTCCCAGCGCTCTGCGGCCAGAAGACGCGCCACCGCGCCCTTGGTCAGCCGGTTCAGGCGTCGCGCCGCGGGGCTCATCCGCCCCTCCGCGTTGATCAGCAGCGCGATCCTGCCCTGCCGCTGCGCCAGCCCGTCGAGGTCCACTGCCGAAAATTCGAAACTGCGCAGCTCGGTCATCCGCCTGCCTTCCGTGTTGCCATGTGTTGCTATGTCTGGTGCAAGAGTCCTAGAGCGCCGCAATCGGCTTGACCAGAGGCACCTTTTCCCGCGATGAGCGATCGTCTAGGGTCGTCACCAAAGGAAAGCCGGGGGTTAAAAAGTGCAGAGATTCGACAGATACATGCTGTCGCAGCTCATGGTCCTGTTCGGGTTTTTCTCGCTGGTACTGGTGATGGTCTACTGGGTGAACCGCGCCGTGCGCCTGTTCGGCGACCTCATCGCCGATGGTCATTCGGGCGGCATCTTCATCGAGTTCATGCTGCTGAGCCTGCCGCCGGTGATCGCCATCGTGCTGCCCATCGCGGCGTTTGCCGCCTCGGTCTACGTGGTCAACCGCTCCAGCAACGATTCGGAACTGACCGTGGTGCAGGCCACCGGCTATTCCCCCTGGCGGCTGGCCCGCCCGGTGCTGGTGTTTGGGCTGATCATCGGCGCGATGATGGCGGTGCTGAGCCATGTCCTGGTGCCGCTCGCCTACGGACAGCTGCGCGAACGCGAGGCGGAGATCTCTGGCTCGGTCTCCGCGCGGCTGCTTCACGAGGGCACCTTCCTGCATCCGACGCGCGGCGTGACCTTCTACATCCGCGAAATCTCGCCCGAAGGTGAGCTGCGCAACGTCTTCCTCTCGGACCGCCGCCTTGCCGACCGCGAGGTGACCTACACCGCGGTCACCGCCTACATCACGCGGTCCGAAAGCGACGCGACCATGCTGACCATGGTCGAGGGCACCGCCCAGACCCTGCGCCGCTCGGACAAGGCGCTCTCGATCACGACCTTCAACGACCTGACCTACGACATATCCAGTCTCATCACCCCGGATCGCCGCCCGGGCCGGCGCGCCCGGCAGATCGGCACCTTCGAGCTGCTGACCGACACCGAGGCGGTCGCCACCGAGGTGAACGACTCAGTCGGCGAGGTTCTGGAAGAGGCGCACATGCGCTTCGAGCAACCACTGCTCTGCGTTGTCGCCGCGCTGATCGGCTACGCGGCGCTGATGACCGGCAGTTTCTCGCGCTTCGGCGTGACCCGGCAGATCGTCGGCGCAATCTTCCTTCTGGTGCTGATCAAGGTCATCGAGAGTTCGGTTTCGACGCCGGTCCGTGGCAACGGAGCGCTCTGGCCGCTCATCTACGTCCCAAGCCTCGTCGGCTTCGCAGTCACCGGCCTGATGCTCTGGCTGGCCTCCCGCTCGCGCCGCCCCCGGCGGCGCAGGCGCACCACCCCCGTTCCCGGAACCGCGGCATGATCCTTCACTTCTACTTCGCGCGGCGTTTCCTGAAGTTCTTCCTCGCCATTGCGCTGGTCTTCGCGCTGTTCTTCTTCCTCGTCGACCTGGTCGAGCAGCTGCGCAAGTTCGGCGAGCAAGTGAGCTTCGGGCAAGTCCTCCACATGACGCTGCTGAACCTTCCCAGCGGCACCTATACCATCCTGCCGCTGGTCACGATTCTCGCTGCCATCTCGCTGTGCATCTCGCTGGCGCGCAGCTCCGAACTGGTGGTGAGCCGCGCCGCGGGTCGCTCGGGCCTGGCCGCGCTGATGGGTCCGGTCGGCGTGGCACTGGTAATCTCGGGGCTGGCGGTAGGCATGTTCAACCCGATCGTTGCCGCCACCTCGAAACGCGCCGCCGACCTCGAGCAGGAATGGGACAGTGATGGCGGTTCGGTGCTGTCGATCGGTGCCGAGGGTCTCTGGCTGCGCCAGGGAGCCGATGGCGCACAGACGGTGATCCGCGCCAGCCGAACCAATCCCGACGCCAGCGTGCTCTACGACGTGAGCTTCGTCGCCTATGCGCCCGATGGAGCGCCTGAACGCCGGATCATCGCGGAGCGCGCGCAACTCGACACCGGTGACTGGGTGATGACCAACGCCAAGGCCTGGCCTTTGGGCGACACCGCAAATCCCGAGCAGACCGCCGAAACCTACGCCGAGCTCCGGCTGCCGTCGAACCTCACGCAGGACGGCATCCGCGACCGCTTCGGCCAGCCTTCGGCGATTCCCATCTGGGAACTGCCATCCTTCATCCGCGGTCTCGAGGAGGCCGGTTTCTCGGCCCGTCGCCACATCGTCTGGCTGCAATCCGAGCTGGCGCAGCCGGTCTTCCTGGTGGCCATGGTGCTGGTCGCCGCCGGCTTCACCATGCGCCCGGCGCGGCTCGCAAATACCGGCCTGTCGGTGCTCGCGGCGGTGATGCTGGGCTTCGGACTTTACTACGTCAGGAACTTCGCGCAGATCCTCGGCGAAAACGGGCAGCTCAATCCGCTGCTCGCCGCATGGGTGCCCCCTGTCGCCGCCTTGCTGCTGGCGCTCGGACTGGTGCTCCAAATGGAGGAAGGATGACTCCCAAGACCCGCCTGCTCGCGACGGCGCTGGCCCTGAGCCTGCCGCTCGCCGCCGCGCTGCCCCTGCCCCTGCGCGCCCAGAACACTGCCCAGACAGCCCCCACCGAGGCCGAAAGCCCGGCGATCCTCGTGGCCGACGAGGTCTACGTCGAGGACGGCAACCGGCTGATCGCCCAAGGCAACGTCGAGGCGCTGCAGGACGGCACCCGGCTCGCCGCAAGCCGCATCGTCTTCGACCAAGAGGCGGGAACCCTTGATATCGAGGGGCCCGTGCGCATCACCGACGCCACCGGCGATCTGCTGCTGGCCGACAGCGCCCAGCTCGAAGAAGGCCTGCGCAATGGCATCCTGCTCGGGGCCCGCATGGTCATGGATGAACAGCTCCAGCTCGCCGCCGTCGAGGCGCGCCGGGCCGAGGGCCGCTTCACCCAGCTCAGCCGCGTCGCAATCAGCTCCTGCCAGGTCTGTGGCCCCGACGAAGTGCCGCTCTGGTCGATCCGTGCCAAGCGAGTGGTTCATGATCAGGAATCCCGCCAAATCTACCTTGAGGGGGCGCAGCTTCTGGTGCTGGACGTACCGCTATTATGGCTCCCCAACGTGCGCTTGCCCGACCCCACCCTAAAGCGGACCCGGGGTTTTCTGGTCCCGTCCTACCGCACGACATCGCTGCTCGGCTTTGGCGTCAAGGTGCCCTATTTCATTCCAATCGGCGATCATCAGGACGTCACCCTGACGCCCTATGTCTCGTCGGTCACCAAGACACTCGAAGCCCGCTACCGCCGCGCCTTCACGACAGGCGACCTGGAGGTCAACGGAGCGCTCACCCGAGACACGCTGACCAGCGACGAGACCCGGGGCTATCTCTTTGCCGAGGGCAACTTCGGCCTGCGCAACGAGTTCGCGCTAGATTTCGATCTCAAGATGGTCAGCGACGAGGCCTATCTCAACGACTACGACTACGAGGATCTCGACCGTCTCGACAGTAATATCGAGCTCTCGCGCGCCCGGTCAAACGACCTGCTGCGACTCGGACTGTGGCACTACCAGTCCCTGCGCGCCTCGGAGAAGGATGCGCTGCTGCCATCGTGGGTCTTCGACAGCTCCTACGAAAAGCGCTTCTTCCCCAGCCGAATTGGCGGCGAGCTGCGACTCGGCACCGAGTTGCACGGGCACTACCGGACTTCCTCGGATGACATCGAGGGACGTGACGTCGCGCGGCTGACCGCCGAGGCGAGCTGGCGTCGGCGCTGGACGCTGGACGGCGGCATCCGGCTCGGCCTGACCACCGAGCTTTGGTTCGACCGCTATGCCTACCGGCAGGACAGCACATCCGACAGCGACGTCTCGCGCGCCATGGCGGGTACTGCTGTCGAGCTGCGCTGGCCGCTGGTCCGGCACGGCGCGGACGGCTCGCACACCCTGCTCGAGCCTTTGATGCAATACGGTCTGGTGGGCGGCACCCGCGTCAATATCGTCGCCGACGAAAGCACCCGGGTGGAATTCGACGAGGCCAACCTTCTGGCACTCTCGCGCTTTCCGGCTGCCGACCGCCGCGAGCACGGTCAAACGCTTGCCGCCGGCCTGCGCTGGCTGCACGAAGGCTCCGAGGGCTGGCGCGCCGGGATGACCCTGGGCCGTGTCTGGCAGGACGAGGTGGACGAGGACTTCAGCCGTTCCTCGGGCCTCGACAGCCGCATGTCGGACTGGCTCGTCGCCGCCGGCTTCAGCAACGACACCGGGCTGACCATCTCCGCACGCGGTCTGATGGCCGGCCTCAGCGATCTCAGCAAGGCCGAGGCACGGGTCGACTGGTCCAACGAGCGCATCAATCTGGGCGCTTCCTACCTGCTGCTGGTGGAGGACCCGCAGGAAGAGCGCGACGAGACCCAGTCGGAATGGACGCTCGGAGGCAGCTATCGTTTCGCGACCAACTGGACCAGCTCGGCGGGATGGCGCTACGACCTTGCCGATCAACGGCTTGACCGCACGAGTTTTGGCCTGCAATACCGCAATGAATGCGTTCAGGTCGACTTCTCGGTGACGCGCAAATACGCGTCCTCGACCAACCTGGAACCGTCCACCGATTACGGCCTCTCCGTGGCGCTGACTGGCTTCGGCACCGCGGACAGCGCCAAGGAGTACCGACGCCAATGCAAGTGATCCCCGCACGTTTTATCCGCTCCGTCATCTGCGCGGCGGGCCTGGCACTCGCCCCCGTCGCGCTGGCGGCGCAGGGGCTCTTCTCGCCCGCGATCCTCGTCGACGAGATGGTGATCACCAACTACGAGATCCAGCAGCGCGCGCGGATGATCGAAGTGCTGAACTCCGGTACCGACCCGATGAATCTCGCACGTGAACAGCTGGTCGACGACCGGCTGCGCCTGCAGGCGGCACGGGATGCCGGGATCGAGCCCACCGAGGAAGAGGTCCGCGACGGCATGGCCGAGTTTGCGCAGCGCGGCAATCTCAGCCTCGAGCAGTTCATCGGGGTGCTGGGACAGAACGGCGTCGAGGAACAGACCTTCAGAGATTTTGTCCGTGCCGGCTTTGCCTGGCGGCAACTGGTGCAGCAGCGCTTCCAGGCCCGCACCACCGTCAGCGACGAAGAAATCGACCGCGCGCTCTCGGGCACCGGCACCGGCTCGAACGTCCGCGTGCTGCTGTCGGAGATCATCATCCCGATCCGCCCGGGCACCGAAGCGCAGGTTCAGAACCTCGCCGAGCGCATTTCGGGCTATCGCTCGACCGCCGAGTTCTCCGCCGCGGCACGCGAATATTCCGCAACGGCCACCCGTGGCGAGGGCGGCCGCCTGCCCTGGCAGGACCTGAGCGATCTGCCGCCGGTGCTGCGCCCGCTGGTTATCGGCCTCACCCCGGGCGAGGTCACCGCACCGATCCCGATCCAGGGCGCCGTCGCGCTTTTCCAAATGCGCCAGATCGAGGAAACCGGCTACGCCGCGCCCGAAGTCGCCTCGGTCGATTACGCCGCCTATTACATGGCCGGCGGCCGCAGCCCCGAAACCCTCGCACAGGCCCGCGTTCTGGCCAGCAAGGTCGACCGCTGCGACGATCTCTATGCCTTTGCCAAGGGGCAGCCCGCCGAGGTGCTGCAGCGCCAGTCCTTGCCGCCTTCGGAGCTGCCGACCGATGTGGCCTACGAGCTGTCGAAGCTCGACGCCGGCGAAGTGTCGACGGCACTCACCCGTTCGAACGGCCAGACGCTGATGTTCCTCATGCTGTGCAGCCGCACCCCCGAGATCACCGCGGACGCCGACCGCCAGCAGGTGAGCATCGGGCTGCGCAACCAGCGGCTCAACCAGATGGCCGAAGCCTATCTCGCGCAGCTGCGCGCCAACGCCCACATCGTCGAGAAGTGAGCGACCCCCGGCCCATCGCGCTGTCCTGCGGCGAGCCCTCGGGCATCGGTCCCGAACTGGCCGAGGCCTGCTGGTCCGAACTCGGCGCGGCGCTGCCCTTCTTCTGGATCGGCGAGCCCCGGCACCTGCCGGGCAGCGTGCCCCATGTGGTGATCGACAGCCCGACCGAGGCCGCCGAGGCCGCGGCCCGCGGCCTGCCGGTGCTGGTGCAGGAGATGCCCGGCCCGCGCGCGCCCGGCGTGCCGCAAGCCGCGCAGGCGGCCGGCGTGGTGGCGGCGATCGAGCGCGGTGTCGCGCTCTGCCGGTCCGGCGAGGCGGCGGCGCTCTGCACCCTGCCGATCTCGAAGCTGGCCCTCGCCGAGGGCTGCGGCTTCGCCTTCCCCGGCCACACCGAGTTCCTCGCCCATCTCGGCGGCGTGCCCGAGGTGGTGATGATGCTCGCCTGCCCCGAGCTGAAGGTGGTGCCCGCCACTATCCATATCGCGCTCGAGGACGTGCCGCAGGCGCTGACCGAGGAGTTGCTGGAGGCGCGGCTCAGGATCACCCATGACGCCATGGCCGGGTTCGGCATTCCCCGCCCGCGCATCGCGGTCGCGGGACTGAACCCGCATGCCGGCGAAGGCGGGCGCATGGGGCGGCAGGAGATCGAGATGATCTCGCCCCTGCTGGACCGGCTGCGCAACGAGGGCATGGAGCTCGCGGGCCCGCTGCCCGCCGACACGATGTTCCACACCACCGCCCGCGCCCGCTATGACGTGGCGGTCTGCATGTACCACGACCAGGCACTGATCCCGGTGAAGACGCTGGGTTTCGACGAGGGCGTCAACGTCACCCTTGGCCTGCCCTTCGTGCGCACCTCGCCCGACCATGGCACCGCCTTCGACATCGCGGGCAAGGGGCTGGCAAACCCCTCCTCGACGCTGGCGGCGCTGCGCATGGCCGCCGAGCTTTCGGCTGGCGCGGCGCGGGGGTAAGGGTATAGAGGGGCTCTGCCCCCATCCAGCTAGAAGGGGCTCTGCCCCGTCCCCCAGAGGGGGGCTCCGCCCCCAAGCCCGTTCCGGGCTTTCCCCCGGCGTATTTGGAGAACAATGAAGACATGAGCGGGATCGACGGCCTTCCTCCGCTGCGCGAGGTGATCGCGACGCATCAGCTCAGCGCCAAGAAGTCGCTGGGCCAGAACTTCCTGTTGGATCTCAACCTGACCGCCAAGATCGCGCGGGCAGCGGGGGATCTGTCGAACATGGACGTGCTGGAGGTCGGCCCCGGTCCCGGTGGCCTCACGCGCGGCCTGCTCGCCGAGGGCGCACGCCGGGTGCTGGCGGTGGAAAAGGACGAGCGCTGCCTGCCCGCGCTCGACGAGATCGCGCGCCACTACGAGGGCCGGCTCGAGGTGATCAACGGCGACGCGCTGCAGGTCGACCCGCTTGCCAAGCTGACGCCGCCGATCGCGATCTGCGCCAACCTGCCCTACAACGTCGGCACCGAGCTGCTGGTGCGCTGGCTGACACCGACCGACTGGCCGCCCTTCTGGTCGACGCTGACGCTGATGTTCCAGCGCGAGGTCGCCGAACGCATCGTGGCGCAACCGGGCTCCAAGGCTTACGGGCGGCTCGCGCTGCTGGCGCAATGGCGCTGCGAGGCGCGCATCGTGATCAGCCTGCCGCCCTCAGCCTTCACTCCGCCGCCGAAAGTCTCCTCGGCGGTGGTGCATCTGAAAGCTCTTCCCGAGCCGCGCTACCCGGCCGACGCCAAGACGCTCGAGCGGCTGGTCGCCATGGCCTTCAACCAGCGCCGCAAGATGCTGCGCGCCGCGCTCAAGGGGCTGGCGCCGGACATCGAGGACAAGCTTCTGGCGGCGGGCATCGCGCCCACCGAACGCGCCGAGCAGGTCTCGCTCGAGCAGTTCTGCGCCCTGGCACGGGTGCTGAAGGGCTAAGACTGCCACCGGAATTGCGTCCGCCCGTCAGGCAGAAGGCGTGCCAGAAGAGATCTGGCACAGCCTTGGTGCGACGGGTGACAGCCCGACGATTGTTCTCAGTGCTTTATTCTGGCCAAAACCGAACGACATTCGCGCGGTGCGCATCGCTGGCAATGCCCCCGGCCCGCCGGAGCGGCGGCGTCCATCTGGCTTGAACCGTCGCCCATTGGTCTCGGGCCGATGGCGCTGCAACGGACGACTGCCACACAGGACCACTGCTCGCCCGGCGGCTTCGCCTTTTCTCCGGATGAACGAGCGCGGTGACCAGACCACCCGAAACGAAAAAGGCCGGGCATCCCGCCCGGCCTTTTCCTTCTTCTTGACGAAGGGCCCTCAGTTGCCCTGCGCCCGTTCCGCCTCGATCTTGCGCCAGTTGGCGACGTTGCGGTTGTGCTCGTCGAGCGTTTCCGCAAAGGCGTGACCGCCCGATCCGTCCGCCACGAAGTAAAGATACTCCGATTGCGCCGGGTTGAGCGCCGCCTCGATGCTGGCGCGGCCCGGGTTGGCGATCGGGGTCGGCGGCAAGCCGTCGATGACGTAGGTGTTGTAGGGCGTCTCGCGGCGCAGCTCGGACTGGCGCAGTCCGCGGCCCAGCACGCCCTCGCCATTGGTCAAACCGTAGATCACCGTCGGGTCCGTCTGCAGGCGCATGCCGCGCTCCAGACGGTTGACGAAGACCGAGGCCACCATCGGACGCTCGTCCGCGACGCCGGTCTCCTTCTCTACGATCGACGCCATGATCAGCGCCTCTTCGGCGCTGTCGTAGGGCACGTCCTCGGCACGGTTCGCCCAGGCCTGCGCGAGGATCGCCTCCTGCGCCTCGGTCATCCGGGCCACCAGATCCGCGCGGCTGTCGCCGGGGCTGATCTCGTAGCTGTCGGGTGCCAGCGAGCCCTCTGCGGGCCGCTCCGCGACCTCGCCGTCGAGCACGTCGATCTGGCCAAGCTCCTCGATCACCTTCCAGCTGGTCACGCCTTCGGCCAGCGCCACGCGGAAGCGCGTGCCGACCTCGGACTTGATCGCCTCGTAGCCCTCGGGACGCGGCTCTTCGCTGGCCGGATCAAATTCGATCCGCTCGACGTAGCGACCGGTCTCCGGGTCAAGCTCGCGCACCTGCACCTCGGCGCTGTTCACGCCGATGCGGTAGACCACCTCGGTGCCGCAGGTCGAGGCGCCACCCTGGGTGACGATCTCGGTGATCTGAGACATCGACGCGCGCTCGGGCACCAGGTAGGAGCCCGCCTTCAGCGCGCCGGACTTGTCGGTGTAATCGGCGCCGAGGCGGAACAGCATGTCAGAGCTGACCGCCCCCTGCTCGGCAAGGTCACGCGAGACGCGGCCGAAGTTCGAGCCGCGCTGCACCTGCAGGCACATGGGCTGCGTCAGCGGCCCCTCTGCGCTGTACTCGTTCTGAGCCCAGAGCAGCAGGCCGCCCGCGAGGAACACCAGCACCACGAGGAAGGTCATCGCGTTGGAGGCGATGTTGCGCCACATCTCAGCTGACCTTTCCGAAGATCACGCTCGCGTTGGTGCCACCGAAGCCGAAGCTGTTCGACAGGGCGTAGGTCACCTTGCGCTCGCGCTTGGCGTTGGGGGCCAGGTCGATGGGGGTTTCCACCGCCGGATTGTCGAGGTTGATCGTCGGCGGCGCGACCTGGTCGCGGATCGCGAGGATCGAGAAGATCGCCTCGATCGCCCCCGCCGCGCCGAGCAGGTGGCCGGTGGCCGACTTGGTCGAGGACATGGTGACGTTCTTGGCGTGATCGCCGAGCAGACGCTCCACCGCGCCGAGCTCGATGGTGTCGGCCATGGTCGAGGTGCCGTGGGCGTTGATGTAGTCGATGTCCGTGGGCTCGAGACCGGCGGACTTCAGCGCCGCGCGCATCGAACGCTCGCCACCTTCGCCATCCTCGGAGGGGGCGGTGATGTGATAGGCGTCGCCCGAAAGGCCATAGCCGATGACCTCGGCGTAGATCTTCGCGCCGCGCGCCTTGGCGTGCTCGTATTCCTCGAGCACCACGATGCCCGCGCCCTCGCCCATGACGAAGCCGTCACGGTCGGCGTCATAAGGACGGCTGGCCTTGGTCGGATCATCGGCACGCTTGGTCGAGAGCGCCTTGCAGGCGTTGAACCCGGCGATGCCGATCTTGCAGATCGCCGCCTCGGCACCACCCGCGACCATCACGTCGGCGTCGCCGTATTTGATCAGGCGCATCGCGTCGCCGATGGCATGGGCGCCGGTCGAGCAGGCGGTGACCACCGAGTGGTTCGGGCCCTGGAAGCCGTATTTGATCGAAACCTGACCGGAGATCAGGTTGATCAGCGCGCCGGGCACGAAGAACGGCGACACGCGGCGCGGGCCCTTCTGTTCCATCATGACCGCGGTGTTGGCGATCGAGTTGAGACCGCCGATGCCCGAGCCGATCAGCACGCCGGTGCGCTCAAGATCGGCCTTCTCGGTCGGCATCCAGCCGGAGTCCTCGACCGCCTGCTGCGCGGCGGCCATACCGAAGAGGATGAAGGTATCGACCTTGCGCTGCTCCTTCGGCTCCATGTAGGCGTCGGCATTGAAGGTGCCGTCAGAGCCGTCGCCGAGCGGCACTTCGCAGGCGTAGGTGGTGGTCAGACCCTCGGTGTCGAAGCCCTTGATCGGCCCGGCGCCCGATTGCCCGTCCAGAATACGTTCCCAGCTTTTCTCGACCCCATCCGCCAGCGGCGTGACAAGCCCCAGCCCGGTAACCACAACGCGACGCATTGCTCTGCCTCTCTTTCAAGTTCCCAATGTTGACGCCGCTCATACCGCGCGGGCGGTCTGCTCGGCAAGCATAACGGTTAATTTGTGTGGCGGATCAGGTGCCGGACGCGGCCTCAGGCCCAGTCTGAGCCGAGATCCGCCTGCGCCCGGTCGATCCAGTGCTCGCGCAACCAGTCGCAGGGTTTGGAATGGCGGATGAAGCTGCCGTTGTAGCCTTCCAGAGCCTCGGACATCTTCGGGTGACCGTGGAAGCAGACGACGCGGGCCTCCTCGGGCAGCCGCGGTGCATGCAGCCAGTTGCCCGGGAACGGGTTGCAGTCATACTTGAACGACACAACCCAAGGCTCTGGAATATATGTGAAAACATCTCGATCCATCGCCTTGTGCGAAGTGTAGCGCTGCTCCGATCCGCGGGCCTTCTCGACCTCGGCATAGGCGTCCTTGGCAAGGTCCTCGTACAGGAACCCGTGCTGCGCCGGATCGAAACGGAACACCGAGCCGTGGCCCGTGGGCCGACCCTTGCGCTTCTCCGTCCAGTCGTGGCGCATGGCGATGGTGCCCGGCGCGAGGTCGTGGATCTCGCCCAGCGGGCCGGTGATCACGACGTCGAGATCGAAGCCCAGCACCGGGCCTTCGAGGTCCGGAACCAGCCCGGGGCGGAACAGCGAGACCTTGCGCATCGCCCCCTGCCGGTTGGCGACGGCGAGCGCCGCGGCCATGGGCTCGGCGAAGGGCTCGACCGGCAGGTCGATGATCTCGATGTCCGGGTGCAGCCCCTCGGCGTGCTCGGTCATGCAGAAAAACCGCACCGGCCGGTCCATGTGGCGGCGCACGCCGGAGTACAGCCGGTTGACGTATTCCGGGCCGAAGGCGGTGCCCCATTTGATGCAGAAGATATTGGCGCGCATGGTGCTCTCCGGATCGCTGTTGCCCGCGCTTTAGCCCAAAGCGCGGGCAAAGGCCAACCTCTCGCGGAAAAACCGCGACCCTCGGCTAGTGCACCGAGTGGCGGATGCGCCGGATGCCGAACCAGACCAGCAGCGCCACGGGGATCACCGCCAGCGCGGTGAGGGTTCCCTTGGACACGCCCACCGCCTCGGCCACCGGGTAGAGCAGGTAGCCCACCAGCGACACCGCGTAGTAGGAGATCGCCACCACCGACAGCCCCTCGACCGTGGTCTGCAACTGCAACTGCTGGTCGGCGCGCTTGTCGAGGCTGGCGAGGATCTCCTGGTTCTGCGCCGAGCGCTTGACCTCGACGCTGGTGCGCAGAAGCTCACCCGCCCGCATCGCACGCGCTGACATGTCCGCAAGCCGCTTCTCGCTGCTCTTGACGGTGCGCATCGCCGGCTCGAAGCGCCGCGCCATGAACTCGCGGAAGGTCTGCCGCCCCTCGAACCGCTCCTCGCGGAGCACCGCGATGCGCTGGTTCACCAGCGCCTCGTAGGCCGCCGTGGCCGAGAGCCGGAACGCGCTCTGCGCCTGCACCGTCTCGAGCTCGGCAGAGACCCCGAGCAGCGCCTTCAGCACCTCCTCCTCGGGGGCATCGCCATGGGTCATCTCGGTCGAGAGCCGCGTCAGGTTCTCGTCGATCCGCGTGAGCTCTGTGCCGATCGCGCTGACCCGGGTGAAGCCGAGCATGGCCATGGTCTTGTAGACCTCGATCTCGCAGATGCGCTGCACCACGCGCCCGACCCGCTGCGCGCCGACCTCGGGGTTGACGAAGACGGCGAACCGCTGGTGCCCGGCCGGATCGATGCGGAAGTCCCCCGCCGCCACCAGCCCGCCGTCGAGCATGCTGCTCACCGCGATGCTGTCGGTGACGAACCACTCTCCGAGCTCGGACCTGATCTGCGCCGCATCGGCAGGCCGGTCCACGATGCGGATCATCGCCGAGGTCATGCGCACCCCGGGCATGGCCTCCAGCCAGTCCTCCGGGAAAACCGCGAAGTCGCGCGGATCGAAGGCCGTCTGGCCGAGACCCGGAATGAAGGCAGTGTAGGTGACGAACTCGGTGTGCAGTTCCCACTTGATCTCGGCCTTGCCGATGCGCCCCGCGTAGTGCCGCGCGTCCGGTTTCGGGTGCTGGGCCCCGTGCCGGTCGAGCAGGTCGATCAGATGCGCCAAGTCCTGACCGCGATCACGCGAGGCCGCATCGCTCTGCCGCTTGATCGCCAGGTAGACGGCCCGGCAAGGCACCTCGAGCGAGGGAAACGGACGGGCGTGCAGCTCATTGGCGAGCTCGTAGCGCAGCGGATGGTCTTTGATGGGCGGCATGGGGAGGCTCCGGAAGGTTGCCGAGACACTAGCGGCGACCCCTTTATTGTAAAGAAAATAGTTGTGTTATTTCATGGGATTAATGGAATACATTCGTATACCGCGTGAAGTCTGCCGGCTGGACGGGCTTGCTAGCGCTCACGTTGCTCCGTCCGGTGGCGCCAGCAGGCCGGCGATCTATCCCCGCAACTAGGCGAGATCGGCGCGGGAGTCCTCGCGCCGGCGCCTGGCGCGCACCGTGAAGCACTCGTGCAGGAGGTTGAGACCGAAACTCGCCGAATTCACCCTGCGAATACCGGCAATCGAACTCTCGGTTCCTCATATGTCTCTCGCGGGCCCAAGCACCCTCTCTCCGAAAGCGCTTTCGGCTCCAACCACCCCGAGGAGGAGGAAACGATGACCCTCGACACGATGGACAGCCCCGCCGCGGATCTCGCGGCCTGCCCACCGGGCCCCGATGCCGGGCTCTTCGCCGCCAGCACCGGCGGCGCGCAGGTGGCGATGATCGAGGGCTGGTCGCTCTTCCCGATCCGGGTACGTTGATCCCCGGAGGCGCCGGAGCTCAGCCCCCCCGCGCCCGCAGCACCTCGGGGACCGAGATCAGCAGCAGCACCGCCGCGCAGAGGGTGAAGAGCCAGGCGCCAATGCTGCCGAAGAGCACCGCCCCCAGCACCCCACCCGCGGCGAAACAGACAAGCGTCAGGCTGTGTAGCCGCAGCTTCGGCAGCGTGTCGGCGCGGGCGCCGGGGTTGGCGACCAGCAGCGCCAGCCCGATGCCGATATCGGTCGCCATGCCCGAGACATGGGTGGTGCGCACCCTCGAGCGGGAAATCATCGACGTCACGGCGTTCTGCAAGCCCATGACAAAGCTCAGCACGATGACCAGCAGCGCCTGAGAAATGTCCGGAAGCAGCCCGAGCAGCATCCCGAGACAGAGCACGATGATCCCCTCGGCGGCGATCGCCAGCGCATAGACCGACCGCAGCCCGCGCCGCTCACCCGCGGCGATCGCCAGCCCCGCGGCACCCGCGCCGCAGACGAAGGCCAGCACCAGCCCGAGGAAGGAGAGCGCCAGAAGCCCCGCGCCCGCCGCGAGATGATCCGCAAAGGCCGAGATATTGCCCGTCATGTTGGCGGTGAACGAGCCGGCGATCAGGAACCCCACGGCGTTCAGCGCGCCGGAAACCGACGACAGCAGCCCGGCCAGAAAGAGGTCGATGACCCCGGTTCGATCATCCCCAACCCGGATCAGCATCGCGGCTCCTTCGCTGTCGTCACCGCGCGAGCCTAGGACGCCCACCGGGCAGGCGCAAAGGGATTGCACCGACCTACGGCAAAAGGGCGCAGCCCCCGGCCGCGCCCTTTCCATCTTTTTCGAAATCCTCGAACCCGGCGTCGCAGCCCGGCTCAGCCGTTGGCGAGCTTGGCCTCGCGTGCCGCGCGCAGGCGGGCAAAGTCATCGCCGGCGTGGTAGCTCGAGCGGGTCAGCGGTGTTGCCGAGACCATCAGGAAGCCCTTGCCGAAAGCGGCTTTTTCATAGGAGGCGAACTCGTCCGGCGTGACGAAGCGGTCCACGCGGTGGTGCTTCGGCGTCGGCTGCAGGTACTGGCCGATGGTCAGGAAGTCGATGTCGGCGGCGCGCATGTCGTCCATCACCTGCACGACCTGCTGACGCTCTTCGCCGAGGCCGACCATGATGCCCGACTTGGTGAAGATATGCGGATCCATCTCTTTCACGCGCTGCAGCAGGCGCAGCGAGTGGAAGTAGCGGGCCCCGGGGCGCACCTCGGGATAAAGGCCGGGCACCGTTTCGAGGTTGTGGTTGAACACGTCGGGGCGCGCCTCGACCACGGTCTCCAGCGCGCCGGGCTTGGACTTGAGGAAGTCCGGCGTCAGGATCTCGATGGTGGTCTCGGGCGAGCGGTGACGGATCGCGCGGATGGTCTGGGCGAAATGCTCGGCCCCGCCATCGTCGAGGTCGTCGCGGTCCACCGAGGTGATCACCACGTGCTTCAGCCCGAGCTTCTGAACCGAGTCGGCGACGCGGCCGGGCTCGAAGACATCGAGAGTGTCAGGACGACCGGTGGCGATGTTGCAGAAGGTGCAGCCGCGGGTACAGATGTCGCCCATGATCATCATGGTGGCGTGACCCTGGCTCCAGCATTCGCCCACGTTGGGGCAGCCGGCCTCTTCGCAGACGGTGACCAGCTTGTGCTCGCGCATGATGCGGCGGGTCTCGTTGTAGCCGGCGCCGCCGGGCGCCTTGACGCGGATCCAGTCCGGCTTCTTGGGCTGGGCGTTGTCGGGACGATGCGCCTTCTCCGGATGGCGCTGCGCCGGGATCTTCAGGTCTCGCAAAGCGTTTCCCCCGCGATGTGGGTCAGGTTGCCCGAAGGATAGTCCTCTTCCGGGCGAGGTTCCAGCCCTGCCCCCGGATCGGCCTCCGCCGGGACGGAAGGTGTCGGTCTCTCCCCTACGCCCATCGCGCACAAAGCGCAATTCCCGAGCGGCGCGGGTAACAAACGCCCGTCGCGTTGCCGCGGCGTCCGGCTTCTGCTTGCACCCGCCGCGCCGCCCTCCTATCCCAGCGTCAGGGGAGGAGACCCGAAATTTCATGTTCCCGAAAGGACACCAGAATGAGAACCGGCGTCGCGCTTCCCAATGTCACCTTCCGTACCCGCGTCCGCGACGAGTCGATCGAAGGCCCGAACCCCTTCCGTTGGCAGGACATGACCACGGCGGATTACTTCAAGGGCAAGCGCGTGATCCTCTTCTCGCTGCCCGGCGCCTTCACCCCGACCTGCTCGACCTACCAGCTGCCGGGCTTCGAGAAGAACGCCGAGACCTTCCGCGAAAACGGCATCGACGCGATCTACTGCATGTCGGTCAACGACAGCTTCGTGATGAACCAGTGGGCCAAATCGCAGAACCTCGAGAACGTCTCGGTCATCCCCGACGGCTCGGGCGAGTTCACCCGCCGCATCGGCATGCTGGTGAACAAGGACAACCTCGGATTCGGCATGCGCTCCTGGCGCTATGCGGCGATCATCAACGACGGCGTGGTCGAGGCATGGTTCGAAGAGCCGGGCCTGTGCGACAACCACGGCGAAGACCCCTACGGCGTGTCGAGCCCGGAGAACCTGCTCGAGTACCTCGCCAACGCCAAGGCCGAAGCAGCAGCCTGAGGCTTGCGCTGACCTGACGCACAAAGCGGGCCCAAGCGGGCCCGCTTTTTTCGTGTCCGATGCGCGCTATCGCCCGGAAGCGAGGCAAAGCCGCCGGGCTCGGACCTACCCCGCGATGCGTATCAGGTGGTTGTCCCAGGCTAGTTCAGCCCGGCGCAGCGGCTTTGGGCTCTCGCCGTTTACCAGGATCAGCCCGCCGAGCCCGTCGCTGGCCATGTAGCCGCCCTCGTGGCTCGCCAGTCCGCAGACATCCGTCCGGGATACCGCCCCGAGAAACTCTCCCGTGTCCGAGAAGCGGTGCATGCGCCCGCCGCGCGGCGAGGTGATGGCGATCTCGCGCCCCTCGCCGGCAAAGGCGACGCTGCCCGCGTAGCCCTTCATTACCAGCTCATCGCCGAGCGGCGCCTCGCAGAGCACCGGAGCTTCGCCGCGGCGGTGCAGGCCCAGCAGCGGGGTCGCAGCGCCCTCCTCGCCCTGCCACTGCATGCAGAAGCCGACCAGACCATCGGGCCGCAGGGCGAGATGGCGGATCGAGTTCTGGTGCAGCTCCGGCTCCAGCTCGATTTTCTCCAGCAGCGTGCCGTCGAAGCCGACGTAGGAGAGGTTCGGCTGCATGGTGTCGATGTTGAGCTTGTTGCGGTCGAAGGCATCGGTCTGAATACCGCCGTTGGCGATGACGAGGCTCTGCCCGTCCGGCATCAGCCGCAGCTCGTGCGGGCCAAGACCATGCGTCGGGAAATCGGACACCCGTGCGTACCCCGCCTCCACGTCCCAGATACCGACCCGCCCCGCGCTGCCCTCTGCCACCTGCTCGGAGGTGAAGAGCACCGTGCCGTCGGCGGAAAAGGCGCCGTGGCCGTTGAAGCTGTGGCCCTCAGGGGCGCTCAGCTCGTGCAGCACCTCGCCGGAGATGCAGTCGATGACCAGCGCATAGGTGCCGGGACGGCGGGCAAAGCCCACGGCCTCGGCGCGGGTGGGATGCGCACAGGCGGCGTGGCCGCGCGCCGGCAACGGCACGCGGAACGCCTCATCGCCGCCCTCGCGCAGGCCGACGAGCACGAAGCTGCCGTCGGCTTTCTTTGCGGCGGCCAGATAGGTTGGATCACCGACCGCGGCCCAGCCGGTCGCGGGCGCGGCAGAGGCGGCCAGCAGGCTGGCAAGGAAGGTGCGTCTGGTTGTCATGATCTCTTTCCTCAGTCGCCGTCGCCGGAGTTGAATCCGGGCTGGATGCCGAGCCGCACGCCGATCTCCAGCTCCAGCGCGTCGCTCAGCGCGCGCACCTGCTGCTGCAGGATCTCGACGTGCAGCCGCTCCGAGGGATCATCGACGGTCTGGAAGCTCGGATCCTCGACGCGCTCGGCCAGTTCGAAAAGCCGGTCCAGCGCTTCCTTGCTCTTGGGCAGCTCCCAATCGGCCAGCGCCGCGGCCATGTCGTAGGCGCCCTTGGAGTCGAGCAGCACGTTGCGCAGGCTGCGGCCCGAACGCCAGGCCTCGGCGCGGGTCGGGCGCGGTCGCTCGAAGGTGCCGAGCGGGCGGCCGAGGCGGGTGTCGGCGGTGAACTCGAGACCCGTCAGGATCTGCGTGTAGAGCGCCCGCACCGCCTCGTCTTCGGCCATGTAGGTGGCGTTGCCCTCCTGCCCGGCGGTGCGCAGGACATTGGCGAACTGTCCCTCCCAGCCGGCATCCAACGCTGCCGCCTGCCGCGCCAGGTCGCGGGTCATGGTCTGCACCAACGCGCAGGAATAGCTGCCCTTCTCGTAGCCTGAGAACTCCGGGTCATAGAGCATGAATTCCAACGGGTAGAGCCCGCGCACGGCGATCGAGACGTCGCCATAGGCCACCGGGTCGAGGCCGATCTCCTCCTCGCCCGAGATCATCCGCTTGAGAGTCTTGGGAGTGAACCCGCGGCTGTCGGGCCAGAAGGCCACGGGCAGCGCGCCGGTCTCCGAGGGACCGATATGGATGTCCGCCACGGCATTCCACTGGTCGAAGGCGTGCATCCAGGCGTCCTGCAGCGAGGCGGCGGTGCAATCGGCCTGCGCCGCGCCCGCAAGCGTCTCGGCGGCCTGCGCGAAGCCCGCAAAACCGGGCAGGATGTGCGCGCTGAGCGCCTCGGGCACGCCGGCCTGCAGCGGCGCAGCGAGGGGCGCGCAAAGCAGCGCCGCGCAAAGGGTGAGGCTTTTCTTCATTCACAAACTCTCCAGATACCGGATCAGCGCCGCGCGGTCCGCCGGCACCATCGAAACCACCCTGTCGCGCTGCGTTTCGGCCTCGCCGCCATGCCAGAGGATCGCCTCCAGCAGGCTGCGGGCCCGTCCGTCGTGCAAGAAGGTGGTGTGGCCGCTCACCCGCTGGGTGAGGCCGATGCCCCAGAGCGGCGCGGTGCGCCATTCGCGCCCGGTGGCGCGTCCCTCGGGGCGGTGGTCCGCCAATCCCTCGCCCATGTCATGCAGCAGCATGTCGGTATAGGGCCAGATCAGCTGGAAACTCTGTTCCGGCTGGGCATCCAGCCGGTGGGTGACGAATTTCGGGGTGTGGCAGGCGGGGCAGCCGGTCTCGTAGAAGACGCGCTTGCCCTGCAGCACCTGAGGGTCGTCCACATCGCGCCGCGCCGGCACGCCGAGGTTGCGGCTGTAGAAGGTGACAAGCTCCAGCGCCGCCATGTCCGCCTCGAAGCCGCCGCGCTCGGGATCGTCACCGCCGGGGGCTTCGCGGCAGGCCACCTGCGCGGGGGTGCAGTCGCCCCAGACATCCGGGTGCAGCGGGGTCGAGATGCCGATATCGCTGGCAAAGGCCGCCGAGGACTGCTCGCGGATCGTCGCCATGCCTGCCTTGTGTCCGAACCGGCCGAGCATCGCCGCGTCATGCTCCAGCGACCAGACCACGGCGGCGCGGCCCGAGATGCCGTCGCCATTCGCGTCGTCGGGATCGGCATGGGCAAGGATGTCACGCACGGGGATCGCCTCAAGCAGCCCGAGGCCGATCATCTGCGGTGCGACGCGCGGGCTGAGCATGGCCCCCTCGGCAAGCGGGCCGTAGGCGAGATCGGCGGCAGCATAGGTCGGGACGCGCAGCGAGGCGCTCTCGCCCCCGGAGAGTGGCACGTCGATCTCTTCGTAGCTGACCTCGAAACGGGCCTCGCCGCCCTGCCCGACCGTGGCGAAATCCTGGATCTGTTGGCCGTAGACCGGGTCCGGCGCGGTGGCGATCCAATCTGTGATCGGCGGCACCAGCGCCTCCGGATCGGCGGGCACGGAGACCCGCAGGAAGATCGACACGGCGCCGTCGTTCGGCCCCTCGGGCGGATGCCCGCGCCCGTCCTTGAGGTGGCAGTTCTGGCAGCCACGCGCATTGTAGAGCGGACCGAGCCCGTCGGAGGCCCGGGTCGACGAGGGCGACGAGACCCAGAGCTTGCGGAACAGCCCGTTGCCCACCTTGAAGTCAAGCTCGCGGTCGAACTCCATGTTGCCGGAAGGCTGCGAAAACGCGTCGGCGTTGCGGCGGGGGCGCACCGTGGCGGCCCCGGCGGGCAGCTCCTCGAATTGTTCGGGGGCCGAAAAATCCCGCGTCGGCGCGGTCACGGCGGCGATGCGCGCGGCCTCGTCCTCGGTGCGGGGAATGACGTTGAGGTGCTGGTCATGCAGCCCGGGCCCTGTCCCCTTGTCCGGAGAGCCCTCGGCCGCAGGGGAAGCGCCGCCCAGCAGGGCGGCGCAAAGCGCGAGGCTACTCGGCTTCATCCATCGGCATGGCATTGATGACCGCATAGCGTTCGGCACCGACCCGATCGTAGAGTTCCAATTGTGTCTCGAGGAAGTCGATATGGCCCTCTTCGTCGGCCATCAACTCCTCGAACAGGTTCTTGCTCACATAGTCGCCCACGGATTCGCAATGCTCCCGGGCTTCCTTGTAGAGCGCGCGCGCCTCGAGTTCGGCGGCGAGGTCGGCCTCGAGCGTTTCCTTCGGGCCCTCGCCGATGCGCAGCGGGTCGAGCTTCTGCAGGTTGGGATGACCGCCGAGAAAGATGATCCGGGTGATCAGCTTGTCCGCGTGATGCATCTCCTCGATGCTTTCCTCGCGGCTTTTCTTGGCCATGTGACCAAGGCCCCAGTCTTCCTGCAGACGATAATGCAGCCAGTACTGGCTGACCGCAGTGAGTTCAGAACGAAGTGCCTTGTTGAGGTACTCGATGACTTTCGCGTCGCCCTTCATGTCCGCCTTCCTGTGTTGTTCTGCGACCGCGCAGGTTGCGCAGGTGCATGGGTACCTCCAGATTGTCGTTACGTCGCATGGTTTGCAAGAACAGCGGCATGCAACCTCCGCAATCGGCGGCTTTACCCAAGGCGTGGTATATTTTTCCGGGCGTGATGATCGTCTGCGGGTCAGCTTGCCGCATCCAGTCGATCGCGGCGTGAATGTCGCGATCCGAGATACCCATGCAATGGCAGACGATCATCTTTTCGGTCCCTCTTACTGGAAGACGGCGTTCGGGTTGTCGAGGCTGTCGGAGCCTTCGAACTCCATCCCCTCGAGATCAAGGGCGGTGACGATGCGCTCGATGGTGCGGGTCTGATCGATGAGACCGTTCACGCCGCCCATGATCAGCGCCTCGCCCTTCTCGTTGCCCGCCTCGAGCATCTGGTCGTAGGCGAAGCCCTCTTCCTCGGCGGCGGTCTTGATCGCGCCGAGCGCGGTCATCGTGGCGTCGAGCTTGCCCTTCATCTCGGCGTCAAGCTCGGGCGACGATTCTGACACCAGATCGCTCAGCGACGGACCCTCGACGGTGCTGCCGTCCACGCGGGTGTAGCTGCCGAGATAGACGTTCTGGATGCCCTTGCCGTCGTAGAAGTGCGAGTTGTGGGTGTTGTCCGAGAAGCAATCGTGCTCTTCCTCGGGGTCGTTCAGCATCAGCCCGAGCCGCATGCGCTCGCCGGCCTGCTCGCCATAGGAGAGCGAGCCCATGCCGGTCAGCATGGCGACAATGCCGGCGTCGGCATTGGCGCTGACCTCTTCGCGCGCCGCGCCGCCTTCGGCCCAGTTCGCGGCCATTTCCTCGAGGTCCGACACCAACAGCTGCGTGACCGAGGTCAGATAGGCCGCGCGGCGTTCGCAGTTGCCGCCGGTGCAGTCATCGCCGACCACGTAATCGGTATAGGGACGCTCACCCGCGCCCGGCTCGGTGCCGTTGAGGTCCTGGCCCCAGAGCAGGAACTCGATGGCATGGTAGCCGCGCGCCACGTTGGTCTCGATGCCGTCGGCCTCGTTCAGCGTGTCGGCGATCAGCTCGGGGGTGATCAGCGTGGCGTCCACTTCCTGCCCCGCCAGCTCCAGAGTCGGGTTGGCGATCACGTTGGAGGCCGCGAAGGGATTCTCGTCCGAGGCGCCACCGTAGCTTTCGTCCACGTAGTCGATCAGCCCCTCGTCCAGCGGCCAGGCGTTCACCTTGCCTTCCCACTCGTCGACGATCGGGTTGCCGAAGCGGAAGACCTCGGTCTGCTGGTAGGGGTTGCGCGCAGCGAGCCAGGCCTCGCGGGCCCCGGCCAGCGTGTCCTCGGACGGCGCGGCGATCAGCGCGGCGACGGCATCCTTCAGCGCCTTGGCGGTGCTCAGGCTGTCCTCGTAGCCGGCCTGCGCGATGTTGGCGTAAGTCTCCACAACGGCGGCCTTGTCGGTACCAGCGAGCGCCGGCGCGGCGATGCAGAGCGCGAGCGCGGAAGTGGTCAGGAGTTTCATCTAGGTTTGTCCCCTCGTGGCTTTATTATTGGTGTTGCGGCTGGCGGCGACGTCTTACTTGGTCAGGATCAGCTTGCCCGCCTTGGTGATGCGGAGCGTGTAGACCTGCCCGTCGAGTTCGATCTCGGCAAGGTTGCCGCTGTCGGTCAGCAGGCGCGCATCGTGGCGCGGAATTGCGGCTTGCGCGGCGTCGGCTTGGAACCGTTCAATCATCATTGTCTCACTCCTCGTGCGGAACGCGCCTGCTGCACGTCGCGCGAATTTTCCACGCGGTCGAGAAGCGCCTCGAGCGCCCCCTCCGCCGGCCAGAAGGCACCGAAGACCATGGCAAGAAGGTCGGCCCGCGTTCCGCAGGCCTCGGCCGCGGTCGAATACCCGATCTCGTGCTTCACGACGGCCCCCTCTCTTCCAGTGGCTTCGACTGTCGGCTCCCCCGGGCACCGGATCGAAATCGGCACGAGGTGGCTTGCTTGCCGACAAAACTGAGCAAATAGATCGGATTTGTCAATCCGACAAATTTCGTCGGACTTCACAAGCCGAGCAGCACCCGGCGAAATTCCACCCTGTTCGCGTTGCGTTCGCCGATGAGATGCGCAATCACTTGCGCAAAGGGGACACAATGGCAGACTTCCGCTTCATCCACGCCTCCGACCTCCATTTGGGCCGGCGCTTCGCCGCCATGCCCGAGGAGATCCGTCCGCATCTCGCCGAGGCCCGCCATGGCGCGATCGCCCGGCTGGCCGCCGCCGCCCGCGAAGCCGCCGCGGCGCATGTGCTGATTGCCGGCGATCTCTTCGACACCCCCACCCCCAGCCCGCGCGTGCTGGTGCAGGCGCTGAACGCTTTCGGGGCCGAACAGGACCTGACGTGGTGGGTGCTTCCGGGCAACCATGACAGCCTCGGGGCCGAGGCGCTCTGGGCCGAGGTCGCGGCCCGCGCCCCCGGCAACCTGCGTCTGCTGGACACAGCCGAGCCGGTCGAGATGGCCCCCGGCGCCTGGCTGCTGCCCGCGCCGCTGCCGCGCAAGTTCCCCGGCTACGATCTCACCGACTGGATGCCCGCCGCCGAGACCCCCGAAGGCGCGCTGCGCATCGGCCTTGCCCATGGCGCCGTGCGCAGCTTCGACGAGGAGGACGCCCGCGCCTCCGAGGTGATTCCACCGGACCGCGCCGAAACCGCGCGGCTCGACTACCTGGCGCTCGGCGACTGGCACGGGCAGATGGCGCTCGGGGCCCGCACCCGCTACTCCGGCACGCCGGAACGCGACGGCTTCCGCCACGCGGGGCGCGGCGCTTGTCTTGCGGTCACCCTGCCCGGCCCCGGTGACACGCCGCGGATCGAAAGCATCGAGACCGGGCTCTACCACTGGCAGGACGTCGCCCTGCCGCTGTTGCCCGGACAGGACGCGGCACAGGCCCTGCACGACGCCCTGCCCGAAGACCGCGCCGCGCGTCGCGACCACCTGCTGCGCCTGCGCGCCGAAGGCCGCACGACCCTCGCAGGTCGCGCCGCGCTGGAGGCCGCCGCACAGGAGGTCGGTCCCGACTTCGGTTATTTCGAGCTCGACACCTCGGCGCTCGGCACCGAGCACGAGCTGTCGGACCTCGACGCCATCGACCGCGCCGGGGCGCTGCGCATCGCGGCAGAGCGGCTGGCCGAGGCGGCCGAGGACGGTGACGCCGCCGCGCGCGAGCGCGCCGTGGCCTCCGCCGCACTCAACCGGCTCTACGGGCTGCTGCAGGAGGGCGAGGCATGAGGCTGCTTTCGGTCACCCTCTCGGATGTCCGCCGCTTTGCCCGCCCGGTGACGGTGCAGGGCTTCGGCCCCGGGCTCAACGTGCTCTCGGCCCCGAACGAGGACGGCAAGTCGACGCTCTTCGACGCGCTGCAGGCGCTGTTCTTCATTCCCCATCGCAGCCGCGCCAAGGAGATTGCCGCGCTGCGCCCCCACGCCGGCGGCGCGCCGATGGTTTCGGCCGAGATCGAGGACGCCGGCCATCGCTACCGGCTCACCAAGCGCTGGCTCTCGCGCCCCATGGCCGAGGTGCACGAGGGCACACGGCTCGTCGCAAAGGGCGAGGCCGCCGAGGAATGGATCTCCGCCCTCAGCCAGTCGCCCGAGGAAGGCGGCCCCGCCGGCCTCCTGTGGGTGCGGCAGGGGCTGGTGGCGCTCGACCAGGGCGAGAAGCGCGAGCAGGACCACGCCCACCGCGCCCGGCGCGACCTGCTGTCCTCTGTCGCGGGCGAGGTCGAGGCGCTGACCGGCGGTCGCCGCATGGACCGCGCGCTGGCGCAGACCGAGGCGGCGCTCGCCGAGCTGGTCACCGCCTCCGGCAAGCCCAAGGCAGGCGGGCCGCTGAAGTCCGCCGAAGACGAGGTTGCCGAACTGGCTTCCCGACGCGAGACGCTGACCACCACCGCGCAGGCGCTGGAGCAGGCAATTGCCGACCGCCGCCGTGTGCGCAGCGAACTTTCCGAATTGCAGGACCCAGAGGCGCAGGCCGCCCGCGAGGCGCGGCTGACCGAGGCCCGCGCCGCCGCCGAGACCGCCCGCGCCTTCGCCGAGCGGCAGCGCCGCGCCGCCGAGCAGGTCTCCGCGCTCGAGGCGCGCCGCGATTCTGCCGCCGAGAAGGCCGAGGCCCTGACACGTGCCCGCGCCGCTGTCACCGAGGCCGAGACCCGGCTTGCCGCGTTGCGCGAGGCCGAGGCTCAGGCCAGCGAGACCGCGGCGGACGCCAAGGCGAAACTGGCCGCGGCCACCACCTCCCGCGAGGCCGCCCGCGCAGCGCAGCGCGCCGCGCAGAAGAATCAGGCCGCCGCACAGGAGGCCGCGCAGCAGGCACGGGTGAAAGCCGACCGCGCGGCGCTGGAAAAGCGGCTGGCCGAGGCACAGGCGCTCGCGAAGGCGGAGCAGTTGGCACACACCGCCGCGCAGCGTGGTCCGGACGAAACCGCGATGGAGGCCCTCGACCGCGCCGCCGGCGAGCTGCGCGTGCAGGAGGAACTGCACGCCCGCACCGCCCCGAAACTGCGACTCGACTACGCGCCCGGTGCTGCCGAGCTGCTCCTCGACGGTGCCCCCCTGCGGAACGCCACCGAGCGTCCACTGAACGGCCCCGCGACGCTGGACCTGCCCGGCATCGGCCGCCTGTCGCTCGATCCTGGCGCCGCCGCGCAGACCGGCGCGCTGGACGCCGCCCGCACGGCCTTCGGTGCCGCGCTTGCCGCCACCGGCTGCGACACCCCCGAAGCCGCGCGCGAGGCCGCCCGCACCCGCCGCAAGGCCTCGGCGGAGCTGCAGGAAACCCGCGCCGCGCTGCGCGGCGTGGCGCCCGAAGGGCTGCGCGCGCTGGAGAACGCCCTCGCTGCCCTGCCCGCCCCGCGCGAGATCACCGAGGCACCCGACCCGGTGACCGCCGCCGAGGCGCTGCGCAAGGCCGAGGACGCGCTGGCCGGGGCCGAGAGCGCCTTCGAGACCGCCCGCGGTCGCGACGAACAGGCGCGGCTGGCCGAGATTCGCGCCCTCACCACCCGTGAAGCCGCAGGGACGCGCCTCGCCGAGCTGCGCGAGAGCCTGCCGGAGGACCCGGACGGGACTGCCGCGGCGCTCACCGAGGCACGCGCCGAGGCAGAGGCTGCGCTCGCCGCCGCCCGCGATGCGCTGGCGGAGCTGCAGGGCGAAGCGCCCGATCTCGCCAGTGCCGAGGCCACGCTGACCCGCGCGCAGGACGTGCTGGAGCAATCCGCGAAACGCCAGCGCGAGCTGTCGGAGCGCAAGGCCGCGCTCGACACCGAGATCAGCCTGCGCGCCGGCGAAGGCGTGGAGGAGGAACTCGCCGCCACCGAGGAGGCGCTGGCCAAGGCCCGCGAGCGCGCCGAGCGCTACGGCTTCGAACGCGACACGCTGGCGTTGCTGAAGGACACGCTGGAGACCGCCCGCTCGGAGGCCCGAGAGCATTACTTCGAGCCGGTCACCCGCGAGCTGGCGCCGCTCCTGCGGCTGCTCTGGCCCGAGGCCGAGCTGGTCTTCGACGAGGACAGCGCCCTGCCGCGCGCACTTTCCCGCAATGGTCAGGAAGAGCCGATGGACGTGCTCTCGGGCGGCACCCGCGAGCAGATCGCGCTGCTGGTCCGGCTGGCCTTTGCCCGGCTGCTGGCGCGTGGCGGGCGGCACGCCCCGGTGATCCTCGACGACGCGCTGGTCTATACCGACGACGCCCGCATCGAGCGCATGTTCGACGCGCTGCACCGGCAGGCCGGGGATCTGCAGATCCTCGTGCTCACCTGCCGCCAGCGCGCCTTCCGCGATCTTGGCGGGCAGATGCTGAGCTACGAGAGCGGAGAGCTTCCGGAGGAGGCGCGCTAGGGCCCGGCCAGTGGCCCCTCAGTCTTAGCCTTCTCAGGCGGCGGCGCGTTGCAGCGCCTCGCGCAGGAAGTCGAACTGATCCTGCCCGTAATAGCGCTTGCCGCGCAGCACGTAGGTGGGCGAGCCGAAGATGCCCAGACCTATGGCCTCCTCGGTGACCGCATCGGCCTCGTCGCGCATCTCTTCGCTCTGCGCCACCGCGAGGATGCGCGCCGCGGGCAGGTCGATGGATTCGAAAGCCTCCTGCAGATCGCCCGGATCGGCAAGGTTGCGGTGCTCGGCCCAGACGCCGCGCAGGCAGGCGAAGGTGACCGCGTCCTGATCCAGCCCCAGCCGCCCGGCGGCGAGGATGCAGCGGCAGGCCAGGCGCGGATCGGTCGGCCAGCTCGGCGGCATGGCCGCCATCCGCAGGCCGCGGATCGCCGCCCAGCGGGCCTGATCCTCGATCCGGTAGCTCTGGCGCGGGTCGGTGTGATCGTAGGGCGGTGTGACTCCCGCCGCCTCGTAGACGCGCGCCACCTCCATCGGAAGGAAGCGCACCTTCGCCCCGTTCCGCCGCGCCAACCCCATGAGCTCCTGATGGCCGAGGTAGGCATAGCCCGACATCGGAGCAAAGAAGTAGTCGATCACGGCGGGTAGGCTCATTCGGGTCTCCGGTCAGCGCAGTGCAATGGCGCCCGGCGGGGCTCCGCAAAAGACAGGAACACGCGGGCCCGACGCATGTTTCAATGAGGTCAAAGCTCGGCGAAACGGTCAACGTCGCTGACGCATGACAGGCGAGTGACGGTGTTATGACACCTCCGCCCAGCTTTGCACGCGGCGGGATCCCGCCGAGAAGGCGTGGAGAAAGCCCGCAATCTCGGCAGTTTTGAAATGTTTTGAGTTGAAGCCAGGAAGCCCCATCGGGACGTCAGTCAACACCGTCCGTCGGCAAGGAGGCAAGCGCCGAACGCAGATCGGAGATGCGCTCGGCCACCTCGGAGCTGTGCTGCCCGGCGCGGTCGGACCAGGCGCTGAACCGGTCGAGGAGCGGCAGGAAGAGTGCGATCTCCTCGGTGCTCCAGTCCCTGAGGAAGCTGCCCAGCACGAGGAACTTGTAGGCGCGCACCGCCGAGACGACCTCGCCCCCGGTGGGTGTCAGTTCGAGCACCGTGCGGCGCGCATCCTGCTGACTGACCGCGCGTCGGATCAGCCCCATGCGGATCAGCTCGGACGCGATACGGCTGGCGCGCGACGGGTCGATGCGCAGCCGCGCCGCCACGGTGGACACCATCGTCTCGGCGTCCTCGCCGCAGGGACCGGTTTCGTCGAACTCGCCTTCGGGCGCACGCACGGCCAGCAGGACATCGAGCTGCGCGA
Source organism: Roseobacteraceae bacterium (assembly GCA_048381755.1). Lineage (GTDB taxonomy): Bacteria > Pseudomonadota > Alphaproteobacteria > Rhodobacterales > Rhodobacteraceae > Salipiger. The sequence goes on from JBLXGS010000004.1 coordinate 302,165, forward strand.
GGTCGATCGACAGTCCGAGGTCCGCCAGCGCCCGCTGGCCCAGCTCGCGTTTCATCACCCGACGCCGCCACTTCTGCAGCGCCACGTCGATCTCGATCGCCGCCTGCGCCGAGGCATCGTCGATCCCCGCCCGCCGCAGGTGGTCCCGGATTCTCGCGTCCTTGTCCGGCATGGTGCCGCGCTCCAAATTACGTGCCGTTGACATGTATATGCCTTCAGCACATATATGCCCCTAGCAATCTATTTCCGCAAGGTGCCCCGCGACTCGCCCCTGACCCGGCGTTCGCGCCGCATCTGCGTCGCGGTGCCGCCGCGCCTGCCAGCATCCAAGGAGCCCTGCGCATGAGTGACCGCGCCGATCCCGTCGACCTGTCCGCCCCGATCCCCGCAGCCCCGGCCGCACCGGGCGAGCACGATCCGGCGGTGGTGCGCCTTGCGCTGATCGCGGTCTCGGCGACGCTGCTTTTCGCCTCGCTGGGACAGACCATCGTGTCGACCGCCATGCCGATCATGGTCGCCGACCTTGGCGGCATGGAGCATATCACCTGGGTGATCACCGCCTACCTGATGGCCTCGACCATCGGCGCGCCGATCGCCGGCAAGCTCTCGGACCTCTACGGTCGCAAGGCTGTGCTGCAAAGCGCCATCGGCGTCTTCCTCGCCGGCGCGATCCTCTGCGGCTTTGCCTGGAGCATGGGAATGATCATCGCCGGGCGGCTGATCCAGGGCGCCGGCGCGGGCGCCCTGATCGTCACCTCGATGGCGGTGGTCGGTGATCTGCTGCCCGCCCGCCAGCGCGGTCAGGCGCAGGGCCTGATGGGCGCGGCCTTCGGCGTGTCGACCGTGGTCGGCCCGTTGCTCGGCGGCTTCATCGTGCAGCACTGGTCCTGGCACTGGATCTTCTTCGTCAACTTCCCCGTCGGCGCGCTGGCCTTCGTGGTGCTCGGCATGGCCCTGCCCTCGCGCAGCGACCGCAGCCGCAAGTCGGTCGATTATGCCGGCGCGGTGCTGCTGGCGACGATCCTCGCCTCGGCGGTGCTGATCTCCAACATGGGCGGCACGGTGCTGCCCTGGAGCCACCCCGGCGTGCTCGCACTCGCTGCGCTCGGCCTCGCCGCGCTGGTCGGCTTCGCGCTGGTCGAGCGCCGCGCGCCCGAGCCGATCCTGCCGCTCTCGTTGTTCCGCAACAACGCCTTCGTCACGGTCAATTCGATGGGGTTCCTGATCGGCATGGCGATGTTCGGCACGATCACCTTCCTGCCGCTCTTCCTGCAGGTGGCCAAGGGCGTCTCGCCCACCCAGTCGGGCCTGTTTCTCGTGCCGATGATGGGCGGGCTGCTGGGCGGCTCGATCGGTGCCGGGCGGATCATGTCGAAACGCGGCACCTACAAGGTGATGCCGATCCTCTCGACGGCGCTTCTCTGCGCCTCGATGCTGGCGCTCACCCGGCTGTCCGGCGACACGCCACTGTGGCTTCTGGCGCTCAACATGGTGGGCGTGGGGCTCGGCCTCGGCCCGGTGTTCAGCGTCGGCGTGACGGCGATCCAGAACTCGGTGCCGCGCAGCATGATCGGCGTCGGCACCGCCAGCGCCAACATGTTCAGGCTGATCGGCGGCTCCATCGGCACCGCAGGCTTCGGCGCGATATTCGGCATGGGGCTCGCGCGCAACCTCGAGGGGCACCTGCCCGAGGGCATGGGCGGCGGCATCCGCAGCATGAGCGCCGAGATGGTCCACGCCCTGCCCGCCGATCAGCAGCAGGCGATCATCGACGGCTTCAGCGCGGCACTGCACCCGGTGTTCTTCATCGCCTCCGCCGGCGCTGCGCTGGCCTCTGTCATCGGCTTCCTGCTGCACGAGCGCCCACTCGAGGACTGATCCCAAGGACCAGCCGAGCCAAGGTCAGGAGGCGATTCCCGCCGCCCGATCTGTCGCGACCTGCGCCGTAGCCGTCTCGTCCTTTGACGCGTCGAGCGCCGTGCTCTCGAGTCGCGAGCGCAGGTAGTCCACGGCCCGCACGGGCGGATAAACCGGGGTCCCGGTGCCCGGCAAAGCGGCAATCACGCTCTCGGGATTCGGATCGAGGAAGAAGGCCACAGAATGCCGCGTGCGCGACGGCGGCAGCACGCGGTGGGTGGTCGAGACGTAGATGTCGTTGGTCCAGCGCATCAGGCAATCGCCGATATTGACGATCAGCGCCCCCGGCAGCTGCGGCACGTCCATCCAGTGCCCGCCGCGCGGGCGCACCTGCAACCCCGGCTCGCCATCGGTCGCCAGCAGGGTCAGCGCGCCGTAATCGGTATGCGCAGAGGCCCCGCGTTCGTCCGCCGCGCCGGTGCCACGCGGGTAGCGCAGCAGCCGCAGCGTCGCCATTGGCTCGGTGAAATGCGGCACGAAGAAATCCGGCGGCACCCCGAGATCCGTCGCCACCGCCTCGTGGAGCTTCACCCCAAGCGCCAGCATCTCGGCGTAATAGGCCAGCATCGCGTCGCGGAAGTCCGGCACGTCGGGCCAGAGGTTCGGCCCGCGGAACGGCTCGCCCGCCACCACGCGCGGGTCGTTGGCCGCGAGCTCGAGACCGATGTTGAAGGCTTCCTTCCGGTCGGGATGATCGGCTCCGTCCTGCTGCTCGGAGCCGACGTGCGCCCAGCCCCGGTTGCGCGGATTGCCCGAGATCGCCAGCGGCGCCTTTACCGCCTCTGGTTGCGCAAAGAAGGCAGCCGAGGCCGCGAAGACCCGGGCCATGAGGGACTCCGGCACCGGATGATTGGTCAGCATGAAGAACCCGTCTTCACGGCAGGCCTGTCCGAGCGCGAAGGCAAAACCCTCGGGGTCGTCGTCGAGATCGTCGAAATCGAGCACGGGGATCATCGCCGCTCTCCTTCCGTGGACCGGGCCGCCCGGAGGCCATGCGGCGCGGTCCGGGCAGGTCCGGACAATTCTCCACCTTCCGATGGGCTTCGCAAGCGGTTTGGTTCGCGGAGTTGCGCGGATTTGTGCCAATTCACCCGTGTGGAGGCGAAAGCGCGGCATCCACCGGCACCCGGGCCGGGCCCGGCCCGGACGGCGTCAGCGGTCGGCGCGGCGGAAGATCTGGGCCAGCAGCCCGTTCGGTGCCGGCAGGAAGCAGCAGGACAGCACGAAGCGGAATGGGTCGATGACCATCATGGCAGGAGTCCCCGGGTTGCAGCGCGCCGGAACGTCCCCTTGCCCCGACAGGTATAGGATGACGCCGGGGCGTCACGGATTCGTGACACGCCAGTGACGTTGCCATGACGGTGCAACCCGCTGGAACAAAAGCCTTCGAAGGCTTTTGCAAGGTCCTTCGAAGGACCTTGTCAGCCCCCCTTGATGAGCACCGCGCGGAAGTCGTTCACATTGGTCCCGGTCGGACCGGGCGCAAAGAGGTCGCCGATCGCATCGAAGGCGCCCCAGGCGTCGTTGCGCGACAGCGCGGCCATGGCATCGCCGCCCGCCGCCCGCAGCCGCGCCGCGCTGGAGCCATCGGCAAACGCCCCGGCGTTGTCCTCGGTGCCGTCGATCCCGTCGGTGTCGGCGGCCAGCGCGTGGATACCCTCGACGCCGTCAATGGCATGGGCGAAGGCCAGCAGGAACTCGGTGTTGCGCCCGCCGCGCCCGCCCTTGCCGCGTAGCGTCACCGTGGTCTCGCCGCCCGAGAGCATCACCACCGGCGCAGCGAAGGGCCGGCCGCGCGCGACGACCTCGCGCGCCATGGCAGCATGGACCCGGCCTACGTCGCGCGCCTCGCCCTCCATCGCGTCCGACAGGATCACCGCCGGAATGCCCGCCGCCTCGGCCTTCGCCGCAGCCGCCTCCAGCGACAGCCGGGCCGAGGCGATCACATGCACCTCGTTGCGCGCGAAACAGGGATCATCGGGCGCGGGTGCCGCGGCCGCCGCGCTGCGCATATGCGCGAGGATGTTTTCCGGCAGGGCGATGTTCCACGCCTCGACCATGGCCAGTGCCGTGCCGGCGTCCACCGCGTCGGGCACGGTCGGCCCAGAGGCCACCTGCGCCGGATCGTCCCCCGGCACGTCAGAGACGACGAGGCTGACCACCTTCGCCGGGGCGCAGGCCGCCGCCAGCCGCCCGCCCTTGATCCGGCTGGCGTGTTTGCGGATGGCGTTCATCACCCCGATCGGCGCGCCGGAGGCAAGCAGCGCCTCGTTCAGCGCCTGCTCGTCCGCCAGCGTGAGCCCCTCGGGCGGGGCCGGCAGCAGCGCCGAGCCGCCGCCGCAGACCAGCGCGACCACGAGATCCTTTTCCGTCAGCCCGGAGACCGCCTCGAACAGCGCCGCGCTGGCCTCGAGCCCCGCCGCGTCGGGCACCGGGTGCGCCGCTTCCATGACCCGGAGCTGCTCGCAGGGCACCGCGTAGCCGTAACGGGTGACCACCACGCCCTCCAGCGGGCCGTCCCAGAACGTCTCGAAGGCCCGCGCGAGCTGCGCCGCGCCCTTGCCGAGACCGATCACCACCGTGCGCCCCTCCGGCCGGTCCGGCAGCGCCGCGCGCAGCGCCTGATCGGGGTCGGCGGCGGCCACCGCGGTTTCGAAAAGCCCGGTCAGGAAGGTCTTTGCATCGCTCATTCGGGGGTCCTCTTGTCCAGCTCTCAGGCGCTGCGCCAGCTACGAAGCTCGATGCTTCGGGCGCACGCAGACGAGTTGTCGCGCAATTCCAGCACGATCTCCAGCCCCGCGACCGCACCTTCCGACGCCGCGACGTGATCCTGCACCGCCATGAGCACCGGCACCAGCGCCGTCTCGCAGCCCGCGCCGCCCACCTGCCGCGCCATCTCCCGGGCGGCCCGCGGCGTGAGCGGCAAGAGGGCCGAGACCCGCGCCCCCTCCGGCCCGATCAGCTCGACCAGGTAACCGAAGTCGGGCGATGAACTCAGCAGCAGCCGAAGCGCCTCGCCCCGCCGCTGCGGCGCGCAAAGCGCGATCCCCAGCGCATCCGCCACCTCCGCGCCGCTGCGGCGTAGCAGGTCGGTGGCCGCGTCCGCCGGCATCAGCAGATCGCCACCGCCGGGCGCCTGCGAGCCGATCTCGATGGTCGCACGCAGCGCCGCGAGCGCCGATTTCAACCCGGCAAGCGGGATCACCCCGGCGCCGAGAAGGGCCTGCGAGCGGGCCTCGGTCATCTCCGCGCGGTTCGGCGCCAGCAGCGCCAGCGGCATGCCGACCCGCGCCCGTGCCGCCGCCGCCGCCTGCCGCGCGCGCGCCCAGCCAGCATCGCCGGCATTGTAGATCACCCCGAGCGACAGCACCGCCGCACCTGCCATCATCTCCGCGAGCACCCTGGCCAGCCGCTGTTCGCGGTCCTCGAGCAGCCCGCTGGCGTCGAGCGGGTTGTCCGGCGCGCGTCCCTGCGGCACCTCCCGTCGCAGCGCCTCCTCCTGCAACGGGCTGAGCGGCGCAAGCTGCAGCCCGTAGCGCGCGGCCAGATCGCCGGCGCAGTCCGCCAGCCCCGGCCCGAAGGTGGTGACCGACAGGGCATTGGCCGGCAGCGGACCGACCAGATGCAGGATCCACAGCGCCTCGACCAGCGCGGCGGGACGCGCCACATGCGACAGCCCCGCCCGCCGCAGCAGAGCCGCGGGCCCCGGACCGAGGTGCGGCGTCCAGAAGATCAGCGCCTTGCCGTGCTTCTGCGCCAGCCGCCCAAGCTCGAGAACCTCCCCCGGCGGCGCCAGCCTGTCCGCCTGTATCGCCAACGCCGTGACCCTCTCATCGGCCAGCATCTCCGCCGCGAGCGCCGCGAGACCGGCGCCGTCCCAACCCGCGACCGGCAGCACGAAGGAGAGCGGCAACCCGTGGCGCAGCGACAGGACCCCGCCGAGGCGCTGCGGGTCCGACAGCAGCACCGCCGCGCCGCGCGGCACCGGCTGCAGCGGCGCCACCCCCGGCCAGAACGGCAGCCGTGCCGCCGGCGACAACAGCCCACCGGCGAAGATCGGCAGCGGCGGAGGGCTGATTTCACTCAGCCCGGCGATGGCGGGGCAGACCGCGGCGCCCGCCCTGCGCGCGGCCAGCGCTTCCAGGGCGGCGTTCAGCGCCGCGCCGTGCAGCGCGACATAGGCCAGGTCCGGCGCCTCCGGCAGCTCCGCGATCGTGGACACCGCGGCTATGCCCGCGACCTCCCGCACCTCATCCGTGATCGGCCGTATCTCCCAGGGGTAGCCGCTCTCGCGCAGGCTCAAGATCACCGCCGAGAGATCGGCGGCGCCGCCGATCAGGGCGATCGTGCGCGGAGCAAGGCTTCGGGTCAGTGCCGTGGACATGGAAAGACCCCGGTTTCTGCGCGGTCAATGACACCCGAACGCCCTGTGCATTGCGAGAAAAACCCGACTCCCAAATCGCCGAGACGTCGCGGTCGCCCGACAATGCCGCAGCCCCGCACGCTGGACGGCGCTCAAGCGCCCCGCAGCCGGGACAGATCGTAGCCGTACCAGTCGAGGATCTCATGCGCCGCGGCGCGCCGCTCGCCCGGGGTGCCGCGCCGATCCATGATCCAGACCCGCCCGCCGCCAGGGGCGCCGATCACGGCCGTCCGGTTGTCGGCGTCGACCCAATACACCCAGAGGCTTTCGCCGCCGACCCGCAGCCGACCGGGCGTTTCCTCCTGCAGCGGCAGCGCCACGCCGTCGACACGCATCTCGGCGGCGCTGATCTCTATGCGCGCGCCCGGCGTCATGCCGGCGCCCTCGGTGACGATCCAGCCACCCTGCAACCGCGCCAGTCCGGCATCCGCCTGCGAGCCGACCGGCGCGGTCGGGTTGCGCAGGGGAATATCCTCGGGCGCGGGTGGCGCCTTGGCCGAACAGGCGGCGAGCAGCGCCGCGCCGAGCAGCACGGTGAGCCGCGGTCGAGGTCGAAAAAGGGACATGGTGACGGGCTCCGGGATCGCTTCGGGATCGTATTGCGCGCAGCCTGTCGCAGCGCGGCGCGGCCCGCAAGCGGCCCGCCGCGCCCCGGCAATGATCAGCCGCGGAACCCGGTGGCCACGACGAATTTCTCGGAGGAATCCGATCGGCTCGCCGGCGGCTTCACGTTGGCCACCTTGTCGAAGCGCTGTTTGAGGATCTGCTGCAGCGAGCCCTCGGCCCCGCCCGCCAGAACCTTGGCGACGAAGGTGCCGCCCTCCTCCAGCACGTCGAAGGCGAGATAGGCCGCCGCCTCGCAGAGCGCGATGATCCGCAGGTGGTCGGTCTGCTTGTGCCCGGAGGAAGCCGCCGCCATGTCGGACATGACCACGTCGGCCTTGCCGCCGAGCCATTCCTTGACCTTGTCGTCGGCACCATCTTCCATGAAGTCGAGCTGGTGGATCTCGGCGCCGGCGATCGGCGTCACCTCCTGCAGGTCGACCCCGAGCACGGTGCCCACCGCCTTGCCCGCCCTCTCGCCGAGCGCATTGACCCGCGGAACCGCCACCTGGCACCAGCCGCCGGGGGCGCAGCCCAAGTCGACAACCCGCGCGCCGGGCACGAGGAAGCGGAACTTCTCGTCCAGCTCGAGGATCTTGAAGGCCGCCCGGCCGCGATAGCCCTCGGCCTGTGCGCGTTTCACATAAGGATCGTTCAGCTGCCGCTGCAGCCAGCGGGTCGAGCTGAGCTTGCGGCCACGCGCCGACTTCACCTTGACCTTGAGGTCGCGCTGGCCACGTCCCGATGTGTTCTTGCCGTCAGGTTTCTTCGCCATCGTCCCGCTCTTCGTCTAGATGAAAATATCCCGGGGGAGTCCGCATCAGCGGACGGGGGCAGCGCCCCCTGCCGGAGTTTCAGCCGCCCCTATAACGGCCCGTCTTCCAGAACGCCATCCACCGACATCTGCGCGTAGAGCAGCCCCTCGCGCAGGCCGCGGTCGGCCACCGACAGCCGGTCGGTGGGCCAGATGCGCAGCAGCGCCTGCAGGATCGCCGCGCCCGACATGATCAGCGCCTGACGGTCCTGGCCGATGCGCGGATCGCGCCGACGACCCGCTGGGCCCATCTCGAGGTACTTGCCGATCACCGCCTCGATCTGGTCCGAGGACATGCGCAGCCCGTCGACCTTGGTGCGGTCGTAGCGGCGCAGCCCGAGGTGCGAGGCCGCCACGGTGGTCACCGTGCCCGAGGTGCCGATGATCTGGAACCCCTCGCGGCTCTGCGCGTCCTTGTAGGGCGCGAACTCCGAGAGGTTCTCCTCGAAGAACCAGCTCATCAGCGCGTAGCGCGCAGCGTCGTCCTGCACGTCGTTGAACTGGTCGCGCAGAGTCGCCACGCCCAGTGGCACCGAGATCCAGTCGACCACCTTGGCCGCCGGAAACGGGCTCTCGGGCGGGTGGAACCCGGAATGCAGCCGCATGATCGCCCGAGGCCGGTCGCGGTGCGGCACCGACGAGAGGTCGATCCACACCAGCTCGGTCGAGCCGCCGCCGATGTCCACCACCAAGAGCTGCTCGGTGCGCGTCGAGACCAGCGGCGCGCAGGAGATCACCGCCAGGCGGGCCTCCTCCTCGGGTTGGATGATCTCCATCTCGAGGCCGGTCTCGCGCTTGATCTGGCGGATGAAGTCGCGGGAGTTCTTCGCCCTCCGGCAGGCCTCGGTCGCCACCAGCCGCATCCGCGTCACCTCGTGGCGACGGATCTTCTGCTGGCAGACGCGCAGCGCGGCGACAGTGCGCGTCATGGAGGCACGCGAAAGCCGCCCGCTCCGCTCGAGCCCATGGCCCAGCTGGACGGACTTGGAAAACGAGTCGACCACATGGAACTGGCTGCCCTTCGGCTGGGCAATCAGCATGCGACAACTGTTGGTCCCCAGATCCAGCGCCGCATAGAGCGCATTCGGATCGGGTTTGTTCGGCGCGGGGCTCTCTACCGGCTTCGGGAAAGCGCCCGCACCTCTGGGACGCCTTGGCGCCATGTTCTGCGCCTTTCCGTATATCTTGTTGCGCTCAGGATACGCGGCGCATCATCGGGAGGCAAGGGACTCTGCTGCATCGACAGCCCCGCCGCTTGATAATTTGAGCGCGGCGTGACTAGGCTCTGCCGGGCCTCGCCCGCCCTGCCGATGTCCCCAGTCCCGGTTCTGCCTGATGAGTGATCTGCCCCCCGGCTTCTACCTGCACCTCGGCCTGCACAGGACCGGCACCGGAGCGTTCCAGCAGTTCCTTGCGGCCAATCTCGAACGGCTCGAAGCGGCCGGTCTCACCCCCGCTTTTTCCAATCGCGACGGCGCGGGCACCGAGACGCTGCGCCTGCGCCTGCCGCCGCCCCGCCACTTCGGCACCGACGAGATGAAGCGCCATGGCCGGCAGCTCGCCCGCACGCTCCGCCGCCACGGGTTGAACCGCCGCCCCGCCGTGCTGATCTCCGAGGAGAACCTGATCGGCGCGCTCAACGCGGTGATCGCCAAGGCCCCCTACGCCGCCGCCGGGCCGCGACTTGAATTCCTGCGCCAGCATCTCGCCGCGCCGGTGCGCCGGGTCGTGCTGGTGCTGCGCAGCTACGAGGCGCAGGCGATCTCGGTCTACCGCAAGCGGCTGGAGTTCCGGGCGCTGCAGCCTTTCGAGCATTACGCCCGCGAGATCTGGCCCGCGACGCGCGGCTGGCCCGAGCTGGTGGCCAACCTCCGCCGCGCGCTGGACCCCGACGAAATCGTACTCTTCACCCACGAGGACCGCCCCAGCCGCACCGCGATCCTGCGCGCGCTCTGCCCCGAACTGCCCGAGGCAGGCTGGGACGAGCCCGCGGCCCCGGTCAACGCCAGCGCCGGGGATGCCGCCTGCTTCGCCCTGCTCGAGGCGCATCGCGCGGGGCGCAAGCTCTCCCCCGACGAGGTGGCGGCGATCATCCGAGACCACGCCGGGGCCGCCGCGCCGCGCCCGCTGATTGACCTGCCCGACGCCGTGCTGGAGGCGCAGCGGGACCGGTATCGCGCCGACCTGCAGCGGCTGGCGGACATGCCGGGCGTCACGCTCCGCCGCCCGGGCTGACCCGCCCCGGCGTCGCTCTCGGACCCCATGCCGTCGAAAACCGACCCCGCGCCTGCCGCCGCCACGTCTAGACTGGACAAGACAGGCAAAGCGGACCAGGGCGGCATGACCGAGATCACCATCCTTTACTGGCGGGACATCCCCGCGCAGGTGATCGCCGGAACCGGGCGCAGGGCCGCCAAGCGCGTGCTCCCCGCCCGCTTCGAGGCCGCCATCGACCGTGCTGCCATGCGCAGCGGCGCGCGAGAGAGCGATGCCTATCTCGACGCCTGGCGCCGCGCCCCGGATGCGCCGCGCGATGGCGCCCCGCAAGAGATCGCCGAGGCGCTGGCTGCCCGGCTGGAGGAAGACTACGGACCGGAGCGGCTTGCCGCGCTGGTGGAACAGGACGGCTGGGCAGAGCGCCCGGACCACGCGAAAGGACCCCGATGAAGCTGCTGAACTTCCGCCGCCCGCGCCCGGCCCTGCCGCACCTGCCCCCGTCCGCTCTCGAGGGTTACTCGATCGAGGTCATGCCGCGCACCGCAGCGCAGGTCGGCGACTTCCGCGCCCTGCTGCCCGAAGGCACCCGCGTCTACATCGCCCATATCGACGGCACCCCGATCGAGGAGATGGTGGCCACCGCCGCCCGCCTCGCCGCCGATGGCTACAGCGTCATGCCGCATTTTCCGGCGCGCTCGATCCTCGATGCCGCCACCCTCGCCGACTGGATCGCCCGCTACCGGGGCGAGGCCGGTGTCACCGAAGGGCTGATCCTCGCCGGCGGCATTCCCGCACCGCGCGGCGCCTTCCATTCGTCGATGCAGCTGCTGGAAACCGGGCTTTTCGATCGCGCGGGCTTCACCCGGCTGCATGTCGCCGGGCACCCCGAGGGCAGCCGCGACATCGACCCCGACGGCTCGGACCGCGCGGTGATGCAGGCGCTGCGCTGGAAGCAGGCCTTCGCGGAGCGGAGCGACGCGCAGATGGGGCTGGTCACGCAGTTCGCCTTCGACGCCGCTCCGGTGCTGGCATGGGCGCGCCGCCTGCGCGCCGAGGGCATCGCCCTGCCCGTCCACCTCGGCGTCGCCGGCCCTGCCAAGCTGCAGACGCTGATCCGCTTTGCCGTCACCTGCGGCGTCGGCCCCTCGCTCAAGGTGCTGCAGAAACGCGCCCGAGACGTCAGCAAGCTGATGCTGCCCTACGAACCCACCGAGTTTGTTGCCGAGATCGCCCGCGCCTGCGCCGCCGAGCCCGATCTGCCCATCGCGCAGTTGCATCTCTTCCCGCTCGGGGGCATCCCTGCGGCGACGGACTGGGCCGCCCGCCATGGCGGTGACGCCGCGCAGCCGGCCGCACGGGCCGTCTGAGAACGCGGTCCGTCGGGCAACACACGCGCAAGGGACCGGCATGATCAAGGCACTCCTCTTCGACCTCGACGGCACACTTCTCCACTCCGACCCGCTGCACTTCGAGGTCTTCCGGGACCTCTATGCAGAGCGCGGCCGCGAGCTGACCGAGGCGGGGTACCTCTCGGACATCCACGGCCGCCACAACCTCGACAGCTTTCCCGAGCTTTTCCCCGGCGAGGACGCCCACGCGCTCTCGGAACTCAAGGAGACGCGCTTCCGCGACCGGCTCGTCGAGGGGCACGCCCCCATGCCCGGCGCAGAGGCTCTGTTGGATCACGCCGAGGCGCGCGGCTGGCGCATCGCGGTGGTCACCAACGCGCCGCGGGTCAACGCCGAGGCCATGCTCGGCGCGATCGGACTGCGCCAACGGATCGAACTGCTGGTGATCGGCGACGAATGCACCCGCGCCAAGCCCGACCCCGAGCCCTATCTCGCGGCCATGCGGACCTTCGATCTGGCGCCGGAGGCCTGCATCGCCTTCGAGGACAGCCCCTCGGGCATGCGCGCGGCAGCTGCCTCGGGCGCACACACGGTGGGCATCCGCTCGTCGGGCCTCAGCGTCGCGCAATTGCAGGCCTCCGGGGCACAGATCGTGATCACCGATTACACCGACCCCGCGCTCGCGGAGCTGCTGAACAGACTGGAATAGACCAGAGACCCAAGACCACATCCCAGGGAGGAGAGCCCATGACCCGCACCGTTCTCGAGTCCAAGAGCCGCACCGTGATCATGGGCTTCGACCAGCCCTTCTGCGTGATCGGCGAGCGGATCAATCCCACCGGCCGCAAGAAGCTGGCGGCGGAGCTCGAGGCCGGGGATTTCTCCACCGTCGTCGCCGATGCGCTGGCGCAGGTGGCGGCGGGGGCGGCGGTGCTCGATGTGAACGCGGGCGTGGTCTACAACTCCAACCCAGACCCGAACCTGACCGAGCCGCCGCTGATGCGGCAGATGATCGAGTTGGTGCAGGGCATCGTCGACGTGCCGCTCTGCATCGACAGCTCGGTGCCCGGCGCGCTGGAGGCCGGACTCGAGGCCGCCGAGGGCCGCCCCCTCCTGAACTCGGTCACCGGCGAGGAAGAACGGCTCGAGCGCGTGCTGCCGCTGGTAAAGAAATACAACGTGCCGGTGGTGGCGATCTCCAACGACGACACCGGGATTTCCGAGGACCCCGACGTGCGCTTCGCCGTGGCGCGCAAGATCGTCGAGCGCGCGGCGGATTTCGGCATTCCCGCGCAGGACATCGTGGTCGATCCGCTGGTCATGCCGGTAGGCGCCATGGCCAGCGCCGGGCAGCAGGTCTTTGCGCTGGTGCGGCGGCTGCGCGAGGAACTGGGGGTGAACACCACCTGCGGCGCGTCGAACATCTCTTTCGGTCTGCCGAACCGGCACGGGATCAACACCGCCTTCCTGCCCATGGCGATCGGCGCAGGGATGACCTCGGCGATCATGAATCCGGTGGCGATGCCGGTGACGCAGACAAAGATCGCCGCCAAGAAGGCCGAGTTGGAGGCCGCCGGGGTGATGCTGCCGCCGATGGAGGACGCCGACTTCGTGCGGCTCTTCGGACTGGGGTCGCTGACCGCTGGTCCCGGCGCAGAGATGACGGCGATCCGCGCCGCGAATTTTCTGGTCAACCAGGACCCGCATGGCAGCGCCTGGATCGCGATGAACAAGGGCGAGGACGCTGGCGGCGAGGCACGTGGCGGTCGCCGCGGCGGACGGCGGCGGCGGGCCTGACCTCTCCTCCAGGGTGGAGGGACCCGCCCGAGCCTGGGTGGGCCGTATGTGAGAGACGCTTTATCCCTCCGGCCCGCACGAGGCGCGCGCTGAAACGGGCATCGCAAATGCGCCCTCCCGGGGGGAGGGTCGGGCGCGGCCCGGGGCTGGCCGCCCCGTGCCCTCCAAGATCAAACCCGGCGCCTCACGGCCAGGCCGCATAGGAGGTCGACGGTGCGCTGCGCTTGGCCATCCGCCGCCGGAACCGGCTTGGAGGAACGCCCTCCATCCTTTTGAAAAAACGGTTGAAATAGGCCGGGTCCGAGAACCCCAACCGAAACCCCACCTGTGCCACCTGCAGCCCCGAGTTGGTCAGCAACTCCGCGGCCTCGCGGTGCAGCGCCTCGTGCAGCCAGGTCTGCGGCGAGCGCCCGGTGGCCCGGCGCACCGCCCCCGCCAGCCGGTCGCGCGACACACCCAGCGCCCGCGCGTAGTCACCCACCTCCCAGTGCTCGCGCAGGTGCAGGCCCGCAAGTTGCACGAAGCCCTGCACCAGCCCGCCCGTCGCCACGTCGGGACGCGCGCGCCCCTCCTTCACCCCGCGCCAGAGCTGGACCAGCAGCATCGACAGCATGTGTCCCGCCATGATCTCGACCCCCGGCGCGCTCTCGGCCAACTCCTCGCGCAGCTCGGCCAGCCGCCGCACCACGCGCTCGCGCTGCTCACCCAGCGGCACCGACAGGTCGGCGGCAAGCACTTGGCTGAGCTCGTCTCCGAAAGCAGACCCCGGCAGCACCCGCGACAGCGCGCCCTTGGTCAACGTCACCAGTTCGCCTCGGCTGCCCGGCGACAGCCTCAGGGTCCCCTCGCGCCCCGGCGCGAGCCAGACGAAGCGCGGCGCCTCCAGCGCCATGTCGCGCGCGCCGCTCAGCACCCGCCCCCGACCCGATTGCAGCACCAGCAAACAGGCGTTCTCGGTGCGCAACCCATAGGTCGTCTCGGCCAGCGGGCTGCGGATCTCATGCGCGGTGATGCCGTGATGCGCCGAGGGCCGAAGCGGGAAAGTTTTCATCATGCTCATGAATTGTGCGCGCTTTGGGACGTATGTGTACAATTCATCCACTCATACGTGCATTTTATCAACGAATTTTTCAGATACCTTTTCCGTCACCCGCCACAGGACGCCTCGGGGAGAGGGACGCGTGTGGCGCAACGCGATGCTGTCAAGGCATCAAACGGGAGGACAACATGTCACAGAACACGAGGCGCGCCGTGCTGCGCGCCGTGCCGCTTGCTATGGTCTCGGCCCTCGCGCTGAGCGCGCCGCTCGCCGCGCAGGAAGACCCGGTCACCATCGGCTACGCGGTCTCCAAGTCCGGCCCCAACGCCACCGGCGCGGGCATCACCACGATCCCCAACTACGAGCTCTGGGTGAAGGAAGTGAATGAGGCTGGCGGGCTCGAGATGCCCGACGGTTCGCGCCGCCCGATCGAGGTGGTGGAATACGACGACCGCTCCAGCGCCGAGGACCTCGTGCGCGCCATCGAGCGACTCGCGACGCAGGACAAGGTCGACCTGATCCTGCCGCCCTGGGGCACCGGTGGCAACCTCGCCATCGCGCCGCTGATGGACCGCTTCGGCTACCCGCAGCTGGCGGTGACCTCGGTAACCGACATGGCCCCGGAGTTCGCCAAGCGCTGGGACCGTTCGTTCTGGATGCTCGGCGGCGGGCATGACTACGCCACTGCCCTCGTCGAGACGCTGGCCGCCGCCAAGGAAGCCGGCACGATCAACGACAAGGTGGCGATGATCTCCGTCGCCGACGGCTTCGGCATCGACCTCGTGAAGGCGGCCCGCCCCGCCTTCGAGGAGGCCGGTTTCGATCTGGTCTATGACGAGAGTTACCCGCTCGGCACTTCGGACTTTGCCGCCATCCTGAACGAGGTGCAGGGCTCGGGCGCCGACAGCTTCGTTGCCTTCTCCTACCCGCCGGGCAGCTTCGGGGTGACCAAGCAGGCAATGACCGCCGGCTTCAACCCCAAGGTCTTCTACATCGGTGTCGGCGGCGCCTTCCCGATCTACGGCAAGATCGCCGAGGGCAAGCAGGAAGGCGTCATGTCCATCGGCGGCGTCGACGCGATGAGCCCGGCGATCGAGGAATATTTCGCCAAGCACACCTCGGTCATCGGCAACCCGCCGGACAGCTGGGCGAGCGCGATCACCTACGCCTCGCTGGAAATGCTCGAAGAGGCGGTGAAGCGCGTCGGCCTCGACCACGAGGCGCTGGCGGGCGAGCTGTCCACCGGCACCTTCGACACGGTGATCGGCGAGGTGACGCTCGAGGACAACCAGCTGCGCAAGCTCTGGTGGGTCGGCCAGTGGCAGGGCGAGCACTTCGTTGCCGTGAGCCCCGCCGACCGCGAGGGCGCGGCCGCCCCGGTCATCCCGAAACCCGAGTGGTAAACCACTGGGCACTCCACGGGGGCGGGCCCTGCGCCCGCCCCACCCCGATGCCCGCAGCGGCATCCGAACTGGGACGTTAGATGTTTCTCTCCACACTCTTTCTCGGGCTCGTGCTCGGCGGTACCTACGCGCTTCTGGCGCTGGGTCTGTCGCTGCAGTACGGCATCGCCCGGATCATGAACCTCGCCTATGGCGAATTCATGCTGCTCGCCTGTTTCGCGGTGACAATGATGTTCACCAGCTGGGGCCTCGGCCCGCTCTGGGGGCTGCTCATCGTCGTGCCGCTGGGCTACGCGCTCGGCTGGATCATCCACACCGTCATGATGCGCCCGCTGATCAAGCGGTCCGGCGGCGGAGGCCGGCTCGAGGTCGACACGATCCTTGCGACCTTCGGCCTTCTCTTCGTCGTGCAGGGGCTGATGCTGGTCACCTTCGGCAGCGACTTCACCTCCTACAGCTATCTCAACCAGGGGATCGGCATCCTCGGCACCACCATTGCCGCCAACCGGCTGATCGCTTTCGTGGTCTCTCTGGTCATCGGCTTCGGGCTCTACGCCATGCTGATCCGCACTCGCTGGGGCCGCGCACTGCGCGCCGTGGCGCTGGCCCCGGACTCGGCCTACCTCGTCGGCATCGACGTGGGCAAGCTGGGCCGCCAAGGCTTTGCGCTCGGCGGGGCGCTGGCCGCCGCCGGAGGCGCGCTTGTATCGATGTTCCAGACCTTCTCGGCCACGGACGGCGTGGTCTTCACCATGAAGGCGCTGATCGTCGTGATCATGGGCGGCGTCGGCAACATCCTCGGCGCGCTGATCGCCGGACTGCTGCTGGGCCTGGCGGAGACCTTCGTCGCCGCCTTCATCGACCCCGGCCTGACCATGGCCGCCACCTACACGATGTTCCTTGCCGTGCTGCTCTGGCGGCCGACGGGGCTCTTCGGCAAGGCGGGGGGCTGATCCGATGCGCTATCTTCTTGCGGTTCTCGCGCTGGCGGCGCTCGCCACCCTGCCGATGGTCTTCGGTGACTATGGCACCGGCATGCTGGTCGGCCTCGCGGGCTACGTGACGCTGGCCACCTCCTGGGCGATGTTCTCGGGACCGACACGCTACATCTCGCTGGCCACGGTCGCCTTCTTCGGCGTCGGCGCCTACACCGTCGCGGTGCTGAACGAGGTGCTGCCCTACCCGCTCGTGCTGCTCGCCGCCGCCGGGATCGGCGCCACCATGGCGCTGCTGGTGGGGCTCTCCACCTTGCGGCTCGCGGGCATCTACTTCGTGATCTTCAGCTTCGGCCTCGCCGAACTGGTGCGCCAGCTCATCACCTGGTTCGAGGTCAACGTGACCGGCACGCTGGGCCGCTACATCTTCCTCGATCTGGAGGCCAAGCACATCTACTGGCAGCTCCTCGTGCTCGGCGCGGCGACGCTGGCGCTCTCGGCCTGGATCCGGCGCTCCCGCCTCGGCCTCGCGCTGCGGGTGATCGGCGACGACGAAACCGTCGCGGCGCACTCGGGGATCAACCTCGCCCGCACCAAGCTCGTGCTCTTCGTCGCCTCGGCCACGATCATCACGCTGGTCGGCGCGATCCAGGCGCCGCGCTGGGTCTATGTCGAGCCCTCGATCGTCTTCAACCCGACCGTCAGCTTCCTGACGGTGATCATGGCGCTGCTGGGTGGCGCGACGAGGCTCTGGGGCCCGCTCTGCGGCGCGGTGCCGCTGTTCCTGCTCTTCGAATGGCTCTCGGCGCGCTTCCCCGATCACTTCTCGATCCTGCTGGGGCTGATGTTCATGGCGGTGGTCTACGCCCTGCCCGACGGCGTGCTGGCTGCGCTGGAGAAGTTCCGCCATCGGGGCAACGGCAACTCCACCACCAAGGCAGCGAAGGAGGCGAGCGCATGAGCGTGCTTCTGGAAACCCAAGGGCTGACCAAGCGCTTCGGCGGGCTGACGGCGGTGAACGGCGTGTCGCTCACCGTCAAGCGTGGCGAGGTGCTGGGGCTGCTGGGGCCGAACGGCTCGGGCAAGACCACCCTGATGAACCTCATCTCCGGGGCGCTGAAACCCTCCGAAGGCGCGCTGCTCATTGGCGGCAAGGACCACACCGGCGCCCCGCCCCATCGCATCGCCAAGTCGGGCGTGGCGCGGACCTTCCAGCTGGTGAAGATCCTGCCCTCGCTTACGCTGGAAGAGAACGTCATGGTGCCCGCCGCCTTCGGCCCGGACCGGCTCTGGGGCCGCGCGCTGAAGACGCAGGTGGCCGAATGCCTCGACATGGTGGGGCTCCACGCCCGCGCCGGGCAGCAGGCCTCGGAACTGACCTACATCGACCAGAAGCGGCTGGAGCTGGCACGCGCGCTGGCCTCGGCACCGAAGCTCTTGCTGCTCGACGAATGGCTCGCCGGGCTCAACCCGACCGAGTTGCACGAGGGCATCCGGCTCATCCGCGAGCTGGAGCAGACCGGCATCACCATCATCATGGTCGAGCACATCATGGACGCGGTGCGCGCGCTCTGCCCGCGCTGCGCGGTGATGAACTCCGGCACGCTGATCGCCGACGGCCCCACGGATCAGGTCCTGTCGGACCCGCATGTG
The DNA here is from genome assembly GCA_048381755.1 of Roseobacteraceae bacterium. Classification (GTDB taxonomy): domain Bacteria; phylum Pseudomonadota; class Alphaproteobacteria; order Rhodobacterales; family Rhodobacteraceae; genus Salipiger. Next base: position 320,315 of record JBLXGS010000004.1, read on the forward strand.
GTCGCCGCCTACCTGGGAGAAGAGGATGCTTGAGATCGACAACCTGCGCATCACCTACGGCAAGCACACGGCGCTTGGCGGAGTGAGCATGGCGGTGGACAAGGGCGAATGCGTGGTGATCCTCGGCGCCAATGGTGCGGGAAAATCTTCGCTGCTGAAGGCTGTGGGCGGCGTGGTCCGCCCGGCCTCCGGCGTGATCAGCCACGAGGGGCAGGATCTTGGCCAGGTGCCCGCGCATGAGATCGTCGAGCGCGGCATCGCGCTGGTGCCGGAGGGGCGCGGCATCTTTGCCCGCATGAGCGTCGCCGACAACCTCGCGCTCGGCTGCCATCCTGCCCGTGCGCGCGGCGGCGCCGAGAAACGTCGCCGCGAGGTGCTGGAGCTTTTCCCGCGCCTTGCCGAACGGCAGAAGCAGCTGGTCGGCACCATGTCGGGCGGCGAGCAGCAGATGGTCGCCATCGCCCGCGCGCTGATGTCGAACCCCGACCTGCTGCTGCTCGACGAGCCGAGCCTCGGGCTGGCCCCCATCGTGACCAAGGAGGTGTTTGCCGCCCTTGGCCGCATCCGCGAGACCGGGCTCACCCTGCTCATCGTGGAACAGAACGTGCGCGCCAGCCTCGCGCTCGCCACCCGCGGTTACCTGCTGGAAGCCGGGCGCGTGGTCGGCGGCGGCAGCGCCGAGCAATTGCAGAGCGATCCCGCGGTGCAGCGCGCCTTCCTGGGCGGCACAAGCGAACCGCTCGAAAACGAATTGAACTGACCCTAGGAGACCGACAGGCATGGATAGCCTCAACCTCTTTATCGACGGCGCACACGTCCCCGCAGAGGACAGCCGCGAATTCGAACGCGCCAACCCGGTCAGCGGCGAGGTGGCGACCCGCGCCGCCGCCGCCAGCAAGGCCGACGCGATCCGCGCGGTGGATGCCGCCGCCGCGGCCTTCCCCGAGTGGGCCGCCGTCGCCCCCGGACAGCGCCGCAAGCTGCTGATCAAGGCCTCCGAGGCGCTCGCCGCACGCGGCGATGACATCGTCGCGGCGATGAAGGCCGAAATCGGCGCGACCGAGGCCTGGGCCCGGTTCAACGTCATGCTCGCCGCGGACATGCTGCTGGAAGCCGCCAGCCTGACGACGCAGATCAAGGGCGAAATCGTACCCTCGAACCGCCCCGGCTCGACGGCCTATGCGGTGCGCCAGCCTGCGGGTGTAGTGCTGGCCATGGCGCCGTGGAACGCGCCGGTGATCCTCGGCGTGCGCTCGATCGCCACGCCGCTGGCCTGCGGCAATACCGTGGTGATGAAGACCTCGGAGCTTTGCCCGCGCACCCATGCACTGATCCTCGAGGCGGTCTCGGAGGCAGGCCTGCCGAAGGGCGTGGTCAACGCCATCTCCAACGCGCCCGAGGATGCGCCGGAATTGGTCGAGACGCTGATCGCCCACCCCGCCGTGCGCCGGGTGAACTTCACCGGCTCGACCCGCGTCGGCCGCATCGTCGCCGAGCTCTCGGCCCGCCACCTCAAGCCCTCGCTGCTGGAGCTGGGCGGCAAGGCCCCCTTCATTGTTCTAGATGACGCCGACATCCCCGCCGCCGTCGCGGCCGCCGGTTTCGGCGCCTACATGAACCAAGGCCAGATCTGCATGTCCACCGAGCGCATCATCGTCATGGACGGCATCGCCGACGCCTTCGTCGCGGCCTTTGCCGAGAAGGTCGAAAGCCTCACCGCGGGCGATCCGCGCGAGGGCAAGGCGCCGCTCGGCAGCCTCGTGAACATGGGCGCTGCCGACCGCATCCGCGACCTCATCGAGGACGCCGTGCAGAAGGGCGCGCGGCTGATCGGCGGCGGCGGCTCGGGCACCATCCTCAACGCCGCGGCGCTCGACGGGGTGACCCCGCAGATGCGCCTCTACTCCGAGGAAAGCTTCGGCCCGGTATCCTCGATCATCCGCGTGGGCAGCGTCGACGAGGCGGTGCGCGTGGCCAACGAAAGCGAATTTGGCCTGTCCGCCGCGGTCTTCGGCCGCGACCAGGCCCGCGCCATGGCGGTCGCCCGGCGCATCGAGAGTGGTATTTGCCACGTCAACGGTCCAACCGTGCATGACGAGGCGCAAATGCCCTTCGGCGGCGTGAAGGATTCAGGCTACGGTCGCTTCGGCGGCACGTGGGGAGTCGCCGAGTTCACCGAACTGCGCTGGATGACGACGCAGGACGGAGATCTGCACTACCCGATCTGACCGGAGGAGCGGTCGTATCGGTTGAAAACGGGAGGAGAAAAACATGAAACTGAAACTCGCTAAGACCGCAGTTGCGGCCCTGGCCCTGAGCGTCGCCGCCGGCGGCGCCTGGGCCCAGGAACATGTCTTCAAGCTGCACCACCTGCTCGGCGCCAAGTCGCCCGCGCAGACAGACATGATCGAGCCCTGGGTCAAGGCCGTCGAGGAGAACTCCGGCGGCAAGGTGAAGATCGAGATCTACCCCTCGATGACCCTTGGCGGGCGTCCGCCCGAGCTGGTCAACCAGGTGCGTGACGGGGTCGTCGACCTGATCTGGACGGTCAACGGCTACACGCCTGGGCTCTTCCCGCGCACCGAGGTGATGGAGCTGCCCTTCGTCTTCGTCAACGACCCGGTGGCGGCGAACCTGGCGCTCTATGACATGTACGACGAGTACCTCAAGGACGACTACAAGGGCATGGAGCCGATGTTCCTGCACGTGCACGCAGGTCAGGGCATGCAGACCGTCGACCGCGAGGTGCACAAGCCCTCCGATCTCGAGGGGCTGAAACTGCGCGTGCCGACCCGCACCGGGGCCTGGGTGATCGAGGCGCTGGGGGCTTCGCCGGTCTCGATGCCGGTACCGGACCTGCCGCAGGCCCTGTCGAAGAAAGTCGTCGACGGCGCCTTCATCCCCTGGGAGATCATCCCGGCGCTGAAGCTGCAGGATCAGACCAAGTACCAGATCGAGGGCTACGAGAAGGCGCGCTTCGGCACCACGACCTTCCAGATCTCGATGAACAAGGCGCGCTGGGACAGCCTGCCCGAGGACGTCCAGAAGGCCTTCCGCGATGCCTCGGATCGTGACTGGGTGGCCGAGGTCGGCCGCATCTGGCGCAACATCGACGAGCGCGGCATCAAGGTCGCGACCGATGCCGGCAACACCCACATCACCCTCACCGAGGAAGAGACCGCCGCCTTCCAGGCCGCGCTCGAGCCGGTGGTGGACCGCTGGGTCGAGGACGTCTCGTCCAAGGGCATCGACGGCGCCGCCATGGTCGCCAAGGCCCGCGAGCTGATCGAGGCCAATGCCGACGCGAGCATGAGCAACTGATGTTCGCCACGGAAGTTGGAGGCCGCAGCGGAGTTTCCGCTGCGGTCGCACGTCTTGTCACCCTCTGGGCGCTGCTCGGCGGTGCCCTCCTGCTGGTGATCGTCCTGATCAACGTCGCCTCGGTCATCGGTGCCGTGGTGGCCAAGCCCCTGCCCGGCGATTTCGAGCTGACCGAGATGGGCGTCGCGGTGGCGGTCTTCGCCTTCCTGCCCTACTGCCAGCTCACCGACGCCAATGTCACCGCCGACATCTTCACCGCGAACGCCCCCCGCCCGGTGCTGGCGGTGCTGCGCGCGCTCGCCTCGCTGATCGCCTTTGGTTTTGCCGGCATCCTGGTGTGGCGCATGTACCTCGGGATGCTCGACCAGAAGGCCTACAATTACACGACGACGATCCTGCAGGTGCCCATCTGGTGGGCCTTCGTGCCGATCCTCGTCTCGCTGGTGCTGCTGATCGCCGCCGCCGCCGTCACCTTCCGCGAAAGCCTGACGGAGGCCCGGGCATGAGCGATCCCATCACCCTCGGCGTCATCGCGCTGGTCGTTCTCATCGCTCTCATCGCCATCCGCATTCCCATCGCCTACGCGATGATCCTCGTCGGCGGCGTCGGCATCATGCTGATCAACGGGCCGATGCTGCTGCTTAGCCAGCTGAAGACCCTCGCCTACGGGCAATTCTCGATCTACGACCTCTCGGTCGTGCCGATGTTTGTGCTGATGGGCGAGCTGGCCACGGTCGCGGGGCTGAGCCACGCGCTCTTCCGCGGCGCCAACGCCTGGCTCGGCTGGATGCGCGGCGGCACCGCCATGGCGGCCATCGCCGGCTGCGCCGGATTTGGCGCGGTCTGCGGCTCGTCGCTGGCCACGGCCTCGACCATGGGCAAGGTCGCCCTGCCCGAGCTCAAGCGCTACAACTACTCCGGCGCGCTGGCCACCGGCTCGCTCGCTGCGGGCGGGGTTCTGGGCATCCTCATTCCGCCCTCGGTGGTGCTGATCGTCTACGCGGTGATCGTCGAGGCCAATATCGTCACCATGTTCGCCGCGGCCATGCTGCCGGGCATCCTTGCGGTGCTGTTCTTCATCCTGACCATCGCGATCTACGTGCGCATCCGCCCGGCGGCGGGTCCCGCGGGCGGCGCGGCGGGGCGCTCAGAGTTCATCTCGGCGACGCTCGGCCTGCTGCCGGTCATGGTGATCTTCGGGCTGGTGCTGGGCGGCATCTACGGCGGCTTCTTCAACCCGACCCCGGCCGCCGCAGTCGGCGTCTTCCTGGTCTGGGTCTACGGCCTTGCAAAGCGCCGGGTCGGGCTTTCCGAGATGGTCACCGCGCTGAAGTCCACCGCCCGCACCTCGGGGATGATCTACGTCATCCTGCTCGGCGCGGAGCTGATGAAGATCTTCATGTCCCGCATCGGCCTGCCGCAACAGGCGGCGCTCTGGATCGCCGAGAGCGGCATGGCCCCGATGATGGTCATGGTGCTGATCCTGATCGCGCTGATCCTACTCGGCTGCCTGATGGACAGCATGTCGATGATCCTGCTGGTGATCCCCTTCTTCTGGCCGATGCTGGTGGAGCTGAACGGCGGGCTCTACGCCACCGCCGACACCGCCGGCTTCGGCATGGGCACCGAGGATCTCAAGGTCTGGTTCGGCATCCTCGCCCTGATCGTCGCCGAGTTGGGGCTGATCACCCCGCCCGTCGGCATGAACGTCTTCATCATCTCGGCGCTGGCCCGCGACACACCGATGATCGAAACCTTCAAGGGCGTCGTCCCCTTTTTCTGCGCCGAGCTGGTGCGGGTCGCGCTGGTCCTGGCCTTCCCGGTGCTCACGCTCTGGCTGCCAACCCTGCTGAGAGGCTGACAATGACAGACCAATCCACCGTCACCGCCGGGGGGGCGATCTTCCCCCGGCTGAAGGCGCTCGGCGTGGACTATGTCTTCGCCAACTCCGGTACCGACTTCCCGCCGATCATCGAGGGGCTGGCGCAGGCCGCCGCCGAGGGCATCGAGCTGCCGCAGGCGCTGACCATGCCGCATGAGCACGCGGCGATGGGCATGGCGCATGGCTACTACCTGATGACCGGCAAGGCGCAGGCGGTGATGCTGCACACCAATGTCGGGCTGGCCAATGGGGCCATCGGCGCGATCAACGCCGCCTGCGAGCACGTGCCGATGATCCTCATGTCGGGCCGCACCCCGGTCACCGAGGCGGGCCGCTTCGGCGCCCGCACCGTGCCGATCGGCTGGGGACAGGAGATGCGCGACCAGGCGGCGCTGGTGCGCGAGGCCGCGAAGTGGGAGTACGAGCTGAAGTTCCCCGAGCAGGTCCCCGGCCTGCTGGACCGCGCCCATGCCATCGCCAATTCCACCCCCAAGGGGCCGGTCTACCTGTCGATCCCGCGCGAGGTGCTCTGCGAGCCCGTGCCGACCGAGGGGCTGGATACCGCCCCCTCCATGGTCGCCTCCGAGGCCGCGCCGAACCCCGAGGCCATCGCCACGCTTGCCCGCTGGCTGGCCGAGGCCGACTCCCCGCTGATCATCGCGCAGCGCGGCTCCGGCGACGCCGAGAGCTTCGCGGCCTTCTCGAAATGGGCCGACGACTGGGGCATCGCGGTCTGCTCGTGGTGGGCGACCCATCTCGCCATTCCCACGGACCACCCCTGCCACGTCGGCGCCGATCCCGGTCCCTGGCTGGCCGAGGCCGACGTGGTGCTGATCCTCGACTGCCTCGCCCCCTGGATGCCCGACGCCCACGCACCCCGCGCCGGGGCGAAGGTGGCCAACATGGGCCCCGACCCGATCTTCTCGCGCTTCCCGGTGCGCAACTTCCGCTCGGACCTGTCGATCACCGGCGAGAACGCCCGCACGATCCCGGCGCTGATCGCGGCCATGGCGGATCTGCCGAAGGGCGCGCACGTCGCGCCCCGCCGCGCCCGGCTCGCCGAGACCACGGCGCGCGCCCGGCAGGTGCAGACAGAGGCGGCACAGCCGCAGGGCGATCTGCTGACCAAGCCCGCCGTCAGCCGCATCCTCGGCGAGGCGCTGGACGCGCAGGAGGCCCCTTCCTCGGTCTTTTCCGAGCTCGGCACCATGCTCGGCCCGCTGCCGCGCCGCGCGCATCGCTCGTGGTTCCAGGAGCCGCATTCGGGCGGGCTCGGCTGGTCCTTTCCCGCGGCGCTCGGCGCGCAACTTGCCGATCCGGAGCGGATCTGCGTCGCGACGCTCGGCGATGGCAGCTACATGTTCGCCAACCCCGTGGCCTGCCACCAGATCGCCGAGGCGCTGGCGCTGCCGATCCTCATCGTGATCCTCAACAACGCCGAATGGGGCGCCGTGCGCGCCTCTGTCACCGGGCTCTACCCCGAAGGCGCAGCGGGCCGCGCCAACGTCATGCCGCTCACCGGCCTCGCGCCCAGTCCGGACTTCTGCAAGGTGGCCGAAGCCAGCAACGCCTGGGCGCGCAGCGTCGAAACGCCGGACGCGCTCCGCCCGGCCCTCGACGCCGCTCTCAAGGTGATCCGGCAAGAGCGGCGCTGCGCGCTGCTCAACGTGCGCATCGCCGGCTGAGACGGGGCGGCCTCTGCCCGGCGGCATTCCTGTCGGTGCCGCCGGGCCTGCGTATTTTCAAAGAGAAGAAGGGGCTGGGCCGCGCCCGGGAGCCAAGCCTCGGGTGTATGATGCGCGGAGCTACGCCCCCCGTCGCACGGCCGCGTGCCGTCGGACCTGTCGCCCGAACGTAGCCGCCTGAGCCCGATGCGCCGATCAGCGGCGACCTCCGGCGCGCCGCGGCAGGTGACCCAGCGCGGGCGGCCCTGTTGCCCAGACCCGCCCAGCCGTCCCGCGCGATCTCAGGACGTGGCCGCGGCCAGCCCCTGATCGAGATCGGCGATGATGTCGGCGACATCCTCGATGCCGATCGAGATACGCACCACGTTGGGGGCGGCGCCGGCCTTCACCTGCTGCTCGGGTTCGAGCTGGCGGTGAGTTGTCGAGGCGGGATGGATGATCAGGCTGCGGGTGTCGCCGAGGTTGGCGACGTGGCTGAAGAGCTGCAGGCTGTCCACCAGCTTCACGCAGGCATCGTATCCGCCCTTGATCGCGACGGTGAAGAGCGCGCCTGCGCCCTTCGGAATGACGCGCTGCGCCCGCTCGTGCCAGGGCGAAGACGGCAAGCCTGCGTAGGTTACAGCCTCGACGCGCGGGTCTTTTTCCAGCCATTCGGCCACCGCTTGTGCGTTCTTGACGTGCCGTTCCATGCGCAGGCCAAGCGTCTCGATGCCCATCAGCGTGTAATGCGCGCCCTGCGGGTTCATCGTCATGCCCAGATCGCGCAGGCCCACCGCAATGGAATGGAAGGTGAAGGCCATCGGCCCCAGCGCCGCATGGAAGGTCAGCCCGTGGTAGGCCGGCTCGGGCTGCGACAGCGAGGGGAACTTGTCCGAGGCGGACCAGTCGAACTGTCCCGAATCCACCACGATGCCGCCGGTGACCGTGCCGTTGCCGGTCAGGTATTTTGTCGCTGAATGCACGACCAGCGTCGCGCCGTGCTCGATCGGCTTGCAGAGCCAGGGGGTGGCGGTGGTATTGTCGACGATCAGCGGGATGCCGGCCTCATCGGCGATCTTCGCCATTGCGCCGAGGTCGGTCACGTAGCCGCCGGGGTTGGCGATGGTCTCGCAGAAGAGCGCGCGGGTGTTTTCGTCGATCGCCTCCTTCACCGCCTCCAGATCGTCGGTGTCGACAAATGTTGCGGACCAGCCGAAGCGCCGGATGGTCTGGCTGAACTGGGTGATGGTGCCGCCATAAAGCCGCGAGGACGAGACGATATTGCAGCCCGGCTCCATCAGCGGGAAGAGCGCCATGATCTGCGCCGCGTGGCCCGAGGAGCAGGCGATGCCGCCGGCGCCGCCTTCGAGCGCGGTGACCCGGGCCGCCAGCGCCGAGACCGTGGGATTGGTCAGTCGCGAGTAGATGTAGCCGACCTCTTCGAGGTTGAAGAGCCGCGCCGCGTGATCGGCATCGCGGAACACGTAGGACGTGCTCTGGTAGATCGGCACCTGCCGCGCACCGCTTGCAGCGTCCGGCTCGGCACCGGCATGCACGGCGAGTGTGTCGAAGCCGGGTGTCCGGCCCGGAATCTCGTCGGGGGTCTTGTCGGTCATGTAGGTCCTCCTCCTTACGTTGCGGCACGTTAGGCAAGCAACGCGGCGGCGGCAATGCCGGAAGGGATGGCGCCAAGTATTCGGTCAGAGACGCCTGCCGTGATCGCGTCACACCGGCGGCGCACGTCCAGGACCTCCGCGAAACGCGGCCCATGGCGCGTTTGGGCGCAGCAACGAGGCCCTCTGGTGCGGAACCGTAGGCGTCCCGGGTCTCACATCGGCATGTGCATGAGCGCGATGCCGTGGACCACCTGATGCTGGGCCTGGAAAGCACGCCGGGTTCCCGTCCATCGCAATAGCAGGCGACCCGTTCACGAAAGTCCGGTCCCCCTCTCCGCCGCGTCAGGGCTCGGACGAGGGGCTTGTCCTCCGCAGTCACTCCAGCACCAAGGTGGCCCGGCGACATTCACATAGGCGCCGACGCTGAGACTTGGTCCCGGCGCATGGGCTCCTGCGCCCTCGCCGATATCTGCGGCCACATCGGCCACGGTGGCTCGCGCCCGCCCCACGCCTTGCGCAGCGCGCGTCCAAACGCAAAACGGCGCCCGCGAGGGGCGCCGTCTGCAACTCCGGTTACGGAGTCGGAAAAGCTCAGGAGGCTTCTTTGATGAACTTCACAGCATCGCCGAAGGTCTGGATGGTCTCGGCTGCGTCATCGGGGATCTCGATGCCGAACTCTTCTTCGAAGGCCATGACCAGTTCCACGGTGTCGAGGCTGTCTGCGCCCAGATCGTCGATGAAGGAGGCGCTCTCGGTCACCTTGTCCTCTTCAACGCCCAGGTGCTCAACCACGATCTTGCGCACGCGATCAGGGATATCGCTCATTCTTCTGTCCTCACAATGTGTCTGGGTCTCTCGACCCGTCTTTGCCCTTGCCCCAGCGGGGTGGCTGCTCAATCCGCCCGGAACCGGGCAACGTAACCCCGGAAGACCCGGGAAAGACCAGACCGGCGCGTCTGCGCCGACCCGATCAAAGTTCCTGCGCGCCTATAGCATAAGCTCGCAGGATGGCAAACGCTTTCCGCCGCACCCGAAGGCACGTGGTCAGAGCATTGCCATACCGCCGTTCACATGCAGCGTCGCGCCCGTGACATAACCAGCTTCCGGGCTGGAAAGATAGAGGACAGCTGCGGCAATTTCATCGGCGGTGCCCATGCGGCCCGCGGGGATTTGCCCCATGATGCCGGATTTCTGCTCGTCGTTGAGCTTGTCGGTCATCGCGGTCTCGATGAAGCCCGGGGCCACGGCATTGGCGGTGATCCCGCGCGAGGCGACCTCGTAGGCCAGCGACTTGGTCATGCCGACGAGGCCGGCCTTGGCCGCGGCGTAGTTGCCCTGGCCGGGGTTGCCGGTCGCGCCGACGATCGACGAGATGTTGATGATGCGGCCCCAGCGCGCCTTCATCATGCCGCGCAGCACGCCCTTGCAGAGCTTGAAGTTGGCGGTGAGGTTGACGTCGATCACCGACTGCCACTCCTCATCCGACATGCGCATGAACAGGTTGTCGCGGGTGATGCCGGCGTTGTTCACCAGGATGTCGACCGAGCCCATCGCGTCTGCCGCCTGCTTCGGCAACGCCGCCACGGCCTCGGGGTCGGAAAGGTTGCAGGGCAGCACGAAGGCGCGCTCACCCAGCTCCGCGGCCAGCTCCTGCAGCGGCGCCTCGCGGGTGCCCGAGAGCCCTACCGTTGCGCCCGCGCCGTGCAGCGCCTTGGCGATGGCACCGCCGATGCCGCCCGAAGCGCCGGTGATCAGCGCGTTTTTTCCCGTCAGATCGAACATAAGGTCCGTGCCCCTCTGCTTTTGCCGTAATTCGTTCCGGGCGATATGGCATCCCCGCCGCTCTCGGGCAAGGGTAAGCACCCGCCTGCCGTGCAGGCCGCGCCCCGGGCCATGCTGCTGGGCGGCCGGCGGGTCGGCTGCTATGCAGGCAACATGTCCGCCGAAACGCCGCTCATCACCTGCCGCATCGCCGAAGGCCCGCCCGAGATGCGCGGCGGCACGGGCCGCGAGATCCTGCCCTACTGGAGCTTCACCAAGACCGTGCTGGCGATCTGTGCACTGAAGCTGGTCGAGACCGGCGCATTGCACCTCGACAGGCCGATCGACCGGCCGATTGCAGGGCTGCCTGACGGGCCGCCCGGCGACGCAGGCTTTACGCTGCGCCAGCTACTCGATCATACCGCGGGCCTTCCGGACTATTTCACCCTGCCCGGCTACCGCGCCGCGGTGGCGGCGGATGAAGAGCCCTGGCCGCGCGAGCGGCTCTACGCGGAGACGATAGCCCAGGGCCGGCTGTTCGCGCCGGGCGCTGGGTGGTCCTATTCCAACCTCGGCTACATGCTCGTGCGCGGCCTGGTCGAGCAGGCGGCGGGTGAGAGCCTCGCGCCGCATGTCGCCCGCGTCATCGCCGTGCCCCTAGGGCTGCGGAGCCTGTCGCTCGCCACCACCCGCGCGGACTTCGCGCCGGTGCTCTGGCAGGGCGCAGAACGCTACCATCCCGGATGGGTCTATCACGGCTGCCTGACCGGCACCGCGCCCGACGCGGCCCGCCTGCTGCACGCGCTGTTCACCGGCGCCCTGCTGGCTCCGGAGAGCTTGCGGCAAATGCAGGCTCGCCACCCACTTGGCGGCGCAATCGAGGGCCGCCCCTGGACCGACTGCGGCTATGCGCTCGGCCTGATGACCGGGCGCTGCGGCGACGCCGGGCGCGCCGTCGGCCATTCCGGAGCCGGGCCCTTCTGCGCCAACGCGGTCTATCATTTCCCCGACGCGCTCCGCCCGGTCACCGTTGCGAGCTTCGGGCCTGGCCCCTCGGAAGCCGCCGCCGAACATGCGGCCGCGCGGCACAGCCTCGGATAAAACCGAAGGCCGTCCCGCAACGCCGCGCATGCGCTCGCGAGCGCGAAAATCCGTTCTGTGCGCGGCGGATGGCCCTCTTCGAATGGCTCCCTCGGCGCCCTGCAGTGTCTGGTTCGGCACGGAAAGTCCGACAAAAATTCTCGGCTGAACCTACCCGACTAAATCCGTCAACTAATTGATTTTCTGCGTTTTTCCGCGTCTCCCCTCTTGCATAGCCAGCCTCGGCTTGCTATCCAACAGGCCAGATAGCAAGCCAGCCCAGACGCCAGCCAGCCATCCAACTCCCGCCAGCCGGACCCCGCCGCGACCCAGCCTCCCAACAAGGGGCGAGGCAGCCACGCAGTCCCTGCCAGCGACGCGGAGCCCTCCCGCAAGCCGCGTGGTCGAGAGCCCCTTCCCTGTCCCGCCAAAATACCGTCATCGTCAGCGCGAGCTCTGGCCGCCCCGGCGCGAGCATACCCGTGCACTGCGTCCTGCGTCACCGCCACGCGCCGTCGTAGGGCACAGCCCGCCGCGCCGACAGACAACTCCTCCCCACGCCCTGAGCCTGTCCAACGAACGCCGCCGCGCGCGCAGCGATCGGCTCGCAGATTGCAAAGGCGACCGCAGCGACGCGCGCCCTCGGCAGACCTCAGACGGCAGAGAGGCCGGGTCACGAGAGCGTTTCGGCAGGAAATCTCGGGAAGATGAACAGCAAGGTGAACTTGGTGCGGGTGGAGGGACTTGAACCCCCACGCCTTGCGGCGCCAGAACCTAAATCTGGTGCGTCTACCAATTTCGCCACACCCGCACTCGGGCGCGCAGGGCACCCGGATCGGGCGGATCTCTAGCAAAGAGCTACGGGCGAGGCGAGAGGAAAAATCACTGCTCGGGAATCGCTCCGGAGAAATCTGGCGACATTAACCTCTCCTTGACGTAGGGTCTGGAAAAACGAGGCAGTGACACAGCAGGACAGCGCCCATGGAACCGAAAACGGTCCGGCGCGACGACGGGGGTCTTCCCGCGCGCCAAATAGACTCTGTTCACGGGGACGGTCCCGTGCTCAATGCCCTTGTGGCCGGCACCCGGGTGCTGACGCTCGAGGGGGCGCTTCCCGTGGAATATCTCTCGCCCGGCGATCGCGTGATCACCCGCGACGGCGGCGTCGCGACACTCACCTGCGCGCAGCGTCTGAAACGGCGTCTCCCGCTCGTGGCGATCCGCGCCGGCAGTCTCGGCAATGCGCGGCCCGAGGGCGAGGCGCTGCTGCCCGCCGCGCAGCAGATCCTGCTCCGCGACTGGCGCGCCAGCGCGCTCTTCGGCGCGAGCCAGGCGCTGGTCCCGCTTGATCGGCTGACCGACGGCTATTTCGTGCGCGCCGCCGGACGCCACTCGGTCCAGCTTGTGGCGCTGAGCTTCGCCGCAGCGCACATCATATATTGCGACGGGCTGGAACTGGCCTCGGCCCGCCCCGTGGTCCCACCGACGCGGCCTCCCACCCTCGCGGATCGCCCTCCCGCCTAGGCGCCCAATCCACGCAAGACGGCGGGCAGCGCCTCGGGAAGGTCCTCGGCGATCAGCCCCGGACCATGGTGCCGCGCCGCCTCCACGTGCAGGTAAGTGGCGGTCTGCGCCGCCAGCCCAGGCTCCGCCCCCCGCGCCATCAACCCGCAGATCAGCCCTGCCAGAACGTCCCCCGCCCCGGCGGTCGCGAGCCAGGGCGCCGCACGCTCGTAGGCCGCCGCATGCACCGCGGCCGCCCCGTCCGGCGCGGCGATCACCGTGTCCGGCCCCTTCAGCAGCACCGTGCAGCCCGCCCGCGCCGCCGCGGCGCGCACCATGTCCACGCGCGACACCGCGGGGCCCCGCCACGCAGGCCCGGAGAGTTGCGCGCTGAGATCCGGGAACAGGCGCGCGAATTCGCCGCCATGGGGCGTGAGCACGCAGCCCGGATGCAGCGCCGAGAACAAGGCGTCGGGCGCATCGGAAAAGGCGCTCAGCGCATCGGCGTCGAGCACCGTTGCGCGGCCCGCCGCCAGCGCCGCGGGAACCAGGTCGCGCGCGCGTTCTGCCCCCAGCCCCGGCCCGAGGCACAGCGCGTTCAGCCGCCGGTCTTCGAGCAACTGCGCAAGGTCGTCGACCGCCTCGATCCGGCGCATCATCAACGCGGTGATCTGCGCTGCGACCTCCATCTGCGCGGCGCCGGGCACACCGAGCGTCACCAGACCAGCCCCGACCCGCAGCGCCGCCAGCGCCGCGAGCCGCGCCGCCCCGGTGCGCCCGAATCCCCCGCTCAGAACCAGCGCGTGGCCATGGTCGAACTTGTGCCCGCCGCGCTTTCCCAGGGGCAGCGCCGGGGCCTGCACCAGTCGCACCGCCTCCCGCGACACCTCGGGCGACAGGCCGATGTCGGCGACCGCCAACGCACCACAAAGCTCCGGTCCCTCGTCGAGGAAATGCCCGAGCTTCGCGGCGTGGAAGCTGACCGTCAGGTCGGCCCCGAATGCCGTTGCGGTGCCGTCCTCTGCAGCGATCCGCCGGCCCGAATCCGCGCAGAGCCCCGACGGGAGATCGACCGCCACGCGGCGCCAGCCTTCAAAGCCCGGCGTCTCCAAACGCGCGAAAATCCCGGCGACCTCCGGGCCGAGACCGCGGCTCAGCCCGGTGCCGAAAAGCGCGTCGATCACCACGCCGGAGGGACCTTCCGGCTGCGGGGGCGTGTCGAAGGGCAGCCGCCCCACAGGGCCCATCGCACTCCAACGGTCGTGGTTCAGCCGCGCATCGGGCGGCAGCCCATCGGCCTGCCCCAGCAGGAATACCCGCACCGCCCAGCCACGCTTCGCCAGCAACCGGGCGATGACGAAACCATCGCCGCCGTTGTTGCCGGGGCCGCAGAGGACGATCGCCCGAGACGGGACAACCGCCAGCTCGCCCCAAGCGTTGAGCAGCTCGGAGACCACCCCCTGACCGGCTCGTTCCATCAGTTCGGCGCCGGTGGCCGTACCGGACGCGAAGGCCGTCTGCTCCGCGTCGCGCATCTGCCGCGCCGTCAACAGCACCGTCATGCGGCCGGTTTCCGCGATTCAAAACTGCTCACTTCATGAGCGACTTGCGCAAAGAATAACCACATGCCAAAAATCGCCTCATATTTCCCTGCTGCGGCAGCCTATCCGATTGTCGCCGCCCATGAGAAGTGGTCTGGCAGGGTCCGACACGGGAACACGAGGAGACAGGGCCATGAAGAAGGTCGAGGCGATCATCAAGCCGTTCAAGCTCGACGAGGTGAAGGAAGCCTTGCAGGACGCAGGCATCCAGGGCCTCTCTGTGCTCGAAGTCAAAGGCTTCGGTCGTCAGAAAGGCCACACCGAGCTCTACCGGGGCGCGGAGTATGTGGTTGATTTTCTTCCGAAGGTGAAGATCGAAGTCGTCCTTGATGACGACCAGGTCGATGCCGCGGTCGAGGCGATCATCTCTGCCGCCAAGACCGACAAGATCGGCGACGGCAAGATCTTCGTCAGCCCCATCGAGCAGGCCATCCGTATCCGCACCGGCGAATCCGGCTCCGACGCGCTCTGAGCCCAAAACGCCCTGCGCTGTCTTCCGCCCGCCACCGGGACGGGGCGGAAGACCTCACACCAAAACACACCGGACCCAAGTACAGAAAGGGAAGAAGGGAATGAGCAAGGACGCAGTTCTCAAGCTTATTAAGGATGAGGACGTAGCCTACGTCGACATCCGCTTTACCGACCCGCGCGGCAAGCTCCAGCACGTGACCGTCATCGCCGATCTCGTCGACGAAGACTTCCTCGACGAAGGCTTCATGTTCGACGGCTCGTCGATCGCCGGCTGGAAGTCGATCGAAGCTTCCGACATGAAGCTCATGCCCGACACCGAAAGCGCCTACATCGACCCGTTCTACGCCGAGAAGACGCTCTGCCTGCACTGCTCGGTCGTCGAACCCGACACCGGCGAAGCCTACGACCGCGACCCGCGCGGCACCGCGGCAAAAGCAGAAGCCTACCTGGTCTCCTCGGGCATCGGCGACTCGGCGTTCTTCGGCCCGGAAGCTGAATTCTTCCTGTTCGACGACGTGAAGTACTCGGTCACCCCGAACAAGATCTCGGCAGAAGTCGACGCGGACCACGCCGCGTGGAACACCGACGCCGATTTCGAGATGGGCAACCTGGGCCACCGTCCGACCTACAAGGGCGGCTACTTCCCGGTGAACCCGATGGACGACGGCCAGGACATCCGTTCCGAGATGCTGTCGACCATGAAGCGCCTCGGCATGAAGGTCGACAAGCACCACCACGAAGTTGCGACCTCGCAGCACGAGCTGGGCCTGATCTTCGGCACGCTGACCAAGCAGGCCGACGAGCTGCAGAAGTACAAGTACGTCATCCACAACGTGGCACAGGCCTACGGCCGTTCGGCAACCTTCATGCCGAAGCCGATCAAGGGCGACAACGGCTCGGGCATGCACGTGAACATGTCGATCTGGAAGGACGGCAAGCCGCTCTTCGCAGGTGACAAATACGCGGACCTGTCGCAGGAAGCGCTGTACTTCATCGGCGGTATCCTGAAGCACGCGAAGGCCCTCAACGCCTTCACCAACCCGGCGACCAACTCCTACAAGCGTCTGGTTCCGGGTTATGAAGCCCCCGTTCTGCGCGCCTACTCGGCACGCAACCGCTCGGGCTGCGTCCGTATTCCGTGGACCGAATCGCCGAAGGCAAAGCGTGTGGAAGCCCGCTTCCCCGATCCCGCGGCAAACCCCTACCTGTGCTTCGCGGCGCTCCTGATGGCCGGCCTCGACGGCATCAAGAACAAGATCGATCCGGGCGAGGCCATGGACAAGAACCTCTACGACCTTCCGCCGGAAGAGCTCGCAGAGATCCCGACCGTCTGCGGCTCGCTGCGTGAAGCACTGACCGAGCTGGAAGCCGACATGGACTTCCTGCTGGCCGGCGACGTCTTCACCAAGTCGCAGGTCGAAGGTTACATCGCTCTGAAGATGGAAGAGCTGGAAGCCTACGAAATGACCCCGCACCCCGTGGAATTCGCGCTGTACTACAGCTGCTGATCCCGCTCCAGCGGAAGAAAATAAAAGGCGCCCTGCGGGGCGCCTTTTTCATGCCGGAATTCTGCCCTGCTATCTCCAGATTACCCTAAGAGTGTATCCCTAGAGGGAATTTCTACCTCACGAGACACAGAGGAATTTTCAGCATGAACAAGGATTTCGCCGGGCGACTCGACAGGGTAACCCCGCCGGGTCAGACGCAGGGCCTGCCAGGGACACCGGCAGACACCCTCGTAGGCGACCCCTGCGATGAGGTTCGCGCACGCCGGCGACGCACCCAGCGGCTGGTGCTGCTCACCTTCAGCTTCGTCACGCTTTTCTCGCTGGTCGGGATGATCATCACCCGAGCGGTGGAAATCACCTCCCTCTGAGGCTGCCCATCCGCCGCGCTGCCTACCGCCGCGGCATGCGGCAGACTCCCGCCGCGTGACTTCGCGTCCGTCCGCCGTCCCTTTCCGCATCGGGGTTGCCGCACTACCTTGCTGCGGCACATGCGTTTGTTCGGAGTCCCAAGATGCGTCGCACCCTATTGAAATTCCTAGCGGCAGCCACGCTGTCCCTGTCCGCCGGCGCCGCCGTGGCCGCGAGCTGCGGCAATACCTCGGCGGGATTCGATGCCTGGAAACGCGAGTTCGCCGCCGAGGCGCAACGCGCCGGAGTTGGCCAGCGCGGCATCAATGCCCTGATGAGCGCCGGTTACTCGAGCTATACGATCAAGGTCGACCGCAGCCAGAAGGGCGTGAAGTACCCGCTCGACGAGTTCATCCGCATCCGGCTCGGCTCGGTGGATGGTTTCGCCGCGCAGGTGCGCAAGCGCCGCGACCAGAACCCGCAGTTCTTCAGATCCATCGAACAACGCTACGGCGTCCCGGCGGGGATCCTGCTGGCAATTCACGGCATGGAGACCGGCTTCGGCCGCACCATGGGCAACGTGCCCGTGGTCTCCTCAATCACCACCGTGGCCTATGACTGCCGCCGCGCCTCCTTCTTCACGCCGCACGCGATTGCCGCGCTGAAGATGGTGGACCGGGGCATGCTGTCGCCGTCGCAACAGGGCGCCGCCCACGGCGAGCTTGGCCATACCCAGTTCCTGCCCGGCAACGCGCTGCGCTACGGAGTCGATGGCAACGGCGACGGTCGCGTCGATTTCTACAACCAGTTCGATGCGCTCGCCTCCACCGCCAACTTCCTGCGCCAGAAGGGATGGCAACCCGGACAGCCCTTTGGCGAGGGCACCGCGAACTTCCGCGTGTTGAATGAATGGAACGCCGCCACCGTCTATCAGCAGGCTATCGCGCTGGTCGCTCAGAAAGTCGGCTGATTTACACTTATGCAACCCGGGGTGGTCGAAATTTTTTAGTATCGCCCATCCCGGGACCCGTTTGAGACAAAGTTCCTCCTCATTTCCCGCGCAAGACTCGGGGGAAAGACGTGTCAGAAGGAACACTTGGATGACGGGCAAAGCCCCCTACGCGGCCCTCTACCTGCCCGAAGCGGCAACCCCGGACCTCGTGCAGCTGCTCAAGACTGCCGGCAAGACGCTGCTGGCCCTCGACAACAGCTCCGGGCGCCCGCTGCTGGTGTCGCGCCGCCGCCTGGCCCTGATGGGCGATCGCCTGGGGCTGTGCCTGACGCATTTCGACGGCAAGCGGGGCACGCCGCGAATCGTCCTGCGGGTGCTGAGCCGCGAAGGCGGCGTCGCCCGCGGTCCGAACGCCATCGCCCTGCTGCTCGAAGCGGTGCGCCGCCTCTCGCCGCTCTGCGCGGCAACCGAGATCGAATGGCTTTCGCCCCGGACCCGCCTGGCCCCCGAGACCCTGCCCGATCAGCTCAACCGCGCGCCGCGCAAGCGCCTCGCGCCGATCGATATTGTCGCCGAAGAGCTGCTGGCCGACGGCATCCGCCACGCGATGACCGCCACGCTCATCCCGCCGTCTGAAACCCCGGGCTGGGGCCGCGCTGGTCTTCCCGCCGTCATCCCGCAGACCGACCCTGCCAAAACCCGGCTGACGCTCGCAGCCTGGGCAATGACCGGCCTCATGGCGATGCTGAGCTTTCCGGTCGCACTGGTGGTCGCGGCGTTCGGCCTGCGCCGCGGCATGGACTTCCGCCGGGTGACGCAGGCGCTCTGCCTGACGGTCCTCGGGGTATCGCTGAGCGATGCCGGGCTGCTGACACTTCCGCTCTAGCGGTTTCTACGGCGTGTCCGGACCCCGTGCGACGACGTAGGTGTGGATCGAGAACACCACCGCCTGTGTCTCGGGCATGCGGAGCAGGCACTGGCGCTCGGAGCGCAGGTAGGGCGCGGTGCGCGGATCAGCCCGGTCGTTGTTGCTGCGCCTCGGCCCCGGCTGGAACAGCGTCGGATCGTCGTGGAACAGCCGGTTGACCCGCACAAGAGGCTTGCCCGGCCGCACCCCGTCAAAGAGCCGCTGCACCCGCCGCCCGATGTTGTCGTCATACTCGGGGATCGGCACGTGGATGATGCTGAGCGGCCGCGAGACCTTGTCGGCCAGCCGCCAGCCCGCCGGGAAACAGAGCACGGCGCCGGTCAGCACGTGCTCGTCGCCACGTTTCTGCAGCAGGCACAGGTCCTCCTGCACCAGCACCCCCAGCGTGGCCATCGGGTCGGCGCGGTCGAGCGTCACCGCGACACCATCGGGGCGCGTCACCACCTCGCCGTCGCGGGTGAAACCCGCGGGCAGATGCGCCAGCACCACTTCCAGCAGTTCCTGCGCCGCGGGCATCGCTTCGGCCTCTATCGCCAGCACAGCCTCGCGCTGACCGGCCAGCAAGCGTTCGCGCTCGGCCATCTGTGCCGCATAGGCGTCGTCAACCTTCAGCCAGGCCGCCGGATCGAGCGGCGCGATCCCCGGCAAGGGTTTCATCTCGGTCAGGTCATAGGGAATCCGCGCCTGCAGGATCATCGTCGTCACTCTCCGCTCTCGGCCCTCCAGAGGGGCAGCTTCTCGCGCAGCACGCAGACGGATCGCTGCGGCGCGTAGCGCGGCAGATCCTCCAGCGCCACCCACCGAAGGTCGTGTGATTCCTCGTTGCCGAGCAAGGGGTTCGCAGGGTCAGCCTCGAAGAGAAAGCGCAGATCGTAGTGAAAATGCGCAGGCGCGTCGCCGCGCGCAGGGATCTCGTGGATGTCGATGTCGAAAAGCCGCCGCGAGAGCAGCCGCGCGCGCAAACCGGTTTCCTCGAAGACCTCCCGCGCGGCCACCCCCGCAACGTCCGGATCGCCGTCGCAATGGCCGCCGGGCTGCAGCCAGCGGTCCAGCTTGGCGTGATGCATCAGCAGCGTGAAGCTGCGGCAGGGAGAGACGACGAAGCCCGAGCCGGTCACATGGTCCTCGCGCGGGTCGCGGCCATAGGGGTCGCCGACGCGGCGCAGCAGCGCGCCGAGCGCCGCCCGGTTGTCGCGGTCGCGCGCATCGTGCAGCGTCATCCTCCAGGGCAGATCGGCCATGCGCCCTCCTCTCACGACAAGGCCGGACGCATTGCCCCGGCCCTTTCATTGTTCCAAAAATACGCCCGCAGTGCCGGCCAGGAGCATCAAGGCTCGAGGTCGCGCCCCAGCGCCGTCTCGAGCGCCGGCAGGAAATCTTCGGTGTAGAGCGTCCCCGCCAGCGGGCCGACATGCTTGTGCAGCACCGTGCCATCGCCGCTCAGGATGAAGGTCTCGGGCGGGCCGGTGACGCCCCATTCGATGGCCGCGCGCCCCTGCGGATCGTAGGGCACGCCGATGAAGGGCGAGCCGTCCTCGGTCAGGTAGCCCGAGGCGGCGCCCGTCTTGTCCTTGTAGTTCACCCCGACGATGCGCACGCCCTGCTCCTGCAGGTGCAGCAGCACCGGATGCTCGGCGCGGCACGGCGGGCACCAGCTGGCCCAGAAGTTCACCACCGTCACCTCGCCGGTGCGCAGGTCGGCATCGGCGACCGAGGGGAAGCCGTCGAGCGTCGCGCTCGGCAGCGCCGGTGCCTCCTTGCCGAGGAAGGTCGAGGGCAGCGAATTGGGATCGCCGCGCTGCATGCCGAAATAGGCCATCACCGCGAAGCCGGCGAAGATCAGCGGTGGGATCACCATCAGAGGCGAGATCTTAGCCATGGCGTTTCACCCTTTCCTCGATCTTCTCGAGCTCGGCCCGGATGCGACGCGCCCGGCGCAGGCTCAGCGCGACGAGCGCGATGATGAGGCCAAGGCTCACCCCGTAGGAGGCCAGCACGGCAAAGGCGTATTTCCCCAGATCGGGCGTCATGTCCGGCCCTCCCGTGCCAGCAGCGCACGCGAGCGGCGGGCGCGGATTTCCGTCTGCGTGCGCAGGAAGACCAGCGCCACGAAGAGCAGCACGAAGCCCGCGATGCAGACCAGCAGCGGATACCAGAAGACGTCGGCGACGTTCTCTTCCTTGTCCAGCGACAGCGAGGCGCCCTGGTGCAGCCCCTGGTTCCAGAACAGCACCGCGTAGCGCGACAGCAGCGCGAAGACCGAGCCGACGAGGCAGAGGATCGAGGTCAGATCCGCGGCGGTGTCGTCGTTCTCGATCGCCGACCACAGCGCCATGTAGCCGAGGTAGAAGAGGAACAGGATCAGGAAGGAGGTCAACCGCGGGTCCCAGGCCCACCAGGTGCCCCACATCGGCTGTCCCCAGAGCGCGCCGGTGGCCAGCGCGATCACCGTGAAGGTCGCGCCCACCGGCGCGGCGGCACGCGCCGCCAGTGCCGAGACGTGGTGCCGGCGGATGATCCAGATCAGCGAGGTGACCAGCATCATGATCCAGGCGTTGATCGCCATCAGCGCCGCGGGGACGTGCAGGTAGATGATCTTCACCGTCGAGCCCTGCCGGTAATCGTCCGGGGTGAAGAAATAGCCCCAGACCAGCCCCGTCACGAGGCACAGCACCGCCGCGACCGACACCCATGGCAGGATGCGGTCGGTGGTTCGGATAAACTTCACCGGATTGGCGTATTCCCAGATCGACATGCGGCTCCCCTAGCGCAGCTCCCGCCCTTTTACACTTCAAATATTCGGCAGCGGCAATGCTTGCCGGCGCCGCACGCCTCTCAGCGCAGGTTGATCCGCAGCACCGCCGCGCTGGCGAAGGGCAGCAGCGCCAGCGTGCCGAAGCTGATCCCCGCCAGCATCAAGAGCGGCGTCTGCACCGCAAGCCCCTCTGCCCCGCGCCGCGCCACCTCTGCGCCGAAGATCAGCGTCGGCACGTAGAGCGGCAGCACCAGGATCGACAGCAGCAGCCCGCCGCGCTTCAGCCCCACGGTGAGCGCCGCCCCGAAGGTGCCGATCACCGACAGCGCCGGCGTGCCGAGCGCCAGCGAGACCAGAACCCAGAGGTAGCCCGAGGGCGGCAGGCTCAGGAGCACGCCAAGCGCCGGCGCGGCGAGCACGAGCGGCAGGCCAGTGGTGATCCAGTGCGCCAACGCCTTGATTGTAACGATGCCCTCCATCGGCAGCGGCGCGGTGGCCAGCAGGTCGAGCGAGCCGTCCTCCCAGTCGAGCGCGAAGATCCGGTCGAGCGACAGCAGGCAGGCCAGCAGCGCACCGATCCACAGAACACCGGGCGCGATGCGGCTAAGAAGGCCGGTCTCCGGCCCGACGCCAAAGGGGATCAGGACGGTGACGATCAGGAAGAACGCAAGCCCGAGTCCGAAGCCCCCGCCCGCGCGAACTGCAAGCCGCAAGTCCCTGAGAAGAAGCGCAATCACAGAAACGCCTCATCTTCCAGAGAGACCCGCGGCGCGGCCTTGTAGGGGGTCACGTCGAGCGCCTCCGCCTCGTCCAGCCCGAGGTCGATATGGGTGGCCAGCAAAGCCGAGCCGCCCGCCGCGAGATGTCCGCGCACCGCCTCGGCAAAGCGCGCCACCGAGGCCGCATCGAGCGAGACCGTCGGCTCGTCGAGCACCCAAACCGGGCGACCGGTGACCATCAGCCGCGCGAGGCCGAGACGACGTTTCTGCCCGGCCGACAGCGTGCCCGCCATGCGGTCCTCGAGCCCGCGCAGATCGAAGGCGTCGAGTGCCGGGTCGATGTCGGACTGCGCGAAGACCTGGGCCCAGAAGCGCAGGTTCTCGGTGACCGAAAGCATGGATTTCAGCCCGTCCGAATGGGCGGCATAGGCGATGCGCTCGCCTGCACCCTCGATCTCGCCGGCAAAGGCCGGTTGCAGCCCGGCGATGGTGCGCAGCAGCGTGGTCTTGCCCGAGCCGTTCGGCCCGCGCAGCACGAGCGCGCGTCCGGGGGCGAGCGTGAAGCTCAACCCCTCCAGCACCGGGACACCTCCCCGGGCCACGGCCAGATCGCGAACGGTCAGATTCATGGCAACGGCTTACCCCAGCCGGAAGGCCCGGGGAAGCGCGAAAGCCGCGCCGCGACAAGCTGTTGCAGGACTATGGCTGGTTCGGCACGGGCCGACATGCGGCGGCCGGACTGGCTTGGACCCCCGCCCTTGGGTCAGACCGGCATTGCGGCCAGTGCGACCCGACGCCCCTCGCCCAGCAGCACGTTGTAGGTGCGGCAGGCGGAGGGCGAGTTCATCACCTCGACGCCGACGCCGGCTTCCTCGAGCCGGGCCTGAAGCGCCTTGGGCAGCAGGGCGATATCACCGCCGGTGCCCACGAAAAGCACGTCGATCTTGCCCGCGAGCGAGATCAGCGTGTCCTCGTCGGAAAGTCCCGACCAAGGCTGCATGCCCTCGGGAGAGATACAGACGCCGCCATCGACGGGCCTGCCGCCGACACGAAAGAAGCCCGGGCCGTAACCCTCCACGGGCATCGCGTCACTGAAGTTGATTTCATTCATCCGCATGGTTCTTCCCCTAGTCCCATACAGGCGGCCCGGAGTGGACCGCTTTTCCTGTATGCGCGGAGACCGGACACTGTGCGCCTCCTCCCAACCTGGCGCACAGCGCAGGGCTATGCCGCGCTGCGGCAGCATAAGGCACAAATAAGAAAAATCAAAAGCAATTTGCCATACAAGTTTGTCCGCCCGCGGCCTGGAGTGGGCGGCGGGGGCCGACGAAGGAGGGTCAGCATAGCGCGCCCCTCCGGAAGCAGCAAAGCCCTAGACCAAAGTCTAGGGCTTTGCAGTAACAGCCGCGTAAATACCGGGCAGGCCTTCGCGAGTCACCCTGCGGCGGGCCGGTCTCCCGGCCCTGCAGGGGTCACACGCTGGTGCCGGTCTTCTTGGCTTCGACCTCGGCGTCGGGCTTGGACCAGTCGCGCTTTACGCCGAGCCAGAGCAGCACCGTCGACGCCACGAAGACCGAGGAGTAGGTGCCCACGAAGACGCCCCAGATCATCGCGAAGACGAAACCGCGGATCACGTCTCCCCCCAGCGCGAAGAGCGCGAAGAGCGCCAGCAGCGTGGTGAAGGAGGTCATGAAGGTCCGGCTGAGCGTCTCGTTGATGGACAGGTTCAGCACGTCCTTGATGTCGGTCTTCTTGTACTTGATCAGGTTCTCGCGGACCCGGTCGAAGACAACCACCGTATCGTTGAGCGAGTAGCCCACGATGGTCAGCAGCGCCGCGATGGTGGTCAGGTCGAACTTCATCTGCAGTTCCGAGAACACGCCGATGGTCAGCACCACGTCGTGCACCAGCGCCAGCACGGCGCCGAGCGCGAACTGCCATTCGAACCGCAGCCAGATGTAGATCAGCACCGCGCCGATGGCGAGCACCACCGCTTCGACCGCCGTCCAGATCAGCTCGCCCGAGACCTTCGGGCCGACGGATTCCACCGAGACGAACTCGATATCCGGCGAGACGCCCTGCAGCGCCGCCTCGACCTGCGCGATGGTCTCCGGGGTGACCGATGCCACCTCGTCCTGCGCCTGGATGCGCACCATGGCGACATTCTGGTCCGGCCCGAAGGACGGGTCGAACACCTCGGAGATGACCACGTCGCCCAGCCCCAGCGCACTGAGCGCGTCGCGATAGGCACCCACGTCCACGTGCTCGGTGCTCTGCGTCCGGATGGTGGTGCCGCCGCGGAAGTCGATGCCGTAGTTCAACCCGCGGACGCCGAAGCTGACCAGCGCCAGCACGATCAGCAGTGCAGAGATACCGAACCACAGCTTCCATCTTTTGAAGAAGTCAAAGCTCGTATTGTCGGGAATGACGCGAAGACGCATGGCTCAGACCTCGATGGTTTTGGGACGGCGGCGTTCGAACCACATCGCGATCAGCAGCCGTGTGACGAAGATCGCGGTGAAGACCGAGGTGACGATGCCGAGGCCGAGAGTGATGGCGAAGCCGCGCACCGGACCCGAGCCCATGACATAGAGGATGATCGCCGTGATGATGGTGGTGATGTTGGCGTCGACGATGGCCGAGAGCGCCTTCTCGTAGCCGAGCTCGATGGCACGGGCCGGGCCGCGCGCGGTCTTCAGCTCCTCGCGGATACGCTCGAAGATCAGCACGTTGGCGTCCACCGCCATACCGACGGTCAGCACGATGCCGGCGATGCCGGGCAGCGTCAGCGTCGCCCCGATCAGCGACAGCAGGCCGAAGATCAGCCCGACGTTCACCAGCAGCGCGATATTGGCGAAGATGCCGAAGAGACCGTAGCTCGCCCACATGAAGCCGAGCACCGCGACGAAGGCCACGCCGGTCGCCAGCTTGCCCGCGTCGATGCTGTCCTGCCCCAGTTCCGGGCCGATGGTCCGTTCCTCGAGGAAGTCGAGCCCCGCGGGCAGCGCGCCGGCGCGCAGCAGCACGGCGAGGTTGGTAGATTCCTCGACCGAGAACTGCCCGGTGATGATGCCCGAACCGCCGGGGATGTGGCTCTGGATCACCGGTGCCGAGATCACCTCGTCGTCGAGCACGATGGCGAAGGGCGAGCCGATGTTGGCGGCGGTGTAGTCGCCGAATTTGCGCGCGCCGCTGGGGTTGAAGCGGAAGGTCACCGCCGGGCGGCCGTTCTGGTCGAAGCTCGGCTGGCTGTCGGTCAGCTCCTCGCCGGTGACCACGGGCGCCTGCTCCAGCACGTAGTAGACCCCTTCCTCATCCATGGCGGGCAGCAGCTCGTTGCCCACGCCGGGGGTGGTGTCGGGGTTGGTGGTGCGGCTGACGACCGGCTGGAAGGTCAGCTGGGCGGTGGTGCCGATGATGTCCTTGAGCTCGGCGGCCGAGCCGATGCCCGGAACCTGGATCAGGATGCGGTCGCTGCCCTGGCGCTGGATCGTCGGCTCGCGGGTGCCAACCTCGTCGATGCGGCGGCGGATGATCTCCAGCGACTGCTGCATGGTGCGCTCGTCGGTGGCCTGCTTCTCGGCGTCCGAGAGGGTCACAACGATCTCGTCGCCCTGCCCCGCGACCTGCAGATCGTTGGAGCCGGCACCGGTCAGCGAGGTCACCGGACGCGCGAGACCGCGCACCAGTTCCAGCGCGCGGGCCATGCCGTCGGGGTTGGAGATGCGCACGCGCAGCTCGCCGGCGGGCGAGGGTTGCAGGCGGATGGTGCCGACCGTGTCCCGCTCGGGGCGCAGGATGTCGCGCACGTCGGGCCAGAGCGCCTCGAGCCGCGAGGCGTAGACGTCGGCGACCTTCACCTCGGCGAGCAGATGCGCACCGCCGCGCAGGTCGAGGCCGAGGTTGACCAGCCCCGAGGGCAGCCAGTTCGGCCAGCTCGCGGCGGCCGCCTCGCGCTCGGGCGTGGCACCCGACTTCTCGATGGCCGCAACCGCGTCATTGTGGGATTCTACCCTGTTGTAGAACAGGTTAGGGCTGGCCAAGGCCAGCCCTACGATCACGAGCGCCCAGATGGTCAGGCGTTTCCAAAGATCGATCTGAAGCATATTCGTGGGCGCTTTCGCGTTGGGATCAGGACTCGGCGGGCTCGGTCTTCGACAGGACCTGGGCAACGGTGCTCTGGATCACGCGGACCTTGACGCCCTCGGCGATCTCGACCTCGACCTCGCCGCCTTCCTTGACCTTGACGACCTTGCCGATCAGGCCGCCCTGGGTGACGATCTGGTCGCCCCGGCGCAGCGCGCTGACCATCTTCTGGTGCTCTTTCACCTTCTTCTGCTGCGGACGGATCAGCAGGAAGTACATGATGCCGAAGATCAGGATCAGGGGGACGAACTGGGCGACTGCGCTGCCATCCATGGGCGGGCTCCTCTTGGTGTCTATGGGGGCACGCCCCCCGCAAAATTTGGCCGGAACCTATGTGCGATCCTCCGCCGATGCAAGGCGCGATGGCAGCGGTCACATCCTGTGCACGGGCGATGCACGGCGGATGCACACACGTGTGCGTGATGGACGCTGGGGAATGGCACGCTTAAGTTGGCGACGGGACGATGAGGGGATTGTAATGAGTGACGTTACGGAGGTGCCGCTGGCGCCCGAGGTTTCCTGGGGCTGCGTTGCGGCGCTTGTCCTGGGGTTGTTCTCGTGGGCACTCTACAAGGCGCTGCCCCGCAGCGAGGCAGGAACGCCCCCTTTCGAAGACATACAGGGTAAGCTCGGCCTCTCGGCGGTTCCTGCCGGGGCCTTCGTCATCGGCGCGCTGCTCTGGATCGGATTGCTGCTGATCCTCGTGGCAGGGCTCTACGCCGCGATCTGGGACATGCTGTGGCGGTCCAAGGAGTTCTTTGAAGCGGAAGACGGCGACGCCCAGTTCCGCTTCCTTGCGACACGACTGGCCGGGACAACCGCGGTGCTCGGCGTCGTGGTCGCCTTTCCTGTCACTCTGAACCGGCTGAAGCTCACGCGAGAACAGAATGAGACAGCCAGGGAAGCGCTCTTCAACCAGAAGATCACCGAGGCCGCCGCCGACCTGCACGCGCAGCGGCAGGTGACCCTGCCCGAGACCTACGAGGAGCCGGAGGATGAAGCGCCGCAGGAACAAGAAATGCGCCCCCCACACTGGGCCAAAGAACTGCTGAACACCGCAGACTTCAACACCCGCTGGCGCGCCTGGCAACGCTCCATCGGCCAGGACCCCGACAACCCCGAGTAACCCATGCGCCTCCTCCTCGCCCTCCTGCTCCTCGCCCTGCCCGCCGCGGCGCAGGATCTGCCGCCCCTCCCCCCGGAGGACCACGCGCAGTTCGCCGCCATCGGCCGGGTCAACACCCGCGGCTACAACCGTCGCGGCATGTGTTCGGGCACGCTCATCGCCCCCGCCCTCGTGCTCACCGCGGCGCATTGCGTGGCCGGGCCGGAGGGCGATCCGGTGCGCACTGAGCGGCTGCACTTTGTCGCCGGGTGGTTCGGCGGGGATTATGCCGATCACGCCGATGTCGCCTCCTACGAGGTGCACCCCCAGGCCTATGAGGGCCACCGGCTCGACATCGAGCACGACCTTGCCCTGCTCACCCTCGCCCGCCCGCTGGAGGTCGCGCCGCTGACGCTGGGCAGCACCTCCGCCCCGCCCTTCGCGCTTGTCGGCTATCACGACCGGCGGCCCAACCGGCTCTCGGCGCGCTTCGACTGCGACGGCGCCCGCGACCATGCACTGCTGCGCCTGTCGTGCCCCGTGCGGCACGGCAATTCCGGCGGGCCGGTGCTGGTGCGAGAGAGCGGCGCCCCCGATGCCCCGTGGCGCGTCATCGGCGTGGTCAGCGCCACCAATGCGCGCAGCAGCCTCGCCGTGCCGGTGGATGAGTGGCTCCGGGCGCGTCTTACGCGCGGCTCCCCCTACACTCCCTGAGCGATTCAGGGCATAACCCGCGCGAGTCGCACATAAAGAGGACAGACCGATGCACGACATCCGCGCCATTCGCGAAAACCCCGCCGCCTTCGACGCGGCGCTCTCGCGCCGGGGTGTGGAGAATGCCTCGGCCCCCGTGCTGGCGCTGGACGAGGAGCGCCGCGCCGCGATCCACGCCGCAGAGACCGCCCAGGCCGCGCAGAACGCCGCCTCCAAGGACGTCGGCAAGGCCAAGGCCAGCGGCGACGAGGCGGAGTTCGAGCGCCTGCGCGCGCTTGTCGCCGAGAAGAAGGCCGAGGTCGCCGAGATGCAGACCAAGGCCAAGGAGCTCGACGCGCAGCTCACCGACATGCTGATGGGCATCCCCAACCTGCCCTTCGAGGACACGCCGGACGGCGCGGACGAGAATGACAACGTCGAGATCCGCCGCTGGGGCGAGCCGAAGAGCTTCGACTTCACCCCGAAGGAGCATTTCGAGCTGCCCGCCGTGATCCCGGGCATGGACTTCGAGACCGCGGCCAAGCTCAGCGGTTCGCGCTTCGTGGTGCTCTCGGGCGCCGTGGCGCGCGTGCACCGGGCGCTGGCGCAGTTCATGCTCGACACCCATGTCGAGGAGAACGACCTGTCGGAGACCTGGACCCCGGTGCTGGTGCTCGACGAGATGATGTATGGCACCGGCCAGCTGCCGAAATTCGGCGAGGACAGCTACCAGACCCGCGAAGGCTGGTGGCTGGTGCCGACCGCCGAGGTGACGCTGACCAATATCGTCAATGGCGCTACGGTCGAGGAGAGCACCCTGCCGCGCCGTTACGTGGCGCACACCCAGTGCTTCCGCTCCGAGGCGGGCTCGGCCGGTCGCGACACCGCGGGCATGCTGCGCCAGCACCAGTTCGAGAAGGTCGAGATGGTCTCGATCACCCATCCCAAGAAGAGCCGCGAAGAGCACGACCGGATGACGAAATGCGCCGAGGGCATCCTCGAGAAGCTCGGCCTGCCCTACCGCACCGTGGTGCTCTGCACCGGCGACATCGGCTTCGGCGCGCGCCGGACGCACGATCTCGAGGTCTGGCTGCCCGGCCAGAACCAGTATCGCGAGATCAGCTCGGTCTCGGTCTGCGGCGATTTCCAGGCGCGGCGGATGAACGCCCGCTTCAAGCCCGGCGAAGGCGGCAAGCCGGAGTTCGTGCACACGCTGAACGGCTCGGGCCTCGCCGTCGGGCGCTGCCTGATCGCGGTGCTGGAGAACGGCCAGCAGGCGGACGGCTCGGTCGATCTGCCCGAGGCGCTGCATCCGTGGCTGCGCGGCAAGACCCGCATCGCCGCCGACGGCACGCTGGTCTGAGCGCGCGGGGTCCAAGATGATCTGGGTCCGGCCGCTCCTGCTGTTTCTCGCGGCGATCGCCTTCGCGGCCTCGCCGCTGGTGTTCCCCGGTTTCACCGGGTTCGCGCCGGACGCCTTCCCGGTCCCGCAGGTCGACCCGCCGGTGCAACCGGCGGGCTACGCCTTCGCGATCTGGGGTCTGATCTACCTCTGGCTCATCGCCGGCACCGGCTTCGGCCTCTTCCGCCGCTCGGACGACTACGACTGGATGGATCATCGCGACCCGCTGCTGATCAGCCTCGCGGTGGGCATCTTCTGGCTGCCGGTCGCGCAGATCTCACCGATTGCCGCAACCGCGATGATCTGGGTGATGCTGGTCACCGCCCTGCTCGCGCTGTTCCGCGCCGGCGACATGGACCGCTGGTGGCAAATCGCCCCGATCGCGATCTACGCCGGTTGGCTCACGGCGGCCTCCTGCGTGTCCATCGGCCTGCTGCTGACAGGCTATGGGCTGCTGCCCGAAACTCCCGCGGCGCTGGTCGCGCTCGGCTTGGCGCTGAGCCTTTCGGTCGTGGCGCAATACCGGCTCCACCGCGCACCGCTCTACGGCATCACGGTGATCTGGGCGCTGGTGGCGGTGATCGTCGCCAACGCCAGCCCGCTGAATTTCGCAGTCGCCGGGCTCGCCGCCGCGGGCATCTTCGCCATCCTCGCGCTGCGCGGCACGGACACCGAATAGAGCGCACCGCTCCGGGCGGGACACCCGGCATCACCGCCGGACCGCCTACGGCGGGCGTATTTGAAAAGAGAAGAAGCAGGGGATGGCGCACCGTTCCCTGCTTCTTCATTTTCCGAAAGCGCTGCTTTCGCTGGTGGACAATTGCGAATGCTAGGAAGATAATGTTCCAATAACTTCCCACATTATCGCGACAGTCTGTCTCCGCTATCTCTCTCGCATCAGACAAGACGCCGCACGGCGCGGCGCCCGAAACCGGAGAGATACAATGACCAATATCCTGCAATCGGTGGGCTTCGGCTCCGCCACCTAGATCGCCCTTGCCGCCCTCGTCCTGCGCCTGAGCCTCGGCGCCCTCTTCCTCGCCCACGCCTGGCTGAAGGTCTACGTATTCACCCCTGCCGGCGCGGCGCAATACTTCAGCTCGCTCGGCGTGCCGGGCTTCGTGGCCTACCTCACCATCGCCGCCGAGGTACTCGGCGGGCTGGCGCTGATCCTCGGCGTCCAGACCAGCCTCGTGTCGCTGCTGCTGATCCCGGTGTTGCTGGGTGCCGCCATCCTCGCCCACGGGCCGAACGGCTTCTGGTTCACCAACGAAGGCGGCGGCTGGGAATACCCCGCCTTCTGGGCGCTGGCACTTCTGGTGCAATCGCTGCTCGGCGGCGGTCTGCTGGCCGTCACCAGGGGCTGAGCCCCTTCCCACGAACGAAAAAAGCGCCGGAGCCCATGCTCCGGCGCTTATCCTGTTTCTGGCCCTTCGGCTCAGCCCTTCTGCTTGGGCAGCTTGCCGAGGTGCTTCTTGAGCGCGCCGGCATTCTTCTCCCGCTTGCCCTTGTAGGGGTTCTTGTCGCCCTGCCCGCGCAGCGTCAGGCGGATCGGCGTGCCGGGCATGTCGAAGGCCTCGCGCAGCCCGTTGACCAGGTAGCGCGTGTAGCTGTCGGGCATGTCCTGCGGCCGCGAACACATCACCACGAATCCCGGCGGACGGGTCTTGGCCTGGGTCATGTAGCGCAGCTTGATGCGGCGGCCCTGCGGCGCGGGCGGCGGGTGGCTGGACACCATGCCCTCGAGCCAGCGGTTGAGCTGGCCGGTGGAGACGCGGCGATTCCAGGTGGTCCAGGCCTTCATAATCGCGGCGTTGAGCCGGTCGAGCCCGCGCCCGGTTTTCGCCGACACGGTCACCAGCGGCGCGCCGCGCAGCTGCGGCAACAGCCGGTCGAAGGCCTCCTTGAGGTCGCGCAGCTTCTCCTGCTTGTGCTCCTCGACGTCCCACTTGTTGACCGCGACGACCACCGCCCGGCCCTCGCGCTCGGCGAGGTCGGCGATGCGCAGGTCCTGCTGCTCGAAGGGGATGGCGGCGTCAAGAAGCACCACCACCACCTCGGCGAACTTCACCGCGCGCAGACCGTCGGAGACCGAGAGCTTCTCGAGCTTCTCCTGCACCTTGGCGCGCTTGCGCATACCGGCGGTGTCGAAGATGCGCATCGGCACGCCGTCCCAGTCCAGCCGGACCGAAATGGCATCACGGGTGATCCCGGCCTCGGGGCCCGTCAGCAGCCTGTCCTCGCCGAGGATCTTGTTGATCAGCGTCGACTTGCCGGCGTTCGGCCGGCCCACCACGGCGATCTGTAGCGGCTTTCCAGCGGTCGGCATGACCAGCTTGGCCTCGCCGTCCTCATCATCGCCCAACTCGTCCTCGTCGAGCTCCAGCTCGGTCTCGGGAGCCTCCTCGGCGGCGCGCTCGGCGAAGGCATCGGCGAGCGGCATCAGCGCGGCGTAGAGGTCGGGCAGACCCTCGCCATGCTCGGCCGAGAGCCGGATCGGCTCGCCGAGGCCAAGGCTGTAGGCCTCGATCACCCCCGCGTCGGCGGCGGAGCCCTCGCCCTTGTTGGCGGCAAGGATCACATGCGCCGAGCGCTTGCGCAGGATGTCGGCGAAGACCTCGTCGGTGGGCGTCACGCCGACACGGGCGTCGATCATGAAGAGGCAGACATCGGCCATGTCCACCGCACGCTCGGTGAGCTTGCGCATCCGGCCCTGCAGCGACTCGTCCGTCGCCTCCTCGAGCCCCGCGGTGTCGATCACCGTGAAGCGCAGGTCACCCAGCTTGCCCTCGCCCTCGCGCAGGTCGCGCGTGACGCCGGGCTGGTCGTCGACCAGCGCCAGCCGCTTGCCGACCAGACGGTTGAACAGGGTGGACTTGCCAACGTTGGGGCGGCCGACGATGGCGAGGGAGAATGTCATGGCACGCACCTCTTGCGGATTCAAACCCCGCCTTTAGCGCAAAGCGCGGGCGGGAGAAAGGGATCTCGGACGCCATGTTGCGGTGGCGCGGCAGATCGGGGCTCTGCCCCCGCCCTTCGGGCGCCCGCGGGATATCTGGTTTTAGATGAAGAGGCGGGCGGCCGGCGGCTTCTTCTCTTTGCAAATACGCATGGCGGCACGCAGACGCCCGCGCCGCCGGTGGGGCAGCGCGGGCGCGTTTCGGTTGCCGGGCGGTTTACTTCAGATCGCCGGGCAGCAGCGCGTCGGGCAGGTTCTGGTAGCTCACCGGGCGCAGGAAGCGGCGGATCGACATGGTGCCCACCGAGGTCGCGCCGAAGTTGGTCGAGGCCGGGTAAGGCCCGCCGTGCACCATCGCGTCGCAGACCTCGACGCCGGTGGGGAAGCCGTTGACCAGCAGCCGGCCGGCCTTGCGCTCGAGCACCGGCACCAGGCGCTGCGCGAGGCCCGTGTCGCCTTCGTCCATGTGGATCGTGGCCGTGAGCTGGCCCTCGAAGCCGCGGGCGAGCTCTTCCATCTCGTCCGCGCCGGAGACCCGCACCACGAGCCCGAGCGGGCCGAAGACCTCCTCGCCAAGCGCATGATCCTGCAGGTAATTCTCCGCGTCCGTCTCGAAGAGGTTGGGCAGCGCGCTGCGGCCCTCGCTGTCGGTGGTCAGCACCGGTTTCACCGCATTGCGGCCATCGAAGCGGGATTTACCATCTTTATACGCCTGCGCGATACCATCGGTGAGCATGCATTGGGCGGACGCGCCCTTCAGCGCCTCGGCGGCGGCGACGACAAAGGCGTCGCCCGCGGGGCCCGTCTCCACCACGGCAATGCCGGGGTTGGTGCAGAACTGGCCGGCGCCCATCGTCAGCGAGCCGGCCCAGCCGGTGCCGATCTCGGCGCCGCGCGCCTTCATGGCTTCGGGAAGGAGGAACATCGGGTTGACCGAGCCCAGCTCGCCGAAGAAGGGGATCGGCACCTCGCGCTGCGCGCAGAGGTCAAACAGGGCGCGGCCGCCACCGAGCGAGCCGGTGAAGCCGACGGCGTTGATCAGCGGGTGCTGCACCAGCGCCTGGCCGACGTCGCGCTTGCCGCCCTGCACGAGCGAGAAGACGCCCTTGGGCATGCCGGTCTTTTCGATCGCGGCGAGGATCGCCTCGGCGACGATCTCGCCGGTGCCGGGGTGCGCGCCGTGGCCCTTGACCACCACCGGGCAGCCGGCGGCCAGCGCCGCGGCGGTGTCGCCGCCGGCAGTGGAGAAGGCGAGCGGGAAGTTGGAGGCGCCGAAGACCGCGACCGGGCCGATCGGGCGCATCACCAGCTTGATGTCGGGGCGCGGCAGCGGGGCGCGGTCGGGCAGCGCCTCGTCGTGGCGGCGGTCGAGGTAGTCACCCTTGAGGATGTGGCTGGCGAAGAGCCGCAGCTGGCCGGTGGTGCGGCCGCGCTCTCCCTGCAGGCGCGCCTCGGGCAGGCCGGTTTCCTGCGTGCCGATCTCGGTGATCGCCTCGGCGCGGGCCTCGATCTCGTCGGCAATGGCGTTCAGGAACTCGGCGCGGGCCTCGCGGGTGGTGTAGCCGTAGCTCCAGAAGGCCTCTTCGGCGGCCTTGCAGGCCTGATCCACCAGCGCCGGAGTGCCGACCGAGAAGTCGTGGCTCGGGCCATGCGCCGGCTCGGAGGCGAAGGTGGTCTCGCCGGCCACCCAGGCGCCCGCGATCAGGTGTTTGCCGTGCGGGGTGAAGACGGATTTGTCGAGCATCGGGATGTCCTTTGTGCTGTCGTCGCCCGGGTCGGGCTCGGCTTGGATTCGGAAATGGTATACCAGCAATGGGCCGCCAGACGTCAAGCGCGGCTTCCCGCAACACCGGAGGAAAGCTCCAGGGGCTCGCATATGCCGCCACCTTCCCTCGCGGCATGGGTGACGGAGTGCTTCGCTCGGCCGGTTCAGGGCGGCCTGGATGAGGCGTGGGTCACTCGAGGGGCCAAGCCCCCCTCGGCTGCAATGTCGCTGCCCCGGCGCAGCGCCCCGCGAGGGCCCAAGGTGAGCCCTCGGTTGAGGCGCGCAGGAGCCCAGTGGCCTCACAGTGCCCTCAATGACCCGCGCAATTGGCAACTCATCCAACGGGCCCCCGCTACCCTGCGTCGGTGATCCCAACCCCACCATGGAAAGCTCGATCCCGGGTGCGTTCGACGATGAATAAGAACTCCGGGACACAGTTCACCGGCGGTAGGACGCATGAAAGTCCCTTGCAAAACAAGGGCGCGGCCCCATCTCTGGGAACCGCGCCCCTGGTCACGCGTCAAAAACGCAGGGAACGCCCTGCTGAACTCCGGGAAACGGCCGACGTGTCGGCCGATGTCTGGACCGGATCGGGTCGCTCTGGCTAGCGCGAGTTCCTGTCCTCCCCCTTTGAGTCGGTGAGAGCGAGGATAAGGATCGCGATGACGATGAGAGCGGCCAATCCGACGATAAAGATATCGATGGTCATGGCTGTCTCCTTCAGTGCTTGAGGTCTGAACGCGGCAGCGCAGCAGCGGTTCCGGAACAGAATGTCGCAGAACCGTGTTAATATCGCGTAACCAAAGCAAAGGCGGACTCATGCTCATTTCGCTCTCGGACCTGATCACCTGGCGCCTGACCGGCGGCGAGCGGGACTTCGTACTGCAGGACCTGCTCTTCGATCCTGACGGGCGGAAACTGGCTTGGGCGATCGTCGCCCCGGCGGGATTTGCCGCCGCCGAGCGGTTGCTGGTCACCGCCTCCTCGCTCGGCCTGCCCGAGGCCGAGGACCGCGCATTGCCTTTGCATGTGACCGAAGATGAGTTGCAGCGCGCGCCGCGCATGAAGGGTGGCCGCGAGGATATGCTGGCGCTGATGGCCACCATGCCGCCGATGGTTGTGGGCCCCTTCGGATCGCCTTACGCGCCGCTGCCCGCGGGCGAGGCCGGCGAGCCGGATGCCGACCCACGCTGGCAAGCGGCGCTCGAGCGCTACGAGAGCCTCGCCGACTGGATCGGCAAGCCGGTCTTCGGCCGCGATGGCGAGGCTGGCACGGTGAGCGATCTGCTCTATGACGCCGCGCGCGGGCAGCTCAGCCATATCGTCGTCGACAACGGCAAGTTCTTTCACCACGAGCGCCGGGTGGTGCCGATCTTCGAGATGGTCACCCACGCCGATCACGACCACGGCGGGCACATCGTGCTCGACCTGTCGCTGACGCAGATCGAGACCGCGCCGAAAGTGTCCGACATGGTGGCCGCCTGACACGTGGCGGCCTGACACTTGGCGACCTGACACTTGGCGACCTGAAACGCGGCGCCTCTATCTTTCGAGAAATGGCGGCAGCGCCGCGTCCGCCTCGGCCGCGTCGAGCTGACAGATGGCGTCGCGGCGCGCCCGTGAAGCGGCGACCAGCGCCCTGAAAAGTCGCCGGTGGGCGCGGCGATAGACGAGGTATTCCGGGTGCCACTGCACACCGAGCGCAAAGGGATCGCTCAGCCGTTCCACCGCCTGCACCATGCCGCCATCGTCGCGCCCGGCCACCCGAAGCCCGTCGCCCAGCCGATCCACCGCCTGCGAATGCAGCGCGTTGACCCGCAGGCAGGCGGCGCGCGCCGTGTGCGAGAGCAGCGTGCCGTCGAGCACGTCGACCTTTTTGCGAGGCAGCACCGTGCGGTAGCGGCGCGACGGGTGGACCGCGTAGGCGTCGCCATGCAGCGTGCCGCCGAGCACCACGTTGAGCATCTGCGCGCCCCGGCAGATACCGAGGATCGGCAGGTTGCGCTCGAAGGCGCCGCGCAGGACCTTCTGTTCCAGAGCATCGCGCGCCGGGTCGAGCCGCACGTCCAGCTGCAGCTCGCCGCCGTAAAGCGTCGGCTCGATATCGTCACCGCCGCCGATCACCACGCCATGCACCGCGTCGAGATCGACCTCGCGCTTGCCGGTCTGCCAGCGCAGCGCCCTGCCCCCCGCGAGCCAGACCGCGAAGGCCATGAAGGGGAAGACCCGCCAGCCCGAGCGGCGCGACACGGTGACCCCGATCAGAGGGCGCACAGGCCCGCCCCCTGAAGCATGCGTTCAACCCGGAAGGACCAGTCCATGCGGATCGAGGTGATCGAGTCGCGATGGTCGCGCCAGGCGGCGCAGAGGCGCCGCAGCAGATCGGTGTCTTCCGCTACGCGCTCCACCAGCACCCAGCGGTTCCATTCCTGCGCCAGCGTCCAGCCGTTCTCGTCGATGCGGCAGTCCGGCAGGCGCCAGTGAAATGTCGGACGGGCCGCAACCAGTTCCATATCCACCGCCGCCGCGACGCGGGCCTCGTCGATCTGGGCAAAGATGCACAGCATGTCGAGCCCGTGGTTCCGCGACGGCGACAGTTCGAGGTAGGTGTCGATCAGCTCGGTCATCGTGGCCGGCGGCTCTTCGGCGGCAAGCCGGTCGACCAGCGCCCTCGGATAGGGCGCGACCCAGGTCATCACCCGGCGGCTGAAATCGGTGCCCGCGGCGCGCTTGAGATAGTCCTCGAGAAGCGCGTGGGCGGTGAGCACCGGCATGATGTCTGCGTAATCGAGGGAAACCACCTCAGGATTGAAATGCACCCCGAATGCCGAGAGCACGCCGCTGCCGGTGCCCTCGGCCCCGGCCTCGCGCAGCGCCACGATGGCGCGGTCGAGCTCGGCGATCTGTGCCACCTCCAGCGGGTCCGAGACGATCTCGACCGGCACCACCGCGCGGGCCAGGTCGCGGATCTGACCGCCCACCCCATCATGGTCGAGCCGTTCGAGCGGCTGGCTGTCGAGGTAGACCTCGAAGTCGCCCATACCACCCCCGCTCACTGTCCAATGGCCGCGCTGGGTCTCGCGCGCGGCACCGCCAAGCTGCTTGACGAGGATGCGCGCGACCTGCGCCTCGGTCAGGCCGGAAAACTCGATCTCGACGCCGACGCGGCGCGGCCTGCCTTCGGCGGTCTCCGGGCGCGGCAGCGGCTGCGGGGTATCAAGTTCAGAAGTCCGGGACATTGGGCATCCCCTCCGGAGTGGTCGGGTCGGGAGTGAATTCCACCAGCCCGAAGATGATGTGAACGCGGTAGTCGCCCGCCTCGGTCCAATCCTGTTCGAGCGTGCCGCCGAGCTGGGTCGCGAAGGCCTGCATCAGCTTGGAGCCGAGCCCGGCGATCTCGCCGGGCGCGCGGGGCGCGTCGGTGGTCCCCTCCTCCAGCTTGCGGGCAGAGTTCACCACCTCAAGTTCGGCGCGTCCGCCGGTGAGCCGCGCGAGCCGGATCGACACACGCGTCACCCCGTCCGGGCCGGGCCGGGCGTATTTCATCGCGTTGGTCATCGCCTCGGCGGTCAGCAGCGACAGCGGCACCGCCTGGTCAGGCACCGCCTCGATGTCGTCGGCGGCGATGGTCAGGTTGACCTTGCGCCCGCTCACCTCGGACATCTGCTCCA
Organism: Roseobacteraceae bacterium; assembly: GCA_048381755.1. GTDB lineage: Bacteria > Pseudomonadota > Alphaproteobacteria > Rhodobacterales > Rhodobacteraceae > Salipiger. The sequence continues at coordinate 358,165 of JBLXGS010000004.1, forward strand.
TCTGACCAACGAGGTCCTTGAGAAGGTGCCCGGCGTTGACGTGGCCCAGGTCCTCGGTCTGGTAGAGGTTGCGGTGGATCGTGGCGAGGCTGCGCACGCGGTCCTGCAGGCGCTGCAGGATTGCGCGTGTCTCGTCGTTGCGGGACTGGCGGATCTGCATGTTCATGATCGACGAGATGAGCTGCAGATTGTTCTTCACCCGGTGGTGGACCTCCTTGAGCAGGATGGTCTTTTCGCGCAGGGCGTTTTCCTGCTGCGCCTCGTCGCGCAGGATGGCGTCGGCCATGTCGAGGAAGTCGTCCTCCATGTCCGCAAGCTCGGCGGGCATGGCCTCGTCGCGCAGCGCCGGCACCCGGCGCGAGAGCGCAAAGGCCCGCATCCGCCGCGACAGGCGCTTGACGTGACGGATCACCAGCCGGTTGACCGCAAGGAAGGCGACGATCACCGAGGCGGCCCACATCAGGAACGGCAGGGCCGCCGCCATGACCGCCAGCCCGTCGACGGTGATCGCCTGCGCCTCTGCGTTCTCGCGGCTCCAGATACCGATGGCGTGGATCATCCCCGGCACCAGCGGCGCGGCGGCATAGACCCGGGTCTCGCCGTCGGCACTGCGCGCGGCAAAGCTCTGCGACTTGGCGCCGACAAGGCTTTGCAGGTCCAGATCGGCAGGCAGCACACCCGCGACCTGGTCAATATCCCCCCGCGAAGTCAGGATTTCACCCTGCTCGTTGATCGTGATGAGGTCATCGAAATCATTCGGTCCCGGCGCATCATGCCCGCGCGGCAGCAGCACCGAGGGCACCGACAGCAGGACGTGGCCGGCCAGTTCGCCGCCAACGAAATAGGGCTGCGCCACCACGATCACCGACCGCTCACTTATGGCGCCCCGGCGGTTGAGCCACGCAGTCGCACCCGGTTGATCGACAATGCGCTTCAACCGCGAGAAATCCCGCGCATTCATCTCGATGCCGCGCGAATTGCAGGAGACGTCACCGTCCAGCGTCATGATCCCGGCGAAGCTGTAACCCGGCGAGGCACCGAGGTAGCCGGCAAGCTGGTCGGAGCAGGTCTCCGGATCGCCGATATTCTGGCCCAGCGTCGCGCCGATGGCCTGCGCCCCACCCTGGGCGCGCAGCACGGTCTCACGCTCGCCGAGCGCCGCGGCCTCGGTCAGCGCGACGAGGCTGAGCTGCGAGCGCAGGCGCGTTTCCTCTGCCAGCTTGCTGGTCTGGAAGTAGGCCACCACCCCGATCGGCACGAGGGCCAGCGACAGGAACAGGATGATCCGAGCAGCGAGACCGGTCGGCCTCTGCCGCCAAACGCCTGCGACTGTTTTCATGAAACCTCTATCCGCTCTGCCCCAGCCGGACCGGCTGACTTTGTGTCCTGCCGTTTTCCGGGTCTTTCGCGGCGCCCAGCCGGGCGCCGCTCTTCATTCTTGCAGCCCGAGGGTTACCCCAAGGGACCTCAGCTCACCCCAAAGCGCCGCTCGGACGCGCCCCGGAGACGACGGCCATGGTCGCCTGATCGGTCATCTCCAGCCGGTCGTCCTCGTCGAGGTTGAGCAATTCGGCCAAGCGCGCACGGGCGCGGTTGACCCGGCTCTTGATCGTGCCCACGGCAACCCCGCAGGTCTCTGCGGCCTCTTCGTAGGAGAAACCCTGCGCCCCGACGAGGATGAGCGCTTCGCGCTGTTCGTCGGTCAGCTGGACGAACGCCCGGCGGAAGTCGTTCATCTGCAGGCGGCCGTCGTGCGCCGGCTTCTCTGAAAGGCTCTCGGTGAAGACGCCCTCGGCATCGGAGACCTCGCGCCCCGCCTTGCGGCGGTTCGAGTAATAGGTGTTCCGAAGGATGGTGAAGAGCCAGGCGCGCATGTTCGTGCCCTGCTCGAAGGTGTTGATCTTGGTCCACGCCTTGACCAGCGTGTCCTGCACCATGTCATCGGCCAGCGCGAAATTTCGCGTCAGCGAGAAAGCAAAGGCCCGCAGTGCGGGGAGATGGGTGACGATCTCGTCACGGGGATCGGAGCTCATGCACTGGCCTCGCCCGTATCGTCACCTTCTGAACCGCCACCATCGTCCTGCGCGCGCAGCTGCGCGATCAGGTCGAGGAAGCGATCGGGAACCTGCTCGTCAAGCATGTCTTGGTAGACACGTTTGAGGTTCTCGTCGATGACCTCTGCCTCTTTAGAATTCCGCCGCGTTTGTACCATTGCCGCCGTTCGATCCTTGCCTTTGCAGTCCGTAAATTCTGCGCATATCTTTGTCGTATCCCGGAACCAATGCCGAGCAGGCGCGTTTGGTTCCCGAGAAAAGCGAAAAAAAGGACGTATTCATGACACAGGGTGATTTGGGCCAGACCATTGGTGCGGTCCTTCCCTACCTTCGCCGTTACGCGCGCGCGCTGACCGGCAGTCAGACCTCGGGCGACAACTACGCGGCGGCGACCCTGGAAGCGATCCTCGCCGACCGGACCGGGCTCACCGGCGCATCGTCGCCCAAGGTGGGCCTGTTCCACGTCTTCCACGGCATCTGGGCGAGCACCGGCGCACCGGTCACCGATGAGGACGAAGGCCCCCGCGCCAAGGCGCAGGCGCGCCTGAAAAACCTCACCGCCAACAGCCGCGAAGCGCTGCTGCTGCACACCATTGAGGATTTCACCCTTTCCGAGGTTGCCGAGATCATGCAGGTCGCCGAGACCGAGGTCGAGGAGCTTGTCACCCTCGCCCGCCGCGAGATGGCGGATGCAGTGACCGGGCGCGTGCTTATCATCGAGGACGAGGCGATCATCGCCATGGACCTCGAGAGCATCGTCGCCGACCTCGGCCACCGCGTGACGGGCGTGGCGCGCACCCGCGCCGGCGCCATCGATCTTGCCAACAAGGAAACGCCCGACCTCGTGCTGGCCGATATTCAGCTGGCTGACAATTCCTCGGGCATCGACGCGGTGAACGACATTCTCGGTGCGCTCGGCGATCGCCCGGTGATCTTCATCACCGCCTTCCCCGAGCGGCTCTTGACCGGCGAACGTCCGGAACCGGCATTCCTGATCTCGAAGCCCTATTCCGAAGAGCAGGTTCGCTCGGCCGTCAGCCAGGCGATGTTCTTCTCGTCGACCGAGACACTAAAGGCCTGAGCATCCCTTTCGGCCTTCTTGGAAGCATCTTCAGAAAACCCCGCCCTTGCTGGCGGGGTTTTCCTTTATTGGTACTGGTTAAACTGCACTCGCAAACCGAAGATCGACGGCGCTGGCTGGCGCGCCGTTTCGCGGCACGCCAGCCTCCGTCTTACGCTTTCCGGACGAAGCGCATGATCAGCGTCACCACGAAGAGCACCAGGAAGATGAAGAACAGCACCTGCGCGATACCCGCCGAGGCTGAAGCGATGCCGCCGAAGCCGAAGATTGCGGCCACGATGGCCACGACGAAAAACAGAAGAGCCCAGTAAAGCATTGTCGTTCCTCCTATGAACGCAGTTCCTATGTCAGATGGTGGCGCGCGAGGACTTCGGCCCGGCGATCAGCCAGATGATGAAGCCCAGAACCGGCAGCACGATGATGAGAAGCGTCCAGAGCACCTTGGCCCCGGTGCTTGCGCTCGAGCCGAGCACCGAAACGATGGCCCAGATGTCGAGCACGAGGACGATGAATCCCCCGATTCCTGCGAATTCCATGGCGAACCCTCCTTTGGTCGCGTCTTAGCTCTTGCCGGAGCGCGCGCCTTCCCGGACCGAAGGCCGTGGCCCCCGGGTCCGCGGGAAGCCTCCCGCGCGATCCGTCCAGTTTGATGATGTCGGAACCGGCGATGCGCCCTGCGCCCTGCCGTCCCGTCTCATGTCAAGAACACTTCATGTGGAAAAAGGTTCCGCGCGGTCAAACCGTCGCGAGGTCCGCCCCGCCGGGCCGCATGGACGCGGCGGCGGATGGCTGGCGCAGGCGAAGCTGGGCCGAAACAACACGGGGCCAATGCTGAGGTAGGCGCCGTCAGAAGGATACGCAAAACACGGTGGTCGGATTTCTTGTGCATTCTTCCCGTTTGCCTGCTTTGCAAACCGCCATGAGCAATCGGGATGGTCGAAGCCTGCCATTGCGCACTCCTTGATGGGTCGCGCGTCGCCGCGCCGAGTCGGCCCAGCCGGAGGCGCGCCGACGCATCTGCCGCGGCACAGCTTGGGCGCAAACATGGTATACCGGGGCATACTGCATCAAACTGTCACACCCCTCTCGCCCCGAGTTCCTGGCAGTGGATTCGCGTTAAGCGTGCTTTGTGACGCTACGTAAGCTCTTTGGAAACCATGGCCTTTGTCGCAGGCGGGCAAATAATTTTACAAATTGCTGCGCTGCAGGGCAAATCCTTTACAAATAAAATCATAGTTTACCGTGGCTTATTTCATTATTTTCGAACTGCGGTATGATCATTGCAGGGATGGAAGAAGTCGCCGCGCGACTTTGGAGAAATTGGAACGCTCACGGACCGGGTCATGCAGGCCAGGTCCATGACACCAGGGAGGACATCATGAAAGACGACGCCCAGACTGCGATTGCAGGGACCTACCCCCCGTCCGAGGATTTTGTAGCCAAGGCGCATGTCGACGCGGCGCGCTACGATGAGATGTACGCGCGCTCGGTCGCCGACCCCGACGGTTTCTGGGGCGAGCAGGCGCAGCGGCTCGACTGGATGGCGCGGC
>JBLXGS010000005.1:0-339047 GCA_048381755.1 Roseobacteraceae bacterium
CGATGTCAAAGAGCGTGAGAGACAAAACCAGACCAGTGCGCCCTAACTTCCGGCGCGCCCGCCTGCCCGTCTCTCGAAACCTTGTCCGCCTCGTCTGCACCGGCGTCTCCGCCGCCGCCCCGTCTGGCGTCCCAATCAGCGCCTCAGCGCCGCCGGTGAGGGGCCTTTTACGGAGAGTGCCCGGGGGCTGCAACCTCTTTTTTCACTTTTCGTCATAAAAAATGCATGGAAGCCGAAAACCGCATAAAAACAGGGCCAGGACGTCGGCCGTCCGGGTGGTTCGATCCATGATGGCCGGGAAACCGGATCACGTCGGCAGTCTGTCGCCATGATCTTAGCGCCCGCAGCGCCCGAAGACGCGGGAGTCGCCCTCCCGAAAGCGGAAGCTTCCCACGACAGCAGCCTTAAGAGACCGAGTCACCCCCCTTTCCCCGGGGGCGCCAAGCGCTGCAGGTTTTCGGGCCCATATATATGTGAGGAGGATTGCGAAGCCCGGCGCGGGCCGGGACGCCCTCGGGGCCAAGGCGAGTCGCGCGCTCGGCATGATGCGCGCGGATCGCCGCTCCTGCGCTGCCGATGAGATGTTGCCGGTGAGATGAAGCTGGAGGCAAGAGGCCGAGAGTGCGGCAGGGCCGATACCGGCCGCCTCGCAACTCCGAGCCGGAGGGAAGATACAGAGCCAATCCCGGAAAACCAAAACCCCCGCAAAATCCGAAGATTTTGCGGGGGTTTGATGGTGCCCAGGAGAGGACTCGAACCTCCACGACCGTTAAGTCACTGGTACCTGAAACCAGCGCGTCTACCAATTCCGCCACCTGGGCACAGGTGGTGAGGGGGCGTTTAAATATGTCCGCAGGGAGTGTCAACGCAGATTTTTCAATTTGTGCAACTTCCCCGACGGAGCCGCCTTGCCGGGTCCCGGGCGGGCCGGTATTCAAGGTCTCAGAACCTCGGAGCAGGAGAAGCCAGATGAGCAAGCTCGTCACCATCTACGGCGGATCGGGATTTGTCGGTCGCTATGTCGCCCGCCGCATGGCCAAGCTCGGCTGGCGCGTCCGCGTCGCCGTCCGCCACCCCAACGAAGCCTTGTTCGTGAAGCCCTATGGCTCGGTCGGCCAGGTCGAACCGGTCTTCTGCAATATCCGCGACGACGAGTCGGTGCGCAGCGTGATGCAGGGGGCGGATGCGGTGATGAACTGCGTCGGCACCTTCGATGCGCGCGGCAAGAACAGCTTCGACGCAGTGCAGGTCGAGGGTGCCGGCCGGATCGCCCGCATTGCCGCCGAGCAGGGCGTCAGCGCGCTGGTGCATATCTCGGCGATCGGCGCCGACAAGGAGAGCGCGAGCGGCTATGCCCGCAGCAAGGCGCTCGGCGAAGAGGCGGTGCTTGCCGCCTTCCCCGACGCGATGATCCTGCGCCCCTCGGTGATCTTCGGAATGGAGGACCAGTTCTTCAACCGTTTCGCCGCCATGTCACGCATGGGCCCGGTCCTGGCGCTGGTCGGGGCCGACAAGAACTTCCAGCCGGTCTATGTCGACAACGTCGCCGAAGCCGCGGAAAAGGGGCTCACCGGAACAGCCGCGCCCGGCGTCTACGAGCTCGGCGGGCCCGAGGTGAAGAGCTTCCGCGCCTTCATCGAGGAGATGCTGACGGTGATCCGCCGTCGCAAGATGCTGGTGAACCTGCCCTACGGGCTGGCCTCGATGGTCGGCGGCATTTCGGAATTCGTGCAGCGGATCACCGGCGGGCTGTTCACCGCGCCGATCACCCGTGACCAGGTGGTGATGCTGCGCCGTGACAACGTGGTGAGCGAGGGCGCCCGGGGGTTGGCCGATCTCGGCATCAGCCCGGTCGCGCCCGAGGCGGTGATGCCCGACTACCTGTGGCGCTTCCGGCCCGGTGGGCAGTATGACGCCATCAAGGAATCGGCCGCAGGACTGCGGACCGAGTGAAATCGAAGAGCCGGCCCCGGGGCCGGCTTTTTCTTTGGCGCTACGATCGAGGCGCCCCCTGGCAAGGAGACCGCGATGACCGAGCTTCCCCAGATCGGCCGCTGCCGCTGCGGCGCGCTGGCAATCGAGGTGAGCGCGCCCCCCATGATGACCGCCGCCTGTCACTGCCGCGGCTGCCAGAAGATGAGCGCCAGCGCCTTCTCCCTCACCATGATGGTGCCGACCGAGGGCTTCCGTGTGACTGCCGGCGCGCCGGTGAAGGGCGGGATCAAGGGGCCGCAGCTCGACCACTACATGTGCCCCGAGTGCGGCAGCTGGATGTTCACCCAGATCACCGGCAACGAGGCTTTCGTGAACGTGCGGCCCATCATGTTCGACGTGCCCGAGTGGTGCCTGCCCTTCATCGAGACGATGACCTCGGAAAAATTGGGTTGGGCGCAGACCCCGGCACTGCACAGCTACGCGGGCTTCCCACCCGAAGCGGACTTCCCGATGCTGCTCGAAGGGTTTGCGGGCCGCTAGTCGGCCCCTGCCGACCGCCCCTTTGTCGCCAAGGATGGGCGACCCGCCTAGGCAGGCAAGAACCGCGAAAGCAAAACGGCGCGCAGTCCCCTGCGCGCCGTTCTCGATTTCGCTCTTCCAACTGGATCAGAAGTCGAGATTCTCCACGCTCAGCGCGTTTTGCTGGATGAAGTCGCGGCGCGGCTCCACCACGTCGCCCATCAGCTTGGTAAAGAGATCGTCGGCCTCGGCCATGTCGTCGACCTTGACCTGCAGCAGCGTACGGGCATCCGGGTCCAGCGTGGTCTCCCAGAGCTGGCCGGGGTTCATCTCGCCCAGACCCTTGTAGCGCTGCAGCGACAGGCCCTTCTCGCCCTCTTCGAGGATCGCCTTGAGCAGGTCGAGCGGGCCGTAGACCGCCTGGCGGCGATCCTTGCGCTCGAGCACGGCGGGCGCACTGTAGACCGCCTGCAGCGCCTGGGTGAAGCTGCCGGTGCGGCGCGCCTCGCCCGAGCGGAGCATAGCGCCGTCCAGCGTCCGGACTTCCTCGACGCCGCGCAGGATGCGCGCGAGACGGATCCCACGGTCCTGGGTGATCCGGCCCTGCCAGCCCTTCTCATACTCCAGCGCAATCAGGTCGAGCCGCTGCGCCACCTTGTCGGCGACGCCCTGCAGATCCGATTCCACCGCGCCCGGCACGAAGCCGCCGGCGATCGCCGCCTGCTCGAGGATGTGGCGCGGGTAATGGGTCGGGAAGGCATCCAGCACGCGCTTGAGCTGGCGCGCCTCGTCGATCACCCGCACGAGATCCTGTCCGGCGATCACCTCGCCATTGGCCAGCTTCAGCCCGGCACCGTCGATGCCCTGGTTGATCAGGTACTCGTCGAGCGCGTTCTGATCCTTCACGTAGACCTCGGACTTGCCGCGGGTCACCTTATAGAGGGGCGGCTGCGCGATATAGAGATAGCCGCCCTCGATCAGCTCCGGCATCTGCCGGTAGAAGAAGGTGAGCAGCAGCGTCCGGATGTGCGCGCCGTCGACGTCGGCGTCGGTCATCAGGATGATCTTGTGGTAGCGCAGCTTCTCGATGTTGAACTCATCGCGGCCGATGCCGGTGCCGAGCGCCATCACCAGGTTGCCGATCTCCTGGCTGCCGAGCATCCGGTCGAAACGCGCGCGCTCGACGTTGAGGATTTTACCCTTCAGCGGCAGGATCGCCTGGGTGCCCCGATCGCGTCCGGTCTGTGCCGAGCCGCCTGCGGAGTCACCCTCGACGATGAACAGCTCGGTTTTCGACGGATCCTTCTCGGAGCAGTCCTTGAGCTTGCCGGCGAGGTAGTTCACGTCCATCGCGGTCTTGCGGCGGGTCAGCTCGCGCGCCTTGCGCGCAGCTTCGCGGGCCAGCGCCGCCTCGACGATCTTGCCGACGATCTGCTTGGCCTCATTGGGGTTCTCCTCGAACCACTCAGCCAGACGCTCGTTCATCATTCCCTCGACCGCGGGGCGCACCTCGGACGACACGAGCTTATCCTTGGTCTGCGAGCTGAACTTCGGATCCGGCACCTTCACCGACAGCACGCATGTCAGACCCTCGCGCGCGTCATCGCCGGTGAAGGAGACCTTCTCCTTCTTCGCGATGCCCGAGGCCTGCGCGTAGTTGTTGATCGTGCGGGTCAGAGCGCCGCGGAAGCCCGCCACGTGGGTGCCGCCGTCACGTTGCGGGATGTTGTTGGTAAAGGGCAGCACGTTCTCGTGGTAGCTGTCGTTCCACCACATGGCGATCTCGACGCCGATGCCGTCCTTCTCACCGGTCATGTAGATCGGGTCGGTCATCACCGGCTGCTTGGAGCGGTCGAGATACTTCACGAACTCCTTCACGCCACCTTCGTAGTGCAGCTCGGTCTTCAGCGGCTCGGCGGGGCGCTCATCCTCGAGGATGATGCGCACACCCGAGTTGAGGAAAGCCAGTTCGCGCAGGCGTTTCTCCAGCGTCTCGAAGCTGTACTCGAGGTTGCTGAAGGTATCGGTCGAGGCAAGAAAACGCACCTCGGTGCCCTTCTCGCCCTCGGCGTCACCGACGACGCGCAGGTGCTCGACCGTCTCGCCGTGCTCGAAGCGCGCGTAGTGCTCCTTGCCGTTGCGCCAGATGCGCAGCTCCAGCCAGACCGACAGCGCGTTCACCACCGAAACGCCCACGCCGTGAAGGCCGCCGGAGACCTTGTAGGAGTTCTGGTCGAACTTCCCGCCAGCGTGCAGCTGGGTCATGATGACCTCGGCCGCCGAGACGCCCTCTTCCTGGTGCAGATCGACGGGAATGCCGCGGCCGTTGTCGCGCACCGAGACCGAGTTGTCGGCGTGGATTTTCACCCGGACCGCGTCCGCGTGACCCGCCAGAGCCTCGTCGATACCGTTGTCCACGACCTCGTAGACCATGTGGTGCAGGCCCGAGCCGTCATCCGTGTCCCCGATATACATGCCGGGGCGTTTGCGGACAGCCTCCAAGCCCTTGAGAACTTTGATGGAATCCGCGCCGTATTCCTGCGGTGCGCTTGCCGGTTCGGCCATGCCGCGATCCTTCATGATTTTTGTTGGTTTTATACGGTGTTCAGGCACGATTGTCACGCCGCTGACACAAGATTTGGTGTCAAAGACCGCGGTTTTCAACCAATGATTGCCCATCCCGCTCGGTGACTTCCAGCTGCTGCGCCCGCGCGCCCAGCTCGGCGAAAAGCTCCGGCCCGGTGCCGGTCATCCAGGCCTGCGCCCCGAGCGCGCAGATCTCGTCGTAGAGCGCCGCGCGGCGGCCCGCGTCGAGATGCGCCGCCACCTCGTCGAGCAGCAGGATCGGCGCCGCGCCGGTCTCCTGCGCCAGGGCGCGGGCATTGGCGAGGATCAGCGAGATCAGCAGCGCCTTCTGCTCGCCGGTGGAGCAATCCTCGGCGGGCACGCCCTTCGCGGCAAACACCCCGCGCAGGTCGGCGCGGTGCGGCCCGACCAGCGTGCGCCCAGCCATCAGGTCGCGCGGGCGGCTGGCCTCCAGCGCGGCGCGCAGCTCGGCGGTGTCTTCCGGCGTGGGCGTCTCGGCATCGACCAGTTCCAGCTCGGCGGCGGGAAACTGCGTTTCGGCTCCAGCCTGCGCCTCGGCGAGCCGCGCAAGCGCCGCGCGGCGGTTGGCCTGCAGCGCCGCGCCCGCCTCGGACATCTGCCCCTCCAGCGCCGCGTACCAGAAGCCGTCGCGCACCTGGTCGCGCAAGAGCCGGTTGCGTTCGCGCATGGCCTTCTCGTAGCCGAGACTCAGCTCGGCGTGGTCCGGAAAGAAGCTCAGCGTCATCCGGTCGAGAAAGCGCCGCCGCCCCTCCGGTCCCTCGATCCACAGCCGGTCCATCGAGGGCACCAGCCAGAGCACCCGCGCGAGCCGTCCCAGCGCCACCTGCGGCGCCGCCTTGCCGTCGATCTGCACCTGCCGGGCAGCCCCGGCCTCCGAGCGGAAGGCGATCTCGTGCAGCGTTGTCCCGGTCTGCAGCAGCCCCTCGATCTTCCACCCCAGCGCCTCGGGGCGGCGCACCATCTCCTGCGCCGAGGCCCGCCGCATGCCGCGCCCGGGCGAGAACAGCGAGACCGCCTCGAGGATGTTGGTCTTGCCCGCGCCATTCGGGCCGTGCAGCGCCACCGGGCGCGCGTCGACCTCCAGCTCGGCCCCGTGGTGCGAGCGGAAATGCGACAGCGTGAGGCGAGTGAGGTGCAGGGACATTGGATCAGCTGGTTCGATGGGCGGCAGGCCTTGCGAGCGCGTATTTTGGGAACGATGAAGGGCAGAAGCCGTGCCCCTGCCCTTCATCGTTCCTCAAATACGCAGGGCGCAACCGTGAGGTCCGCGCGGCGCCCGTCAGACGCGCATCGGCATGACGACGTAGACAGCCGAGGTGTCGGTGCCTTCGCGCATCAGGGTCGGGTCGCCCGAGGAGTTGAACATGAAGACGGCGTTCTCGCGGTCCACCTGGCTGGCGATCTCCAGCAGGTACTTCGCGTTGAAGCCGATCTCGAGCGGCTCGTCGCCATAGGCCACGGCCAGCTCTTCCTCGGCGGCACCGCTGTCGGGGGCGTTGACCGAGAGCACCAGCCGGTCCTCGTCGAGTTGCAGCTTCACGGCGCGCGAGCGCTCCGACGAGACGGTCGCCACGCGGTCCACCGCCTTGGCGAACTCGCCCGCGTCGACTTCGAGTCGGCGGGTGTTGTTCATCGGGATGACGCGCGAATAGTCGGGGAAGGTGCCGTCGATGACCTTGGAGGTCAGCGTGATGTCGGGCGTGGCGAAGCGCACCTTGGTTTCCGAGACAGAGACGGCGATGTCCATGTCGTCCTCGTCGAGCAGCTTGCGCAGCTCGCCCACGGTCTTGCGCGGCACGATCACCCCGGGCATCGCCTCGGCACCGGCAGGCAGGGTCGCGTCGATACGGGCCAGACGGTGGCCGTCGGTGGCGACGCAGCGCAGCACCCGGCCCTCTTCGCTCTCGGCCACATGCATGTAGACGCCGTTGAGGTAGTAGCGGGTCTCCTCGGTGGAGATGGCGAACTTCGACTTGTCGAAGAGCCGGCGCAGCACCTCAGCCTTGGCGGTGAAATTCGACGAGTACTCCGACGAGGCCATGACCGGGAAGTCTTCCTTCGGCAGCGTCGCGAGGCTGAAGTTCGAGCGACCCGCGGCCACGGTCAGGCGACCGGCGGCATTGTCGGCGGTCAGCTGGACCAGCGCGCCGTCGGGCAGCTTGCGGACGATCTCGTGCAGGGTCACGGCCGAGACGGTGGTGGCACCGGCCTGCTCGACGACGGCGGGGGCGCGGTCGAGCACTTCGATGTCGAGATCGGTGGCGCGGAAGCTGGCGGTGTTGCCCTCTGCCTCGATCAGCACGTTGGCCAGGATCGGGATGGTGTTCCGGCGTTCGACCACCGATTGTGCCTGGCTGACTGCCTTGAGCAGCGTCGCCCGTTCTATGCTGACTTTCATCGCCCTGTTCCTCGGTTGGCCGAAGGGGCAGCTTGGCGCTTTTGCGAAGCTACTCCAAATTGTTTTGCTGATTGATCCGATGGATTGCCTGCAGCGTCAAGGCCGCGGGACCGCCCGAAGGCAGCCCCGTTCCCAAATGTGGTCGTGCGGTCTCAGGCCGGATCTTCCGGGCCCGGATACCGCGGCCCGGGCCTCAGGCTTCGAGCGCGCGGCGCAGCAGTTCGATGTCGTCGGCGATCTGGCTGTCCTGCATGCGCAGTTCCTCGATCCGCTTCACGCCGTGCATGACCGTGGTGTGGTCGCGTCCGCCGAACCGGCGGCCGATCTCGGGCAGCGACCGTGCGGTCAACTGCTTGCACAGGTACATCGCAACCTGGCGCGGGCGGGCGAAATTGCGCACGCGCTTGGGGCCGATGAGGTCCGACAGGCGGATGTTGTAATGATCCGCCACCTTGCGCTGGATCTCCTCGATCGAGATCTTCCGGTCCGAGGCGCGCAGAACGTCGGCAAGGCAGTCCTGCGTCAGCTCCATGGTGATCGGCTGGCCGACCAGCGAGGCGAAGGCGAAGAGGCGCGTCAGAGCGCCTTCGAGCACGCGCACATTGGTCGAGATCCGGTGCGCGAGGAACTCGAGGATACCGTCGTCGAGCTGCAGCGAGGGATATTGCGTGCGGTAGGTGTCGACCTTGGACTGCAGGATGCCGAGACGCAGCTCGTAGTCCGTCGGATGCAGGTCGACCACGAGGCCGGACTGCAGGCGCGAGCGGATGCGGTTTTCCAGATCCTTGATCTCGTCCGGCGCACGGTCGGCCGAGATGACGATCTGCTTGTTCTGGTCCACCAGCGCGTTGAACGTGTGGAAGAACTCTTCCTGCGTCGAGTCCTTGCCGGCGATGAACTGCACGTCGTCGACCATCAGCACGTCGACCGAGCGGAACAGCTCCTTGAAGTCCATCATGCGGCGCTCGCGCAGCGCCTGCACGAAGCGGTACATGAACTGTTCCGCCGACAGATACAGCACGTTCAGGTCGGGGCGGCGGTTGCGCAGCTCCCAGGTGATCGCGTGCATCAGGTGCGTCTTACCCAGACCCACGCCGCCATAGAGGAACAGCGGGTTGAAGGTCACGGTCTCGGCCTCGGCCACGCGGCGCGCGGCGGCGTGGGCCAGCTCGTTGGGCTTGCCGACAATGAAGTTGTCGAAGGTGAAGCGCGCATCAAGCGGCGCGCTCGGCAGCAGGTCCGCCCCTGCGGCCTGACCATTCGACTGGCCATTCGCCGCACCATTCGCGCCATTTGCCTGGACCGGCTGCGCCGCTCCCTGCTCGGGCCGCGCGGCAACCGGGCGCGGACGCCCGGCAGCCGGACGCGGCGCGTTGCTGACGCGGAACTGCAGGCGGCGCACCTGCGAATCCAGCGTTGAGATCTGCGACAGCAGCAGGTCTCCGAAATTCTGCGACACATAGGTGCCGATAAAATTCGTCGGTGCCAGGAAGACCGCCACCCCGTCGGCTTCCAGACCTTTGTATTCGAGGGGCTTGATCCAGGTTCGGTAATTGTTTTCCCCGATCGTGCTGCTCAGCCTGTCTTGCAGCGCACCCCATTGTTCCTGCGTCATTTATCCCCGCTCCGTGTCTTCACCGGTTCTTCTCTGTCCCTCGGGCGACACACACACGCGCCCATTGGAGTCATCGCAGGGAAGTAAAAAACGGCCCCATGCCAATTGGCATGAGTCAGGACGAGAATTCTCTGCCCCGGTGGAATAGAAACGCGCAAGGATTCCCCGGGACTCCCAGTATCCCGAAGCGACCCCGTAAGGCGCGCTATTCACCCATTTTACAAATGGACTGGCAGGATGAAATCACCCCGGTTTCGGCGTCCTGTGATCAGACGACCGAAGCGACGGAAACATGTTCCACATGTACGTGTGGCTTAGTCCCCGATTGCCTGTCCCCCCAGCGATGTGACTCGCTCGATGAAATTACTCCTGTTCTGAGAAGAGCAGCAACCGAACTTCAAACTTGACTCAATGGAATCCGAAAAAAGAATCTCGGCCTTCAAAATATGGTGTGAGTCACAAAAAAAGGCACCACCAATGGCGATGCCTTTTCGATCACACACTTTTTAGGTGTGTCATTTCAGCCGTACACTTGACGTGATTAGGCGAGCGCCTTCACCCGCGAGGAAAGGCGCGACATTTTGCGCGATGCAGTGTTTTTGTGGAAGACACCTTTGGTCACGCCGCGCATCAGTTCGGGCTGAGCTGCGGCGAGAGCTGCGGTGGCTGCGTCCTTGTCGCCCGAAGCGATCGCTTCCTCGACTTTGCGCAGGTAGGTGCGGATACGCGAACGGCGTGCCTTGTTGACGGCGTAACGCTTCTCGTTCTGACGTGCGCGCTTCTTGGACTGGGGCGTATTTGCCATGATGATCGGTCCTATGTGTCTGTGGCCGACGGGGCCAAGGTCTGAATTTCGGACGTGCAATATCCACCAGACCCGGATCTGTCGTCGCCGGACCGATTCTTGCCTGAGCGGGCATCACACGCATGTAGGCGGGGCGCATACCCCATTTTCCGCCGGTTGCAAAGGGGCTGAAGGCAAAACTTGGGGAATGGGTGGGGAATCGGCTAGGATCGGCCTCCCGCGGCCCCTGTCGCGGGACGCTTCTGACTGAAAGGAGGAATCAGCCATGAACGCGATCCAGATCAACGAGGCCGCACAGGCGCTCTACCGGGTGCATGGTGGCCGCGCCGAAGCCGAGGCCGCCGCCAAGGTGCGCGAGAACGAACAGAGGGGCGCCGCCGAGGAGGCGGAGAACTGGCGCGCCATCCAGGCGGCGATCCGGCAGGTGCGCGGACCGCTGCAGTCCTGACCGGCGAATAGCGGCCGCCTGAACGCGGCCATGAAAAAGGCCTGCCCCACATGGGACAGGCCGGTAACTTCCGCGGGTCACCCCGACAGTTGGGGACTCAGCGGTCCCGGAACTGCGGCGTGCGCTTCTCCAGGAAGGCCGACATGCCTTCCTTCTGGTCCTCGGTGGCGAACAGCGAGTGGAACAGGCGTCGCTCGAACAGCAGCCCCTCGTCCAGCGTGGTCTCGAAGGCGCGGTTGACCGCCTGTTTGGCGGCGATCGAAGCCAGCATCGACTTCTCGGCGATCTTCGCCGCGGCGCTCTGCGCCTCTTCCATCAGCTGCTTCACCGGCACGACGCGGCTCACCAGCCCGGACCGTTCGGCCTCTTCGGCATCCATGAAGCGGCCCGTCAGGTGCATGTCCATCGCCTTGGCCTTGCCGACATAGCGCGGCAGGCGCTGCGTGCCGCCGATCCCGGCGATGACCCCGAGGTTGATCTCGGGCTGGCCGAACTTGGCGGTCTCCGAGGCGATGATGAAATCGCACATCATCGCCAGCTCGCAGCCGCCGCCGAGCGCGTAGCCGCTCACCGCGGCGATCACCGGCTTGCGCACCTTCGCGACCGCCTCGGTCGCCGGCTCGAAGAAATCGCCGAGGAACATGTCGACGAAGGTCTTTTCCGACATCTCCTTGATGTCGGCCCCTGCGGCAAAGGCCTTGGCCGAACCCGTCAGGATGATGCAGCGCACCTTGTCATTGGCATCCGCCTCGGTCAGCGCCTGCGCGAGCTCGCCAAGTAGCTGGCTGTTCAGCGCATTGAGGGCGTCCGGGCGGTTCAGGGTAATAGTGGCAACGTCGTCGTCTACTTCGACGATAATCGTCTCATAGGCCATGACTTCGGGCTCCCGTCCGTTGGCATTGTCGCGCAGCCTTACCAACTTGACCCCTGCAATCAAGTTATCTTTGGCAGCTCGGACAGTAGAAGGAAGAGCGTCCGGATTGCACGATTCTGTGAACGGTGTTGGCGCAACCATCCCCGCGGCAGGGCTGTCCCTCGCGTCCGTAGACATCGAAGCTGTGCTGGAAATATCCAAGTTCCCCATCGGCTTGCCGGAAATCCTTGAGCGAGGAGCCGCCCGCGGCAATGGCGTCCGTCAGCACGTGCCGGATGATCGGAACGAGCGCCGAGATGCGCTTTTCCGAGATTTGATTGACGCGGCGTGAAGGACGGATGCCGGCGCGGAACAAGGCTTCGCAAACATAGATATTCCCCAATCCGGCAACAATCTTCTGGTCCAGCAACGCCGTCTTGATCGGCATGCTCCGCCCCTTCAGCGCGGCCACCAGGTGGGATTCGCTGAATTCGTTGCCCAGCGGCTCCGGCCCGATCGCCGCCAGCAGCGGATGCGCCCCGGCGGTGGCCGTCTCCATCAGGTCCATGGCGCCGAACCGGCGCGGATCGTTGAAGGTGACGCGTGCTCCGCTGGCCATCTCGAAGACCACGTGGTCGTGCTTTTCCGGTGCCGGGTGCTCATGCACGAAGCGGCCCAGCGGATCGCCCGAGACCAGCATCCGCCCCGACATGCCCAGGTGAATCAGCAGGGTCTCCCCCGTGTCGAGATCCGCGAGGATGTACTTGGACCGCCGCCGGAGCCGGAGAACCCGCGCGCCGGTCAGCCGCTCGGCCATGCGCTCGGGGAAGGGCCAGCGCAGGTCGGGGCGGTTCACCTTCGCTTCGGCGATCACCTGGTTTTCCATCACCGGGGCAAGCCCCGCACGGACGGTTTCCACCTCGGGAAGTTCGGGCATCACGGATCCTTTCCACTGGGCCGCATTGCAGCGCGGCGCGCGGGCTCTATAAGGAGTGTCGGACACAGGACGGCAAGGCCCATGACCAAAGAGACCGGAAAAACCACCCACTTCGGGTTCACCGACATCCCTGAGGAAGAGAAGGCTGGCCGCGTGCGCGGTGTCTTCGGCTCCGTCGCGTCGAAATACGACGTGATGAACGATGCCATGTCCTTCGGCATTCACCGTATCTGGAAAGACGCGATGATGGACTGGCTGGCACCGCGCCCCGGGCAGAAGCTGCTCGACGTGGCAGGGGGCACCGGCGACATCTCCTTCCGCTTCCTGAAGCGCGCGGGCCACGGCCACGCCACGGTCTGCGACCTGACCGAGCCGATGCTGGTCGAGGGCCGCAAGCGCGCCGAGGCAGATGCCATGGCCGAGCAGCTCGACTGGGTGGTGGGCGATGCCATGGCCCTGCCCTTCGCCGACAACACCTTTGACGTCTACACGATCTCCTTCGGCATCCGGAACGTGACTCGCCCGCAGGAAGCACTGAACGAGGCGTTTCGCGTCCTGAAACCCGGCGGCCGGCTCATGGTCCTGGAATTCAGCCAGATTCCCAACGAGCTGATGCAGAAGGTCTACGACATGTATTCCTTCAACCTGATCCCGCGCATGGGGCAGGTGATCGCGGGCGACCGCGACAGCTACCAGTACCTGGTGGAATCGATCCGCAAGTTCCCCGACCAGGAGACCTTCCTCGGCATGGTACGGGCGGCGGGCTTCGAGAACGCCAAGTACCGCAACCTGAGCATGGGCATTGCCTGCCTGCATTCGGGCTGGAAGATCTGACATGAAGGGTCCGCACAACATCTGGCGGCTGGTTCGCACCGGCGCCACCTTCGAGCGCACGGGCGCCATGGGCGTGGTGCTCGACGCGGTGGATGCGCCGCCGACGCTGCGCGCCGCGGCCCGAATCCTCGCCTGGCCCTTCAAATGGCTCGGCTATGAGGGCGATCCCGCAATGCCGCCGGTGACCCGCGCGCTCACCGCGCTCGGCCCGGCCTACATCAAGTTCGGCCAGGTGCTCTCGACCCGCCCCGACGTGGTGGGCGAAGATCTCGCCAACCAGCTTCGGGTTCTGCAGGACAAGCTGCCGCCCTTCGCCATAGAGGCCGCCAAGACCCAAGTCGAATCCGAGCTCGGTGTGAAGGTCGACGAGGTTTTCTCCGAGTTCAGCCCGCCCGTCGCCGCCGCCTCGATCGCGCAGGTGCACAAGGCGCGTCTTGCCGAGACCGGCGAGACCGTCGCGGTGAAGGTGCTGCGCCCAGGCATCGAGCGCGCCTTCCGCAAGGACATCGACGCCTTCTGGCTGGCCGCCGATGCGATCAATTTTCTGTCGCCCGCCTCGCGCCGGCTGCGCCCGCGCGACGTTATCGCCCATTTCGAAGGCGTGGTGAACGGCGAGCTGGACCTGCGGCTGGAAAGCGCCTCGGCCAGCGAGTTCGCCGCGAACACCGTCGATGACGCGGGCTTCCAGCTACCCGAGGTCCTCTGGGGTCTGTCGGGCCGCAGGGTGATGACCATGAGCTGGGCCGAGGGCGTGCCGCTCGGCGACAACGAGGCTATCGACGCCGCCGGCCACGACCGCGTCGCGCTGAGCGAGCGGGTCCTGCAGCTCTTCCTCAACCACGCGCTGCGCGACGGTTTCTTCCACGCGGACATGCACCAGGGCAACCTGAAGGTCGCACCGAACGGCGACATCATCGCCTATGACTTCGGCATCATGGGGCATATCGACGAGTACACCCGCCGGGTCTACGCGGAGATTCTCTACGGCTTCATCCGCCGCGACTACCGCCGCGTCGCCGAAGTGCATTTCGAGGCCGGCTACGTGCCCGCCGACCAGGACGTGGACGAGTTTGCCCGCGCCCTGCGCGCCGTGGGCGAGCCGATCTTCGGCATGGATTCGACCCGTATTTCGATGGGACGACTGCTCAACTACCTCTTCGAGGTGACGGAGCGCTTCGGCATGGAAACCCGCACCGAGCTGATCCTGCTGCAACGCACCATGGTCGTGGTCGAGGGCGTGGCCCGGTCGCTGAACCCGCACATGAACATCTGGAGCGTCGCACGCCCGGTGGTCGAGCAGTACATCAAGACCTCGATCGGCCCTCGTGCCGCGCTGCGCGATTTCGCCAAGACCGCGCGGGTGATGGCCCGGTTCGGGCCGCGACTTCCCGGCCTCGTCGAGGAGGCGCTGATCCGCCAGACCCAGGGCCTTGCCGACGAGCTGGAATCGAAATGGGCGCGCCGTCTCGGCTGGGGTATCGGCGGACTGATCTCCGGCGCCGGGCTCACTCTGGTCCTGCTGTCGATCTTCTGAGGCGGCTTTCCGGCGGGGTGCTCCGAAAGGATTTCGGACAGGTCTCTTGTGCGGGTCTCTCCAGCGCGTCTTTTCGGCCCCGGGTCTCTGACGCCGGATTTTGCCGCAGGTCAGCCGTGACCCCCCCGGCGTTCTCGCTCCGATGCCCGGCCGAAAACCCCTCGGCCGCGCCTCGGTCACCCCTCCGGGCGACGCAGGGCTGCAACCTCCGACGCGTCCAGATGACCGCCGCCCTGCAGGGTCAGCAGGTAGCGCGTGCCGTCCCGGCTCACCTCATCAATCCGCACGTAAGAATAGGCATCCCGCGTCTCGACCAACGCGCCCTCGCGGGAAACCTCAAGTTCCGCTTCGTAGAGTCCCGCGGGAAGCTGCGCCCCCGACAGGTCGGTGCCATCCCAAACGTAACTCCCCTGGCCCGCGGCAAGGCTGACCCGATTGCGCAGCGCCCCGGTCGCATCGCGCAGGACCAGAACCGCGCTTTCGCCTTCCTCGGCCGGATCGAAGGTCAAGGCGGCCCCGGAACCGTCGAGATAGGCGGCACCGGGCGCGAGCGTCTCCAGCCCGATCCAAGATGCCATCCGCTCAAACCCGCCGCCGGTCGCCCGCTCGACCAGCCCCGTCAGCAGCTCGTTGGTAAGCACCTGCTGTTCCACCGCCGAGAAACTGGCGAGTTGCGAGGCGTATTCGGTCGCATCCACCGGATTGAAAGGGTCCTGGTTTTGCGCCTGGGTGGTCAGCATTCGCAGAAACGTGTCGAAATCGCTCGTTAGAACCGAAACCTGGTCCGTCGTGCCCCCCGCCGCAGCGCTTGTGGCCGTAGCTTGGCTCACCGTCGAAACATCCATGCATTCACCCCTTGGTTTGGCAACTTGCCTAAAGCCTGAGATCCAGCCCGTCCCGCGTGGTGGGGCCGGCGTTGCTAATGTCCGACGCGGTCGCGACCCTCTCCGCCGGCGTCGTTTCGTTGCTGGCCGGCGCTTCGGACGTCGGCGTCCCCGGCCTGCCTCGGCGCTCGCCCGCGAAACTGAAGCTGCTGCCGGAGAAGCCTGCGTCCGACAGGTGCCGGGCCAGCAGATCCGCGTGCCTGCGCATCATCTCGAGGGTTTCGGCGCGCTCCGCGGTCACTTGCAAAGCGATACCGTGATCCGTGACCTGCATGTGAAACCGGACTCGCCCCAGCTCTTCCGGCTCCAGCCGGACGTCGACGCGGCCTCCGTCCGACGCGACGATTGCCTCGGCGACCTGCCGGAAGCTCGACGCCTGCGGCGTATTTGCCGCGGGACTCTGTCCTCTGGCGCCCGATGCCCCGCTTTCGACCTGCGCTTGCGCCAAAACCGAAACAGAAGCGTCCGCCCTGCGGCCGACAAGCTCGACCTGATCGCCACCCTCTGCGATGGAGCCGACAGACTGGTCGGGCAACTGCACGGCATCGGTCTGCAGTCCGGGCGTTCCACCCGCTGCCGTGCCGATGCGACCAGCGCGCCGGGCCTGCCCGGGATACAGGATGGCTGCCGCGACTGGCGCGGCGTCGGGTGCCCCCTGCGCGTTGTGCCGCCCAGGCATCTGATCGCCCAGAGTGCGTCCCAAGGTGCCCTTTGCCTGCGCGAAGTCGCCCAATCCCCGCCGCAACCCACCGGCATTTGTTCCAATGCCAGCGTCAGGAACGTGGGACCCCGGCCCCGCGCGACTGGCCGGACCGAACATTGCGGCAATCGCCGTCCCATCCCTCGAGGCCGCGGACGCAGGCGCGGACTCGAGACGACTTCCCCCCCCTCGCTTCGCCTGCGACGGACCCCACTGCGCCCCCTCCATAGCGTCGTAGGGCGGAACCGATCCGCCCGCGCCCTCTTCAGGGGGGCCATCGGGCGAAGCGGACAGAGACGCCCCGACCCTGATTGCCGCGATTTCCGGACCGGCGCCCTGCGGCCCTGTACCGACCGGGGATAGCGATTGGAAAGATAATGGACCGAGCGCTGTCGACCCGTCGGAACCTGCGCGTCCTGAAACCCCGGAGCCTGCCCCCGCCAGTTCCCTCAATTCTTTGCTCCCCACCTCCCCCAGAAGAGATTGTCCCGCGGCCGCTTTACTTCCTGGAGACACCGCAAACCGAGCCGGCGGGATCGCAGGATCCCGGATCAAGTCAGTCGGATGCCTCCGATCGACGTTTGCCCCATCGGAGCGACCGGCCTCGGGAACACCGGAATACCGAATTGGAGACAGGACTCCTGCGACAGGGGCCGTGCCCGCCGGCATCATGGCGATCTGGTCAAAAGACAGCCGAAGCGAAGCCGGTCCAGTTGCCACAGCTGCGGAACCCTCCGCTAGAATGCCGTAAGCGCGGCTACCAGGAGCCTGCGACGCATCAGCCCCGGGCACCGGTCCGACACGCTCTCCCATGGGCACGGCGGCCGACAGCGCGCCGGAGTTCGTATCACCGCTGACCTTGGTCGCCCCGCCTCCGAGCGCCGGCGCCTCCGGAAATCGGGCGTCTCCTCCGGGGTCGGCGTTCCCTCCGTGCGGGCCCAAGAGCATGGTCCATTCCGGGGCATGCTCCTCCTCGTCGATATCCGTACCGAGAGCCCTGGCTTCTGCATCCCCGCTCAAACCATCCACCGTGTCCATGCGCGCCGGGGACGCGTGCCCGGCCCGAGGCACCGTACCGGGCAACGTTGGCTCCCAAGGATCCTGCGATGAAGGGGTAGCGGTTGCCTGCCCGGCTGAGAGCGGCGGTATCCGGCGTTCCTGTCCGGACGAGAGAAGGACGTTCCGAAAATCCGGCCTGCCGCGCACATCGGCTCTGGCGTGCGCGCCTGCCCGCTGTGCGGTCTTGTCAGGCAGCACGCGCTCGCCCCCGGCCCCGGCAGGGGCGCCCGGCCCCGGCCCGCTCCCGGACAACTGGGTTTTCATCGGACTCGGGAACATTCTGTCGACCCCATCTCTGGCACGGGAGTCAGCTTAGGCCGACAGTCGCTAAGAATGCCTTTACCCTAGGTATTTTACACATTCCGCAGAGCATGCATTCGAATCGACAGGAGTCCGTCATGCCAGCCCAGACCCCGCTCGCGACCGCGGCCCCCTCCGCGCAACAGGCCCTTCTGAACCGGCTGTTCCTCTCTCAGATGTTGCAGTTTGCCGAGGTCATACCGACCCGCGGCGCCTTCGGGGGCGGCGCGGGAGAAGAGCAGTTCGCCTCTTTCCTGCGCGAGGAATATGCCGCGCGCCTGGCCGAGCGGGTGCAGCTGCTGCCAGATCACGTCGCGCCTGGCCCGGCGGGGCGATGACCCCGCCGGCCGGTAGGTCCGGGAGCGCCGAGGCTGAGCTTCTGGCGCTGCTGGACGAGGAACGGCACGCCTTGCTCACCGGGGATATTGCACGGCTGCCCGAGCTCGACCGCGCCAAGCAGGCCTGTGTCCTGCGCTACGTGGCGCGGCCTGTGCGCGCGCCCGCGCTTCTGGCCGCGCTGCGTCGCAATCAACGCCTGCTTGGCAACGCATTGCAAGGAATTGCCGCGGTACAGGCCAGGCTCTCGGACTGGGAAAGACTGTCCCAGCGAATGGAGACCTATGGCCCCGACGGACAGAAAACCGGCATCGGGCGCGGGCCGACCGGAAAAGTTCATCGGAAACTTTAGTCATTCCCGCCACGATCCGTGGCAAATTCAGGCGCGGTTTAGCCTTGGATTAAGAACTGGCCGCCTACGGTGACGCGGCATCCCGCAAAGGATGGCGCAGGGGGAGAGGCTCCTCGACTGCTTCGTCAGAACGACGTCCAAGAAGGTCGCTCCAACATGGGCTGCGACCGGTGACAGGAATGGCGCAAAGCGCCACATTCAAGGACGAAAACCGATGTCTAGCATCCTGACGAACAATGGCGCGATGGTCGCGCTGCAAACTCTCAAGTCCATCAACATGAACCTCACCAACACCCAGGGTGAGATCTCCACCGGCAAGAGCGTCGCGAGCGCCAAGGACAACGCCGCGGTCTGGGCCATCTCCAAGGTCATGGAAGCCGACGTTAAGGGCTTCAAGGGCATTTCCGACAGCCTCAACCTCGGCCAGTCCACCGTTGCCGTGGCCCGCCAGGCCGCGGAAACGGTGACCGATTTGCTCACCGACGTGAAGGGCAAGATCGTCGCCGCGCAGGAAGAAAACGTCGACAGGGCGAAAATCCAGGCCGACATCGACGCGCTGCGCGGTCAGATCGGTGCCGTGGTTAGCGCCGCACAGTTCAACGGTCTCAACCTGCTGTCTAACATCGAGGAAACCGTCGGCTCGGGCAGTATCAACGTGCTGGCCTCGCTCGATCGCTCGGTCACCGGCGTCGCCGCCTCCGACATCAACGTCACCAAGCAGGATCTCGGCACCGGCGCCGCGGCTGTGGCCGGCACGGTCGCCGCGACTGCGCTGACCGCCTCGGTCGATGCGGTGACGCTGAACGCAACGCAGAGCGATACGATCGACCTCGGCACCACCAACAGCGGCTTCACCGCCGGCACCGCCTATACCCTGAACGTCTTCGGCACCGATGCCGACAATTCGAAGTTCACGCAGACCGACTACCGCTCGACCACGGCCGCCGGCCCGAGCGCGACGGAGGTCACCACGCTCGAGATCGTCTATGTCGCTCGCGAAGGCGATACCGCGACCGACGTGGCGAAGGGGCTGCATGCCTCGTTCAAGAGCTTCATGGCGGCGAACGACCTGGATTCGGACGTGCTCGATGCCACCGTCACCGGGGACACGCTGACCTTTACCTCCACGCTCACCGACGCGACCGACACCGTTGCCGTGACCCTTTCCTCGGTCAACGCCTCCGAAGGCAACACCATCGGTGGCAAGCTCGAGCAGCTCAGCAACATCGACGTCACGACCCAGGCTGGTGCCGATTCGGCTCTCGACCAGATCGAGGGGCTGATCCAGACGGCCATCGACTCCGCGTCGGCCTTCGGTTCGACCCAGGGCCGGATCGAAACGCAGACGGCCTTCATCTCGGGCCTCACCGACGCGCTGAAATCCGGCATCGGTACGCTGGTCGACGCCGACATGGAAGAAGCCTCGGCCCGTCTGCAGGCGCTGCAGGTTCAGCAGCAGCTCGGCGTGCAGGCCCTGTCGATCGCCAACCAGGCACCGCAATCTCTCCTGTCGCTCTTCCGCTGACGTGACCCTTCCGGGGCCGGTGCGCCCGGCCCCGGAGCTTCGCCAGAATGGACGGCACCGGACCAAGGATGAAGGGCCCTGTCATGAACGCACATCTCATGGCTCGCCGCGCCTACGCGCAGTCGAACACCAGCACGCGCACCGCCCGCGCCATCGAATACGACCTGATCGCGCGGGTCACCCATCGCATCAAAAGCGCCGCCGAAGCCGGCCCGCGCAACTATCCCGCGCTCGTCGCCGCCCTGCATGACAACCGCAAGCTCTGGACCGCACTGGCCGTGGATGTGGCGGACGAGGACAACAAGCTGCCGAAGGAGCTGCGCGCGCAAATTTTCTACCTGTGCGAGTTCGTCCAGCATCACACAGGCAAAGTCTTGTCGCGCAAAGCGAAACTCGCCCCGCTGATCGAGGTGAACCGCGCCATTCTCGCCGGGCTGAACACCCGTCCTACGGCCGCCACCTCGACTCCCGCAAGCGACACCACCGCCCTCGGCGCCGGTGCCCGGGCCGACACCTCTTCGCTGGCGTCACCGCGATGACCGGGCTGGTGCTCAAGCTCGGACCGCACGAGCGGCTGCTGATCAACGGCGCGGTGATCGAGAACGGCGACCGCCGCAGCAAGCTATCGATCATGACCCCCGGCGCGAACATCCTGCGGCTCAAGGATGCCATCCACCCCGAGGAAGCCTGCACGCCTGTGCGCCGCCTATGCTACACTGCGCAGCTCGTGCTCACCGGCGATGCCCCGCCCGAGGGAACCCGGGCCCATCTGCTGCGCAATATCGAGGAGCTGAGCCACATCCTCACCGACCCGGACAGCCGCGCCCTGCTCACCCGCGCAACCGAGGCGCTGCTCGACGCGCAATACTATCACTGCCTGAAATCGCTTCGCGCCCTGATCCCCCGCGAAGACAGGCTGCTGGCGGCGGGGCGGGCATGAGCTTTCAACCCATCATCGTCGGCACCGGGCTGGTCGCCTGGCAGTTCCTGCAAAGCACCCGCGACAGCCAGCGTGCCAGCTTCGACACCAGCCCCGCGCTAGTGCGCGACACCGAGTATTTCGCCGAGAACATCGGCGCGATCTCCACCGCCGAGGAACTGGTGTCAGACCGCCGCCTGCTGCGGGTCGCCCTCGGCGCCTACGGGCTGCAGGACGATATCGACAGCCGCTATTTCATCCGCAAACTTCTGGAAGAGGGCACCACCCAGACCGACGCCCTCGCCAACAAGCTGGCGGATGAGCGCTACAAGGCACTGGCACGCGGCTTCGGCTTCGACCGGCCCAACGGTCCGCGCACCAAGCTCGACGGGTTCGCTCGTGAAATCATCGGAAAGTTCCGCGCGCAGCAGTTCGAGGTGGCGGTCGGCGAGCAGGACAATGCCCTGCGCCTCTCGCTCTCGCTCCAGCGCAGCTTGCCGGAGCTCGCGGCAACCAATGTCGCCAATGATACCAAATGGTTCCGCATCATGGGCAACCAGCCCCTGCGCAGCGTCTTCGAAGGTGCCCTCGGCCTGCCCACCTCGCTTGGACAGCTCGACATCGATCAGCAACTCGAGGTCTTCAAGGACAAGGCCGCGAGCAGATTCGGCACAAACGACGTGGCAGAACTTGCCACGGACGAGACCTTGAATCGGATCGTTCAGACCTACCTCCTGCAGGAGCAGGTCAAGGGTTTCACCGCCGCCGGCACCGGGCAGATCGCGCTGACGCTGCTTCAGAACATGCCCCGTTGGGATGCTCTCTGACAGGGGAAACTCTGACCGCGGCCCTCTGACAGGAGCCGCCGCTAGCCGACCTGCCTGCCTCGTCCGCCACGCCGCTCCGCATGGCCCGCCGCTGCAGCGCGGCGCAGCAGCAGCGTCAGCCGCGCAAAAGCCGCCGCCGGCCCTTCGGGCGAGGGTTCGGCGAAGAACCCGTCCAACTCGGGCCAGATACGGATCGCCTGGTCGAGCAAAGGGTCCTCACCATCGCGGTAGAGACCGGCCCGGATCATTGCCTCCGATCGGGCGTAAGCGCCGAGCAGGTGTCGGACTTTCAGCAGGATCTCATTCTCCTCGGGGCTGGCCGCCTCGGGCAGGCTGCGCGAGACCGAACGCAGCACGTCGATCGCCGGATAGCGCCCGCGTTCCGCGATGTCCCGGCTGAGCACCGTGTGCCCGTCGAGCACCCCGCGCAGGATATCGGCGATCGGCTCCTCCATGTCCGAGCCGGCCACCAGCACCGAGAAGACCGCCGTGATATCACCGCTGTCCTCCAGCCCCGGGCCCGCACGTTCGGCCAGACGCATGATCTGATGCGCCGTAGAGGGAGGAAATCCCCGCAGCGCCGGCAGTTCACCCGCGGCAATCGCCACCTCGCGGTGCGCCTCGGCAAAGCGGGTGATGGAATCCACCAGGAACAGCACCTGCCGCCCCTGGTCGCGAAAATGCTCGGCGACGGTCATCGCGGCCATGGCGCAGCGCCGGCGCTCCAGCGGCGAGCGGTCCGAGGTCGCGGCCACGACCACCGCCCGCGCCATGCCCTCGGGCCCCAGAACGTCATGCACGAAATCATGCAGCTCGCGCCCCCGCTCGCCGACCAGCGCAAGCACGACGACCTCCGCCGCCATGCCGCGTGCCAGCCCGGCAAGCAGCCGTGACTTGCCCACCCCGGAGCCGGCGAAGAGACCGATCCGCTGGCCACGCACGATCGGCAAAACCGTGTCGAAGGCGGCCATGCCGGTTGCCAGCCGCGCACCCAGACCGCGCCGCCGCGCCGCGGGCGGCGGGCTGCCGCGGATCGAGCGCAGCTGCGGCCCCGGGCTGATCGGGGCGCCGTCCAGCGGCTGCCCGTAAGGGTCGATCACCCGCCCGATCCAGCCATCGGCGGGTGCCAGCCCCGGCGCCCCCAGAACCGCGACGCGATCCCCCTGCGACACACCCTCGACCCCATCGTCGGGCAGCATGGCGACAAGCTCCTCGCGGATGCGCAGCACCTCGCCCTCGAGCGGTCCAGCGTCACGCATCAGCCGCAGCCGGTCACCGATCCGGGCCTTGTGTGCCAATCCGCGTACCCAGATCACAGTTCCCTCGACCGAGCGCACGCGGCCCACCGCGCGCACCGCCTGCACTCCCGCGATGCGCTGGCGCAGCGAGGCGATCTGGCTCTCTTCCATCGGGCGATCCCTTCCTCAGGTTCAAACCATTTCTAAAGGAATCGCCGTTAAGCCTTGGTTGAAGCCAATCGAGGGAGAAGCCCCGATGTTCCAGACCCTGGACGTGTTTCGCACCGCAATGGCCATGGCCCGCCACGCCGGCGCAGCCCAGGCGGCGAGCGCGCAGAACATCGCCAATGCCGATACGCCCGGCTACCGCGGCGTCGATCTGCCGGACTTCGCCGAAACGCTTGGCCAGACCGCTGGCGCGATGCGCGCGACGCGGGCCGGTCACTTTGGGGCCGGTCACTTTGTTGGTCATCTTGGCGGCCAGTCCCTGTCTGCGCCGCCCCCCGACTTCGTCGAGCGACGCGGGACCGAGGATCCCAACGGCAACACCGTCTCGATCGAGGTCGAGATGCTCGGCGCCGTGGATGCCCAGCGCGCCCATGAGCGCGCCCTGTCCATCTACCGGTCGAACCTCACCTTGCTGCGGACCAGCCTTGGTACCTGACACGTCCCTGCACCCGAAGAAAGGAGCAAAAGTTGAGCGCCTTTTCCGACGCACTCTCCGTCACCTCGAGCGGGCTGAAAGCGCAATCCATGCGCCTGCGGACCCTCGCCGAGAATATCGCCAATGCCGACACCCCCGGCTACCGGCGCAAGACGATCCCCTTCAGCTCGCTGCCGGAGAGCGGTTCCGAGCTGACACGTGTCCTGCCGGGCAAGGTCTCCCTGGACCGCAAGGAGCTGACGCAGATCTACGATCCCGGTCACCCGCTCGCCGATGGAACCGGCCACTACCTCGGCTCCAATGTCGACCTGCTGATCGAGCTTGCCGATGCCCGCGAAGCCCAGCGCAGCTACGAGGCCAATCTCAAGATGTTCGAACAGACACGGCAGATGTCCTCGGGCCTGCTCGACCTGCTGCGCAGGTGACGCATGGCCCTGACCGCCCGCTTTTCCACGCAACGTGAAAGGAATTCAGAATGGATGTCCGATCGCTCTTCGCCGCACAACAATACGCGGCGTCCCGCCCCGCCATGGAGCCCGAGCCCGAGCCCGAGCCCGACAGCCGTGGCGCCGGTGCCCGGCTGGCCAGCGCAGCCCGCGACTTTGCCGCGACCCTCACCGAAAGCGAGGAGATATCCAGCGCAGCAATGACCGGCGATGCCGACCCGCACGCCTTGGTCCAGGCCCTCGCTCAGTCCGAGCTGGCTGTCGAGACGGTGGTGACGCTGCGCAACAAGGTGGTCGAGGCCTATCAGGAACTGCTGCGGATGCCGGTCTGACCCATGCTGACCGAAACCCTCTTCTTCGACACGCTGCGACAGGGCCTCTGGGTCGCGACGGTGACCTCCCTGCCGATCCTCACCGCCGCGCTCCTGGCCGGGGTCGGCGTCGGCCTGTTCCAGGCGCTGACCTCGATCCAGGAAATGACCCTGACCTTCGTGCCCAAGCTGCTCGCCATCGTCATCACCTTCTGGATTTCGATGAGCTTCATGACCGAAACGCTGGTCACCTTCTTCCAAACCCGCGTCATCCCGATGATCACCGGAGGCTGAGATGGAAACCGCCGGCTATACCGTCCTGTCCCGCCAGAGCGGCCTGATGCGCGAACTGCAGCTCATCGCCAATAATGTCGCCAACGCCAACACCACGGGCTACCGACAGCAGGGACTGATCTTCTCCGAATACATTCGCGCAACGGATCGCGGCGGATCGGTCTCGATGAGCGCCGCGCATGTGCGCAACAGTTCCTTCGCCCAGGGCGCGATCACCCGCACTGGCGCCCCCCTCGATCTGGCGATCGAGGGGGACGGGTTCTTCGTCGTGCAGAGCGCGGCAGGCGAACGGCTCACCCGCAACGGCGCCTTCACCACCAGCGCCCAGGGTGACCTGGTCACCCATGACGGCCACCCAGTGCTGAGCGCCGGAGGCGGGCCGGTCTTCGTGCCTCCTGGCGAACTCGCAGTCGCCCGCGACGGCACGCTCAGCAGCGACGGCACGCCCGTCGGGCAGATCGGGCTCGTCCGCCCAGCCGAGGCCGGGTCCTTGGAGAGGGAGGGAGCCACCCTCTTTCGTGCACCGGACGGTACCGAACCTGTCGAGAACCCGAAAATCATCCAGGGCGCGCTGGAATCGTCGAATGTCGATCCGATCCTGCAACTGGCCCGGCTGATCGAGGTCCAGCGCGCCTACGAGATGGGCCAGGCCTTCCTCGACCGAGAGGACGAACGCCAGCGTACCGCCATCAAGACCCTGTTCACCTGACCCTCGAACAAGCGCCCGGACCAAGACCGGCAAAAAACAAGGAGATCCTCAAATGCGCGCCCTGAAAATCGCCGCCACGGGCATGAGCGCCCAGCAGATGCGGGTCGAGGTGATCTCGCACAACCTCTCGAACATGAGCACCACGGGCTATAATGCCCGCCGTGCCGAATTCGCCGACCTGCACTACCAGCAGTTGCATCGCGCGGGCACGATCAGTGCGTCGGACGGCACCATGCTGCCCACCGGGGTGCAGCTCGGTCTCGGGGTGCGCCCCTCGGCGGTCTCCGTCAATCTCGCGCAAGGCAGTTCCTCGGCCACCGGGGCCGATCTCGACATCGCCATCGAGGGCAAGGGCTATCTCGAGGTCACGCTGCCGTCGGGCCTGCCGGGCTACACCCGCGACGGCGCGCTGAAACGCAGCGCGGAGGGGCTCATCGTCACCTCCGAAGGCCTTCCCGTCGCGCCCGAGATCACCATTCCCGAGGATGCCAAGAGCATCTCGATCAACCCCCAGGGTGAGGTCTACGCCTATTTCGACAATGCGGTGGCGGCGCAGCTTCTCGGCCAGTTCACCATCACCGGCTTCACCAACCCGCGCGGGCTGGAGGCGATCGGCAGCAACCTCTTCACCGAGACCGAAGCCTCGGGTCCGCCGTTGCAGGGCACCGCCGGCATTGATGGGCTGGGAATGCTGCGCCAGGGCTACCTGGAGGAAAGCAGCGTCGACCCGATCTACGAGATCACCGAGCTGATCGAGGCCCAACGCGGCTACGAGCTCAACTCAAAGGTGATCACTGCGGCAGACCAGATGCTCGCGGCCACGGTGCAGGTGCGCTGATCATGCTGGCGGTTCTGATCCTCCTTCTGCTCGCTGCCCCGCCCGCCGGGGCCGAGGTCGTCGTCGCCACCCGCACCATCCGCGCCCAAGAGATCATCACCCCCGAGGCGGTCCGCATGGCCGCGCGCGAGGCCGAGGGCGCGGCCAGAACGCTGGAGAGGGTAATCGGCCGCGAGACCCGTATCGCGGTTTACGCCGGCCAGCCGGTGATGAACGCGCATCTCGCCGAGCCCGCGCTGGTGGAGCGCAACCAATTGGTCGAACTGGTCTACACCCACGCCGGGCTGCGCATCGTCACCGAGGGCCGCGCGATGTCCCGTGGCAGCGCCGGCGACCGGATCCGCGTGATGAACCTGTCCTCTCGCAACCTTCTCGTCGGCACCATCGACCCCGGCGGCAAGGTCGATGTCTCGCCGGAGTGAGCCATGAACTGTCGCATCATCCTGTCGTTCGGCCTGCTGCTTTTCGCCGCCTGCGCGCGCTTCGATCACATCGGCAAACCGCCCAGCTTCACCCCGAAGGAGGCAGGCGCGGAACATGCGGCCATGGCCTATTCCTCGGCCGCGGACCCCGGGCTGCCGCTGCGGGTGACCGATCACGCCTCGCTCTGGAGCGGCGCGCGTGGCTCGCTGCTCGGAGATCGCCGCGCCATGCGCACCGGCGACATCCTGACCGTGGTGATCGAGATCGACGAACGGGCCGAGATCTCCAATTCCACCGACCGCTCGCGCTCGGGGTCCGAAAGCCTCGGCATCCCCGAGTTTCTCGGCTACCCGCAGCGACACGAGGCGACGATGACCGACGGCACCTCGCTGGCCACGGCGGTGGACCTCAGCAGCACCAGCAGCGCCACTGGCGATGGATCGGTCAAGCGCAATGAAAAACTGACGCTGCGCGTCGCTGCGACGGTCACTAAGGTCCTGCCCAACGGCGTGCTCGAAATTTCCGGCCTGCAGGAGGTGCGGGTCAATTTCGAGATGCGGGAGCTGCTCGTCTCGGGCTTCGTCCGCCCCGAGGACATCTCGCGCCAAAACGAGATCACCTACGACAAGATTGCCTCGGCAAGGGTCTCCTACGGCGGGCGCGGCCAGATCAGCGACATGCAGCAGCCCCGCTACGGCCAGCAGGCGCTCGACGTGATCCTGCCGTTCTGAGGACGCCCCGGTGAAGAAACTGCTCCCCCTCCTTCTCGCGCTCATCGGCACCGGCGCGGGCATCGGTGCCGGACTTTTCCTAGCGCCGGGTACCGGCGGTGACCATGCCTCCGGAACCGATCCGGAGTCGGCGGAGCATGACGCTGCCTCTCCCGCCGAAAGTAGCAGCGCGGATGACCACGGCACCCCGGCGGATCACGGGTCGGCAGCGCCGGCAAGCGCGGATCATGGCGACGCTGGCGACGGGCACGGCGGAACGACGGAATTCGTCAAACTCAACAACCAGTTCGTCGTGCCGGTGGTGGCGGACTCGCGGGTCGCCTCACTGGTGGTTCTGTCGATCTCGCTCGAGGTAACGGCTGACAGCGCCGCCGGCGTCTTCGAGGAAGAGCCGAAACTGCGGGACAGCTTCCTGCGCACCCTCTTCGACCACGCCAATATCGGCGGCTTCGACGGCAATTTCACCGAGACGCCGCGCATGGACGCGCTGCGCCGGGTGCTCTTTGAATCCGCCCGAAACACCCTCGGCGCGCGGGTGAAGAACGTGCTGATCACGGATATCGCCCGGCAGGACAACTGAGGCACATCAACGCCCCGGATCTCCCGCCTCTTCCGCACGCCACAGCTGGAGCGCTGCGAGCTCTTCCAGGCTGCGTTCTTCCGCCGCAAGGCCGCGTTCCGCCCTGGCCCCGCGGGCAGACTCGACGATGTGGCGGGCGGCCTCGCCCCGCGAAAAGGCTTCACGGGCCAGAGCGCCGCTATATCCCTGCCGCGCCCGCGCCTCGGCGATGCCGAGTTGGAGCACGGTGCGTCGGCGCAGCAGCTCGCCCTGCCAGAGCGTCCCCATGCCCAGCATCTGGTGCGCCCCCAGGCGGGTGCCATCCACAAGCGCTGCACGGCGCAACGCATCGATGCCGGCGCGCTCTGCCCGCAGGGCCCGTTCAGCATCGAGATCGCGCCGATAGACGGTCAGTGCCCGGGTCTGCAGCAGCCCGGCGATGCGCAGGAGGTCCGTCTCCGCCCCACTCATGGCGCGCCCCTCCATCCACGCCGCGCGCGCGCCCGCATCTCTTCCGAAAAGCGGATTGCGGCGGCCACCGGACGATAGAACTCCGGCGCGATCTCATGGCCGATCTCGGTCGTGGCATAGAGCGCGCGCGCCGTGACCGGATCGGAATGCAGCGGCACCCCGTGCTCCGCGGCGATCTCGCGCATGCGCCGGGCGATCTCGTCCCGGCCCTTGGCGATGCACCTGGGGGCCGAGCCGGGGGCGCGGCTCCATTGCAGGGCGACCGCCACATGGGTCGGGTTGGTAATCACCACGTCGGCGCGGGGCAGCTCGGCGATCATCCGGCTCAGCGCGATCTCCTGCGCCCGGGCGCGCCGCTGCTGCTTGAACAGCGGATCCCCCTCGGCCTCTTTCTGTTCGTCGCGCAGCTCCTTCTGGGACATCCGGTTGCGGCGCAGGTGTTCGGCACGTTGCCAGAGCTGGTCGAGCCCACCGAGTGCCAGCGCCACCAGCACGGCAAGCGCCAGCAGATCGCGCATGAGACGTGCCAGGAGCTGCGCGGCCTCGCCGGGCGCGAGAGCGACGCTTGCGGCGATCTGCTCAAGCCGCGACGACAGGAAGAGGCCCAGAACCGCGGAATAGAGACAGAGCTTTCCCAGGCTCTTCGAAAACTCGAAGAGACCCCGCCGCCCGTACTTGTTGCGCGCATTTTCCAGCGGCGAAAGCCGTTCGATCTTCGGCATAAGCTTCGACGGGGTGAAGACGAGACCGCGCGTCGCGAGAAGCGCCAGCAGCACCGCGAGCCCGGGGACCAGCAGCCAGGGCCAGATCGCACCGAGCACATCGCCCATCAGCCCACCGACGATGGCCGCGGCGGGCTCGTCGAAGAACAGCGGGATCAGCCGGTCCGGTCGATCGATCGGCGCGACCAGCACCGCGCCGAACCCGTGAAGCGCACCGGGTCCCGCGGCGAAGGCCACCAGCAACAGCCCGAGGTAGGCGGCCGCGGTGAGCAGGTCCGGCGCGCGTGGGATGTCGCCCTTGCGCCGCGCCTCCGCCAGCTTGTGTGGCGACGGCTCGTGGCTCTTTTCTGCTCCGTCTTCCGCCGCCATGCCGCATCACCGGAACGGGTTGGACAGGAAACCGTCGAGCGCCGACAGCCATGTCGCCAGCAGCGCCGGGGCCACCAGCGCCATCAGCGCCACTGCCCCCAGGGTGATCACCGGTGCGCCGACGAAGGCGACCATCAGCTGCGGCATCGCCTTGTTTATGAAACCCAGCGTCAGGTTGTAGAGCGCCGAGAGGATCACGAAGGGGGCCGCCAGCGAGAAGGCCAGCGCAAAGGCACGGCTGACCTCGGCGCGGCTGACCGCCGCCAGCACCGCGGCATCGGGAAGCCTCAGCGGCGGCATCAGCTCGTAGGACAGGATGAGAAAGGCCACCGCCTTTACGTGAAATCCGGTCACCATGAGCAGCGCCAGGGCTGCAACGCTGAGAACATGCCCCAGGGCCGGCATCGGCTCAGCCGCGGCATTGCCGAGCAGCTGCGAGAGCGAGGTCGCCTGCGCGGCGATCGTGCCCGCGGTCTGCAGCGCGAAGACAAAGAGCCGCAGCATCAGACCGAGGAAAAGCCCGACGGGTGTTTCGCTCGCCAGGGCGCGCAGCAACCCGGCCAGCGAGGGTGGACCCGTCGGCAGCATCGGGCCGACCGCCGGGAGCATCGCGGCGCTGATCAGCAAGGCCAGCATAAGCCGCAGGCGTGGCGGCACCCAGGATTCCCCGAGCCCGGGCAACGCGAAGAGCGCCGCGCCGACCCTCAGCAGGATCAGCAGCCCCAACCAGAGGCCCTGCGTGCCGAGATCGACCAGTGCGCCGAGCCCGGTCATGCGGCCACCAGCCCGACCAGCGCCGGGCGTGCCTCGAGGCCGATCTCCTCGAACGACAGGACCGGGGTTGCCAGCCCCTTGGCCGCCATGATGGTGCGCAGGAAGCGGCGGCGGCGCGACGAGGTGACCAGCGCGGGGTAGATGCCGCGGGCGCCCGCGTTGCCCACCTCTTCGGCGATGCCGCGGGTCAGCGCCTCGAAGATCTCGGGCGGCAGCGCCACGTCGAGCACGCCGCGTCCGCCGTCGACCTGGTGGCTGGCAAAGGTCTCCTCCCATTCCGCGGCCAGCTGGATCAGCGGGATAGTCCCGTCCTCGCGGCGCATGCCCGCGACGAGCTGGAAGCCGAGCCGCTGGCGCACGTGCTCGCAAATCGCCTCGGGGGCGGTCTGCTTGCCGCGCATCTCGGCGACCGCCTCGAGGATCAGCGGCATGTTGCGGATGCTCACCTGTTCTTCGAGCAGCAGGCGCAGCACCGCGTGCAGCGTGTCGATCTGCACCTTGTCGGGCATCAGCTCGTCGAGCAGCCGGCGGTTGGCCTCGGCCCGCCCCGCATCGGAGAGCGAGACCATCTCGTCAAGCAGGCGGCGCAGCGCCTTGAGCGTCAGCAGCCGGCCGAAATTGCGCTTGATCACCTCCAGAAGATGCGTCGCCAGCACCTCGGCCGGGGTGACGATGGTGACCCCGGTGAGCGCCGCGCGGTCCTGCTCCTCGGGGCGGATCCAGCGGGCCGGGGCGCCGTAGACGGGTTCGGTCACGTCGCGGCCGTCGGGCAGGGCGCGGGCATCGTCAGGCACCAGCGCCAGCACCAGGTCGGGATTCAGCTCGCCGCGCGCCACCTCGACCCCGTGCACCAAGATCACGTAGACCCCGGTGGCCAGCGCCGGCGCGTCGGTGAGCCGGATCTCGGGCAGGATCAAACCGTAGCTCGCGGCCACGTGACGCCGCATGTTGGCGATGCGGATATCCAGCCCGGTGCCCGAATCCAGCACCATGTTCACCAGGTCCGGCGCAAACTCGAGGTGGATCTCGTCAAGGTCGAGCACATCGCCGATGGGCCGCTCGCGCGGCGCCTCCGGGGAAGACTCCGGCGGCGCGGTCTCAGCCTGCAGCAGGCGCCGCCGCATCCGCAGCGCCAGCGCGCCCAGCGTCGCGGCCCCCAGCATGAAGGGCAAGAACGGCAGTCCAGGCACCAGCGCGAAGAGCGCCATCAGCACGCTGACCGTGCCCAGCGCCGCCGGATGACGCGCCAGCTGCCCGGCGACCGCCACATCGGTCGCCCCGGTGGCCCCGCCCCGCGCCAGCAGCAGACCCGAGGCGATGGAGATAATCACCGCCGGAATCTGCGAGACCAGCCCGTCGCCGACAGTCAGGATCGCGTAGGTCTCAAAGGCGTTTCCCGGCGCCATGCCATGCACGAAGACGCCCATGATCATGCCCATCACGAGGTTCAAAAGGGTGATCAGCAGCCCGGCGACGGCATCGCCCTTGACGAATTTCGATGCGCCGTCGAGCGAGCCGAAGAAGGTTGTCTCCTGCTGTTCGCGTTCCCGCCGGGTCTTTGCCTCGGCGTGGTCGATCGCCCCGGCGGACATGTCGCTGTCGATCGCCAGCTGCTTGCCCGGCATGCCGTCGAGCGCGAAACGCGCGCCAACCTCGGCCATGCGCGCCGCGCCCTTGGTGATCACCGCGAAATTCACGATCATCAACACGCCGAAGACCACGAGCCCCAGAAACACGCTGCCGCCCATGACGAAATTGGCGAAGCCCTCGATCACGTCGCCGGCGGCGCCCGTGCCGGTGTGCCCCTGGCCGATGATCAGCTTGGTCGAGCTGACATTGAGCGACAGACGCAGCATGAGCGAACCGAGCAGGATCGTCGGGAAGGAGGAAAAATCCAGCGGCCGCTCGATGAACAGGGTGACGGTGAAGATCAGGATCGCGAGGCCGAAGGAGGCCGCCAGTCCGAGGTCGAGCACCATGGAGGGCATCGGCAGGATCATCATCACGATGATCGCCATCAGCGCCACGGCCAGAAGCACCGTGGGCTTGAACAGGCTGGGGGCGGCGGCGGTCTCGGTCATGGCTCAGCCCCCGACCCTGCCGCGCAGGTCGAGGAAAGGGCGCAGGCTGGTGCCCAGCGGTGTCAGAGACCCCGCGGCGCGCTGCCCCTCGCCGATCAGAAGCGGAAAGCCGTTCACCGCCGGAGCCTTGGCTCCGGGGGATACAACCGGCGTTTCGTCGAGTGCGGCCCGCACGGCGCGATACCGGGCGATATAGCGATCCGCATATTTCGGCGTGCGGCTGTGATAGGCCGCCACGGCGCGCTCCCAATCGCCCCGCTCCTCCCGCAGGCGCTTGAGAAAGCCGGCGGCGTAGATCGCGTTTGCCTCGGGATCGAACATCTCGTCGGTGGAGGGAAAGGCCCCTCCGTGCCAGCGCAGGTTGACCTGAAAGCAGCCGATATCCATGTTCCGCCGCCCCCGCGCCACCTGCCCGGCGGCAAAGGCACGGGCCTCGGACGCGCTGTCGAACCAATAGCCGTCACCGCCCAGATTTACGGCCCACGGCCAGGGCTGCAGCACCCCATCTCGGCGGCGCCCGGTTTCGACCCGGGTGACAGCGCGCATCACCGGCAGCGGCACTCCCAGTTCGCGCGCCGCCATCATCGCGGCGTGGTCGCAGCGCTGCGCATCCCCGGTGTCGGCGCGCCCGGCGTCTGCCAGACCGGAGAGCAACAGCAACGCCAGCGCCAGCGCAAGGCACCCGACCCGCGCGGCGACCGGAGTCCCGCGCCGCTGCGAAGCGAGACCTGCCGCCGCCCGCCGAAAAACCGTTCTGGCTTCTGCTCCAGTCATTCCGCTTCCTGCAGATGTCTCCGCCGGTCTAGGCGGATTTGCTTTCGATTCGGTTTCCGCGCACCTGCCCTGCCGGCAGAGATTTTCCCACCTCCGCTCCCGGCATCCCGGCTCTGCGCGCACCCCAACCGGTGCCTGTCAAAACTCAGGCAGCGCGCTCCCGGCCAGCAGCGCGCGGACCGTGTCGAGCGTATCCTTCCCGCTCTCGACCAGGGCCTTGCCCTGTGCCAGCGACGGCGGTCCCGGGTCGGGCGGCGCGGCCTGGACAAGCGCCGCAGCCTCTGCCCGCAGCGGATCGGCACCGTCCGCGGCCGCCTCGAGATCGCCGGCCAGCCAGGCAAGCCTTGCCGCGTTCTCGGAATCTCCAAGCTCGGCATAGGCGGAGCGGGCGAAGGCGTAGTCGCCCATCGCCTCGCGCGCCGCAGCCCGCAGGCGCAGCACATCATCGCCCTGCAGGCCGATCAGGGCGATTTCCGCTTCTTCCGGCTGCTGCTGCGCGAGCCGTCCGCGCGCCTGCAACAGCCGCCAATCGTGCAATTCCCCGGGCGGTGCGGGGCCTGCGAGCCATGTGCCGGCCGCTTCGGGCAGACCCAGCGCCAACAAGCGATCCGCGATCCGCAGGGCCAAACGCGGCGCTGCCGGCGCCAGCGCAAGGTTTTCCGGGTCCATCGCGTGGCGCAGGAACTTGCCGTCATCTCCCGCGTCGGTGAGCGCGCCGAGCGCCTCGGTCCGGGCGCGGAGACCCGTCTCGGCGGCCACGTCGCCGGGGGCGGCAATCTCGGCGAAGGCACGGTCGAATTCGCCGCTCGCCCAGGCCGCGCGCACATGCGTCAGCCAGAGCGTGTCGCGTTCGTCGGTGGTGCGCCGCTCGGTGCTGTAGGCCGCCGTCAGATCAACCATGCCTGGTGCCACCGGCTGGCCCTCCTCGGCGGCAAGGTCGATGCTTTCGACCGCCGCGGCCACCCCCAGTTCCCCGGGCGCCGCGATCAGGTCAGACAAGAGCGCTCCCGCCTCCGCGGGATTGCCACTGGCCCTCGCGATGCGCGCCGAGGCGAGCTGCATCTCCTCGGTGCTGCGCCCGAGCGCGCGGGCGAGCCGCGAGAGGACATTCCGGGCCGCATCGTAGTGCCTTTCTTCGACGAGACGTTCCGACAGACTCGGTCCCAAGGACTGCCGCAGACCGATCGGCAGTTCCTCGAAGGCACTCATGATCGCGGGGATCGCGATCTCCGCATTCTCGGGCAGCCCCCGCGCGCCGAGCACCGCCCAGAGCGCGGCGCGACCCGGACATTCGCTTTGCCCCGCGAAAACGCCGGCGGGATCGCTGCCGCCCTCGCTGAGCGTCGCCAATGTCATGAGCACCGGGTCGGGAAGATCGTCCTCGAGCCGCAGCAGCGCCCGGGCCTCGGCGCCGAAGCCAAGGGACACGTAGAGCCGCGCCAGATCGCGCTGCACCGTGCCATCGACCCGATCGAACTCGCCCAGGAGCCGGCCGCGCAACTCTCCGATCCGCATCACGGCCCCGGCCTCGCCCCCGGTCCCGAACCAGCCCGGGACATCGAGCCGCCGGTCGTCGAGACAGGCACGCTGGCCACCTATCCGCAGCACCGAGGACGCACCGAAACCCTGGGCGGGAGACCCGGTGACGAGCTCCGCGCTGAGCGGGTCGCTGGTCTGGGCCGAGGGCGGGGCCCCGCTTGTACCGGGATCGGCCTCGCCCCGGTCCCCAGCCTCCGGCGGAGGACGCCCGGGGCCATCGGCGTCGAGCAAGCCCTGGGTGGCCCCCAGCGCAAGTTGCTCGGCAAGCGCGCGGCCGAAGTCGTCGGCAATCTCGCGCTCGGCCTGCGTCGCCTCGGCCTGCGCCGCCAGCGCCTGCCCCGGGTCGAAAACCGGCAAGAGAGCACGCGCGCCGGCCGCGTCGGACAATCCCGGCAGCAGCCCAAGATCGAGTCCGGCGCCGGAGCCGGTGACCCCGCCTTCAGCCACCGTGGCGGGAGAGACCGCGGTCGCCTGCCCCGACCCGGATCCGGAGTCCGCTCCGGGCGACGGCACGGACGCCGGGAGCACCGCTGCAGAAGACGCCGCCGGTGGCGTGGTTGGCACGGGCAGGGGCTCGTCGGCGCGCCGCGCCCTGATGTCGAGCACCGCCATCCGCCCGTCGTGCTGCGAGGCGTCGACGAGGCAGTCGCAGACCAGACGCAATTCCAGCCCCTTGCCTCCATCCAGCGCGGTCACCTCCGAGAGCCGCTCGTCTCCGATCCGCCGAAAGACGCCTTCGAGATCAAATTCGAAGCCCGCCTTGTCCAGCTCGACTCGATAGCTGCGCTCCGCCGCGACCTCTCCCTGCCAGCCGACACCGGCCGGAAGATCGAGCACCAGCCGCGTGAAGCCGTCATGCTCGCCACTGCGCACCTCGATGGTCTGCGCGTACACAGCGCCCGGCAGCCACACGAACAGGCAACACAGGCGTGCGATGCCGCCGGCAGCTCGGCGGCGGGCGCGCCTCATGCCGCCTCCTGCTTGACCGATTTCAATGCCTCCTCGAGATCGACAAAGCTGGGCCGGAAATGCGCCGGCGTGTTCTGGCGCCCAACCTCGATGCAGATGTTGGTCGCGTGGTTGTGCAGGTTGGCCACCAGCACCTCGCGGATCAGCTTGTAGAAATGCAGGTCCTCTCCGACCACGGATTTCACCTTGTTGGCGAAGGGGCCCATGAACCCATAGGCGAGGAAAACCCCCAGGAAGGTACCCACCAGCGCGCCGCCGATCAGCTTGCCAAGAACCTCCGGCGGCTGGTCGATCGAGGCCATGGTCTTGATCACCCCGAGCACCGCCGCCACGATCCCCAGCGCTGGCAGGGAATCCGCCATGCTCTGCAGCGCGTGGCTGGAGTGCATGAGGTGCTCCTCCATCGCCTCGATGCGCTTGTCGAGCACCTCCTCGACCTGGTGCGGGTCGTCGTAGTTCATCGACATCGACCGCATGGTGTCACAGATCAGCTCGATGGCGACCTTGTCGGCCTGGATCTTGGGGTATTTCGAGAAGATCGCCGACTCGCCCGGCGATTCCACGTGTTCCTCGATCGCCACGGGGCTCTGCCGCGCCAGCTTGATCAGCTCGAAGAGCAGGCACAGCAGCTCCTTGTAGTCGCCGGGTTTCCATTTCACGCCCTTGAACACCTTGCCGATGTCCTTGAGCGTGTGCTTCACCACGCCGCCATCGTTGCCCAGCAGGAAAGCCCCCGCCGCCGCCCCACCGATCATCATCATCTCGAAAGGCAGCGACTTGAGGATGATCGCCATCTTGCCGCCCGCGGCCAGGTAGCCGCCGAAGACCATGCCGAAGATGACAACTATGCCGATGATGCCGAGCATCCGGTGACTCCTTCACCCCTGGTTTTCAGCAACTGCCGGTGCGGCGAACGGCCCGCCGCCCAGCTCACATAACGACGAATTCCGCATGAAGTGCGCCCGCCGCCTTGATGCTCTTGAGTATGTCGATCATGTCGCGCGGCGAGACGCCCAGCGCGTTAAGCCCGGCGATCACCTCGGAGAGCGAGGTCCCGCCCGGGACCTCGGCAAGGCCGATGCCCGGCTCCTCGACGATGTCCGCGTTGGTCCGGGGCACGACGATGGTCTCGCCCTCGGCAAAGGGGTTGGGCTGCACCACCAGCGGCGCCTCGTCGATGCGCAGGGTGAGATTGCCCTGCGAGACCGCGACCCGCGAGATGCGCACGTCCTCGCCCATGACGATGGTGCCGGACCGCTGGTCGACCACCACCCGGGCGCGGCGCTGCGGCTGCACCGGCAGGTTCTCGATCGCCGCCACCGCGCGCGCCGGCGAGCCAGCGCCGGTGCGCCGCAGGTCGACCGACACCGTTCCCGCGTCGAGCATCTGCGCCGCGGCGAATCCGACCGCGGCGTTGATTGCCTGCTCGATCCGACCGGCGGTGGTGAAATCCGGCTCCCGCAGGGCGAGACGCAGCGTCGACAGCCGGGTGAAGTCGAACTCCACCTCGCGCTCGATCCGCGCCCCGGCCGGGATCACCCCGGATGTGGGAACCCCCTGCACCACCCGCGCCGCGGCACCCTGCGCGTCGGCCCCGCCGGCGATCACCGTGCCCTGCGCCACCGCGTAGATCTGCCCGTCCGCGGCATTCAGCGGCGTCATGATCAGCGTGCCGCCAAGCAGGCTGCTGGCATCGCCGATCGCCGAGACCGTCACATCGATCTGGCTTCCGGCGCGACCGAAGGGCGGCAACCGACCGGTGACAAAAACCGCCGCCACGTTGCGCGGGCGGAACTGCTCGCCGGTGACATTGACCCCGAGCCGCTCGAGGATGTTCTGCATGATCTCTTCGGTGAAGGGCGCATTGCGCAGCCCGTCGCCGGTGCCATTGAGGCCGACCACCAGCCCGTAGCCCACGAGGTCGTTCGACCGCACGCCATCCATTTCCACCAAGTCCTTGATCCGCACCGCCTGCGCCGCCACCTGCGGCGCGGTGCCGAACGCAAGCGCGCCCAGCACCAGGATCGTCAGAAGGCAGAGCCGCGCAGATCGCATTACAGGAAGTCCACCAGCGACAACTGCGACGAACGCGCGGTGATCGCGTAGAGGCTTTCGAGCTGCGCCCGCACGTTCTCGTAGCGCGCTGCCGCCTCGAAGCTGTCGGTGCCCACCAAGTCGACCCGCGTCATGCTCAACGCCGTCCGCTCCGCCGCGTTGCGCGCGGTCACCTCCTCGATCCGCGCCTCCTTGGCACCGAGCCCGGCGCGCATCTCCACCAACCCCTGCTGGTGTCCCAGAAGTTCGCGCCCCGCTTGCGACAGCAATTCGGTCTGCACCTCGGGCGCAAGCGCCAGCGTGTCATCCGTTGCGAGCGCCGCCTTGGTGACGGATTTCAGCACAGCGCGGAACACCGCGTCATCACCGCGCACATCCACCGCAACCGACTCGCCGGCCCCGAGGCGGATCGGGCTGGCATCCTCGGTGGCCCCGAGATAGCCCGACGTCTCGAAGCCGCCGCCGACCGTGTCGAACCAGGCATCTAGCGCCATGTCGATATCATTCGCCGTGGCCTGCCCTGCGAGCGCGCTGCGCAGATCGGCGAGCATCGTGTCGAGACCGGCCACCGCGGGCGTGTCATTCGCGGTGCCGGAAAAGAGAAAACGCCCCCCGATGTTGCGATTGAGCCCGCCCAGGACCTGGCCCATGGCGTTCTGCGCCTCTTCGGCAAAGGTTTCGCGCATTTCCTGCGTGGGTGTCAGCTCGGCCGAAAGCAGCACCTGCGACAACAGCTCGACGCGGCCCTGGATCTCCTCGAGCGTGGTCTGCATGGTCGCCGCCCGCGCCGCGGCCTCGGTCGTGCTGATGCGAAAGGCTTCGAGTCGCGACAGGTCGCGGTCGAGCGCCACCAGCCCCGTGACGTCGCCCTGCAGGTGCCGTGCCGGATCGCGCACGAAGCCCGTGGCGATCTCGACCCCAAGCTGGTCCAGCTCGCGGTTGAGCCGGGTGTGATGCGTCCCCAGAACGAGGCTGCGTGCCAGGTCTCCGACCGTGTCCATGTGTATTCTCCTCAGATGGCGAGCAGCCGCTGCATCAGCTCGTCGACGACGCTGACGACCCGCGCATTGGCGGCGTAGCTCTGTTCGATGCGGATCAGCGCCTGCAGCTCGGCATCGGTGTCGACCCCCTTCGACAATTCGATCTCGCGCAGCGCCGTGTTGCGGGCTTGTGTGAAGCTCAGCTCGTCCTCGGCCCGCACCCGGGTCAGCGACATCGCGGAATGGAATTCGGCCACGTGCTGCGCGAAGCCCTTGCTGCCGGTGCCGAGGCTGGCGGAGGCGGGGACGGTCAGGGCCTCCATCGCCGTCATGTAGCCGGTGATCAGGGTCGCATCGCCGACCGGTCCCTGGCTCGCCGCCCCCAGCCCGTCGCGCAGACGCCAAGTGCCCCCTCCCTCGGGGTCGACCAGGGCGTTGAGCGTGATGCGCCCCGCAAGACCGGCCTCGTCCAAGGGATCGAAAGCCGCCCCGGCGTCAGTGAACAGCCCGGGATCCCCCGCCGCCAGCGTCGTGTCCGGCCCGCCAGGGGCGAAGCGGTCGATCAGGTCGCGCGACAGCCCGTCGAGACCGGCCTGCAGCTCGGGGGCCAGCACGTCGCGGATCTGCAGCTGCGCCCCGAGCGTGCCGCCGCCCAGCGGACCGCTGTTGCTGCTCGAAATGGCCACGCCGTTGAGCGTCAGACCCGAGAGCGCGCCGCCCGCGAGCGTCATCGCGGCGTCAATCGCCCCGGTGGCGGTGAAGCCTATCTTGGCCGGGGCGCTGTTGATCGTCGGGTCGAGCAGAACGGTGCCGGAGGCGGCATAGAGCGCCTGCGCCCCGAGCGGCCGCTCGACAATGCGCAGCGGCACGATCTCGGCAAGCTCGTCGATCACCCGCTGGCGCTCGTCCTTCAGCGAGGCGGCATCGCCCTTGCGGATGACCTCGGCCGAGATCGCCTCGTTCAAGGCGCGGACGCGGGCGAGGCCGGTGTTCAGCCGGTCCACCTGGCGCGCGATCGAGGCATCCGCCTCGACCCGGCTCTGCTGCAGGTCGAAGCTGAGCGTGTTCAG
The DNA here is from genome assembly GCA_048381755.1 of Roseobacteraceae bacterium. Lineage (GTDB taxonomy): Bacteria > Pseudomonadota > Alphaproteobacteria > Rhodobacterales > Rhodobacteraceae > Salipiger. The sequence continues at coordinate 39,405 of JBLXGS010000005.1, forward strand.
CGTGTCGGTGAAATCCAGTCCGGCCTGCGCCAAGGTCTGCAACCGCTGCGTCGAGGCCGGGTCGGCGGCGGCGGAGACCAGCGCGGTCTCGAAGGCCGAGAGGCGGCCGGTGAGCGAGCCCGCCGCGCCGCTTTCGCCGACAACCCCGCCGAAGCGCGTCGCAAAAGCTTCGATGTCGGAGGCGAAGCCGGCACCGGCGTCCGACAGCCGCCGGTCCGACAGCACCGCGGAATCGACGAGTCGGGTCACCCCGAGCACGGTCACCCCGCCGTGACTGCCGCTGCCGCGAGACGCGGTGTCCAGCACGCGCCGGCCGTAGCTTTCGGTGGTGGCATTGGCGATGTTGGATGCGACGACGGTGGCGGCCCGGCTGTTCGCCGTGAGCCCGCTTGTCGCGTTTGAAAGCGCTCCGGTCAGGGACATGCGCGGATCTCCTCTGGAATTGGCTCTTGCGGGACGCCCTGCGTCCGGGCGGTGCCGCGGGTCGACCGCGACCGGGGACCGCCGTCACCTCAGGTCCCGGGCGCGCGGACGGTCAGCGTTTGATGTTGGTCGTCTCCTGCAGCATCTCGTCGACGGTCTGGATTACCTTCGCGTTCGACGAATAGGCCCGCTGGGTCTGGATCAGGTCCGTCAGCTCCTGCGCGACGTCGGTGGTGGATTCCTCGCGCGCGTAGGACTTGATGTCCCCGGTCGGCCCGTCGCCCGCGTCCCACAGGAAGTAGGACCCGCTTTTCGGCGACGGCTTGAAGGTCTGGTTGTCCATCGGGATCATGCCGTTCGGGTTCGGCAGGTCGGCCAACGGGATCTGGTAGATCGTCTTGCTCACGCCGCTGTCGTAGAGCGCGTTGACGTAGCCGTTCTCGTCCACCTCGACCGAGACCATGTTGCCCACCGGCGAGCCATCCTTGTTGATCGAGATCGGCGCGAAGCTGTTCGACAGCTGCGACAGGCCAATGATGTCCCCGATCGCGCCGATGTCGAATTCGATCGGCCCGCCGGCGACGGTCACCGTCATCGTCCCGGTGGTGCCGTTGTAGGCGCCGCCCGAGACCGTGGTCACCGTGCTGATCTTGCCCCCCGCAGCGCGCGTGTCGTCGAAGGTCACCACATATTCGCCGATCACCGCGCCGGCGGAGGCGGAATCGGTCAACTGGATGGTCCACTCGTTGGACATGCCCGTTGCCGGCACCGTCGGCGTGAAGGTCATCGCGATGTTCTGCGACACGCCGAGATTGTCGAAATATTCCACCGACAGGGTTTCCGAGGCACCGTCCGAATCCGACATCGTCGCGGTGGCGGGCAGGTTCAGGCTCATCGCCACCGAGGTGGTCGGATCGCCCTGCAGATTGAGGCTGAAGCGCACCGGCTCGAGCCCGTCCACCGTGTCGCGCGGGAAGTTCGGGATCGTGCCGTCGATGTCGGCCGGCCAGCCCATCAGGTAGTAGCCCAGCTCGTTCGCCAGATACCCTTCCTCGTTGATGCGGAAGGAGCCGGTGGAGGTCAGCAGAAGCTCGGGCTCGGAGGGGTTCGCATCGTATTGCGGACCGGGGACGACCGGCAGCATCCCCCTGCCCCGCACCGCCAGATCCGTCGCGCTTTCGGTGGTGACGAGCGATCCCTTCTGGTCGATGACCCGCATGTTCGAGGACATCACGCCGCCCGCCGTGTAGGACCGGCCCCCATCGGTCATCACCAGCGCGTTGAACTCGGTCTCCGCCCGGCGGTAGCCGTAGGTCGAGGAATTGGCGATATTGTCAGAGATCGCCGCCAGCCGGCTGGCATTGGCCGTGAGCCCCGAGACACCGGCGTTCAGAGACGAAGAGATGGTCATGGGCGCACCTTTCTGCTGTCACCTGTTCCCGTCCTCAAAGACACTACGGGCGGCGACTTAACGCGGCGCTAACAGGTAAAATCCCGGGAAAATCCGTCTCCGCCCGCTCGTCTGGGCCCCAGATCTCGCCGAAGACACCGCCACTGCTGGCGCAGCGGAGTCCGCCCTGCCCGGCGCAGGGCATCTTTGCCGGTGCAGAGAGGCGCGTGCGAGTGTCAGCCAGCCGCCAGCCAGCCGCCGGCCAGCGCGCTGCCCGCGTCCGCAGACAAGCGCCCAGCGCTGACCCTGCCGTTCACTTTCGCAGGAAGATCACCTCGATCCGACCGTTGCGCACATCCATGGGATTGCCGCGCGCGGGCTCGCGGTCCGCATGGGCGGTGACCCGCGCGATACGGCCCTTGGCGACGCCTTCACCCTGCAACAGTTCCCGCATTCGGGAGGCGCGCTCGGCGGAATTCTCCCAGCTGCGGTCGTGCACCAGCACGATGGGCGACGCGGGCACATGCGCCTCGATGGCGATCGGATTGCGCACCGTCCGGCCTGCGTTGCTCACGATCTGCGACAGCCGGCGCAGCAGGAAGGTCGGGCTGCCGCCCTCATCGAAGAGCCGCGCCTCCGGGGTCTCGAAGAGCTCGACGACCAGCCCCTCGTCGGTGACCCGCGTCACCACGTGGCGCATCAGCCCGTCGTCCACCATGCTCTCGCCGCTGCGCGCGGTGAGCCGGTCCCGCAGCTCCTCGAGCTCGGCGGTTTCGGCGGCGGCCTCGGCATCGCCCTCGGTCTCGCTGCCCCGCCCTGCGTTCATCTCGGTCGCATGCAGCGAGGTCGCGCCGGTACCCATGCGCGGCAGGACGTTCTCGGAGAATGTGCTGTCCCCGCCCATCAGACCGTCACCGCCGCCCGAGATGCGGGCGACCGCGATGGTCGGGTTGAAGTAATCCGCAAGCCCCTTGCGCTGTTTCTCGGTCGTCGCGTTGAGCAGCCACATCAGCATGAAGAAGGCCATCATCGCCGTCACGAAATCCGCGTAGGCAACTTTCCAGGCGCCGCCATGGTGACCATGACCGGCAGCCTTTTTCTTCCGCTTGATGATGACTGGCGCGACATTGCTGTCGACGGCCATATCCACCACTTTCCTTGCACCCCGATGCCGGGATAGCGGCCACGCGGTTACCCCTGCCTTAAAATATCGAAATCTCCGGAGTTTCCGGCCCCACCCCGGCGGAACCGCGCCGCGAAGCCCAAAAGGCGGACGTTACGTAATGCAAATCGTAGACAGGTGTCCTGTTTGCCCTTAGCGTTTTCAAAAAAGGCGTGTGCGCATGGGCAGGTGAGGACGTGATGGCAAGACGTGCGGGTATCGCGGCAGTGTTGGCCGGAGCGACGGCGCTGGCAGGCGCCGTTCAGGCGGACACCGTGCCGAGCTACAACCTCTACGGCCTGCCCGGCCTCATCGACATGCCAGACGCCAACATGGCCCCCGATGCGACGCTGGGGCTGACCTATGGCCGCATCGGCACCGCCAACCGCGGCTCCGTGAGCTTCCAGATCGCCCCCCGGCTCATCGGCACCTTCCGTTACACCGGCATCGAGGATTTCGATCACAACGCCTCGGTGGACGGGGTCTACTACGACCGCAGCTTCGACCTGCGCTTCCAGATCCTCACCGAGGGCACGTGGCGCCCGTCGGTGGTGCTCGGCCTGCAGGATTTCATCGGCACCGGCATCTACAGCGGCGAGTATCTCGTCGCCACCAAGACCGTTGCCCCGGGTTGGCAGGTCACCGGCGGCCTCGGCTGGGGGCGCCTCGGCAGCTACAACGGCTTCGACGGTTTCGGAGAGCGCTCCGCGGAAGTCCTCGGCACAGGCGGCCAGCCCACCACCGACCGCTGGTTCCGCGGCGACATCGCGCCCTTCGGCGGCGTCGCCTGGTCGCCGAACGAGCGGCTGACCTTCAAGGTCGAATACTCCTCGGACGCCTATGACATCGAATCCGAACAGGCCGGTTTCGAGCACAATTCGCCGATCAACCTCGGAATGGATTACCGCTTCGCCGGCGGCACGCAGCTGTCGCTCTACTATGCCCACGGCAGCACGCTGGGGGCACAGGTCACCTACGCAATGAACCCCAAAACGCTCGGCATTCCCGGCGGTGTCGAAAGCGCGCCCGACCCGGTCAGCCCGCGCAGCCCGGCCGAAATGGCAGACCTCGGCTGGACCACCGACCTTGCCGCCGCCGAGGCCACCACTCAGGCGCGGCTGGCGCGCAGCCTCGAGCGCGAGAAGCTCGACCTCGAGGGCTTCGACCTCGAGCCGCACCGCGCCACGCTGCGGCTGCGCAATACGACCTACGGCGCACCGGCGCAGGCGATCGGCCGCGCCGCGCGGGTGATGAGCCGGGTTCTGCCCGGCTCGGTCGAGGAATTCGTGATCGTCCCGTCCGAAAACGGGATGCCGACCTCGGCGGTCACGCTGCGCCGCTCCGACCTCGAGGCGCTGGAGAACGAGGCTGCGGTCGAGATGCTGGCGCGGGCGCGCTTCGACGAGGCCCCGCGCGACACCCCGGCGATGGAGCTCGCGGAATACCCGCGCTTCCTGTGGTCGCTGGCACCCTCCTTCGGCTATGCCACCTTCGACCCCGACGGCCCGCTGCGCATCGACCTCGGTGCCTCGCTGCGCGGCGAAATCCAGTTCACCCCGAACATCATCTTCAGCGGCTCGATCAACAAGAAGATCGTCGGCAACCTCGACGAAATCACGCGGGAGTCGGCGTCGGAACTGCCGCGGGTCCGCACCGATTACGCCGAATACGCGCGCGAGGCCGATCCGCGGATCCCGCGCCTGACGCTGGCCTTCTACGGCAAGCCCGCGAGCCAGCTCTACAGCCGCCTGACCGTGGGCTACCTCGAGGCGATGTACGCCGGGGCCTCGGCGGAACTGCTGTGGAAACCGGTGGACAGCCGCCTGGCGATCGGGGCCGAGATCAACTACGTCGAGCGCCGCGACTTCGACATGCTGTTCGGCCTGCAGGGCAACGAGACCACCGACCCGGTCACCGGCATCACCCGCAGCTTCCCGCATGTGAACGGCCACGTCTCGGCCTATTACGACTTCGGCAAGGGCTACAACGCGCAGCTCGACGTCGGCCGCTACCTCGCCGGCGACACCGGCGCGACGCTGACCTTCACCCGCGAGTTCGTCAACGGCTGGCGGATCGGCGCCTTTGCCACGGTGACCGATGTCTCTGCCGATGATTTCGGCGAGGGATCCTTCGACAAGGGCCTGATGTTCACCATCCCGCTGTCCGTCGGCACCGGCAAGCCGTCGCGCAACGACACCACGCTGACCATCCGCTCGGTGCAGCGCGACGGCGGCGCAAGGCTGTCCGTCGACAACCGGCTCTACGAGCGCATCCGCGAAAATCACGAGCCCGACGTGGCCGCTTCCTGGGGACGATTCTGGCGATGACCTTCAAGACCTGCTGCCGCGCCGGGCTTCTGGCCGGGCTGATCGCCGCGCTGGCTGCCTGCGGCAACGACACCCGCCGCGACCCGGTGCTGGAAACCGCCTATACAAGCCTGTTCGGCGGCGGCGGATCCGGGGATCCGAAGCCGATTTCCGACCAGCAAGTCGCGCAGACGCTTGCCGCCACGGAGCTGCCGGTGATCCGCTTCGGCATCACCGAGCGAAAGGCCGAAGGGCTGGCGCTGGAGATCGAGCGCAACGGCGCGCATGGGACCTACGCCACCTCGGACCGCCTGGCGCTGGTGCTGCGCAACGGCATGATCACCGCCACGCGCGGCTTCGGAGGCGATCTGATGTCGGTCGAGGAAGACCAGCTTCTGGCGTTGCTCCGCGCCCGCAGCGCCGGGCAGGCACGCTACGTGCAGCGCTACCTGACCGCCGAGGGCGTGACCGAGACCCTGGACTTCCGCTGCACGGTCACCCCGGGCCAAAGCTCGGAGATCGCGCAGGGGCTGGTGCGTGCCACGGTCACCGCCCTGCGTGCCGACTGCACAGATGACGGCGAGATCGCCTTCACCGACGCCTATCTCGTCGATGCAACCGGAGAGATCCTTACGTCCATGCAATGGCTCGGCGAGACCACCGGCCCGGTCACCCTGCAGCAACTTCGCCGCTGAGCGATCAATGCAGGCCGATGCGCCGGACCACCGTCGCGGCCATCAGCCTCAGGTCGTAGCACAGGCTGCGGCGGCGGGCGTAGATCAGGTCGATCCGTGCCTTGCGCGGCACGCAGCGCCGGCAATAGACCGCCTCGGTCTCGTCGGCATCGCGGCAGGGCGCGAGCAGGCGTTCCTCGGTGCGGTGAAAGGCGAGGGTGGCCAGCCCCGTCACCCCGGGCCGGGCCCGCAGGACCTCGGCGTAGAGCTCGGGGAACATCTCGGTGTAGCGGCGCAGCGGCGGGCGCGGGCCGACGAAGCTGATGTCGCCGCGCAGGATGTTCCAGAGCTGCGGCAGCTCGTCGAGCCTGCAGCGCCTGAGAAAATTTCCCGTCTTCGAGATCCGGCCTGCCTTGTCGCCGCCCGACACCCCGCGGTCCCGCGCATCGGGGCGCATGGTGCGGAACTTCCAGAGGCGGAAAGCCTGCTCCGGGGTCTTCATCCGCTCCGAGAGGTAGAAGACCGGGGCGCCGTCGCGGATCAGGATGGCAAGGGCCAGCCCCAGCAGAAGCGGCGACAGGACGATCAGCAGCAGCGAGGACAGCAAGATGTCGAGCAACCGCTTCGAGAGCGTCATGACCGTCGGTCTCCTGTAGGCAAGCGCGCAACGCGCAGCGAAGAAATGCCGAGCCGGGGGACCGTTTTCTTTTCCCGCCCCCGGGATCTGTCTATCACCTTGTACAGGACTTTAGAATCCCTCGGAACGACCCGGAGACTGACGTGCCTATACGATCGCGAAGCCTCATTTCTCTCGTCGCGAGCCTTGCTCTTCTTTCCGGCTGCGCACTGCCCCGGGGAGCCGCGGTGCAATCCGAGATCCTCGCACAGGCGGACAGGGAAAATCCGAGCTTCCAGGTGGTCGAGGTAACCCGTTCCAACATGCCGCTGATCACCTCGTGGCCGCCGACCGGCCCGGTGCTCGACAGCCGGTGGCTTGGCACCAGTGCCGGTGCCGAGCAGAGCGTGATCCAGGCCGGCGACATGGTCGACATCCGCATCTGGGACAGCCAGGAAAACTCGCTGCTGACCAATGCCGCCGAGAAATCCACGGTGTTGCCCAACGTACAGGTCGGTGCCGATGGCGCGATCTTCCTGCCCTATGTCGACGAGGTCTTCATCCGCGGCCTGACCCCGGCCTCTGCGCGCAAACGCATCCAGGAAAAGCTCGAGGCGATCGTACCCACGGCGCAGGTGCAGGTCAGCCTCACCGAGGGCCGTGGCAACGCCATCGAGATGGTCAGCGGCGTGGCCCGGCCCGGCAGCTTCCCGATGCCCTCGCGCAACTACAAGATCTTCGGCCTGATCGCCGACGCCGGCGGCATCAGCCCGACGCTGAAGAACCCGCTGGTGCGGCTGATCCGGCAGGGCAGCACCTACGAGATATCGGCCCGCACGCTGATGGAGGACGGCCGCTACAACACGCTGCTGCTGCCCGGCGACTCGGTGATCATCGAGGAGGACTACCGTACATTCACCGGCATCGGCGCCTCGTCGCGGCAGACGCTGGTGAACTTCCCCAAGGACGAGATCAATGCCCTCGAGGCATTGTCGCTGATCGGCGGCCTCTATGACGTGCGCGCCGATCCCACCGGGGTCATGGTGCTGCGCGAATACACTCCGCAGCAGCTGAGCCAGTCCGCCTCCAGGCCGACCATGCAGCAGGTGGTGTTCACCTTCGACATGACCACCGCCGACGGGCTCTTCGCCGCCCGCAAGTTCCAGATCTATCCCGATGACGTGGTGCTCGCCACCGAGAGCCCGCTGGCCGGCCTGCAGACCCTGCTCAGCATCGTCAACAGCGGTGTGACGACGACACAGCGTTCGGTGGCGGCGGCGAACGCCTTCTGATCCGCCGCTGAATAGACCGCAAACAGATAGGGCGCTCCCGCGGGAGCGCCCTTTGGTTTTCGCGATGCGCCGAGAGTTACTCGCCGACCGACGCGAGGTAGGCGTAGACGTCCTCGGCTCCCTCGCGCAGCTTGAAGGTCATGCCCGACCGCGCGCCGCCGTCTTCGAGGTACTCCTTCAGGAAAGCCGTCGGATCCTGCACGTAGGCCGTGAAGCTCGCCTCGTCCCAGACAAGGCCATTCTGACCCGCTTCGACCAGCGAATCCTTGTAGCGGTAGCCTTCCTCGCTGCCAGCAGCCCGCCCGATCACCGCGTAGAGGTTCGGTCCGGTCTTGCCGCCTTTCTGGATCGGGGTGCCGTCATCCGCCTGGATCATGTGGCAGGCGCGGCAGCGCTGTTCGAAGAGCTTCTTGCCCGCTTCTGCGTCACCCGCCTGCGCGGAGCCCGCCGAGATCATGGCTGCGATACCCAGTATCATCTTGCTGTACATACACTTCTCCAGTTTCGCGTCTCCAGGGATAGGTCTAGGACACTCTGCGCCGCGACGCGCTGCGACGGAATGCCCGGCAGCGGGAAATTCCCGCGGCTTGACCTTGCTTCGGGCAGGGAGGAAACAGATGCCTCAGATGGAGGCGCGGCATGATCCAGGACATTCCCGCATGGGTGGGCGGAGAGCTCGTTCCGGCGGATAAGCTCGAAGTGCATCTCAAGGGGCTGCGTCACAAGGCGGTCTCGGTCTTCGTCATGCGCGAGGGCCGCACTCTGCTGCAGCGCCGCGCGCTGGAAAAATACCACACGCCGGGCCTCTGGGCGAACGCCTGCTGCACCCATCCATACTGGGACGAAGCGCCGCGCGACTGCGCGCTGCGCCGGCTCGACGAGGAATTGGGCCTGCGCGGGCTGGATCCGGTGTTTCGCGGGCAGGTGGAATACCGCGCCGCGGTCGGCGGCGGCATGATCGAACACGAGGTGGTCGACATCTTCGTCGCCGAGGCCGAGGCAGGGCTAGAGCCCGCGCCAAATGCCGCCGAGGTGATGGATACCGCGTGGCTCACGCTGCCCGAGCTGCGCGCGCGTATCGCGGCTGAGCCCGAGGCGTTCACGCCCTGGCTGCGCATATACCTCGCCGAGCACGGCGAGATGATCCTGGGCTGAGGGGAGCCGCCCGGCTACCGCAGCACTCTACCGCCGCTTCTTGAGATAGACGTAATAGGCCCCGCCGCCGCCGTGCTTGATGTGCGCCTCCGAGACCTGCAACACGCAGGCCGAGAGCGGCGGCATGCGCAGCCATTGCGGCACCTGGGTCTTCAGCACGCCGCGACGGCGCGGCATCGGGTCGTGCGGGTCCTCGCGCATGCCCTTGCCGGTGATCACCAGCACCAGCCGGAAGCCGCGCATCTGCGTGCCGAGGATGAAGCCCGCGAGCTCTCGATGCGCCTGATCGAGCGTCATGCCGTGCAGGTCGAGCCGCGCCTCGGGCTGCAGCTTTCCGCGCTTGAGCCGGCCAAAGGCCTTGGCGTCCATGCGCACCGGGTCCTGCGCCAGCCGGTCCGAGGTCGAGGCAAAAAAATCGTGCCGCTCCTGCGGCGTCGGGGCGCGGGTGCCGAGCGCGAAGTTCTGCACCGGGTCGCGCGGCGCGATCGGCTTGCGCAGCTTGGACGGCTTCGGGGCAGGGGGTTCGGGCGCCACCTTGCGCCCCGGCAGCTTCTCGGCGCTGCGCGCGACCAGCTCCCAGAGCTCGACCTCGTCGGGGCGCAGCTTGCGGCGGCTCAAAGCATCGACTCCGGCAGCAGGGCATAGGCGCGCTGGATCGGCAGCAGCACCACGAGACGGCCCGGATCCTTCATCGTGCCGGCGCGGCGCCCGGCGTCGTCACCGGTGCCCATGAAGATGTCGGCCCGCTGCGGGCCCTTGATCGCCGAGCCGGTGTCCTGCGCGATCATCAGCCGGTTCAGAGGCTCGGCGCCCTGCTTCTCGATCCAGACCGGCGCGCCCAGGGGCACATAGGCCGGGTCCACCGCGATCGAACGCAGCGTGGTGATCGAACGGTTCATCGCCCCCAGCGGCCCCAGTTCGGCAGGCACCTCGTTCACCTCGCGGAAGAACACATAGGAAGGGTTGTGCATCAGCAGCTCGGCCCCTTCCTCGGGGTTCTCGCGCACCCAGCTCTTGATCACCTGCGCCGAAACCTCGTGCAGGGTGAAGATTCCGCGCTGCACCAGTTCCTTGCCGATGGAGCGGTAGGGATGGCCATTGGCACCACCATAGCCCACCCTCAGGTGATGGCCGTCGGGCAGGCGGATGCGGCCCGAGCCCTGCACCTGCAGGAAGAAGAGCTCCACCGGATCGGCGATCCAGGCGATCTCGAGCCCGCGCCCCAGCATGGTGTCGCCGGTGACGATGTCGCGCCGGGTGAGCCATGGGCCCTCGGTCTCGCCCACCTCGGGTGGCAGGCGGTAGATCGGGTGGCTGTAGAGCGGATCGCGCTCCAGAGATCCCGCGATCTCCGGTTCGAAATAGCCGGTGAACAGCCCCTCGGTGCCTTCTTCCTCGTCCTCGGGCGCGCCGGTGATCATCACCGGGCGAAAGAACAGTTCGAAGAAGTCGCGGGCATCTCCGGCATCCCGAGCCAACGCGCAGAGCGAGACCCAGTCCGGGTCGGTCATATCGCCGCAGGTGTTCAGGAAAACCGAAAGGGCGGCGGAATGATCATCCGTCGCCCATCCGTCGAGATCGCCGAAGCTCAGGATCTCATAAGTGGTGTCGCTCTCCGCAGCGGCCATGGTCCCTGCCAGTATTGCTCCTGTCAGCACGGCCGCCCGGATCGCGCGCCTCATTCGTCGGTCGCGACCAGCTGCCAGTTCGGATCGTCGCTACCCATGTTGCGGGCATAGGTCCAGACATCCTTCTGACGTTTCACCGAGGTCGGGCTGCCCTCGATCACCGCGCCGGTCGCATCCTTCACCACAGAGGTCAGCTCGCCGGTGTAGCGCACGGTGATCTCGGCCAGCTTGGTGGCCTCGTCGAAGGTGGCCTCGACCAGCGACATTTCCCGCACGCCGACGAATTCCGCCTCGATGGTCAGCCCCTGCTGGCGGCGGCTTTCGACCACCTCGGCGAAGCTGTCGTAGACGTCGGGCGCAAGGAAGGGCTTCAGCTCTTCCACATCGCCGCGCTCGAAGCCCATGAGGATCATCTCATAGGCACCGCGCGCGCCGCCGAGGAACTCGCCGACGTTGAAGCTCGGCTCGACCGCCTTCATCTTGGCCAGCGCCTTGGCCGAGGGGCTGCCCTCGGGGGCGTGGTCGATGATGTCATGATCCGGTCCGCCCTCGATCACCTCGAAGTCGCGACGGCTGTCGTCGCGGCGGGCGGGCGCCTGAGCGGGCGGCTTCTCGAACCCGTCGCGTGTGCCCAGCACGCTCCGCAGACGCAGGATCAGGAAGATCGCGATCGCGGCAAGTACCAGCAGCTGGACGATCGGCATATTCATCGGCACCTCTTGGGCAAAACATGGAAAATCTGATGTTGCATTCCTATGTAGGCACTGGGCAGCGCCAAGTCTACCGGTGCGCAGCCACGGAAAAGGAGTGAGGCCATGTGGCTTTTTCTGGCATTCGTCGCAGTGCCGCTGATCGAAATCGCGCTGTTCATCCAGGTTGGGGGGCTTATCGGGCTCTGGCCGACGCTGCTAATCGTCGTTGTCACCGCCATCCTGGGCACGGCGCTTGTCCGGCGCGAGGGGCTGCGGGCGCTCTCGGACGTGCAGAGCTGTTTCTCGCAATTGCAGGATCCGACCCGGCCGCTGGCACATGGCGCGATGATCCTGTTCTCCGGCGCGCTGTTGCTGACGCCCGGCTTCTTCACCGACGCCTGCGGTTTCGCGCTGCTGATCCCGGCGGTGCGCGACGCTGTGATGCGCTTCGTATCCAGCCGCATCAAGGTGCAGCGCTTCGAGATGGGCGGGCGCACCCAGGGCGGCCCGCGCCCGCAGACCGAGCCCTACCGGCCCGGCCCGAAGTCACAAGATGACGTGATCGAAGGCGAGTTTACCGAGATTCCCGGCTCCAAGCGGCCCAATCACCCTGGGTCAGGCTGGACTAAGCATTGAGCCGTTAACCGGGGGCTGCTATTCCGGTGCAAAATCCAACAGGAGATTTCCATGGCTGAAATCAGCGAAAATGGCGCGGCAGACGCGCAGCAGGCCCCGGCACCGGTGAAGATGAACGTGCTCGCGCAATTCGTGCGCGACATGAGCTTCGAGAACATCCTCGCGCAGAAGGGCGTGAGCGGTGAGGTCCAGCCCGACGTTCAGGTGCAGGTCAACCTCGATGCCAAGAAGCGCACGGCCGAGAACCAGTACGAGGTCGTCCTCAAGCTGAAGGTCGAGTCCAAGTCGAAGGCGACCGGCGACATGTTGTTCATCCTCGAGATGGATTACGCCGGCGTGTTCAACATCGAAGGCGTGCCGCAGGAGCAGCTGCACCCGTTCCTGCTGATCGAGTGCCCGCGGATGCTCTTCCCCTTCGTGCGCCGCATCGTGTCCGACGTGACCCGCGACGGTGGCTTCCCGCCGCTGAACCTGGAAACCATCGATTTCGTCGCGCTGTACCGCAACGAGATCGCACGCCGTCAGCAGGCAACTGCCGCGGCCGGCGAAGAGCGCAAGCTCGACGCATAAGCGCCTGCGTGGTGGCGGGGCCTCAGCCCCGCGACCAGAGCGCTTTCTCTCCGAGTTTTTCGACAAAGGCGGCGTGAGCCGCCTTTTCTTCTTCGGTGATCCGCGATGGCAGCGGCGTTAGCCGCCGTTGCGGACGCCACTCTTCCTCGCCGCCCGCGCTGTTGCGGCCCGAGGACACCGGCGCCAGCACCAGATCCGGCTGCTTGCCGCCGATCAGCTCCAGATAGACCTCTGCCAGGATCTCGCTGTCGAGCAGCGCCCCGTGCAGCGTCCGGCTGGAGTTGTCGATGCCGAAACGGCGGCAGAGCGCATCCAGCGAGGCGGGCGAGCCGGGAAACTTCTTGCGCGCGATCATCAGCGTGTCGATGGCGCAATCTTTCGGAAGTTGCGGGCGGTTCGCCCACTTCAGCTCTGCGTTGAGGAATTTCACGTCGAAGCTGGCGTTGTGGATCACCAGCTTGGCGTCATTGCCGATGAAGGCGATGAACTCGTCGACGATCTTGGCAAAGACCGGCTTGTCGCGCAGGAAATCGTCGCCCAGCCCGTGCACCTCGAAGGCCTCCTGCGGCATCGAGCGTTCGGGGTTGATGTACTGGTGGTAGACCTTGCCCGTCGGCACGTGGTTGTAGAGCTCGACCGCGCCGATCTCGACGATGCGATCGCCCTGCTCCGGCTCGAAGCCAGTGGTTTCGGTGTCGAGAACGATCTCACGCATGACGCCGCCTTTCGATGTCTTTCAGCACATCCTGAACCTGCGCGCGGGCATGGTCCAGCGTGTCCGTTACAATCACGTAATCCGCGCGGGCGCATTTCTCGGCGTTCCGCATTTGCCGGGCAAGGATGCGGTCGAGGTCGGCCGCGCTCATCGTGCCGCGTGCCAGGACGCGCTCGCGCTGGATCTCTTCGGGGATGGTGACGCAGGCCACCGCGTCGAATTCGGCTTCTGACCCGGTCTCATAGAGCAGGGGGATGTCGAAGACACCGATCGCCTCGGGATGCGCCTCGTCGAAGGCCGCGCGGTCGGCCCGCACCAGCGGGTGCACGATGGCCTCGATCCGCTTCAGCGCCCCGGCATCCGCCGCGATGACCTCGCGCAGTGCCTCACGTGAAACCGCGTTATCCACGATGGCCTGCGGGAAAGCCGCGCCTATGGGGGCCACCGCCGCGCCGCCCACGCCATAGAGCCTGTGCACCGCCGCATCCGCGTCCCAGACGGGGCAGCCCGCCTCGGCAAAGAAGGCCGCGGTCTGCGACTTGCCCATGCCGATGGAGCCGGTGAGGCCGAGCCGGAAGCGCATCAGAGCACCGCGTCGCGGGTGGCCTGATCGACGGCCGGGCGCTTGCCGAACCAGCGCTCGAACCCGGGCACCGCCTGATGCAGCAGCATGCCCAGACCATCGACGCAGGTGCAGCCCAGCTCGCGCCCGATGCGCAGCAGGCGGGTCTCCAGCGGCGTATAGACGATGTCGGTCACCAGCGTGCCCGGACGCAGTCCGTCCAGCGGCACCCGTAGCTCGGGCTTGCCGACCATGCCGAGCGAGCTGGTGTTGACCACCGTGTTCGCCTCTTCCAGCACATTGCCCGCATGCACCCAGTCGATGACATGCACGCGCTGGCCGAAATCGTCGCGCAGGGCCTCGGCCCGGGTGCGGGTACGGTTGCTGAGGTAGAGCTTCGGCGCGCCCGCCTCGAGCAGCGAGGTGATCACCGCACGAGATGCGCCGCCCGCACCAAGCACGACGGCAGGCCCGGCATCGGCGCGCCATCCCGGCGCGTTCTGCCTGAGATTCTCGATGAAGCCGTAGCCGTCGGTATTGTCGGCGTAGATCGTGCCGTTCTCGCGGAAGGTCAGCGTGTTGGCCGCCCCGATCAGCGTTGCCCGGTCCGACACCACATCGGCGATCTCCATCACCCGTTCCTTGTGCGGAATGGTGATGTTCACCCCGACGAAGCCGATCTGCGGCAACAGGCGCAGGGTCTCTTCCAGCCGCGCCGCCGGCACGTCCATGGGAATGTAGTGTCCGGGCAGGCCGTAGGTCTTCAGCCAGTGCCCATGCAGAAGCGGCGAGCGGGAATGCGCGATGGGCGAGCCGATGACGCCGGCGAGAGGGATCCTGTCGCCGCTCATCCCGCGATCACCCCGCGCACTTCAAGAAAGCCCAGAAGTTCGAGCAGGGGCAGGCCCAGAATGGTGAAATGACTTCCCTCGATACTCGCGAACAGGCGCACGCCTTCCTCCTCCAGCTTGAAGCCGCCCACGGAGCTGCGCAGGCTCTCCCAGTTTCTCTCTATATAGTCATCAAGATAGGCTTCGGAGAAGGCACGCATCTTAAGACGGGCCACGCCGACATGCCGCCAGACCGGCTCGCCTCCCTCGTAGATCACCGCTGCCGAAAGAAGATGCAGCCGCTGGTCGCGCAATTCCATGAGCTGCAGCCGCGCGTCCTCGGGGCTCTGCGGCTTTGAATAGAGCTTGCCGTTGCAGCTCAGCACCTGGTCACATCCCAGCACCAATGCCGCGGGGTTCCTGGCGGAGACCTTGCGCGCCTTGTACTCGGCCAGCGCGTCCGCCACGTCGCGCGGCGCCGCACCCTCGGCCAGGAGCGAGTCGCGAATCGTGGATTCGTCGACTTTCGCCACCTCGATCGCGAAGGAAACGCCCGCCGCGCGCAGCAGATCCGCGCGGATTTGCGAGCCGGAGGCGAGGATCAGCGGAAGACTCATGGGGATAAACCTGTTCGCAGTCTTGGGTCTTTGTCAGGGGAAGCTTCTGGGGAAAATCGCCCGTGGTTTCAAGGCTGGGGAGATCTCTCGAGGTTCACGTCGAGTCGCGGTGATTCCTGAGTCTGTGGGTTTTGATAACTTCCCACTGTGGAGAACAAGATACGACCGGATCTCTCCAAGATCTGTCCACAATGGGCCAGATCGCGCTTTAAGGGCTTTTTTATATGATACAAACGCAGATTCACCCAAAGTAGATCCGAGAGATCTCCGCAGATCTATCCACAGAGGGATCCGCCGTGGACTAAGTCCCGTGAAACATTTGATCCACCGGACTCGGGTTACCCTTAACCAAAATCATCTCTTCTTTTCTTTCTTTAATTTTTTGAAAGGTACCGGTCGGGCCAGGCGGCTCGGTCCGGGAATTGACTTCGAGGGGGGGAGGCGATAGGCATCTTCTCAACACCTGTTCTGGTGGGACCTTCCCAAAAGACATACGCAGATAGCTGCGACAGCGACGGCCGACCGCGGCCCGGAGGAATTCATGACTGATGCCGATATCGTCGAGCGTCTGAACCTGTCCGATCTCAAGGCGCAGAGCCCGAAAGATCTGCTGGCGATGGCCGAAGAGCTGGACATCGAGAACGCATCGACGATGCGCAAGGGCGAGATGATGTTCCAGATCCTGCGCGAACGCGCGGACGAGGGCTGGACCATCTTTGGCGACGGCGTGCTCGAGGTGCTGCAGGACGGCTTCGGCTTCCTGCGCTCGCCCGAGGCAAACTACCTGCCGGGCCCCGATGACATCTATGTCTCGCCCGACATGATCCGGAAATACTCACTGCGCACCGGCGACACCATCGAGGGTGAGATCCGTGCGCCCGACAACGAAGAGCGCTACTTCGCCCTGGTCGACGTCTCGGCGATCAACTTCGAGGATCCGGAGCGCGCCCGCCACAAGATCGCCTTCGACAACCTGACGCCGCTCTATCCCGACGAGCGCCTCAAGATGGAAGTCGAGGATCCGACGATCAAGGATAAGTCGGCCCGGATCATCGACCTGGTCGCACCGATCGGCAAGGGACAGCGCTCGCTCATCGTGGCACCGCCGCGCACCGGTAAGACGGTGCTGCTGCAGAACATCGCCAACTCGATCGAGAAGAACCACCCCGAGTGCTACCTCATCGTCCTGCTGATCGACGAACGCCCTGAGGAAGTCACCGACATGCAGCGTTCGGTGAAGGGCGAGGTTGTCTCCTCGACCTTCGACGAACCGGCGACCCGTCACGTGGCCGTGTCGGAAATGGTCATCGAGAAAGCCAAGCGCCTCGTCGAACACAAACGAGATGTTGTGATTCTTCTCGACTCGATCACAAGACTTGGTAGGGCCTTCAACACCGTCGTGCCGTCGTCGGGCAAGGTCCTGACCGGTGGTGTCGATGCAAACGCGCTGCAGCGTCCGAAGCGTTTCTTCGGCGCGGCGCGGAACATCGAAGAGGGCGGCTCGCTCACCATCATCGCCACGGCGTTGATCGACACCGGCTCGCGCATGGACGAGGTGATCTTCGAAGAATTCAAGGGTACCGGTAACTCGGAAATCGTGCTCGACCGTAAGGTCGCCGACAAGCGCGTCTTCCCGGCGATCGACATCCTCAAGTCGGGCACCCGGAAAGAGGATCTGCTCACCGACAAGGTCGACCTGCAGAAGACTTTCGTCCTGCGCCGGATCCTCAACCCGATGGGCACGACCGACGCGGTCGAATTCTTGCTCTCCAAGCTCAAGCAGACGAAGACGAACGGCGAATTCTTCGACTCCATGAACAGCTAAACATAAACCGCAAAGGAGGCGGGGATGGATACGATCTTCGCACTTGCCAGCGCGGTGGGCAAAGCAGGCGTCTCCGTGGTGAGGGTTTCCGGACCCTCCGCATGGGACGCCTGTTCTCGTCTTTGCGGCGATGTTCCCGCACCGCGTCGCACCGCGCTGCGCAAGCTGACCGACGGGGCAGGGCAGGTGCTCGACGAAGCGCTGGTGCTCACCTTCGAGGACGGCAAGAGTTTCACCGGCGAACAGGTCGTCGAGTTCCACCTGCACGGCAGCATCGCCATCCTGCGCGCGGTGCTTCGCGAACTCGCGGCGATGGACGGGATCCGCCAGGCCGAGCCCGGCGAATTCACCCGGCGCGCACTGGAGCATGATCGGCTGGATCTCACCCAGGTCGAGGCACTGGCGGATCTGATCGAGGCCGAGACAGAGAGCCAGCGCAGCCAGGCGATGACAATTTTCGCCGGCGCGCTTGGCAAGAAGGTAGACGGCTGGCGCGAAGAGCTGATTTTCGCCGCCTCTCTTCTCGAGGTGACGATCGATTTCGCCGACGAGGAGGTTCCGGTCGACGTCAGCGACGACGTGCGCGCCGCGCTCATCAAGGTGAAAGCCGAGGTTGAGCGCGAGCTGGCCGGTGTTGACGCTGCGGAACGGATCAGATCGGGCTTCGAGGTCGCGATCATCGGGCGACCAAATGTTGGAAAGTCCACTCTTCTCAATGCCTTGGCTGGTCGAGATGCGGCCATTACCTCTGAACACGCGGGAACGACCCGCGATGTGATCGAGGTGCGCATGGAAATTTCGGGCCTGCCCGTGACGCTTCTCGATACCGCCGGTCTGCGAGAGGCCGCGGATCCGGTCGAAAAGATAGGTATCCAGCGCGCCCGGGACCGCGCCGAGCTGGCGGACCTGCGGGTCTTCCTGCTCGAGGCGGATGAGACGTTGGATGTTGTTCCGCGCAAGGGCGACATCGTGCGCCGCTCCAAGGGGGATCTCTCCGGTGACGCACAGGCGATTTCCGCCGCGACGGGGCAGGGGATAGAGGCACTGATTTCCGAAATTGGTGCCACCTTGTCCGAGCGCGTGCAGTCCAGCGGTCTTGCCACACGGGAACGGCACAGAATTGCCTTCCAGGAAGGTGCCGATGCGCTCACAACCGCGCTGGAATTGCTTGATTTCGGGCCCGAGCGGTACGATATCGCTGCAGAAGAAGTCCGGGTCGCGATTCGACGCCTCGAAGCCCTGATCGGCCGCGTCGATGTTGAAAATTTGCTGGACAAGATCTTCTCGAGCTTCTGCCTGGGTAAGTAAGGAGTGTTTCACGTGAAACAACTCGATTTTGACGTCGTCGTCGTTGGCGGCGGACATGCTGGCACCGAGGCCGCCGCGGCTTCGGCGCGAATGGGCGCGAAAACGGCGCTTGTCACCCTGACCCGAGCCGGGATCGGGGTGATGTCGTGCAATCCGGCCATCGGCGGGCTTGGAAAGGGCCATCTGGTGCGCGAAATCGACGCCATGGATGGTGTCATGGGTCGTGTGGCGGACCAGGCGGGCATCCAGTTCCGCTTGTTGAACCGTCGCAAGGGCCCCGCCGTTCAGGGGCCGCGCACCCAGGCAGATCGAAAACTTTACCGCGAAGCCATGCTGCGCGAGATGGAAGCCGCGCCGAACCTTTCCATCGTGGAAGGGGAGGTCACGGATCTTCTGAAGACCGGCGATCTCGTGCAGGGCGTGGTCCTTGCCGATGGATCCAAGCTCAGATCCGGTGCTGTGGTGCTCACCACCGGTACTTTTCTTCGCGGCGTCATCCATATCGGCGATCAGAAGCGCCCCGGAGGCCGGATGGGCGACAAGCCCGCGGTCAAACTGGCGGAGCGGCTCGACGAGATGGCGCTCCCGCTTGGACGCCTGAAGACCGGCACGCCGCCGCGTCTGGATGGGCGGACGATCAATTGGGATATCCTCGACAGCCAGCCCGGCGACGAGGACCCCGCGATGTTCTCTTTCCTGTCGTCTGAACCCTATGTCCGGCAAATCTCCTGCGGGATCACTCATACGAATACGCGCACGCACGATTTGATCCGCGACAACCTTGCCAGATCCGCCATGTATGGCGGGCATATCGAGGGTATCGGTCCGCGCTACTGCCCCTCGATCGAGGACAAAGTGGTGCGCTTTGCCGACAAGGAGTCCCACCAGATCTTCCTCGAGCCCGAGGGCCTGGATGACCATACGGTGTATCCCAATGGCATCTCCACCTCGCTGCCCGAGGACGTGCAAGAGGCGTATGTCCACTCGATCGTCGGCCTCGAGGAGGCAAAGATCCTGCAACCGGGCTATGCCATCGAGTATGACTACGTTGACCCCCGGGCATTGGACCTGCGGCTTTCGGTCAAGGCCGTTTCGGGCCTCTACCTGGCGGGGCAGATCAATGGCACGACGGGCTACGAAGAAGCCGCCGCACAGGGCATGGTCGCCGGGCTGAACGCCGCGGCGCAGAGCCTCGGGCGTGAAGAAATCACCTTCAGCCGGGCCGAGAGCTATATCGGTGTGATGATCGACGATCTGACATCGCGCGGCGTGACCGAACCCTACCGAATGTTCACATCGCGTGCGGAGTTCCGGCTGTCGCTGCGCGCCGACAACGCGGACCAGCGCCTGACGCCAATGGCAATGGCGCTCGGCTGCGTCTCCGAGGTGCGCAAGGCTGCCTTCCTGGAGAAATCCGAGAAGCTTGAGCAGGGCAGGGGCGTGCTCAGCGAGATCACCATGACACCGCGAGAGCTTGGAGACCTGGGACTCAAGATGAACGCGGACGGTGCGCGCCGGAGCCTGTTCCAGTTGCTGTCCTTCCCGGATATCTCGATGGACTTCCTGCGCGAACACGTTGCGGAACTTTCCGTGATTCAGCCCGAGATCGGCGAACAGCTGGAGAAGGACGCGCTTTACGCGAACTATATCGATCGCCAGAAGCGCGATGTGGAGGCGTTGAAACGCGACGAAACCTACCAGGTGCCGCCAGATTTCGATTTCTCGACGATCGAAGGCCTGTCTACGGAGCTGAAGCAGAAGCTGGCACGGGCGAAACCCTCCACGCTGGCGCAGGCGGCGAAAGTCGACGGGATGACGCCTGCGGCGCTCTCGCTGTTGCTGATCCGGCTGCGCCGGAACGACAAGGCGCGCAGCGCATGAGTGAATTGGACCTTGGAGGCGGGCTCAGTGTTTCACGTGAAACATGGGACCGCCTCGAGCACTACACTGACCTCCTGAAAAAATGGAACCCCCGGATCAACCTCGTTTCGCCCACGACCTTGGCCGAGGCGTGGACCCGGCACATCGTGGATTCCGCACAGATCTGGGGTATTCCACAGACATACCCACAGCATTGGGCGGATCTGGGCGTCGGCGGAGGCTTCCCTGGCCTTGTCGTCGCAATTCTGCGCGATGAATTTGCACCGGAGATGAAGGTGACGCTGGTCGAAAGTGATCAGCGGAAATGCGCGTTCCTGCGGACCGTGTTGCGCGAGACCGGCGTCGAAGCGAATGTCGAGGCCCGCAGGATCGAGGAAATTCCGCCGCTTGGCGCCGATCTGCTCAGCGCACGCGCGTTGGCCTCGCTCGATAAACTTTTGGGCTTTGCCGACCGGCACCTGTGCGAGAATGGCACTGCGCTCTTTCCCAAGGGCGCGCAGGCGGAAAAAGAAATCGCAGACGCACGCAAGATGTGGCAGTTTGATCTGGTACGGCATACAAGCCTTACGGATCCCCAAGCGGTTGTCTTGCAAATCGGAGCGCTGACTCATGTCTGATTCCATCCGGCCCGGCGCGGCCAAGATCGTTGCCATCGCCAACCAGAAGGGCGGGGTGGGCAAGACCACGACGACAATCAACCTCGGTGCGGCGCTGGCGGAGCGTGGCCTGAAGGTGCTGATCGTCGACCTCGATCCGCAGGGCAACTCGTCCACGGGTCTGGGAATCGAGCCTGAGGCGCGGGAATATACGGCCTACGAGCTGCTGCTCGAGGACGCGCCGCTGTCGGACATGATCCTTGAGACTGAAACCGCCAACCTGAAGCTGATCCCGGCAACGGTGGATCTGGCCTCGGCGGACATCGAGCTGGTGGCGAATGAGAAGCGCAGCTTCCTGCTGCATGATGCGCTGCGCCAGGCGGACATGGCACAGTTCGGATTCGACTATATCCTGATCGATTGCCCGCCGTCGCTGAACCTTCTGACGGTCAACGCCATGGTCGCGGCGCATTCGATCCTGGTGCCGCTGCAGAGCGAGTTCTTTGCGCTTGAGGGTCTGTCGCAGCTTATGCTGACGATCCGCGAAGTGCGGCAGAGCGCCAATCCCGATCTGCGGATCGAAGGCGTGGTTCTGACCATGTTCGATGCGCGCAACAACCTGTCGCGGATGGTCGAGGAAGACGCGCGGGCCAATCTCGGCGATCTGGTGTTCAACACGGTGATCCCGCGGAACGTGCGGGTCAGCGAAGCGCCGTCCTATGCCTGCCCGGTGCTGACCTACGACACCAATTCCAAGGGCGCGCTGGCCTATCGGGCGCTGGCGGACGAGCTGCTGCGCAACAATGCGCAGATGGCGGCCTAAGACAAAATTCGAGACAAGAGGGCAGTTATGGCAGAGAAACGCGAAATGCGTCGGGGACTCGGGCGGGGACTGTCGGCCCTGATGTCGGATGTGGATGTGCGCCCCGCGGTGGTGGCCGAGGAAGAGGCGGCGCCGCGGACCCCCGACCGGATGATCCCGATCGAGAAGCTGTTCCCGAACAAGGACCAGCCGCGCCGGACCTTCACCCCGGAGCAGCTCAACGAGCTGTCGGAATCGATCCGCACCAAGGGGATCATCCAGCCGATCATCGTCCGGCCGCGGCCCGGATCGGAAGGTGAGTTCGAGATCGTCGCGGGCGAACGCCGCTGGCGCGCCGCGCAGATGGCGCAGCTGCACGAGGTGCCCGCGCTGGTCCGGGAATTCGACGACATCGAGGTGCTCGAAGTCGCGATCATCGAGAACATCCAGCGCGCGGATCTGAACGCCATCGAAGAGGCGGCCGGCTACAAGCAGTTGATGAACCGCTTCGGTCATACGCAGGAAAAGATCGCCGAAGCGCTCGGCAAGAGCCGCAGCCACATCGCCAACCTGCTGCGTCTGCTGAACCTGCCGGAGACTGTTCAGACCATGGTGGTCGAGGGCGAGCTTACGGCGGGCCACGCACGCACGCTGATCACTTCGGAGAACCCCGAGGAGCTTGCAAAAGAGATCGTGCGGCGCAAGCTCTCGGTCCGCCAGGCCGAACAACTGGCCAAGCCGCAGATACAGAAAGCGCCGAAACAGGGCCTGAACGGCTTTGGTGGCGGGCAGAAGGATGCGGACACCCGGGCGCTTGAAGGGGATCTCTCGGCTGCGCTCGGCATGAAGGTCGCGATCCAGAATGCACCGGGCGCGGAGAGCGGCAAGCTGGTGGTGAGCTACGAGAGCTTCGAGGAACTCGACAAACTTTGCGCAATTCTCAGCGCCTCGCGCTGAGGGATTTCCACAGGATCCTGTGGAGAGATCTCGCTGCGTTTCACATGAAGCAATAAGCGCAGGTGCGGGGCAGGGCGTTTGTTCACCAGATCTGACCGGATCCGTCGGATCTGGTTCAAATTAAGAAGGCCGAGCCCCTGTGGCTCGGCCTTCTTGTTTTCAGGGTTTCCGCTAGATGAGAGATCTCCACAGGATCCGGTCGGAACCTGTGGGTAACGTTTCACATGAAACGCCAAAGCGTCAGTTGGTCAGAAGCTCTGAGATCACGCCGTTGAGCACCAAGCGGCCCTCGGTGGTGGCGCCGATCAGGTCGCGTTCGCGCCAGATCAGGCCGAGGTCCTGAAGCTCGGTCAGCTTGTGGGCAGGCAGGGGCTTTGGTGAGATCTCGGCAAGACGCGCAAGCGAAATCCCCTCGCTCAGCCGCAGCCCCATCATGACAAATTCTGTCATGATGTCCCCGGTGCCGAGTTGGTCGAAGACGCTGTCGGCGCGTCCGGTCTCGGCCTTCTCGATCCATGCGCCGGGCATCTTCCAGGCCTCGGTCGCGTGGCGGGTGCCGTTCACCGTGACGCGACCATGGGCGCCGGGGCCGACGCCGACGTAATCGCCGCCGCGCCAGTAGACGAGGTTGTGCCGTGACTGCGCGCCGGGCAGGGCGTGGTTCGACACTTCGTAGGGGGCATAGCCCGCCTTCGCGGTGATCTCCTGGGTCGCGAGGAACATGTCGGCGGCGAGGTCTTCGTCGGGCAGCTTCTTCATCTGGCCACGCTGTGCACGCTCCCAGAACATCGTGCCTTCCTCGATCGTCAGCTGGTAGAGCGACAGGTGGTCGGCAGCGAGGTCGAGCGCCTCGCGCAGCTCGGCCTCCCAGCCTTGCAGGGTCTGGTTCTCGCGTGCGTAGATCAGATCGAAGTTCACACGTTCGAAGACCGACTTCGCGGTCTCCAGCGCAGCGATCGCTTCACCGACGTCATGCAGCCGCCCGAGGCGGCGCAGATCGTCCGGCCGCAGGCTCTGAATGCCCATGGAGACCCTGTTCACACCCGCCTCGCGGAAGCCCTCGAACTTCGAGACCTCGACCGAGCGGGGGTTTGCCTCGAGCGTGATCTCGATGTCGTTGGCCCAGGTCCAGTGTTCCTTGGCGGCGTCCAGCACCGCCTGCACCGTCGCCGGCTCCATCAGCGAGGGCGTGCCGCCGCCGAAATAGATCGAGTTGAGGATGCGCCCCGAGGTCATCTCGCCGTAGCGGCGGACCTCGGAGCTCAGTGCGTCTGCCCAGCGGGTCTGGTCGATCGACCGGACGACATGGCTGTTGAAGTCGCAGTAGGGGCATTTAGCCTCGCAGAAAGGCCAATGCACGTAGAGGCCGAAGCCTCCTTCACGCCAGGTTTCAGGCCCGGACTCAGGCATCGTCCTTGGCAAAGCAGCCCTTCACGAATTTGGCGAAGGCATCGGCACGGTGGCTGATGCGGTTCTTCTCGTCGCTGTCCATCTCGGCGAAGGTGATCTCGTAGCCTTCGGGCTGGAAGATCGGGTCGTAGCCGTGGCCGTTCTTGCCGCGCATCGGCCAGACCACCGTGCCCTCCATCACGCCGGGGAAGACGGCGTCGGTTCCATCGGGCCATGCCAGGACCAGCGTGCAGTTGAAGCGCGCGGTCCAGGGCTGCTCGGCGCCCGATTGCAGCAGGGCGTCATGGGTCTTGCCCATCGCCATGATGAAATCGCGCCCCTGGCCGGTTTCGGCCCAATCGGCGGTATAGACGCCGGGCGCGCCGTCCAGCGCATCCACCGAGATGCCGCTGTCGTCGGCCAGCGCGGGCAGGCCGGTGGCGGATGCCGCGGCATGCGCCTTGATGCGGGCGTTCTCGACGAAGGTGGTGCCGGTTTCCTCGGGTTCGGGAAGGTTCATCTCCTTCGCGCCCACGACCTCGACCCCGTAGGGCGCGAGCAGCTCGGTGATCTCCTCGAGCTTGCCCGCGTTGTGGGTCGCGACGAGCAGTTTCTTGTCGCTGAACACCCGGGTCATTTGCAGGCCGCCAGCTGCGCTTCGACGAGCTGCGAGACGCCGGCCTCGGCCAGATCCATCAGCTTGTTCATCTGGTCACGGCTGAAGGTTGCGCCCTCTGCGGACATCTGAACTTCGATCAGCTGGCCGTCGCCGCGCAGGATGAAGTTGCCGTCAACGCCCGCCTCGCTGTCCTCGGCATAGTCGAGGTCCAGAACCGGCTGGCCGGCATAGATGCCGCAGCTCACCGCCGCGACCGGGGTCAGCGGGTCGGTGGTGATGGCGCCGGTCTTCATCAGCTTGTTCACCGCAAGGCGCAGTGCGACCCAGCCGCCGGTGATCGAGGCGCAGCGGGTGCCGCCGTCGGCCTGGATCACATCGCAGTCGATGGTGATCTGGCGCTCGCCGAGCGCGACGCGGTCGACACCGGCGCGCAGGCTGCGGCCGATCAGGCGCTGGATCTCGACGGTGCGTCCGCCCTGCTTGCCGGCGGTCGCCTCGCGGCGCATGCGCGAGCCGGTGGAACGCGGCAGCATGCCGTATTCCGCGGTGACCCAGCCAAGGCCGCTGCCCTTCACGAAGGGCGGCACGCGGTCTTCCAACGTGGCGGTGCAGAGCACGTGGGTATCGCCCATCTTGATCAGGCAGGACCCTTCGGCATGTTTCGTGACGCCCGTCTCGATTGAAACGCTGCGCATATCGCTTAGATCTCGTCCAGAAGGTCTCATGAGTGCCTCTCTTCTCGGTTGCTGCCGGGATACTGGGGCTGATGCTGTCTCGCAACCCCGATTGGCGGCGCGATCCATGGCCTGATTGACGCGCGCCGAAGCGGGCCTTTAATGACCCTGAACAGCCGGAGCATGTGGATGAAAGAGGGTAACCGTCTTCTCGAGGAAATGAACGATCGCTCGCGCGAGGTGTTTCGGCGCGTGGTGGAGTCCTATCTCGAGACGGGAGAGCCGGTGGGCTCGCGCACCCTGACGCGCAGCCTGTCCGAGAAGGTCTCGGCCGCGACCATCCGCAACGTGATGCAGGATCTCGAATATCTCGGCCTGCTCGACAGCCCGCATGTCTCGGCAGGGCGGGTGCCGACGCAGGTGGGTCTGCGCATGTTCGTCGATGGGCTGCTCGAGGTGCGCGATCTCGACAATTCCGACCGGCTGGCGCTGGACGCTACCACCACGCAGGGCGGAGATGACGTGGGCGGGCTGCTCGACAGGGTCGGTGCCGCGCTTTCCGGCGTAACCCACGGTGCTTCGCTGGTTCTGACGCCGAAGCACGAGGCGCCGGTCAAACACATCGAGTTCGTCTCTCTCGGCCATGACCGCGCGCTCGTGGTGCTGGTCTTCGGTGACGGGCATGTCGAGAACCGCCTGTTCCGTCCGCCTGCCGGTCAGACCCCCAGCTCGATGCGCGAGGCGGCGAATTTCCTCAACGCGCTGATCGAGGGAAAGACCCTCTCGGAACTGCGGGGCGAGATCTCGCGGCAGATCGCCACCCGCCGCCAGGAGATCGACACGCTTGCGGCGGAGCTGATCGAAACGGGCATGGCCGCCTGGGAGAAGGACGCCGACAATTCGGCCCGGCTGATCGTGCGCGGGACGTCGAATCTGCTGGGTCAGGAGGGCGAGGCGGAGGAGTTGGACCGCATCCGCTCGCTGTTCGACGACCTTGAACGCAAGCGGGATATTGCCGAGTTCCTGCAGCTTGCCGAAACCGGCGACGGGGTCCGTATTTTTATCGGCTCCGAGAACAAACTTTTCTCACTTTCGGGTTCCTCTCTGGTGGTCTCTCCATATATGAACGCGGATCGAAAGATAATCGGTGCGGTCGGGGTCATCGGACCCACGCGGCTCAACTACGGGCGGATCGTACCCATCGTGGACTACACGGCACAGCTGGTCGGCAGGCTGATTGCCGAGCGGAGCTAGAGGTTAGACATGGCAGACGCGAAGAAAGACGAATTCCTCGACGACATCGAGGCGGCAGAAGCAGAGGCTTTCGCTGACGAGATGGAAGAGATCGACAACGAGGCGCTCGAGCTCGACTCGCTGCGCGCCGAGCGCGACGAGTACAAGGACCGCTTCATGCGGGCGCTGGCCGATGCCGAGAACGCCCGCAAGCGCGCCGACAAGGACCGCCGCGAGGCGCAGCAGTACGGTGGCTCGAAGCTCGCCCGTGACCTGCTTCCGGTCTATGACAACCTCAACCGCGCGCTGAACGCCGCGCGCGAGGCAGAGGCCGGCGAGGCGCTGGTCGAGGGCGTGGAACTGACCCTGCGCGAACTGACCAACGTGTTCAGCAAGCACGGGATGACCGCGATCAGCCCCCAGGTCGGCGACAAGTTCGACCCGAAGATGCACGAGGCGATGTTCGAGGCCCCGGTGCCGGGCACCAAGGCCGGCGAGATCATTCAGGTCTCGGCCGAGGGCTTCATGCTCTACGACCGCCTGCTGCGCCCGGCGCAGGTCGGCGTCAGCTCGATGCAGGGCTGATTCCCCTCAGGCACCGACATGCAAAACCCCCGGTCGCGAGACCGGGGGTTTTTCTTTGGGCGCGCCCAGCCTTGGTTTCACGTGAATCCAGACGGAGCATGGATTCACGTGAAACTCGCTTAGCCCTTCATCAGACCCTTCAGCTCGTAAAGCGCCTGCAGCGCCTCGCGCGGGGTCATCTCGTCTGGCAGCAGGGTGTCGAGCCGCTCTTCGACCACCGAGGGGCCTTTCGGAGCCGCAACCGGCTCTGGTTTCGCCGCCGCCGAGAAGAGCGGCAGGTCGTCAATCAGTGCCTTGGGCGAGGTCCGGCCGCCCTCACCCTCTTCCAGCGCGCTCAGCACGTCGCGGGCGCGGGCGATGACCGCGGGCGGCAGGCCCGCCAGCTGCGCGACCTGCACGCCGTAGGACCGGTCGGCGGCCCCCTCGCGCACCTCGTGCAGGAAGATCACCTCGCCTTCCCATTCCTTCACCGCGACGGTCGCATTGCCGACGCCCTCGAGCTTGGCAGCAAGCTGGGTCAACTCGTGGTAGTGCGTGGCAAAGAGCCCGCGTACGCGGTTCACCCCGTGCAGGTGCTCAAGCGTCGCCCAGGCGATCGACAGGCCGTCATAGGTCGCCGTGCCGCGGCCGATCTCGTCGAGGATCACCAGCGCCCGGTCGTCCGCTTGGTTGAGGATGGCGGCGGTCTCGACCATCTCGACCATGAAGGTCGAGCGACCGCGCGCCAGGTCGTCCGAGGCACCGACACGGCTGAAGATCTGGCTGACCACGCCCAGATGCGCGCGGTCGGCAGGCACGTAGGAGCCCATCTGCGCCAACAGGGCGATCAGCGCATTCTGCCGCAGGTAGGTCGACTTACCGGCCATGTTGGGGCCGGTCAGCAGCGTCACCGCCGCGCCCTCGCCATTGGCATTCAGGGCGCAGTCGTTGGCGATGAAGGGCGCGCCGCCCTGCTGTTGCAACGCGCGTTCCACCACCGGGTGACGGCCCGCGACGATCTCGAAGGCGCGGCTGTCGTCGACCTGCGGGCGGGCCCACTTCTGGGCCTTCGCAAGATCCGACAGGCCAAGCGCCACGTCGAACTCCGCCAGGGACAGGCCGGTTTCCGACACCTGCGGCGCGCGCTCCAGAATGGCACCCTTCAGGCTTTCGTAGAGCCTCTTTTCAATCTCCAGCGCCTCGTTGCCGGCGTTCAGGATGCGGGTTTCCAGCTCGGTCAGCTCGACCGTGGTGAAGCGCACCTGGTTGGCGGTGGTCTGGCGGTGGATGAAGGTCTCGCTCAGCGGCGCCGACATCATCTTCTCGGCGTGGGTCGCGGTGGTCTCGATGAAGTAGCCCAGCACGTTGTTGTGCTTGATCTTCAGGGAATTCACCCCGGCCATCTCGGCATATTTCGCCTGCATCGAGGCAATCACACCGCGGCCCTGGTCGCGTAGCGTGCGGGCCTCGTCGAGCTGCGCATCGTAGCCCGGTGCGATGAAGCCGCCGTCGCGGACCATCAGCGGCGGCTCGGCGATGAGCGCGGTCTCGAGCATGGCGATCAGCTCGTCGTGGCCGGTCAGTGTTTCACGTGCATCACGCAGAAGCGGCGGCAATTCGGCCCCGCTCAAGGTCTCGGCGATCTCCTCGGCCTGCGCCAGAGCGTTGCGCACGGCGGCCAGATCGCGCGGCCCGCCACGGTCGAGACCGAGCCGCGAGAGCGCGCGGTCGAGATCGGGCACCTTGCGCAGGCTGTCACGCAGGAGCTTGGCCTCGGCGCTTTCCATCGCCCAGTCCAGAGCCTGAAGCCGGGCTTCGATCACTCCTAGATTGCGCGAAGGTGATGAAACTCGCCTTTCTAGCAGGCGCGCACCGCCGGGCGTCACCGTCCGGTCGATCACCGACAGCAGCGAGCCGGCGCGGCCGCCGTTCATCGAATGCGTCAGCTCGAGGTTGCGGCGGGTAGCGGCGTCGATCTGCAGCAGGTTCGAGACCGCATCGCGCTGCGGCGGACGGAGCAGGGGTAGACGGCCCTTTTGGGTGATGTCGAGATAGTCGACAAGCGCGCCGAGGGCCGAGAGCTCGGGCCGCTCGAAGGCGCCGAAGCCCGAAAGCGTCTGCACGGCAAAGAGCCGTTTCAGTCTCTCTTCCGCGCCGGTGGAGTCAAAGGAGGCCGCGCCCAGCACGGTGGGGTAGATGCCGAGATCGCTCAGCACCGGGCGCAGCTCTTCGTCGGTGCTGTCGGAGGCCAGCACCTCCGAGGGCGCGAGCCGCGCCAGCTCGGCACCGATGCGTGCGCGGCTCAGCGGCATGACGTGCAGCGCGCCGGTGGAAATGTCGGTCCAGGCCAGCGCCCAATCGTCCCTGATACGGCCCAAAGCGGCGAGGTAGTTGTGACGGCGGGCTTCCAGCAGCGACTCCTCGGTGAGGGTGCCGGGGGTCACCAGCCGCACCACGTCGCGTTTCACCACCGACTTGTGGCCGCGCTTCTTTGCCTCGGCGGGGCTTTCCAGCTGCTCGCCCACGGCGACGCGGAAGCCCTTGCGGATCAGCGTCAGCAGGTAGCCCTCGGCCGCATGCACCGGCACGCCGCACATCGGGATGTCGTCGCCCGCGTGCTTGCCGCGCTTGGTAAGGGCGATGTCCAGCGCTTCGGACGCCGCCACCGCGTCGTCGAAGAACATCTCGTAGAAGTCGCCCATCCGGTAGAAGAGGAGCGCGTCCGGATACTGCGCCTTGATCTCAAGATATTGCGCCATCATCGGCGTGACTGCCGTCATCTAGTCCCCCAGTGCTGCTTGGCGCAGACATACCAAAGCGCGCGGGGGCGGCGAAAGGCGAAATGCACCCAGTTCGGCTCAGTCGAGCGCAGTTGAGCCAAGCCTTCCGCTGCGCTAAGAGAAACGCCGCTCATACCGGAGGAACGCAGGCCAATGACAAAAACAAAATTCACCCGTGAAGAGGCGCTTGCCTTCCACCTCGATCCGACTCCCGGCAAGTGGGAAGTGACCGCGACGGTCCCGATGACCACGCAGCGCGACCTGAGCCTTGCCTATTCCCCGGGCGTTGCGGTGCCTTGCGAGGAAATCGCCGCCAACCCCGAGCTGGCCTATGACTACACAAACAAGGGCAACCTGGTTGCGGTGATCTCGAACGGCACCGCGGTTCTGGGTCTCGGCAACCTCGGCGCGCTGGGCGGCAAGCCGGTGATGGAGGGCAAGTCGGTGCTCTTCAAGCGCTTTGCCGACGTGAACTCGATCGACATCGAGCTCGATACCGAGGACCCCGAGGAATTCATCAAGGCTTGCAAGCTGATGGGGCCGACCTTCGGCGGCATCAACCTCGAGGACATCAAGGCGCCGGAATGCTTCATCATCGAGCAGCGCCTGAAGGAAGAGATGGACATCCCGGTCTTCCACGACGACCAGCACGGCACGGCGGTGATCTGCGCCGCGGGCCTGATCAACGCGCTGCACCTGTCGGGCAAGAAGATCGAAGAGGTGAAGATCGTGCTCAACGGCGCGGGCGCGGCGGGCATCGCCTGCCTCGAGCTGTTGAAGTCCATGGGCGCAAAGCATGACAATTGCATCATGTGCGACACCAAGGGGGTGATCTACCAGGGCCGTACCGAGGGCATGAACCAGTGGAAGTCGGCCCATGCGGCCAACACCAAGCTGCGCACCCTCGAAGAGGCGATGGTTGGCGCGGATGTCTTCCTTGGTGTCTCTGCCAAGGGCGCGGTGACGCAGGACATGGTCAAGAGCATGGCTGACAACCCCGTCATCTTCGCCATGGCGAACCCCGACCCCGAGATCACCCCGGAGGAGGCGCACGAGGTCCGCGTCGATGCCATCGTCGCCACCGGCCGTTCGGACTACCCGAACCAGGTGAACAACGTGCTCGGCTTCCCGTATCTCTTCCGCGGCGCGCTCGACATCCACGCCCGCGCGATCAACGACGAGATGAAGATCGCCTGCGCCAACGCGCTGGCCGAACTGGCGCGCGAAGACGTGCCCGACGAGGTGGCGCTGGCCTACGGCAAGTCGCTGACCTTCGGCCGTGACTACATCATCCCGACACCCTTCGATCCGCGGCTCATCCACCGCATCCCGCCCGCCGTGGCGCGCGCGGGCATGGACACCGGCGCGGCGCGGCGCCCGATCATCGACATCGAGGCCTACGAGGCCGGGCTTCGCGGGCGCATGGACCCCACCGCTTCGGTTCTGCGCAGCATCAACAGCCGCGCGCGGGCCGCGCAGTCGCGGATGATCTTTGCCGAGGGCGACGATCCGCGCGTGCTGCGGGCCGCGGTCATGTACCAGCGCAACGGCTTCGGCAAGGCCGTGGTGGTGGGCCGCGAGGCCGACGTGAAGGAAAAGCTCGAGGCCAGCGGCCTCGGCGACGCGGTGCGCGAGATCAAGGTGGTCAATGCCGCCAACACGCCGCACCTCGAGGCCTACAAGGAGTTCCTCTACAAGCGCCTGCAGCGCAAGGGCTACGACCGCCAGGACGTGCACCGGCTGGCCGCGCGCGACCGCCACGTCTTTGCCGCGCTGATGCTGGCGCATGGGCACGGCGACGGGCTGATCACCGGCGCGACGCGCAAGTCGGCGCATGTGCTCGAGGCGATCAACCATGTCTATGACGCCGATGCCGAGCATGGCGTCGCCGGGGTCACCGCGCTGCTGCACAAGGGTCGCATCGTGCTGATCAGCGACACGCTGGTGCAGGAATGGCCCGAGGCGGAAGACCTGGCGAATATCGCCGAGCGTGCCGCCGACGTCGCCCGCCACCTCGGCCTCGAGCCGCGGGTCGCCTTCGTCTCCTTCTCGACCTTCGGCTACCCGGTGTCGGAACGCGCGTCGAAGATGCACCGCGCGCCGAAGATCCTCGACGAGCGTGGCGTCGATTTCGAGTATGAGGGCGAGATGACCGTCGACGTGGCGCTCAACACCCGCGCGCAGGAGAACTACCCGTTCCAGCGCCTGACCGGCCCGGCCAACATCCTGGTGGTGCCGGCGCGGCACTCGGCCTCGATCTCGGTGAAGCTGATGCAGGAGATGGCCGGCGCCACGGTGGTCGGCCCGATCCTCGCCGGCATCGACAGCTCGATCCAGATCTGCTCGACGACGATGACCGCCAATGACATTCTCAACATGGCGGTGCTGGCGGCCTGCAAGGTCGGCTGACCCGGCTCCGCGCCTGCCGGGACAGCCCGGCAGGCGTATTTACCGGAACAATGAAAGGCGCGCGCGCATGGCGATCTACAACCTCGGGTCCATCAACGCGGACATGACCTACCGCGTGCCGCATCTCCTGGCCCCGGGCGAGACGCTGGCGACGACGGCGCTGAGCCGCGGGCTGGGCGGCAAGGGCGCCAACATGTCGGTGGCCGCGGCGCGGGCCGGGGCGCAGGTGCGCCATCTCGGCGCGGTCGGCGAGGACGGGCGCTGGGCGATCGAGCGGCTGACCGAATACGGTGTCGACACAAGGCAGATCGCGGTGCTTTCGGAACCGACGGGCCATGCCATCATCATGCTCGACCGGCAGGCCGAGAACTGCATCCTGATCTACCCGGGTGCCAATCGCGCGCTCTCGGTCGAGCGCATCGAGGCGGGGCTCTCCGAGGCCACGCCCGAGGATATCTTCGTCTTCCAGAACGAGACCAACGCGCAGCGCGAGGCGGCCGAGCTGGCCTCGTCGCGCGGGCTGAGGGTGGCCTATGCCGCGGCGCCCTTCGATGCCGACGCGGTGACGCTGGTGCTGCCGCTGCTCGACCTGCTGGTGCTCAACGAGATCGAGGCGGGCCAGCTCGAGCAGGCTACGGGCCAGAGCATCGAGACGATCCCGGTGCGCGACGTGGTGGTGACGCTGGGCGGTCGCGGCTGCCGCTGGATCAACACCGACTCGCGCGAGGTTCGCGACTTCGCCGCACTGCCGGTGACCCCGGTGGACACCACCGGCGCGGGCGACACCTTCACCGGCTACCTGCTCGCCGGGCTCGACCGCGGCTTGCCGATGCCGACCTCGATCGAGCTGGCGCAGCGTGCCGCGGCGATCATGGTCACCCGCCATGGCACCGCCGACGTGATCCCCGACCTCAAGGAGGTCACCGAACACCGGTTCTGAGCGGCGGCGCACCGGCTGCCGCGATCAGAAATCCCGTGAACCTCAGCCCCCCGCGAAGGGCGCGGCGCTGCCCCAGAGCTGGCGCACCCGCGCATCGCGGCCGCAGGCCTCGCGGTAGCGCTTGTAGGCCGAGGACTGCCGCAACGGCCCGAAGCGGGTCAGCACGAGGCCGGATCCCTTGTAGTAGTCCTGATGGTCCGCCTCGGCGGGCCAGAAGTGTCCGGCCTGCAGCACCGGCGTGACGATCTTCTGCCCCAGCGCGGCCTGCGCCTGCGCCTTGGCGGTTTCCGCCGCCTTCTTCTGCGCCGGCCCGTTTGCAAAAATCGCGGTGCGGTAGCTTTCGCCCCGGTCGCAGAACTGCCCGCCCGCATCGGTCGGGTCGATCGAACGGAAGAACAGCGCATAGAGTTCGTCGGCGCTGACGCGGCTGTCGTCATAGATGATCCGCGCAGCCTCGTAGTGGCCGGTGCCGCCGCGGCTGACCTGCTTGTAGCTGGGGTTCTGCACGCTGCCGCCGGTGTAGCCTGAGATCACCTCGCGCACGCCGCGCACCTTCTCGAAATCAGCCTCGACGCACCAGAAACAGCCGCCGGCAACGATGATCTCGCGCGTGGCCGAGGCCGCCGGAAGCCCGTTGGACAGGGCTGCGAGCGCGGCCAGGAACAGTCCCGAAACAAGGCGTTTCATGTCACCCTCCTCCTCTTTTTCATCAGCCTGCGCCCGCGTCGTCGCCCGATCAACGGTTTTCCGGAGGTCTCACCGCTTGGTGAGGGCGTTTCTTTTTTTTCGCCCGAGCGCCGCCGGGCGAGCCGGAGCGAAGGGGAGTGGCGGGCAGCGGGTGGCGTGAGTGCTCCGCGTCGGCGCTCCGGGGCAGCCGGCGCAACCGGGCAAATCCAGATGTGCGCGACGGCTGGCGGCGCAGGGTCTGTCACGCGGCGCGTCCGGGGTCTCAGCGGCGAACGCGGGGTGGAACGGGGCGAGAGGCGGCATCCGGGAGACAGCGAGGATGTCTCCTGAAAAAAATTCTAAGAAAGTTGCAGGACGTCGAAACTCTTCGCGGATCGGTTGCGTGTATGGACTCAAGACCGCGGTGACGGAGGCCCTTGCTCCTGCTTCTGCGCCGGTGCCGCGGTTTCAAGGGTAACGAGTGACTCTGGTCTGCTCCGGGTCCGGTCGACAGGTGTTGTTAACGATTTCCCGCCATCCTTTCCCTAGGACCTGTGGCGGAATTTGACCGGGCTGCGGGGCAAAGAATCGCCGGTTGCCGGGGGATGTATCCACCGGCGACCGCAAAAGGACATATGGCCGGTTTCAAAGACCGGACGAAGCCATTGCGCCTATCCCAATCGGAGCGTCCGAAAGGACGCCTCGCGGCGCTTTGAAGCTAGGGCGTGCTTGCGTATCCCCACCTCGGCACGTCCTGGGCCGCCTCCGGTGTCGTGACCGGGGGCGGCATTGTTTTTGCCGGGAGGCAGGCTCAGGGGCGGATCTCGTTCTGGGACCGAAATCGTATCTTCCTCCCGAGCGATCACGTCACGACTGACTCGTGCTGGCGCGAGCTCAAGGGCGCGCGAGGTGACGCAAGACACGTCCGCCTTCCGCTTCATTCCGCCAGCGCGGCGCGGGTCACCGGACAGCGGCGACCGTCGTAAAATGTCTCCAGCACCTGCGGGAAGACCGCCGGGGCGCCGGGCACGGCCTCGAACAGCGTCATGCAGGAGCGAACCTTCAGGGCATCGACCGGACCGAGCATATCTTCGGCGCTGCGGTCCGGATGCTGCAGCAGCCAGCCCGCCGCGTCGGCGAGCCGCGAACCCAGTACGGGATGGCCTAGGTAGGCGCGCGCCGCGTCGAGGTCGCGCAGTCCGAAATGCCGTGCCCGCGGCGATCGGCCGAGGATTTCGAGCTGGGGAAACACCCACCATATCCAATGGGTGACCTTCCGCCCGTCCTGAAGCTCGCGTGTGACCTGGGGCCAGACCCGCGCCTGGGCATCGAGAAATTCCTGCAGGTCCGCCATGGGAAAGCCCTCCACCTTGCGCGCTAGTCTAGCGCCGCGGGGGCGGAAAGCGAGCCGGGGCGCTGCCCCGCCCGCGCTGCGCGCGGACTCCCCGGGATATTTGGACCATGTGGAATGCGGGCCCGCGCGTAGATCTTCCACATGGAAAAAATATCCCCGCCGGAGGCATGTCCGGCGGGGATCGTCAGGTGGAGCGCTGGGAAAGGGCTCAGCCTTTCAGGCGGCGGTTCCGCGCGGCCAGCAGCTTCAGGCGCAGGGCGTTGAGCTGGATGAAGCCCGCCGCGTCCTGCTGGTCGTAGGCGCCGGCGTCATCCTCGAAGGTGACATGGGCCTCGGAGTAGAGCGAGTGGTCCGACCAGCGCGCCACGGTGCGGGCCGAGCCCTTGTAGAGCTTCAGGCGGACGGTGCCGCTGACGTGCTCCTGGCTCTTGTCGATCAGCGCCTGCAGCATCTCGCGCTCGGGCGAGAACCAGAAGCCGTTGTAGATCAGCTCGGCGTAGCGCGGCATGATCGAATCCTTGAGGTGACCGGCGCCGCTGTCGAGCGTGATCTGCTCGATGCCGCGGTGCGCCTCGAGCAGCACGGTGCCGCCCGGGGTCTCGTAGACGCCGCGCGACTTCATGCCGACGAAGCGGTTTTCCACGAGATCGAGAACGCCGATGCCGTGCTTGCCGCCGAGCTCGTTGAGCTTGGTGAGGATCGTCGCGGGCGACATCGCCTCGCCGTTGATCGCCACGGCGTCACCCTTCTCGAAGGTGATCTCGATGTACTCGGGCTCGTTCGGCGCCTGCTCGACCGGCACGGTGCGCTGCAGCACGTAGTCGGGGGCCTGCTCGGCGGGGTTCTCCAGCACCTTGCCTTCGGAGGAGGTGTGCAGCAGGTTGGCGTCGACCGAGAAGGGGGCCTCGCCGCGCTTGTCCTTGGCGATCGGGATCTGGTTCTTCTCGGCGAAGTCGATGAGCTTGGTGCGCGAGGTCAGGTCCCACAGGCGCCAGGGCGCGATCACCTTGATGTCGGGGTTCAGCGCGTAGGCGGCCAGCTCGAAGCGGACCTGGTCGTTGCCCTTGCCGGTGGCGCCATGGGCCACGGCATCGGCACCGGTCGCCGCGGCGATCTCGACGAGACGCTTGGAGATCAGCGGGCGGGCGATCGAGGTGCCCAGCAGGTAGAGCCCTTCGTAGAGCGCGTTGGCGCGGAACATCGGGAAGACGAAGTCACGCACGAATTCCTCGCGCAGGTCCTCGATGTGGATTTCCTTCACGCCCAGCATCTCTGCCTTGGCGCGGGCGGGCTCCAGTTCTTCCCCTTGGCCGAGATCGGCGGTGAAGGTGACGACCTCGCAGCCGTATTCGGCCTGCAGCCATTTCAGGATGATCGAGGTGTCGAGGCCCCCGGAATAGGCCAGGACGACTTTCTTGGGCGCGGACATGGGCTTTCCCTCACGTATGAACTGGCCCCGCGCATTACTGGGTTTTATTGCGGGTATCAAGGATCGCCCGTTGACCTATCGGCGTCATATGCTAGCGGTCGGCTAAGTAATTGGGAAACGGGTGGGGGTTTCATGAAGGGTTGGCGCATTTTTCTGCACTCGCTGCGGATGGTGATCGACAATATCGGAACCGCGCTGCGGGTGTCGCTGGTGCTCTACCTCGTACAGGTCGCCAGCCAGATTGCCACTTACCTGCATCCTTCCGAAACCGGACCAGACGGGATGCCGGTGACGATGATCGGCGTGCCCGCGCTCGCGCTCATGGTGCTGGCGGTGCTGGCAAGCCTGTGGATCGCCGTGGCGTGGCACCGTTTCGTGCTGACCGGCGAGGAGCCGCGCGGCTGGCTGCCGCAATGGCATGGCGGCGAGATCCTCGGCTATTTCGGCCGCTCGATCCTCATCGCACTGGTGATCTTCCTTGGCATGATGCTTTCGGCCATCCCTGTGGCGCTGGTCGGCGCTGCCGTGCCGGGACTCGCCCCGGTGCTCGTCTTCGGCCTCGTAGGTCTGGGCGGCTATCTGTTCTTCCGGCTCGGCCTGATCCTGCCCGCCTCCGCGCTGGGTGAGAAGCTGACCCTGAAACAGGCCTGGCGCGCCACGGCGGATGACGACGGCGCGGTGGTGACGCTGGCCCTGCTGGTGATCGGTGGCTCGCTGCTGGTCGAGCTTCCGGCGCTGATCGACGACAGCGCCGGCTCGATCGTCAACCTGGTCTACGGCCTGGTGATCAACTGGTTCGCCACGATGATCGGCATCTCGGTGCTGACATCGCTCTACGGCCACTTCGTTGAGAAACGCCCGATCGGGTGAGCTGATCGGCGGGATCGGCTCCGCTCTTGCGCAGGGCGCGCGGATGCGCCACTGCGTAGGGCATGGATGATTTTCTCGCTCACGCCCGCGCCGCCACGCAGGAGATGCGCTCGGTCTTTCCCGAGACGCCGCTGCTGCGCAATGATCACCTCTCGGCGATCTTCGGCGCCGACATCTGGCTCAAGCGCGAAGATCTGAGCCCGGTGCGCAGCTACAAGCTGCGCGGCGCGTTCAACGCCATGCGCAAACGGCCCGAGGTGCAGACCTTTGTGGCGGCCAGCGCCGGCAACCACGCGCAGGGCGTTGCCTACATGTGCCGCCAGTTCGACAAGACCGGGGTGATCTTCATGCCGGTGACGACGCCGCAGCAGAAGATCCAGAAAACCCGCATGTTCGGCGGCGAGAACGTCGAGATTCGCCTGATCGGGGACTATTTCGACGAATGCCTCAGCGCCGCGCAGGAGTATTGCGCCGAGATCGGCGGGCATTTCCTGTCGCCCTTCGACGACGAGGACGTGATCGAGGGGCAGGCCACGGTGGCGGTCGAGATCGAAACGCAGCTCGCCCGGGTGCCGGATCACCTTGTGATCCCGGTGGGCGGCGGCGGGCTCGGCTCGGGGCTGCTGAGCTATTTCGGCACCTCGACCAACTACACTTTCGTCGAGCCGCTGGGCGGCGCCTGCCTGCGGGCGGCGCTGGAGGCGGGCAAGCCGGTAACCCTGCCGGGCGTCAACAACTTCGCCGACGGCGCGGCGGTGGCGCGGATCGGGGCCAAGACCTTCGAGGTGCTGAAGGGGGTCGGCCTGGCCAACACGCTGACCGTCGACGAGGACCGGCTCTGCACCACCATGCTCGACATGCTGAACGTCGAAGGTGTGGTGCTCGAACCCGCCGGGGCGCTGTCGATCGACGCGCTGAAGGACCTTGGCCAGTCGATCAAGGGCAAGACCGTGGTCTGCATCACCTCGGGCGGGAATTTCGATTTCGAGCGGTTGCCCGAGGTCAAGGAACGGGCGCAGCGCTACTCGGGGGTGAAGAAATACTTCATCCTGCGGCTGCCGCAACGCCCCGGCGCGCTGAAGGATTTCCTCAACCTGCTTGGTCCGGAGGATGACATCGCCCGCTTCGAGTACCTGAAGAAGTCGGCGCGCAACTTCGGCTCTGTCCTGATCGGAATCGAGACCGTGGACCCGGAGAATTTCGACCGGCTGTTCGGGGCGCTGGACGCGCGGGGCTATGCGTATCGCGACATTACCGACGACGAGGTTCTGGCGCAGTTCGTGATCTGAAGACGCCTGCACCGGGCGCTGCGGCCGGGACTGCGCCGGTCCTGTTGCCCGGGCGCGCTCAGGCGGCGCGCAGCGCCGGAAGCCGTTCGAGGAATTCCTCGCGCGAGCGGGCGTAGCAGCGGCGCAGCAGGTCGGGATCGAGCGGCGCGCCGAGCCCGGCGCTGATCGCCAGCTCCCCGGCTTCGCAGAGCATCGAGAGCCTCCGGAAGCCCAGGTTCAGCGTGCTGCCCTTGAGAAAATGCAGCTGCTCGGACAGGTCCTGCAGGTTCTCGGCGCGGGCGGGCAGACGGTCGAGCGTGGCCT
Source organism: Roseobacteraceae bacterium (assembly GCA_048381755.1). Taxonomy (GTDB): domain Bacteria; phylum Pseudomonadota; class Alphaproteobacteria; order Rhodobacterales; family Rhodobacteraceae; genus Salipiger. Next base: position 78,561 of record JBLXGS010000005.1, read on the forward strand.
GCACCTCGGTCAGGAACAGGGCGACGACCTCGTCGAAATCCTCAAGCCCGATCTCGTCGCGCAGCTCGGCCACCCGGTGCCAGTCGATAAGCGGACCCGCCGGATCCGTCGGTGCCGCCCAGCGGGGAGGCGACTCGGCAAGATATGTCTCTCTTTCAGCGGATCCCGCGACCTCTGGCCCGCTCGGGCCGAGTGCGGGGACGTGGGCGCTGGTCGAGAGGGTGACCGGCAGCTCGGGAGACTGGGACTTGGGCATGTGGGATACCTCCTGCGCGCAGGCTCGCAGGAAAAGCTGAACGGAGTGTTTCGGGCCGCATCTCCGCTCCGTGTCTCTGCACCGGGTGAAAGCACGCATTAACGCCCGCACGCTAGTCTGCGCTCCGGTCAGGGCAAACCTCGAAAGGACGCGCGGTGCTCCCATACGCGGCAGACTCTTTAGAACCGCGATCAGGTCAGGCGCCGATCCGGCGGGTTCTGGTGGTGGACGACAGTCCACTGCAGCTGAAGATTCTGTCGTCGATGCTGCAGCGCTGGGGGCTTGAGGTGTCGCAGGCGCAAAGCGGTGCCGAGGCGCTGCGGGTCTGCGACCAGATGCGCCCCGATGCGGTGCTTTCGGACTGGATGATGCCGGGCATGGACGGGCTGGAGTTCTGCCGCCGCTTCCGGGCGCAATGCGGCGAGCGTTACGGCTATTTCATCCTGCTCACCAGCAAGAGCGACAAGGCCGAGATCGCGCGCGGGCTGGACGCCGGGGCGGATGATTTCCTCACGAAGCCGGTGAACGCGGGCGAGCTGCGGGCGCGGATCAATGCCGGGGCGCGAATCCTGCAGATGCAGCGACAGCTTTCGGCGACGCTGGGGCGGCTGCAGGCGGCCTATGACGCGGTGGACCGTGACCTGCGGCAGGCGCGCACCATCCAGGAGGCGCTGGTGCCGCGCCGCAGCCGGCGCATCGGCGCTTCGCAGGTGAGCCTTTTGCTCAAGCCCTGCGGCCACGTGGGGGGCGATCTGGTGGGCAGTTTCTCGCATTGCGAGCGCAGCGTCGGGCTCTACAGCATCGACGTCTCGGGGCATGGCATCACCTCGGCGCTGATGACCGCGCGGATCGCCGGTCTGCTGGGCGGCGACTTCCCGGACCAGAACATCGCGCTCGAGCGGATCGTGCACGGCACGCTGTTCCGCCCACCCGAGGAGGTGGCGCGGCGGCTCAACGACCGGCTCGTCGCCGATCCGGGGGTCGAGGAGTATCTGACCATGGCCTACGCGGTGGCCGATCTCGATTCCGGCAAGGTCGAGCTGGTGCAGGCGGGCCACCCGCCGCCGTTGCTGCTGCACGCCGGGGGCGGGGCGGAATTCGTCGGGCAGGGCGGGCTGCCGGTGGGTCTGATCCCCGGCGCGCACTTCGAGCGGCTGAGCCTTCAGTTGCGGCCCGGCGACCGGCTGTTGCTCTATTCCGACGGGATCACCGAGGCGCTGATGCCCGATGGCAGGCAGCTCGACCTCGCGGGGCTGCGGGCGCTGGCGCTCGAGGTGCAGGGGCAGGGTACGGAATACCTCGACGACCTGTTCTGGCGGCTCACGCAGCGCACGCGCAGTGGCGTGCGGCTGGAGGACGATGTCTCGGCGGCGCTGCTGGAGTTCGGCGGGACCTGAGGCTGTTTGGCCCGCATCAGGGTCGCTTTTGCGCAAGTCAGCCACGGTCCAGAGCCGGCCTAGAGCCAGTCACGGGGCGATCATTCTCAGGTTCGGGTCAGTGCGGGTTCAGGCCAGATTGGTTTCAGGCCAGATCGGATTCAGGCCAGCGCGCGGCGCAGGAAGTCGCGGTCTCCGGGGTTCCCGAGGATCTCCGAGGCCAGCACCGGGTCCATCCAGACCGCCTGGTGACCGGGTTCGCTCGGCGCGCCGAGCGGGCGCACCGGGCGGGCCGCGTAGATGATGCAGAGCTTCTCGGCCCAAAGGTCGTATTCCGGCATGTAGGTGAACCGGCGGAACGCCCCGAGCCGGCGCGGCGCGGCGATCTTCCAGCCGGTTTCCTCGAAAACCTCCCGGTGCAGGGCCGCGATCGGCGACTCGCCCGCGTCGATGCCGCCGCCCGGCAGCTGGTACTCGGGCCAGGGGTCTGCCTGATGGGTGACCAGCACTGCCCCGTTTCGCGGCAGGATTGCATAGGCCCCGGGGCGGAGGGTGTACCGGCGCCCGGATTCGGGCGGCTCGCCGTATCTTGCGGTCATCGGTCCCCCTTGGTTCCCGTGTTTTTGCTGCTTATATGGGGCCGATATGCCAAGATCCGGCAGATAAGGAAACCCCATGACCATCGGCAGCAAACTCGCCTGGGACGATACCGTCCTGCCATTTCAATTGGATCACGCCGACATCCGGGGCCGCGTTGCGCGGCTCGACGGGGTGCTGAACGGGGTCCTCAGCCAACACGACTACCCGGAGCCTGTCGAGGCTCTGATCGCGGAAATGACCCTGCTGACCGCGCTGATTGGCCAGACCATGAAGCTGCGCTGGAAGCTCTCGCTGCAGGTGCAGACCCGTGGCGCACTGCGCATGATCGCGACCGATTACTTCGCCCCGACGAAAGAGGGTGAGCCGGCCCGCCTGCGCGCCTACGCCAGCTTCGACCGCGAGCAGATCACCGACGCGCCGGCCTACGACCAGCTCGAGGACGGCTATTTCGCCGTGCTCATCGACCAGGGCAAGGGCACCACGCCCTACCAGGGCATCACCCCGCTTGCGGGCGGTGCGCTGGCGCGCTGCGCCGAGAGCTATTTTGCCCAGTCCGAGCAGATCCCGACCCGTTTCATGCTCAACTTCGGCAATGTGCCGCAGGCGGACGGCAGCTCGCACTGGCGGGCCGGCGGCGTGATGCTGCAGCATATGCCCAAGGCTTCGCCCTTCGCCAAGCCGACCGTCGACGGCGAGGGCGGCACCGGCGAGAACGGCGTGCTGCGTCCCGAGGATCTGCTCGGCGATACGGACGATGGCGAGAACTGGCGCCGCGTGAACTTCCACCTCGACACGGTGGACGAGCTGGAGCTGATCGGCCCGGACCTGCCTCCGACCGACCTTCTGGTGCGTCTCTACCACGAGGAAGGTCCGCGGGTCTTCGACGCCCAGCCGGTGCGCTTCGGCTGCACCTGCTCCGAGGATCGCGTGCGCCAGTCGCTGTCGATCTACTCGGCGCGGGACATCGAGAAGATGACCACCGAGGACGGCAAGGTCACCGCCGACTGCCAGTTCTGCGGCGCGCACTACGAGCTTGATCCGGAAACGGTCGGGTTCGAGGCCAAGAAGTGAGCCGGGTCCGGGATCAGATCGATCTGCTGAAACGGGCACTGGAGGCAGACTCCGGTGCCTCGTCCGATTTCGACCTGAACCCGGGCACGGTTCTGCCGGAGGGGCGCAAGCTGCGTCCCGCCGGCGTCCTCGCGGGCTTTGTTGCCTGCGAGCAGGGGCTTGAGCTCGTGCTGACCAAGCGCAGCTCGCGACTGAAGCACCACCCCGGCCAGATCGCCTTTCCCGGTGGCAAGGTCGATCCCGGCGACGAGGATGCGGTGGCCGCCGCCCTGCGCGAGGCGCGCGAGGAGGTCGGCCTGTCGGAAAGCCGGGTGGACGTGCTGGGCACGCTGCCCGCGCATGAAACGGTCACCGGCTTCCAGGTGACCCCGGTCATCGGCCTTGTCATGTATGATTTCGACCCTGTTCCGGAGCCCGGCGAGGTGGCCGAGGTCTTCCGCGTGCCCTTCGAGCACATTGCCGCGCTGGGCAACTACCGCATCCAGGGGCGGCATTGGCAGGGGGCCACGCGGCGTTACTGGACGGTGCCCTTCGGCCCCTATTACATCTGGGGCGCGACGGCACGGATGCTGCGCGGACTGGCGGAGCGCATGGCATGAGCCTGGGAAAGACCACGGTAACCGGTGACTGGCTGACCCGCGCCGAGACGCAGCAGGTTCTGACCATGCTCGAAGACGGCGGGCATCAGGGCTACGTGGTCGGCGGCTGCGTGCGCAACGCTCTGATGGGCGTGCCGGTGAGCGACGTTGACATCGCCAGCGATGCGCGTCCCGAGCGGGTGGTCGAACTGGCGCAGGCCGCCGGGCTGAAGCCGGTGCCGACTGGCATCGAGCATGGCACGGTGACGGTGGTCGCGGGCGGCATCGGTCACGAGATCACCACCTTCCGCGCCGACACCGAGACCGATGGCCGACGTGCCGTGGTGCGCTTCTCGGGCGACATTGCCGAGGATGCGGCACGGCGCGATTTCACCATGAATGCGCTCTACGCCGACGCACGGGGGCTGATCCGCGACCCGCTGGATGGGCTGCCGGACCTGCGCGCCCGCCGCGTGCGTTTCATCGGCACCGCCACCGACCGCATTCGCGAGGATTACCTGCGCACCCTGCGCTACTTCCGCTTCTCCGCCTGGTACGGCGATCCCGAGCAGGGCTTCGACCCCGAGGCACTGGCGGGCATTGCCGAGACGCTCGATGGGCTCGATACCCTGTCGCGCGAGCGGGTCGGGCAGGAAATGCTGCGCCTGCTGGCCGCGCCCGATCCCGTTCCGGCGGTTTCGGTGATGGCGCAGGTCGGCGTGCTGGCGCATGTGCTGCCCGGGGCTTCGGTGATCGCGCTGGGCCCGCTGGTGGCCGAGGAGCAGAGACTGTCCGTCGCCCCCGATGCCCTGCGCCGGCTCGCCTGCCTCGGCGCCGAAGAGCCTGATCTGCGGCTCTCGAAGGCGCAGCAGCGGCAACTTTCCCTGTATCAGAGCCTGATCGGCGAGCCGCAGGGCCCTGCGGAACTGGCCTATCGCCACGGTGGCGAGGTGGCGCAGAGCGTGCTCCTGCTGCGCGCCGCGAGCTTCCAGCAGCCGGTCACGGAAGACGCACTCTTCGAGATGGCCAAGGGCACCGAGGTCAGCTTTCCGCTCTCGGCCAGGGATTTCATGCCCGCGCTCAAGGGCCCCGCGCTGGGCGAGGCGCTCCGCGACGCCGAGAAACGCTGGATCGGATCGGGTTTCACGCTTACCAAGGCGGAACTTCTGTCTGACGAGTAAGCGCGCTACATGACTCTCGACCCGCTCTACGCCTTTGTCTTCTTCGGGCTCTTCTCGCCGGGTCCCAATGTCATCCTCCTCACGGCCTCGGGCGCGCGCTTCGGCGTGAAACGCACCTTGCCGCACCTCTTCGGCGTGGTGATCGGCGTCGGCATCACCGCCGGGCTCACCGGGCTCGGCATCGCGACGCTGCTTCAGCAGATGCCTCGGCTCGAGTTCGCGCTGCGCATCGCGGCCAGCGCCTGGATGCTCTACATGGCCTGGGGACTGTGGACCTCCGAGCGCCGCAAGAAGGCCGAGGCAGAGCGCCCCATGACGCTGATCGAGGGCGCGCTCTTCCAATGGGTCAACCCCAAGGTCTGGGCGGTGGCGCTGGCGGCGGCCTCGGCCTACCCGTCGATGATGGGTCCCTGGGGCGAGGCGCTGCGGCTGGGCAGCGCCTTTTCGGGTCTCAACCTCTTCTGCTGCCTGTTCTGGACCTCGGCGGGGGCGCTGCTGACCTACCTTCTGGCGACCCCGGCGGCCTGGCGCTGGTTCACGCGGGTGATGGCGCTCGCGCTGGCAAGTTTTTCCGTCATGGTGTTCCTGTAAGGCGTGACCTAGACCTAGCGTCATCTTTTCAGGACCTGACCCATGTTTCGCCGTTTCGAGAGCATGGTCGATCCTTATGTGGACTATCCGCAGACGGACCGACCCCCGACCAAGCTGCTGCCCTTCATGCTGGACTATTCCCGGCCGTTTCGCCGGGTCTTCGTCTGGACGGCGCTGCTCTCGGTCGTCGTGGCCAGCATCGAGATCGGGCTGATCTGGGCCATGGGCTGGGTCGTCGACATCCTCGGCGGCGAGCCGGCGCAGGTCTGGGAGGCTCATGGCTGGCAGCTGATCGGGCTCGCGCTGTTCATCCTGCTGCTGCGTCCGCTGTTCCAGGCGCTCGACGTGCTGCTGCTGAACAATGCCATCATGCCCAACTTCGGCACGCTGGTGCGCTGGCGGGCGCACAAGCAGGTGCTGCGCCAGTCGATCGGCTGGTTCGAAAATGATTTCGCCGGGCGCATCGCCAACCGCATCATGCAGACGCCCCCGGCGGCGGGCGAGGCGGTGTTCCAGGTCTTCGACGCGATCACCTTCTCGATCTCCTACCTCGTGGGGGCGCTGGTGCTGCTCGGGGATGCCGACGTGCGGCTGGTGATCCCGATGCTGCTCTGGCTGGCGCTCTACGGCGCGCTGATGAAATGGACGGTCACCCGCGTCGGCGCGGCGTCAAAGGCCGCCTCGGATGCGCGCAGCTTCGTGACCGGGCGCGTGGTGGATGCCTATACCAACATCCATTCGGTGAAGATGTTCGCCCACGACCGGCAGGAGCTCGACTACGCCAAGGAGGCGATCGAGGAGGCGCGGCAGACCTTCCAGGCCGAGATGCGGATCTACACGTTGATGGACCTCGGGCTGATGATCCTCAACGGGCTGCTCATCGTGGGGGTCGTCGGCTGGGCCATCGCCCTGTGGATGCAGGGGCAGGCCAGCACCGGCGCGGTGGCGGCGGCAACGGCGCTGACGCTGAGGCTCAACGCGATGACCGGCTGGATCATGTGGGCGCTGACCACCTTCTTCCGCCAGCTCGGCGTGGTGGCCGAAGGGATGGAGACCATCGCCCAGCCGATCGAACTGGTCGATGCGCCGGATGCGAAACCTTTGGAGGTGACGACGGGCGAGATTTCCGTCTCGGATCTCTCACACCACTACGGGCGCGGCTGGGGCGGTCTGGACCGGGTGACGCTGACCATCAAACCGGGCGAGAAGATTGGCCTTGTGGGCCGCTCGGGAACCGGGAAATCGACCCTCGTGAAGCTGCTTCTGCGGTTCTACGACCCCGAAACGGGCCGGATCGAGATCGACGGGCAGGACGTCACCCGGGTGACGCAGGACAGCCTGCGGCGGAAGATCGGCATGGTGCAGCAGGACAGCGCGCTGATGCACCGCTCGGTACGCGAGAACCTGCTCTACGGCCGGCCCGAGGCCAGCGAGGCACAGATGATCGAGGCCGCGAAACAGGCGCAGGCGCATGAGTTCATCCTGACGCTGGAAGACGGGCAGGGGAGGCGCGGCTATGACGCCCATGTGGGCGAGCGCGGCGTGAAGCTCTCGGGCGGCCAGCGGCAGCGCATCGCGCTGGCGCGGGTGATCCTCAAGGATGCGCCGATCCTCATCCTCGACGAGGCCACCTCGGCGCTCGACAGCGAGGTCGAGGCCGCCATTCAGGACACGCTTTACGGCATGATGGAGGGCAAGACGGTGATCGCCATCGCGCACCGGCTGTCGACCATCGCCGCCATGGATCGCATTCTGGTGATGGACGGCGGGCACATCGTCGAAGAGGGTGCACATGACGCGCTTTTGGCCCAAGCTGGCCTATATGCAGGATTCTGGGCGCGCCAGTCCGGCGGGTTCCTCGACCCCGACGCCGACAGCCAAGCGCAGGACACCGCATGAACTGACCCAAGACCGAGAGGGCGAGGCATGAGCCTTTCCGACATGATAGACCCGTTTTCCCGCGCCCATACGCCGCCGCCGCAGACGCTGGGGCGCTTCGTGCTCTGGGCGCTGCGCGGGGCCTGGCCGGTGCTGATCCCGGCGGGGATCCTCTCGGCGCTGGGCGGGGTCTTCGAGGTGATGTCGGCAAAGCTGCTGGGCGATGTGATCGACAAGACCCTGAGCAGCCCCGCCAGCACGGTCTTTGCCGATCACTGGCTGTTCCTGCTGCTCTGCGCCGCCTTCTTCATCCTGCTACGGCCGGGGATCGCCGGGCTCTCGGCCTACGTGCAGTCGGTGGTCATGCAGCCCAACGTGTTCAACCTGATCCTCAGCCGGGTGCATCGCTACACGCTGGGCCATTCGGTGACCTTCTTCGACAACGACTTCGCCGGGCGCATCTCGCAGAAGGAGATGCAGACCGCGCGGGCGCTGAACGACGTGATCTCCGAGGTCATCCAGGCGGTGCTCTTCGCGCTCGCGTCGGTGATCGGTTCGGTCTGGCTGGTCGGCTCGATCGACTGGCGCATCGGGCTGGCGCTGATCGGCTGGATCGTCGTCTACGGCCTGTTGCTGCGCCACTTCATGCCGCGCATCCGCACCCGCTCGAAGGCGCGGGCGGCGGCGCGCGCGATGGTTACCGGGCAGCTCGTCGACACGGTGACCAACATCAAGACCGTGAAGCTCTTTGCCCATGACGAGTTCGAGGACCGCGCCGCGCTCGACGCCATGTCGACCTACCGCGAGCGGTTCATCGCCTTCGGGCATATCGCCTCGGCCTTCCGCTTCTGGCTGATGGCGCTGGCGGGCACGCTGCCGGTGCTGCTGATCGGCGGGGCGCTGGCCTTCTGGTCGCAGGGCTACGTCACCGCGGGCGACATCGCCGCCACCGGCGCCGTCGCCATCCGGCTCAGCCAGATGACCGGATGGGTCAGTTTCACGCTGATGGGCATCTACGCCAATATCGGCGAGATCGAGGACGGCATCCGTACGATCACCCCCGACCACACGCTGCTCGACGCGCCGGACGCACCGGCCCTGGCGGTGCCGCAGGGTCGCATCGAGTTCCGCGACGCGGGCTTTGCCTATGGTCGCGAGGAGGGCGGCGTCGAGCATATCGGGTTGGACATCGCGCCAGCCGAGAAGGTCGGCATCGTCGGCGCCTCGGGGGCCGGGAAGTCCACCCTCGTGGCGCTGCTGCTGAGGCTCTACGACACGGAAAAGGGCGGTATCTTCATCGACGGGCAGAACATCGCGGGCGTCACGCAGGAGAGCCTGCGGCGGCAGATCGGCATGGTCACGCAGGAGACCGCCATGTTCAACCGCTCGGCGCTGGACAACATCCGCTACGGCCGCCCCGATGCCACGATGGAGGAGGTGATCGCCGCCGCCGAGAAGGCCGAGGCGCATGAGTTCATCCTGCACCTGCGCGACCATATGGGGCGCACCGGCTATGACGCGCACCTCGGCGAGCGCGGAGTGAAGCTCTCGGGCGGGCAACGGCAACGCATCGCGCTGGCCCGGGCGATCCTCAAGGACGCGCCGATCCTGGTGATGGACGAGGCCACCTCGGCGCTCGACTCCGAGGTTGAAGCCTCGATCCAGCGCGCGCTGGAGCGGGTGATGGAGGGCAAGACGGTGCTCGCGATCGCGCACCGGCTGTCGACCATCGCCAGCATGGACCGCATCGTGGTGCTTGATCAGGGGCGCATCGTCGAGCAGGGCAGCCACGACGCGCTCTTGGCGCGGAACGGGCTCTACGCGCGCTACTGGAACCGCCAGAGCGGCGGCGTGATCGACCCGCAGGAAGCGGCGGAATAGAGGCTGCGCGGGGCCGTGCGTCCGGCGGATCAGGCTTGCGCGGAGACCCGGTTGGGGGCATGAGGCGGCGCATGGAACAGGTCACAATCGAACGGCTCGGGCACCAGGGGGACGGCATCGCCGCCGGTCCCGTCTTCGTGCCCGGCACTCTGCCCGGCGAGCTTGTCGAGGGCGAGATCACCGGCGGCACCATGGACGCGCCGCGCATCCTCAGGCCCTCGGAGATGCGGGTCAGCGCGCCCTGCCGGCACGCGAAAACCTGTGGCGGCTGCCAGTTGCAGCACGCCCGCCCCGATTTCGTCGCCGAGTGGAAGCAATCGGTGGTGCGCCACGCGCTCGCCGCCCATGGCATCGAGACCGCGTTCCGCGAGATTGCCACCTCGCCCGAGCAGACCCGCCGCCGCGCCGGCTTCTCGGCCAAGCGCACCAAGAAGGGCGCGCAGGTCGGCTTTCACCGCAAGCGTTCCGACGTGATCGTCGAAGTGCCCGATTGCCGCGTGATAGACCCGAAACTGGCCGCCGCGCTGCCGCTGGTCGAGGCGCTGGCGGTGCTTGGCGCAAGCCGCAAGGCCGAGCTGTCGGTGATGGTCACCACCAGCCATGGCGGGCTCGATGTGGTGGCCAGGGGCGGCAAGGAGGCCGATGCGCAGATGCAGCAGCAGCTCTCCGAGCTGGCGCGGCAGCATGATTGCGCGCGCATCGCCTGGGGTGAGGACGTGGTGCTGACCCGCCGCCCGCCGATGCAGAAGATGGGCCGGGCCGAGGTCTCGCCGCCGCCGGGTGCCTTCCTGCAGGCGACGCCGCAGGGCGAGGCGGCGCTGCTGGCCGACGTGCTGGAATACGTAGACGGTGCTGCTCACGTGGTCGACCTCTTTGCCGGCTGCGGCACCTTCGCATTGCCGATTGCCGAGAAGGCGCGGGTGCATGCGGTCGAAGGCGACAAGGCGATGACTCAGGCGCTCGACCATGGCTGGCGTCACGCGCAGGGTCTGCGCCACGTGACGACCGAGGCGCGCGACCTCTTCCGCAATCCGCTGCTGCCTGAGGATCTGGCGCGCTTCGACGCCGCGGTGATCGACCCGCCGCGCGCCGGCGCCGAGGCGCAGGTGGCGCAGCTCTGCGAGACGAAGATCCCGCGCATCGCCTTTGTTTCGTGCAACCCGGTGACCTTTGCCCGGGATGCGGCGGTGCTGCTCAAGGCCGGATACGTGCTGGACGGGCTGCGGGTGGTGGACCAGTTCCGCTGGTCGACCCACATCGAGCTCGTTGCAGGATTCAAAAGGCAATAGTGCCGAGATTCCGACGACTTCCTGCCAACTCCTTCTATCGCGATGCCGCAGTGTGCTGTATAACTGTGGCAAAATAAGAACGAGTGAGACAGGCAAGATGTTTATTGGCAGGCACGTGCTCGTGCTGGCAGCAGTGTTGCTGCTTGCCGCCTGCGGCGGTGGGCGGGAACAGCCGAGCATGAAATTCAGGTCCTACAGCGGGCCCGCGGTCACCCATGTCGTGGTGCACAAGCAGGCGCGCAAGATGTACCTGTTGCACCACGATCAGATCATGAAGGTCTATAACGTCGGACTCGGCTTCAACCCGACCGGCGACAAGAAGATCGAAGGCGACGGCAAGACGCCCGAGGGTCTTTACATGATCGACCGGCGCAACCCGAACTCGCGGTTCCACCTGAGCCTCGGGATCGATTACCCCAACGCCGCAGACCGCGCCGAGGCGCGTTACCTGGGCAAGAGTCCGGGGGGTGATATCTTCATCCATGGCCGTCCTGCGGCCTATCAGAACGGGGTCTGGGACTGGACCTGGGGCTGCATCGCGGTGACCGACCGCGAGATGGAGGACATCTACGCGATGATCCGCACCGACAGGCCCACGCCAATTCTGATCATGCCCTGATCACGCACCGCGCGGGCTTTGACGCGAAGACCATCGACAGGCCGTCCCCCGGGGCGGCCTTTTGCTTGGGCGGACCGCCCTATGCGCCGCGCGATCTGCTGCGCCGAAAGCAAAAAGACCGCCCCAAGGGGCGGCCTTTTCATGCGGGTCGGATAGGTTGGTCTCAGAAACCGGCGGTCTGCGAGCCCGGCGTCGGCGCGAGGTCGGGCGCGCCCATGACCAGCGTCCACCAGATCTTGCCACCCGGCTCCTGGAACCAGGCAAAGCCCATCTGGCGGGCGCTCGGGTCGAGGATCACGTCGCGAGTCGGCGCGTCTTCCATCCAGGCGGCGAGGGTCTCGAGCTCGGATTCGTAGGTCTCGGAGATGTTTTCGCCGAGCAGGCGGCCGCTGTAGCCGACGCGCTGCACCCGGTCGATCGGCGAGGAGCCGTCGGAGCCGAAGTGCCAGGGGCGGTTCTGCACCGACATGTCGCGCGAATGGGTGGCGGCGGCGGCGTTCAGCTTGCTGTCGAGCGAAACGCCCTGCACACCGCGCGCCTGGCGCAGCGCGTTGACCGAATCGAGCATCGAATACTCGATCTTGCCACTGTCGCTGTCGTTGATGCGGTAAACGCGAGGCAGCGGCTTTCCGTCCGGGCCGATCTGCGGCGGGGTCACCGAGGGGGCACACGCCGCCGCGAGGAGGCCGGAGGAAAGCAGGAGAAACGTACGTCTGTTCATGTTTGGCTGGCCTTCGCGTAGCGCTGGTTCACTATTGCGGGACACACATAGCCCGCCGAGCCTGCGCGATCAAACCCACATGCATGTGATTGGCCGTGCACACCGGTGTTTGATTTGCGACTGCGGCGCTCTCGCCATATGGTCGGGGAACTCTTACTGGCTTTCGTGCGTACCCCACAGAGCCTTATACTTGGCCTACTGATGGGCCTACTACTGGCATTTCGTTTTTCGTGGCTCCAAAGGACACTTCTGCCATGGCAAAATCCCCCTACTCCCGTCGCGCCTTCCTCGCTGGATCGGCAGCGCTCGCCAGCGCGGCGGCGACACCGGCTCTGGCGCAGAGCTACAACGGCGCTGGCACGGTCGAGATGGAGAACGATATCTCTAAGGTCATCCGGCACAATATCTCCAGTTTCCGGACGCTCGACTGGCAACCCTACTTCAGCAACCTGAACAAGGGTGCGGTGCTGGTCGACATCTCGTCCCGCGCGCTGCACTTCTGGGAGCAGAACGGTCGCTACCACCTCTATCCGTCGTCGGTGCCGCTCACAGATGACCTGACCCGCAAGGGCCGCACCCAGGTTGTGCTGAAGGATCCGCATCCCGACTGGCGTCCGACTCCCTCGATGAAGGAACGCAACCCGGAGTGGCCCGATTACGTGCCGCCGGGCCCGGACAACCCCCTCGGCACCCGGGCGCTGCACCTGAGCTGGACCTACTACCGCATCCACGGCACCCATGACACGCGCAAGATCGGACGGCGGTCGTCGAATGGCTGTATCGGTCTCTACAATGAGCATATCGAGGCTCTTTACGAGATGGCGCAGGTGGGAACTCAGGTGTTGCTGATTTGACGACACGTCAGTGGGATCAGAAAAACCAAGCATAACTTGGGTTTGCAATCTCGGCGGAATACTGCTTAGAAAAATGGCACGAGGTAAGTCTTGGTGCTTGCCGTGGATAGGTTTTCCAAGCCGCGGCAGGCTTTTATCTGGAGAAAACTATGAAAAAACTCGCACTCGCCGCCGCATTCGCTGCTTCCGCAACTTCGGCAATGGCCGGTTCCTACGCGAAAGATGATGTGGTCATGGAGCCCGTCGTCGTCGTCGAAGAAACCCAGGCATCGTCCTCCTCGGCCGGCATCCTGATCCCGCTTCTGCTGATCGCCGTGGTTGCTGCAGCTGCGTCGGCAGACTGATCTGACAGGCCAGCCTGTACGGAAAAGGCGGTGCTGAGGCACCGCCTTTTTTTGTTGTCTTCTCCGAGGGTAAGGCTGGATCAGTCGATCCAGCCCTGCAGGTTGTCCTCGATCACCTTGCTCAGCGCCGCGATATGGGCGGGGTCGTCGTTGAGACAGGGAATATAGGTGAAATCCTCACCGCCCGCGTGCTCGAAGCTCTCGCGAATCTCCTCGTTGATCTCCTCGAGCGTCTCGATGCAGTCGGCCGAGAAAGCCGGGGCAATGACCGCGATGCGCTTCTTGCCCTCGTCCTTGGCGATCCGGGCGACCTCTTCGACGGTATAGGGCTTGAGCCATTCCTCGGGGCCGAAGACCGACTGGAAGGTGGTGCGAATCTCAGTCTTGTCCCAGCCGAGCCGCTCGCGCAGCAGCCGCGTCGATTTCTGGCACTGGCAATGGTAGGGGTCGCCCTGCATCAGGTAGCGCTTCGGCATGCCGTGATAGGAGACCACCAGCATCTCGGGCTTTTGCTCCTTGGCGGCGTAGGCGCGCTCGACCGATTGCGCCAGCGCCTCGATATAGGCCGGGCTCTCGAAATAGGGATCGACGACGCGGGCGGTGGGCTGCCATGGCTCGTCCATCAGCGCCTTGAAGAAGGCGTCGTTGGCGGTGGCCGAGGTCGCGCCGGCGTATTGCGGGTAGAGCGGGAAGAACAGGATCTTGCGGCAACCGGCCTCGGTCATCGCCCGGACCTTGGACTTGGTCGAGGGGTTGCCGTAGCGCATGCAGAAATCGACCATGACCTGATCGCCATAGCGCGCCTTCATCGACTCGGCGATGGCCGCGGTCTGCGCCTTGGTGATCGTCATCAGGGGGCTCTCGTTCAGCTCCTCGTTCCAGATCGACTTGTAGTTTGCGCCCGAGGAGAAGGGCCGCTTGCTGAGGATGATCAGCTGCAGCAGCGGCTGCCATTTCCATTTCGGGTAGTCGATGACGCGCTGGTCCGAGAGAAACTCGGACAGGTAGCGGCGCATCGGCCAGTAGCTGTAGTGATCGGGCGTGCCGAGGTTGGCGAGCAGGATACCGACTTTTTCGCGTGGGAGCGCCGGGTGATCGGCGGGGGCCTGGGCGGGACGGATCGGGCCGGTGGTCATGTCGTTCATGCGTTCTGTTCCCTCAAAGTCTGGCGCTAGTTAACGCGAATTTAGAATGATTCAATCCTTCAGCGGCGTTTCCTTCGCGCCCAGTGCCTCGGCGAGACGATGCGCCGCACTTCCCGGGCGCAGCGGTTTCTGCTGGCTCTCGTCGGGGGCCCAGCCGGTCAGGGTGACCAGCTCGAAGGTGGCCTTCAGCCTTCCGTCGGGGCGTGCGTAGCTCTGCGCGTAGATCTCGGCGGTGCGCAGCAGCACGGCGCGGCGGGTGGGTGTCCGAAGCCGGGCGGACAGGGCGTTGGCCTCGCCCATGGCACGCAGGTCGCGCATCAGGTGCAGCGCGGTCTCGTAGCTGACATCCAGCGGCAGCGAGTCGGCTACCGGCAGCGCCAGTCCGGCCCGTTGCAGCAGCGCGCCAAGGTCGCGGATCTCGCCCATCGGCAGCACGCGGGGCGACAGCCCGCCGGTCACGTCGATCTCGGCCTGCCCCATGGCGGCGCGCAGTTCGGACAGGGTGTCGCCGCCGAAGGCGATGGTCAGGCAGAGCCCGTCCGCGACCAGGGCGCGGCGGCACTGGATCAGCTGGCCCACCGGATCGTTCGCCCAGTGCAGCGCCAGCGCGTGGATCACCAGGTCATGCGCGCCAACCTCGAGGTCGAGCACCTCGTCATCCGTGATGACCTTCGCGCCGGGGATGGAATCCTGCCAGATCTCGGGGAAGGGGGTGACGATGGCCGGGGACTTGAACTCCCTGTTAACCATCATCAGCCGATCCTGCGCCTCGTCCCGCGCCGCCTCGTGCAGGAACAGGGCGCGCGCCAGCTCTGGCGCGCGGCGGGCGCGGGCGCGGTTGCGGGCGAGCGCGGAGCGGTCGATGAGGTGCGGGGCCTGGCTCGGAACGGGGCTGGACATGGGGGCTAGATAAGATGCGGCAGGAGCGGTTGCAAACCTTGTTGCGCGGGGCGCTGCGGCTTGTCTACCCGCCGCGCTGCCTGATCTGCGGCGGGCTGGTCGAGAGCGATCACGGCCTCTGCGGGCCGTGCTGGCGCGACACGACCTTCACCGGCGGGCTGAGCTGCGATCTCTGCGCCGCGCCGCTGCCGGGGCGCTCCGATCAGGCCGAGCATTGCGATGAATGCCGCGCGCTGCCGCGCCCTTGGGCGCAGGGGCGCGCCGCTCTGCTCTACAAGGGCAACGGGCGCAAGCTGGTGCTGATGCTGAAACATGCCGACCGGACAGACATCGCCCGGCCCGCGGCGCGCTGGATGGCGCGTAGCCTGCGCGGGCTCACCGACGAGGCGCTGGTGGTGCCGGTGCCGCTGCACCTGCGGCGCCACCTGCGCCGCCGCTACAACCAGTCGGCGCTGCTGGGCGCGGGGCTGGCGCGCGAGCTGGGGCTGCGCCATCTCCCCGACGCGCTGCGCCGGGTCCGCGCCACGCCCTCGCTCGATGGCAGGGACCGCGACGAGCGCTTCGCCGTGCTGGACGGGGCGATCGTGCCGGACCTGCGGGCGGCCGGCGTGCTGCGCGGACGCCGGGTGATCCTCGTCGACGATGTGATGACCTCCGGGGCGACGCTTTCCGCAGCGTCGCGGGCCTGCAAAGCGGCAGGCGCGGCACAGGTGGTGGTCTCGGTACTGGCGCGCGTTGCAAAGGATACCTAAATCCCTGAAAGATGGGCTGCCAGCCCGCCGGAAAGGGACCCCTGCATGAAACCGATCGAGATCTACACCACACCCACCTGCGGCTTCTGCGTCGCGGCCAAGCGCCTGCTGACCCAAAAGGGCGCGGAATTCACCGAGATCAACGTCGCCGCCGCGCCCGAGCGCCGCGCCGAGATGACCCAGCGCGCCAACGGCGGCCGCACCGTGCCGCAGATCTTCGTGGGCGAGTTCCACGTGGGCGGCTGTGACGAGCTCTATGCCATGGAGCGCGACGGCAAGCTCGACCCGCTGCTGGCCGGCTGACGGAGACGCATGATGAAGGCCGCGCTGCTGCAGATCAGCTCGTCGGACGATCCGGCGGAGAATCTCGAGACCGTCCGCGCCATGATGCGCGAGGCGGCCGGGCAGGGCGCGGGCTTCATCCTGACGCCGGAAGTGACAAATTGCGTCTCGTCGAGTCGCAGCCACCAGAAGGCGGTGCTGCAGTCCGAGAGCGAGGATCAGACGCTCGCCGGTCTGCGTGCCGAGGCGAAGGCGCTTGGCGTCTGGCTGCTGATCGGCTCTTTGGGCGTGAAGTCCGAACCGCCCGAGGCACGCTTTGCCAACCGCAGCTTCCTGATCACGCCCGAGGGCGAGATCGCCGCGCGTTATGACAAGATCCACATGTTCGACGTGCAGGTGACCGAGACCGAGACCTACCGCGAATCCGACGGCTTTGCCCCGGGGGACCGGGCGGTGGCGGTGGAAACGCCCTTCGGCACGCTCGGCATGACGATCTGCTACGACGTGCGCTTTGCCTATCTGCACCGGGCGCTGGCCCATGCCGGAGCGCAGATCCTGACCGTGCCGGCGGCCTTCTCGCCCGCCACCGGGCCGGGCCACTGGGAGCCGCTGCTGCGCGCCCGTGCCATCGAGACGGGATCGTGGGTGCTGGCCCCGGCGCAATGCGGGGATCACAAGATCTCCGAGGGCAAGCCGCGCCGCACGCACGGCCATTCGCTGGTGGTCTCGCCCTGGGGCGAGGTCGTCGCCGACGGCGGCACCGAGCCGGGCATCGTCTATGCCGAGATCGACCTCGCGCAGTCCGACAAGGCGCGCGCGCAGATCCCCGTGCTGACCCATGACCGCCAGTTCGAGGGACCGGCATGAGCTCCCCCGCCGACGCGCTGGCGATCTCGCTGTTCAGCGAGCTGCTGACCGCCGACCAGCTCTTGCGCAACCGCCTGACCCGGGTGCTGCCCGACCGCATGGAGATCTCGCATTTCTCCGTGCTCAACCACCTTGCGCGGGTGCAGAACGAACGCAGCCCGGCGCAGCTGGCGCGCAGTTTCCATGTCACCCGCGGCGCGATGACCAACACGCTCACCAAGCTGGAGATCGCCGGTTACGTGCATATCCGGCCGGACTGGGACGACGCGCGGCGCAAGATGGTGGCGATCAGCCCCGCCGGAAAGCGCGCACGCGAGGCGGCGCTGGCTGCGATGGCGCCGGTGATCTCGGAAATGGTCAAGGATCTGGGTGTCGACAAGGTGCGCGCGGCGCTGCCCGTGCTGCGTGAGTTGCGGCTGAAGCTCGAAGCGGACTGAGCCGGACATCGCTCGCCGCCTGCGCGGACGGGTGACCATACGTCACCTATTTTCTGGAATTTTGCCGAAAATCTATGCAATCTTGAGGTGACTCGGTGGTGTCCGTTCACCTTTTCGGTTTGCCTGTCACAAAGAAATTCGCCTCCGGTGTCGCCTATCCGAAAGTGTAGGTCAGCAACAACAGGAGGGCGGAATGAGCGCCACAAGCACGAAACTCTCTTTGACCACCAAGGTGATGATCGGCATGGGGGCGGGCTTCGTCCTCGGCGTGATCCTGAACATGCTGCAGATCGGCTGGATCAACAGCAACATCGTCGGCGGCCTCTTCGGCATGGTCGGGCGCATGTTCGTCAACGCGCTGCAGATGCTGGTCGTGCCGCTGGTCTTCTTCTCGCTGATCTGCGGCGTCGCCGGGATCGGTGACATCCGCATCCTCGGGCGGGTCGGCGGGCGATCCTTCGCGCTCTACCTGCTGACCACTGCCACGGCGATTGCCGTGGCGATCCTGATCGCGCTGATCGTCGCGCCGGGCGACGGTTTCACTATCGAGGGGGTCGACACCTCGGGCGTCACCGGCAAGGAGGCCCCGACGGTCTGGGAGACCTTTGCCGCCATCGTGCCGCGCAATCCCGTGGCTTCCTTCGCCGCGGGCGAGATGCTGCAGATCATCTTCTACACCATCATCCTCGGCGTCGCGGCGCTGATGCTCGGTGAGCGGTCGACCAAGTTCGTCGATGCCTGCGAGTACATGAACGAGCTGATGATGAAGGTCGTCGAGATCGTCATGGCCTTTGCGCCCTACGGTGTCTTCTGCCTGATCGCCAAGACCTTCACCGAGCAGGGCATCGGGCTGTTCCTGCCGGTGATGACCTACGTGCTGGTGCTGGTCGGGGCGCTGCTGCTGCATCTCTTCGTGACGCTGATGTTCTATCTCAAGGTCTTCTCCGGCCTCGATCCCTTCATGTTCATGAAGAAGATCCGTCCGGCGCAGATCTTCGCCTTCTCCACCGCCTCGTCCAACGCCACGATCCCCGTCACGCTGCGCGCGGTGACCGAGCGCATGGGGGTGACCAACTCGGTGGCGTCCTTCACCGTGCCCTTCGGCGCGACGATCAACATGGACGGCACGGCGATCATGCAGGGCGTGGCGACGGTCTTTCTCGCCAATGTCTACGGCATCGACCTCGGCGTCGGCGGCTACCTGACGGTGATCGGCATGGCGGTGCTGGCCTCGATCGGCACTGCGGGCGTGCCCGGTGTGGGCATGGTGATGCTGACCATGGTGCTGGGGCAGGTCGGCCTGCCGATCGAGGGCATCGCGCTGATCCTCGGGGTGGACCGTCTGATGGACATGATCCGCACCGCGGTGAACATCACCGGCGACGCGGTGGTGACCGCCATCGTCGCCAAGACCGAGGGGCAGATCGACATGGACGTCTACCGCGATCCGACGGCGGGTGTGGTGATCGACGATCTGCACATTGATCCCGAGGCCGAGGCCGAGCTTGCCGCCCACGCGCAGCGTCCGGCGGAGTAAACGCCGCGCCGAAACGCGAAGCGCCTGCCCGGGACCCGGGCAGGCGCATTTTGCTCGATCAGGGTCTGCTGCTGCGTTCAGCCCTTGGGCTTCAGCGCTGCGGTCACGTAATTCACCGACAGATCGCGGTCCGAGATCGACCAGCGCCAGCTCACCGGGTTGAACACGTAGCCCTTGCGGTCCACCGGCTCGAGACCCGCCTTGCGCATCAGCTCGTAAAGCTCGTCCGGGGTGATGAACTTCGCCCAGTCGTGGGTGCCCTTGGGCAGCCAGCGCATCACCCATTCGGCGCCGACGATGGCCATGGCGAAGCTCTTGGCGTTGCGGTTGATCGTCGAGCACAGGTGCAGCCCGCCAGGCTTCAGCAGGTCGTGGCAGGCATTCAGGTAGGCCTGCGGGTCGGCGACATGCTCGACCACCTCCATGTTCAGCACCACGTCGAACTGCTCGCCCGCCTCGGCCAGCGCCTCGGCGGTGGAGAAGCGGTAATCGATCTCCAGCCCCGACTGCTCGGCATGGGTCTGCGCCACCGGGATGTTGCGCTCGGCGGCATCGACGCCGACGATCTCGGCCCCGAGGCGTGCCATCGGCTCGCAGAGCAGCCCGCCGCCGCAGCCGATGTCGAGGATGCGCAGCCCCTCGAAGGGCCGTGGCTGCGAAAGATCGCGATCGAACTCGCCGGCCACCTGCGTCGTGATATAATCGAGACGCACCGGGTTCATCATGTGCAGCGGCTTGAACTTTCCGTTCGGGTCCCACCATTCTGCCGCCATGGCTTCGAACTTGGCGACTTCGGACGGATCGACGGTCAGGGTCATAATTTCGGTATCCCGTTTTCTTTTGGGCTCATCAGCCAATATAGAGGTTCCATGGACAAATACCCGGGCCAAAAGAGCGCAGTGCAACATCTCTATCCCGCGATCGACCCCTTCGACCAGCGCATGCTCGACGTGGGCGACGGGCACAAGCTCTATGTAGAGCAATGCGGAAACCCGTCAGGGATTCCGGTCATCGTGCTGCACGGCGGCCCCGGTGGTGGCTGCAGCCCGGCGATGCGGCGCTACTTCGATCCGGACGTCTACCGCGTGGTGCTCTTCGACCAGCGCGGCTGCGGGCGCTCCACGCCCCATGCCAGTGTCGAGAACAACACCACATGGCACCTCGTCGCCGACATCGAGAGGATCCGCGAGACGCTGGAGATCGACAGGTTCATCGTCTTCGGCGGCAGCTGGGGCGCGACGCTGTCGCTGGTCTACGGCATCAGCCACCCCGAGCGGGTCCGCAACCTCGTGCTGCGCGGGGTCTTCATGATGACCCAGGCCGAGCTCGACTGGTTCTACGGCGGCGGCGCCGGGCAATTCTGGCCCGAGACCTGGGCGCGCTTCGAAAGCCTGATCCCCGAGGAAGAGCGCGGCGATCTCGTCGGCGCCTACCACCGTCGGCTGTTCTCCGGCGACCTGCGCGAAGAAGTGCGCTTCGCCCGCGCCTGGTCGAGTTGGGAGAACGCGCTGGCCTCGGTCTATTCCAACGGCCACGGGGGCGAGGCCCCGGCGGAATATGCTCGCGCCTTTGCCCGGCTGGAAAACCACTACTTCGTCAATGCGGGCTTCTTGGAGCAGGACGGCTGGATCCTGAAGAACGCGGGCAAGCTGCGCGGCATTCCCGGCGTCATCGTGCAGGGCCGTTACGACATGATCTGCCCGCCGCGCCGCGCCTGGGAGCTGTCGCGTGCCTGGCCCGAGGGCGAGCTGCGGATGATCCGCAATGCCGGCCACGCGCTGTCGGAGCCGGGCATCAGCGCCGAGCTGGTGCGGGTGATGGACCAGATCGCCATGCTCGAAAGCCTGCCGAACCGGCACGAATACTGACCTTGCGCCGCGATGGCGCAGGTTTGACCGCCCTGTAACAAGGGCGCTGTTGCACCCGGGCAGGCCGCCGTGCAGAGTGAGCGCCGCAACAGACACGACTCAAGTCCCGACTCCAGGGGAGCGCCCCGCGCCATGACCGTCATCCGCCGCCGCCGCGTGCTGCAATCGGCCCTCGCCGCCGCCGTTCTCGGCGCGTCGGGGCTGGCTGGCGCGGCGGCCGTGGCCGGGGCGACCCGCGGCGGCTACTTCCGCGCCGCGCTGGGCGGCGCGCGCGGCACCGACAGCTGGGATGCGCGGACCCACGCCGGGCTCTTCATGAGCGCCGCGGCGCAGGGTGCGGTCTTCGACACGCTGACCGAGGTCGGTGCCGATGGCGCGCTGCGCGGCGAGCTGGCCACTGGCTGGAGCGCCTCGCCCGATGCCCGGGTCTGGACCTTCGACCTGCGCCCCGGCGTGCGCTTTCACAACGGCAAGCCCTTCGGCGCCGAGGACGTGCTGGCCTCGCTCGCCCTGCATCGCGATGCGGCCTCTCCGGCCCGGCCCATCGTCGCCGAGATCGAGGAAATGCGCGCCACCGCGCCGCATCAGGTGCAGTTCACCCTGGTCACCGGCAACGCCGATTTCCCCTACCTGCTCGCCGACTACCACCTGCTGATCTACCCCGCCGGGCAGATCGCCGAGGCCATGGCGCGCGGCATCGGCACCGGCCTCTACCGGGTCGAACGCTTCGAGCCGGGCCGCCGCTTCATCGGCCGCAGGGTCACTGAGCATTACAAGGATGGCCGTGCGGGCTGGTTCGACGGCGTGGACTTCCTCGCCATGAACGACCCGCGCGAGCGGCTCGAAGCGTTGCGCTCGGGCCGCGTCGACGCCATCGACCGGCTGCCCGCTTCCGAGGCTGCGGCGCTGCAGGCCGAGCCGCGCTTCACCGTGCAGAGCCTTGCAGGCAACCAGCACTACGGCTTCGCCCTGCGCACCGATCTCGCGCCCTTCGCCGATCCGCATCTGCGGCAGGCGCTGAAGGCGGCAGTGGACCGCGAGGCGATGGTCGCCGAAATCCTGCATGGCCACGGCAGCATCGGGCAGGACAGCCCGATCGGCCCCGCCAACCCCTATTTTACCGCGCTGGAGCCGCAGGGGTTCGACCCTGACCGCGCGCGCTGGCATCTCGGGCAGGCCGGCCATGACCACATCGCCCTGCCGATGCTGGTCTCAGAGGCCGCCTTCGACGGCGCGACCCGCGCCGCCGAGCTCTACCGCGACAGCGCCGCGCAGGCCGGCATCACGCTGGAGCTGCGACAGCTTCCCTCCGAGACGCAATGGCCGCGCGACAGCACCGGCTTCCGCGCCGGGGGCTGGTCCGGTCGCGCCACCGAGGACTGGGCCTTCTCCACGGTACTAACCGAAGCCGCGCCGTGGAATGCCACCCGCGGCGGTTCCGGACGCTTCGGCAGGCTGCTGCGCGAGGCGCGGGCCGAGTTCGACAGCGCCCGGCGCGCCGAGCTCTACGCCGAGATGCAGCGGATCAGCCGCGACGACGGCGGGCTGATCCTGCCGATGTACGCCAATCACCTGCAGGCGCATTCGGCGCGCATCTCCACGCCCGCGCGCGTCGGTGCCATGCGCGCGATGGACGATTCGCGCATGGCCGAACGGTGGTGGATGGCCTGAGGGGCGGTGCCCCGGGTCAGAGCTTGTCGTCGTAATCCGACACCAGCAGGTGCAGCGGCACCTCGTCTTCCTCGATCTCGGAAAACCGCCCCAGCGGCTCGGCGAAGATATTGTCCGTGAGATCGTCGTTGACCGTCGAGACCTCGCCGATCAGCACGTCGCTGCCCTCTCCCCAGAAAGCGTGCCAGGTGGTCGGGAAGAGCGTCACCGATTCGCCCGGGTCGAGCTTCAGGTGCCCGCCCGCTGGCAGTGTGCGCTCCATGCCGTCGCAGAGCACGGTGACCGCAGCGTCGCGGTCGATCTCGCCCTCGGGCGTGGCGGTGAAAAGCTCCAGCACCAGCGTGCCGCCGCCGCGGTTGATGATGTCCTCGACCTTGAGGTCATGGCGGTGCATCGGGCTGAGCTGATCCTTGCGCGAGATCATGATCTTCTCAGCGTAGAGCATGGCGCTGCGCTGCCCGAGATCGGCGTTGAGCCCGTTGCGGGTGGTGAAGAGGAAGAGCCCCAGCTCGTCGAATTTCCCGCCACCGTAATCGGTCACGTCCCAGCCCATGCGGCGGCGCTTGATCTCGCCGTGCTCGGATTTCCTCAGCCCCTCGGGGGTGAGATAGGCGAAGGGCGGCAGCGTGTAGCCGTGGCTGCGGATGAAGGCCTCGCTGGCGCGCAGGATCTCATTGACGTGGGAACGTTTCATCGCGGGTCTCCTCCTGAAGATGTTGGCGCGAACATAGCCGGAGGATGCGGGAGGTGGTAGAGGCCGAACGCCTCCGGCGGGCGTATTTGGAAAGAGAAGAAGCCGCGGCTGCGCCTTCATTCTTCTCTTTGAAAATACGCCGGGGGGTGTGGGGGGCTGGCCCCCCACGGAAGAAAGCGGTGTGGGGGCAGGCCCCCCACGGAAGAAAGCGGTGCGGGGGGCTGGCCCCCGCATCCAGGGTCTCAGAGCACGTAGCGGCTGAGGTCCGTCGAGCGGGTCAGCTCGCCGAGGTGCTTCTCGACGAAGGCCTCGTCGACGGTGATCTCGGTGCCCGGCTGATCGGGGGCGGTGAAGCTCAGCTCCTCGAAGACCCGCTCCATCACCGTGTAGAGCCGCCGCGCGCCGATGTTCTCGACGCTTTCGTTGACCTCGGCGGCGATCTTCGCCAGCGCGTGGATGCCGCCCTCGGTGAAGGTCACGGTGACCTCCTCGGTGGCCATCAGCGCCGTGTACTGGCGGGTGAGGGCGTTGTCGGTTTCGGTCAGGATGCGGACGAAATCCTCTTCGGTCAGCGCCCGCAGGTTCACCCGGATCGGCAGGCGGCCCTGCAGCTCGGGCAGCAGGTCCGACGGCTTGGCGATGTGGAAGGCGCCCGAGGCGATGAAGAGGATGTGGTCGGTCTTCACCGCGCCGTGCTTGGTGCTGACGGTGGTGCCCTCGATCAGCGGCAGGAGGTCGCGCTGCACGCCCTCGCGCGACACGTCGCCGCCGCGGGCTTCCTGCCGCGCCGCGACCTTGTCGATCTCGTCGAGGAAGACGATGCCGTTCTGCTCCACCGCCTCGATGGCCGCGAGCTTGACCTGCTCGTCGTCGAGCAACTTGTCGGCCTCTTCGCTGATCAGGGTCTCGTAGCTTTCGGCCACGGTCATCTTCTTGCGCGTGGTGCGCCCGCCGAAGGCTTTTCCGAAGATGTCGCCGAGGTTCATCATCCCCATGTTCTGGCCGGGCTGGCCGGGGATCTCCATCATCGGGAAGGGCGAGGCGCTCTCGGCCACGTCGAGCTCAATCACCGTGTCGTCGAGCTCGCCGTTCTTCAGCTTCTTGCGGAACATCTCGCGGGTGCCCTCGCGCGCATCCTCGCCGGCGATGGCGGAAACCACGCGTTCCTCGGCGTTCTTGTGCGCCGCGGCCTTCACGTCCTCGCGCATCCACTCGCGGGTCTGGATGATGGAGGCATCAACCAGATCACGGATGATCTGCTCGACGTCACGGCCGACGTAGCCGACCTCGGTGAACTTGGTGGCCTCGACCTTGATGAAGGGGGCCCGTGCAAGCTTCGCCAGGCGGCGCGAGATCTCGGTCTTGCCGACGCCGGTCGGGCCGATCATCAGGATGTTCTTGGGGTAGACCTCGTCGCGCAGGTCGGCGCTCAGCTGCTTGCGGCGCCAGCGGTTGCGCAGCGCCACGGCCACGGCGCGCTTGGCGTCCTGCTGGCCGATGATGAAGCGGTCGAGTTCCGAGACGATCTCGCGGGGTGTCAGGTCAGTCATGGTCGTCCTTTCAGGCTCTATTTCAGGCCGAAATGGTCTCAACGGTCAGCTTGCCGTTGGTGTAGACGCAGATGTCGGAGGCAATGGCCATGGCGGTGCGGGCGATGGTCTCGGCATCCTCTTCGTAGGCGTAGAGCCCGCGCGCGGCGGCGAGGGCGAAGTTGCCGCCCGAGCCGATGGCGGCGATGTCATGCTCGGGTTCGAGCACGTCGCCGGCGCCGGTGATGACGTAGAGTTCCTTGCCGTCGGTGACGATCAGCATCGCCTCGAGCTTCTGCAGGTATTTGTCGGTGCGCCAGTCCTTGGCCAGATCGACGCAGGCGCGCTGCAGCTGGCCGGGGGATTTCTCGAGCTTGCCCTCCAGCCGCTCGAGCAGGGTGAAGGCATCGGCGGTGGAGCCGGCGAAGCCGCAGACCACCTCGTGACCGCCGGGTGCCAGCCGGCGCACCTTGCGCGCGGTGCCCTTGATGACGGTCTGGCCGAGGCTCACCTGCCCGTCACCTGCGACGACCACCTTGCCGCCCTTGCGGACGCCGATGATCGTGGTGCCGTGCCAGCCCGGAAATTCCTGATCGGACATTGTCTTTCCTTTCTTGCTGGGCGCCATATGGGGGCTGAGATGTCCCCTCGCAAGGCGCTGCCCTTGCCGGGGCAGATAGCGCAGGGGGCGGGAAATGGGAATGATCGCGGGGGATTTGGCGCAGGCGGCGCTGGCGCATTGGCCGGTTCTTGCCCGGGAGATCGGGCTTGACCCGGCGTCCTGGCGCGCCGCGCCGCTGGCCCGGCGCGAGGACGCGCGGGTGGCGCGGATCCTCTTGCGGATGCAGGGGCCGGGGGGCGCGCGGCTGGTGTTGAAGCACGAGGCACGGCCGGCCGACCCGGAGAAATTCGCCGCGGCCATGGCGGCGCATCTGGCGGTGCAGGAGGTCTATGCGCAGGGGGTGCCGGAACTGCTGGCCTTCGACGTGGAGCGGCGGGCCTGCCTCATGGCCAATCTCGAGGCGCGGCCCCTGTCGGTGCTGCTGGAGGGGGCCCCGCTGGCCGAGCAGGCTGCGCTGCTGCGGCGCGCCGGGGTCTGGATGGATGGGTTTCACCGGGCGCTTCTTGGCGAGCGGCGGGTGTTTCAGCCGAAACACACCGTGCGGTTCCTGCGATCGGTGATGGCGGAGGTTTCCGAAGGTGCGCGGATCGTGGCGGAGCCGCAGCGGTTTCTGAGGTGCGCCGAGGCGCTCTGCGCGGATCAGCCCCGCTACGAAGGTCGCGAGACCATCACGGCGCAGACCCATGGCGATCTGCACCTGCGCAACGTGGTCATGGGTGAGACCGGCTGCTGGGGTCTCGATTTCGCCGGGGGGCGCGTTGTGCCGGTTGGCCATGACATTGCCCGGATACTGGCAGATTACGCCATCCTGCATGCGCCGAAGCAGGCGGTTCCCGAGGGCGAGGTGCTGCCCCCCGAAGTCCTCAGCGCCTTCTTCGCGGGCTACGGGCTGGTCGGGGCCGAGGACCCGTCGGTGCAGCTCCTGCTGCGCAACCGGGTGTTGGCGGAATGGTGGGGGCTGCCGGCGAAGGCCGAGGACCGGGGACCGGCGCAGGCGCGGCGCTGGGCCGGGGTGCAGGCATTGGCTGCAAGGGTGTTTCCCGGCGCCTGAGCGTGGCGCGGGTGGTGGCCTCCGGCGGGCGTATTTGAGGAACAATGAAAGGCAGCGGGCGCGGTGGGGCCGGAGCCTGCGCAAAGAAAAATGCGCCCCCGGTCGGGAGGCGCATTTCGCGAAATCGTTGGGCCGGAAGGCTCAGATCGACTCGTTGATCCAGCTCTGCAGCGAGGCCTTGGGGGCCGCGCCGGCGCGGTTCGAGATCACCTGCCCGTCCTTGAAGATGAACAGCGCGGGGATGCCGCGCACGCCCATCATGGCGGCGGTGTTCGGGTTCTGGTCGACGTCAACCTTGGCAACCTTGATCTTGCCTTCGTACTCGGCGGCGAGCTCTTCCAGAGCCGGGCCGATCTGCTTACAGGGGCCGCACCATTCGGCCCAAAAATCCACCACAACGGGGATGTCGGAGTTCTTCACTTCTTCGTCGAAGGTCGCGTCGGTGACGGGGACGGTGGCCATGGGAGGTCTCCTTGGCAGGGGTTTGGCAGCAGGGCGCGCGGCAGGGGAGCGCCCGGGTTTCGGGAGGCGAAGGTAGGCACGCCCCGGGGAGTCGTCAAGCGATCGTAGTCCTCGAAAGGGCGGCAGACACCAGATCGTGTGGCAGGACCATCAGCTCCTGCGTGGCGGTCCAGACCAGTCCGGTCTCGATGCTGCGCCCCGGAAAGACCTGCGTCAAGGCGGCGGCATAGGCCCCCATCTGGCGCAGCAGGCCCTCGGGCACCTCGGCGGGCGTCGCGGGAACGGTGCGGTTCGACTTGAAGTCGAGCGCGACGACTTTCTCGGGGGTGACGAGCAGCCGGTCGATGACCCCGTGAATGCGGCCCAGAGGCTCTATCTCGGCGGAAATCGGCACTTCGGCGAGGGCCTCGCCGGCAAAGACCGCAGCCAAGGCAGGGGCCCCGAGCACCGCCAGCGCTTCGGTGATGATGCTGCCTGTCTCCTCGGGCAGATCCTCGGCCAGCGTCAGCACGTGCGGCACCGCGCCGGCGCGGTCCTCCGCGGCGAGCGGGGCGAGATGTTCCAGCAGAAGGTGCAGCACGGTGCCGCGCCGCTTGGCTTCATCCTCGTCGAGTCCCTCGATCCCCGCCAGCGCCTTGGCGCCGCCGAGATCCGACGGCGAGCGGCTCTCGGGCAGCGGTGCGGGGACGGGCGCGGGGGTGAGCAGATGCGGCGGCAGCTCCGGCAGCACCGGCACCTGCGCCTCGACCTGCTCGAAAGCAAGGTGCGACCAGTCGGCCTGTCCGAGCCGCAGGCCCTCGCCCGAACCCCATTTACCGAAATCATATCCGACCTTTTCGGCCCCGGCGCGCTCCATGCCGCGCGAGACCTGGTCGAACCAGGCGCTGCCATCCTTGCCGAGGTTGCCGGCGGCGGCGACCACCAGCCATTTCTCGGCACGGGTCAGCGCGACGTAGAGCAACCTGTCGCGCTCGCGTTCGGCGGCGGCCTTGGCGCGTTCCAGCGCCTCGGACTGCACCTGCGGCTGCGATGCGGCGCTCGACTGCCAGACCATGCCCGCGGTCTCGCCCTCACCCGCGGGCAGGAGGCGCTCGCGGATGGTCTTGGTGGGCTGGGCGCAGTCGGGCAGAATCACGATCGGCGCCTCCAGACCCTTGGAGCCATGCACCGTCATCACCCGGATCCGTGCCCCGGCGCTGTCGGGGGCGCGCTTGATCTCCAGATCGTCGGATTGCATCCACTCGAGAAAGCCGGTGAGCGAGGGCACGGTGCTCTGCTCGTAGGCCAGCGCCTGCTGCAGCAGGGCGTTGATGCCGTCCTCGGCCTCTTCGCCGAGCCGCCCGAGCAGCTTCTGGCGGCCGCGGTGGCGGGTCAGGATGCGCTCGATCAGGTCGTAGGGGCGCAGGAAGTCGGTGCGGTTCAGCAGATCGTCCATCACCTGCAGCACGGCCGGAAATTCCTCGCGCCGCTCGCGCAGGGCGACCCAGAGGTAGCTGCCCGGCTTGCGGTGGTGCGCGAGATCGAAGAGCGCCTTCTCGGTCAGGCCGAAGAGCGGCGAGCGCAGCGCGGTGGCGAGCGAGAGGTCATCCTCGGGTGTGGCGAGAAAGGCCAGCAGCGCGCCGATGTCCTTTACCGCCAGTTCCGACATGACCTTCAGCCGGTCGGCCCCGGCGATGGGCAGGCCGCGCGCCTTGATGGCGCGGATGATCTCGGTGAAGAGCGTGCCGCGCCGGCGCACGAGGATCAGGAAGTCGCCGGCATGGGCGGGGCGGGCCTTGTACTCGCCGCTAAAGCCGATCTCGACGGGCAGCGGCTTGCCGATGGTCTCGGCGATGAAGAGGGCGATGCGGTTGGCCAGCCGCACGGTGTGGTGCTGCGCGCCGATGCGGTCGACGGGCTCGTACCACTCGGCGTCTTCTTCTTCCTCCTTGGCAGGCTCGATATGCGGCCAGAGATCGACCCGGCCCGGCATCTCGGACTTGAACGCCTTGTGTCTCTGTTCCGGGGAAAACCCCGACTCCTCGCGCCCCTCGAAGGTCGCGTCCACCAGCTTCAGCACCGGCCCGGCGGAACGGAAGGAGTATTCGAGCATCATCCGCGACAGCGGCGCGTCGGTGCCCTGCAGGCGTTCGGCGAAATCGTCGCACATGCGGTCGAACTCGCGCGGGTCGGCGCCCTGGAAGGAATAGATCGACTGTTTCTTGTCGCCGACGACGAAGATCGTCCGCCGCACGTCGCCGCGCGCACCTTCGCCCGAGGTGAATTCGCGGGCCAGACGCTCGATCACCTGCCATTGCACCGGGCTGGTGTCCTGCGCCTCGTCGACGAGGATGTGGTCGATGCCGCCGTCGAGCCGGTAAAGCACCCAGTCGGCAACCCGGTCATCGGCCAGGAGGTCGCGGGCGCGCACCACCAGGTCGTCGAAATCGAGCCAGCCGCGGCGCATCTTCTCGGCCTCGTAGGCGGGCAGGAAGACCTGCGCGAAACGGTGCAGGGTGATCTCGCGCTTCACCGCCTCGACCGCGAGGCGGCTCTCGCGGGCCGATTCCACCCGCTGCGCCAGCTGTTCCAGCCGCGGCGCGTCGGGGCCGAGCGCCTGCTTGCTGTCCTTGGTCGGCACGCGGCTGCTGATCGTGCCCTTCTGGGTGAGCAGAGCGTCCTCCAGCGCCAGCATCCCGGCCATGTCCGGCCCGGTGAAGCGCGCGAGCTTCTTCGCCGCGCCCTGATCGGTGCTCTTGCCGGCCATCAGCACCGGGATCACGCGGGCGATGAGGTCGCTCTCGCTGCCAAGGAAGACCTCGGAGAGCACCGCCTCCTCGTCCATGTCGCCGGGCAACCCGTAGAGCGCGCGGATGTCTTCGGGCGAGCGGGGCGGCAGGAAGGCCGCCTTGCGCCCGCAGAGCTCGGCCAGCAGCGCCTCGGGCTGTTCGCCGAGGAAGGGGGCCATGGCCTCGACAAGCCAGGCATCACGCCCCTCTGCCATGCGTTCCAGCACCTCGGCGCGCAGCATCTCGGCGGAGCGGTCCTCCATCTCGGTGAACTGCGGCGAGACCCCGGCCTCGAGCGGAAAGCGCCGCAATAGGCTCGCGCAGAAGGAGTGGATGGTCTGGATGCGAAGGCCGCCGGGCGTCTCGATGGCGCGGGCAAAGAGCGTGCGGGCCTGCCGCAGCCGCTCGGGCGGCAGCGCGCCGTCGAGGCCGAGCTGGCGCAGCTCGGCGATCAGCTTGTCATCGTCGAGCATCGCCCAGGCCCCGAGCCGCTTGAACAGGCGGTTCTGCATCTCGGTGGCGGCGGCCTTGGTGTAAGTCAGGCACAGGATGTGCTCGGGCAGCACCTCGTCGAGCAGGAGCCGGGCCACGCGGTCGGTGAGCACGCGGGTCTTGCCCGATCCGGCGTTTGCGGCGAGCCATGTGGAAGCATCCGGGCGGGCGGCCTCGACCTGCTTTTCGCTGGCCTCGTTGCGGCTCATTCCAGCATCTCCCGTTCGGCGGCGTCGATCACGTCCCATTCGCCGAAGCGCGAGAGGTGGTCGTAATCGGAAAAATCGTTCTCGCTGAGCATGGCGGCGCGGGCGGTATAGCCGCGATCGGGCTCGAACCAGCGGGTCATCAGGGTCTCGAACTGGCTCCAGACCTTGGCGGGCGGCACCTCATCGAGCGGTGCCTCCACCTCGTTCGGATTGGTCGAGACAGAGACGAAGACGGCGCGCGCTGCATGGCGCGGCTGCAGGTTCGGGAAGGCCCCGCGTTCGACCATCGCCGCTTCGAGCAGCAGCTGCTTGTCGAAGTTCTTCTGCTGCTTGGCGGTGGGGGCGGCGCCGGTCTTGTAGTCGTAAAGGTGCGCGTTGCCCTTCTCGTCGATGTCGATCCGGTCGGCGGTGCCCTTGAGGGTGAAGCCGAGGGCCGCGATGTCGCTGGAGCCGCTGGTCTCGAAATGCACCGGGCGGGCGATCTGCTGGCGCGTGGTCTCGGTGCGGGTGAACCACTCGGCGATGCGGGCGATGCGCGATTGCCAGACATGGCGGGTCACTGGGAAGGGCAGAACCTCGGGATCGCCGATCACCTCTGCCGCCTTGGCGCGCAGCGCCTCCGGTGTCAGAAGCCCCGGATCAGAGACTGTTTCGCGCACGAATTCCTCGAACACCTGGTGGATGAGGATGCCGCGCAGTAGCGCGTCGGGCGCGCGTTGCAGCGGGTTGAGCGGGCGCAGCCGCAGCACGCGCTTGGCGTAGATGGCATAGGGGTCGCGGATCAGCGTCTTGATCTCGGTGACCGAGAGCTGTCGTGGCCGGGCCGCGACCGGCGGCACCGGCGAGGGTCGCGCGGCCGAGGGGGTCTCTATCGGGCTCTCGACCTGCCGCGCCAGCGCCAGCCAGTGACGGCCGCGCGCCTGCATCGCCTTCAGTGCCTCCGGGCCCTGTTTCGCGGGCAGGCCGTTCATCAGGTTCATCAGGCGGTTCACCCAGCGGGCGGGCACCGTCTCGGCGTCGTCGGACTTGAGCGCGCGGGTGAGCCAGACCTCCTCGGCGGCGACCGCCTGCTGGAAGTCATGCGCGGCGAGGCCGATGTTGCGCTCGGGCAGGCGCAGGCCCGCCTTGTGGCGCATCCGGCGGTTCAGCCACGGGTCGGCGCCCGGGATCTCCGGCCAGCTGCCCTCGTTGAGGCCGCCGAGGATCAGCAGCTCGGCCCCCATGACGCGGGCCTCCAGCGTGCCCCAGATCAGGATATGCGGGTGCGGCGCATCGCGGTCGCGCACCTCGCCCTTGGCAAGAATCGCGCCGAAGAGGTCGGCGTAGTCGCGCGCATCGAGGTCGGTGCCATGGCTGGCCTCGCCCTCGAGCTCGGCGACCACCTGCCGCGCTTTGCGGCCCGCACCTTCTTTCCAGAGCTCGGATTCGCCCATCTCGGGACCGGCGGCGATGGCCTCCGCCCGTTCCACGTGAATCATCAGCCAGTCGCTCAATGCACGCGTGCCGCGCAGCGGGGGCTGGCAGAAGGTCTCGGCGACCCAGTTCGCCCAGTCGGGAAACCCGGCGGCCGCGCCCCAAGCCTCGATCAGCTCGGCCTGCGGGAAGGGCCAGCTCTTCTTGCGAATATGCAGTTCCAGCTCGCGGGTGGCGCGCAGGTGGTTGTTGCGCTCCGAGCCGCTGTGGGTCAGCGGGTGCTTGAGCAGCGACAGCAGGCTCTCGGCGGTCAGCTCGCGCTGGAACAGCGCCGCCACCTGCCGCAGAAAGCGCCCCGGCGGGGTCAGCTGCAGCGGGATGCCGGCGCTGTCGTCGGGCACGATGTCCCAGCGGTCGAGCGCCGCGGTCACCTGCCGCGTCAGCATCCGGTCGGGGGTGATCAGCGCCGCGGTCGTGCCTTTTTCGGCCGCTTCGCGCAGGCGCAGGGCGATGGCCATGGCCTCCTCGCGCTTGGAGTTGGCCTCGACCAGCGTCAGCTTTGCCGTCGCCCCGGTCAGCTCGGGCAGGTGCACGCCTTCCGACCGCCATTGATCGGTGACCGGCGCCGGGCGCAGGGCGAGCGAGACCAGCCGGTTGCGCGCCGCGCTGGGCGGCGCCTGCTCGTGCCAATGCGGCACGCCCACGGGGTCGAGCGCGAGGTCGAAGAGCAGCTTGGCGAAGCGGAACTGCGGGTGATCCTCGGCAGAGAGCGCGTCGCTCAGACCGCCCCAGACCGGGCCGGGCGTGTCGAAGTCGAAGCCGGGCAGCACCACCGCGCCTTGCGGCAGACGCGA
Source organism: Roseobacteraceae bacterium (assembly GCA_048381755.1). GTDB lineage: Bacteria > Pseudomonadota > Alphaproteobacteria > Rhodobacterales > Rhodobacteraceae > Salipiger. Next base: position 111,353 of record JBLXGS010000005.1, read on the forward strand.
GACCGCGCACATCAGCTTGTAGGCACCGCCGCGCGACCCGGTGGAGCCGGCGACGATGATCGGGTGGGTCGGCGGCGCGACCTCCCAGCTCTTCAGCTTCTCGTCGAGAGCGTAACGCTGGAAGGCGTTGCGGTCCGGCGCTTCCTCGCCCTGCTCGAAAAACCGCTGCACGATGCTGAGGAAGCTGAGCGCGCGCTGCCAGTGGCCCGACTCGTCGCTGACGTCGAGCGCCGCGATCTCGTCGGGCGAGACGCCCTCGTCCTGCATCTCGTCCATCAGCGTGGCGAGGCTGTCGGCCAGATCGAAGAGCGCGGCGCGGGGGGCGAGGTCGGGCTGGGCGTCGAGCAGTTTCGACACCAGTCCGGTGAGTTCGAGCCTGCGGCGTAGCGGCGGCACCGGCGCGGGCAGGTCGCGCAGCGCGGCGGGATCGGCCATGTCGGTGAGAAGGCGAATGCGCGGCAGCAGCGTCGCGGGGCCGGAATCGAAGATCGCCTTCACCCGCCGCGCCATGCGGCTGGTGTTGAGGATCAGCTCGACCTTGGCCATCTCCTCGGGCGGTCGGCCCGCCATGCGCGCGCGCAGACCGGCGACCAGCGCGGCGGGGAAATCGACGCCTGGGGCGAGGCCGTAGACGCGGGGGGTGCCTGAAGGCTCAAACATTGCGGGCCAGCATCTCTTCGGCGAGGGCGATGCCCTCGGGGTGGCCGACATCGGCCCAGTGCCCGGGGTAGTCGAGCCCGTGCAGGCGGCCCTCGTCGCCCATCCGCTGCCAGAGCAGACGCAGCGAGAACACCTCCTCGGGCACCTCGTCCAGCAGCTCGGTCTTGAGGATTTGCGCGCCGGTGTAGACGTGATCGCCCGTCCAGCGCAGCTGGCCGTCCGCTTGCAGCGTGAAGTCTCCAGCGCCCTTGCGGCCCACGGCATTCGCCAGCGGCACGCAGAGCAACAGCGCGTCCATGCGGGCGGGATCCCAGGCCTCGGCCAGCAGCTTGAGCGGGTTCGGCCCGGCCCAGACGGCATCGGTGTTCAGGGTATAGACCGGCTCCGGCCCCAGGAGCGGCAGCGCGTGGCGCAGCCCGCCGCCGGTGTCGAGGATCTCCGGCTGTTCGACCGTCAGCACGACCCCGCTGCGGTCGAGATGCGCGGCGACCTGCTCGGCGCGGTAATGGGCGTTCACGACGCGCGTAGGCAGGCCGGTCGTCAACTCCAGCGCGTGGTCGAGCAGCGGCTTTCCGGCGACCTCGATCAGCGGCTTGGGGCGGTCGGCGGTGAGCGCGCCCATGCGCGTGCCGAAGCCCGCGGCAAAGAGCATCACGGCGTGGGGCATCAGGATTTCAGCCTTTCGAGGGTCTCGGGCGTGGGCGCGGGCAGGGCCGGCTCCAGCAGGGCGCGGAGCCCGGTCAGGGCCGGATGCGCCAGGTCGGTTTGCAGGTTGTCCCAGACGCGCGGGATCAGGTCGATGTACTGCGGCTTGCCCCGGGTCTTGGCGAGCGAGGCGAAGATGCCGAGGATGCGCAGGCTGCGCTGCACGCCGAGCACGGCGAGCGCGGTGCGGAAGCGGGCCTCGTCGGTGCCGGTTTGCCTCAGATAGTGACTGATGCAGGCCTCTGCGGCCTCGGCGGAGACATCGCGGCGCGCGTCGCGGATCAGCGAGATCAGGTCATAGGCGCGCGGGCCCTTGAGGGCGTCCTGGAAGTCGAGCAGCCCGGCCCGCGCCGCGCCCTCGCGCTCGGGCAACCAGAGGATGTTCTCAGCGTGGTAGTCGCGCAGGATCATCACGTCGGTCTCAGGGGCGTGCTCGGCGATCAGGTCGTGCAGGGTGGCGATGACCGATGCGCGGGCCTCGGGGGTCTGCGGCGCGCCGCTGCCGGGGACGTAGGCGTCGAAAGCGAGGCCGGTGATCTGCGACAGATGCGCGGCGTCGGCAACGGGCAGATCCGCGGGTGGGGCGTGCCGGTGCAGGGCGATGAGCGCGTCGGTTGCCACGAGATAGAGCCGCTTTTCGGCCTCGGCGTCGGTGCAGAGCCGCGCCACCAGCCCGTCGCCGAGGTCTTCCAGCAGCAGTTTCCCCGGGGCTTCTGCCAGCGCGCGCGGCGCGCTCAGGCCGATCGACAGCAGGTGCCGGGCAAGCCGGGCGAAAAGCGCCACGTCGCCCTCGGGGTCGTCCATCAGGATGGCCGTCTCGGTGCCACGGGTCAGGCGCGAGTAGCGGCGCGACGAGGCGTCGCCGGCCAGCGGATGCACCTCGGCATCGGCCCAGCCCGCTTTGAACAGAAAGTCTTTCACGAGAGCCCCTCCAGGCGGCTGTCCCAGCGCGCGTCCTGCCAGTCGAGCGTTACCTGCCGGGTCTCGTCGCCGGTCACCTCGAAGGCGAGGGTCAGCGCCGCCGCGGGGGTGAGATCCTCCAGCCGGTCGGGCCATTCCACCAGGCAGATCGCCTCGTCGAAGGCCTCGGTCAGCCCCAGTTCGACCACTTGGTCGGGGTCTGACAGGCGGTAGAGGTCGGTGTGCCAGAGCTCGCCTGTGGGCACGTCGTAGACCTGCACCAGCGTGAAGGTGGGCGAGGGCACGTCCTCGGGCTCGTCCATCAGGGACTGGATCAGGCAGCGGGCGAAATGGGTCTTTCCCGCGCCGATTCCGCCGATCAGCAGCAGCACGTCGCCGGGGCGCAGGCGCGGGGCCAGCGTGGCGGCCAGCGCGCAGGTGGCGTCTGGGGAGGGCAGGGACAGGGCGCGCGTCGTCATGGCGCGAAGATACCGCCCCGGCAGTTACGCGCAAGCGGCATCCGGACGTCAGCGGATCGTCAGCCTGGAGCGTCCGCCATCCGTGTATCGACCGAGAAGCGCAGCAGCGTGGCGCCGCCCGGCATCGGCTCGATGCGGCAACGCAGGGCCGGGCCGTCGTGCATCTGCAGGGGCGCTTCCCAGGCGGTGCGATCGCGCAGGATCAGCGCGAAATCGCGGATCTCGCCCCAGATCGGGCTGGGCGCGCAGGCGGATTGCCAGCGCGCCGTGGCCTCGGTCACCGAAAGCTCGGCCACGCAGGTGTCAGGGTCATCCCCCCAGAGCCGCGAGTAGGCCTCGTTACAGAAGCTGAGACCGCCCTGATTGGAAAAAACCGCCACCGCGTCCTCGAGGCTGTCGAGCACCGAATGGGCCTGTGCGAGTTCCTGCCGGAAGCGCCGGGTGAGCGAGATCTCGGAACTGATGTCCTCGAAGAGGAAGGCGATCCCCGCGTCGGGATGCGGTCGCCCGGTGATGCGGTAGGTCAGCCCCGACGGCAGGTCCCAGGTTTCGACATAGAGGTCCGACGACGCGGCGGCGATCACCCCCGCGAGGTGTTCGCGCCAGCCCTGGTAATTCTTCGGCTCGGGCATCATCCGCGCTTCGCGCAGGGCGTCGAACAGGCTCATCAAGTTGGGTCGGGTGCTGAGAAACTCCGCCGACAGGCCGGTGAGGTCGATCAGCGCCGGGTTGAACAGCGCCAGCCGGTGCTCCCGGTCGAATACCGCGAGGCCGATGGGAAGGTGGGCGAAGATCCGGGTCAGTGTCTGCAGGAAGTTGCGCTGGTTCACCTCGGAGCGGATTATTGCGCCGATGTTGGTGGCGAAGTGCATCCAGCCGTCGCGGTTGCGGTGCGACTGCACCTCGTACCAGAACTTGCTGTCCTCACCCCGTGCGCCGAGCGCAGTGCGGGACCGCTGGGTGTCGCGCCCTTCGGGCAGGGCCAGATCGAAGGGCGGCGGGCCATCGGGCGCGGCTCCGACCTGGGCGCAGGCATCCTCGTAGGCCGAGTTGTACCAGCTCACGCGCTGTGCCGCGTCGGTCTGCCAGATGGGGCAGGGCACCAGCGAGATGGCGCGGCGCAGTCTCGGCAGCTCGATCTGGTCCTGGATCAGCTTCAGCTGCTCTGCGGAGGGCATTTGGCCGGCCTGCACGCTGAGCCGCAGCGTCGATCGTTCGGGCTGTGCGGTCAGGTACACCCTGGTGACATGGCGCGCGGGATAGATTGCAGGGGCGCTTGGCGGGACGTCGGGCAGCGGGCCGAAATAGGGTTCGAGCCCGAGCCGCAGTGCCGCCCAGTCCGGCGCCGCGTCATCGGCAAGGTCGAGAAGTTGCCGGGCCGCGGGGGTCATGTCGACAACGCGGTCTCCGGTCAGCAGAAACTCGGTGTCGGGGGGCAGGGAAGAAATGGGTGCTGCCGAGGCATCGCGCTGGGGTTCCGAGCGCGGGCGCAGACCATATGTCCCCAGGAATGCTGCGATTCCGGCGCCGATACCGATAGCAAGCGCGACTTTCAGCTCCAAACTGACCTCCGCAAAGCACGATGCCCTGCCTTGGTATCGGCGAAGTGGTTAATTTTTTCTTAATTTTGAGCAAGCGATCAAGATCGTGTCCGTGGTGCAGCGAGTCCGCGCATCAGGCATCGAACGTCGGGTTTTCCCCCAGTGGCGTGCCTGCGGGCAGGTCGGGCGCGACGATGGCGTGGCGCGGCCAGACCAGCTCGACGATCGCGCCGCGGCGAGTGCCGGGCGGCGCCGGCGTCGTCGGGTCCGAGCCGTTGGCGAAGCTCAGCTCGGCGCCCGAGCGTTCCAGCAGGGTCTTGGCGATGAACAGTCCCAGCCCCATGCCCTCGTACTCGGGGCGGGCGCGGCGCTCGGCTTCGCTGCGGCGGCGGCGGATCATCGGATCGCCGATGCGGCCGATCAGCTGCGGCGGGAAGCCCGGACCGTCATCGATGATCCGCACCGTGACGCTGGTCTTGTCCCAGCCGGTCTCGATCCAGACCTGGCTGCGGGCGAAATCCACCGCGTTCTGCACCAGGTTGCGCAGCCCGTGGATGACCTCGGGGTGGCGCAGGATCTGCGGCATCGGCAGCTCGCTGTCGCCGATGGGCTCGAGGCTGACCTGCTTGCCGCGGTTCTCGTGCGGCTCGGCGGCCTCGCGGATCACCTCGGTCAGCGGCGCGCGGCGCAGGTGCAGGTCGTCCTTCCCGGCGCGCCCCATCGAGCGCAGGATATCGCGGCAGCGATCCGCCTGCTCGCGGATCAGCCGCGCGTCCTCCTGCAATTCGGGACGGTCGTCGAGGTCCTCGATCAGCTCGGCCGAGGTCAGCTTAATCGTCGCGAGCGGCGTGCCCAGCTCATGCGCCGCCGCGGCCACGACCCCGCCGAGATCGTTGAGCTTCTGCTGTCGCGACAGCGCCATCTGCGTGGCATTCAGCGCGTCGGACATGGCGTTCATCTCGGTGGTCACGCGGCGCGCGTAGACCGACAGGAAGACCAGCGCGATGGTCACCGCCACCCATTGGCCAAACACGAAGAGATCGGGGATCTGCAGCACCTGCCCGTCGAAGGTGTGCAGCGGAACATGGGCAAAGACCATGCCCGAGATCAGCAGGAATGCCGTGACGTTGAGCACGATGGTCGAGCGCAGCGAGAGCATCACTGCCGAGACGGTCACCGGCCCCAGCACCATGACCGAGAAGGGGTTGTGCAGCCCGCCGGTGAGGTAGAGCAGGAAGCACAGCTGCAGCAGGTCGAACATCACCATCAGGAAGTTCTCGGCTTCCGACAGGCGCTTGGTCTCCGGGAAGATCAGGCTGGCCACGAGGTTGCCGAGCACCGAGATGCCGACTGCGAGGTAGCACAGGCCCAGCGGCAGCTGCAGGTCGTAGATCGACTGCGCGACCAGCAGGGCGGCGATCTGCCCGACGATCGCCACCCAGCGCAGCAGGATCATCGTGCGCAGGCGGATGAAGCTGCTGCGCTCTTCCTGCCACGGCAGGACCTGCTCTGTCGCGTTCATGCCGGTGCCTTCCTTCGCGTGGTTTCTTGGCTTGCGCCCCGGGGGGCTTTCGTTAGGTCTGGGAGTGTTATGCCGGGGGCGGGGATTTGCAACGTGCCGCGCCCCATGCCCGGCCCACTGCCTCGAAGGAGAACCACATGAAGCCCGCCACGCTCGTCGCCATTGTCGCCGCCGGTGGGCTGCTGGCCCTCTGTGCAGGGATCTGGGTGGCGACGCAATGGGGGCGCGGAGACGACCCGTTTGCCGACTGCCGCGAGGGTGCGGTCGCCGGCGGTGCCGGGGCGATCGGCGGTCCTTTCGAGCTGGTGCTGCCTTCGGGCGAGACGGTCACCGATGCGGAGGTCATCACGGAACCGACGCTGCTCTATTTCGGCTATACCTTCTGCCCGGACATCTGCCCGCTGGACAATATCCGCAACGCCGACGCCGTCGACCTCCTGGCCGAGGCGGGCTATTCGGCGACCCCGGTGATGATCTCCATCGACCCGGCGCGCGACACGCCCGAGGTGATGGGGCAGTATGCCTCGAATATCCACGAGAAGATGATCGGGCTGACCGGCACCGAGGCGCAGATCGCTCAGGCGGCAAAGGCCTACCGCGCATATTACAAGAAGAACGACGACGATCCCGAGTTCTACTCGGTGGATCACTCGGCCTTCACCTACCTCGTGCTGCCCGGCACCGGCTTTGCCGAGTTCTTCCGCCGGGACGTGTCGCCCGAGCGGCTTGCCGAGCGCGCCAGCTGCTTCATCGACCACATGTGAAACGCGGAGCCCATGCAGCGGTTTGACCGCATGTCGCGGGCGGGATAAGAGAAATTCCTAAGCGGCGCATCCGGCCGCTGGACAGGACGGGGGCCCCCGTGGCGGAACTGACACAAGACGACCTGGGCGACGATCGCTCGCTTCTGCTGGTCGATGACGACGAGCCTTTCCTCAAGCGCCTTGCCAAGGCCATGGAAAAACGCGGCTTCGAGGTCGAGACCGCCGACTCCGTCGCGGCCGGCACCGCCATCGCGACGGCCCGCCCGCCAGCCTATGCCGTGGTCGACCTGCGTCTCGAGGACGGCAACGGGCTCGACGTGGTCGAGGTTCTGCGCGAACGCCGCCCCGACAGCCGCATTGTCGTGCTGACCGGCTACGGCGCCATCGCCACCGCGGTGGCCGCGGTGAAGATCGGCGCCACCGACTACCTGTCGAAGCCCGCCGATGCCACCGACATCACCAACGCGCTGCTGTCCAAGGGCGACGACCTGCCGCCACCGCCGGAGAACCCGATGAGCGCCGACCGGGTGCGCTGGGAGCACATCCAGCGGGTCTACGAGCTCTGCGACCGCAACGTGTCGGAGACCGCGCGGCGGCTCAACATGCACCGCCGGACGCTGCAGCGGATCCTCGCGAAGCGCTCGCCTAAGTAAGGCGGAGCGCCCGGTGGGCGCTGCCTCAGGCGCGGATATTTTCGTCTAGACGATGCGGGCTCAAGGCTTCGCACTGCAGGACATTGGAGCCGGTACTGCGAAAGCCATTCGGCGTGCGTGCGGACCCGCGCCGAGATTGACCGCCGAAGCAACGCTCAGAGATCGTAGCGCTTGAGCACCTTGTCCACGGTGCTGCCGTCGGCGAGGCGGTAGCCGCGGATATGGCCGTAGGTCTCGAAGCCGCGGCTCTGATAGTAGATCAGCCCGCCCTCGTTGTCGGCGCGGATCTCGGCATTGATCCAGAGATAGCCTGCGCGGGCGCAGGCGGCGCGGGTCGCCTCGAAGAGCGCCGAACCGGTGCCGAGCCCGGTGCGTCCGACCCGCGCGAAGCTGGCGATCTGCGCCACGCTCTCGCCGTGCTGCGGATGCGGCTCCACCCATTGGAAGCCGAGCAATGCGCCGGACTCGTCCTCGGCCCCGAATTCTGCGACGTGCCAGATGGCCTTCGGTGTGCGCATCCAGTCGCGCAGGTCATCGCCGGTCACCGGTGAGGTCATCGCGGTGGTGCCGCCCTGCTTGATCACGTCGTTCAGCAGCTCGGCCATCGGCCGGGCGTCCAGCGCCCCGGCGCGGCGGACGGAGATCGGCGGGCGGCTCACAGCTCGGCCAGCAGTTCGGCGTGGCGCGCGGTATAGGCGCGGCGCACCTCCACCGGCGGGCGCAGGTGGATGTCGAGCCCGCGGGTCAGCGCCGCATCGGGCCGTTTGAAAAAGCGCGAGGCCTCGGTTTCCGAGAAGCCGGCGATCTGCGTCGCCTCCATCCAGGCCGAGACATTGTCGGCCTTTTTGATCTGTTTCTTGAGCCGCATGCTCGGGGCCGCGGGCAGTCCGAAACGGATGTGGATCGCCGCCGCCAGCCGCTTGTCGAGCTCGCCGTAGCCGGGGCCCACGGCCGCCTTCACCGGCGAGATCATGTCGCCGATGACGTATTCGGGGGCGTCGTGCAGCAGGGCGAAGAGCTTTTCCGCCGGTTTGGCATTGGGACAGAGGCGGCAGAACAGCGTTTCGACCAGCAGCGAATGCTCGGCGACGGAATAGGGGAAGTCTCCCATGGTCTGGCCGTTCCAGCGGGCGACGAAGGCGAGGCCATGGGCGATGTCCTCGATCTCGATGTCTACCGGGGTGGGGTCGAGCAGATCGAGGCGCCGGCCGGAGAGCAAGCGCTGCCAGGCGCGGGGTTGCTTGGGCTTGGGGGGCATCGGGGGTCCTCAGCGCTGCGGCAGGTAGAAGGCGTTGCGTTCCATGGTGCCGCAGAGGCGGTAGCCGAGCTTGGGGAACTGCTCGGTCAGGAACTGGGCGTATTGCCTTTGCCGCCAGGCGCGGGCGGCTTCAAGCACGATCATCGGGGCGTTGTCGGCGATGAGCCGGGCGGCTCCCAGCAGCGCCGGCTGCTCGTGGCCCTCGATGTCGAGATGCAGGATCGAGACCTCGCGTCCCGCGGGCACGAGCGCGTCGAGGCTGGTGACCACGACGGGCAGCGTCTCGCCAGCGTCGGCTGTTTCGACGATGCGTGCCCGGGCGGCGCTGGTGTCGCCCCCGGGGCGGGCCACTTGCAGCAGCAGTTCGCCGGGCTCGGCACCGACCGCCACCGGTGCGAGATCGACGTTGTCGAGCGCGTTGAGCGCGATTGTCGCCTGCGCCGCCGCGTGGCTCAGCGGGTTCGGCTCGAAACTGTGCAGACGCGCCCCCGGCGCGAGGGCGCGCGACAGCGCGGGCAGGAAATCCCCGATGAAGGCACCGCCGGAGACGATGTCGCCGCCGCGCGCGCTGCGCCGCATCAGGTTGAGCGTGCTGGGCTCGTAGACGCCGCCCTGCGCGAGGATCTTCGGGATCTCGCGCGCGGCGTAGGCTTCGGGCACGCAGTAGAAGCCGTGTTCGTTGACGCAGATCCTGTGATCGAACTGCATGTGATCCGCTGCCCTTCCCGGATTATGCTTCCGTTTAGGCAGGATTGTGATGCACGTTGCGGGGCATAGCAAGGGATGCTACCCACCCCAGCAATCCCGATATTTCAATTGGAGCGCCGGACAATGGCTGAAGACTTTATCGTCAAGGATATCTCGCTGGCCGAGTTTGGCCGCAAGGAACTGGACATCGCCGAGACCGAGATGCCGGGCCTGATGGCCTGCCGCGCCGAGTTCGGCGAGGCGCAGCCGCTGAAGGGCGCGCGGATCGTGGGCAGCCTGCACATGACCATCCAGACCGCCGTGCTGATCGAAACACTGAAGGCGCTGGGCGCGGACGTGCGCTGGGCATCGTGCAACATCTTCTCGACGCAGGACCATGCCGCTGCCGCGATCGCTGCGGGCGGCACGCCGGTCTTCGCCGTCAAGGGCCAGACGCTGGAAGAGCACTGGGACTACCTCGACCGTTCGTTCATGTTCCCCGAGGGCGCGAACATGATCCTCGACGACGGTGGCGACGCGACGCTCTACATCCTGCTCGGTGCGCGCGCCGAGGCCGGTGAGGACCTCGGCGTGCCGACCTCGGAAGAGGAAGAGGTGATCCACGCGCAGATCAAGAAGCGCATGGCGGCCTCGCCGGGCTGGTTCGCCAAGACCCGCGAGGCGATCATGGGCGTCTCGGAAGAGACCACCACCGGCGTGCACCGTCTCTATGACCTGCAGAAGAAGGGCCAGCTGCCCTTCCCCGCGATCAACGTCAACGACTCGGTCACCAAGTCGAAGTTCGACAACAAGTACGGCTGCCGCGAGAGCCTCGTGGACGGCATCCGCCGCGCCACCGACGTGATGCTGGCGGGCAAGGTCGCGGTCGTCTGCGGCTACGGCGACGTGGGCAAGGGCTCGGCCGCCTCGCTGGCCGGTGCCGGTGCGCGGGTGAAGGTCACCGAGGCCGACCCGATCTGCGCCCTGCAGGCGGCGATGGACGGCTTCGAGGTGGTGCTGCTGGAGGACGTCGTCGCCGACGCCGACATCTTCATCACCACCACCGGCAACAAGGACGTGATCCGCATCGAGCACATGCGCGAGATGAAGAACATGGCCATCGTCGGCAACATCGGCCACTTCGACAACGAGATTCAGGTGGCCTCGCTGAAGAACCACAAGTGGACCAACATCAAGGACCAGGTGGACATGATCGACATGCCCTCGGGCAACAAGATCATCCTGCTGTCGGAGGGCCGCCTGCTGAACCTCGGCAACGCCACCGGTCACCCGAGCTTCGTGATGTCGGCCTCCTTCACCAACCAGGTGCTGGCGCAGATCGAGCTCTACAAGAACGGCGAGCAATACGAGAACAAGGTCTACATCCTGCCCAAGCACCTCGACGAGAAGGTTGCGCGCCTGCACCTCGAACGCGTCGGTGCGAAGCTGACCCAGCTCTCGACCGAGCAGGCGTCCTACATCGGCGTGACGCCGGAAGGCCCGTTCAAGCCCGAGCACTACCGCTACTGATTTCAAGCCTGTTTCAGGCTTTTTGCGACGCCCCGCCATCTGGTGGGGCGTTTTGCGTTTGCGGGGCAAGCGGCGCGACGCGAGACGGGCGAGCGCCTGCCCGTGGGGTGGTGCTGCTACGACTGAGGTCTGCAGTTTATCCCTTTCAAATCCGGAAGATCTCTGAGCGTTGCGTGTCGGAAACCAAGCGCCAGCCCGCCCCGCACGCCATAGGCGTGCAGACTCTTCATTGCGCACCTCCGGTGCGACCGGAAGGCGCTCGCCCGGCGGCCTTCGGTCTTGATTCCGGGCGACTGGCACTTTCACCGCGGCGTCACATCACGGCCACGTGATCGTTACGCTGGGTCCGTAGCAGCGGCGCATCGAAGCATCCTTGAGGAGATACACGATGCGTCTTTCGCTGTCCGTCCTTGCCCTCGCCAGCGCGCTTGCCGCGCCCGCCACGGCCCAGGAAGTCTTCCCGGCCAAGCTCGCCGGTCACGCCTACCTGCCCGCCCTGTCGCTGGTCGAGCCGCCGGCCGACGCGCCGCGCGACGCCTGGATCTCTGGCAAGTTCACCAGCGGCGCGCGCGTCGAGCAGGCGATGAGCGTCCAGGGAAACACCGGCAGGAACTACGGCAACCACGGCACCGGCATCTCGCTGCCCTTCATCGGCCAGCCGGTGCAGGGCATGTCGGGCTTTGCCATGACCCGCGCCGAGGACGGCAGCTTCTACACGCTGACCGACAACGGCTTCGGCTCGAAGCGCAACTCGCCCGACGCGATGCTGTTCTTCCACCGCATGGCCCCGGATTTCGAGACCGGTACCGTGGAGCGCCGCGAGACTGTCTTCCTGTCGGACCCGGATCGCAAGGTGCCTTTCCGCATTGCCTATGAAGGCACTGAGAGCCGCTACCTGACCGGCGCCGATTTCGACACCGAGTCGATTCAGGTGCTCGACGGCGAGGTCTGGATCGGCGACGAGTTCGGCCCCTACATCATCCGCGCCGGTCTCGACGGCGTCGTGAAAGAGGTCTTCGCCACCGAGCTGGACGGCAAGGAGCTGCACGGGCCGGACACCTACAGCGTCTTCGTCCCTGCCGAGGCCGGCACCGACTTCCAGGTGCAGCGCTCTGGCGGTTACGAGGGCATGGCGCTGCAGCCGGGCACGGATCTGCTCTGGGCGATGCTGGAAAAGCCGATCCTGATCGAGGGCGGCGAGACCGAGGGCCCCTTCCTGCGGGTCATCGCTTTCGACCCTAAAGCTGGGGAATGGACCGGCGAGAGCGTGAAGTTCCAGCTCGCCGAGGGCGCCACGGCGATCGGCGACTTCAACTTCATCGACGAGACACGCGCGCTGGTCATCGAGCGCGACAATGGTGAGGGCGACATGGCGATGGCCTGCGCCGAGGGGGAGAGCAACACCGCCGAATGCTACCCGAACCCCGCCAAGGTGAAGAACATCGTGCTGGTCGACATGGCGCAGACCGACGATGAGGGCTTCATCCGCCGCATCGGTTCCATCGACCTGCTGAACATCGCCGACCCCGACGCCAAGGCGCTCGAGGGCATGGGCGCGGGCGGCGACCATTTCAGCTTCCCGTTCTTCACCATCGAGGACGTGATCGCCGTGGACGAGACCCACATCCTGGTGGCCAACGACAACAACCTGCCGTTCTCCGGCGGCCGCGTGCCGGGCGAGGCGGCGCACAACGAGTTCATCCTGCTCGAAGTGCCGGAACTGCTGGCGGCGAAGTGATCGGCCCTGCCAGACAGAAAGGGGCGCCCTGGGCGCCCCTTTCGCGGTCGACTGCGGTATAGCTCAGGCGTAGCGCTTGATCTCGCCCGACTTCAGCCGCGACTGGTAGCTGTTCAGCTCTGCCTTCACGATCGGCATCAGGAAGTAGAGGCCGATGATGTTGATCAGCGCCATGGCAAAGATCGCCGCATCCGAGAAGTCGATCACCGGGCCGAGGTTCATCGCCGCGCCGATGACGACGAAGATGCAGAAGAGGCTCTTGAAGCTCAGCTCCTGGAACTTGCCCTCGCCGAACATGTAGGTCCATGCCTTGAGGCCGTAGTAGCTCCAGGAGATCATCGTCGAGAAGGCGAAGAGGATCACCGCCAGAGCCAGCACGTAGGGGAACCACGACAGCGCCGAGCCGAAGGCGGCCGAGGTCAGCGCCACGCCCGACACGTCGCCCAAGGTCTCGACCCGGCCCAGATCGGCGTTCCAGATGTAGTTGCCTGTCTCGGGGTCGATCTGCAGCACGCCGGTGATGACGATGACCAGCGCGGTCATGGTGCAGATCACAACGGTGTCGATGAAGGGCTCGAGCAGCGACACGAAGCCCTCGGTGATCGGCTCCTTGGTGCGCACCGCCGAGTGGGCGATGGCCGCCGAGCCGACGCCTGCCTCGTTCGAGAAGGCGGCCCGCTTGAAGCCCTGGATCAGCGCGCCGACAAGCCCGCCCGCCACGCCGAGCCCGGTGAAGGCGCCGTCGAAGATCTGCCCGAAGGCCCAGCCGATCTTGTCGAAGTTCATCAGTAGGATGATCAGCGCCGTGCCGACGTAGAGCACGCCCATGAAGGGCACGACCTTCTCGGTCACCTGGGCGATGCTCTTCAGGCCGCCGATGATCACCGCGAAGACGATGGCGGCGAAGATCACGCCGGTGATCCACCCCGGGTAGTCGCCGATGATATTGGCGAGCTGCGCATGCGCCTGGTTGGCCTGGAACATGTTGCCGCCGCCGAGCGAGCCGAGCACGCAGAAGATCGAGAAGATGATCGCCAGCACCGAGCCAAGCCCGGCGAAGCCTCGTTCGGCCATGCCCTTCTTGAGGTAGTACATCGGCCCCCCCGAGACGGTGCCGTCGGCGTATTCGTTGCGGTATTTCACGCCGAGGGTGCACTCGGTGAACTTCGACGCCATCCCCATGAGACCCGCGAGGATCATCCAGAAGGTCGCGCCGGGGCCGCCGATCGACACGGCCACCGCAACACCGGCGATATTGCCGAGCCCGACGGTGCCCGAGAGCGCCGTGGCGAGAGCTTGGAAGTGGCTGACCTCGCCGGCGTCATTGGGGTCGGAGTATTTGCCCGATACCAACGCGATGGAATGCGGGAAGGCGCGGAACTGCACGAAGGCGAAGTAGAGCGTGAAGATCGTCGCCGCCACCACCAGCCAGAGCACGATCCACGGGAAGGACGTGCCGGGGAAGGGGGCGAAGATGAAGTTGACGAAGGGGCCGGTGACGGAGCCGACGACCTCGTTGATCTTTTCGTCGACGCTGTGCGCCGCTTCCTGCGCCTGTGCGGGAAGCGCGGCGAGCGCGATACCGAGGGCCGGCAAGGCGGCGCGGGTGGCAAATTGAATGGGTTTCATGAGGCTCTCCAACGGCTCAGGGCACGATGACGGTGGGCACGGGGGCGATCTGCGCGAGCCCCAGCGGCACGGATCCGAAAATGCGCGCGGTCATGGATTGCGTGCCGGATCGGCCGACGAAGATCATGCTGGCCTTTGCTTCGGCCGCGATCTCGACGACCAGTTCGACGACCGAGCCGTAGCGGATGCGGCAGTCACCCTCGAGCCCCGCCGCGGCGACCTTGGCGAGCGCCGGATCGAGGATCACCTCCTTGGCCCGCGCCAGTTCCTCCTTGCGGCGGGCGTGGCGCTCTTCGAGCTCCTGAGGGGTCAGGAACTTGTAGGGCGACCATTCGAGGATATGGACCAGCAGCAGGGCTGCATTGTCCTTCTTGGCCCGCGCGATTGCGTAATCGAGCAGGCCGTCATCACCTTCCTTGTTCTCATAGGCGACGACAAACGTCTCTGTTGCCATTGGAATTCCCCGGTTTCTGCGTTCTGAAAGCAGACCGCGATGCCCGTTTTCCGGGTCTGCACGGCCTGTTGCTCTCTGGACCATGCTGCGGGCGACGTCACGGGTTTGTCACTAAAAAAAGCTTAACAGGGTACCGCTACGTAAACCTATGCGGCAAAACAGGCGATTTTCTTCTCTTTATCAACAATCAGGGCCGACTATAGTCGGCTCAGGCACGGTCGTTCCGGTCGCGCCGGAACATGCAGTTGCAAGGGAGAGTGACATGGGCAAACGGGACGAGCTGATCGAGAAATACGCCGAGGACCTGCGTGGCAAGTGCGGCATGGAGCCCGACATGGACCTGCTCACCAAGGTCACCATCGGCTGCGGCCCGTCGATCTACAACGCCGACGCCTCGACGGTGGCCGCCAGCCAGGATCACGAACTGGAAACAGTGAAGGACAGCTTCCTGGTCAAGAAGCTGGGTCTGGAGGACGGGCCGGAGCTGATGGACGCCATCCATTCGGTGATCGAGACCTACGGCCACTCCGAGCGGAACAAGTACCGGGCGGTCGTCTACTACATGCTCGTGAAGCATTTCGGCAAGGACAGCGTTTACGGCTGAGGCGTCCGGGCCCGAGGAATCCGGGCCTGAGGAGGCCGGCTCCGACGCGCGACCTCTAGAATTCTAGACACTTCGTCTTTGCCCCAGGGCGACGGACGTGCGATTTTCGAGGCTCGGCCAGAACGGTCGGGTCCAGTTCCTCCAAAGCGTGCGTGGGAGCGCGCGGGGTGGCGCAGGGGTCCGGCCATTGCCGGACCCCTGCTTTCTTGGAATCCTGCTTTCCTGAACTCCAGCCCTATTGGATTCCTGCCTTGTTAGGCCCCACGGTGTGCCCGGTGTCAGAACAGCGCCAGCACCAGCCCGATCACCGCGCAGCCAAAGGTGGCGTAGCCGCCGTCGATCAGTGTCAGCCTGAAGGGGCGCTGCCCGTAGGCGTTGTTGATCATGATCCAGGGCGAGATGAAGAACAGGCCGATGCCGAGCCCCGCGATCAGCCCGGCGCCGGCGGTGGTGATCCCGGCCATGTGGAAGATGTGCTGCATCATGCCCGCCACCAGCAGCATGGCGATGGCCGAGAGCACGAAGGGCAGGGCGCTGGCGTTCTTCGGCTTGCCGGTCTCGTCGCAGTCGATGCCCGAGGCCGCGAGCCAGGGTTTCGACAGGGTCATGTACCACGCCGCGCCGAACAGCCATCCGGCCAGCGCCGCGACGAGCACGCTGATGAAGTCCATGGCAGCCTCCTCCGCTCATGCAGAAAGCCTGCCGCAAAGGCGGCGCGCTGCCTAGCGGCTTTCAGCGCCGGATCAGGGCTTCAGGCCGCCCCTGGCGCAGATATGCGCGAACTCGGCCTCGGTCACCGGCTGCACCGACAGGCGCGACTGCTTGATCAGTGCCATTTCGGACAGCGCCGGGTCGCCCTTGATCTCGTCGAGCGTGACCGGGGTCGGCAGCTTCTCGATCGCCTTGATGTCCACGCATTCCCAGCGCGGGTCATCGGCCTTGCTGTCGGGATGCACCTCGGCGCAGACCTCTATCACGCCGACGACGGCCTTCTCCTTCTGCGAGTGGTAGAAGAAGCCACGGTCGCCGAGCTTCATCTCGCGCATGAAGTTGCGCGCCTGATAGTTGCGGACGCCGTCCCATTCCTCGCCCGCCTCGCCCTTGGCGACCTGGTCCTCCCAGGACCAGGTCGAGGGCTCGGACTTGAAGAGCCAGTATCTCATCGCAAAATCCTCAGCCGATGACTTTCTTCCAGGCGGTCAGCGTGACGCTCTCGAAGAGGCCCGCCAGCGCATAGGGGTCCTTGTCGGCCCAGTCCTGCGCGGCGGCCATGTCGGCGACGTCGAGGATCACCAGGCTGCCGGCCATCTCGCCGGCCTCATCCAGCAGCGGGCCGGCCTGCGCGACGACACCGGTACGCTCGATATAGGCGAGGTGTTCGGCGCGGGTGTCCTTGCGGATCTGCAGGGCCCCGGCTTTGTCCTTGGCGACGAGAGCGACGAGCATGGTTATTCCTCCTTCAGGGGTCTGGAAAGAAGCTCATCGAGAGCTTCGGAAATGGTGACTTTGCCTTCGGTCAGCGCGGCGACAACGCCGGAGACCGGCATGGGGATCCCCACGCGCTCCGCGAGGGCAGCCACGGCTCGGGCGGTGGCGGCACCTTCGACGGTCACCGAAGGATCGAAGCCCTCCGCGCGGCCGAGCGCCTGACCGTAGCGGTAATTGCGCGACAGCTCCGAGGTGCAGGTGAGCGCCAGGTCGCCAAGGCCGGAAAGTCCCGTAATAGTCTCTGGTTTTGCCCCCAGGTGTACCGCGAGGCGGGTCATCTCGGCGAAGCCGCGGGTCATCAGCGCGGCACGGGCACTGTCGCCGAACCCGGCGCCGATACAGGCGCCGCAGGCGATGGCCATGACGTTCTTCAGCGCGCCGCCGACCTCGGCGCCGGTGACATCGGTGCTGCGATAGAGCCGAAGCGTCTTTGTCGAAAGCACGTGCTGCAGCACCAGCCCCGCCTCGGCATCCTCGCAGGCCAGCGTCAGCGCGGTGGGCAGGCCGCGGGCGATGTCGGCGGCAAAGCTGGGCCCGGTGAGGATCGCGGGCAGGGCACCGGGTTTGGCATGGGCGATGACATGGCTCGGCCCCTCGCCGGTGGCCAGGTCGATGCCCTTGCAGCAGGCGACCAGTTTCTGCCCGTCGAGCGAGGCCGAAATAGACCCCAACACAGCGGAAAGCGTCTGCATCGGCACTGCCAGAAGCAGCGTCTCGGCGCTGGCGGCACGGGCGATGTCGGCGGTGATCTCGATGCCTTCGGGCAGGGTCACGCCGGGCAGGCGGGCGGTCTCGCGGGTCCGCGCCATCTCGGCCATGGTGCCTTCGTTGCGGCCCCAGAGCATCACCTGCCGGCCATCGCGGGACAGCGCAACGGCCAGCGCCGTACCGAAAGCCCCCGCGCCCAGAACGCCGATCATGCCTTGGCTCCCTTCTTGCCCGAGCCGAGCAAGGGTGCGGCGGCCTTGTCGAGTGGCCAGCGCGGGCGGGCCGCAAGGGTCATGTCCGAGACCTCGCCCGCTGCCAGCAGCTCACCCCCGGCATAGGCGATCATCGCCGCATTGTCGGTGCAGAGCCGCAGCGGCGGCGCGGTGAAGGTGACGCCGTGCTCTTCGCAGAGCGCCTCGAGCGCCCCGCGCAGGGCCTTGTTGGCGGCAACGCCCCCGGCCACGGCCAGCGCGGGCTCGGCGGGGTTTTCCTCGAGATAGGCACGCATGGCGCGGCGGGTCTTCTCGGCCAGAACGTCGCGCACCGCCGCCTGGAACCCGGCGCAGAGATCGGCCACGTCCTGCCGGTGCAGCCCGCCCTGTTCCTCGATCAGCTTGTCGCGCATCCGCAGCAGCGCGGTTTTCAGACCCGAGAACGACAGATCGCAGCCCTCGCGGTCGAGCAGCGGACGCGGAAAGCGGAAGCGCTTCTCGTCGCCGGACTTCGCGGCCTCCTCGACCGAGGGGCCGCCGGGCTGTTGCAGCCCGAGCAGGCGGGCGGTCTTGTCGAAGGCTTCGCCGGGGGCGTCGTCGATGGTGCCGCCGAGCCGCTTGAAGTCTTGCGGGCCGCGCACGATCAGGAACTGGCAATGCCCGCCCGAGACCAGCAGCATCAGGTAGGGATAGGCCAGGCCATCGGTCAGCCGCGGTGTCAGCGCGTGACCGGCAAGGTGGTTCACCCCGATCAGCGGCTTGCCGATGGCCGCGGCGATGCCCTTGCCCATCATCACGCCCGAGAGCACGCCGCCGATCAGCCCGGGGCCCGCGGTCACCGCGATGGCGTCGAGCTCGCTCACCGGCACGCCGGCCTGCACCAGCGCCTGTTCCACGGCCAGATCGAGCTTCTCGGCATGGGCGCGGGCGGCAATCTCGGGCACCACGCCGCCGAAGGCCGCGTGCAGTTCCGCCTGGCCGAGCACCACCGAGGACAGGACCTCCTGCCCGCGCAGCACGGCGGCGGCGGTGTCGTCACAGCTGCTTTCCAGTCCGAGGATCGTCAGTTCAGGCATCGGCACGTCCGTTGCATCCCTTTGTTCCTGCAGCTACCACCAGTACAGGGTCCTCACAATCCCGGCCCGACACTCGCGGAGCAAGGATGCCAGATTCCCAGCCCTTCCTGCTGCTCACCCGGCCTCGCGCGGCCTCCGAGCGCTTTGCCGCGGAGCTGATGGACGCCGGAGTGACCGGGTTCGTGCCCCTCATCAGCCCGCTGATCGAGATCGAGACCACCGGCCCGCTGCCGGAGATGGCGGGGATCACCGGGCTGGTCTTCACCTCGGCAAACGGCGTGCGGGCCTATGCGGAGCTGGACGGGCCGGTTCTGCCCCTGTGCTATGCGGTTGGCGAGGCCACGGCGCGCGCGGCGCGCGACGCCGGCCTCGCGCCGCGGGTGGCGCAGGGCGACGCCGAGACGCTGCTGGCGCTGGTTCTGTCCGAGCGCCCCGGGGGGCGGCTGCTGCACCTGCGCGGCACCCACGCGCGGGGCGATCTGGCGGCGCGACTCACCTCCGCCGGGCAGCCCTGCGCCGAGGCGGTGGTCTACGACCAGCCGACTCGCCCGCTCTGCGCGGCGGCGATCTCGGCCCTGCGCGGGCAAACCCCGGTCGTTGTGCCGCTTTTTTCACCGCGCAGCGCCCGGATTTTCGCGGTCGCAGCCCGGGACGTTAACGCTACCGCGCCGCTTTTCGCCGCATATATGAGCGCGGAGGTGGAAGCGGCCCTCTCCGGCCTCTATGTTCACGACTCAGAGATTGTTTTGCGACCCGACGCCGGGCTGATGCGTAAGTCGGTGGAAAAGCTCCTAGAATGCGCGCGTTCGCTTGTGGATCGCGGCGGGTCCGTGAAAAGTTATGGAAGTGACGCGGGATCCGCTGAGGATCCGCGAGCGACAGATTGAAAGGGTGGACCGCGTGGCCGACAAGAAGAAGCCTCTAGACGCCAAGAAGCAGCCGGAAGGGGACAAGCCGGAGGAGGGCAAAGCCCCCGGTGCCGAAGCCACCGGGACGGAAACGCCCGACACCGGCATGACTGACACCGGCACGCCCGAGGCCGGGGCGTCCCCCGCAGAGACATCCGATCAGGACACGCCGGACTCCGGGATGCCGGAGACGGTTGCCGCCGATGCCGAGGATACGCTGGGCGACGAGGTGAAGAACGCCGCCGGGGCCGAGAGCCTCGAGGCCGGGGCCGAGGATGCGCCCGCCGATGATGATGCCGGCAGCGATACCCCCGGAGAGGGCGACACGCTGATCGGCACCGAGGGCATGGACACGCTGTCCACCGAGGACTCGCTGGCTAGCGCCGAGGCAGACGACACCGTCGCGCCCGAACCTGCCAGCTCGATGGAATCGATCCATTCCGTCGGCGAGGCGATGGAACTGGACAGCGAAGCCGACGTCGGCAAGGACGCCGACACGCTGATCGCCGCAGAGGATGACAGCATCGCGGCAGGTCCCGACACCGTTTCCGCCGGTTTCGGCGGCACCGCCGCCGCGGCTGCCGTACCGCTGCGTGAAGTGGTCCGCGAGACCGTGGTCGAACGCAAGGGCGGCTTCGTGCCCATGGCGCTTGGGGGCATCGTCGCCGCGGCGCTCGGCTGGTGCGCTTCGAGCTACCAGTCCGGCAGTTTCCCCTTCGGCGATGGCGGCGCGAGCTTCGAGGCCGAAACCTCGGCGGCGCTGTCGGCGCACTCCGAAGAGATCGAGGCCCTGAGCGGCACGGTCGCCGAAACCGCGGCACAGGTCGGCGGCATCGATCTCTCTGGGCTGGAAAGCTCTGCCGCCGATCTTGGCGCGCGGATGCAGGCTGCCGAAGGCTCGGCGGTGACGCTCACCGAGCAGGTGGGGCAGCTGCAGACCCGCATCGAGGACATGCAGAACCAATGGTTGTCGGAGTCGGTCTCGCCCGAGGCCATGGCCGCCTATGAAAAGGCACTGGCCGACGTGCGCACCGCGATCGAGACGCAGCGCGCCGAGGTCGAGCAGATGACGCAGGAAGCGATGCAGGCCCGCGAGGCGGCATCGGATCAGGCGATGGTCGCCGAGTCGCGCTCGGCGCTCGCCGATGTGGAAACGGCCCTGCGCGACGGCGCGCCCTATGCGGCTGCGATCCAGACCATGCAGGAGAACGGCGTGGACGTGCCCGAGGGGCTCGGCGGCCCGGCGGGAGACGGCGTGCCGACCCTCTCGGCGCTGGAGGCGGAGTTCCCGCCCGCCGCGCGCGATGCGCTCTCGGCCGCGCGCCGCGCCGAGTCGACCAACGAGGACACCGCCAGCCGCGTCACCACCTTCTTCGCCAACCAGCTTGGCGCGCGCTCGGTCGAGCCGCGCGCGGGGGATGACCCCGATGCCGTGCTGTCGCGCGCCGAGGCGGCGCTGCGTTCGGGCGATCTCGGCACCGTGCTGAGCGAGCTCTCGGCCCTGCCCGAGCCGGCGCAGGCCGAGCTGGCCGATTGGACCGCCCGCGCCGAGACGCGCAAGGCGGCGCTCGACGGCGCCGATGCCGTCGCACAGACACTGAACCAGAACTGAGGGTAAGGGATCGTTTTCATGCTTTGGTCACTTCTGAAAATCGTTCTCTTCGTCGCCGCCGTGGCGGGGCTGACCCTCGGGGCCGGCTACCTGATGGAAAGCCAGGGCGGCATCCAGGTCACCGCCGGCGGGATGGAGTT
This sequence comes from Roseobacteraceae bacterium, assembly GCA_048381755.1. Classification (GTDB taxonomy): domain Bacteria; phylum Pseudomonadota; class Alphaproteobacteria; order Rhodobacterales; family Rhodobacteraceae; genus Salipiger. The sequence goes on from JBLXGS010000005.1 coordinate 132,621, forward strand.
CACCCTCGGGCCGCTGCAGTCGGTGATTGCCGCCATCGTGCTGGTCTTCATGCTGTGGGTGGTCTTCAAGCTGGTGTCGCTGCTCATCGCGGTGCTGAAGTTCATCAATGGCGATGACACCGCGCTGTCGCGCTATTTCGACCGCAACCGCGAGCGCAAGGGCTACCAGGCCATGTCCGAGGGTTTGCTGGCGCTCGCCTCGGGCGAGGGCAAGCTGGCGATGGCCAAGGCGCAGAAGGCCGAGCGCTACCTGCACAAGCCCGCGCTGACCCAGCTGCTGACCGCGCAGGCCGCCGAGATGACCGGCGACAGCCGCAAGGCCGAAGAGGTCTACAAGGCGCTCATCACCAATGAGCAGACCCGCTTCGTCGGCATCCGCGGGATGATGAAGCAGAAGCTGGCAAAGGGCGACACGGACACCGCGCTGAAGCTGGCCGAACGCGCCTTTGCCCTCAAGCCCAAGCACGAGGAAATCCAGGACGTCCTGCTGCAACTGCAGGCCTCGAAGCATGACTGGCAGGGTGCGCGCAAGACGCTCTCGGCCAAGCTCAAGCACGGGGCCCTGCCGCGCGACGTCTACCGTCGCCGCGATGCGGTGCTGGCGCTCTCGGAAGCCAAGGACATCATGGATGAGGACAAGCCGATTGAGGCCCGCGAGGCAGCGATCGCCGCGTCCAAGGGCTCGCCCGACCTGATCCCCGGGGCAGCCATGGCGGCGCGCTCCTACATCGCGCAGGACAAGCCCAAGCTGGCGACCCGCCTGCTGAAGAAGGCCTGGTCGGTACAGCCGCACCCGGACCTCGCCGCGGCCTTCGCCGAGATCTCCCCGGACGAGACCCCCGCGGCGCGGATGAAGCGCTTCGGCACGCTCACCTCGGTCAACCCCGAGCACCGCGAGACCAAGCTTCTCAAGGCGGAACTGGCGCTCGCCGCGGAGGATTTCCCCGAAGCGCGCCGCGCCGTGGGCAATCTGGCCGAGACCGATGCCGATGCCCGCGTGCTGACCGTCATGGCGGCCATCGCCAAGGGCGAGGGCGCCGACGAGGCCGTGGTGCGCGGCTGGCTGGCCAAGGCCCTGCTGGCGCCGCGTGGTCCGCAGTGGGTCTGCGACAAGTGCAACCATGTGCATGCCGAATGGGTGCCGGTCTGCGGCAATTGCGAAGGCTTCGACACGCTGAGCTGGCGCACCCCGCCGCAGTCCGACGTCGCCCCCGCCGGGGCCGAGATGCTGCCGCTGATCATCGGCTCGCTCGAGGACCGCGGCAAGGGCGCGCCGGAAGCCGCCGAAGAGGCTCCGGAGGTGCTGACGCCGACGCCGAAGCCGGGCGCGGAGACAGAGGCCAGCGCCGAAGCTCCGGCCGATCCGAAGGCAGCAGTGCCCGACGCCGAGACCGTCGAGGACACGGTGGCGGGTGGCGAGTCGAACCGCGAACCCGAGAAGGCAAAATAGGCCTTTTCCTGCGGCGGCCCCGGTGCTAAGAGGCCGCCCACCAGTGCCGCTGTAGCTCAGCTGGTAGAGCACGTCATTCGTAATGATGGGGTCGGGGGTTCGAGTCCCTTCAGCGGCACCACGGTTTCCCGGGAGCATTTCCGGAGACTGGATCAGAGAAAAGGCCACCCGCTCAGGGTGGCCTTTTTCGTTTGTGCGACAGGCTTTGTCCGCCAGCTGCGCGCAAGAGAAAGAGGGGGTTCTGCCCCCGCTACCTGCGGCGATTCCTTCGGGATATTTGAACCTGGGCGAAAGGGCGGGCGCGGTGCCTGTTTCCGCGGCAGAAACGCAGGACCGCCGCGGCGAGCTGCCCTTCGGCACGGGGCATTGCCGCGGCGCGGGCCGCCGCCCTCTCGACTTGCCCTTGGGTCAGCCGTTAGGTGGCGGCATGCAACACCACCAAGAGGTCAGCCCATGCCCGCCATAGTCTCCGGAATCATCACCTTGCTGCTCTTCCAGCTCTGCGGCGAAGTGATCTCGCGCATGTTCTCCCTGCCGCTGCCCGGGCCGGTGCTGGCGATGGTGGCGATGGTGATCGGCATGGCGCTGTCCGAGCGGCTGCTGGCGCTGATCCGGCCGGTGGCGAGCTTCCTGCTGCAGAACCTCTCGCTGCTCTTCGTGCCGGTGGGCGTGGGGGCGGTGGCGCGGCTGTCGGACCTGTCGGCGCATGCGCTGGCGATCGGCGTGTCGCTTATCGGCTCGACGCTGCTGGCGATCTGCGTCGGGGCGCTGACCTTCGAGTATGTGGCGCGGCTCACCGGCAACGTCGACGAGGAGGAAGAGGCATGACCGACCCGCTGCTGATCTGGTCCTACCTCGAGAGCGGGCCGCTGCTCTGGCTCACCGCGACGCTGGTCGCCTATTGGATCGGCGACCGCATCTTCCGCCTGTCGCGTGGCAAGCCCTGGTTCAACCCGGTGCTGCTGTCGGTGATCGTGCTGGGCGGGCTGCTGCTGGCCACGGGCACGCCCTACGAGACCTATTTCGAGGGCGCGCAATTCGTCCACTTCATGCTCGGCCCGGCGACCGTGTCGCTGGCGCTGCCGCTGCATGCCAACCTGCGGCGGGTGCGCAAGGCGGCGCTGCCCATGGCGCTGGCGCTGCTGGCGGGCTCGCTGACGGCAGTTGTCTCGGCGCTCGGGCTCGCGTGGCTTCTGGGGGCAGACTTCGGCCTGCTGGCCTCGCTGGCGCCGAAATCGGCGACCGCGCCGGTGGCGATCGGTATCTCCGAAAAACTCGGCGGCGATCCGGCGATGACCGCGGTGCTGGTGCTGCTTACTGGAATGATCGGGGCGATCGCGGTGACGCCGATGCTGAACGCGCTGGGGCTGCGCGACTGGCGCGGGCGGGGCTTTGCCACCGGCGTTGCGGCGCATGGCGTGGGCACCGCGCGGGCGCTGCAGGTCAATCCCACCGCCGGGGCTTTTGCCGGGATCGGCATGGGGATGAACGCGGTTCTGACCGGCCTGCTGGCACCGCTGGTGCTGCAGCTCTTCCGCTAAAGAGAAGGGGGCCTCGCGGCCCCCCCCTCGAACTCAGGCCTCCTTGGCCACCTCGTCGAGCGCGCGCAGCTTGGTCAGCAGCGCGCCGAGCTGGTCCACCGGCACCATGTTCGGCCCGTCCGAGGGCGCGTTGTCCGGGTCCTCATGCGTTTCGATGAAGACCGCGGCGCAGCCCACGGCGACGGCGGCGCGGGCCAGCGTCGGCACGTATTGCCGCTGGCCGCCCGAGGACGTCCCCTGTCCGCCCGGCAGCTGCACCGAGTGGGTGGCGTCGAAGACCACCGGGTAGCCGGTTTCCGCCATGATCGGCAGCGAGCGCATGTCCGAGACCAGCATGTTGTAGCCGAAGCTCGCGCCGCGCTCGCAGAGCAGCAGCCGCTCATTGCCGGTGCTGGCGATCTTGGAGGCCACGTTTGCCATGTCCCAGGGCGCGAGGAACTGGCCTTTCTTCACGTTGATCGCCGCGCCGGTCTCGCCGGCGGCGAGCAGCAGGTCGGTCTGGCGCGACAGGAAGGCGGGGATTTGCAGGATGTCGACCGCCTCGGCCACCGCGGCGCATTGATCGGCGGTGTGGATGTCGGTGAGCACCGGCACACCGAACTCCGCGCCGATCTGCGACAGGATCGACAGCCCCGCCTCCATGCCGATGCCGCGCTTGCCCGAGAGCGAGGAGCGGTTGGCCTTGTCGAAGCTGCCCTTGAACACCCAGGGGGTGCGCGCGGCCTCGGCGGCCTCGGCGATCTTCTCGGCCAGCATGCGGGCGTGCTCGAGGCTTTCGAGCTGGCACGGCCCGGCGATCAGCGCCAGCGGCGCGTCATTGGCGAAGGTGACGGATTTGACGGCGACGGGTTTCATCGTGGGCTTCTGGGCGGTCATGCGATGCCTTCCTTCTTCAGAACGGCCTCGATGCGGGCCACGTCGACGGGGTTGTTGAGCTCCCAGAACACCCGGCCGCGGGCTTCGACGGGCACGCAGGTGACGGTGCCGCCATTTTCCAGGAAGCGCAGCTGCTCGAGCCCCTCGGCGCGCTCGATCGGACCCTCGGGCCAGGCGGCGTAGCGGCGCAGGGCGTCCGGGCGGTAGCCGTAGACGCCGACGTGGTGCCAGACCTCGGGCGGGGTCTCGAGGTTGCCGACGTAGGGCAGAACTTCCTTGGAGAAATAGAGCGCGGTGCCGTCGGCGCGCATCACCGCCGTGGTGCCGCCGACGCGGCCGGCGTGGCGGTCGGTGACGAAGTTCGCCAGCGTCTCGGGATCGGTCTTCAGCACCGGGGTGGCCATCTCGACCTTGGGGTCCTGCATGGCGGCGATCAGCGCCTCGATGAACCAAGGCGGGGTCAGCGGCGCATCGCCCTGAAGGTTGATGACGATCTCCGGCTCACCGGACAGTTGTGCCACGCCCTCGGCGCAGCGCTCGGTACCGTTGCGCGCCTCGGAGGAGGTCATCAGCACCTCGGCACCAAAGCCCTTCGCGGCCTCGGCGATGCGGTCGTCGTCGGTCAAAACGTAGACCGCCGAGACACCTTCGACCGTCAGCGCGGCTTCCCAGGCGCGCTGGATCAGGCTCTTCTTCTCGCCGGTGGCGCCGGCCAGTTCGACCAGCGGCTTGCCCGGATAGCGGCTCGAGGCGTAGCGGGCGGGGATGAAGATGACCGCGCTCATGCGACACCTGCCCGCAGCGCGTCGTGGATATGCAGCAGCCCGACGAGGCGCTCGGCCTCGTCGACCACCAGAAGGACCGTCCGTTTGTTCGCGTTGAGCACGCCGAGTGCCTCCGTCAATAGCGTTTCGGGGCGGGTGACCATCGGGCCGGGCGTGGCAACCTCGCCCGCGCGGCGCTCCAGCAGCCCCTCCATGTTGCGGCGCAGGTCGCCGTCGGTGATGATGCCTGCAACCTGGCCGTCCGTCACCACGGCGGCGACGCCGAAGCCCTTTTGCGACATGACCACCAGCGCCTCGCTCATCGGGGTGTCAGGGCTGACCACGGGCAGCTCGTCACCCTTGTGCATCACCGCCGAGACCCGCAGCAGCGCCGCGCCGAGCGAGCCGCCGGGGTGGAAATGCGCGTAGCTGTCGCGGCCGAAACCGCGGTTGCTCATCAGCGCCACCGCCAGCGCGTCGCCGAGCGCCATGCACAGCGTCGTCGAGGTGGTCGGCGCCATGCCGATGGCGCAGGCCTCGGGGGCGTCGGGCAGCAGCATGATATGGTCGGCGGCGCTGGCCAGCGTGCTTTCGGCGCGCTTGGTGATGGCGATCATCGGGATCGAGAAGCGCGCGCAGTAGCCGATCATGTCGGCCAGCTCGCGGGTCTCGCCGGAGTTGGAGATCAGGATCACCGCGTCGGCCGAGGTGATCATGCCGAGATCCCCGTGGCTGGCCTCGCCGGGGTGGACGAATTGCGCCGGGGTGCCGGTGGAGGCAAGCGTGGCGGCGATCTTTGCCGCGACATGGCCGGACTTGCCCATGCCGGAGACGATGACCCGCCCGCGGATGTTCAGCAGCAGCGCGACCACGGCGTCGAAATCGGCCGGAAGCTCGTCCGAGAGGCGCACCAGCGCCTCGGTCTCGGTGGCCAGCACCTTGCGGGCGATGTCGGAGGGGGTTTCGGACATTAGGATCCCTGATCTTGAGCTGTCCGCGTGTTATCCCGCAATCGCGATCTTGTCCAATGGCGCAGGCCGGCGAGGCCGGGGCGCGTCGGGGTGTCGCGCATCAGCGTCGACTCGGACCGAGAGTGACGCCCCGGCGCTCCGTTATCTGTCGCCATTTTGACACTGCTGCACTCGATGGTTGCATCGCTTTCGATTTGGCTCCGCTGACGCAAGAAACTGACACAAATTGGGTCAGCTGGCGGGCTTGATATCGTGTCTTTGCCGCTAGGACAGGTGCTTGCGGCTTGGTATCTTGAAATCAGCATACAAGAAGAAAACGAGAGCAGGATTTCAGGACATGACAACGGCCTTGCATGGCACGTTTGTCGTCTCTTGGTCGCAGACGCGCATAGATGGCCTCAAGGCCGCACCGCCGTCCTCCCTGCAAGTCGGGGCCCGCTGGGCCTGGAATGGTGACGTTGTAAGGGTTGATGGGCTTACGGGCGCGTCGGAGCAAGACCGGGGAGACGGAGAAGCGGCGCGTCGCAGACGCGCGGCCGCCCAGGTGCGCCGCCTGGTCGGCGAGGCGCTGGCCGGATCGGCTGCGCCCGGCATGGTGCCCGGTACGCTGGACGCCGGATTCGTCGTTTCGGACGGGCTGAAGAGCTACACCGTGACCCGGATCGACATTGCCGACAGCCCTCGCCCTCTGCTGATGTTCCTCGACGACGTGCCGCCGCCGGGCCGGGACCTCTGGATCGTGCATACCGCCGGTGGCATGAGCCTGCGGGCCGACAAGGAACGTCCGGACGGCGGCGGGGTGATCTGCTTTGCAGTAGGGACGCGCATCCTGACGTCGCGCGGACAGGTCGCGGTCGAGACCCTGCGCGAGGGCGACATGGTGCAGACCAAGGATGACGGCCTGCAGCCGGTGCATTGGGTCGGCAGCCGCCGGATGAGCGGCGCACGGCTGCATGTGCTTCCCGAGCTGCGGCCGGTGCGCATCAGGGCCGGCGCCTTCGGCATTGAGCGCCCGGACGATGAATTCCTCGTCTCGCCCGAACACCGGATGCTGATCCGCGGCGCCGTGGCGCGGTCTTTGTTCAACACCGACGAGGTGCTGGTCGCGGCCAAGCACCTGGTGAATGGCTCGACCATCTGCCGCGACCTGCGGGTGCGCGAGGTGACATATGTGCACCTGCTGCTGCCCCGGCACGAGATCGTCTTTGCCAATGGTGTCGAGACCGAGAGTTTCCACCCGGCGAACACCGCGCTGTCCAGCCTGTCCGAGATCGACCGCGCGAGGCTTCTGGCGCTGCTGCCCGGCGTCGACCTGCGCCCGGCGGACTATGGCGCGCATGCGCGGCGCAACCTCACGGCGCGGGAATCGGCCCTGCTGATCCGGCAGGCCGCCTGATCCCGGAACGGGCGCGCGTCCCGCGCCCGTCACCTGTTTCGCCTTGCCGCGCTCAGTGCGCCAGCATCTCGTCGACGATCTGCGATCCGCTCAGCCCCGACGGGTAATAGGTCGGCCAGTTGGTGACCTCTTCGAGCAGCGCGGCGCGGTCATCTCCCCAGTAGAGGTGATAGTGGTCGGCCTTGGCCGGGGCGATGCGGTGGTCGCTGAACTGGATGAAGGCGGGCGCCTCGGCGTCGCCCGCGGTCTTGGCGAAGATGTAACGCACGCCGCGATTGCCCTTGGCGTAGGTCAGCACCTCGTGGCCGTCGCTCTCGTAGGTGCCCGAGACGACCTTCCCGCCTTCATGGAAGCTCACCTTGTCACCCGCGATGGTGAGCCGGTCCACCTCGGTGGCGTAGCCGACCTCGTAATAGGCGGTGTAGGCCTCTGCGCTCTTGTCGCCGCTTTCGGCCTTGTGCGCCATGACCGGCGCCAGCGTGCCGTCCCGCAGCAGCGGGTAGACAGATTGCCAGTCGCCTTCCCAGTCCGAGAGCGGACGTGCGGCGATCTGGGCGTCGACGAAGTACCCCTTGTAGATCGCGTCGTCGCCGTGGTCGTGCTCGTGGGCATGGTCATGCGTGTGCTCATGAGCGTGCTCCTTGGAGCTTTCCGCCTCTGCGGCGGATGCGAGCGGAAGCGCGATGCCAAGCGCGAGGACTGCAAGCAGTCCGGGGAAATCTGTCTTCATCTTTGTTGGCCTTTCCAAGACGTATCAGTGATTCTGTTATGTAATAACATTGCATCATGCGGTAGCGGAGCGCGACGCCGAGCACAACCGGCTGCGCGGTGACGCCGAGAGGCCACCTGAGATGACCGGCTGAAAGGGCAGCAGCCGTTTGCCGTTTCCGCGTGCGGCACGCATGGCTAAAGAATGGCGGAGCCAAAGGACCGACCAGATGACCCTCATCCACCGCCCTGCCGTGCCAGAAGATGCGCCCCGGCTCGCCGAGATTCGCGCCGAGGCGATGCGCCCCAGCCTCGAGGCGCTCGGGCGCTACGACCAGGAGCGTGTGCGTCGCCGGTTTCTCGATGGGTTCGTGGCCTCGGACACGGTGGTGCTGCTGCGCGGGGAGGAGATCGCCGGCTTCTACGTGCTGCGGCAGCGGCCGGGCGAGCTCTACCTCGATCACCTGTATCTTGCCGACGGGGCGCGCGGCCTCGGCCTCGGGCGGAGGGTGATCGGCAGGCTACAGAAAAAGGCGCGCGTGGCTGGCCTGCCAATCCGGCTCATGGCGCTGAAGGGGAGCCCGGCCAACGCCTTCTATCGCGCCTGTGGTTTCGAGCCCGTTGGCGAGGAGGCGTTCGACATCCTCTACCGCTGGCAGCCCTGAGCGGGTCTATTCGAGAATCTCGTCCGGCCCGACGCCCCAGACCGCGGTCTTGGGAGCCCAGCCCGCGTAGCCGCCGGCGGACAGCTCGCACCAGTCCTTCTCGCAATGCTCGAGGTGGGCGATCACCCCGATCGCCAGCTTCGCCTCGACGGGCGTGGCGGGGTCGGGACGCTGGTGCAATTCGAGCATGTCTTCCTCGACCAGCACCGTGCGCACGCCCGAGAGCAGCGCGTAATGGATCCAGCCGCCGACACCGTCCTTGTCGCGCACCCGGCGCCAGTGGCCGTATTCGGCGGTGATCTCCAGCGGCATGTCGCGACGCTTGTAGACCCAATCGATGCGGTGGGTGAGCGAGGGGCCGCGCCGGGCGTTGCCCTCGCCGGTCTTGAGTGAAACGTAGCGCGGCAGCGGCAGGTTGGTGACCGGCCCGCGCTCCTCGGCCGCCTGCGCGGCCGTGCCGCAGAGCAGGGCGGCAAGCAGCCCCGCCAACACAGAAGTCCTGACCATCGTGTCTGTCCTGCTCGAGATTTTACGCCGGGGTTCTTGTGCCCCGTGCATGCTTGCGACAGTGTGCCAAAGCGAAGAGCGTAAGGAAAGGGAGGCCCTGACCGGAATGCCGCAGAAACGCCTGACTGTTGTCGTCACGCGACGTTTGCCGGAGGTGGTTGAAACCCGCCTGAGCGAGCTTTTCAACGTCAAACTGCGCACCGACGACCTCGCGATGACTCGCGCGGAATTGACCGCAGCGATGGCCGAGGCCGACGTTCTGGTGCCGACTCTGACCGATCAGATCGACGCCGGGCTGATCGCCCAGGCCGGTCCGCGACTGAAGCTGATTGCTAACTATGGCGCGGGTGTCGATCATATCGACGTGGAAACCGCGCGGGCGCGGGGCATCATGGTGTCGAACACGCCCGGGGTGATGACCGACGATACCGCCGACATGGTGATGGGGCTGATGCTGGCGGTGATGCGCCGCATGCAGGAGGGGCTCGCCACCATGCAGGAGGGCAACTGGGCCGGCTGGGCACCGACCGCCTTCCTTGGCACGCGGCTCGGCGGAAAACGGCTCGGCATCCTCGGGATGGGGCGGATCGGCCAGGCGGTGGCGCGGCGCGCCTCTGCCTTCGGCATGCAGATCCACTACCACAACCGCCGCCGCCTGCGCGACGAGACCGAAGAGGCGCTGGAGGCCACCTATTGGGAGAGCCTCGACCAGATGGTGGCGCGGATGGACGTGGTCTCGGTCAACTGCCCGCACACGCCGTCGACCTTCCACCTGCTGAACGCCCGGCGGCTGCGGCTGATGAAGCCCTCGGCGGTGCTGGTCAACACCTCGCGCGGCGAGGTGATCGACGAATCCGCGCTGACCCGGATGCTCAAGGCGGGTGAGCTGGGTGGGGCCGGGCTCGACGTCTACCAGCACAAGATCAAGGGCAACCCGGACCTGGTGAACATGCCGAACGTGGTGATGCTGCCGCACATGGGCTCGGCGACGCTGGAAGGTCGGATCGAGATGGGCGAGAAGGTCATCATCAACGTCAAGACCTTTGCCGACGGGCACCGCCCGCCGGACCAGGTCGTGCCGGCGATGCTCTGAGCCCAGACCCCGACACACTGACTTACATGGATAAAAGATGCGGATACTGATGTTCGGCACCACGGGGCAAGTGGCGCGCGAGGTGCAGCGCCGGGCGCCGGTGGTGGCGCTGGGGCGCGACGAGGCCGATCTGACCGATCCGGCCGATTGCGCCGAGGCGGTGCGGGCCGAAGCCCCCGACGTGGTGATCAACGCCGCCGCCTATACCGCCGTCGACCAGGCCGAGAGCGACGAGGTCACCGCGGCGCGGGTCAATGGCGAATCCCCCGGTGCCATGGCGCGGGCCTGCGCCGACCTCGGGATCCCCTTCATCCACATCTCGACCGACTATGTCTTCGACGGCACGGGCGATCAGCCCTTTGCCCCGGACGCGCAGACCGGGCCGCTGGGGGCCTACGGGCGTACCAAGCTGGCGGGTGAGGAGGCGGTGCGTGCCGCCGGCGGCGCCCATGCGATCATCCGCACTTCCTGGGTGGTTTCGGCGCACGGCAAGAACTTCGTGAAGACGATGCTGAAACTCGGGGCCGAGCGCGACCGGTTGACCATCGTCGCCGACCAGGTCGGCGGGCCGACCCCGGCGGCGGATATCGCCGAGCTCTGCCTCGCAGCCGCCAGCCAGCTGATCGAGGACCCGTCGAAGTCGGGCACCTATCACCTGTCGGGCGGTCCCGATGTCAGCTGGGCCGACTTCGCCCGCGAGATATTTGCCCAGGCCGCCATCACCTGCGAGGTGGTGGATATTCCGACCTCGGAGTTCCCGACCCCGGCGAAGCGCCCCGCCAACTCGCGCATGGACAACAGCGCGACCGAGGCCACCTTCGGCCTGCCGCGCCCGGACTGGCGTATTGGCCTCGCGGCGATCCTCAAGGAGCTGCAGGCCGGTCAGGACTGAGGGCGCTCCCTTCGAAGCGGAAACCGTCAAGTTCATGTAAAAACGTGGGAAATGTCCACTTTGCGGCCATGATCCCGCGCCGCTTCTGCCGCCCCTTCGCGCCAATGTGATGCCATCGCAACGGAGCGAATGAGGGTAACCCATGGAACGGATACAGGAACGCAGCCTGTGGTCCTGGCAGGCCTTGGGGATGGGCAACGGCGTCCATCACTACGATACGGCACAGGATCTGGCGCTCGTGGATGCCGGTCTCGCGACCGGCGCCTTCGGGTACGAAGGAAGTGAGACCCGCAACGCGGTGCATTACGACACGCTCGACGAAGCCCGGCTGGACTCGTTCTACAGCGAGGATGCTCTGGCGCACGAGCAGGAAGCGCTCTCGCAGGGGCGGAAATCGAAGCTGGCGTTGCTGCGGGGCGAGGCGGACGGCAGCGTCCGGGGGCTGCGCAATGCGGTGATCAGCATCGGCCATTGGCTGGACCTCGACCATGCCCCGGAGGATGCGGCGGGGCCTTCGGTGGCGAGCTACGCCGATAGCTGGCGCATCGGCTGGGCCGAGCGCCTGCCGGAAATCATGCAACTCTCGGTCGATGGCCCGCTCGAAGAGATGGGGATCGAGGAAAATGGCAACGTGCCGCAGCGCGAACCTGTGTCCGATCCACTCGGCGACAGCGGCGCCGCGATGTCGCATGAGACGCAGCCCGAGGCCGCGCAGCTGGATGCCGGTGAGCAGGGGTTGTCGGAGCAGGGGCGCGCCTTTCTCGCCGAGATGATGGCCGAGGAGGACGAGCCCGAGGCCTTCGTCTTTGCGCCACATGAGCCGGACACGCCCTCCGCGGGCGGAGCATCCGCCCATGACACGCAGCTCGATCTGGCGCAGCAGGAGGTGATGTTCGTCGAAAGCCAATACGCCGCGCTGCACGGTGCGCTCTACGACGGCGACCGGGCTTGGATCTGGCAGACAGGCGATGCGGAAGGCACCGACACTATCTTCTCGCCGCATGGCGGGTCAGAGCGCCACGCGCAGGACGGTCACCTGCACGGCTACGACGGGCATTTCGGCTGATCGCCACCTCCCTTCGGCCGAACTGCCCGGCTTGGGATGGTGAAGGCTTTCGCTGCCTGCCCCGGAGCAGCCAGATGACGAAAAAGCAAGAAGCCCGCTCCTTTTGGAGCGGGCTTTTGTTTGTTCAGTCGCAGCGGTGAAGGCGGTCAGCCAACGTCCTTGTAGCTGATTTCCTTCTGGTCGGTGCCGGTTTTGCTGCGGCGCACATGCAGGCGGTTGAGCGCGTTCACATAGGCCTTGGCCGAGGCGTAGACCGTGTCGGTGTCTGCCGACTGGCCGGTGGCGATCTTGCCATCCTCTTCGAGGCGGACCGAGACCGTGGCCTGCGCGTCGGTGCCCTCAGTGACGGCGTTCACCTGGTAGAGCTGCAGCCGGGCTGAGTTCGGGTAGAGCGCGCGCACTGCCTTGAAGGTGGCGTCGACCGGGCCGTCGCCTTCCATCACGCAGGACTTCTCTTCGCCGCCCACTTCCATCTCGAGCGTCGCCTCGGCCGGACCGCCGGTGCCGCAGACGACCTTCAGCGAGACGATCTCGAGGTGATCCGCGCCATCGGTCATCGCCGCCGTCACCAGCGCGAGGATGTCCTCGTCGAAGACCTCCTTCTTGCGGTCGGCGAGGTCCTTGAACCGCACGAAGATATCCTTGAGCTGGTTGTCACCCACATCGACGCCGAGGTCCTTGAGCTTGGCGCGGAGCGCAGCGCGGCCCGAGTGCTTGCCGAGCGGCAGCGAGGTGCCCGCAAGACCCACGTCCTCGGGACGCATGATCTCGAAGGTTTCCTTGTTCTTGAGCATGCCGTCCTGGTGGATACCGGACTCGTGGGCAAAGGCGTTCTTGCCGACGATCGCCTTGTTGAACTGCACCGGGAAGCCCGAGACCGTCGCGACGCGGCGCGAGATGTGCATGATCTTCTTGGTGTCGATATGCGTCTCGTACGGCATGATGTCGCCGCGCACCTTGAGCGCCATCACCACCTCTTCGAGCGCGGTGTTGCCCGCCCGCTCGCCGAGGCCGTTGATCGTGCATTCGATCTGCCGCGCACCGGCTTCCACAGCGGCAAGGCTGTTGGCCGTCGCCATGCCGAGGTCGTTGTGGCAGTGGGTCGCGAAGATGATCTCATCCGCGCCCGGTACCCGCTCGATCAGCATCTTGATCAGGTCCGCCGATTCGCGCGGGGCGGTGTAGCCCACGGTGTCGGGGATGTTGATCGTGGTGGCCCCCGCCTTGATCGCGATCTCCACCACGCGGCAGAGATAGTCATGCTCGGTCCGGGTCGCGTCCATCGGCGACCACTGGACGTTGTCGCAGAGGTTGCGCGCGTGGGTCACGGTCTCGTGGATGCGGTCGGCCATCTCGTCCATGGTGAGGTTCGGGATGGCGCGGTGCAGCGGCGAGGTGCCGATGAAGGTGTGGATGCGCGGGCGGTTGGCGTGTTTCACCGCCTCCCAGCAGCGGTCGATGTCGTTGATCTGGGCGCGGGCGAGGCCGCAGATCACCGAGTTCTTGCTGCGCTCGGCGATTTCCGAGACGGCGCGGAAGTCGCCCTCGGAGGCAATCGGGAAGCCCGCCTCGATGATGTCGACTCCCATCTCGTCGAGCAGCTCGGCAATCTCGAGTTTCTCGTCGTGGGTCATGGTCGCGCCGGGCGACTGCTCGCCGTCACGGAGGGTCGTGTCGAAGATGTACACGCGGTCTTTGGCTTGGTCGGTCATTTTTCGGATCTCTTGAGTCGTCGTCCTGGAAAGGGTTCGCCGGCGCGAAACGGTCCTCCTCTGAGCGGTCGCGCCGAGATGCGCGCTCAGAGGCGGATTAGGACTAGACGCAGGCCAAGCGCAACCGGCGCGCGGAACGCACGTGCAGCAGCGGGGATATGGCCAAGGGTCATCATGGCGGCGACTATACGCAGCGGAACCGAAATGAAAACCGCAAATCCCTGCCGAATGACGGAAAGTTACGCCGCAGTGCAGCGCCGGGCTCCGCGCCGCTTGAGTGCTCGGACCGTGTGCCCATATGCTTCGGGGAAGGTATTTGGTTCAGGGGAGTTTCATGGTCGGGCGATTTCTGAGGGCGGCGCTTCTTGCCGCCGGCTGGCCCCTGGCGGCGCTCGCGCAGGAGGGCACAGCCCCAGAACGCGAGGTCTATGTCTTCGGCAACTCGCTGGTGCATTTCCTGGGACAGGAGGCGCACAGCAACACGCCCTACTGGCTTTCGCAACTGGCGCAGGCGGATGGCGCAAGCCTTGCGCTCGATGGGCAATGGGGTTTTCTTCGGGACTTTTCGGATGGGCTCCCGCCGGAGCCGAACTGGACCATTCCGGGCGTGGTCAAGGCCTGGGACCCGGGACGCGGGGCCTTCGGCGACGCGGGCTACGACGCGGTGCTGATCACCCCCGCCAACTTCCTGCAGTACCAGGAGTCGGATGCGGCCTATCCCGGCAACAACCCCTCGGGCACCAGCCCGATGGATGCGATTCTCACCGTCGCCGACTGGGTCGAGGGCCATGCGCCCGGCACGCCGCTCTGGATCTACGAGGGATGGCCCGACATGGCCTCGGTCGCCGGGGATTACCCGCCGTCGGCGCGGGGCATGCGGCGCTATCACGCCTACACGCTGGGGGCCTATGGCGTCTGGTATGACGATCTGCTGAGCAAGCTGCGCGCGGCGCGGCCCGAGCAGCAGGTGGCGCTGATTCCCGTGGCGCGGGCCCTGTCGGAACTGCTCGAAGAGGGCGGTCTGCTGCAGGACGTCCCGGCCGAGGCGCTCTATGTCGACGACGCGCCGCATGGCACGCCCTCGCTCTACTTCCTCGCGGCAATGGTCAGCTACAGCGCGCTCTACGGCGCGCCGCCACCCGCCGATTACCTGCCTCCGCCCGAGATCGATCAGGCCATCACCGCCGCCTATCCGCAGATCGCCGATCACGTCTGGCAGGTGGTCTCCGAGCGTCTTCCCGAGGAGCGGGCAGAGGCGCAGGTGCCGCAGCCGGAGGCCGTGCAGCAGGTGGCGGCAGCCCCGGTTGCCGAAGAGGCGCCGTTGCCACCGCGCCCCGAGCTTGCCCTGCCGGACCCCGGCGCGCGGCCCGACGGCGCCCCGGCGCTGGCCATGGGGCTCAACGGCCTGTCGGACTGGTCCACCCAGCATCCCTTCGTCGACCTGATGAAATCCTCGCGGCCGTGGATCGGCCACCTTCCAGGGCAATGGGGGGGGGTCGAGATCGACGCGCTGCGCGCGCTCGGGGCGCTGGACTCGGACGGCTGGCCGCTGCGCATTCCCGAAGGGGTCGAGCGGCTGGAGGCGCTGCTGCTCACTGATCAGCCCGAGGCGGCAAAGCACCTGCGCGGCACCTATGTCGTGATGTGGCAGGGCAAGGGAGACTTGCAGCTCACCGGCCGCGCCAGCCGGGTGCGGATGGAAGAGGGGCGAGCGCTCTTCGACTACGCTCCGGGCGATGGGTCGGTCGGCATCTCTATCTCAGCGCTCGACCCCGAGGATCCGATCCGCGACATCCACGTGGTGCGCGAGGATCAAATGCCGCTGTTCGAGGCCGGGGCGCTGTTCAACCCAGACTGGCTGGCGCGCATCCACGACCTGCGCAGCCTGCGCTTCATGGACTGGATGATGACCAACGGCTCTCCGGTGCAGGGTTGGGACGACCGCCCGCGGATGAGCGATGCCACATGGACCGCCTGGGGCGTGCCGCCCGAGGTGATGATCGCGCTCGCCAACCAGGTCGGCGCCGACCCGTGGTTCACCCTGCCGCATATGGCCGACGACGACTACGTCCGGCACTTCGCCGAGTTGGTGAAGACGCGGCTCGATCCGGGGCTGAAGGCCCATGTCGAATACTCGAACGAGGTCTGGAACCACATTTTCCCGCAGGCGCAATGGGCGGCGCAGCAGGCCGAGGCGCGCTGGGGTCGCTCGGAATCGGGCTGGATCCAGTTCTACGGGCTGCGCGCCGCTCAGGTCATGGATATCTGGTCCGAGGTCTACGGCGACGCAGCGGACACGAGGCTGGCGCGGGTGATCTCGACCCACACCGGCTGGCCCGGGCTCGAGGAGCAGATCCTCACCGCGCCGCTGGCCTATCTTGCGCTCGGCCGCGCGCCGCAGGAGAGCTTCGACGCCTACGCGGTGGCGGGCTACTTCGGCTACGAGCTGGGCGGCGCCGAGATGGCGGGGCAGGTGGACGACTGGCTGTCGCGCGCCGAGATGCAGGCTCAGGAAGACGGCGAGGCGCAGGGGCTGCGCCGCGTCGCCCTGCGCGAATACGTCAAGCGCCACAGGTTCGACGCCGCCATGCTGCCGGTCGCCATGGCGCTGCAGGAGGGTTCGCTGGCCGAGCTGACCGGCGAGATTTTCCCCTATCACGCAGGGGTGGCCGAGGCGGCGGGGTTGCGGCTGGTCATGTACGAGGGCGGCACCCATGTGGCGGCGCAGGCCGAGCGGGTGCAGGACGAACGCCTGACCTCCTTCTTCGAGCAATTCAACTACAGCCCCGAGATGGCCAAGCTCTACGAGCAGCTGCTGACCGGCTGGATCGGAGCGGGGGGCACGCTGTTCAACGCTTTCGTCGACGTCGCCCCGGCCTCGCAATGGGGCAGCTGGGGCGCGCTGCGGCACCTCGATGACGCCAATCCGCGCTGGGACATGCTGATGAGCTACAACGCCTCGGCCCCGACCGGCTGGGAGGCGCGGGATGCCGGGGCCTTCGACGACGGGCTGCTGCTGCGCGCCGGGCCGGAGGGCGACAGGCTCGAGGGCAGCGCGCGCCCCGACATCCTGCTTGGCGGCGACGGCGACGATCTGCTGATCGGGCGGGGCGGAGGCGATCACCTGCATGGCGGCGCGGGCAGCGACCGGGCGCTGCTGCCGGGGGCGCAGGGGGACTATGCCTTCTCGCGCGATGCGGCGGGGCGGCTGATCGCCGAAGGGGCAAGGGGCCGGGTCACGCTTTTTGCCGTCGAGTCGCTGAGCTTCGAGGAGGCACCCGGGGACGAGCTGCCCACCGCTGGCCTCTGAGCCGCACCTCTCTTTGAAGAGAGGTGCAAAAGCCTTCGAAGGCTTTTGACCCTACCCCTGCCGCGCGCGAAGGATTTCCTCGACCAGTGTTTCGGCCCCGAGGCTGGCACGGAAGTTGTGCTCGATCTTGCTGCGTCCGGCTTCGGCGAGGCGTCGGGCGGTCTCGGGGTTCTGCGCCAGGTCTCGGATCGCCCGGGCCAGCGCCGTCGGATCCTTCGGCGCGACCAGCTTGCCGTCATGCCCATCGTCGATCAGCTCGCGCACGCCGCCCGCATCGGTTCCGATCACCGGCACGCCGCAGGACATCGCCTCCATGTAGGCGACGCCGAGCGGCTCGTGCCAGGAGGCCAATACGAAGACATGCGCCGCCAGCAGCTTGTCGCGCACCTCGCCCGCATCAATCGCGCCCAGCAGCTTCACGTGGTCCTGCAGCCGCAGCCGTCGCAGGTGCGCCTCCAGGTCGGTGCGATAGCCGCTGCCACCGGCGTCATCCTCGCCGGCAATCTCCAGCCGCACGTCGACGCCCTGGTCGAGCAGCTGCCGCATGGCCGACATCAGGTCCTGGTGGCCCTTCACCACGTTCAGCCGCCCGCAGGAGAACAGCCGCACCGGGCGGCCCCGTTCGGGCGGCTCGTAGGGCGTGTCGCGGCGCAGCACCTCGGTGTCGACGCCCATCGGGCGGATCACCATGCGCGGCGGCAGGTTGTCCCCCAACGCCGCGTGCAGCGCGTCCGTCAGCTTGCGGGTGATCACCGTGGCAAAGGCGGCGCCGCGCCATTTGACCCGCTGGCCCGGCCCGTAGTCCGACAGCGGACCATGCAGGGTCAGCGAGTAGGGCACGCCGCCGAGCCGCCGCGCCAGGTTGGCCACCAGCGCGGCGCGGGCGCAGCTGTGCACATGCACGTGGTCGAGCCGATGCGCCTCCGCATAGTCACGCAGCGCCTCGGCGGCAGAGAGCGTCAGCGCCACGTCGCGGGCAAAGCCTGGGCCTTCGCGCAACATGTCGCCGGCAAGGCGGCGCGGCAGCAGCCGGGCCAGCGCGCCAGCGGCGGCGAACGGGCGAATCTCTCCGAGGTAGGTGGTGCGGGCGATGGCGTCCTGGGACCAGCTGTGCGCGATCAGCCCCACCGGGGGCACGCGGGTCGACAGCAGGTGAACCTCGTGGCCCATCGCCTCGAGCGCCTGTACCTCGCGCCAATAGAAGATATGGGTCTGCCCGGGAAACTGGGGCACGAGATACCCGATCCGAAGTTTTTGCGTCACCCCATCTCCCACGCCTCGATCGGACGTTCCGGCCAATCCGTCGACAATTAAACCACACGCTGTCTCAAATCATTCTTTGGCCACAGTTTGCTGGCAATGCCACCCTGTCCTGGTGCAGGAACTAAGCATGTGTGTCGTCCTTGGTACGGATCATGGCGTCTGACGAGTCCCGGTTTTGTGGCAGCCCTTCGGTTTCGGTGATCCTGCCTGCGAGCAATGAAAGCGCGCTGATCGGCGCGTGCCTGAAGGCCCTTCTGGCCTCTGACTGGCCCGGCGACGCCCCCGGGCCGGAGGTGATCGTCGTCGCCAACGGCTGCCGGGATGACACAGCCGCCCGCGCCCGGGCTTTCGGGGATGACTTTGCGTCACGTGGCTGGAGCCTGCAGGTGATCGAGCGGACCGAGGGCGGCAAGCTTGCGGCCCTCAACGCCGGGGATGCCGTGGCCCGCGCCGGAAGCCGGGTCTACCTCGACGCGGACGTGACGGTCAGCAAGTCCCTGCTCTCGCAGCTGCACGCGGCGCTGTCGCGACCCGGCGCGCGCTACGCCAGCGGGCGGCTGCGGATCACCGCCCATGGCTGGGTCGCCCGCGCCTATGCCCGGACCTGGAGGCAGGTGCCCTTCATGACGGGGGGCGTGCCTGGCTGCGGCGTCTTCGCGGTCAATGCCGAGGGCCGCGCCCGCTGGCAGGATTTCCCCGACATCATCTCGGACGATACCTTCGTGCGGCTCAGCTTCACCCCCGAGGAACGCAGCGCCGTCCCCGCCCATTACGAATGGCCGATCGCCGAGGGGCTGCCCGCGCTGGTCCGCGTGCGCCGGCGACAGGATGCCGGGGTGGCGCAGGTCGGCGCGCTCTACCCGCGGCTGCTGGGCAATGACGACAAGTTGCCACTCTCGGCGATGGGAAAGCTGCGTATGGCGCTGCGTGACCCGATCGGTTTCGCGGTCTACACCGGCGTGGCGCTTCTGGTCCGGATGAGCCCGCAGGCGGGCCCCGACTGGAGTCGCGGCCGGTGATGAACGCGACCCTGATCCGGCGATTCTCGGGCGCCTCGCTCGGCGCGCGCGTGCTGCGCAGCTCGCTGCTGACCGTCGGCAGCTTCGGCTTTTCACAGGCGCTTCGGCTGGGCAGCAACCTGATCCTCACCCGGCTGCTGTTCCCCGAGGCTTTCGGCCTGATGGCGCTGGTCTCGGTCTTCCTGATGGGGCTGATGCAGTTCTCGGACGTGGGGGTGACCCCGGCGATCCTGCAGAGCAAGCGCGGCGACGACCGCGATTTCCTCGACACCGCCTGGACCATTCAGGTGGTGCGCGGCGTCGGGCTCTGGCTCACCGCCTGCGCGCTGGCCTGGCCGATGGCCGCCTTCTACGACGAGCCGCAGCTGCTGCATCTGCTGCCGGTGGCCGGGCTCGCGCTGCTGATCGCCGGTTTCCGTCCGACCCGCATGGACAGCGCCAACCGGCACCTGCGGCTCGGTCGGGTCACGGTGCTGGAACTGGCGACGCAGACGCTCGGGGTCGGCAGCGCGGTGCTGCTGGCCTGGGCCACGGGCTCGGTCTGGTCACTGGTGGTTTCGGGTCTGATCAGCGTTCTGTTCGAGGTGATCGCCAACTCTCTGCTGCTGTCCGGAGGCCGCAACCGTTTCTGCATGGAGCCCGAGGCGCGGGCCGAGCTGGTCACCTTCGGCAAGTGGATCTTCCTGTCGACGGTCTGCGGCTTCTTCTTCAGCCAGGGCGACAAGATCCTGATCGGCAAGTACCTCAGCCTCGACGCGTTCGGGGTCTACAACATCGGCTATTTCCTCGCCTCCTTCCCGATGCTGCTGGGAGGGATGGTGACGCGCAAGGTGCTGATCCCGATCTACCGCGAGAGCCCCCCGCGCGAGAGCCGCGAGAACTTCGCGCGGCTGCGCAAGATGCGCTTTGCCGTCACCGCGCCGCTGCTGCTGCTGGTGGCCAGCTTCGCGCTCTGCGGGCACTGGCTGGTCGACCTGATGTACGACGAGCGCTATCTGGCCGCCGGGGCGGTCACGGTGCTCGTCGCCTGCATGCAGATGCCGCAGATCGTCGTGCAGACCTACGATCAGGCGGCGTTGGCGGCAGGCGACAGCCGCGCCTTCTTCGTGCTGGCGCTGGCGCGGGCGCTGCTGATGGTGGGCTGCATCCTGATCGGCCTGGAAACCTACGGGCTGATCGGCGCGCTGCTGGGCTATGGCGCTGCCTTCCTTCTGGCCTACCCGGTTGTGGTCTGGCTGGCCCGGCGCATGGGGGTCTGGGACCCGTTGCACGATCTTACCGCCGCGCTCTTCGGTGCCGCTCTCGCGGCGCTGGCGATCTGGCTCAACTGGCCCGCGATCATGGCTCTGGCGGCGCAGGGCGGCTGAGTTTCACAACCGCGCGCGCCCCGCGCCCCGGCACAGACAACCTGATTTACCTCTGTTAAGATCGCCTGCGGCCGACAGTGGTGCCCCCGGGAGGAGGTTTGTTTCCCTGCGAGGCGTTGCGTGCCGGTTTGCGCCCAATTTTCTCCGTATTCAGGTTTTACCGAACGGAGGGTCGCGGGTTCGTGCGAGTGAGGGTTGGGTCTTGGAAGTTCATAACGACATCGCCGAGACGGACATTGCCATCGTCGGCATGGCCGCCCATCTGCCCGGTGCCTCCGACATCTCTGCCTACTGGGACAACCTGCGCGAGGGCCGCCGGTCTATCCGGCGTTTCACCGAAGACGAGCTGCGCGCCGCCGGCGAGGATCCGGGCCTCATGCGCCACCGCGACTACGTGCCCTTCGGCGCGCCGCTGGACGGTTTCGAGATGTTCGATGCCGAGTTCTTCGGCTTCGCTCCCAAGGACGCGGCGATCATGGATCCGCAGCACCGGCAGTTCCTCGAGACCGCCTGGGAGGCGCTGGAGACGGCAGGCCACGTGCCCGCGAGCTTCGACGGCTCGGTCGGTGTCTTCGGCGGCGTCGGCATGGGCAGCTATTTCTACGTCAACCTGTGCTCGAATCCCGACCTCGTGGACAGCACCGGCATGTTCCTGCTGCGCCATACCGGCAACGACAAGGACTTCCTGACCACGCGGCTGAGTTACGTGCTCGACCTGCACGGGCCGTCGGTCAACGTGCAGACTGCCTGCTCCACCTCGCTGGTTGCCACCCATTTCGCGGTGCAGGCGCTGCTGAGCGGCGAATGCGACATGGCGCTGGCGGGCGGCGTGACCATCGAGCTGCCGCAGAAGCGCGGTTATCTCTACAAGGAGAACGAGATCCTCTCGCCCGACGGCGAATGCCATGCCTTCGATCACCGCGCGCGCGGCACGGTCTTCGGTTCGGGCGCCGGGGTCGTGGTGCTGCGCCGCCTGAAGGATGCCATCGCCGACGGCGATCACGTCTGGGCGGTCATCAAGGGCTCGGCGATCAACAACGACGGCGCGGGCAAGGCCGGCTATCTCGCGCCCTCGGTGGACGGGCAGGCGCAGGCCATCGCCGAGGCGCAGGCCGTGGCAGGGATCAGCTCGGACAGCATCGACTACGTGGAATGCCACGGCACCGGCACCTATCTCGGCGATCCCATCGAGGTCGCGGCGCTGACCCAGGCCTTCACCCAAAGCGGCTCTAAGCAAGGGCATTGCCGCATCGGCTCGGTGAAGACCAACATCGGCCATCTCGATACCGCGGCCGGCGTGGCGAGCCTGATCAAGACCTCGCTGGCGTTGCACCACGGACAGATGCCGCCCTCGCTGGGATTCGAGAAACCCAACCCCGCCATCGACTTCGAAATCTCGCCCTTCGTGGTCAACGACAGGCTCACCCCCTGGGAGCGCCGCGATCACCCGCGCCGCGCCGGGGTGAACTCGCTGGGCGTCGGCGGCACCAATGCCCATGTCGTTCTGGAAGAAGCGCCGCTGCGCCCCGCCTCCGAAGCCAGTGACTGGCCGTTCCAGATCCTCACCCTCTCGGGTCGCAACAAGGCGGCGCTCGACGAGAACGCCAGGCGTCTCGCCGCGCACCTGCGGGCGCATCCCGAGCAGCCGCTGGCCGATGTCGCCTTCACCCTGAAAGAGGGGCGCCACGCCTTTGAGAAGCGCCGCGTGGTGGTCGCCGAAAGCCACGAGGAGGCAGCGCGCCTTCTGGAGGAAGAGTCCCCGCGCCGCGTGCATTCGCACAGCGCGCTGGATCGGCCGGACGTGGCCTTCCTCTTCCCCGGCGGCGGCGCGCAATACGCCGGGATGGCACGCGATCTCTACGAGACAGAGCCTGTTTTCGCCGACTGGATGGACCGCGGCCTGACCGCTCTGGCCGAGATCACCGACGAGGACATCCGCGCGCTCTGGCTGCCCGCGCCCGAGGCGAAGGCAGCCGCCGACGCGGCCCTGAAAAAACCTTCGCTGCAGCTGCCGTTGATCCTGATGGTCGAGGTGGCGCTGGCGAAGCTCTGGATGAGCTGGGGCATCGCGCCCGCCGCGCTCTCGGGCCATTCCATGGGCGAGAACACCGCTGCCTGTATTGCCGGGGTGATCAGCTTCGAGGATTGCATCGGCCTCGTGCACCTGCGCGGGCGCCTGTTCGACACGGTGCCCGCCGGCGGCATGCTCTCGGTCAGCCTGCCCGCCGAGACGCTGCGCGGCTACCTTGGCGACGACCTCGATCTCGGCGCGGTCAACGCGCCCGGGCTGTCGGTGGCTTCGGGGCCGGCTGAGGCGCTGAAATCCCTTGAACAGAGACTGAAGTCGGACGGAATCGACTGCCAGCGCATCGCGATCGACATCGCGGCGCACAGCCGGATGCTCGAGCCGATCCTCGAGCAGTTCCGCGCCTACCTGCGCAGCATCGACCTCAGCCCGCCGCAGATCCCGCTGACCTCGAACCGCAGCGGCACCTGGATGACGCCCGAAGAGGCCACCAGCCCCGATTACTGGACCGACCACCTGCGCGGCACCGTGCTCTTTGCCGAGTGCGTCGCGACGCTGGCCGGGGAGAAGAACCGCATCTTCCTTGAGGTCGGGCCGGGCAAGGCGCTGTCCTCGCTGGCCCGCCAGCATCCCGACGTGCCGGGAGAGCAGGTGCTGAGCTCGTTGCGCCACCCGGACGAGCAGATCGACGACGACAAGTTCATGTTCGAGGTGCTGGGCCGTCTCTGGGCGCTCGGGGCCGGGATCGACTGGGAGCAGGTCTGGGGCGGCGCGCGCCGCAACCGCGTCGTGCTGCCCACCTATGGCTTCCAGCGCGCGCCCTATTTCATCGCGCCGGGCAAGACGCAGGTGGAGGGCGCTCCGAAACTTCTGACCCGCTCCGATGACCTGGGCACCTGGGGTTGGGCGCCGGTCTGGCGTCCCCGCGCCGCCGAGGTGGCTTTCGACATCGCCGAGGGGCTCTCGCAGGCCGAGCCGCAGGTCTGGCTGATGTTCATGGACGAGGCGGGGCTCGCCGCCCGCTGCGCCGCGCGGCTCACCGCCGCCGGGCATGACGTGATCGAGGTCCGCCCCGGCGACGCCTTCACCCGCCTGTCGGACAGCGCCTATATCCTGCCGCCGGAGCGCGGGCGCGAAGGCTATGACCTTCTGCTGCAGGACCTTGCCCTGCGCGGCCAGGTGCCGACCCGCATCGCGCATTTCTGGCTGGTCACCGAGGGCGAGAGCCATCGCCCCGGATCCAGTTTCTTCCACCGGGTGCAGGAGCAGGGGTTCTATTCGCTGCTCTTTCTCGCGCAGGCCATGGCCGAAGAGAATTTGCCGCGTCCTCTGCCTTTGACCGTGGTGACCACCGGCGCGGCGCAGGTTCGCAATGAGTTGCTGGAGCATCCCTCCAAGGCGACCATCGCCGGTCCCGCGCGGGTCATTCCGCGCGAGCTGCCGGGGGTGAGCGTGGAGACGCTCGACCTCGTGCTGCCGCCGCCCGCGACGGGCGGGCTGCTGTCCCGCCGCAAGGCCGAGGCGGAGCGCGCGCAGGCCCTGACCCAACTGACCGACCTCGTGCTCGAGGACCTTCTGGCCGAGCCCAAGGATGCCATCGCCGCGTTGCGCAACGGCCGCCGTTTCGAATGCTCCATGAAACCCGTGCCGCTGCCCGGGGGCGCGCCGCAGCCGGGGCCGGGGACCTACCTGCTCACCGGCGGTTTCGGCGGCATCGGCCTCTCGCTCGGCATGGCCTTCGCCCGGCAGGGGGCGAAGCTGGCCCTCGTCGCCCGCCGCGACCTGCCCGCCCGCGCCGACTGGCCCGACTACCTCGCCCGCCATGCGCCGCAGGACGTGCTGTCGCGCCGCATTCGCGCGGTGCAGGCTCTTGAAGAAGCCGGGGCCGAGGTCATGGTCCTTGCCGCCGACGTCTGCAACCGCGCCCAGCTTCAGGTCGCGCGGGACGCGGCCGAGGCGCGCTTCGGCCGCATCACCGGGGTGATCCACGGCGCGGGCGTCATCGACGACGCGCCGCTGCTCGCCAAGACCCCCGCCTCGATCGAGGATGTCTTCACGCCGAAGATCCACGGCACGCAGGTGCTGGGCGAGGTCTTCCCCGACGGCGCGACCGACTGGATCGTGCTGTTCTCGTCGTCGTCCACCGTCACCGCTCCGGCGGGGCAGGTGGATTACGTTGCCGCCAACGAGTATCTCAACGCCTTCGCGCGCGCCCGTGCCGGCGGGAAGACCAAGGTCACCGCGATCAACTGGGGCATCTGGAACGAGGTCGGCATGGCCGCCGAGGCCGTCGCCGCGCGCCGGGGCGAGCTTCCCGAGGCGCCGGTGGAGCCCACCGGGCTGCCGCTGCTCGATGCGGCAACCTTCGACCGCCTCGGCAACCGCCTGTTCACCAGCACGCTCTCGACCGAAGACTGGATCATCGGCGAGCACCGGACCCGGGCGGGCGACGCCCTGCTGCCGGGCACGGGCTACCTGACGCTTGCCGCGCATGCGCTGAAGGCGCAGCGCGAGGACCAGCCCTTCGAGATCCGCGACCTGAGCTTCCTGCGCCCGTTGCGGGTGAGCGGGGATGGAAGCCGCGAGATGCGCCTGCGACTCACCCGCCGCGACGAGGGCTACGGGTTCGAGGTGCTGGCGGATGCCACGCTGAACGGACGCCGGGGCTTTGCGCTCACTGCGCAGGCGACGCTGGCGCTGCTGCCGATGGCGCGCCCCGCGCCGCTGGACCTCGCGGCGATCCGCGCCCGCTGCGGCACGCCGCTGCGCGCGCCGCAGGGCGGCAAGCTCGCCGCCGCGCAGGAGGTGCAGCTCGACTTCGGCCCGCGCTGGAAGGTGCTGGACAGCCGCGCACTGGGGCAGGGCGAGGGGATCGCCGAGCTGTCGCTGCCGCCCGAGGCGGCGCAGGACACCTGCCTGCTGCATCCGGCGCTGCTCGACATTGCCACCGGATGGGCGATGGAACTGATAGGGGGCTGGCAGCCGACGCATTTGTGGGTGCCGGTCTCCTATGCCCGGGTGCGGGTGCATGCGCCGCTGCCGGAGCGCATCGTGAGCTGGGTGCGCAACGCGGCTGGCAACCGCGCCGAGAGCGAGACCGCCAGCTTCGACGTCACGCTCTGCGCGCCCGACGGGACGGTGCTGGTGGAGGTCTCCGGCTTTACCATCCGGCGTCTCGACACGCCCGACCAGCTGCAGGTCACGCCTCGCCTCACTGCGGCCGAGCTGGAGGTCGATGAGACCGCCGCCGCGCAGCCGCTGTCGCCCGCCGAGGAACGGCTGGCCCATAACCTCAGCCAGGGCATCCTGCCCGCCGAAGGGGTCGAGGCCTTTGCCCGCGCGCTCGCGCTGGGGCTGCCGCAGGTGGTGGTCTCGTCGATGGACCTGGACCAGCTCACCCGGCAGACAGCCGCCTCCACAGCCGAGAAGTCGGAAGGCCAGAGCTTCGATCGCCCGCAGCTCGACAGCGACTATGTCGCCCCCGAGGGCGAGATCGAGCGCCGTCTGGCGGGTTTCTGGGAGGAGCTGCTGGGCGTGCAGGACGTCGGGGCCGAGGACAGTTTCTTCGACCTGGGCGGCCATAGCCTGATCGCCGTGCGGCTCTTTTCCATGGTGCGCAAGGCGTTCCGCGTCGATTTCCCGATCTCGGTGCTCTTCGAGGCGCCGACCATCCGCAGATGCGCCGCGCTGATCGCCGAGCGCACCGGGTACACCGGCGAGGACGTGCCCGCAGCGCCGAAGACACCCGAGCGCCGCTTCACCCATCTCGTGCCCATGCACGACGGCGAGGGCGGTCCGCGTCGGCCGTTCTTCCTTGTCGCCGGCATGTTCGGCAACGTGCTCAACCTGCGCCACCTCGCGCATCTGCTGGGGGCCGACCGGCCGTTCTACGGGCTGCAGGCCAAGGGGCTCTACGGCGGCGAGGCCCCGCATGACAGCATCGAAGCCGCGGCGCGCGACTATATTGCCGAGATGCGGCAGGTGCAGCCAGAGGGCCCCTACATGGTCGGAGGCTTCTCGGGCGGCGGCATCACCGCCTACGAGATCGCCCGCCAGCTCGAAGCCATGGGCGAGCAGGTCTCGCTCTGCGTGCTGCTCGACACGCCGCTGCCCGTGCGTCGCCCGCTGGACCGCGGCGACCGGTTGCGCATCCAGTGGCAGGAGGCGAAGGCGAAGGGCGTCTTCTATCCGCTGATCTGGGCGCGCAACCGCCTGCGCTGGGAGATCGAGAAGCGCCGGGCGAAGGACGAGACGGGTGCCGGTCACGCCTTCCACAACGCCGAGATCGAGGCGGCCTTCCTCTCGGCGGTGGCGCAGTACCAGCTGCGCCCATGGGACGGGCGGCTGGTGCTCTACCGCCCGCCGCTGGTCGGCAAGTGGCAGGTCGGAGGCGGCCGCATGGTGAACTCGGAACGCGCCTACGTGCTGCACGACAACGACTGGGGCCAATACGTGCCAGGCGTCGAGGTGCACGAGGTGCCGGGGGACCACGATTCCATGGTGCTGGAACCCAATGTGCGGGTGCTGGCGGCGCAGATGCGCCGCGCCATCGCCGAGGCTGAGGCAGAGAGCCTGAACAGCGCCGTGCTGAGCTTCGGCGCGCGGGCGGCGGAGTAGGCCATGCCGCGCGTTCTGGTCATATCGCTCAACTACCGCACCGCGGAGATGACCCTGCGCTCGGCGCAGGCGGCGCTGCGCGCGATGCAGGGCCTCGATGCCGAGCTGGTCATCGTCGACAACGACAGCGGCGACGGGTCTTCCGAGACCATGGAGGCAGCGCTCGCTGGCGAGCCCTGGGCGCAGGGCGCTCCGATCCGGCTGATCCGGTCGGGCCGTAACGGCGGCTTCGGCGCGGGCAATAATCTCGGCATCCGCGCCGGCATGTCGGACGGGGGCAGGCCGGACTATGTCTATCTGCTGAACTCCGACGCCTTCCCGGCCGAAGGGGCGATCCGCGCGCTGGTCGACCACCTCGAAGCGCATCCGCAGGCGGGCTTCGCCGGAAGCCGCCTGCTCGGCGAGGACGGCGCGGCGCAGATGACCGCCTTCCGCTTTCCCTCGATCGCCTCGGAGTTCGAGGGCGCCGCGCGCTCGGGTCCGGTTTCTCGGCTGCTGCGGAACAAGGCCGTGCCTTTGCCCGTCCCCGCGAGGACGCGGCGCGTCGACTGGCTGGCCGGGGCCTCGCTGATGATGCGGAGCAGGGTGCTGGACGAGATCGGCCTCTTCGACGAGACCTTCTTTCTCTACTTCGAGGAAACCGAGCTCTGCCTGCGCGCCGCGCGGGCGGGCTACGAGACCCATTATGTCCGCGAGAGCGAGGTCACGCACATCGGCTCGGTCTCGACCGGCATGAAGCGGTGGACCCGCGTTCCCGGGTTCTGGCTCGACAGCCGATGGTACTATTTCTCGAAGTCCCACGGACGGGGCTACGCTGCGCTGGCGAGCCTGTCGCATGTCGGTGGCGGGCTGCTGTGGCGGCTGCGCCGGCTGATCCAGCGCAAGCCCCCCGCCGATCCCGCGCGGTTCCTGCGCGATCTTCTGTCCCATGACCTCCGTGCCCTGTTCCGGCCCGCGCCGGGCAGCGCCGTCCCCGCGGGGACGGTGAGCGCAGAGGCGAAGGTGGAGTGAATGTGATGGCCAAGTTTTCCTCTGTGGTGATCGGCAACGAGTCTCTGCTGGTGCAATGCTCGGAGAAGCTGCTGGCGGCAGGCCACGGGATTTCAGCCGTGGTGACGCGCAATCCCGAAATCGGGAATTGGGCCGCGGCCAAGGGACTCGTGGTCGTCGCCCCGGGGCGCGGGCTGGCGGAGCGCCTGCCGCACACGTTCGACTACCTGCTGTCCATCTCGAATCTCGACATTATTCCCGCCTCCGTTCTGGCGCTGCCAACCAAGGGGGCGGTGAACTTCCACGACGGGCCTCTGCCGCGCCACGCCGGGCTCAACGCGCCGGTCTGGGCGCTGATCGAGGGCGAGACCCGCCACGGCATCAGCTGGCACATGATCGAGGGCGGCGTGGACGAGGGCGATATCCTCGTGACCCGCGGCTTCGACATTTCCGGAACCGATACGGCGCTGACGCTGAACGCCAAGGCCTTCGAGGCCGCCATCGACAGTTTCGACGAGGTGATCGCGCAGCTGGCGGACGGGCTGAAGCGCGTGCCGCAGGATCTTGCGCAGCGCAGCTACCACGCGCTGGCCGACCGGCCGTCGGGGCATGGTCTGCTGGACTTCACAAAGCCTGCCACCGATCTCGCGCGGCTGGTGCGGGCACTGGATCATGGCGGCTACGCCAACCCGCTCTCTGCCCCCAAGGTGCGTGCCAACGGCCGGCTGTGGCTGGTCGGAGCGGCGACGGGGGTCGAGGGGCGCGGCACGCCCGGCGAAATCCTCGAGGCCACCGACGATCACCTGACCGTCGCCTGCGGCAGCGGCGCGCTGCGGCTGGCGCATTTCGCCCATGTCTGCGGCGCGCCCGCGCTGGTGGCGCAGGTCGGCAAACCCGGCGGATCGCTGGACCTGTTGCAGCCGGACGAGCGGGCCCGGATCGACAGCGCCATCCGTGCCATCGCGCCGCATGAAGGCTTCTGGCGGCAGCGGCTCGCCGACATACGGCCGTTCGAACTGCCGGGGCTTGGCCGTTCCGCAGGCGAGATCACCATGCGCCCGCTGTCGCTGGGCACGCCGGACATCGGCTCTGTCGTCGCCGCCTTTGCCGCGCGGCACGACGAGCAGGGAGGCTGCGACATCGCGCTGAGCGATCTGGCGCTGAGCGGGCTGGCCAAGAGTGGGATCATCACCCCCTGGGTGCCGCTGCGCGCCGAGAGCACGGGGGATGTTGCGGCGCTGGAGGCCGGATTGGCGATCTCGGTTGCCGAGGCGAAGACGCGCCGGGGTTTTGCCTCCGATCTGCCCGCCCGCGCGCCCGAGCTGACCGGCGCGCCGCAGGTGCCGCATCTCGGGTTGAGCCTTGCCGCCGGGATGGTCCCCGGCACGGCGCTGACCGTCGAACAGACCGCGCAGGGGGCGACCCTTCATGCCGACACCGGGCGCATCCCCGCCGCGCAGGCCGAGCTGATCGCCGCCCGGCTGGAGCTGATCGCGGCGCATCTGTCCGGCGGCGGAGCGGTTGCCGAGCTGCCGATCCTGCCCGAGGCCGAACGGGCCATGGTGGTCGACCTGTGGAACGCCACCGGGCTGGAACATGAGCGTGGCCTGACCATTCAGGCCGCCTTCGAGACGCAGGCGGCGAAGACGCCAGAGGCCGTGGCGCTGGTCTTCGAGGGGCAGAGCCTGAGCTACGCCGACCTCGACGCCCGGGCCAACCGCGCCGCGCATGTGCTGCAGGCGATGGGCGTCGGGCCGGACGTGGTCGTCGGGCTCTGCACCCGCCGCTCGGTCGATCTGATGGTCGGGGCGCTCGGCATCCTCAAGGCGGGTGGCGCCTACCTGCCGCTCGACCCGGCCTACCCGGCGGAGCGGCTGCAGCACTACATTGCCGACAGCGGCGCGCCGGTGATCGTCACCCAGTCGGCCTTGGCGGACAGCCTGCCGGAGCACGCGGCGCAGCTCTTGCTGCTCGATGCCGATCCGCGGCTCTCGCAGGCGCCGGAGACGTGCCCCGAGGCGACCAGCGGCCCCGAAGACCTCGCCTATCTGATATACACCAGCGGCTCGACCGGCACGCCCAAGGGGGTCATGGTCGAGCAGCGCAACGTGGTGAACTTCTTTGCCGGCATGGATGCAGTGGTGCCGCATGACCCTGCCGGAACGTGGCTGGCGGTGACCTCGCTCAGCTTCGACATCTCGGTGCTGGAGCTGTTCTACACGCTGGCGCGCGGCTTCACGGTGGTGCTGACCTCGGACGAGGATCGCGGGCTGATCTCGAACGGGCCGATGCCGCTGTCGGACCAGCGCATGGAGTTTTCGCTCTACTACTGGGGCAATGATGACGGCGTCGGGCGCGACAAGTACCGGCTGCTGCTCGAGGGCGCGAAGTTCGCCGACCAGCACGGCTTCTGCGCGGTCTGGACGCCCGAGCGGCATTTCCACGCATTCGGCGGGCCCTATCCCAACCCCTCGGTGACCGGCGCTGCGGTGGCGGCGGTGACCGAGAATTTGGCGGTACGCTCCGGTTCTGTGGTTTCGCCGCTGCACCACCCGGCGCGGATCGCCGAGGAATGGGCGGTGATCGACAACCTGACGAACGGTCGGGCCGGGCTGGCGCTGGCCTCGGGCTGGCAGCCGGATGACTTCGTTCTGCGCCCGGAGAACACGCCGCCCGATAACAAGAAAATAGTCATCGAGAATATTTCCCAGATCCGGGATCTGTGGGCGGGCAAGCCCGTGCCCTTCCCGCGCAAGGATGGCTCGATGTTCGACGTGGTGACCCAGCCGCGCCCGGTTTCGAAGGAGTTGCCGCTCTGGCTGACCGTCGCGGGCAACCCGCAGACCTGGAAAGACGCCGGCACCCACGGCTGCAACGTGCTGACGCATCTCTTGGGCCAGAGCATCGACGACGTGGCCGAGATGATCCGCCTTTACCATGCGTCGCTGCGCGAGGCCGGGCGCGACCCGAAGGATTTCACCGTCACGCTGATGCTGCACAGCTTCGTTGCGGGCACCCGCGAGGAGGCGCGAGAGACTGCTCGCAGCCCGATGCGCGAGTATCTGCGCTCGGCGGCGGCGCTGATCAAGCAATACGCCTGGGCCTTCCCGGCGTTCAAGCGACCGAAAGGGGTGAACAACGCCTTCGATCTGGACCTCGATATTCTGGAGCCGGACGACCTCGAGGCGATCCTCGATTTCGCCTTCGAGCGCTATTTCAACGAAAGCGGGCTCTTCGGCACGGTCGAGGACGCGCTGGAGCGGGCCGAGCAGCTGAAGCGCATCGGCGTGGGCGAAATCGCCTGCCTGATCGACTACGGCATCCCCGTGGATACGGTGCTGGAGGGGCTGAAGCCGCTGGCCGAGGTGGTGAAACGCGCCAACGTCGCGCCGGAACTGGCGGCGGATGATTTCTCGATCGCCGCGCAAATCCTGCGCCATGGCGTGACGCACATGCAGTGCACGCCCTCGATGGCACGGATGATCGCGATGAACGACGAGGCGCGGTTTGCGCTGTCGAAGGTGGATCACCTGTTCCTTGGCGGCGAGCCGCTGCCCGGCGCGCTGGTCGAGGAGTTCGGGCGGATCACCGACGCTTCGGTGACGAACATGTACGGCCCGACCGAGACGACGATCTGGTCTTCGACCGAGGAGGCACGTACCGCCGATGGCGTGGTCAACATCGGTTTGCCGCTGGCGAACCAGCAGCTTTACGTGCTGGACGAGGCGCAGCAGCCGGTGGGCGTGGGTGTGCCCGGCGAGCTGTGGATCGGCGGCGAGGGGGTCACCCGCGGCTACTGGGGCCGCGAGGCGCTGACCGCCGAGCGGTTCGTTGCCAACCCGCTCCACGAAGGCCGCATGTACCGCACCGGCGATCTGGTGCGGCGGCGCATGGATGGCCGGATCGATTTCATCGGCCGGGTCGATCACCAGGTGAAGCTGCGCGGCTACCGCATCGAGCTGGGCGAGATCGAGGCGGTCATGGAGGCGCAGCCGGGCATCTCGCAGGCCGTGGTTGTGGCGCGCGAGGACACGCCGGGGGATCTGCGGCTGGTGGGCTATTACACCGCCGCCGCCGAAGTGAACGACGCCGCGCTGCGCGCCGAGATGGGCCGGGGGCTTCCTGCTTTCATGGTGCCGGCGCATTTCGTGAGGCTCGACGCCTTTCCGCTGACCCCGAACAAGAAGGTCGACCGCAAGGCGCTGCCCGCGCCCGTGGCGCGCCCCGCCCGGGCGGCCAAGCCAGAGCCACGGCCTGCGCCCGCCGTTTCCGCGCCGCCTGCCGGCAGCACCCCGCCGGACAGTGCCGACACGGCGAAGCTCGAGACGCGTATCGCCGAGATCTGGTCGACGGTTCTGGGGGTGCAGGGCATCTCGGGGCGCGACAATTTCTTCGATCTGGGCGGTCATTCGCTGCTGGCGGTGCAGGCGCATCGCGCGATCCGCGACGAGCTTGGCGCGAAGGGGCTGTCGATCACCGACATCTTCCGTTTCCCGGTGCTGGCCGAGCTCGCAGGCCGGGTCGCCGGACTGGCCGCCGGAGGGACGATCACGCCCGTACCCGCATCCGCACCGAAGCGCGCTGCGCGTGCCCCGGACCCCGTGACGGTGGTTGCCGACCCCGACCCCGCGCCGCCGCTCAACGAGCGGGCCGCGGCAAGGGCCGATGCCATGGCCCGGCGGCGCGAAATGCGCGCCCGGCGCAGGGCCTGAGGTGGTGGGGCCCGACGACCTCCGCGACCTTCTGGGCCGTGCGCCGCTGCCGGAGGGCGTGGTCTGGGCGGTTTCGGAGCCGGTGGCGGATCTCTCCGAGCTCCATTCCGAAGAGCGTGCCGCCATTTCCAATGCGGTGCCGAAGCGGCAGGCGGAATTTGCCGGCGGGCGCCTCGCCGCGCGCGCGGCGCTGCGCCAGCTCGGGCTGCCAGACGGCCCGATTCCGAAGGCAAGAGACCGGTCGCCGGTCTGGCCAGAAGGGGTGGTCGCAAGCATCACGCACGCCGGCGGGCTTTGCCTTGCAATGGCCGCGCGCGCCCGCGATTGGCGCGGGCTGGGCATCGACCTCGAACTCGACCGGCCGATGAAATCCGACCTGATTCCCGCGATCTCCACGGTTGCCGAGCTGGCGCGGCTTTCGCCCATGCCCTTCTCGCAGGCCGGGGTGCGAATCTTCAGCGCCAAGGAGGCCGCCTACAAGGCGCAGTATCCGCTGACCGGGGCGCTCTTCGGATTCGAGGCCATGGAATCGCGCCTACCGTCCGGCGAGATGCAGATGGTGGCAGAAATGGGGCTGGGAAAAGGGTCGCGGCTGCCAATGCTCCAGGTCACCGAATTTGACCTTATCCTGTCCGTATGCGCCATTCCGCACGCCTGAAGTCCCAAAATACCCCACAATATGACTTAAATGTGTTCCTGATTGCGGTTCCGGACACGAAGTGTTTCCCGAAATGGCCTGCATAAACATGGCGTAAACGGGGCGTATCGGTTACATTTTGACATGAAAGCGGCGCGTCTGTTTCCGGTCTCAACCCCAAATGGGCCGGGTGCAGGAGCGTCGCTTTCCGAACGCATTGGGGGCCTTTGCGGGAGTGTATTTGTGAACCAGTTCCAGTCGTTTTCCGAGGTGCTCTCCGCATTGCGCCGCCGCTTCGGGCTGATCTTCCTGATCTTCGTCGTCGGCACGGGGATCTCCGTCCTTTTTGCCCTGAACCAGACCAAGCTCTACGAGGCGACGGCCGTGGTGCAGATCGAGGAGGCGCAGGTCGCCCCCAATCCCACCAGCCCGACCAGCGCGGCAGAGGATGCCTCGCGCCGGGTGCAGCTGATCGAGCAGCGGATCATGTCGCGCGACAACCTCGTGCGGATCATGGAGAAGCACGACCTGTTCACCGTCGATCCGGCGATGCCGATGACCCAGCGCGTGTTCCAGATGCGCAAGTCCGCGTCGATCGAAGAGATCCGCGACATCAGCGCCGGCTTCGGACCGCAGAGCGCGCCGTCCGGCTTGATGATCACCGTCGAACTCCCCGATCCGCAGAAGGCCGCGGACGTGGCGAACGAGCTGATGGCTTCGGTGATCGAGCTGTCGCGCAGCCGCAGCGAGACTCGGGCCCGTGATGCGCTCTCCTTCTTCCAGGCCGAAGAGGCCCGGGTCGAAGCCGAAATCGAGGCGATGGATGCCCGCATCGCCGACTTCAAGACGCAGAACTCCGAGGCGCTGCCGTCGGGGCTCGGTGCCATGCGCGACCAGTTGGCGACACTGGAGGACAACAAGCTGGAACTGGATCGCGACATCGTCGCCCTGCAGGCCAATTCGTCCCGTCAGCGTGAAGACGTGCAGACGCGTCAGCTGGCGCTTCTGCAGGAGCAGAAGCAGCTGATCGGGGCGCGCATCACCTCGCTGGAGGAGACCATCCGCCACGCACCCGAGGTCGAGCGCGAGCTCAGCGGGCTGGAGCGCGAGCGCACCCAGTTGCAGGATCAGTACAGCGTGATCACCCGCCGCAAGGCCGACGCCGAGATGGGGCAGATGCTCGAAGACCGTCAGCAGTCGGATCGCTTCGAGGTCCTCGAGACCGCGCTGGTCCCCGAGTTCTCCGGCTCCAAGAGCCGCCGCAAGCTGGTGGCCGTGGGCGCCGTGGCGAGCCTGATCGCGGGTCTGGCCTCCGCCTTTGCCGCCGAGATGATGAACCCGGCGCTGCGCAGCGCGGCGCAGATGGAGCGGGTGCTGGGAATTCAGCCGGTGGTCGCGATTCCCCCGGTGAAGACCCGCCGCGACCGGCGGGGCCGGGGGCTTGGCATTCTCGCCCTGGTGCTGGCCGCCGCGGCGCTGATGTTTGGCGTGATGCGGATGCTGGGCGACAGGCTGCCGTTGCTGGAACGCTTCCTGCCGCGCGTCGGGGCCTGATCGCGGGTCGGATCGTCGCCGGCCCTGGGGGAACGGAAAGGCGAGTCCGAAGCACGTGCAACAAATAGTGCCGTCTCGGGCTCATTGCTGCGTAGACATATCACCAGGTTGAAGAGCGGCTCTCGAAGAAATCTTCGGGAGTTTTCCGCAATGAAGGACGGCTAGACGGACTTTCATTTCGTCCGCCGTTTCCCCGGCATCAGGCACCAATTTGATCGAGGGTCGGCTGGACTGAGGCGCTGCTAGCCATAGACATCGTGCAGAAGTCTCTGTCAGTTTATGTTTCATAAACTGCGGGGTCCATAATGACGAATGAGCAGAATCAAACTCTGGCTTTGTTGATTGACGGCGACAACGTCTCACCCAAAATTATCGACGAGTTGCTTGCCGAAATAGCGAAATACGGAAACGCAAGCGTAAAGCGGATCTATGGCGACTGGACGAAGCCGAACCTCGGTGGATGGAAAGACTGCCTCCTAGAACATTCAATCCAGCCGGTACAACAATTTGCGTATACCACTGGCAAGAATGCGACCGATGGGGCGATGATCATAGATGCCATGGACCTGCTCTACACCGGTCGCTTTTCCGGATTTTGTATCGTTTCCAGTGACAGCGACTTCGCTCGCCTTGCCGCCCGCGTCCGAGAGCAGGACGTAACCGTCTACGGTTTCGGAGAACGTAAGACACCACGTCCGTTCATCACCGCGTGCGACAAATTTGTCTATTTCGACGTATTGAGCGCGAGTGAGGACGAGCCGAAAAAGACGAACGAAAAGCCCAATACGGGAACTCTGCCGCCCCCAATCATAGCCGTGCCCAATCCAGCTCCGAAGAAAGGCGTGCTCGACGCCGCCGCGATCGAAATGCTGCGCAAGGCAATTGATGCGACTGCGGAGGATGAAGGCCACGCAAATCTTGCCAGGGTTGGATCATACCTCGCAAAACAGGCTCCGGATTTTGATTCCCGCAACTTTGGATTTCCACGGCTTACGGACTTGGTGGAGGCTTCAGGCATTGCGGAGGTGCAGCGTGTCGGGGAGCACACGACTATCGTGCGCGTGCGTCTCAAAGGTAGCTACAGAGCGGCCCGGGGCGCGTAGGGCGAGCGATCCCACGATCAACGGGCCACTCAGTCTCTTAGGGGTCGAAGCGGCACCATTGGGGTGGCAAGGCCGGGATCGTGGCGGTCATTGCGGTGGCTTCGTCGAGCACCTGCGCGCCATGTATTGCAAACAGCCCGGCCCGAGCCGACTTTCTCAGTATTGGTACTTCTTGAGCTCCGTGCCCTCGGCCTTGTTGAGGACCATGCCGAGCAGGGGCGTGTTGGCGCCGAGCCGGCGTTCGACCTCGCGGATTTCCCGTTCCGTCGTCAGCCCGCCGCCGACCACCAGCAGCACGCCGTCGATCTGCGGCCGGAAGGCCAGCACGTCGTCGTAGTAAAGCGCCGGGGGCAGGTCGAAGAGCATGACGTCCGGCTGCAGCCGGGATTCGATCGCGGTGACCACCTCGGCGGTGGCGGGGGCGTTCAGCAGCTCGGCAGCATAGGGTTCGACCACCTCGTTGAAGCCGAAGGCGATGTTGTGCCCCGCGTGGATGCGGTTCTCGCCCATACGCATCAGATGTGCCTCGGGCGAGACCACGCCGCGCAGCAACGCGCCCATGGCGCCCGGCGCGCGCACGCCCATGACCTTGTGCAGCGACGGGTTGCGCAGGTCGAGGTCCATCAGCAGCGCCCGCAGCCCTTCCTGCCGCGACAGCGAGATCGCCAGGTTGGCGGCGGTGAAGGTCTTGCCGCAGCCCTTGCTGGGCGAGGTGATGCCGACGCGGGTCCAGCCATTCTCGGCCAGCGCCTGGGTCAGCCGGGTGCGCAGCACGTCAAAGGCGGTGTGGGCCGGATCCTCGCGGTTGGCGGTGATGATGCGGCTGCGCTCGAGATGGTCGGTGTCGATCTCGAAAACCGGAAGGCGGTCCCAGAGTGCCTCGGCCTGCGGCGCGGTGCGATGGGTGATCGGGCGGCGAAAGGCAGGCGCGGTCACGGGCGCAGGATGAGCGGGGGCTGCCGACGCATTGACCGGCGCGGCCACGGTTGCGGCGGCGCGGGGACGCGCGGCGGCAAGCTGGCGTCGGGCCGTGTCCATCTCTGCCCGATGCTCTTCGAGGCGGCGTTCCTCGAGGCGCTGGTCCTCGAGCCGTTGCTGCTCGGCGCGGCGCTGCTCGGCAGCGCGGGCCTCTTCGGCCTCGCGGTCGGCGCGGCGTCGGGCGAGCCGCTCTTCGCGGCGCTCCAGCGGCAGGATCGGCGGATCCTCGGGCATTTCCTCAGCCCGCTTGCGACGGCTGAATTTTCGGCGTTCTACCATACTCGTCTCTCCGCACCCGGAAGGCGGGCACCGTACCGGCGGTCCTGTCGACGGAGGCCTTCCGGCCTCCGACCTTCCAAGATTACCGCCTCTTCGCGGGGCTGTCGCGTGGGGCCGTGCCACGGCGCGGGCTCCGCACACAATCTTTACATTCGGCGTCAGGACACCACGAGATTCGGTCAAGAATAAGGTCGAAATTTGAGGATTGTTCACGACTCGTGGCGGGCACGAGCCGGTCAACTCCCCGAATTTACGCCTAGAACCCGAAGAGATTCGCCTCGGTGATGGCCTTCTGGATGAAACGCGCACGGTCGGTTTCGGGTTGCCAGCCCAACACCGTTTTCGGCTTTTCGTTTACGAAGGGGGAGAAATGCGCACGGCTCTTCCAGTCGGCGAGCGAGGGGCGCACGAGGCCGCGCTTGCGCAGGGCGTATTTCTTCAGCCCGTATTTCACCGCGTCGCTGGCGTAGAAGACGTTGAGGTTGCCCGAGCTGACACGCAGGCGCGCGCCGAGCGCCTCTTCGATGGCGTCGAAATAGCCGCGCGCGGTGAGCATCGGCTCGCCCACGAGGTTGAAGCTCTGGCCCGTTGCAGCCGGGTCCCGGCCCATGCGGATCAGCCCGTCGGCCACGTCGTCGATCAGCACGAAGGGCAGCACATTGTGGCCCGGCCCCCAGATGCGCACCGCGCCCGCGCCGTGCCAACGCCCGATGCCCCAGTGCTGCAGCGGCCCGCCATGGCCGACGACGATGCCGGGTCGGGCGATGGTCACCGGCAGGCCGCGCTCGGCGTGCAGCCTCATCAGCTGGCGCTCGCATTCGGCCTTGGAGCGGGCGTAGAGGTTGCGGTCCGTCATGTCCGCGGGGAAGCGGGTTTCCTCGGTGATCTGCACTTCGGGGTCGGACATGTCGTAGCTGGCGATGGTGCCGGTGTAGACCAGCCGCTGCACGCCTGCCGCCTCGCAGGCCATGGCGATGCGGGTACTGACGCCGACATCGTTGGCCAGCGCTCCGGCCCATGTGTTTTCCAGCGAGCGGGCGAGGTTGTAGACCACCTCGATGCCCTGCATCGCCTCGGTCAGCGCCTCTAGGTCGTGCAGCGACACGCCGACCGTCTCTACCTGGTCCGGCAGGTCGGGGAAGGGGCCGTGGCGACCGCGCGAGAGCACCCGCACGTCCTGCCCCTCGGCCACCAGCCGCCGCGTCAGGGCACGGCCGATGAAGCCGGTGCCGCCAATCACCATGGCGGTGGGTTTGGGCTTGCGGGTCTGCACCGCGGGCGCCTTCACCGCCAGCGCCTCGGGCGGCAGCTTGGCAATAGCGGCCTCGAGCGCCTCCATGACCGCGATCGCGCTTTCTGCGGTGAAGCGGCTGTCCTGCGGCTGCCCCGCCGAGAGCGGGCCGTAGACCGCCGCCATCATGCCCCGGAAGCTCTGGGCATAAGGGCCCTTCTGGTTCAGCGAAGCGGTTTGCACGGCGGCGTTGCGGATGCCTTCGCGCAGGTGTTGCCAGCCGAGGTCCAGTTGCCGGCGCAGCGGGTTCACGATCAGGTCCGAGGCGTTTTCGCGGTCCACCACCAGCGTGTCGGCGGCATAGTCCAGCCGCGCCCGCCCCGAGGAGCCGCGCAGGGTTAGCGACCGGTCGTCCACCGTCTCGACCATCGACAGGTGGAAGGTGATCTCGGTGCCACCGGCGCGGGCGAGGATGCGGAAGCCCTGCGGTCGCATGTCATCGCCGGGCAGGGGCGCGGGCTTGGTGGCCTCGGCGTGCAGCACCTCCAGCGGGCCGAAGAGGTCGACGGCGAAGGCGAAGGGGTGCGGGCCCAGCTCCAGCAGCAGGTTCTTCGGCTCGCGCAGCGGCCAGAGGTTGAAGGGGCCCGAGCGCAGCGGTGCCAGCGGCAACGCCCATGTGATCTCGGCCTGCGAAACCCGGCCATAGGCCCCGGCGTTCAGCGCCTCTTTCATCCGCACATAGGAGGGCAGGCCGAGGAAGTTGTGGCCGGGGTGAAAGCGCCTGCCCGCTGCCTCGGCGGCCTCTGCGATGGCGCGGGTCTCGTCGAGGCTCACCGCGACGGGCTTTTCCACCAACACGTGCAGCCCGGCCTTCAGGCATTGCTGGGCAAGCCCCGCGTGCATTTGCGGCGGTGTCAGGATGTGCACCGCGTCGCAGGCCCCGGAGGTGATCAGCGCCTCGACCGAGGTGAAGGGCACCGCGCCATAGGCCATGGCCAGCCCCTCGGCGGCGGGCTCCGAGAGGTCGCAGACGGCGGTGACCTGCGCGTCCGGCGTCGCCTTCAGCGCATCACCGTGCCAGCTGGCGATATAGCCGGCCCCGATCAGGCCCACGCGGATGGGTTGCGGCATGGGAGGCTCCTTACTTGTACTCGATCAGGCGCATGGGCGCCCGCCTCAGCTGGCGCCAGTGATAGGTGGCCATGCCGATGAGATTGGGGAATTTCGAAAGGGTGAGCAGCAGCGCATGGCGGCGCGCCTCGGCGGCGGGCAGGCCATCGCGGCGCAGGCCCTGCGCGGTGCGGACCCAGTTGAGCGGGTAGGCGGCCAGCGCCAGCAGGGCGAGCGGCCAGAAGAGAAGGGCGCACAGCAGGATCAGCAGCGGCAGGGCCAGCGCGTAGACCAGCGCCCGCTTGCGCTCTGTGGTGAAGTAGTCAGGGTGCAGATCGCCGACCTGCGCGAAGCCGTGGCCGGTGCGTACTGCGCGGCGCCACCATTGTCCGAAGCGGGTCATCGCGGCGTCGTGCCGGGTCATCTCGTGCGGCAGGCGTTCGAGCGTCCATCCGGCCTTGCGCAGCCGGGTGCAGAACTCGTCATCCTCGGCGGCGATCACCGAAGGGTCGAAGCCGCCGACCTCGGCAAAGGCACCGGCGCGCACCATCATGTCGCCGCCGCAGGCGAGGATGACCCCCGCGGGGCGGCGCCATTCAAAATCGCAGAGCTGGTTGTAGAGGCTGGCGTTGCGGTGAACCTCCGAGCGCCAGCCGGTGGCCATGGCGGTTCCGGGCGCGCGCTCGAGATGCGTGCGCGCCGCGTCGAGCCAGCCGGGCACCAGCGTGCAGTCGCCGTCGATGAATTGCACCAGTTGCGGATCGTCCAGCGCCGCGAAGCCCGCGTTGCGGGCGCGGGCGGCGGTGAAGGGAGTGGATAGGTCCAGCTCGATCACCTTGGCCCCGGCCTTCTGCGCCTCGGATGTGCTGCCGTCGGTGGAGCCGCTGTCGACATAGACCACCTGCCGGGCCTGACCCTGCACCGAGGCCAGCGCAGCGATCAGCCGCGCACCCTCGTTGCGGCCGATGAGAACGACATCGACGGGGGTCATGCGCCTGCCTCGGGGCCACGGGTGAAGAGCGCGGAGAGTTTCGTCGCCTCGGTCCCGATGTCGAAGTCCACCGCGACCTTGGCGCGGCCCGCGGCCCCCATGGCGCGGCGTTTGTCCGGGTCGGTCAGCAGGGTGTCCAGTGCTTCAGCCAGCGCGTCCACCTCGCCCGGCGGCACCAGCAGGCCGCTGGTGCCATGTTCGACCAGCTCGGGCACGCCGGCGATGCAGGTGGTCACCACGGGCAGCTGCGCCGCCATGGCTTCCATCAGCACCACGGGCACGCCCTCGGCGAAGCTCGGCAGCACGAAGATGTCGGCGGTAGTCAGCGCCTCGGCGACCTCGGATTGCGAGCGGTAGCCGAGGAACTCGCAGCGCTCCGCGAGGCCCAGCTCGGTCGCGAGCGTCTCCAGTGCCGTGCGCTCCGGCCCGTCGCCGATGAGGCGCAGCCGCAGGTCCGGGTGGCGGGGCGCGAGAACTGCGAGGGCGCGCAGCAGCACGGGTACGCCCTTCACCCCGGCGAGGCGGCCGGTGAAGAGCAGGCTCTGGCCCCCGTGCGACGAGGGCGCATAGCGCGCGGGCTCGATGCCGCAGTGGATGATCTCCAGCTTGTCCCAGTCCTCGCGCCCGGCGAAGCACATCAGCTGCGCCCGGCAGAAGGCGCTGATGCAGGCGACGAAGCTGGCGCGGCGGGTCTTCTCGTCGATCCGCCAGTGGTGCGGTTCGAAGAAGATGTCGGGCCCGTGGATGGTGAAGCTGTAGGGAATGCCCGACAGCTCCGAGGCCAGCATGGCGACGGAGCAGGAGGCCTTGGCGATGTGGTTGTGCAGGTGCTGAACGCCCTGCGCGGCGATGTGATCGGCCAGCACCCCGGCCTCGGCGAAGTAGATCAGGTTGTAGGCGCGCCCCTTCAGCCCCCTGGGCGCGGTCCGCCACGCCAGCGCCAGCGCGCGCAGGTAGCGGGCGGGCTGGCGCATCCAGCGGGCATGGGCGCGCAGCAGCCGCAATGGCGCGCGGCAGGCGTCCAGCACCTTGAAGGTCCGCGCATGCTCCGCACGCTGTTCGGGTCCGACGAGGTGCTCGGGCCCGGTGGTGCGGATCGAGCAGGTCATCACCTCGTGGCCGAGGTCGCGCAGGGCCGCGATCTCGCGCTGGATGAAGGTGTCCGAGGCGCGGGGGTATTCGCCGGTGAGATAGGCCAGCTTGGGCAGCCTCATTCCCTGCCCTCCCGCAGGGACCGTGCCATGAGCGCGCCGAAGCGTTCCTGCGGC
Organism: Roseobacteraceae bacterium; assembly: GCA_048381755.1. GTDB lineage: Bacteria > Pseudomonadota > Alphaproteobacteria > Rhodobacterales > Rhodobacteraceae > Salipiger. The sequence continues at coordinate 174,717 of JBLXGS010000005.1, forward strand.
AGCGGGCCGAGGGCCGACAGCAGACCCCGGTCGGGGTAGCGCAGCGGCATCATCCGGGCCTTGAGCGTCGGCACCCGCAACAGGCCGGGCAGGCGCGCGGCGAAAGGCGAGAGCAGCCGGGCGGCCAGCATCCACAGAGGCCAGGGCAGGGGCAGCACCAGCTTTGGCCAGCCCGAGGCGGCATGGGCGCGCAGAAAGCGCGTGCGGTCGGGTCGGTCGGGGTCGATCACGTTGACCACGCGCAGGCCTTCGGGACGGCGCAGCGCGGCCTGCAGCAAGCGTTTTGCCACATGTCCGACGTGGGCGAGCGGCAGCTCTCCGTTCATGCCCACGCGGATCAGAACCGGCCCAAGCGCCGGGCCGAGATGGGCGTTCCACGTCCGCCCCTCGCCGAAGATCGCGCCGGGGCGCAGGATCCAGAGTGGCAGGCCGGAGGTGCGGCAGAGATCTTCTTGCACGAGCTTGCCGGCGACATAGGCGTCGCGGGCGCTGGTCGGCGTGTCGAGCGGCGTTGTCTCGGTGACTTCGGCACCGGGCGACAGGCGGGCAGTATCATAGACCGCGATGGAGCTGACCAGCACGAGGTGCAGCGGCAGGCCTTCGAGCGCGCTCAGCAGGTGGCGGGTGCCGTCGATGGTACCCGCACTGACCGCGCCCTCGTCGGCACCGAGGTGCGCAGCGGCGTGGATCGTGGCAGAGCATCCCTGCGCCGCCTCGCGCAGAAGCGGGATGCAGGCGGGGTCCGAAAGATCAGCCTCGAGCCAGGTGACGCCCTTCATCTGCGGCACCTTGCCGGGCGCGGCGGAACGGCTGACGGCGACGACCCGCAGTCCTTGGGCGCGGGCCTCGGCAAGAACCGCGCGGCCGACGAAGCCATTTGCCCCGGTCAGCAGGATGCACGGTGCTTCGGTCTGGTCGCCCCTTGCGTCGCCCCTCATTTCGCCCATGGCATCGGCTCCATTGGGTCGCAGCGGGTTGTCATCACCTGCGCCCCGGCGTCCTCGCCGGCGTTCTGGATCGCCAGCGTCACCTCGGTCAGGTGCAGCGCGAAGTCGGGCGTCAGGCGGCAGGGGCGGCCTTCTCGCAACGCCTCCAGCATCTCGGCGGGTCCGAGCATGAAGTTCATCGCCGCCGCGCCCCAGCGTTTCACCTTGGGATGGGTCGGCTGCGGCAGGCGGAGGCGGCGCGGGAAGGGGCTTTCGATGAGCCGGCGGCGGAGCACGCTGCGCCTTGCAAAGCGGACCTTGGCGGCATTGTCCCAGGATGCCTTGCAGCTGAGCACGCCGCGATCGCCGAAGATGCGGATGCCGTGGCCGTGGCTGGCGACGATCGAGCAGGTGAGCCGGGTCACCGGCCCGTTCTCGAAGAACAGCGTGGCCACCGAAAGGTCCGGCGCGGCGGGGCCGAGCCCGGCCTTGTCGGGCAGCACCTCGGTCGAGGCGGCGACCACCTTGCGCACCGATCCGAACCAGGAGATCAGCCAGGTGAGGTAGTAGCCCGCGTGCTCCAGCGTGCAGCCGGTGCGGAACTCATCCTCGAAGGGCCAGGGCGCGCCGCTTTCGCTGTGCCAGCCCTTGTAGGGTGCCTGCGGGATGAAGCCGTCGTCCAGTTCGGCGTAGATGGCGCGGGGCGTTCCGGCCACGCCGCCGCGAAGCGCATGGCCCAGCGTCTGCGCGGCCTCGCCCAGCACCGAGCAGGGGGCAGAGGCCAGCATCAGACCCTTTTCCGCGGCCAGCGCGTGCAGCGCCTTCGCTTGACCCAATTCCAGCGCGAGGGGCTTTTCGCAATAGACGTGGTGCCCGGCTTCGAGCAGCGCCTTGTTCAGCGCGTAATGCGCGGCGGGGTTGGTCAGGTTCAGCACGACGCAGCCCTCGGGGAGGGCGGCAAGGAAGCTCTCGAGATCGGGATCGGCGCGCAGCTGCCAATGGGCGCAGAAGCGTGACAGGCGGTCCTCGTCGCGGTCGTGCGCCGAGTGCACCGAGATGCCCTGCATGGCTTGCAGGGACCGCATATAGAGGTCAGCCACGAAGCCGCACCCCAGAAGCGCGATGGTCCCCGTCATCGCGGGCCCGCCGCGGAGCGGAGCGCGCCACGGCAGCGCGCGGGGCCGGAAATGCTGAGGGCGATCATCGCGATACCTGACTGCGGGACGGGCAAAAACTGTCGGCACGCCCGGGGGCGCTCCGGGTCGTCACTGACCAGAAGACTTTGACCGAAATTCGACGGTATGCAGGTCTCTTCGGCGCTTTCGCGGCGGCGCCGGGAATTTGTCCGGCGAGTGCGGCACCGCGGCCACGGTTGAGGGCAAATCGCCCCGGCCAGCTAGGATCGCCGGGGGCCTTGAGCGACAGTCTCCGGCGGGGCGAAAAAGGGGATGTCGCGCGCCGATGGATCCGCGCATGGAATTTCGGATTGGCGGCCAGCGGGTCGCCATAACGGTGCCCACGTGGGCGGCGCTGCAGGCGCGGGTGACCGAACGGCTCGCCCAGCGGCAGGGTTTCGCGCTTGCCACCATCAATCTCGATCACCTGGTGAAGCTGCGCCATTCGGCCCGGTTCCGCGCGGCCTATGCCGCGCAGGATTTCGTCGTCGCCGACGGCAATCCGATCGTCTGGCTGTCGCACCTTGCCGGCCGGCCGGTAGAGCTCATCCCAGGCTCCGATGCGATCCTGCCGCTGGCGCGAATCGCCGCCAAGCAGGGGATTGGCGTCGCGCTCGTCGGCAGCACCCCGGTCACCCTGTCGCGCGCGCGCAGCTACCTCGAACGCGAGGTGCGCGACCTGAGCGTGGTGGCGATGGTCTCGCCGCCGATGGGCTTCGATCCCGAGGGCCCCGAGGCTCGGGCGGTCTTCGAGGAGATCGTCGCATCGGGCGCGGGCCTGTGCTTCGTCGCGCTGGGCGCGCCCAAGCAGGAAATCTTCGGCGCGGTCGGACGCATGCTGGCGCCCCGCGTGGGGTTCGCCGGGATCGGCGCCGGACTGGATTTCTTTGCCGGAACTCAGAAGCGCGCGCCGGACTGGGTGCGCAAGATGGCGCTGGAATGGCTCTGGCGGACGGTGAACAATCCCCGGAGGCTGGGGCTGCGCTACCTGAGCTGCCTCGCGATCCTGCCGGGGCAGTCGCTGCGGGCGCTGCTGTTGCGCTTCTTCACGCTCCGCTCCTAGGGGACGATCCGGCGCGGCCTGCGGCGGCGCATCAGCACCAGGTCCTTGAGCTTTCCCTTCAGGCCGCGCGGCGGCAGGATTTCGCGATCCATCTCGAAGGTTGCGCCGGTGAGCGCCGGATCGGCGTTCAGCGCCAGCGCAACGCCCCAGGCGGCTGCCTGCTCGGGCGGCAGCCCGTCGGGGATGCCCATCGAGGTGCGCAGCATTCCGGGCATCCAGTCGGTGATGACGATGCCGGGAAACCGGTCGCCGAGATCAGCGATCAGCGCGCGGGTGAAGATGCGCGCCGCCCCCTTGGACACCGAATAGGCCGAGGACGCAGGCAGCGGCGCGAGATCGGCGAAGGTTGCGACATTGAGGATCCGCCCGCGCCCGCTCTCGACCATATCCTCGAGAGCGGCGCGGCTGCAGGCCAAGGTACCGCCGAGGTTGGTGGCCACGGTCTCCATGAAGCTCTCGGCGCTTTCGTCGAGGATGTCGCGGCGCGGGTAGCTGGCGGCGTTGTTGATCAGCAGCGCGACGGGGCCGTGCTCGGCCCGGATTCGGGCAAAGGCCGCGGCGACCTCCTCCGGGTTCGCAACATCGGCGGGGTAGAGGTGGAAGCGTCCCGGCGCGGCGCCTGCGCGGGTCTCCTCCAGCGCGGCGCGGCGGCGGCCGAGGCCGGCCACGGTGAAGCCGCGTCGGGTCAGCTCGAGCGCCATGGCACGGCCGAGGCCAGAGCCCGCGCCGGTCACCACGGCGATGCCGTCCTCGGGGGTCAGCGTGGTCATTGGGCGCGCTCCTTGAGGATCGAGTCCGCCACACGCAGGGCATTGGCGGCGATGGTCAGGCTGGGGTTCACGCCCATCGAACTGGGCATGAAGGAGGCGTCGGCCACCCGCAGGTTTCGCAGCCCGTGGGCGCGACAGTCGGCGTCCAGCACCGAGGTGCCGGGGTCCGTGCCGAAGCGCAGCGTGCCCGAAGGGTGGCCGAAGTTCAGCTCGGGGCCATGCCCGAGGAACATGCGGCGCTGGCCTTTCAATGCGCGCGAGATCGCCTTGCGGAAGGCGCGGCGGCGGGCCAGCAGCTCGGGGTGCAGCGTGTAGTCCACCGACAGGCGATGCGGCTCGGCGGGATCGTAGGTCACGCGGTTTCCGTGGTAGGGCAGGTCTTCGAGCAGGCCGACGAAGATCTGCGCGTGGCCGAGCACCTGCGCCGCCAGCGCCGCGGGCAGCCGGGTGAGCTGGCCGAGGCCGGGCAGGTGGCGCAGCCGCGAGCGGGCCAGCATCCGGTTCAGGTAGAAGGTGATCTCGCCATAGGAGGCCCGGATCCCCATGGCCTGCACGGTGCCCATGCGGGTGCCGCCGGCGTGGTAGAGATCGCGCAGCGAGATGGCCTTGGTCGCGCCGCTGTCCGGGGTGCCGCGCGGCGGCCAGAGGGCAAACATCTCGTTGAGGTGGAACATCAGGTTGCGTCCCACCAGCCCGGAGCCATTGGCCGCGCCCTCCGGCCAGGCCTCGCAGGCCGAGGCGAGCAGGATGCGCGGCGAGTTCAGCGCCCCCGCCGCCAGCACGTAGCTGCGGGCGTGGAACACATGGGTCTCGCCGTCGCGGCGGACCTCGACGCCCGTGACCCGCTCGCCGCTGCCCAGCAGCCGCGTGACCTCGGCGCGATCGAGCAGCATGGCGTTTCCGGTGGCCAGCGCCGGTTCGACCCCGGCGGAGCGCCCGTCCATCTTGCATGTCCGAGGACATTTGCTGCCGAGGCAGTTGAGGCAGTCTTCGGTGCGGTCGATGGCGGTATGGGCGTGGTAAGGGTGCAGGCCGCCCGCCTCCATCGCCCGCATCAGGGCGGTTTCGGTGGCGGTGAGTGGCGGCGGCTCGCGCAAGGGCGGTGCGGGCTCGGGCGAGAGCGGGTCGGGGGTGCCATGGAGGCGGTAGAGCGTGCTCGCGCGGTCGTACCAGGGGCGCATGGCGTCGAAGCCGACGGGCCAGCCTCCGGACGGGTGGGGAAGGTCCGGCAGGTCGTCGAGGTCGTGGCGCTCGGGCCGTTCCAGCGTCGCGGCGTAGAACACCGAGGAGCCCCCCGGTCCCGCACCGAGCGGCGCGTAGAAGGACGACTCGACCCCGTTCACCCGGGCGTGCAGCGGCTCCGGCCAGAGCCCCCGCGCAAGCCGCGCCTCGGGAACGAAGATCTCGGACAGCCCGTTGCGCGCGGCGCGCTGCCCGGCGGGGCCGCGTTCGAGAAAGAGCACCTTCTGACCCGCCTCGGCCAGTGCCCGGCCCAGCGTGCCGCCGCCGATGCCGGTGCCGATGACAATCGCGTCCCAGTGCATGTCGCTGAGCGGGTGGCTCACAGTCCGGCCACCTTGGTGCCGAAGACCGGGGCGAAGAGATCGCGCAGGGCGCGGGCGGCGGTGTTCGTGATATGGTTGTTGTCGAAGTACCAGCCGGTTCCGCCCTGCAACGCGTGGCACGCCTCGGCGTCGCAGAAGCGCGGCCAAGTGTCGATGAAGGTGATCTCGCCGGCCTCGGCCATGGCGCGCCATGGCGCCTCCGCCTCGCTCACCCGCTGGGCGAGGGCTGCGCGGAGCACGTCGGGATCGGTGACTGGCGTCTGCGCCAGCGGCCAGCCGGCATGCGCGGCCTCGCGCGCGGCGCGGCGGCTGTCGTAGTTCGGGATTTCGGGCGGCTGGCGCAGGGCGATGACCTGCACGCCGGTCTGGCGCAGGGCCTCGACCGTGGCGCGCGCCGCCGCCGCGGCGATCTGTGATTGCGGCGCCTCCGCCGGGGTCGGGGCGTCGGTGGGAAACAGGCTGATCGTGTTGCCCGCGTCCAGCCCGATGCCCGAGCCCTGCGCATAGTAGGTCCAGCGGCCGATCAGCGCGATCCGCTGAAGCCTGGTCAGGGATGGCAGCGCCTGCCGGATCTGCAGGTTGGCCTGGGTGCAGGCATGGTCCTGCGCCGGGGTGGCGGCGCTCTCGGTCTTGCGCAGGCCGAAGAGGGGGGGGCAGCCGGCGTGCCAGACGATCAGCCCGGGCACCCCGGCCTCATGGGCGGCAAGATCGAGCCCCTCCTTGAAGGCCCTGACGTGGCTGTCGCCCCAGACCAGCACCTGCGGCGCGCCCTCGGGGCCGATCGGGCAGGTCTCGATGCCCATCAGCGGGCCGGAAGAGGGCGTGGTGCAGCGGCTCCAGTCCTGCAGGAAGTCCGCCGAAGCGGCGATATGCGGGCGTGCCGCCGGGCCGAAGCGCCCGGCCAGCCCGTCGCCGAGATAGAGCCAGGCGCCGATGGCCAGCGTTGCCGCAGAGGCCATCGCGGTCCCCGCGAAGACCGCGAATCCGGGCAGTCGGGCGCGGCGCATCGGGGTTTCCACGAAGCGCCAGGACAGCCAGGCCAGCGCCACCGAGAGCGCCGCCCAGCACAGCGCCTCGGCCGGGCCGGAATACGCGCCGCGCAGGTAGAGCGAGAGCACCAGCACCGGCCAGTGCCAGAGGTAGAGCGAGTAGGAGATGCGCCCGAAGAAAAGCGCGGCGGGATGCGACAGCACGCGGTTTACCGGGGTATCGCCTGTGCCGCTGCCGATCAGAAGCACCGCGCCGAGCACCGGAACCAGCGCCAGCAGGCCGGGAAAGAGCGGCCCGGCCGGCACCAGCACCGCCGCGCCGAGGACCATCGCCAGCCCGGTCCAGCTCAGCACCGGGTGGCCCCGCCAGACGCGGCCCGTCTCCAGCCCCCAGATCGCCAGAAGCACGCCCGACAGCAGCTCCCAGGCGCGGAAGGGGAAGAGGTAGAAGGCAGCGCCGGGCTGGCTGGGGGTGGCGAGGATCGACGAGGCAAGCGAGGCGGCCCAGATCGTCACCAGGGCCATCAGCAGCAGGGTCCGGTTGCGCGCCAGCGCGAGGATCAGCAGCGGCAGGAAGATGTAGAACTGTTCCTCGACCGCCAGCGACCATGTGTGCAGCAGGGGCTTGGTCTCTGCGCCAGCGTCGAAATAGCCTTCCTGCCGGAAGAACAGCACGTTCGACAGGTAGACCGTGGCGGCGATCAGCGACTTGCCGAACTCGCGGAACTCGAAGGGCAGCAGCAGCGCCGCGCTCAGCGCCGCGGTGACCAGCGCCATGAGGAAGAAGGCCGGAGCGAGCCGGCGGAAGCGGCGCAGGTAAAAGGCACCGAGACGGATCCTGCCCTCGGCTTCGTATTCGCGCCAGAGGATGCCGCCGATCAGGAAGCCGGAAATGACGAAGAACACATCGACGCCGGTGAAGCCGCCGCCGAGCCAGGGCAGGCCGAAATGGTAGAGCACCACCGACAGGACCGCCACGGCGCGCAGACCGTCGATGTCGGCGCGGTAGGGCATGGGTGCATGTGCCGGATCATGCATGCGCGGTGCCGCCTTCAAGAGCCGGGCGGGCGCTCGGGATGGGAGCCGGGACGGGGGGCTTGGCAGGGATCGGGGCAAGGATCGGGGCGGGTCTGGACATAAACGAAACCGGAGCTCGGACAAAACGGGCGCGCCTCACGCCCCCGCAGAAGCACGTCGGCGACTATAGGGACGCGGACGGAACTGCTGCAAGGAAAACGCGGCTCGCCGGAGACTAGCCGTAGAAGTGTTGCGAAACTGCGAGGCCAGCGCAAAAATATCGGTCAGGGGAACGGTGCGGAGCGCGGATAAGGATGAGTGACGAGGGTATCTCGGCCAGCGAGCCGGATTGGACGCGCGAGCAGGTGCGGGGCCTCTGGGATCCCGGCTACCGGCAACTGCGGGCGATCCGCCGCTACCAGGCGGCGCGGGAAAGGGGCGGCATCGCGGCTGGTTTGTTGGCGAAATACTGGGTGCTGTCGCACTGGCTCTGGTCTCTGATGACGCAATGCGAGCTGCATCTCAACACCCGGATCGGGGGCGGGCTGCGGCTGCCGCATCCGCAGGGCATCGTCGTGCATCCCGACGCGGAGATCGGGGTCAACTGCCTGCTCTTTCACCAGGTGACACTGGCAGGTCGGGTGGTGCTCGGAGGGCATGTGGACGTGGGTGCCGGGGCAAAGATCCTCGGTCCGGTCACCATCGGCGATCACGCGGAGATCGGCGCCAACGCGGTGGTCACCCGTGACGTGCCGCCGGGCGCGGTGGTCGCCGGGGTTCCGGCCCGGGTGATCTCGTACCGGCGTCGTCCGTGTCCCGACCCGGGCCCCGACACGGCTTCAGCCGCTGCCCCGGACGGGGACGAAGAGATCACGGAAACGCCGGGGGCTTTCCAGGGCGTCCCTGCGCGATCCACTCGTACACCTGCGCCACCTGCGCGGCCTTCTGCGCCCAGGTGAACCGTGCGTGCACCCGCTCCCGCGCAGCCTGCGCCATGGCCGGCAGCGGAGCGGGGTCCGCCGCAAGCGCCTCCAGCGCGGCGGCGAAGGCCGAGACGATGCCGGGGCGGTCGCTGCAGGGCAGCTTGATCCCAGTGCCCTCGGTGACCAGCTCGCCGGGGCCGGCGTAGTCGACGATCATCGGCACCACCCCCAGCGCCATGGCCTCGAGCACGACACCGCCGCCGAACTCGCGGATCGAGGGGAAGGGCAGGAGGTGGCAGCGGCACAGCACGTCCTGCACCTCATGGTGGTCGAGCCAGCCGTGGAAGGTGACCGCCTGTGTGACTCCAAGGGCGGCAGCACGCGCCTCGAGGGTGGCCCGAAGCGGCCCGTCGCCGACCATCTCGAGCGTCATCCGCCCGTCCCGCAGCAGCGGCGCGGCGGCTTCGAGCAGCATGTCCGGCCCCTTGTAGGGCACCATCCGCCCGACGAAGGCGGCGCGCAGCGCGCCGGGCTCGGGGGCGGCCCGCTTGTTGAAGCGGGTGGGGTCGATGCCGTTTTCCGGCAGGTAGATCAGCTTGTCGCGATAGCGCGCGGGAATCTCCGAGGTGGTGTGCTGCGAGCCGGCGAGGATCGCGGAGGCCGACCGGAGCGTCGCGCCGCGGCCGGGCATCGCCTTGTAGGCGCCGCGCAGGTAGCTCAGCCATTCCCGCTCGCGCCGGCGTTCCGCGTCGAACCCCTTCGGCCAGGGCACGCCGCCGTTGAGCGGACCCAGCACGAAGGGCACCCCGGCGCGCGCGCAGCGTCCGGCGAGCGGCGAGGCGACGGTGGGGCTGAGCGGGGTGATGCGATGCACCAGGTCCCAGGCATGGTTGCGGATGCCGGGGCCGAAGACCTTCCAGACCAGCTGTTCGAAATAGGGGTAGCTGAGGGCGTTGACCGCCTGCACCATGGTCCAGCCCTTGCCCTCGCCCATGCGCAGCACCTCGGCGAGCTTCCACAGCGGGCGGGCGAAAGCCTCGGAGTCGATGGCGGTGAAGTCCCGGCCCTCGACCAGCCCCGCGCGGATGAAGGCGTCGCGGTTGCGGACCTGGGTGACGATGTGCACCTCGGCGACCTCGCGCAGTGCCGTCGCCAGCGACCAGCCGACCAGCGGAACGCTGACCCACTCGGGATTGGCGGCCTCGGCGATCGCCAGGACGCGGGGTTTCCGGGGAGATGTCATCTGAGCAATCATCTGAAACGGGAGGACAGGGCTAGAGCACGGACTGCCAGCCGAGCTTCTTGGGCTGTTCCGGGGCGACAAACTGGCTGCGCCGGGTCTTCAGCGACTCGGCGTAGCCGGTGAGGGCGCCGGCGACGAGCCAGGTCAGCGGCGTGAGCGTGGCATTGGGCACCATGTCCGACAGGTTGATCGCCAGCAGCAGCGAGAGCGGCGCGATGAAGGGCGAGATCGCGTCGTGCCCGCGTGTGGTGCTTTCCCGCCAGAGCAGCAGCAGCGGCAACAGCAGCAGCCCGAACTCGGCGAGGAAGCCGACCCAGCCGTAGACGCCGATGACGATGATCCAGCGGCCGTCGGTCACAGTCAGGATAGCGCCGCTGACCGGGTCGAGGATGTGGTTGCGCCCCCAGCTGCCCCAGCCGAACACCGGCTTTTCGTAGGCGCGGTCGAGCAGGGTGTTCTCGTTGTCGAAGCGGAAATCCAGCGAGTAGGCGCGCTCGGGATCGATCTTCGCGGCCTGGGTGAGGATGGTCTGCTCGGGCACGAGGTGCGTGCCCTTCAGGACCGGGTAGGTGATCGCCATCAGCCCGATCAGGATCGCCACGCGGATCTGGGCCATGCGGCTCAGCAGCAGCACCGCCGGGATCAGCAATACCGCGAAGATCAGCGCGCCGAGCGATTTGGCCAGCACGAGGATCAGCGTCAGCCAGAGGGCGGCCATCAGCATCTTCATGTTGCGCTCGACCCGCCAGAGCGCCCAGGCCGAGACCGCGGCGGTCATCATGAAGAAGGCGACCCAGAGGCCGTGGTAGAGGAACACCACCGGGCGGTAGCCGTCGGCCCGGATCGATTGGCTGAAGAGGTGCTGGTAGTAACCGTAGACCCAATTGTTGAGCTGCGGCGAGAGCCGCATCTCGACCAGCATCGGCAGCGTGTAGAAAAGCCCTCCCCAGACCAGCGCCACCAGCAGGTGCCGCTGCGCGCCGCCCTGTGCCAGGAACTGGCGTGCCAGCAGGAAGGGCAGCACAAGCAGCACCTGTTGCAGCACCAAGGCCACCCCGTCCTTGACCGTCAGCCCGGGCAGGCCGATCTGGCCGTAGAAGACCGGCTCGGTGTTGGTCACTGCCGTGAGAGCCGGGGAGAACACGTAGGTGATCAGAAGGATTTTCCCGAGCAGCGAGCGCGGCAGCAATCCGCCCGGCATGCCGTAGCGCCAGAGGCAGAAGACGAATGCGGTGAGCGCCGGGATGTTGTGCTTGGTCAGCGGCGGGAACATCGGCAGGTCGAAGACCGCCGGGGGTTCGGGAAGGATCAGGTAGCCCGCCAGCAGCGCGGCGACCAGCGCCCGGTCGGGTGCCATGCGGCGGAACAGGACGATCGTGACGATCGGCCAGAGCGCCAGCATCAGAAAGGCAAGAGGGTTCGGCATAGCTTGTGCGACCCGTGAACCAGACTACTCAGAACAGCCTTCCGGGCAGCACCCCCATGCGCGCGGAACAGGTTATAGACCTATCATGTCCGGCGATCCCTGTCGCCTGCGGAGCGGCAGGAATGTCGCGGATCAGGCGGATTTGGCACAGTCTGCCCGACGACGCGGAGTGACGGCTGGCCGATGGTGTCGCACTTGGCGTAAATCGCCGCGAAACCGCAGGATTGTTCCTTTGGAGACATGATCCTGCCCGATTGGAGGCGCAGCCTTTCTTTGGGGAAGGTTGCAGGAGTACGAGTGCGGGATGGGTCGTCGGCCTCTCAAGATCGCTTATCTGAGTGACTTCTCCGCGCGCGACCGGAATCTCTATTCGGGCGGCAACGCGCGCATCCACGATGCGCTGCAGGCCCACGCCGGGGAGGTCACGATCCTGCCGACGGACTGGGGCCCTGCCGAGCCGCTGCGCCGTGCGATCCTCGCCCTGCCCGATGCCCTCAGCCTGCGGCTGCGGTGGCGCGCCCAGACGGCGCTGGCACCGCTGGTGGCGCGCCGGATCGAGGCGGCGTTGCGGCAGGACCGCTACGACGTGCTTTTCGCGGCCTATGCCTTCCAGTCGCTGCGCGGGCTGCGGCTGCCCTACCCGATGATCGTCGCCTATACCTCGGACGCCACGCACAGCATTTACCGGGGGTCCGAAATCGGCCAGGCGCACCCGGGGCTGATCCCGGGCGGACGGCTGTTCGATGCCTGGGTCGAGCGCGCCGAGGCGGAGGTGTTCCGCCGCGCCGACCTGCTGCTCTGGCCCTCGCAATGGCTGATGGACAAGAGCGCGGCGCGCTACGGCCTGTCGGGGGACAGCATGCAGCTGGTGCCCTGGGGCGCCAATATCCCGCCACCGCCGCCGCCCGCGCCGCGCCCGATCTCGCGGTCGGCCCCGGTGCACCTGTTGGTCGTGGGCCGCAACTGGGTAGCCAAGGGCGGCCCGGTGGCGCAGGAGGTCATGTGCCTGCTGCGCGCCCGCGGCATCGACGCGCGGCTGACGGTGATCGGCTGTGTGCCGCCGCCGGAGGCGCGGGGTCCCCACACCGAGGTGCACCCGCAGCTCGACAAGGCCGTGCCGGAGCAGGCGGCGCTGTTCCAGCAGCTTTACGCCCGCGCGCATTTCACCGTCATGCCCAGCTTCGAGAGCTACGGTTTCGCTTTCTGCGAAGCCTCGGCGCATGGCGTGCCGTCACTCTGCCTGCGCATCGGCGGGGTGCCGGTGCGCGACGGAATCAACGGCTTCGCCCTGCCGCCCGGCAGCGGCGCGGAAGATTTTGCCGCGCGCATCCTCGCCTGTCTCGAGGCGCCGGAGAGTTACGCCGCGCTGGTGCGCAGCAGCCGCGCGGAATACGAGGCGCGGCTCAACTGGGACGCCTGGGGGCAGCGCGTCTCCGGCCTTCTGGAGGCGCAGGTCGCACGGCTTGGGGCGGTTCCGCCCTCGTCGGCGGCTCAACCCGTGGCGCCGCGGGTCGCGGCGGCGGAGTGATCCACCGCGCGACCGGCCGCGCCGGGGAGCCTGGGCGGTGCCGTCCCACGCGCGTGCGGGTGCCCCGGGCTCCAAGGCGGGCATGGATTTGGACCCGGATGGCGCGGAATAGACCCCGGGCAGCCTTGCCCACCCATCCTGATGCATGCCTTATTTTTGACTCATTTTGCTTGCCTCGCGGGTCGCTCGCGTGTTCCCCTAAATCTGGTTGTACTTTTCAGGGGTCGATCACGGGGTCGTCTCCTCTGACGGAAGGTGACAAGTGTGCCGTTTCTTGCCGGGTTTGACCCGCGTTGGCAGGACGCTGACCAGTATCTCTCCGCGCTGACCCGCGATCTCGACGAGGGGCGGCGTCTCGACCTGCTGGACGAGTACCTTTCGCCCGAGGTGATCTCGCATGGCGGCAGCGGGGCGCTGACCGAGCCCGAGGTGCTCGGCGCGGCGCTTGCAAGCCGGCTGGCCGCGCTCACCGGTCCGCGCCTTTTGCTGGAGGAGCGGCTCTGGCACGCCGCGGAGGCCAATGCGCTCTATGCGGCGGAACGGTTTCACGTCACTGCCCTGCACGATGGCGCGGGGCTCTACGGCCCGCCGAGCCGTCGCCGCCTGAGCTTTGCGCAGATGAGCGAGCGGCTCTGCCGTTCCGGCAAGCTGCACGAGCAATGGGTGCTGCGCGACGAGGCCGCGATCCTGGCGCAGCTCGGACTTCAGCCGGAAGAGGGCGCGCGGCTGCGCCTCGCCGCCGGGGCAGAAGAGCAGCTTCCCCCGCGTGACACCGGCACCGGCGATGGCGATCCCTGGGGGGAGGCGCTGGCCGAGCTGATCGGGCGGGTGATGTCGGGCGAGATCGCCGCGCTGGCCGAGCAATACGACCCGGCGGCCGAGCTTTTCCTGCCCGGGGCCGAGATCGGCTGCGGCCCGCGCGAGGCCGAAACCTTCTGGGTCGGGCTGCGGGCGGCCTTCCCCTCGGCCCGCTTCGAGGTGCATCACGCCCTGGGCAGCGAGAGGCCGCTGGCGCCGCCGCGCGCCTGCATCCGCTGGCGTCTGGTAGGGCGGCACGACGGTCAGGGCGCCTTCGGCCCGCCCACCGGCGCCCCGGTCGAGATCCTCGGGATGACCCATGCCGAGTTCGGGCCGGACGGGCTGCGGCGCGAGTGGACGCTCTACGATGCCCCCGGTGTCTGGGTGCAGATCCTGCGCGCCACCGGTGGTTACTGAGCAGTTAGCGGGCGGGTCGCGGACCGTAGCGGTTGTCGCCGGGCGTGCCTTTCGAGGCCAGCCAGACGATCAGGAGAATGACGCCGATCAGCGGGATCAGCGCGATCCAGTACCACCAGCCGCTGCGATCCGTGTCGTGCAGCCGCCGCACGGTGACCGAGATGTAGGGTAGCACGACGGCCAGTCCGAAGAGCGAGGAGAAGGGCGCGAAGGTGGTCTGCGACGAGACCGCGGTGGTGGTCTCGGTCGAGACCGTGGTGGTCTGGCCGAAGAGCGCGAGGTCGAGCAGGCCCAGGAGCAGGCCGCCGCCGTAGACGAACAGCGCGAACCACCAGAACTCCGGTCGTGCTGCGCGCCCCGAGAAGGTCACGTAGTTGCGAAAGCAGGTCTTGACCGCGTCCACGAAACCCATGTCGATCCCTCGTCCCGATTGTCCAGCGTCGCCATCAGCATACACGCCGCGGTGCCTTAGGGCGAGTGTCGAGGGGGGCGGCCCCGGCCTCAGCCCTTCTTGCGCCCGAAGAAGCCGCGGATCCGGCCGCCGGCCTCGTCAATATTGTCGCCCATCTCCTCCAGCGCCGGGTCGATGCGGGCCCGGCGGAAGCGCCGCCAGCGCACCCAGACCGCCCAGCAGAGCGCTGCAAGCAGGGTCAGGACGATGATGTTGGTCCAGGGGATGATGCGTGCGTCCGGCCCGTCCACCGGAGTGATCTTCACCGCGTTGGGATAGATCGACAGGAACTCGTTGCGCCAGCCGTAATGCTTGATCGCCACCCATTGCGGGTCTGCGGAGCCCGAGCGCAGGTCGTTGGCCTCTGCCTGCAGGTTCGAAGTGTCGAACTTGAAATAGGGCGGCCAGCCCCAGCTGGTGTCCTCGTTGCGGTAGACCATGACCTTATCGCTGGCCAGCCGCGTCTGAATAAAGAAGACGTCGCGCCCGCCGGTGGCAGCGGCGCTCTTGCTGCCGGCCTGGCTCCAGAACCAGCGGTTCACCGAGCCCGGCGTCTCGCGCTTCTCGTAGGTGTCGGTGATCCGCGCGATGTCATGCTGCGGCAGCGTGTAGTGCAGGAAGGCACCGACGAGCAGCCAGAAGAGCACGATGAAGGTCCATTTCACGTAGGTCACTGGGGCTCTCCTGATGATGCGGCGCGCAGGCGCGGTGCGCCCTTTCCTCAGGTGACCTGTCGGCGCAGGAAAATCAACCGTCTGGCGGCAAAACAGGCCAAGCTCCGCCGCTGAACTACGGGCGCTCCGGCTTCATCTGGACAGAAATATCCCAGCGGTGCGGCGCGCAGCGCCGAGGGGGCAGCGCCCCCTCGGACCAGACCCTAGCCGACCAGGTTGAACCCCGGACCGTAGGGGTAGCCGGTGATGTTCTCCGCGCCGTCCTCGGTGATCACCAGGATGTCGTGCTCGCGGTAGCCGCCGGCGCCGGGCTGGCCTTCGGGGATCGTCAGCATCGGCTCCATCGACACCACCATGCCGGGCGCCAGCACCGTGTCGATGTCCTCACGCAGCTCCAGCCCGGCCTCGCGGCCGTAATAATGCGACAGCACGCCGAAGCTGTGACCGTAGCCGAAGGTGCGGTACTGCAGCAGGTTGCGCTCCGACAGGAAGGCGTTGAGCGCATGGGTCACCTCGGAGCAGCTCACCCCGGGCTTCAGCAGCGACAGGCCAAGCTCGTGGGTGGCGACATTGGCCTCCCAGATCGCAAGGGACGCGGCATCGACCTCTCCGACGAAAAGCGTGCGCTCGAGCGCCGTGTAATAGCCCGAGATCATGGGGAAGCAGTTGAGCGAGAGGATATCGCCGCGCTGCAGGGCGCGCGCGGTGACCGGGTTGTGTGCGCCGTCGGTGTTCAGCCCGGACTGGAGCCAGACCCAGGTGTCGCGGTACTCGGCATCCGGGAAGCGCTTCGCGATCTCCAGTTCCATGGCGTCGCGACCGGCCATTGCGACGTCGATTTCGCGTGCGCCCTCCCGCACTGCCTCGCGGATGGCATAGCCGCCGATGTCTGCGACCTGCGCGCCGTGGCGGATGAGCGCGATCTCGGCAGGGGATTTCATCATTCGCTGGCGCATGGTGGTGGGGGCGATGTCCAAGGTCCGCGCGGGCGCGAGGAACTCGTCGAGCAGCGCCTTCTGCGCCAGCGTCAGGTGGTCGCCCTCGAAGCCGACGACCTTGCCGGTGCCGGTCACCTCGCGCACGGCGCGCCAGAGGTTGTTCCGGGCCCAGTCTGTGTAGGTGATGTTGTCGCCATGGCAGCGCCGCCAGGGCTGACCGGCGTCGATGCCCGCGCTGATCGTGACACTCTCGGTGGCGGTGACCACCAGCGCGTAGGGGCGGCCGAAGCTGCAGTAGAGAAAGCCCGAGTAGTAGGCGATGTTGTGCATCGAGCTGAGCACGCAAGCGTCGAGCCCCTGCGCCGCCATCTCGGCGCGCAGGCCGTTCAAACGGGTCTCGTACTCCTCGGGCGCGAAGGGCAGCGGGGCCTTCTCGCCGTTGCGGAATCGGTAGGTCGCGGGGCGGGTGGTCGGTTGGTGGTCCATATGGCCCTCCTTTGGATGCGGACGGAGGGGAACCCGACCCTGCCGCACAGACAAAGCAAGGTCCCGGCGTTCAGGACGGTTGTGTCGTTGGATGACGGGCTGTCACCGGCCGACAGGGCGTGCCACGCGGCACCGGCGACGCCATCGCCTGCCCGGAGCGAAGGATGCTGCGTGGCGGCGGCTTTGGCAAGGGGGCTGTTTCACGTGGAGCGTGACGCTGGGGGAGGGCGAAGGAGCGAGGGGCCAGCCCCTCGCGCTCCCCGGGATATTTACGACATATGGAAGTACGGACAGGAAGTACGGACGGGGGCCGGTCGCGCCTCAGACGCTCAGGCAGACGTATTTCATCTCGAGGTAGTCCTCGATGCCGTGGTGGCTGCCCTCGCGGCCGAGACCCGACTGCTTGACCCCGCCGAAGGGGGCGAGCTCGGTGGAGATCAGACCGGTGTTGACGCCGACGATGCCATACTCCAGCGCCTCGGCCACCTTGTACACGCGGCTCAGGTCCTTGGCGTAGAAGTAGGAGGCGAGGCCGAAGATCGTGTCGTTGGCCATCTCGATGACCTCGTCCACGTCCTCGAACTTGAACAGCGGGGCGAGCGGGCCGAAGGTCTCTTCTGTCGCGAACTTCATCTCGCGGGTGGCGCCGGTGACGATAGTCGGGCCGAAGAACTGGCCGTCGAGCTCCTGCTCCTCGCTGCCGAGAAGGAGCGTGGCGCCCTTCTCCTTGGCGTCGCGGATATGTTCCTGCACCTTGTCGATGGCCTTGGTGGTGATCAGCGGGCCGAGATCGGTGCCCTCTTCCAGCCCGTCGCCGACCTTGAGCTTCTTCACCGCCGCGGCGAGCTTCTCGGCGAAGGCGTCATAGACGCCGGACTGCACGTAGATGCGGTTGGCGCAGACGCAGGTCTGGCCGTTGTTGCGGAATTTGCAGGCGATGGCCCCTTCGACCGCGGCGTCGAGATCGGCGTCGTCGAAGACGATGAAGGGCGCGTTGCCGCCCAGTTCCATCGAGCATTTCATCACCTGATCGGCGGCCTGGCGCAGCAGGATGCGGCCGACCTCGGTGGAGCCGGTGAAGGTCAGCTTGCGCACCTTGGGGTTCTCGCAGAATTCCTTGCCCGCCTCGGAGGACGACGAGGTCGGCACCACGTTGAACACGCCCGCCGGGATGCCGGCACGTTCGGCCAGTACCGCGATCGCCAGCGCCGAGAGCGGGGTTTCCGAGGCCGGGCGCGCGACGAAGGAGCAGCCGGCGGCCAGCGCCGGACCGGCCTTGCGGGTGATCATCGCGTTGGGGAAGTTCCAGGGCGTGATCGAGGCGGCGACGCCGATCGGCTGCTTGAGCACCGTGATGCGCTTGTCGCGGGCGTGGCCGGGGATGGTCTCGCCGTAGACGCGCTTGGCTTCCTCGCCGAAGAACTCGATGAACGACGCGCCATAGGCGATCTCGCCCTTGGCCTCGGCCAGCGGCTTGCCCTGTTCGGCGGTCATGATGGTGCCGAGATCGTCCTGGTTCTCCATCATCAGGTCGAACCACTTGCGCAGCACCTTGGCGCGCTCCTTGCCGGTCCATTGCGCCCAGTCCTTCTGCGCGAGGTAGGCACCGTCGATGGCCCCGGCGATCTGCGCGCGGCTGAGGTCGGCGACGCGGGCGATGACGTCGCCGCGGGCCGGGTTGGTGACGTCGAATTCGCCGTCCGCGCCGGTGATCCATTCGCCGTTCACATAGGCGCGGGTTGCAAGCAGGCTGGGGTCCTTCAGCAGCCCGGGAAGGTCGGTGGTCTGGTCAAGCATGGCGATCTCCATTTGTCCTGCCGCGTTTCCTGCTGCGGGCGTCGGCGTATCTGCTATTCCCTACTCTAGTACGACAAGGGAGAAAGACGATGGACCTCAGCGACGCATATGCCAATGCCGCCTACATTCCCGGCGCGGCGGACTTCCCGCCCCGCTGGAGCGCGGCGGCCGAGGCGTTTCGGGCGCAGCTTGCCGCAGAGGGCCGGTTCCGCAGCCTCGCCTACGGAGCGGGCGCGCGCGAGGCGCTGGACCTGTTCCTGCCGGTGGGGGAGGCGAAGGGCCTCGTGATCTTCGTGCACGGCGGCTATTGGCTGCGCTTCGACCGCTCGGTCTGGTCGCATCTCGCCGCCGGACCGCTGGCGGCGGGCTGGGCAGTGGCGATGCCCTCCTATGACCTCTGCCCGGACGTGCGCGTCTCGGAGATCACGCGGCAGGTGGCGGCGGCGGTGAGCAAGGCGGCGGAGGAGGTCGCGGGGCCGATCCATCTGACCGGTCATTCTGCAGGCGGGCACCTGGTGGCGCGCATGCTGGCGCCGGGCCTGCTGCCAGGCGCGGTGGCCGAGCGAATCGCCGGGGTGGTGCCGATCTCGCCGCTGGCGGACCTGCGCCCGTTGATGCAGACCGACATGAACGCCGGGCTCAAGCTGGAGGCTTCGGAGGCCGAGGCCGAGAGCCCGATCTTCCAGCCCTCGCCGCAGGTGCCGGTCACGGTCTGGGTCGGCGGTGACGAGCGGCCGGTGTTCCTCGACCAGGCGCGCTGGTTGGGCGAGGCCTGGAACTGCGCCGTGGTGATCGACGCCGGATTGCACCATTTCGACGTGATCGACGGGCTGGCCGAGGCGGACAGCCCGCTGTGCCGGGCGGTGACCGGAGGCTAGGGAGCCGGGGGGCTAGCCCCCGGCACCACGGGCCAGGCTCACTCGGCCACCTCGACGATCTGCAGCAGCTGCCAGACCGTCATGTTGTGCACCGCCTCGACGTCCAGCTCCGGGTGGGCGTCGTAGGGGAACATCACCCAGAGCGGGCCGTTCTCTTCCAGCGGGAAGGGCTCGTCGTTGATGCGCGTGGTGATGATCGGATAGTCCCCGGTCAGGAACTCGGCATTCGCGTCCAGATCGATGCGGGCATGATAGCCGTCGTCGGCGACGAATTCGATCACCTTGCCCGAGGCCGGGCCGGGCAGGCCGGCCATCTCCAGTACATCGATCAGAAGCGGGCCGCTGAAGCTCTGTTCCTCCCAGGTCCATTGCGTCTCGGTCTTGAATGCGTGCTGCGGCAGGGCCTCCAGCGCCGCGCGGTCGAGCGTCGTCTCGGTGCCGTCGGCGGCAATGATCGTCAGCAGGGTTTCGGTGGCCAGCGCCGGGCCGGTTGCCAGAGTGCAAATCGCGAGGGCGGCGGCGCAGGTCGGAATTCTGAAAGTGTTGAAATGGGCCTGGACGGCGGCTGAAAAGGCGTTGGGCAAGTCTAATCTCCTGCTGGACTTCAAATACTCACGGGCAGAGCCGGTGCGGGGAAATATCCCCACCGAGCCTCCGGTTACCCGCGCACTATGGCTCGGCTTTGCTGCAATTCCTGCGCAACCACGGGACGTTGTAAAGGGCTTGTTTGCCGTAGCGTCATCAATGCGTCACCCAGGCATCACACGGCTGTTACGTCGCTGCCCCATGGCGATGCGGACCGAAACAGGGGGACGTCCAATGACCATCCGCACGCTGTGCCTGACCTCGGCTCTGGCGCTTTTCGCCGGGGCCGCTCAGGCCGAGATGACCTTCAACCGCATTGCCAGCTTTGCCACGCCCGAGAACATGGCCGAGGCCGAGGACCGCGCCCGCGTGACCTCGGCCGAGATCATCTATGCCTCGGAAGATGGCAATACGCTGGTCTACACCGATAGCCCGCTGGGCGTGATCGGCCGCATCGACATCACCGACCCGCGCGCACCGAAGCCGCTGGGCAATATCGAGACGGGCGGCGAGCCGACCTCCGTGGCCGTCGCGGGCGGCACCGCATTTGTCGGGGTGAACACCTCGGAGAGCTTCACCAACCCCTCGGGCAAACTCGAGATGGTGGACATGTCGACCGGCGAGATCGTCGGCGAGTGCGACCTCGGCGGCCAGCCGGACAGCGTGGCGCTGTCGAAGGACGGCAGCTTCGTCACCGTCGCCATCGAGAACGAGCGTGACGAGGATGCCGGCGACGGCCGTGTGCCGCAGATGCCGGCAGGCTTTGTCGCGATCCTCGATGTGGTCGATGGTGCGGCGGATTGCGCCAGCCTGGTTAAGGCGGATGTCACCGGCCTTGCCGAGATTGCGCCGGAAGACCCCGAGCCCGAGTTCGTCGACGTCAACGGCGCCGGTGAGATCGTGGTCACCCTGCAGGAGAACAACCACATCGTCGTGCTGAACAAGTCGGGCGAGGTGCTGAACCACTTCTCCGCCGGTAGCACCGACCTGACCGAGATCGACGCCACCGATGAGCGCGGCGCGCTGATCTTCACCGAGAGCCAGATGGGCCGTCTGCGCGAACCCGACTCGGTGCAGTGGATCGACGACGCGCATTTCGCCATCGCCAACGAGGGCGACATGGACGGCGGCTCGCGAAGCTTCACCGTGTTTGGCAAGGACGGCACCGAGGTCTACGACAGCGGCAACAGCTTCGAGCATGCCGTGGTACAGGTCGGCCACTACCCGGACAAGCGCTCCGACGCCAAGGGTGCCGAGCCCGAGGGCATGGAGTTCGCCACTTTCGGCGGCACGCCCTACATGATCCTGCTTTCCGAGCGCGGATCGGTGGCCGGTGTCTAC
Organism: Roseobacteraceae bacterium; assembly: GCA_048381755.1. Lineage (GTDB taxonomy): Bacteria > Pseudomonadota > Alphaproteobacteria > Rhodobacterales > Rhodobacteraceae > Salipiger. The sequence continues at coordinate 195,707 of JBLXGS010000005.1, forward strand.
GACATGACCGATCCCGCAGCGCCCGTGCTGAAGCAGATGCTGCCCTCGGGCATCGCGCCCGAAGGTGCCGTGGCCATCCCGCAACGCAACCTGCTGGTCACCGCCAACGAGGAAGACCTGATCGAGGACGGCGGCGTACGCGCCCATGTGATGATCTACGAGTATGCCGAGGGCGAGGCGATGTATCCGACCCTCACCTCCGATGGCGCGGACGAGCTGATCGGTTGGGGCGCGATCTCGGGAATGGTCGCTGGCGAGGACGGCATGGTCTACGCGGTCAACGACAGTTTCTACGGCTACCAGCCGCGGATCTTCGTGATCGACCCGAGCTCGAAACCGGCGAAGATCACCCGCGCCATCGAGATCACCCGCGCGGGCATGCCGGCGCAGAAGCTCGATATCGAGGGCATCACCCTTGATGGTGAGGGCGGCTTCTGGCTGGCCTCCGAGGGGCGCACGGATCGGCTGGTGCCGCACGCGCTTTACCACGTGACCGCAGAGGGCGAGATCGAAGACGAGGTGAGCCTTCCCGCCGAGTTGCTGGCGCAGGAGAAGCGCTTTGGCTTCGAGGGCATCACCCTGGTGGACGGCACCCTCTGGATGGCGGTGCAGCGTGAGTGGGGCGACGATCCGAAGGATCACGTGAAGCTGGTGTCCTACAACCCCGAAACCGAGGAATGGGGCGCCGTGAGCTATGCCAAGGCCGCGCCCGAAAAGGGCTGGGTTGGACTGTCGGAAATCACCGCGCATGGCGACTACGTCTACGTGGTGGAACGCGACAACCAGATCGGCGCCGAGGCGGTGACCAAGAAGGTTTACCGCATCCCGCTGACCGAGATGGTGCCCGCACCGCTGGGCGGCGTGCTGCCCGTGGTGAGCAAGCAAGAGGTGCGCGACCTTATCCCCGATCTCAAGTCCTGGGGTGGCTACGTGGTGGACAAGGTCGAGGGCCTCGCCATCACGCAGGACGGTACCGTCTACGTCTCGACCGACAACGACGGTGTCGATGACAGCTCGGGCGAAACCTTCTTCTGGTCGTTCCAGCTCGACTAATCCTTGTGAACCGACCGAGGGGCGCCGTGCGGGAGACCGCGCGGCGCCCTTGCCATTTGTCGCGCGTGCGGAGGGCGTATTTGGAAAGAGAAGAAGCGTCAGGGCGCGCGCAGCAGCGGCGGGATCAGCTCGGCCAGCAGGTCGTAGACGAGGCGGATGCGGCGCGCGCTGTGCAATTCGCGGTGGGCGACCAGCCAGACGGGGAAGGGGATTTCCAGCGAGGGCAGGGCGCGGGTCAGCTGCGGCTCGGGATCGCCGAGGCCGATCGGTCCGACGCCTATGCCGAGCCCGGCTCGGGTCATCTGCCAGTGTACGAGGTGGCTGGAACTGACCAACGGGAAGTTCGCCTCGGTGACCGGCACGCCGAGCTCGCGCAGGAAGACGCGGTGCGGGCCGGGGTCCTCGAAGGCGATGAACTCGGCGGCGGCGAGGTCGGGCAGGGCGGTGATCTGCGGCAGTGTGGCAAGATAGCCGGGGGTGGCGTAGAAGCTGCCGCGGTCCTCGGCGATGCGTTTTGCAATGAGGTCGGGCTGCTCGGGGCGGGCGTTGCGCAGGGCGATATCGGCCTCGCGGCGGCGCAGGTCGCGGATGGCGTTGGAGGCGAGGATCTCGATGGTCAGCCCGGGTGCGGCGGCGCGGATCTTTGGCAGCAGTTGCGGCAGGAGCCAGGCGGCGTAGATCTCCGAAGCGGTGATCGTGACATGCCCGGCGATCTGCTGCTGTTGCCCGGAGGCGACGCGCGACAGGCGCTCTGCCGCTTCGCCCATGGCGCGGGCGTGTTCGGCCAGCTGCATCCCCGCTTCGGTGAGCTGCAGCCCAGTGCCATGGCGCTCGAAGAGGGTCAGGCCGAGTTCCGCCTCCAGCGCCGCCACCTGCCGGCCGAGGGTCGGCTGGCTCATCTGCAGCGCCCGGGCCGCGCCGGAGAGCGAGCCCTGCTCGGCGGTCGCGAGAAAGCCGCGCAGCCGGTTCCAGTCAAAGCGGAGGTTCTGCCAATCCATGCGTATTTGTATGAGTGTGGTGCAATATCGGTCAATATTCCTGCGTAATCGTTGGGTGTATTTCGGGTCCAACCAATCAAAATCCGATACCGAGTCCCGAGGAGCCCGCCATGAAAGCCGCCACCGCCCGCCGCTACGGCCCCGCCGAGATCCTGCGTATCGAAGACCTGCCGCGCCCCGAGCCAGGGCCGGGTGAGATCCTGATCCGGGTGCGTGCGGCCTCGGTCACCACCGCCGACTGGCGTCTGCGGGCTGCCGCGTTTCCCGGGGGGCTGGCGCTGGTCGGGCGGATGGTTGCGGGCCTTTGGAAGCCACGCCACCTGGTGCCCGGCTCGGACGTGGCCGGAGAGGTCGCGGCGCTGGGCGCGGGGGTCAGCGGTTTCGAGGTCGGGCAGCGGGTGCTTGCGGTGCTCGGTCATGGCGGTCATGCGGAATATGCGCTGGCCAAGGCTGATGGCGCGGTGGTGCCTCTCCCCGAGGGCATGGGCTTCGACGAGGCCGCGGCGCTGCCCTTCGGCGGGCTGACGGCGCTGGAGTTCCTGCGCGACGTGGCAAGCCTGCGCGCCGGGCAGGAGGTTCTGATCCTTGGCGCTTCGGGCGGGGTCGGGGCCTACGCAGTGCAGATCGCCGCGGCGCTCGGCGCGCGCGTGACCGCCGTGGCGGGACCTGGGCGCGAGAGCCTCCTGCGTGGTCTCGGGGCAGAGCGCGTGCTCGACTACCGCAAGGACGAGATCGCGGGCCGCTTCGATCTGGTCTTCGATACGCTGGGGGCGATGCGCTGGCCGGAAAGCCGCGGACTGCTCGGCAAGCAGGGCCTGTTTCTGCCGCTCAACTTCGGGGTGGGGGACCTGTGGCATCTGCTGCGGGCGAAGCTCTCGGGCGGGCCGCGCATGGCGCTGCATGTGAGCGGCGACAGCCGCGCGGCGTTGGAGGCCTTGTTGGACCTGAGGCGCGCCGGCAAGCTGCGCCCGGTCATCGACTCCCGCTTCGCCCTGCAGGACATCGCCGAGGCACATCGCCTGGTGGAGACGCGGCATCGCGCCGGGGCGGTGGTGCTGGAGGTCGGCGTGGAGGTGGCTGGCAACGGGTGACGGTCGGAGGATCGGGGGTGCAGGAAACCGTTCCCCCGTGCAAAGGGCGGGCCGCTGTGATGGATATGGCTTGAAGCATGATGCGGCAGGAAAGGCGCGCTCACCGATGAACGACACCACACTGGTTCCCGTGCTGGAAACCGAGCGCCTGATCCTGCGCGGTCACCGGGCCGACGACTTCGACGCACTCTCGGCGATGTGGGCCGACCCCCGCGTGGTCGCCCATATCTCGGGGGTTCCGTCGTCCCGCGAGCAGTCCTGGGCGCGACTGCTGCGCTACACCGGGCACTGGCTTCACCTGGGGTTCGGCTACTGGGCGGTGACCGACAGGGCGGAGGGCAGGTTCCTGGGCGAGGTGGGGTTCGCCGACTACCGCCGCGACACCGTCCCGGATCTCGCGGGCACGCCGGAAGCCGGATGGGTGTTTGCTGCCCATGCCCACGGCAAGGGCTATGCGACCGAGGCGGTGACGGCGATGCTGCGGTGGGCGGACGAGACGCTCGGGAACAGTGCGACGGTGGCGATGTTCGACCCGGCGCATGTCTCCTCGATCCACGTGGCACGGAAGGTCGGTTTCGCGGGGGACCGCATGGGGCGCTACGGCGAGAACGACGCGCTCTTCCTCTACCGGCCGCGCCGCGCGCGCTAGCTGGCGCGGGGGCGCTGCGCGACGCTGAAAGTCAGAGCGGTGAGGTGGGATTGCGCCGGGACAGCAGGCCCGGCGAGGTCTCCGACAAGGTCCGGAGCCACCTGGATGCAAGAAGGCCCCGCTGCGTCCAGCGGGGCCCCACACTCAGGTCAGTGCGACCCGAGATCGAAGATCACCGGTCAGTTGACCGATTGCGCGTCGACCACGTCCTTTTCGATGGCCGCGGTGCGCTGCGGTTTGGCAATCGCGATCCGGCGCGGTTTCAGCGCCTCGGGGATCTCGCGGCGCAGGTCGATGTGCAGCATGCCGTTCTCATGCGTCGCGCCCTCGACCCGCACGTGGTCGGCAAGGGTGAAGCGGCGCTCGAAGGCGCGGGTGGCGATGCCGCGGTGCAGGTAGCTGCGTTCCTGGCCATCGTCGGATTTCTTGGCGGAGACCACCAGCGCGTGGTCCTTCACCTCGACCGAGAGATCCTCGTCGGCGAAGCCGGCCACGGCGATCGAGATGCGATAGGCATCATCCGCGGTCTTCTCGATGTTGTAGGGGGGGTAGCTGGGTTGGGCCACGTCGCTGGCCAGTACCCGGTCCATCATGTCGGCGATCTGGTCGAAACCGACGGTGGCGCGATAGAGCGGGGCAAGATCGAAATGTCGCATGGGAATCCTCCGTTGAGCGAGACTGTGCGATACCGTTGTGTTGCGCCTTTCCGTCCGGAACAGGCGCTGGGTTGGTCCGGAGCCCTGTCACAGGCGCCCCGGTAGAGCTGAGATGGGGAGCGGTTTTCGGCGTTTCAAGAGGGCGCCGGAACGCTCAGGGGCGCACGAAACGCGCCCCTGTTCCCTCGCGCCCGCCGCCCACGGTGATGCGCCGTGCGCCGGTGCTCGCGACGGGCCGGGCGTCTTCCCTGCGCAGGCGGGCGGCGAGCTCGGGCACCAGTGCGGCGATGCCGGGCCCGTAGGCCGAGCCGCCGCCGATCGAGGAGATCACCGACAGGATGCGCAGCCGCCCGTTCTCGCGCAGGAACACCGGCGCGCCGGAACTGCCGAAGGTCACGTCGCAGTCGAAGCCGAGCACGTCATCGGCGTAATGCTCGGTGACCGCGCAGGATGGCTCGCGCGACAGCACCTCCTCGCGGCCCTTGCCGTAGCTGAGCACGGTGACCTCGCTGCCCTCGGGGGCGTGCTGCAGCACCCGGAAGGGATCGGCCTCGGCGCTGGTCACCGGCGCCTCGAGCTTCAGCAGGGCGACGTCCACCGCGACGGTCGCATGGGTGGGGCGCGGAAGTTGCACGTAGGAGGGCGGGGTAACCCAGCGGCGCACGCGCTGCGCCACGATCTGCGAGCCGCGGTAGTAGCCGGCGCGAAAGGTCAGGCTTCCCGGCGGACGCGGCGTGCCGTCGGGGGCAAAGACGCAATGCGCCGCGGTCAGCACGATATCGGGGGCGATCAGCGCGCCGGTGCAGAAGGCGTCCTTGGCATCGAGCCGGCCCACCGCCTCCCAGCCCAGCAGGTCGCCGCGCCCCTCGATCACGTCGAAATTCGCCTGCGCCGTGGCCAGTCCGGGCAACAGCAGGAGAAGGGCGAGCAGCGCCCTCACGGCGTGATGAACTTTGCGCCGGTGTCGCGCCGGTCGCCGGCAGGGAGCGGGTTGAGCACGATGTCCTCGTCGAGCGCGCCGCGCAGCTCGGAGAGCGGCCCGGTGAGGCCGGTGGCCAGCGAGACCGGCGCGCCATCTGCCTCGGCCTTGGCCGAGATCACCGAGACGATGCGCGGCTCCCCACCCTCGAAGGAGAATACCGGCGAGCCGGAGCTGCCGAAGTCGACGGTGCAGTCGAGCACAAGAATGCCGTCCTGACGCTCGAGCACGCCGCAATAGTCCTGCAGTGCAGGGGCCTCGGAGCGGTCATGGGCGTAGGAGACCACGCCCAGTTCGTCGCCCGTCTCGGGGAAAGGGCCAAGCCCGAAGGGCGCGATGCTGGCGTTGCGGATCGGCAGTTGCAGCTCGATCACCGCGAGGTCGCTGCGCACCCGTTCGGGGCTGGCCGGCGCACCGAAGTCGTAGCTGTCGAGCGAGATTGCCCGGCGCACCCTGCGATAGGCCGCGGCGCGGCCGTTGCGCCAGCCCGCGAGGAACTGGATTTGATCCACCGGAACGCGCGCGCCGCTGCGCGCATCGAACAGGCAATGCGCGGCGGTCAGAACGAGGTCCGGCGCGATCAGCGCGCCGGTGCAAAAGGCCTGGCCGGCGATCTCCAGCCGGCCGACCGCTTCCCAGCCACGCCCGTCTTCGCGGCTTTCCATGGAAAACAGGCCACCCTGTGCGGAGGCTGGCGAGGCCAGCAGCGCGGCGAGCAGCGCAATGAGGTATCGCACGCTAATGACTCCCTGTTCGCCCGCTTACGCTAGGCAGAGTCTGGGGCGAAATTTGGGCGTGCTGGCGGTCTCAAAAGGGTCAGGCCAGCGTCTCCAGCGCGCGCGGTTTCGGCCCTCCGGTCGCCCAGTCGATCAGCTCGACCGTATGAACAACCGGCAGGCCGGTGCCCGAGCCGATCTGCATCATGCAGCCGATGTTGCCCGCGGCGATGAGCTGCGGCGCCTTGGCCTCCAGCGTCTGCACCTTGCGGTCCCGCAGCTGCTTCGAGATCTCCGGTTGCAGCAGGTTGTAGGTACCGGCGCTGCCGCAGCAGAGATGGCTGTCGGCGGGCTCGACCACCTCGAACCCGGCGCGCTTCAGCAGGTCCTTGGGCGCGGATTTCACCTTCTGCCCGTGCTGCAGCGAGCAGGCGGCGTGATAGGCGACGCGCAGGTCCTTCGGCGCGCCCGCCAGCATCTCCTCGGGGATCTCGAGGTCGCGCAGCAGCTCGCTGATGTCCATGGCCTTGGCCGAGACCTTTGCCGCCGCCTCTGCCAGCGGCGAGCTGCGGAACATGTGGCCGTAGTCCTTGACCGTGGTGCCGCAGCCCGAGGTGTTGATGACGATGGCGTCGAGCCCGTCTCCCTGCATCTCGGCGGTCCAGGCATGGATATTGGCCTCGGCCGAGCCATGCGCGTCGGCCTCGCGCCCCATGTGGTGGGTGAGCGCGCCGCAGCAACCCGCGCCCTTGGCCACCACCACCTCGCAGCCGAGCCGGCGCAGCAGGCGGATGGTGGCGTCGTTGATGTCGGTGTTCAGCGCCTTCTGCGCGCAACCGGTCATCAGCGCCACGCGCTTGCGCTTCGGCGCCACGGGGGCAAAGCTCTGCGGGTCATCGTTGCGGCTGACCGGCGGAATGCGCTTCGGTGCGATCTCCAGCATCGCCTTCAGCCGCGGGTCGGGCAACAGCCCGGCAAACGGGCGGCCCAGCTTGGCCAGCGCCAGCGCCACGCGGAACCGCATCGGGTGCGGGATGATCTGCGCCAGCAACCAGCGCAGCGCGCGGTCGTGCCAGGGGCGGGTGTAGTTCTTCTCGATATAGGCCCGCGCATGGTCCACGAGGTGCATGTAGTGCACCCCCGAGGGGCAGGTGGTCATGCACGACAGGCACGAGAGGCAGCGGTCGATGTGCTTCACGGTCTTGGCGTCCGGCACCCGCTCGTTCTCGAGCATGTCCTTGATCAGGTAGATGCGCCCGCGCGGGCTGTCGAGCTCGTCGCCCAGCACCTGGTAGGTCGGGCAGGTGGCGGTGCAAAAGCCGCAATGCACGCAGGAGCGCAGGATCTCGTTGGCCCGCTCGGTGCCCGGATCGCGCAGCTGGTCGGGGGTGAAATTGGTCTGCATGTCTTGGTCCTCAGCTCGCTCGGGTCACGCCATCAGGCCGGGGTTCAGCACCCCGCGCGGATCGAAGCGGCGGCGCAGCGCCGTGCTCAGGGCGGCCACGGGGGCAGGATCGGGATGGAAGGCAGGCACGCTGCCAGAAGCGCTGCCAGAAGCGTTGCCGTTGCCCCGGACCCGCGTCGCATGGCCCTTGAAAGCGCCGAGCCGGGTGCGGGCGTCGGTGCCCTCGGGCAGAAGTGCCCAGACCAGCCCGCCGCCCCAGTCGTAGAGCAGCGCCTCGGCGCGCAGCCGGGCGGCAAGCTCCGGCGCGTCCGAGGGTGTGCACGACAGCCGCCAGACGTCCCCCGCCGGGCCCTGCAGCGGCGCGACATCGCGCACCCCTGCCCAGAGCGCTGCCGCGGCCCCGGCATCGGTCTCCTCGGTGATCTCGCGCCCGGGGAAGAGCGCTTTCAGCTGCTCCAGCCGATAGGCGACCGAGCGCGCGAAGCCCTCTATGCGCAGCAGCGTCTGCCGTGCGGCGGGGTCATGCGCCGCGCCGGTCACGTCGTAGGGCGCGCCGAGCGCCGCCGACATGGCGGCCACGGCCTCGGTATCCGAAAGCCCGTGCAGCACCAGTGTCGCGGCGGCCTCTGGCTTGGGCAACACCTTGAAGCTCACCTCGGTCAGCACCCCGAGCGTGCCGTGGCTGCCTGCCATCAGCTTCACGAGGTCGTAGCCCGTGACGTTCTTCATCACCCGACCGCCGTTCGACACAATGCTGCCCGCGCCATCGACGAAACGCACGCCCAGCAGGAAGTCACGGCAGGCGCCGGAGGCGATGCGCCGCGGCCCCGAGGCATTGGCCGCCACGATCCCGCCCAGCGTGCTGGTGCCCTGCGTGCCGAGCAGCCCGCGCATGTCCGGCACCTCGAAGGCCAGCCGCTGGTTCTCGGCATCCAGTGCCGCCTCGACCTCGGCGAGCGGCGTGCCCGCCCCGGCCACCAGCGTCAGCGCGCCCGGCTCGTAGAGCGTGATGCCAGAGAGGCCGCCGGTCTCCAGCGGCGCACCGGCAGCGTCGCCAATGCTGCGCGTGCCGCCGCCGCGGATGCGCAGCGGCCCATTGCTGGCGGCGATCATCTCCGCGAGGTCTGTCTCGGTCTCAGGTCTCATCAGGCTTCCACATGGTCAAAATATCCCGGGGGAGTCCGCGTCAGCGGACGGGGGCAGAGCCCCCTCGGCGGGTCAAACGGCGGCTCAAGCGTCGGTTCACTCGGCGGCCAGGGCCGCGCTGCGCCGCGCTTCCGAGGCATCCAGCGGGAACACCTTGGCGGGGTTCAGCAGCCAGTGCGGGTCGAAGACGTCCTTCACCGCCATCTGCGCCTCGAGATCGGCGGGCGCGTATTGCGTGTGCATAAGGTCGCGTTTCTCGATCCCCACGCCATGCTCGCCGGTCAGGCAGCCGCCGACCTCGACGCAGAGTTTCAGGATTTCCGCCCCGAACCGCTCGCAGAGCTCGAGCTGGCCCTCCTCGTTGGCGTTGAACAGGATCAGCGGGTGCATGTTGCCGTCGCCGGCGTGGAAGACATTGGCGACCTTCAGGCCGAACTCCTCCGACATCTCGCCGATCCGGCGCAGCACGTAGGGCAGCGAGGAGACCGGGATCGTGCCGTCAAGGCACATGTAATCATTGATCTGCCCCATGGCGCCGAAAGCGGACTTGCGGCCGAGCCAGATGCGGCCCGCCTCGTCCTCGTCCCGCGCCTCACGCAGCTCGACGGGGTTGTGGCGCTTGGCGATCTCGATGATCTTTTCGAGCTGCTCGGCGATCTCGGCCTCGGAGCCCTCGACCTCGACGATCAGCAGCGCCTCGCACATCGGGTATCCCGCCTTGGCAAAGGCCTCGCAGGCCTCGATGCAGGGCCGGTCCATGAACTCGATCGCCACCGGAAGAACCCCGGCCTTGATGATGTCCGACACGCATTCCCCGGCCACCTCGTTGGCGGCAAAGCCCATCAGCACCGGGCGTGCGCCTTCGGGCTTGCGCAGGATGCGCAGGGTGGCCTCGGTGACCACGCCGAGCTGGCCCTCGGAGCCGCAGATGACGCCCAGCAGGTCGAGCCCCGGCGCGTCGAGATGCGCGCCGCCGAGTTCGATCACCGTGCCGTCCATCAGCACCATGGTCACGCCCATGAGGTTGTTCGTGGTCACGCCGTACTTCAGGCAATGCGCCCCGCCCGAGTTCATCGCGATGTTCCCGGCGATGGCGCAGGCGAGCTGCGACGAGGGGTCCGGGGCATAGAAGAAATCTTCCTCCGCCACCGCGCCGCTGACCGAAAGGTTGGTGCGCCCGGTCTGCACGCGGATGAAGCGGTTGGCGTAATCGGTTTCGAGCACGCGGTTCATCTTGGCGACGCCGAGGATCACGCTGTCGGCGGTGGGCAGCGCGCCGCCTGCCAGCGAGGTGCCCGAGCCGCGCGGCACGACGGGCACGCCTTCCTCAAAGCAGATCTTCAGCACCGCCGAGACCTCTTCGGTCGAGGACGGCAGCACCGCACAGAGCGGCGGGCAGCGGTAGGCGGTGAGCGCGTCGCATTCATAGGCGCGGGTCTCGGACAGCTCCGAGATCACCGAACCTTCGGGCAGGACCTCCCTCAGCCGCGCGACGATCTGGTGCTTGCGCGCGAGGATGCTTGCATTGGGGGCTGGCATCTCCATCGGGGTCTCCTCCTAGAATTGGTAAACTCATATAACCAATTTGCGCGAGGGCCAAGCATTTTTGCCATGGTGGCGCGCGCGCGGTGTCCGCGGATCTTGCGCGGGGCAAGGGAATGATAGCAGGTGGCCCCCATGACCTGGCTGAAGATCATTCACATTCTTTGCGTCATGGGGTGGATGACCTCCATCTTCGCCGTGCCGCGCGCGCTCATCTACTGGAAACGCGACTTCGCGAAGACCGGGGAATTCGGCCCGCTGGGCGATCTCACCTACCGGCTCTATCGCTTTTCCGCGGGGCTGGCGGTGATCGCCGCGATCACCGGACTCTGGCTCGGGGTGCTCTGGGGCTTCCCTGCCTGGCTGCACGCCAAGATCGCGCTCGTGGTGCTGCTGGCGGCGCATTACGTCTGGACCGGGGTGCTGCTCGGCCGGGCCAAAAGGGGCGAGTTCCGCGAGTCGGATCTGTTCCTGCGCATCTTCAACGAGATCAGCGTGGTGGGCACGATCGCCATCCTTTGGCTGGTCGTGGCCAAGCCGTTCTGACCATGCTGCCCTCGCTCGATCCCTTCTACTATTTCTCGCCGGTCGATCTGACCGGTGTCGGGCTTCTGCTGCTCTGCTGGCTGGGCAGTTCATGGCTGATCGAGCACCCGCCGGCACGGCGTCCCTCGGTGACCAAGCTGATGGCGCGCTACCGGCGGCAATGGATGAGGCACTTCGTCACCCGCCAGCCGCGCATCTTCGATTCGCAGATCGTCGGCAGCCTGCGGCAGAGCACCGCCTTCTTCGCCTCGACCTCGATGATCGCCATCGGCGGCATCTTCGCGCTGCTGGGCAATCCCGACCAGGTTCGGGGCGTCGCCGAGGACCTGTCGACGGGGGGCGACTCGCCGGTGATCGTCTGGGAGGCCAAGCTGCTGCTGATCCTCGCGTTCGCCGCCAACGCCTTTCTCAAGTTCGTCTGGTCGAACCGGCTGTTCGGCTATTGCTCGGTGCTGATGGGTTCGGTGCCCAATGACGACAGCCCGCTGGCCTATACCCGCGCCGCCAAGGCTGCCGAGATCAATATCTTTGCCGCGCGCAGCTACAATCGCGGATTGCGGTCGGTCTATTTCGGCATCGGCTCCACCGCCTGGCTGCTGGGGTCCTGGCCGCTGATCGTGGCGGTTCTGATCACCCTCACGGTGATCCTGCGCCGCGAGTTCACCTCGCAGTCGCGCGAGGTTCTGCTCGCCAGCGAGGAAGAGTAGTCAAAAGCCTTCGAAGGCTTTTGCAACTCCCTTCGAAGGGAGTTGCGCTATGCTTGCTGCATGAAAGCTGGATTCGCTGCCCTGCTGTGCCTGTCTGCGCTGCCGCTCCACGCCGCGCCGCCCGAGGTGGTCGCAGCCAAGGCGTCGGGCAATGGCGATGCCCGGGTCTTCTCCGTTACGCTGGCCCATCCCGACACCGGCTGGGAGCACTATGCCGACGGATGGCGCGTGGAGGCCGAGGATGGCACCGTGCTGGGCGTGCGCGAGTTGCTGCACCCGCATGAGACCGAGCAGCCCTTCACCCGCAGCCTGTCCGGCGTCGCGATCCCGGCGGGCACGCGGCGCGTCTACATCCGCGCGCGCTGCCTGACCGATGGCTGGAACGAGGCGCGGACCCCGCTCGACCTGAAGTGATCAGCGCCGGCCCTCGCGCAGCCAGGCCGCGACGATGAAGCCCGCCGCCAACAGCAGCGTCAGCCAGGCCGGCAGTAGCGGAATGCGGGTCACGTCCATGGTCTCGAAGGCCTCGCGCGGGGTGATGCCCATCCAGCCGCGCCCGGCGGCGGGGCGGCCCGCGCCGACCGCGCGGATGCTCGGCAGACCGTCCTCGATCCGCGCCTCGCCCCCGCGCAGCGCCGCGACCACGGGTTCCAGCGCCTCGCCGCTCGCGATGGTCTGTTCGAATTCCCGCGGCGCGGCGGGACCAAGGCCGATCACCGCCTCCTGCTCGCCCTCTTTCAGCCGGTAGAGGCCGATCTCCGGCCCGTCGTATTCCGCCTCGAAGCGGCCGGGCGAGACCTCCTGCAGGGCCACGCTTTCCTCGGTGCCATCGGGGCGGGTCACGGTGACCGATCCCACGCCTTGCTCCAGCGTGCGGCGGATGATGCGCATGCGCTGGCCCGTGGCCTCGGCCCAGAGCGCCTCTTCCTCGAGCTCGGGCTCCTTCATCATCCAGTGCGCCAGTCGCCGCAGCAGGTCGAGCTGCGGGCCGCCGCCCTCGAAGCCGCGCGACCAGAGCCAGGCCTGGTCCGAAGCGATCAGCGCCACGCGCCCCTCGCCGATGCGGTCGAGCACCAGCAGCGGCTTGTCCTCGGCGCCGGACATCAGCACCTCGGCGCTGTCGTTGGGGGTGACTTCGACCTGCCGCATCCAGCGGCCCCAGCTCTCGGCGCCCGTGAGCCCGGCGGTGACCGGGTGGCGCTGACCGAGGTCGGTGACCGACGGGCGGAAGCCGCGGTCGATGACCCGGGCGGTGGGTTCGGCGGGCAGGATCTCGGCCAGAGGCGAGCGGTAGATGGAATCGGCGCTGGCGAAATCGGGCCCGGCAGCGACCAGCACCGCGCCGCCGTTCTCGACGTAGTTGCGCACGTTGTCGAGGTAGATGGCCGGCAGGATGCCACGGCGCTTGTAGCGGTCGAAGATGATCAGGTCGAAATCCTCGATCTTCTCGAGGAAAAGCTCGCGGGTGGGGAAGGCGATCAGCGAGAGCTCGGTCACCGGCACGCCGTCCTGCTTCTCCGGTGGACGCAGGATGGTAAAATGGACCAGATCGACAGAGCTGTCGGATTTCAAAAGGTTGCGCCAGGTGCGGCTGCCGGCGTGGGGCTCGCCCGACACCAGCAGCACGCGCAGCCGGTCGCGCACGCCGTTGATCTGCACAAGCGCGGTGTTGTTGCGGTCGGTCAGCTCGGCCTCGCCTTCGGGGACGGTGAACTGGATCACGTTGAGCCCGCCGTGCGGCAGTGTGACGGGCAGCTCGATGTCCTGCCCCAGCGGCACGCGGTAGCTCTCGGGATCGCCGCCGTCGATCGAAATCTGAAGCTCGGTCTCGGCCTCCTGCGGGGCATTCCCGTCATCCTCGACCCGCAGGGTCAGGGTGACCGGCTCGCCGAGGATGGCGAAGGCGGGGGCGTTCTTGACGATCAGCCGGCGGTCCCAGTCGGTGTCGTGGCCGGTCAGCAGCAGGTGCATCGGCGCGGGCAGCGAGGGCGCGCGTTCGAGATCGTGCAGGCGACCATCCGACAGCAGGAAGATGCCCGCGACGCGGCCGCGCGGCTCCTCGGCCAGCGCTTCCGCCAGGGCGGTCATCAGCAGCGTGCCGCTGTCGCCCTCGCCATCGGGCACGGTGATGCGGCGCACCTCGGTGTTTGGGCGGGCGGCGATCCGCGCCTCGAGCGCGTCGGCTGTCTCGGCCGTGGTCTCCAGCCGGTCGCCGAGCCGCTGCGAGGCGCTGTGGTCCTCGAGCAGCAGCACGATGTCGGACAGCGGCGCGCGGTCCTCTTCCTGGAAGGAGGGCTGGGTGAGCGCCGCCACCAGCACGAAGCCGGCGAAGAATCGCAGCGCCCAGCCGGGCATGCCGCGCCAGAGCGCCAGCGCCACCGAGGCCAGCGCGACGGCGCCCAGGACCCAGATCGCGGGCCAGGGCAGGAGCGGGTCGAAGACGATCTCGCCGGTCATTCGTTACGTCCGTTGGTTGTGGCGGCGGTCCCGGAGCCGGTCATTGGCCGAGCCTGTCGAGCAGCGCGGGCACGTGGACCTGGTCGGATTTGTAGTTGCCGGTCAGCACGTGCATCACAAGGTTGACCCCGAAGCGGTAGGCGATCTCGCGTTGGCGTTCTCCGGCGAAGCCCGAGCCGATGCGCACCTGCGGGTTGCCGCGGCTGTCCACCGCCCAGGCCGCGGCCCAGTCGTTGCCGCCGATCACCACCGGGGTGACGTTGTCGTTGAGGTTGCGGAAGGGCATGCCCTCGACCATTTCCGCATCGGGCGGTGCGGCCTCGACCCAGACGTCGCGGCTGGCGTAGCGGCCGGGGAAATCCTGCAGCAGGTAGAAGGTGCGGGTCAGCACGTGGTCCTGCGGCACCGGCTCCAGCGGCGGAATGTCCAGCGGGGCGGCCAGCTCGCGCAGCTTGCGGCCCTCCGGAGAGGCGGCGCCGAAGCCCGCCACGTCGGCGTCGCGGGTGTCGAAGAGGATCATCCCGCCCGAACGCAGGTACTCGTTGAGCTTGGCGTAGGCGGCGGGAGAGGGGGTCGGCTGCGACGGGGTGATCGGCCAGTAGAGCAGCGGGAAGAAGGCCAACTCGTCGCTCTCGAGGTTCACCGCCATCGGCTCGGAAGGCTCGACGGACGTGCGGTAGAAGAGCGTGTCGGACAGGCCGCGCAGCCCGTCCTGCGCCAGCGCGTCGAGCTGGGCATCGCCGGTCACCACGTGGGCCAGCGTGACCTCGCCCGTGGCAGCCTCGGCAAAGGCATCGGAGTCCGCGGAAGCGGTGCCTTGCGCACGACCTGTGCCGGGGGCGGCAAACGCGCCGAGCGCCAGCGCCAGCAGCACGGCGGCGGTGCCGGGCGTGCTGGGCCGTGCGCCGCGCAGGCGACCCGAGAGCGCCAGCGAGGCGATCACATCCGCCAGCAGCAGCGCGATCGCCAGCCCCAGAAGCCAGCCGGCAAGCGGGGTTTCCCGCGGGCGGCTCAGCCCCTCGACCGGCACGGTGTCGGGCCAGGTGGCGGGCCGCAGTTCGGTGTCCGCCGTCACCACGTTGCGCGCGAGGCTACGCTCTTCGCCCTGGTAGAGGCCGGGGCGCAGCTCGGGGCCAAGGGCCTCGGTCAGCAGGGCCTCGCCGGGCACGCCGGGCAGGGTGCCAGCGTCGACCACCGCCCCGAAGCCGTCGAGCACGCGGATCGGCTGCCACATGGTGCCGACCAGTTCCTCGGGCGCGGGGGTGGTCGGCATGGCCGAGATCGCCAGCCGCTCGAGCATCTGGACGAAGAGGCCCGAGAGCGGCAGGCTGGACCATTCGGCGTTGGCAGTGACGTGGAACAGCACAACCTGCCCCTGGCCGACGCGCTTGCGGGTGACCAATGGCGTGCCGTCGCTGAGCTGGGCGATGACCCGGTCGGCGAGCGTGGGGTCGGGCTGGGCCATGACCTGGCTGGTGACGGTCACGTCCTCGGGGATGACGAGCCCCTCGAAGGGGCTGCCTGCGGGGAAGGGGGCCAGCGATTTCGGCTCGCCCCAGCTCATTGCGCCGCCGACCGAGCGCCCGCCGGCGCGCAGCCGCACCGGCATCAGCGGGTCCTCGCGGTCGCGCGAGAGGTCCGAGGCGGCGAGACGCGGCCCGGCGAAGCGCAGCAGAGTGCCGCCCTTCTGCAGCCAGTCGGTAACGCCTTCTTCCTCGCCCGGGCCGAGCGTCGCCACGTCGGCCAGCACGATCACGTCGGGATTGGCAGGCAGCACCTCGGTCAGCGCACCGTCGAGGATGTCGACATCCTCCTCCAGCGCCTTGTGAAGGTAGTAGAGCGGCGAGAGCAGCTCGAGCCCCTCGCGGTTCTCGTTCCCGGCGATCAGCGCGACCTCGCGGCGGCGCAGGCTGTCGTCGGGCAGGCTGACCGCGCCGGCGCTGCGGGCACCGTCGATCTCGAAGCGGGTGATGCGGGCGCGCAGCTCGGCGGGGAGCGAGAGGTCAAGCTCGCTCTCGGAGGTGCCGTCGCCGAAGGTCAGCGGGGCGCGGACCAGCACGGTCGGGTTGCCTGCCGGGTCGAGCCCATGCGCGGCGATGGAGATCTCGCGTTCGCCGCCGGGGTGCAGGCGGCGGGCGGTCAGCTGCACGTGCCCGTCCTCGAAGGCGGGGGGCAGCAGGGCGGTCAGGTTGCGCGGGCTTTCGAAGACGGTGACTTGCCCATGATCCATCAGCGCCGCGAGCATCGGCTCGCGGCTTTCGCGGGCAAGGCCGTCGGACATCCAGTAGCTGTCGAAATCGCCCTCGGGCAGCATGGTGAGCGCGCGGGTCACATGCGCTTCGCCCGGCTCCCAGGGTTCGGGCTGCAGTCCGGAAAGCCGGGCGCGCAGCACGGCCGCCTGCTGGAACTGCGGCACCTCGGGTTCGGTCAGGCGCAGCACGGCGACCGGCCGCGCCTCGCGCTCGGCGCGGGACAGCAGCGCATCGAGCGCGGTCTGCCGTGCGCGCCAGTCGGCGGCGGAGGACCAGCTGGCATCCATCACCACCAGCAGCGGGCCGGTGCCGGCGGTCTGCGCGTCGTCCTCGGGGTTCAGGATCGGCCCGGCGAGGCCGATGATCACCGCCGCCACGGCCAGAAGGCGCAGCAGCAGCAGCCACCAGGGGGTGCGGTCGGTGACCTGATCGTCGTCCTTCAGCCCCAGCAGCAGCACCACGCCGGGGAACATCCGCCGGATCGGTGCCGGCGGCACGGCGCGCAGGATCACCCAGAGCACCGGCAGGGCCAGCAGCCCGAGCAGCAGCCAGGGGGCGGTGAAGCCCAGGGGGCCGAGAATGGTCATCCGTGCCCTCCGTCCATCGCGCGGTACACCCAGAGCAGGGCATTCTGCGCGCTGTCACTGGTATGATGGCACAGAAATTGCCAGCCGGTTAAGCGCGATAGATGGTCAAGCCGGGCTTTTCTCTCGGCAAGACGCTCGAGATAGCGCTCGCGCAGGTCTCCGGCTTTCAGTGTCTCATGGGCCAAGGTCTTGCCCATGCTTTCAAAAATCGTGCGACCCTTGAACGGGAAGCTCTCTTCGGACGGGTCGAGCACCTGCAGCAGCACCCCGCGCACCCCGCGGTCTGCGGCCTTGGTCAGCGCCGCCTCGACCGGGTCGAGATCACCGAGGAAATCCGAGACGAACATGGCGCGGGCATGGGGGATGATGCCACGCGCCTCGGGCTGCGCGTAATCCTCTTCACCGTCCGCGGCCAGCGCCTCGGCGAGGCGCAGCACCTGGATGTCGCCGTTGCGTGGCGGCAGCGACCAGCCGGTGAAGCCGACGCGCTCGCCGCCGCGGATCAGCAGGATCGAGGCCGCCAGCGCCACCAGCCGGGCGCGGTCGCCCTTGCTCGGCAGGTCCTTGTTCGAGGTGAAGCGCATCGAGGCCCCGGTATCGACCCAGAGCTGCACGCTCTGCGCGATCTGCCATTCGCGTTCGCGCACGTATTGCTCGTCGCCGCGGCCCGAGCGCCGCCAATCGATCGAGCGGTAGGTGTCGCCGGGCCTCAGCGGCCGGTATTGCCAGAAATCGTCGCCCAGCCCCGAGCGCCGCCGCCCGTGCTCGCCCAGCAGGACGGTGCCGGCCAGATGCTCGGCACGGGCCAGGAGGGCCGGAAAACGGGTGGCTTCTTCCTGCGCGCTCTGCCGGAGCTGGGCGACGGGACCTATCAAGCGGCAGCCTCGGAGGGCTCGAGCGTGCCGCAGACCTCGTCGATGATGCTGCCGAGATCCTCGCCACGGGCGCGGGCCGAGAAGGTCAGCGCCATGCGGTGCACCAGCACCGGGCGGGCCATGTCCATCACGTCCTCGGGCGAGGGCGCGAGCCGCCCCTGCAGCAGCGCGCGGGCGCGCACGGTCAGCATCAGCGCCTGCGCGGCGCGCGGGCCGGGGCCCCAGGCCACGGTGTCGCGCACCCGGGCCGAGGCAGAGGGGTCGCCGGGGCGGAAGGCGCGCACCAGATCGAGGATCATCTCGACCACCGCATCACCCACCGGCATGCGCCGCAGCAGGTGCTGCGCGGCCATCAGCGTTACGGGGTCGAAGACCTGATGGGCCACCGCCTCTTCGGTGCCGGTGGTGGCGAGCAGGATGTCCTTTTCCGTCTTGCGGTCGGGGTAGGCCACGTCGATCTGCACGAGGAAGCGGTCGAGCTGCGCCTCGGGCAGCGGGTAGGTGCCCTCCTGCTCGATGGGGTTCTGCGTGGCGAGCACGTGGAACGGCAGCTCGAGCGTGCGCGTTTCCCCCCCTATGGTGACCGACTTTTCCTGCATGGCCTGCAACAGGGCCGACTGGGTGCGCGGCGAGGCGCGGTTGATCTCGTCCGCCATCAGCAACTGGCAGAAAATCGGGCCGGGCAGGAACTTGAACGCGCGGCTGCCATCGGCGGCGGTTTCCAGCACCTCCGAGCCGAGGATGTCGGCGGGCATCAGGTCGGGGGTGAACTGCACGCGGTTGCCATTGAGGCCCATCACCGTCGACAGGGTTTCGACCAGCCGGGTTTTCCCGAGGCCGGGCAGGCCGATAAGCAGCGCGTGGCCGCCGCAGAGCAGCGCGGCGAGGGTCAGGTCGACGACCCGCTCCTGCCCGATGAAGCGCCGGGTGATCGCCGACTTGGCTTCGGCGAGCTTTTCTTCCAGCGCCTCGATCTCGGAGACCAGGTCTTCGGCCATGGGGGAGACTCCCTTGCGTAAATCCTTTACCGAAGCGAGTGTATCGCGGGGGTGAAAAATGGCAAAAGCAATGCGCACACAAAATTACGTGACTCCCTCGGCTGACGGCATTGCTGCTGCAGCACGCGCCGCTTCGGGGCGCGGCCTGCCGCCGGTCGAGCGCTGGAATCCGCCCTTCTGCGGGGATCTGGACATGCGGATCGCCCGGGATGGCACCTGGTTCTACCTCGGAACGCCGATCGGGCGCTTCGAGTTGGTGAAGCTTTTTTCGTCGATTTTGCGGAAAGATGGCGGGAAATACTTCCTGGTGACCCCGGTCGAGATGGTCGGAATCACCGTCGAGGACGCGCCCTTCGTCGCCACCGACTTCGAGGCGGAGGGTGAGGGTGAGTCGCAGGTGCTGACCTTCCAGACCCATGTGGGCGATTTCGCCGTCGCCGGGCCAGAGCATCCGATCCGCGTGGTGCGCGACCCCGAGACCGGCGAGCCCTCGCCCTATATCCTGGTGAGGAGCAATCTCGAGGCGCTGATCGACCGCAAGAGCTTCTACCGGCTGGTGGAGCTGGGCGCGCATCATGACCATGAGGGCGCGCGCTGGTTCGGCCTGTGGTCGTCGGGCGCCTTCTTCCCGATGATTCCTTCGGCGGAACTGGAGGGCTGAGCGCGCTTCACTCACTTCTCGCTTTGCGCTAGCGGCGCGGGATGAGAAGCTGTCGCCATCAACGCTAAGTTGTGGCGGGAGGCGCGCGTATGGACATGTCGAAGCAGCGCAGCGAGGCGCTGAAGGGCATCGCGCTGCTTCTCATGTTTGCGCACCATCTGTTCGGGCTTCCCTCGCTCGTTTCTCCGCCCAGCTACTGGATGCCGGTCGTTCCCGGGGTGCCGCTGGAATATCTCCTGGGTCGATACGGCAAGGTTTGCGTACCGCTGTTCCTGCTGCTCTCCGGCTATGGAATCGCGCTCTCGGGGCGCGTCGCATGGCGGGATACGTGGCGGCGCCTCGGCCGCCTTTTCGCGACCTACTGGATCTACTTCGTGCTGCTCGTTGGCATCGGTGTGGCGTTCTTTCCCGAGATGATGACAGGGCGCGGACCGCGCTTTTCCACTGAACCCTTCCGGCTCATCGCCAACGCGCTCGCGCTGCGCCACGACTATGCCTACGAGTGGTGGTTCGCGGAGGTCTACGTGCTGTTGGTGGTGCTCTCGCCGGTCCTGTTGCCTTGCACCCGAAGGCCAAGGCTATTGCTTGCCGGGAGCGTGCTGACCTTCGTGCTGGGCGCGGCGCTTGATGGCGCCGGGCTGAGGCTGCCGGTGCTGACGCCCGCGAACCTGCTGATTTGGCAGTTGCCCTTCGTGATGGGTCTGCTGCTGGCCAGGGACGGGGCGCGATTGCCGCTCGCGGGTAGGCCGTTGCCGGCAGCGGCGCTGGTCGTGATCGGAACCTTGGTGATCGAACGGGTTCTTCCGCGCGCCATGGCACCCTGGCTGATCGTGAGCGTACCGCTGTCGCTTGTGATGCTCGATGCGCTCACGGCAAGGACAGGATGGTTTGGCGCGGCGCTTGCAGTGCTCGGCCAGCGCGCGCTGCCGCTTTGGCTGGTCCACCCGTTCCTGTGCTATTACTTCGCGCAGCGGCTGGTCTACGCCCCGGTCTGGAGCCCGCTCGTGTTCCTCAACCTGCTCGCGCTGACGCTGGTCATCGTCCTGGGGGTCGAGGCATTGCGCAAGGGTCTGACCGGGATCCATTCCCGGCTGAGCCCGGGCTAGGATGTTCCCGGCTCAGTCGCCGAGCTTGGCGTGCACCTCGTCGAGGTCGATCTCGCCGATCGGCATCTTGTTCGCCGGGTTCTCGAAATCGTAGCGGAACAGATCGAAGTCGCGTTTGTAGATCTCGTAGACCAGGTGCATCGACAGGTCGTCGAAATAGTCTTCGACCGGATGCGCGCGCTTCGGCCCGTGGCCCTCGGACTCGTTGAAACGGGGAATGGCAGCGAGGTCCACCGGATGGCGGGTCTGCACCCGGTCGAGCACGCCCTGCATCCCCTCGTCGAACTTCTCGGTCCAGAAGATGCTGTCGTAGCGTCCGCCGTTGACGATGAAGGTCGATACATGTCCCGAGACCGCCGACCAGTGGATGTCGGGGTCCATCGGGCGGCGCCAGCGGATGGTATCGCGCGCAAACAGCAGGAAGCGGCGGAACGAGCGGATCTGGTCGAAGTCCTCCTTGCCGTCCTCGCCGCCGACCTCGATCCCGTATTTCTGCACCAGCATCGGCACCAGGTTGCCGCGGTAGCGGTTGCCGTTGCGCTGGATGCCGCAGATCTTGTCGAAGAAGCTCGACAGGATGCGGCTGTAGGGATTGCGCACGCAGGTAAAGGCCGGGGCGCTGCGGGTCTTCACGTTGGCGCGGATCGGATTGTGGCTCTCCTCGCGGGCCCATTTGTGCAAACCCTGGTCGGCGTCATGGATGTCGCCGTCGTAGAAGCTGCCGTGGTCCGAGTAGTACATGATCTGGCCGATGGTCGAGCAGGCGCATTTCGGCACCACGCGATAGATCATGCTCTCGCTCTCGGTCATCCATGTGCCGGGAAACCCCATACCGCCTGCTCCTCGTACCGCCCGGCTTGTCGCGGGCTCCCTGGACATGCAAAAAAGCAAAAGACATCGGCCTGTACAATGTCTTCGCCGGGATAAAGGCGAAGAAGCAGGCGAAAATTGGGCGGACCTCAACCTGTGGCGAAGATTGCCTTCATATTGCTGTGCCACAAGGATCCCGAGGCGATCATCAAGCAGGCGCAGAGCCTGACCGCAGTCGGCGACTGCATGGCCATCCATTTCGACGCCAGCGCGCCGCAGGCCGACTTCGAGCGCATCCGCGCCGCGCTTGCGGACAATCCGAACGTCACCTTCGCGCGGCGGGTGAAATGCGGCTGGGGCGCCTGGTCGCTGGTGCAGGCAACTCTGAATGCCATCGAGGCCGCACTCGACCGATTTCCCCGCGCGACGCATTTCTACATGGTCTCGGGCGATTGCATGGCGATCAAGCCGGCGGAATTTGCCCACGAACGGCTCGATGCGCGCGAGGCCGACTACATCGAGAGCGTCGATTTCTTCTCCTCCGGCTGGATCAAGACCGGCTGGAAGGAAGAGCGGCTGATCTATCGCCACATCTTCAACGAGCGCACCCAGAAGCGGCGCTTCTACGCGATGTTCGAGCTGCAGAAGCGGCTCGGGCTGAAGCGCAGGATCCCCGCCGACCTCGAGGTGATGATCGGCTCGCAATGGTGGTGCCTGCGCCGCCGCACGGTTGAAGCTATCCTCGAGTTCATCGCCGGACGGCCGGACGTGCTGCGCTTCTTCCGTGGCACCTGGATCCCCGACGAGACCTTCTTCCAGACATTGGTGCGCCACCTCGTGCCCGAGCCGGAGATCGAGAACCGCACGCTGACCTTCCTGATGTTCACGGACTACGGGATGCCGGTCACCTTCTACAACGATCACTACGACCTGCTGCTGGCGCAGGACTACCTCTTTGCCCGCAAGATCAGCGCCGGCGCGCTCGATCTCAAGCGGCGGCTCGGGGTGCTCTATTCCTCGGAGCGCGTTGCATTCCAGATCTCCGACGAGGGGCGCTCGCTCTACAAGTTCCTGACCGAGAAGGGGCGCGCCGGGCACCGTTTCGCGCCGCGTTTCTGGGAGACCGAGAGCTCGCTCGGCCGCGAGCGGGAGTTGCTCATCATCGTCAGCAAGAAGTGGCACGTAGCCAAGCGGCTGATCGGGCGCATCCGCGAAGCGACCGGCCTGCCCTGCATCGACTACCTGTTCAACGAGGAGAGTTGCGATCTGCCCGACCTCGGCGGGCTGCAGTCGACCATGGACAAGCGCCACCGCCACCGCCGCGCGCTGATGCGCATGCTCTACGACTACTTCGGCAGCGACCGGCTGGTGGTCTGCCTCGATCCGGGCAACCTCGACCTGATCGAGGATTTCTGCCGCGACCGCGCCACCACCCGCCTGCTGCAGATCGACTGCCAGTTCTCGGATGCCTTCCTCGCCGGTCACGCCACCCGCGTCGGGCTGGCGGGCGAGCGCACCTCCGAGGCGGCGATGGCAAGGTTGGTGCCGACCATCCGCAACGACATCCTGCATGAGAGCGACGCGTTGCGCGACGCACAGCTGCCCGGGCATGTCCACCTGCGCGAGCTTGACCCGCCCGAGGCGCAGGTGCAGGCGGTGGCGCAGTTCCTTTCGATCCCCGCCGAGCGCGCGCGGGAGATCATTTCCGACGATCAACTCTATTCCGATTGAGGGTTCCCATGGCCTACAGCTACGACGACCAGAACATCTTCGCGAAGATCCTGCGGGGCGAAATCCCCAACGACACCGTGCTCGAGACCGAGCACAGCCTCGCCTTCCGCGACATCCGCCCGCAGGCGCCGACCCATGTGCTGGTGATCCCCAGAGGCGCCTACGTCTGCTACGACGACTTCGCGCAGAACGCCTCGGATGCCGAGATCCTCGACTACACCCGCGCCATCGGCAAGGTCTGCGAGATGGAGGGCGTTGCAGCGAACGGCTTCCGGCTGATCTCCAACGCCGGCGCGGAGGGTGTTCAGGAGGTGCCGCATCTGCACGTGCACATCCTCGCCGGCCGTCCGCTGGGCCGGATGCTCGAGCGCGGCTGAGATTTCCCGCCGCCGCGCGCTCGAGGCGGGCAGGACCGCCTCCGGCGGGCGTATTTGTCAAAGAGAAGAAGCCAGGGGCGCGGCGCCATTGCCGGGCACAGGGTCAAAAAGGGCGGCGCCGGGGGGATCGGCGCCGCCCTTTCATTGTTCCCAAAATACGCCCGCCGGAGGCACCTCTCAGGCGGCGGGCCGGCTGCGGGTCAGTTCCAGGAAGACATCCTCGAGGTCGGCCTGTTCGGTGCGCACGTCGCGCAGGCTGATGCCGTGGGCACGGACCAGCCCCAGCACGTCTTCGGCGGTGGTCTCGCGGGCCCGGTAGCTGAGCGCGATCAGCCCGCCGTCGCGTGTCTCGGCCTTGATGCCGGGCGCCTCGGGCAGGGTGTCCGGCATGGTCTCGGGGGTGATCACCAGCGTCTTGGCGTCGATGTTGCCCAGCAAGTTCGCCGTGCTGTCGCGTGCCGCCACCTCGCCGTGGTTGATGATGGCGATCTCGTCGCACATCTCCTCGGCCTCCTCGAGGTAGTGGGTGGTGAGGATGATGGTCATGCCGCGCTCGCGGTTGAGCCGCCGAACGTTGCGCCAGAGCATCTGGCGCAGCTCGATATCGACCCCGGCGGTGGGCTCGTCGAGCACCAGGATGTGCGGGTGATGCACCAGAGCCTTGCCGAGCAGCAGCCGGCGACGCATGCCGCCCGAGAGCGTGCGGGCATAGGCCTCGGCCTTGTCCTCGAGCCCCACGAGTTCGAGGATCTCGTCGGTGCGGCGGTCGCGTTTGGGCACGCCGTAGAGCCCGGCCTGCACCTCCAGCGCGCCGCGCGGGGTGAAGAAGGGGTCGAGGTTCAGCTCCTGCGGCATCACCCCGATCGAGGCGCGCGACTGCCGCGGGTTGCGGTCCTGGTCCCAGCCCCAGATAGACACCTTGCCGGCGGTCTTCACCACCAGCCCGGCGAGGATGTTGATCAGCGTCGACTTGCCCGCCCCGTTCGGGCCGAGCAGGCCGAAGATCGAGCCCTGGGGCACGTTCAGGTCGATACCCTTCAGCGCCTGCTTGCCACCTGCGTAGGTCTTGCGCAGCCCCTCGATGCGGATCGCGTCGTCACTCATGCCGAGCCTTGCTCCCGTGCCTTACTTGTCTCATAACGCAGGTAGTGCAAAGCCAGTGAAAAGGGAACCGGAGCATGGCCACCGAGGCGCCCGAGACCAAATTCGTCGACAGCTACCGCATCGCCTGCGACGGCGGAGAAGGGGCACTTGGCCATCCGCGCGTCTGGCTTTCGCTGCCGCATGAGACCGGCGTCGTGGAATGCCCCTATTGCGATGCGCGCTACGTGCACAAGGACTTCGAGGGCAAGGTCTGAGCGCCCGCCGGACCATCTGATCCCGGTTCATGCTCGCCGTTTTTCTCAAGGTCCTGCCGTTCTTCGCACTGATCGGCCTCGGCTACGGGGCCGCGCGGATCAGGTTCTTCTCGGAGCAATCCGTCGCGGCGATCACCCGCTTCGTGTTCTACTTCGCCCTCTCGGCGATGCTCTTCCGCTTTTCCGCGACGCTGTCGATCTCCGAAATCTTCGATCCGCGCGTGGCGTCGGCCTATCTCTTCGGCACGGCCGCGGTCTACGCGGTGGCCACGGTGGTCGGCTTCATCCGGCGGCAGGACGTGCAGACTACGGCAATCGAGGCGCAATGCGCCGCCATCGGCAATACCGGCTTTCTTGGCGTGCCGATGCTGGCGGTGCTGCTGGGGCAGGCGGCGGTGGGGCCGATCATCCTGATGCTGTCGATTGACCTCATCGTCTTCTCGACGCTGCTGGTCATCCTCGTTACCGGCTCTCGCGAGGGGCGGCTGACCCCGGCCACGCTGAAACGGGTCGGGCTGGGGCTGGTGCAGAACCCGATGATCGTCTCGATCGCGGCGGGGCTCTGCGTCTCGGGCTCGGGGCTGACGCTGCCTGCGCCGATCACCGAATTCCTGACCATCCTCGGCAATGCCGCGACGCCCGGCGCGCTCTTCGCCATCGGCGCCTCGCTGGCCTCGAAGAGCGCCGAGCGGCTGGCGGTGGCGGGCTGGCTGAGTTTCTGCAAGCTGGTGCTGCATCCGGGCTTCGTGGCGCTGGGGGCGTTCCTGCTGTTCCCGGTCACCGCCTATCAGGCGGCGGTGATGGTCTCGGCTGCGGCGCTGCCGGTGGCGGGCAACGTCTTTATCCTGGCGCAGCATTACGGCATCGCGCCGCAGCGGGTTTCGGCGGCGATCCTCGTCTCGACCACGGCCAGTATCCTCACGGTCAGCGCGGTGATCGCCTGGGTGCATCCCTGATCCGGGCCTGAACCTTGCCGCGGTTCCGGGCGCTTTCGCTTGCGCCACGGCGATCCGGCGGGGTAGCCCTTGGGCCGAACCGGAACCGGCGCAAACAGGAGTGCCATCATGGAAATCAAATCCGAGAACCGCTGCTTCGGCGGCGTGCAGGGCGTCTACAGCCACGCCTCCGAGGCCTGCGGCTGCGACATGACCTTCGGCCTGTTCCTGCCCGAGCTGGCCAAGGACATGGAAGTGCCAGTGCTGTGGTATCTCTCGGGGCTAACCTGCACCCATGAGAACGCCATGACCAAGGCCGGGGCGCAGGCCTGGGCTGCCGAGGCGGGCGTCGCACTGGTCTTCCCCGACACGAGCCCGCGTGGCGAGGGCGTGGCGGACGACGAGGCCTACGATCTGGGCAAGGGAGCGGGCTTCTACGTCAACGCCACCGAGGAGCCCTGGGCACCGCATTTCCGCATGTGGGACTACGTGGCGGAGGAGCTGCCGGCGCTGATCGGGCAGGAGTTCTCGGTCGACATGGAGCGCCAGGCGATCACCGGCCACTCGATGGGCGGGCACGGCGCGCTGACGCTGGCGATGGGCCTGCCGGGCCGCTTCCGCTCGGTCTCGGCCTTCGCGCCGATCACCAACCCGACGCAGAGTGATTGGGGTCGCAAGCAGCTGGTAGCCTACCTCGGCGCGGACGAAAGCAAGTGGGCGGCGCATGACGCGACCCTGCTGATGCGCGAGAAAGGTTTCGACGGTCCGGTGCTGATCGACCAGGGCGGCAGCGACCAGTTCCTGCACTTGCTCAAGCCCGAGGCGCTGGCCGAGGCGATGGCGGCGAAGCGGCAGGCGGGCAGTTTCCGCACCCAGCCGGGCTATGACCACAGCTACTTCTTCGTTTCGACCTTCATGGAAGAGCACGTCGCCTTCCACGCAGAGGCGCTCTACGCGTGACGCTCTACATCGACGCCGATGCCTGCCCGGTGAAGGAGGAGGCGGAGCGCGTGGCGACCCGCCACCGCCTGCGGATGGTGCTGGTGTCGAACGGCGGGTTGCGCCCCTCGCGCAATCCGCTGGTCGAGGTTGTCACCGTCGCCGCCGGTCCCGACGAGGCGGACATGTGGATCGCCGAGCGGGCGGGCAAGGGGGACGTGGTGGTGACCAGTGACATTCCGCTGGCGGCGCGCTGCATCGAGGGCGGCGCGCGTGTGCTGCGCCCGGACGGCGAGGTCTTCACTCCCGGCAACATCGGCGCGCAGCTGGCGATGCGCGACCTGATGCAAGATATCCGCGCTTCGGATCCTTTCTACCAGAGCGGGAAAGGCCGGAGCTTTACAAAGAATGACCGCTCCCGTTTCCTAAATGTACTAGAGCGCGAGGTGCGCGCTGCAGGGGACTAGGAAATGACCATCGAAGCTGTCGTCTTCGACATCGGGAACGTGCTCATCGAGTGGCAGCCCGAACGATACTACGATCGCCGCATAGGCGAGGAACGCAGGCGTAAGTTGTTCGCCGAGATCGACCTTCACGACATGAACGAACAGGTCGATCGCGGCGAGGACTTCCGCAGCACCGTCTACGATATGGCCGCCCGCCACCCGGATTGGCACGACGAGATCCGGCATTGGCACGACCATTGGATCGAACTTGCGAGTCCGGAGATCCCGCACTCGGTGGCCTTGCTGCGGGCGCTGCGTGCGCGCGGCGTGCCGGTTTTCGCCCTGAGCAATTTCGGCATCGGCACCTTCGAGGTCGCCGAGGAGGCCTACCCGTTCCTCAAGGAATTCGACCGCCGTTTCATCTCGGGCTACATGGGCGTCACGAAGCCCGAGGCCGAGATCTACGAACGGCTGGAGGCCGAGAGCGGCGTGGCGCCGGAGCGGCTGCTGTTTGCCGATGATCGCGCTGATAACATTGCCGCCGCCGCCGCTCGGGGCTGGAAGGTGCATCTCTTCGACGGGCCCGAGGGCTGGGAGCGCAGCCTGATCGACCATGGGCTGCTGCCGGAGCGCGACGCCGCATGAGCTATGTGCTGGGCGCGGTTGCCGTGGCGCTGCCGTTGCTTGCGGCTCTTCCGGGGATTGGTGAACTCCGCCGCCGGAAGCTCGATAGTACCCGCCGGTCCGAAGCTCCCGGCCGCTTTGCCCGGCTGTCGCAGGGCGAGACGCACTATTGCCTGACCGGCCCCGAGGACGGGGAGCTGGTGGTCTGTATCCACGGGCTGACCGCCCCCTCGGTTGTGTTCAAGGCGCTGGCCCGGCATCTCGCGGCGCAGGGCAAGCGGGTGCTGATCTACGATCTCTACGGGCGGGGCTATTCCGACCGGCCGCGGGCGCTGCAGACACCGGGTTTCTTCACCCGCCAGTTGCACGAGCTGCTGTCGGCGCTGGAGCTGCGGGGCCCGGTCACGCTGCTGGGCTATTCGCTCGGCGCCACTGTCGCGGTGCAATTCGCCGCCGAGATGCCCGAGCGGGTCTCGCGGCTGGTTCTGCTGGCCCCGGCCGGGATCGAGTCCGAGCTCTCGCCGATCGTCGACTGGACCGCGCAGCACCGCGTCGTCGGCGACTGGCTGTTCCACATGGTGTTCCCCAAGGCGCACCGTCAGAACGTGATCGAAAGCTCGGACGCGCGTAGCGAGGTGCCCGAGGTTGACCGGATCCACTTGGCAGAGCTGGAGCGGCGCGGCTATGTGCGGTCGGTCCTGTCGAGCCTGCGCGGCTGCCTCCAGGAGCCGCAGGAGGCGCAGCACCGGCGCGTTGCCGGGCTGGGCATTCCGATGTTGGCGATCTGGGGCGGGCAGGACCGCATGGTGCGCTCCGACGGCATGGAGCAGCTGCAGTCCTGGAACCCCTCGGTCGAGTTGCGGCTGATCGAGGATGCCTGGCACGGCGTTCCACACACCCATGCCAGCGAGGTCGCGCGGATCATCTGTGGCGATGAGACCCGGCACGACTTCGGCTGAACAGGCGACCGGGCCCGGGTCTTCCGTGTCCGGTCGGTCTCAGGCCGGCTGCATCGCCGGTGTGCGGGGTGTCTCGCGCACCGGCAAATGGACGATCGCGCTCAGAGCGCCGACGCCGACGCCGATCCACCACACCAGCGTGTAGTCGCCGTAGATGTCGTACATCCGCCCGCCGAGCCAGACGCCGAGGAAACCGCCGAGCTGGTGGCTGAAGAAGACGATGCCGTAGAGCGTGCCCATGTAGCGCAGCCCGTAGAGATGCGCGACGAGACCCGAGGTCAGCGGCACGGTGGCCAGCCACAGCGAACCCATGACCACCGAGAAGACCAGAACGCTGACCGGGGTGATCGGCAGCATGATGAACAGCCCCGCCGTGATGGTGCGGCCCAGGTAGATCAGCGCCAGAAGGTATTTACGCGGCCAACGCTTGCCGGCCCAGCCCGCCAACAGCGTGCCGCCGACGTTGGCGACGCCGATCACCGCGATCGACAGCGCGCCGAGCGCCGAGGTGCCGGTCACGCCGATGTTGGCCAGAACGCTGCCCGCGGCGATGGGGCTACAGAGCTCAGTGACGAAGGCGGGGAAATGCGCGGTGACGAAGGCCAGCTGGTAGCCGCAGGAGAAGAAGCCGAGGAAGATCAGCGAGAACGAGGGGTCGCGGAAGGCGCGGCTCAGGATCGTGCCCATGCTCTCCTCGAGTTCGGCTTTGCTGGCGGCAGGGGCGCGCATCAGCGGCAGGAAGAGCAGCACCGCGAGGATCGCCGCGGTGAATACCAGGAAGACCTGCTGCCAGGGCATCATGCCCAGCATCCACTCGGCCACCGGCGCGCCAAAGATCTGACCGGCGCTGCCCGCGGCCGTCGCGATGGCAAGGCTCATCGAGCGGTTCTCATCCGACGAGGCGCGGCCCACGACGGCGAGGATCACGCCGAAGCCGGTGCCGGCGACGCCGAAGCCCACAAGCACCTCGTAGAGCTGGTGCTGCACCGGGCTGACGGCAAAACTCGAGAGCACGAGGCCCGCCGCATAGACCAGCGCACCGAGGATGATCGCCTTGCGGTCACCAACCTTCTCGGCGATCGCGCTGAAGATCGGCTGGCCGATGCCCCAGGCAAGGTTCTGGATGGCGATGGCGAGGCTGAACTCGGCCCGCGGCCAGTTGAACTCCTCGGCGATCGGGATCTGGAACACGCCGAAGCTGGCGCGGATCGCGAAGGAGATCAGGATGATCAGGCAGCCCACCACAAGGACGGGCGTGAAGAGAGGGGTGCGGGTCATTTGGGAGGCTCCTGCTGCGCCGCGCAGCTTTACGGGATCTGAACGCAGGGTCAATTCGCGCTTCATGATGAAAAACATCACGAAATTGAATGAATGCGGCGGCGCGGCATCGCCAAGGCTTCGGCGGGGCCTACACAATCCCCGCGCGCCGCGCTATGGCGCGTGCATGACCACGCTGATGGACCTCTACGACGAGAAGGTGGCCGAGGGCCTGCTGCTGCGCGATCCCGCGCAGGAAGAGGCGCTTCCCCATTTCGAGCGCATTCGTACCGAGCTTGCCAAGCCGGTGAAGAAGGGCTTCTTCCGCAAGGCCCCCGAGCCGCCGAAGGGGCTCTATCTCTGGGGCGGGGTGGGGCGCGGCAAGTCCATGCTCATGGACATGTTCGTCGAGAGCCTGCATGTGCCGGTGCGCCGGGTGCACTTCCATGCCTTCATGCAGGAGATGCAGTCAGAGCTGCACCGCCTGCGCGAGCAGGGCGTCGAGGACCCGGTTGTTCCGATGGCCAAGAAGGTCTCGGACGCGGTGAAGGTGCTGGCCTTCGACGAGATGCAGATCACCGACATCGGCGATGCCATGTTGGTCGGGCGGCTGTTCGAGCAGCTCTTCGCGGCGGGCACTGTGGTGGTGACCACTTCCAACCGGGTGCCGGATGATCTCTACAAGGACGGCCTCAACCGCCAGCTCTTCCTGCCCTTCATCAAGCAGATCAAGGAACGGCTCGAGGTGCGCGAACTGGCCTCGGAGAAGGACCACCGGCAGGACCGGCTCAAGGGCGCGCAGGTCTACTTCTGCCCGGTGACCCCCGAGACGCGGGCCAAGATCGACCATATCTGGCAAGAGCTGACCCACGGCCACGAGGAAGTGCTGACGCTGCACATCAAGACCCGCAAGGTCGAGCTGCCGCGTTACTGGAACGGCGTGGCGCGCGCCTCCTTCTATGACCTCTGCGGCCAGCCGCTGGGGCCGGCGGACTACCTGGCGCTGGCCGACGCGGTGCGGGTGCTGGTGATCGAGGACATTCCGCGGCTAGGCCGGGGCAACTTCAACGAGGCCAAGCGTTTCGTGACGCTCGTGGACGCGCTCTACGAGGCCAAGGTGAAGCTGATTGCCAGCGCGGTGGACGAGCCCGAGAGCCTCTATGTCGAGGGCGCGGGGGCCTTCGAGTTCGAGCGCACCGCCAGCCGCCTGCGCGAGATGCAGGATGCCGATTGGGGTAAACCCATCTGACAAGGGCCGTGCCCTTTGTGGCGCGCACGCAAAAAGGAAGGGTCCCGAAGGACCCTTCAAACTGCTCGTTTTTTTAAAGTCTTCTGCCTGCGATAGAAATCAACTTCGATCCCGTCGGGACCGTGGGCATGGCAGAGAATTCGGCAGCGGAAACCACACAAAAATTCCGTGCGGTCTGTCCTGTCCCTAGGGTGCCGTCTTGGATGGCACCGCCCCGTCGCTCTGACTGTCCCCGATGTGCTCCGCCGCGCAGATTGCAGTGAAGCAAAACCTTATACCTCTAAGCGTAGGTGACGTTCTTGTGATCCGTCAAGATATAGTTGGTTAAACGAACCCTAAGAGTCCGTTTTTTTCAAACCACCACCATTAGTGTCGCTACGTCAGCCCGTTTATCAGCCGTTTTCCCGCAGCACCGTGCCGGCGAGGTAGAGCGATCCGCAGATCAGGATGCGGGCGCGGGGCTCTTCGGCGGTGATCGCGGCGAGCGCGGCGGGCAGGTCGGCGACCGCATGGGCGCGCAGCCCCGAGGCGCGGGCGGCGCGGGCGGTCTCCTCGGCCTCCAGCGTTGCCGGGGCATCGGGGATCGACACGGCGGTCAGGCTGTCGGCCACGGCGGCGAGCGGGCGCAGGTAGCCGCTCACGTCCTTGGTGTTCAGCATGCCGCAGACAAGATGCGTCGGGCGGCGCGGCATTCGGGCGATGTGCTCGGCCAGCGCCTCGCCCGCGGCGGGGTTGTGCCCGCCGTCGAGCCAGATCTCGGCCTGCGGCGCGGCGGCGATCAGCGGGCCATGGGTCAGGCGCTGCATCCGTGCGGGCCAGTCGGCGGTGGTCACCGCCGCCTCGCAGGCCTCTTCGCCGAACCCCAGGTGGCGCAGCGCGGCCAGCGCGGCCCCGGCGTTCGACAGTTGGTGCTTGCCCGGCAGGTTCGGCAGCGGCAGGTCCAATAGGCCGGTCTCGTCCTGGTAGACCATGCGGCCGCGCTCTTCCCAGACATGCCAGTGCTGACCGTGGGCCAGCAGCGGAACGCCGAGCTGGGCGGCGCGGGCCTCGATGGCCTCCATCGCCTCTTCGGGCTGCGGGCCGACCACGCAGGGCACGCCGCGCTTGAGAATGCCGGCCTTTTCCCCGGCGATCTCGGCCAGCGTCTCGCCGAGGTACTGCTGGTGATCCAGTGAGATCGGCGTGAGGATGGTCAGCGCGGGCTGCTCGACCACGTTGGTGGCATCGAGCCGGCCGCCGAGGCCGGTTTCCAGCAGCGTGTAATCCGCGGGGGTGCGGGCAAAGGCCAGCAGCGCGGCGCAGGTGGTGATCTCGAAATAGGTGATCTGTTCGCGCTGGTTCTTCTCCCAGCACTCGTCGAGCACGGCGCTCAGCGCCTGCTCCGAGATCAGCTCTCCGGCCAGCCGGATGCGCTCGTGGAAGCGCACGAGGTGCGGCGAGACATAGGCATGAACGCGCTTGCCATCGGCTTCGAGACCGGCACGGATCATCGCCTGGGTCGAGCCCTTGCCGTTGGTTCCGGCAAGGTGGATCACCGGGGGCAGGGCGCGCTCGGGATGGTCCAGCGCCTCCAGAAGCCGCCAGACCCGGTCGAGCGTCAGGTCGATGATCTTGGGGTGCAGGGACATCATCCGGTCGAGGATGGCGTCCGAGCCGGGTGTTCCGGTCACGCTGGCCACGTCGCTCACTTGGCGGATTTCTTCTTCGCGGGCTTGGCCTCGGCGTCGGCCTCGGGCGCCGGCGCGGGCTGGGGCTCTTCGCCGGGAGCGGGCAGGTCGCCTGCGACGGCCGGCGGCATGCCCAGCAGCATGCGCAGGATGGTGGTCAGCTCGGTCTTCAGCTCGCGGCGGTCGGTGACCCGGTCGAGCATGCCGTGCTCGAGCAGGTACTCGGCTCGCTGGAAACCCTCGGGCAGCTTTTCACGGATGGTCTGCTCGATCACCCGCGGGCCTGCGAAGCAGATCAGCGCACCCGGCTCGGCGATCTGAACGTCGCCCAGCATCGCGTAGGAGGCGGTGACCCCGCCGGTGGTCGGGTGGGTCAGCACGACGATGTAGGGCAGCCCGGCCTCGCGCAGCATCTGCACGGCGACGGTGGTGCGCGGCATCTGCATCAGCGACAGGATGCCTTCCTGCATGCGCGCGCCGCCCGCAGCGGAGAACAGGATCAGCGGGCGCTTCAGCTTCACCGCTTCCTCGGCCGCCGCGACAATGGCGTTGCCGACGTACATGCCCATCGAGCCGGCCATGAACGAGAAGTCCTGCGCACAGGCGACCACGGGGGTGCGGTTGATCTCGCCGGCGGCGACCAGCATGGCCTCGCGCTCGCCGGTGGATTTCTGCGCCGCCTTCATCCGGTCGGGGTATTTCTTCTGGTCGCGGAACTGCAGCGGATCGGTGATCGGCTCGGGCACGGCGATCTCGTTGAACACGCCGCCGTCGAACAGCGCGCTGAAGCGCGCGCGCGGGGTGATGTTCATGTGGTGGCCGCAGCTGGTGCAGACCCCGAGGTTGTCCGCAACTTCGCGGTGGAAGAGCATCGTCCCGCAGGACTCGCATTTGGTCCACAGGTTCTCGGGCACCTCGCGGCGCGAGAAGATCGAGTTGATCCGGGGACGGACGTAGTTGGTAATCCAGTTCATGCGGTGCTGCCCTTGTGTTCCGAGCGTTCCGTGCGGCGTTCAGCGTTTTTGTGTTGGCGGTGACTTAAGCAAGAGGCAGGGGAAATGCAATCGTGGCCTGCAGGACCGCGGGATGCCTGCGCCGCGCTCAGCGCCGGAGCGCGAGCCGCGCGGCCAGCCAGCTGACCAGCAGGGTGACCAGATCCAGCGGCAGCATCCGCATCAGCGCCTCGGTGTCCGACGGGCCGAAGGGCCAGAGCCGCAGGGCAAGGCCCGACATGTCGCCCTGTGGTGCGAAAAGCGCCAGCGCCACGATATTGTTTACGAAATGCAGGGCGATGGCCGGCCCGAGCGTGCCCGAGCGCGCGGTGAGATCGGCCGCTGCGAGGCCGAAGAGGAAGGCCCAGATCGCCACGCTGGTGGCGGCGGTCCCATAGGTGCCGGGGGCGTAATGCCCGAGCGCGAAGAGCACCGATGGCACGGTCAGCCAGACCCAGGGCTGCGGCAGGCGCGCGGCAAGCTGGCTCTGCAGGTAGCCGCGGAACAGCAGCTCCTCGCTGCTGGTCTGAATCAAGATCGCCGGCAGGGCGAGGGGCAGCAGCGCCAGCCAGCGCAGCGGCGGCAGCCCGGGCTGCAGGGGCTGTTGCAGGGCCCAGATCATCAGCACCGCACCAAGCAAAGCGGCCCCGCCTGCGGCGAGCCCCGTGCGCAGGAACTGCGACAGCGCCAGAGGCAGCGGACCCACCAGCGAGCGCGGGGCGCGGTCGTGCACCACACGGGCCGCCACCGCCGCGCCGATCCCGAGGCCGCCCATCGAAAGCAGCAGCACAAGCATTCCCGCAGGGGTATCGGCGCGGCTT
Source organism: Roseobacteraceae bacterium (assembly GCA_048381755.1). Classification (GTDB taxonomy): domain Bacteria; phylum Pseudomonadota; class Alphaproteobacteria; order Rhodobacterales; family Rhodobacteraceae; genus Salipiger. The sequence goes on from JBLXGS010000005.1 coordinate 230,296, forward strand.
ATGGCCTCTGCCAATGCAGCACTGCTACCGGCGGGCACCAGCAGCATGACGAGGCCGAAGAGCACCTGTCCGAGCAGGAAGCTCACCGCCACCACCATCACGACGCCGAGCGCCAGCCGCCAGAGCTGCGGGCGGCGCGCGGCCTGCGTCAGCTGCGCGAAGGGGGCGTATCTCATCGCCGGGTCCGGGGGCCGGAGATCGATGGTGCGGGCAAGGGGCAGGCGGGGGCGGGGCACATGTGGGTCGTCCTTTTCCTCCGATGTTCAGGTGCTTGGGCAAGCCTGTCAATGCGCGGGAAAGTGAGCATGCGGCGGCGGTCACGGCTTTGCTGCTTGTGCGGTTTCGGGGGCTTCGCTAACCCGGGTGGATGATGTCGATTACCGGAAAAAGCCACATTCTACTTTCGCGATGCGGCGCGGCGCTGCTGGCGCTGGCCGCGCTGGCGGCTTGCGAGGTCACGCGCCGCCCACCGCTGCAGCAGGCGGCGCTCGAGAACGGCGCGGTGATCATCGCCGGACCCGCCGGCTATTGCATCGACCCGGTGACGCTCGATCGCAGCGCAGGGCGCGGCTTCGCCGTGCTGGCTTCCTGCCAGAACCTCAGTGGCGGCGAGACCGGGGGAATTGTCGATCCGATGATGCTGACGGTGACGGTTGGCTCCGCCGGGCCTTCCGGCGCGCTGCCCTCGCCCGAGGTCATGGCCGCCGAGGCTGGGCAGTCGCCGATCGCCGGCGGCGGCGTGCGGGACGGGCTGTCGCTGGTGCATCTGGCCGCCGGTGGCAACCGGGTGCTGCCCGAGGGCGATCCGCGCTACTGGCGTGGTGCCTTCCGTCTGAACGGGCGGCTCGTCGTCATGGCGCTCTACGCGCCGCAGGACGGTGTGCTGGCCGGAGGCGATGGCGCCGAGATGCTGCGGGCGGTCCGCGCGCGGATCACCGCGCTCAGCCCCGAGGCGGCGGCGCAACGCTGAGCGCGCCACGCATCGCCGCCCCGTTTATTCGATCGCAGGGATTTGCCATAACAACCGACATGCACGCCGACGGTGGCGTGCGGTGTGGGGTTGAAGGGTCGGAGACGCATGGCAGGGCATTGGGGCGGCGGATGGATGCGGCAGGCGCTGCAGGGCGCATCGCTGCGGCGCTGGTCGCGGCTGGCGGATGCCGCGCCCGAGATGCCGCTTGCGGAGCTGCGCGGTCAGCGCAGTGCCGCCCGCCGCCTGCGCACGCGCCTTGACGAGCTGCTGCATGTCGCCGACGAGCGGCTGGCCTTGCCGCTCATCGGCAATCAGGCCTTTCCGCGCCCCGCCGATGCCGACTGGGCCTGGCGCCCCGAGCTTTGGCGCGGGCCGCTGCCGCAGCCCGGCATCGCCTCGGTGCCGGCCAAGGCGCCGCTCGGGGCTGAGACGACGCTGTTCCATGATTGCCCGCGCTCCGAGATCACCCTTCGGCAGATCCGCAACCTTCGGGAATCCGACCTCGCGCCCTACGGGCTGAGGCTCGATGTCTTCCGGTTCAGCGGCTCCTACCTGTCGCTGGCGGTCGACCTGCCGCCCGAGGCCTGCGATGGGCTCAGCCGCCGCCACCTGATCCGGGCCGAGACCATCGTGGAGATGGAAAAGCCGCTGGAGATCTTCGCACGGCTCAACATCCGGCACGGGCCGAACACCGAGCAGATCGTGCGCGAGCTGCCGCTGAATGCCGAGGAGATCAACGTTGAGTTCGATCTCGCCTACACGCGGCTCAACGAGAAACGGGTCGAGAGCATGTGGCTCGACCTGATCTTCGAGGGGCCGGAAATGAACGAGGTCATCCTGCGGGACCTGACCTTCAGCCGCCGCCCGCGGGCGGAGTTCTGAGCGGGGACACGCAATGAGTGACCATGTTTTGACCAAGACCCGGTTCCGCGAGGGTGTCTGGCACGGGCTGCTGAGCGGTCCTGCCGGCAGCCAGCCCGAGATCAGCGTCACGCTCGACGACATGCCGCTGCGCGGCGTCACCCTGGCCGAGATGGGCGCGCCGGGACGCTGGGCGCTGGAAGTGCCGGTGCCGGTGGAGGCGATCGGCGACGGGGTGCAGACCTTCCTGATCCGCGAGGCGGCCAGCGGCGAGGTGCTGGATAGTTTCACGCTGATCGCCGGCGAGGCGCTGGCCGATGACATCCGGGCCGAGATGTCGCTGCTCCGCGCCGAGCTCGACATGCTCAAGCGCGCCTTCCGCCGCCACTGCCTCGAGACCGAAGGCACGCCGACCGGTTGACCTTGCCTTGGCCAAGCGCCAGTGTGAGCGGGATTTTTCCCTTTCGGCGCATCGCCCGGAGTCGTCATGTCCCCCCTGCGCGGCATTGCGCTAAAGCTCACCTCGGTGGTGCTCTTCGTCATCATGTCTGCCATCGTCAAGTTCACCTCCGGCGAGGTGCCAACGGGCGAGGCGGTGTTCTTCCGTTCCTTCTTCGCGCTGCCGGTGATCGTCGGCTGGCTGTTGCTGCGCGGCGACATGAAGGCAGGTCTCTACGTGGCCAGCCCGATGTCGCACTTCCTGCGCGGCATCGTCGGCAGCGGCGCCATGGCATTCAACTTCGCGGCGCTGGGGCTGCTGCCGCTGCCCGAGGTGACCGCGCTCGGCTACGCGGCGCCGCCGCTGACGGTGATTTTTGCCGCGGTGCTGCTGGGTGAGACGGTGCGGCTGTTCCGGATCTCGGCCGTGCTTATCGGGCTGCTCGGCGTTCTGGTGATCATGGTCCCGTTGCTGACCGTCTCCGAGGTCAGCACCGCGGTGCTCTGGGGCATCGGCTGCGTCATGGGCTCGGCGGTGCTGCGGGCGCTGGTGCAGATTCACATCCGCCGCATGGTGCAGACCGAACAGACCTCGGCCATCGTCTTCTACTTCTCGTTGACCACGACGCTGCTGTCGCTGCTGACCGTGCCCTTTGGCTGGGTGATGCCCGAACCGGCCACGCTCATGTTGCTAATCGCGGCGGGTCTGATCGGCGGGGTCGCCCAGATTTGCCTGACCTCGGCCTACAAGGGTGCCGAGGCGGCGCTGCTGGCCCCCTTCGACTATGCTTCGATCCTCTTCGCGATCCTCATCGGCTACCTGGTCTTTGCCGAGGTTCCGACAGTGCTGATGCTCGTCGGCTCGGCGATTGTCGTCGCTTCGGGCATCGCCATCATCCTGCGCGAGCGGGCGCTGGGTCTCAAGCGCTTCAAGGCCCGGCCGGGGATGACGCCACAAGGATGAAGTCCGGACCGAACGCGGATCAGTCGCAGAACTGATCCGGCTGAGATGCGCGGTATTCGGAGAGTTTCCGGAGCACGCCGGACGCGTGGTACCGCATCGCCGCGGCGGCCCCTTCGGCATCCTGCAGCGCGATGCGGTCGACGATGGCGCTGTGCTGGCTGATCATCTCGGCGGTGTCCAGGCTGCGTTCGACGGCAAATCGAACGCGGTCGTTATAGAGCTTCCACGCTTCGAGATGCGGCCAGATGCTGCCGAGCCCCGCCCGTTCCGCCAACGTGCGATGGAAGCGGTTGTCGAGCCGGAGCAGGTCGCGCGGGCCGCGCAGGCCGACGAGCTTCTGGCGCAGGATCTGCTCGCGCAGCTCGGTCAGGAGATCCGTGTCCGCGGCGCGGGCGACCCGGCGGACGATCTCGGCTTCGGTCTGTTCGCGCAGGAAAACTGTGTCACGGAGCCGCCGCTCGGAGATCGGCAGAACGGTGACCTGATCGCGCGCCATTCCATCGACAAGGCCGTCTTCGGTCAGCAATACGAAGGCGCCGGCGACGGTTTCAGGGGGGCTCCCCCTTTCATCGGACACGCCCGTGAGCAGGATGCGGGTGCCCGTCGGAATGCGATTGCGGCAGATTCCGTCCCTCAGGATTCTGAAAATCCTGTGCTCAGGTGAGGCGCCGAAACCCGCCCTTGCCGAGGGATCAACCTGGAGAACCATTTAAAAATCCACGCATTTCCTGCCGGAAATATACGGGAGGCCAGATATTAGTGCAATCCCGGACTGGCATTTCTGACAGGTCCGCCGATGTCTTCGGGGGCCACGGCGACGGATTTCATGACGGCGTGGCAAGAGGTGCCGGGGCCAAGTCCGAGCGCCTTTGCCGAGCGCCGGGTGATGCGCGCCAGCACCCGGCCCGCCGGGGTGTCGAGCGAGACCAGCATCCCCGGCCCGTCGCCGGCGCGAATCTCCTGGACCCGTCCCGCGATGATGTTCAGCGCCGACAGCCCCACCGGGCGCTCGCGCGACAGGATCACCTCATGCGCCGCGATGCGCACCCGCACTGCCGTGCCGGGGGCTGCCCCGAGGTGGGGAATGAACAGCGGCGTGCCGCCAGCGTCCAGCTCGGTCAGCCCGTCGTCATGATGCCGGACCACCGTGGCACTCAGCACCGCCCCGGCGGCGCGCGCGCCGAGCGGGGTGACCGCCGGATCGGCCAGGACCTCGGCGGCGGGGCCCTGCCGGGTGACCCGTCCATTCTCCAGCGCGACCACGGTGGTGGCCAGGCGGGCGACCTCGGCGGCGGAATGGCTGACGAAGAGGATGGGGATCGCCGCCTCGTCGCGAAGGCGCTCGAAATAGGGCAGGATCTCGGACTTGCGGGCCTCGTCGAGCGCGGCCAGAGGTTCGTCGGCAAGGATCATGCGCGGGCTGGAGAGCAGCGCGCGACCGATGGCGACCCGCTGCTTCTCGCCGCCCGAGAGCGCGCCGGGACGGCGGTCGAGAAGCGGGCCGATGCCGAGCATCTCGACGACGCGGCCGAACTCGGCCGGCGTCCCGCGCTTCGGCGAGAACCAGGCACCGTAGCGCAGGTTCTGGCGCACCGACAGGTGGGGGAACAGCCGCCCCTCCTGGAAGATATAGCCGATGCGCCGCCGATGCGGTGGCAGCCAGCGGCCCTGCGCGGTGTCGAAAAGAAGCAGATCGTCCACCGCGACACGGCCCGCCTCGGGGCGCAGCAGACCGGCGACCGCGTTGACGATGGTGGTCTTGCCCGAACCGGACCGGCCAAAGAGCACGGTGATACCGGCCGGTGCCTCGAACCGCGCGTCGAGATCGAAGCCGCCGAAGCGGTGCTGCAGGGCGACCGAGAGCGTCATGTGCCGCTCACCCGCCGCTGCGCCCGGCGCGCAAGCCATTCCGAGAGCAGCAGCGCCGACATGGCCACGGCGACCGAGATGGCCACCAGCCGCAGCGCCGCGCCCTCGCCGCCGGGCACCTGCAGGAAGGCGTAGATTGCCGAGGGCAGGGTCTGGGTCTGGCCGGGGATGTTCGACACGAAGGTGATCGTCGCGCCGAACTCGCCCATGGCCTTGGCAAAGCCGAGCACCGCCCCGGCGATGATGCCCGGCAGGATTAGCGGCAGGGTGACAGTCACGAACACCCAGGGGCGCGAGGCGCCGAGCGTGGCGGCGGCTTGTTCGAGCTTGGGGTCGACGGCTTCCAGCGACAGGCGGATCGCCCGCACGAGCAGCGGGAAGGCCATCACCCCGGCGGCCAGTGCTGCGCCGGTCCAGCGGAAGGCAAAGACCACGCCGATCTCCTGCAGCGCGCTGCCGATGGGGCCGCGGGTGCCGAAGGTCAGGAGCAGCAGGTAGCCGGTAACCACAGGCGGCAGGATCAGCGGCAGGTGCACCAGCCCGTTGAGCAGCTGCTTGCCCGGAAAGCGCCAGCGCGCCAGCGCGTAGGCCGCCAGCAATGCCGGGGGCAGCCCGAAGAGCGTGGCCCAGAGCGAGACGCGCAGCGAGAGCCGCACCGCCTGCCATTCCTCCGGACCGAGCCAATCCATGCCTCAGCCACCGGTGCCGGGCTGCGGCACCATGACGAAGCCCTGCGTCTCGAAGGCGGCGCGGGCCTCGGGGCCGTGCAGGTAGTCGAGGAAGGCCGCCCCCGCCGCGCTGTCGCGCCCGGCCAGACCGGCGACCGGGTAGACGATGGGCGGATGGCTGTCTTCGGGGAAGGTGCCGATCACCGAGACATTGTCGTCGGCGGCGGCATCGGTGGCATAGACGATGCCCAGCGGTGCCTCACCGGTGGAGACCAGCGCCAGCGCGGCGCGCACGTTGTCGGCCTGCGCCACCTGCGGCAACGCCCTGTCCCAGAGGCCGAGGTTCTCCAGCGCCGCCTTGCCGTAGATCCCTGCCGGCACCGCGTCGACCAGCGCCATGGCGAGCCGGCCGTCACCGAGCAGCGCCGGCAGATCGAGCGCCGGGGTGATCTCGACGGGCGCGGCCTTCGTGCCATGGGCGATCAGTACGATGGAGTTGCGCAGCAGGTCGTCGCGGCTGCCGGGCGCGAGCAGCCCGTCCTCTTCCAGCGTGTCCATCCAGGCCTCGTTGGCGGAAATGAAGACATCGGCGGGCGCACCCTGCTGGATCTGACGCGCCAGCGCCGAGGAGCCGGCGAGCGAGACGGTGACCTCGTGGCCGGTCTGCGCCTCGAATGCGGGGGCGATCTCGTCCATGGCGTTCTTCAGGCTGGCGGCGGCAAAGACGACGACCTCCTCGGCCTGGGCGGCGAGGGGCAGGGCGGAGAGCAGGGCGGCGGCAAGCGCCGGACGCAGGCGGCGGGCAAAATGCATGGGAGGAAAACCTTGGGAAGTGATATGTTCGGGAAAACATATCGCAATCAAGGATCGCCCGGGCAAGCGTTATTTCCCCTCGGGAATATCGGGGGGCGCTGGCGGTGCATCGCGCAGCAGCCCCTGCAGGGTCTCGATCCGGTCCGCCCCGGCCTCGGCGATGATGTCTTCCAGCGCACGATAGTTTGCCAGCACCTCCTCGCCGGTCTCGGTGAGATGCGCGCCGCCACCCTTGGCACCGCCCCGGCTGCTGTCGACCAGCGGTGCGCGGAAGGCGCGGTTCATCTCCTCGACGAGGCTCCAGGCGCGTTTGTAGCTCATCGCCATGGCGCGCCCCGCCGCGGCGATCGAACCGGTCGCGCGGATATGTTCCAGCAGGTCTGCCTTGCCGGGGCCGAGCATGGCGTCGGTGCCGAAGAGGATGCGCAGACGCAGCCTCGGCAAGCTCTGGGTCTCGGGACGGGACTCTTTCATGTCTAAAGTCTTCCCGCATCGCAGGCTGCCTGACAAGCACATCACTTGGTGGCGGTGAGAAAAGATCACGTGAGACGGATCAGCAGCTTTTCTTCCATTGTATTTCTAGCGAGTCTGTCGAAGACTGACCCTCACAAAAAATTGTGGGCCGCACGCAAGAGGCGGCTCCGAAGAAAACCAGGGAGTTATTCATGCTCAAACAACTTCTCGCCTCCGCGGCGCTCCTCGCCTGCGCCTCCGCAGCCTCGGCCGAGGTCAAGGTCGGCCTCATCACGACGCTCTCGGGCGGTGGTGCCGGGCTCGGTATCGACACCCGCGACGGCTTCATGCTGGCGGTCGAAGAGGCCGGCCGCGACGATCTCGAGGTGGTGGTCGAGGACGACCAGCAGAAACCCGACGTCGCCGTGCAGATCGCCGACCGGATGATCCAGTCCGACAAGGTCGACCTGCTGACCGGTATCGTCTGGTCGAACCTCGCCATGGCGGTGGTGCCCTCGGCGACCGCGCAGGGCCTGTTCTACCTGTCGACCAACGCCGCACCGGCGCAGCTGGCCGGCAAGGGCTGCAACCCCAACTACTTCTCGGTCTCCTACCAGAACGACAACCTGCATGAGGCGGCGGGCGCCTATGCCACCAGCGCCGACTTCAAGAAGACCTTCATCCTCGCGCCGAACTACCCGGCCGGGAAGGATTCGCTCAACGGTTTCAAGCGCTTCTTCAAGGGTGAGTTGGCCGGTGAAATCTACACTAAGCTCGGCCAGACCGACTACGCCGCCGAGATCGCGCAGATCCGCGCCTCGGGTGCCGACAGCGTGTTCTTCTTCCTGCCCGGTGGCATGGGGATCTCCTTCCTCAAGCAATATGCCGACAGCGGCGTCGACCTGCCGCTGGTGGGCCCGGCCTTCTCCTTCGATCAGAACATCCTCCAGGCGGTGGGCGATGCGGCGCTCGGCGTGAAGAACACTTCGCAGTGGAACAAGGACCTCGAGAACGAGGCCAACGCCCATTTCGTCGAGGCATATCTCGCCAAGTACGACCGTCTGCCCTCGCTTTACTCGGCACAGGGCTACGACACCGCGCTGCTGATGCTCTCGGCGATGGACAAAGCGGACATCACCGACAAGGACGCCTTCCGCGCCGCGCTGGAAGAGGCCGACTTCGCCTCGGTTCGCGGTGACTTCGAGTTCTCGGCCAGCCATCACCCGATCCAGGACATCTACGTCCGCGAGGTGATCAAGGAAGGCGACATCCTCACCAACAAGATCGTCGGTACGGCGATCGAGGATCGTGGCCACGCCTACGAGGACGAGTGCAAGATGTAATTCAGACGGATGCGGCCCTTCGTGCAGAGGCGCGAAGGGCCGCCTTCCATGCCGGCCCGCGGGTCGGGCGACGCGGGCGGCGCCCCGCTGCTGAATTGAGACGGACCACAGAATGACCCCCATCCTCATCGCCGAGCAGGTCCTCAACGGCCTGCAATCGGGCGTGATGCTGTTCCTCATGGCCGCCGGCCTGACGCTGATCTTCGGCGTCATGGGGCTGATCAACCTCGCCCACGGCTCGCTCTACATGATCGGCGCCTTCGCCGCTGCCGCCACCGCCGCCGTCACCGGCTCGTTCCTGCTGGCCCTGGTCGCGGCGCTGGCCGCCGCCGCCGCCGCGGGTGCGCTGGTCGAGCGGCTGGTGATCCGCAGGCTCTACGACCGCGACCACCTCGACCAGGTGCTGGCCACCTTCGCGCTGATCCTGATCTTCTCGGAAGGCACGCGCTGGATCTTCGGCTCCTTCCCGCTCTATCTCGACATCCCCGAGGCGCTCTCGGGGCCGGTTACTCTGCCGGGGGGCATCCAGTATCCGCTCTACCGGCTGTTCATCATCGGCATGGGTCTCGTGGTCGCCGCGCTGCTGTTCTGGCTGATCGCCCGCACCCGGCTCGGCATCCGCATCCGCGCCGGCGAGAATGACCGTGAGATGATCGCCGCGCTAGGCGTGGACATCGCCCGGCTCTACACGCTGGTCTTCGCGCTCGGCGCGGCGCTGGCGGGGCTGGCGGGCGCGCTGGTTGGCGCGATCCAGTCGGTGCAGGTGGGCATGGGCGAGCCGGTGCTGATCCTTGCCTTCGTGGTCATCGTGATCGGCGGCATCGGCTCGATCGAGGGGGCGCTGGTCGGCGCGATCCTCGTGGGGCTGACAGACACGCTGGGCGGCATCTTCCTGCCGCAGATCTTCGGGCTGTTCATGGATCCCGCCGCTGCAACGCAGACCGGCGCGGCGCTGGCCTCTATGGCGATCTACGTGCTGATGGCGGCGGTGCTCGTCTGGAAGCCCACCGGACTATTCGGAGCGAAATCATGAGCCGCGAACGTCTTCTGGGGGCCGTGGTGCTGCTGGCGCTCGGCCTCGTCCCGCTGGCCGCGCATCTCATGGGCGAGCCCTTCACCATCACGCTCGCGACTCGCGCGGCGATCCTTGCGCTGGCCGCGGTGGGTCTGAACATCGCGCTGGGGCTCGGCGGGCTGGTGAGCCTCGGTCATGCCACCTTCTTCGGCATCGGCGGCTATGCCATGGGCATCCTCGCCAGCCACGTGCAGAACTACGAGCCGATGTTCGAATGGCCGTTCCTCTTCGAGGGTTCGTCCTCGATGCCGCTGATCTGGCTGGTGGCGGTGCTGGCCTCGGCGCTGGTGGCGCTGCTGATCGGGCTCTTGGCACTGCGCACCTCGGGCGTCTACTTCATCATGATCACGCTGGCCTTCGGGCAGATGTTCTACTTCTTCTCGATCTCCTGGAGCGCCTATGGCGGCGAGGACGGTCTGTCGATCTACGTGCGCAACGGCTTCCCGGGGCTGAACACGCTCGACCCGATCCAGTTCTTCGGCCTCAGCTATGCGGTGCTGTGCATCGTGCTCCTGGGCTCGCACCTGCTGGCGCGCAGCCCCTTCGGCCTTGCGCTCGGCGCGGCGCGGCAGAGCCCGGACCGGGTGCAGGCGGTGGGGCTCGACCCCAAGCGGCTGCGGCTGGTGGGCTTCGTCATCTCCGGCGCGATCACCGGGCTTGCAGGCGCGCTCTTTGCCGATCTGAACCGCTTCGTCAGCCCGACCATGTTCAGCTGGCAGACCTCGGGCGAGATCATGGTGTTCATCATCCTCGGCGGCGTCGGCCGGCTGTTCGGCCCGGTGGTCGGCGCGGCGGTCTTCGTCATGCTCGAGCACTGGCTCGGCGACATGTCCGAGTTCTGGCACATCTGGCTGGGGCTGCTGCTGCTCGCCGTGGTGCTTTTTGCGCGCGGTGGCCTTGTCGGGCTGATCGCAGGACGGGAGAAGGCCCATGACTGACGCCATTCTCGAAACCCGCGGGCTGGTGAAGACCTTTGGCGCGCTGCGCGCCTCGGACGGCATCACGCTCGACCTGCGCCCCGGCGAGATACACGCGGTGATCGGCCCCAACGGCGCGGGCAAGTCGACGATGATCAAGCAGCTTTCGGGCAATATCGCGCCCGACGAGGGGACGGTGCACTTCCTCGGGCGGGACGTCACCGGGCTCAGCACCATGGCCCGCGCCCGCGCGGGGCTGGCGCGCACCTTCCAGGTCTCGGCGCTGGCGATGGAGGACACGGTGCTGCAGAACGCGGTGCTGGGCGCGCTGGGGGCGACCAGCTCGCCCTACCGCTTCTTCCGTCCGGCATTGAAACGGGCGGAGCTGCGCGACCGGGCGATGGCCGCGCTCGAGCGTATGGGGCTGGCGGATCATGCCGCCACCGTGGTCAGCGAGCTCAGCCACGGCCAGCGCCGCCAGCTCGAGGTGGCTGTGGCGCTGACGCTGCAGCCCCGGGCCTTCCTGATGGACGAGCCGATGGCCGGCCTCGGCGGCGAGGGCTCGCAGCAGCTGACCGGCATCCTCGACCGGCTGCGTGCCGAGGCGCCGATCCTGCTCATCGAGCACGACATGGACGCGGTGTTTGCCCTCGCGGATCGCATTTCGGTGCTGGTCTACGGACGCATCATCGCCACCGGCACGGTGGACGAGATCCGGCGCAGCCCGGAGGTGCGCGACGCCTACCTGGGAGATGCGGAATGAGCCTTCTGGAACTGCACGATCTGACCGCCTCCTACGGCGCGTCACAGGCTCTCTTCGGCGTGTCTCTGGAAATTGCCGAGGGCGAGGTTCTGGCGCTCATGGGCCGTAACGGCATGGGCAAAAGCACCACGGTGCGCTGCCTCTGCGGGATGATGTCGGCGGGCGGTGTCCGGCGCTTCGCCGGGCAGGACATCGGCAAGCTACCCTCGCACCGGGTCGCGCGGTTGGGGGTCGGGCTGGTGCCCGAGGGCCGGCGGTGTTTCCGCGATCTTTCGGTGACCGAGAACCTGATCGCCGCGGCTCGTCCCGGTGCATGGGATCAGGCGAAGGTCGAGGCGCTGTTCCCTCGCCTCGCCGAACGGCGCGGCCAGGTTGCAGGCACGCTGTCGGGCGGCGAGCAGCAGATGCTCGCCATCGGGCGTGCGCTGATGACCAACCCGCGGCTGCTGGTGCTGGACGAGGCCACCGAGGGGTTGGCCCCGCTGGTGCGGCAGGAGATCTGGGACGCGCTGGGGGTGCTCAAGCGCGAGAGCGGGCTGTCGATCCTGGTGGTGGACAAGGCGCTGGCGGAGCTGGCGCAGGTCGCCGACCGCGCGGTTATCCTCGAGCGTGGGCGCTCGGTCTGGGACGGCGTCTTCGCCGAGGTGAAGGGCGAGGTGGCGGAGCGGTATCTGGGCGTATAGCGCAACGGTTGCCGGGCGAGGGCCTGCCCGTGGGATGGCGCTCCAGCGCTGGAGGTCAGCAGTTTATTCCAGCCAAATCTGCGTGGCCTAGACTTCCGCTCAAGGCAAACAAAGCGCCAGCCCGCCGGGACGGGCAGGCGCACGCCCGGCGGCTTCGCCTTGATTCCGGGCGGGGGGTGTAGCGCGCTCGAAGGCCCAAAAGAAAAAGGGGCGGGAAAATTTCCCGCCCCTTTCCTGTCTCTGATCCCGAAGGCTTACGCCTGCAGGGACTTGACCACCAGCTCGCCCTCTTCGCGGGCCTGCATCGCCTGCGCGGCGGCGTGGGCACCGGCGGCGGTGGTGAAGTAGGGGATCTTGTCATAGAGCGCGACCGAGCGGATGGCGCTGCTGTCGGAGATCGACGCCGCACCCTCGGTGGTGTTCAGCACCAGCTGCACGCCGCCGTCCTTCAGCAGGTCGACCACGTTGGGACGGCCCTCGTAGACCTTTTTGACCACCTCGCAGGTGATCCCGGCCTCCTCGAGGAACTTCGCGGTGCCCACGGTGGCAAGGATCTTGAAGCCGAGGTCCGACAGGATCTGCGCGGCCTCGATCATTTGCGGGGTCTTGTCCTCGTTGCGGATCGAGATGAACACCGCGCCTTCTTCCGGCAGGTGGGTGCCTGCGCCCATCTGCGCCTTGAGGAAGGCGCGCGGGAACGAGCGGTCCCAGCCCATGACTTCGCCGGTCGAGCGCATTTCCGGCCCGAGGATGGTGTCGACGCCCGGGAAGCGGGCGAAGGGCAGCACGGCTTCCTTCACCGAGAACCACGGCATGTTCGGATCGGCCAGGGTCATCGGGTCCGCCAGCGGCAGCGCCGTGTCGTAATCGGCGTTCTCGGGGTAGGGCGCGCGCAGCGGGAAGGCCGAGAGTTTCTCGCCCGCCATGATCCGCGCGGCGATCGAGGCGATCGCGCTGTCGGTGGCCTTGGCGACGAAGGGCACGGTGCGCGAGGCGCGGGGGTTCACCTCGATGAGGTAGATTTCCTCGACGCCCTGCTCGTTCTTCTTGATCGCGAACTGCACGTTCATCAGGCCGACGACGTTGAGCGCCTTGGCTAGCGCCTCGGTCTGCTGCTTGATCTGCGCGATGATCTCGTCCGAGAGCGAGAAGGGCGGCAGCGAGCAGGCGCTGTCACCCGAGTGCACGCCGGCTTCCTCGATGTGCTGCATGATGCCCGCCACGTGCACGGCCTCGCCGTCGCACAGCGCGTCGACGTCGAGCTCGGTCGCGCCGGACAGGTAGCTGTCGAGCAGCACCGGGCTGTCACCCGAGACCACCACCGCCTCGGCGATGTAGCGCTCGAGGTGCGCCATGTCGCGGACGATCTCCATCGCCCGGCCGCCCAGCACGTAGGACGGGCGGATCACCAGCGGGAAGCCGATGTCCTCGGCAATGGCCAGCGCCTGCGCATCGGTCGAGGCGATGCCGTTGCGCGGCTGCTTCAGGCCCAGCTGGTTGACCAGCGCCTGGAAGCGCTCGCGGTCCTCGGCGAGGTCGATCGCGTCGGGCGTGGTGCCGAGGATCGGGATGCCCTCGGCCTCGAGCGCGTTCGCCAGCTTCAGAGGGGTCTGGCCGCCGAACTGCACGATGACGCCGTGCAGCGTGCCGTTCTCCTGTTCGACGCGGAGGATTTCCATCACGTGCTCGAAGGTCAGCGGCTCGAAGTACAGGCGGTCCGAGGTGTCGTAGTCGGTCGACACGGTCTCCGGGTTGCAGTTGACCATGATGGTCTCATAGCCGGCGTTGGTCAGCGCAAAGCAGGCGTGGCAGCAGCAGTAGTCGAACTCGATGCCCTGGCCGATGCGGTTGGGACCGCCGCCGAGGATCACCACCTTCTTGCGGTCAGAGGGACGCGCCTCGCATTCGACCTCGCCCATCATCGGCATCTCGTAGGTCGAGTACATGTAGGGGGTCTGCGCCTCGAACTCGGCAGCGCAGGTGTCGATGCGCTTGAAGCTGGCGACAACGCCGAGGTCGTTGCGGCGCTTGCGCACGTCCTTTTCGGCAAAGCCGGTGAGCTTGGCGAGGCGGGCGTCGGTGAAGCCCATGATCTTCAGCGCGCGCAGGCCGTCGGCGTCGGTCGGCAGGCCATCCTTGCGGACCTGCTCCTCGGCCTCGACGATCTCACGGATGCGGGCGAGGAACCACGGGTCGAACATGGTCACGCCGTGAATCTCGTCATCGGTCAGACCATGGCGCATCGCCTGCGCGAGGGTGCGCATGCGGTCCGGGGTCTGCTGGCCGATGGCTTTGATCACCGCCGACTTCTCGGGTGCGCCGGGGATATCGACCTCATCGAAGCCGGTGAGACCCGATTCCATCGACGCCAGCGCCTTCTGCAGCGATTCGTGGATGGTGCGGCCGATCGCCATTGCCTCGCCGACCGACTTCATCGCGGTGGTGAGATGGGGCTCGGAGCCGGGGAACTTCTCGAAGGCGAATTTCGGGATCTTGGTGACGACATAGTCGATGGTCGGCTCGAAGGAGGCCGGGGTCACCTTGGTGATGTCGTTGTCCAGCTCGTCCAGCGTGTAGCCGACGGCGAGCTTCGCGGCGATCTTGGCGATCGGGAAGCCGGTGGCCTTGGACGCCAGCGCCGAGGAACGCGACACGCGCGGGTTCATCTCGATCACGACCATGCGGCCGTTCTCGGGGTTCACCGCCCATTGCACGTTGGAGCCGCCGGTCTCGACACCGATCTCGCGCAGCACGGCGATCGAGCCGTTGCGCATGATCTGGTATTCCTTGTCGGTCAGGGTCAGCGCCGGGGCCACGGTGATCGAGTCGCCGGTGTGCACGCCCATCGGATCGACGTTCTCGATGGCGCAGACGATGATCGCGTTGTCCGCCTTGTCGCGGACGACCTCCATTTCATACTCTTTCCAGCCCAGCAGCGACTCGTCGACGAGGATCTGGTTCACCGGCGAAGCATCCATGCCCGAGCGGCAGTAGTGCATGTAGTCTTCGCGGTTGTAGGCCACGCCGCCGCCGGTGCCGCCGAGGGTGAAGGCAGGACGGATGATCGCCGGAAGGCCGATGTCTTCCAGCGCTTCGAGGGCGATGGCGACGCCCGCGTCGAGATCGGCCTTGCCGTTGGCTTTCTTCGGCGCGGTGACGATGGTGGCGCGCGGGTTCTCGAGGCCGATGCGGTCCATCGCCTCGCGGAACAGGGCGCGGTCCTCGGCCATCTCGATGGCGTCGCGCTTGGCACCGATCATCTCGACGCCGAACTTCTCGAGCACGCCCATTTCCTCGAGTTTCAGCGAGGTGTTGAGGCCGGTCTGGCCGCCCATCGTCGGCAGCAGCGCGTCGGGGCGCTCCTTCTCGATGATCTTGGCGACCACTTCCGGCGTGATCGGCTCGATATAGGTGGCATCGGCGAGCTCGGGGTCGGTCATGATCGTGGCCGGGTTCGAGTTCACCAGGATGACCCGGTAACCTTCTTCGCGCAGCGCCTTGCAGGCCTGGGCACCGGAGTAATCGAATTCGCAGGCTTGCCCGATGATGATGGGCCCCGCTCCGATGATCATGATGGATTTGATATCGGTTCTTTTAGGCATGGGGGCACCTTCATGTCATGTCTGTCGCGGTCGGGCAGGGGGCAGCGCGCGACGGAGTCGCCGCTCCCCGCAAATTGTCGTGCGTTATAGACAGAAGCTTTGCCCACGCAACCCCAGATCCGCCTTGTTTCCTTCTGCAAAGCAAATGGGCATGACAGCGGTGCGACGGCTCGAGTGCCGTGAGGTCATGTCAGGGAGGGGAAATTGCCGCCAACGGGTGCGGGAATCCGGGTCCGGCGCACGGCTTGCTCTCCGCTCCGGTCCGGATACACAAGCCACGGGCGGGCCGGCAGCTGCCAGCCAATAGTGCGCGCGCCTACTGCGCGGCGTGCAGCAGTTCCGCTTCGCTGTGCCCGTGCAGATAGTCGCGCGTCGTCGGCACGGCGTATTGCTTCTTCGACAGCTGAAGGTGGAAGACGCCCTGCCGGGTTTCCTCGAAGGCCGCCTCGCAGACGACGAGGTAGAGCCGCCACATGCGGATGAAGCGCTCGTCGTAGCCAAGTTCGCGCACTTTCGGAAGCGCCGCCTCGAAGCGCCGACGCCAGTGATTGAGTGTCGGGCCGTAGTGGCCGCGCAGCACCTCGACGTCGGTGGCCCAGAGCCCCGATCTTTCGATTGCAGCGGACACTTCCGACAGGCTGGGCACGTAGCCGCCGGGAAAGATGTACTTGTCGATCCACGGAGAGGTGGGCACGGGCGGCGCGGTATGCCCGATGGTGTGGATCAGCGCGACCCCGTCGGGGTCCAGAATATTCTGCACCTTGCTGAAATACTCCTGCAGGTGCGGGAAGCCCACGTGCTCCAGCATGCCGACCGAGACGATGCGGTCGAACGTGTCCTCGATCTTGCGGTAGTCGAGCAGGCGGAACTCGGTCCTGTCCGCCAGACCGGCCGCCTCGGCGCGGCGCTTGGCGGTGGCGAGCTGGTTCTCGGACAGGGTGACGCCGGTGACATGCGCGCCGTAGTCGCGCGCCAGTGTCAACGCCATGCCGCCCCAGCCGCAGCCGATGTCCAGCACCCGCATGCCGGGCTTGATCAGCAGCTTGTGCGCGATGTGATCCTTCTTGGCCTTCTGCGCGGCCTCGAGGCTGACACCCGGATCGGCGAAATAGGCGCAGGAATACTGCATGTCCTCGTCGAGGAAGAGCCGGTAGAGGTCGTCGGAGATGTCGTAGTGATGTTTGACGTTTGACTGCGAGCGCAGCGGGTTGTTGCGCTGCTCGATGCCGCGCAGGGCGACCCGCATCCTGTCAATGGCGGTGAACCAGCTGGGCATCTTGCCTGATTGCTGGTTGCGCACCAGAAGCGCGACGAATTCGTAGAGCTTGTGCGGGGGACAGTCGATTCTGCCGTCCGTGTAGCCTTCGCCGAGCGCCATCACCGGGTACCGGCAAAGCTCCTTGATGATGCTGTCATCGGTGAGCGACACCTCGGCTGTCGGCCCCCCGCCGGGACCGTAGTCGCGGCTCGTGCCGTCGGGCCAGGTGACCCGCAACCGGCCTTCCACAATGAGTCTTTTCAGAATGCGTTCGAGGACGGATTGCCACATTGCCGGACCCCCACTGTCTCTTGTTGTTTGCAAACGATCGAAAACGTTTGGAATCGCAAAAAGGTTCCCAGACGTTACAGCATGAACGAATTATGGCAAATCCAGAGCGGCTCCCTTGACTTCCCGCGGCTCTAGCGGTGTATCGGCGCCTAACTTTCCAGCAGTTTCCGAAGGGCAAGAGCCATGCATGCCTATCGCAGCCATACCTGCGCAGATCTGACCAAGGCCAACGTCGGCGAGACCGTCCGTCTCTCCGGCTGGGTGAACCGTATCCGCGATCACGGCGGCATTCTCTTTATCGACCTGCGCGACCACTACGGCATCACGCAAGTCCTGTGCGACCCCGACAGCGCCGCTTTCGCGGACGTCGAAAAGGTGCGCTCCGAGTGGTGCATCCGCATCGACGGCGAGGTGAAGGCGCGCGATCCCGAGCTGGTCAACCCCAAGCTCCCGACCGGTGAAGTCGAAGTCTTCGTGCGCGAGATCGAGGTGCTGGGCGCGTCGAACGAGCTGCCGCTGATGGTCTTCGGCGAGCAGGAGTACCCGGAAGAGACCCGCCTGCGCTATCGCTACCTCGACCTGCGTCGCGAGAGCATGCAGCGCAACATGACCCTGCGCTCGGACGTGGTCGCCTCGATCCGCCGCCGCATGTGGGACAACAACTTCCGCGAATTCCAGACGCCGATCATCACCGCGTCCTCGCCCGAAGGCGCGCGCGACTTCCTCGTGCCGTCGCGCCTGCACCCGGGCAAGTTCTACGCGCTGCCGCAGGCGCCGCAGCAGTTCAAGCAGCTGATCATGGTGTCGGGCTACGACAAGTACTTCCAGATCGCGCCCTGCTTCCGCGACGAGGACCCGCGCGCCGACCGCTCGCCGACCGACTTCTACCAGCTCGACATGGAGATGAGCTTCGTCGAGCAGCAGGACGTCTTCGACACGATCTCTCCGGTGATCGCGGGCATCTTCGAGGAGTTCGGCGGTGGCCGTAAGGTCGACGCCCCCGGCGAATGGCCGCAGATCTCCTACCGTGACGCGGCCAAGTGGTACGGCACCGACAAGCCCGACCTGCGCAACCCGATCAAGATGCAGGACTGCTCCGAGCACTTCCGTGGCTCCGGCTTCGCGATCTTCGCCAAGCTGCTCGAGCAGGAAGGCACCGAGGTCCGCGCCATCCCCGCACCCACCGGCGGCTCGCGCAAGTTCTGCGACCGGATGAACGCCTTTGCCCAGAAAGAGGGTCTGCCCGGCATGGGCTACATCTTTTGGCGCGACCAGGGCGAGGGCATCGAAGCGGCTGGCCCGCTCGCCAAGAACATCGGCCCCGAGCGCACCGAGGCGATCCGCCAGCAGCTCGGCCTCGACGTCGGCGACGCGGCCTTCTTCCTCGGCGGCAAGCCCTCGAGCTTCGAGCGCGTGGCTGGCAAGGCGCGCGACGTGATCGGCGCCGAGCTGGGCCTGACCGAGACCGACCGTTTCG
This sequence comes from Roseobacteraceae bacterium, assembly GCA_048381755.1. Taxonomy (GTDB): domain Bacteria; phylum Pseudomonadota; class Alphaproteobacteria; order Rhodobacterales; family Rhodobacteraceae; genus Salipiger. The sequence continues at coordinate 248,744 of JBLXGS010000005.1, forward strand.
CATTCGCCTGGATCGTCGACTTCCCGATCTACGAGAAGGACGACGAGACCGGCGACATCGACTTCGAGCACAACCCGTTCTCGATGCCGCAGGGTGGCATGGACGCGCTGAACGGCGATCCGCTCGACGTGCGTGGCTACCAGTACGACCTCGCCTGCAACGGCTACGAACTGGTCTCGGGCGCGATCCGGAACCACAAGCCGGAGATCATGCTCAAGGCCTTCGAGATCGCCGGCTACGGCGAGGACGAGGTGAAGAGCCGCTTCGGCGCGCTCTACCAGGCCTTCCACTACGGCGCCCCGCCGCACGGTGGCTGCGCGGCCGGCATCGACCGGATCGTGATGCTGCTGGCGGATGAGCAGAACATCCGCGAGGTCATCATGTTCCCGATGAACCAGCGCGCCGAGGACCTGATGATGCAGGCGCCCTCCGTGCCTGCCTCGGACCAGCTGATGGAACTGTCGCTGCGGGTCATCCCGCAGGAGTGATCCAGATGCTCGAGACGCTCAGATCCCGCGGCTTCGACGTCGAAGTGCGCAACCACGCCGCGGCGATTCTGAGCGTCGACTTCCCCGAAGAGACGGCTGAGCTGGTCGACACGCTCTCGGAGTTCACCATAGAACTTTCAGAGCTGATCGCCGGCGGCGGTGGCGAGTCGGGGCAGACCCAGCGCCTGCGGCGCGCGCTCAGCGCCCGCGGCTGGGAGAAGCACAACTTCCTTGTTCAGACCATCGTCGATGGCGTTGAGCGCGAGGCGATCTCGCATGAGATCGACCACGTGCGCCGCGCCGGGGCGGGGCGGCTGGCGCTCGAGATCGAGTGGAACAACAAGGATCCGTTCTTCGACCGCGATCTCGAGAATTTCCAGCGTCTGCACGCGCAGTCGGCAATCTCGCTCGGCATCGTGGTGACGCGCGGCTCGACTTTGCAGGACCGCATGCTGCCGCGCATCCGCGGCTGGCTCGAGGCGCAGGGGCTTCAGTCCGAAGAGGACCTGCAGCGGCTCGGCATCGGTGACCGGACCGCCAAGCAGCGCGCCGCGGTCGAGGCGCAGGTGGCCAAGGGCATGTCCTTCCCCGAGGCCTTTGCCCGCAAGTTCGTGGCCGACAAGTTCGGCACCGCCACCACCCATTGGTCGAAGCTCGAAGAGCGCGTGCGCCGCGGTGTCGGCAATCCCTGCCCGCTGGTGCTGATCGGCCTGCCGGACGCAATTCTGCTGGGGTGAGCCCCTTCGGCTGGCGTCGGAGTGATGCGCCTGGCCGCCAGGGACCGAGGCCGCCGGGTCAGCGCCGACCCGTCCGGGCGGGCTGGCGCTTTGTAACCGCCGCACAACGTTCGGATGTCGTTCGGACTTGGCATGGATAAAGCGAAGGCCATACCCGATGCGGCGCCACCCCAAGGGCCGGCGCTCGCACGGCTCGCGTGGCAATGCCTGCGCCGCGGTTATTCCGCCGCGACGCTCGAATTGTAGCTGTATGTCTTCCAGGTGGGCTTGTAGTCGGCGTCGGCCTGATTGCCCCAGACTGTCCAGCCCTCGCGCACACCGCGGCCGAACATTTCGAGGTAGGGCCCTTTCGAGCAGCTCTCGATCAGCGCGTATTGCTCGTCCGGCTTGCGCGAATGTTCGCGCTTGCGGGTCTGGATCATGTTGACCTGGCGCCGGCCCGCATCTTCGGTCCGGGCGTTCTTGCCGCGGGTGCCGAAGAGCAGAAGTTCGGTCACATTGCGGAAGTAGAAGCCCACGCCGCGCCCGTCAGAGCCGCCGTCCTTGCGGATCTTGTGCCAGACGATGTTCGACTTGTACTCGAACCCCCAGGAGCTGAGCACCTGCAGCCCCTCGGGCAGCAGCGCGTTGGGCACCCAGAGGTAGCAATGCGCCGTGTCCTGCAGGTGGTCGGCCACCGGCAGCGCGCAGATTTCCTCGAGCGTCATCGTGGGGTAACGCGCCAGGCGCTTGTGTTCGGGGGCCACCTTGCCGGTGCGGTTGGTGAACCGCCACGGCGGGTCCGCCATCACGGTGGCGAACCGGTCTTCCCCCAGGAACTCGGACAGATGTTGCGCGGCGCTTTGTGTCATTGTCGAAATATAGCCCCCAGCTCGAGCAAATGTCACGCGGCTTTCGCGCCCCGCGCGGGGCGTTCGCGCTCTATGTCAGGTCGCGAACAAAAATGGAACGATTCGACGCTGGGGAAGGCTGGAAATTGCCTCGACGTCGGCAGGTTCGTCGCGACTCTGCCGGCCGAGTTCCGGCCGCCATGGGCGGGGCCTCTGCGCCCCGCCCGGGGACCGGTTCAGTCTTCCAGGTGATCTTCCTTTTTCTTCTCGATCAGCCCGAGTTCCTTTTCCTTGCGGTCGAGAAAGCGCTTGCCGTAGGCGTCGTTGTCCTCTTCGCCGACGACCTTGCGGGCACGGGTAAAGACCTCCTCCTCCTCTTCTTCCATGTGGTGCTCATAGTCGTGCTTGAGCGTGCGGAAGCGGGTCAGCCAGCCGGGCGAGGACATGTCCATCTCGTTCAGCTCCTCGAGAATCTCGTCCATCTCGGCGTGCTCGTGAACCGAGTGGCGGGCGGCATCCTGACCCCAGGTGTGTTTCATCAGCTCCGAATAGAATTCTTCTTCCTCGGCAGCAGAGTGGGATTTGATGTCGCGATAGAAGGTTTCCCAGGCTTCGCGCCGCTCCGGGCTGTCGCCCTCGGTTCCGTCGATGCGGTCGAGCAGGGCGCGATGGGTTTCGTGGTCCTTCTTGATGGCGTCGTAGATCGAGGTCATGGGGGCTCTCCGCGGAAGATGGCAATCGAGCCCGAAACGCGCGTCGGGGCGGCCGGGTTCCGGGGTGCGCCTTCAGATCGCCAGTCGGCCCGCCATGCGGTGCTGCAGCAATGCCGCAAGCCGCGCGATCGCCTGCGCCGTCTGGCGCTGCTCGGCGCGCGCCGCCGCGAGCGCCAGCGCGGCGCTTTCCAGCGTCGGGTCATCGGCGGAGCGGGCGAGACCGGTCAGGAATTGCGCAAGGTAGTCTTCCAGCCCCGGTTCGGCGGCCTGTTGCAGCAGCGCCGCCGCATGGGCGATATCATCCTGAAAGGCCAGCGGGTCCGGGTGGATCGGGTCATCCGACACCAGCCGGATGCCGCCGGGCCTGCGGCTTTCCGGCAGCGCCGAGATGATCGCGTTCTGAAAGTCCAAGAGGCTGCGAAGAGGCTTTTCGAGGAACCCGTCGGCCCCGGCGGCGCGCAGCATGTTCTCGGCGAAGGGATCGCCGCTGATGCCGAGGATCACCGGCAGGCGCGGGCTGCGCATGGCCAGTTCGGCGATCAGATCAACGCCGGACCCGTCGGGCAGTCCGAGATCGATCACCGCCACGGTGGGGCGATAGAGCGACAGGTGCCGCCGCGCCGCCTGAAGGCAGTCCGCACGGCGAATCCGTGCGCCGCTGCGCAGCGCCATGAGACGCAGCGCATCACAGGCGTAGCGGCTGTCTTCCACCGCGAGCACGGTCATGCCGAGCAGCGGCCGCGTGGCGGTCGGCCGTGGGGGAAAGGGTGAATTTCGGTCGCTGCCGGTCATCTCTGTGCCCGTCATCTCGCTGTTGGTCATCTCGCTGTTGGTCGTCTCGCTGTCGGTCATGCTGGCCTTCTCCGCTTGGGTCGGTTCGGTCGTTGCGATGCCGTGGCCGGGCCGGACCATCCTGCGCGCCCTTGGCTAATGGGCGGTTAATGGACGCACCCGCTTGCGGCGCAGGGGCCCGTCGCGCGATAACCGGGCGACGCGAGGATTCGAGGGAGAGTGTCATGATCGGTCGTCTCAACCATGTCGCCATTGCCGTGCCCGATCTGGAGGCGGCCTCGGCAATGTACCGCGACACGCTGGGGGCATCTGTCGGCGCGCCGCAGGACGAGCCGGACCATGGCGTGACGGTGGTCTTCATCGAGCTGCCCAACACCAAGATCGAGCTGCTCTATCCGCTCGGCGACGAGTCCCCGATCAAGGGCTTTCTCGACAAGAATCCCTCAGGCGGAATTCACCATGTCTGCTACGAAGTCGATGACATCCTCGCCGCGCGCGATCACCTGAAGGCTCAGGGCGCGCGGGTGCTCGGCAATGGCGAGCCGAAGATCGGCGCGCATGGCAAGCCGGTGCTGTTCCTGCATCCGAAGGATTTCCAAGGCACGCTGGTCGAGCTGGAACAGGTCTGAGAACGCGTCATGGCAATCACCTCCGGCATCGTTCTCTTCGCGGTCATCTGGTTCATGACTTTCCTGTGCGTGATTCCCGTGCGGCTCAAGACGCAGGGGGATCTGGGCGAGGTCGTCCCCGGCACCCACGCCGGCAGCCCCGAGGTGCACAACCTCAAGCGCAAGGCGTGGATCACAACGGGCATCTCGGTGGTGCTCTGGGGAATTTTCGCGGGGATCATCTTCAGCGGCATGATCAGCGTCCGGGACATCGACGGCTGGATGTTCAACCGGATGGGACCGCCGGTGACGGCTGGCGAGTGACCCCGCCAGCCCCGTGTCCTTAGACTGTCTTCTTAGCCAGCGGGGCGTTCGCCCTGCAGCCGGTGGTAGAGGTGGGTGAAGGTGGCCGCCCCGAGGATCGGGATCAGCAGGTTCACCAGCGGCACCGAGAGCGGCAGCGCCATCAGCACCCCGGCGATCCAGATCGTCACCAGGTGGCGGCGGCGCAGCACGGTCGCCTGCTCGCGCCCGACCCGGCGCATCGCCGCGAGGGTGAAATATTCCCGTCCCAGCAGGAAGCCGTTCAGCCCCCAGAAGATGAAGGGCGCGAAGGGCGCGAAGAAGATGTAGAGCACCAGCGCCACGAGGTTGGCGGCAATCATCACGCCGAGGAAGCTCAGCGTGTCGCGCAAGGCCTCGCCCCAGCTCACCTCATAGGCCGGGCCGAGCGCCGGGTAATGCCGGTCCTCGACCGCCTGCGCCACATCGTCGAGGAAGAACGAGGTGATCGCCGAGGCGACGGGCACCATCAGCACCACCGAGAGCAGCATCATCAGCGGCACCGCGCCCCAGCTGATCGCCGTGTCGACCCAGGTGACCTCGCCGATCCAGGGCAGCGAGACAGTGTCGCCGACCAGCCAGCCGACGACGGTGACAAAGACGAAATAGATCAGCACGAAGAGCCCGACCGTCAGGCCGAGCCCCTTCAGGAGCACAGAGCGGAAGCGCGGGTCGCCGATCTGGCCGATGGCGGCGAGGAAGGACGCCGGGATCATGCGTCCATCCAGGTGGTTATCGCTTCGAGGTCGGGGCGCGGGCGCTCCGGCGGGGCGGAGGTCTCGGTGCCGATGTGGATGAAGCCGGCAACGCGCTCATTCTCGGCCAGTCCAAGCGTCTCTTCGACGAAGGCGCGGTCGTGCGAGGCCCAGCCGGTCAGCCAGTTGGCGCCCCAGCCCGAGGCCAGCGCGGCGTTGAGCAGAGCGAGGCAAACGGCCCCGGCGGAATAAGTCTGTTCCAGAGGCGGGATCTTCGGGCTGTCCTTCTGCACCTCGATCACCGCTATGCAGAGCGGGCTGTCGGCAAAGGCGGCGCGGGCCTTGGTAGCCTGGTCCTCGTCCACGTCCAGCGCGGCGGCGCGGGTCATGACGGCCCCGGCCATGCGGTCGAGCGCGCCGCGCTCCAGCACGACGAAGCGCCAGGGCTCGAGCTTGCCGTGATCCGGCGTGCGCGCGGCGGCGGTGAGCAGCGGCAGAAGCGCCTCGCGGTCCGGCGCCGGTCCAGTCAGGGTCTTGGCCGGGCGCGAGCGCCGGCTGAGCAGGAAGTCCATCGCCTGCGGGTTGGGGGTGGGCATCGCCGTCTCCTCATTCAGTTGCCCCCTATGTCAGACTTTGGCGGCGGGGATTCAACCGGTTGCGACGTGCGGGGCCAATGAGCCGGGTGCACGTCGAGCCGGGCGGGCGGCGTCCATCGGGCTTGAGCCCTTCGTGCCACTTTGGACGACCGCTCGTCCGGCAGCTTTGCCTTGCGGCCCGGGGAAGGAGTCTTTGCACTCATCCGAGAGCAGAGCGGCTCGGAGGACGTGCTCTTTCGCCTCCTGAATGCTAGACGGGTCGCGAAGGAGCCCTGCCATGGCCAAGCCCGACCTCACCCATCTCGCCACGCCGGGCACGGTGCTGGAGCTGCGCGTCACGCCCAAGGCGTCGCGCAACGAGATCCGCGAGGAAGAGGGGCAAATCCGCGTCTATGTCACCACCGTGCCGGAGAACGGCAAGGCCAACGAGGCGGTGGTCAAGCTACTGTCCAAGGCGCTGGGGGTGCCGAAGTCACGGCTCACGCTGATCCGCGGCGCGACGTCGCGGGACAAGGCCTTCCGGATCGAGGGGTGATTACCCCTCGCCGTCTTCAGGCTGCCGTGTATAGACGCCCTCGGGCAGGCTGATCGCGGCGGCGAGATCGCGCATCTGGGTCATCGAGAGCGTGATCTTGTTCACCCTGTCGGTGCGCGGATCATACTGCTCGACCGTGACGCATTCCTCGAAGCTCGAGACAATGACGTCTTCCTGCAGATGCGGTTCGCCCTCGTCGACGAGGGTGACCACGGTGGCGTCGAATTCGTGCTCTACACTGAACATGAGACCAGCCTAGACCTGCCGCCCCGCACCGCACAATCCACAAAATGTACGATGCCTCGGCAAAGCCTCGGGGGGGCGCACCGAAAGCACAATGCCGCCACCCTGCGCTCGCTGCACTGGCGCCGGGGCGCGCCGCCGCCTATCCTTGCCTTCATGACCCGAACCGGAGCGACCCGCCGCATGCGCCGACTACTGCCTCTCCTCTTCGTCCTCGCCTCCGGCCTCGTCTCGGCCTGTACCGTGGCGCCGATCTCCTCGGTCCCGACGCGGGGCAGCGATCCGCTCTCGGGGACCGGCTCCCGCGCGGCGCAGCAATTCACCGAGGTGGTCCACAGGGTCGAGCCGGTGGCCGAGAACCAGTGCCGAAACTACACGCGCGGCGGCACGAACTGCGATTTTCTCATCGTCGTGGATGACCGCCCGGACGAGACGCCGAACGCCTTCCAGACCCGTGACAGCCAGGGGCGGCCGGTGCTGGCCTTCAACCTTGCGCTGATCCGTGAGGCGCAGAACGCCGACGAGCTGGCCTTCGTCATGGGGCACGAGGCCTCGCACCACATTCTTGGCCACCTCGACCGCGTTCAGGAAGATGCGGCCATCGGTGCGATCATTTTTTCGGGCATCGCGGCGATGACGGGCGCGGACGAGGCGTCCGTGCGCAGCGCCGAGGAATTCGGCGCCTCGGTCGGGGCCCGCACCTTTACCAAGAACTACGAGCTGGAGGCGGACGAGCTGGGCACGGTGATCACCCTGCGCAGCGGTTTCGACGCGATTCGCGGCGCGCGGTTCTTCGAGCGCCTTCCGGATCCGGGCAACCGTTTCCTGGGGACCCACCCGCCGAACAGCGCGCGAATCGAGGCGGTCCGGCGCACGGTCGAGGCCTATCGGTCCGGCGGCGGGGTCTGACGTTGATGTGCATCAAGGGCAGTCCGAACCCGGTCTGCTAAGCTTCGACCCGAGGTAAGCCCGCAAGGGCCTTGCAACAGGGAGAAGCGCCATGCCCGGAGCAAAGGATTTCAAACGCCATGCCGGCCTGGTCGATACCATGGCCACCACGGTCGGGGTCGATCTCGAGGAGCAGATGATGCGCGGCCGACTCAGTTTCGCCGCGCTCGAGGATGCCGTTCTGGCCTGCACCGGCTGTCACAAGCCGGGCGATTGCGAGCATTGGCTCGCCACTCGCGACGGCACCGTTGCCGCGGCCCCGAGCTATTGCCGCAACGCCGACCTGTTCCGGCAGCTGTCCGGGGGGTGAGGCGATGATCTCGGCCAACATGCTGCGCGGTCCGCGCCCGTTCCCGCTTGGTGATGAACGCACACATTACTGGCGCGTGCAGCGCATGGCCCGCGCGACCGGCGTCGATCTTGCCGAGGCGCAGCGCCTCGGCCTGTTGCCGCAGCGCGACTGGGCCGGGATGGTCGGTCGCTGCCGTGGCTGCCTGTGGTCCGAGGACTGCGACCACTGGCTCGACTTTCGGGCCGAGTTGGACAACGATGAGAGCGAGCAGGACGCGCTGCGGACCTGCCCCGAGGACTGCGTCAACCGCCGCACTTTCGCGGCGCTGCAGGGCGAACTCGATCACGGGGTGTGACCCATGTTAGGTGATGAGGCACGGCATTTCTGGATGGCGCGCAGCGTGGCGCGGGTGATGGGGTTGAACCTTGCCGAGCAGATGCGCAAGGGACGGCTGCGCCCCGAGGAATACGAGGTGATGGTCGCGGCCTGCCGCGGATGCGCCTTGGTGGAACAATGCGAAAAATGGCTCGCCGAGCCGCGGGTTCAGGCCAGCACGCCGCCGCCGGGCTGCCGCATCTCCGGCCCGCTGACGCGGCTGCGCCGCGCCGGCTGAGTTCGGCGCCCGCCAGGAACCCAGGAACGATGCACTTTTTTGAGAGGGGAGTGCATCTCACTGCGGCCCGTTTCCAACCGGGCGGGCCGCTTTTTTTCTCTCCCGGAATTCTGCTGGTCTCCCGCCATGCCGCGCGAGACGCCCAAGAAACGGGCCATTGCAGCTTCTGCGCCTGCATTGCGGGCGGTTCGCTTTGACTTGCACCCCGCCCCGCCGATAGCTAGTGGCGTTCAAAATTCTGGAGTACCCCGCATGGTCAAGACCCGCTTTGCCAGCGCCGCGCTCGCGCTTGCGCTTTCCCTCGCATCCGGAGCCGCATCGGCGCAGGAGTTCGTGGCCAAGATCGGCCACCTCGAAAGCACCGCGCAGAGCCGCCACGTGCACCTCGAGAAGGTCGCCGAGCTGGTCAAGGAACGCACCGAGGGCGCGGTCGAGCTGCAGATCTTCCCGCAGGGCCAGCTGGGCAACCAGCGCCAGATGAACGAGGGCGTGCAGCTCGGCACCATCGAGGGCACCGTCGCCCCCGCCGCCTTCCTCGGCGGCTTCAACCCGGCGGTCTCGATCCTCGACATTCCCTACCTGCTGCCCGAGGACGCCGCCGAGGCGCAGGCGCTGCGCGACGGCCCCTTCGGCCAGGCGCTGCTCGACACTTTCGCCGACAAGGGCATGGTGGCACTGACCCTCTGGCCGAACGGCAAGAAGCAGTTCACCTCCAACAAGCCTCTCGACAACCTCGCTGACTTCGCCGACCAGAAGTTCCGCGTGATGGACAGCTCGATCCTCATCGAGCAGTTCAACGCTCTGGGTGCCTCGGCCATCGCGCTGCCCTTCGGCGAGCTCTACACCTCGCTGCAGACCGGCGTCGTGGACGGCGAGGAGAACCCGCTCGACACCATCAAGAACATGAAGTTCTACGAGGTTCAGGAAAACGTGGTGATCTCGGACCACGGCGCGATGGAAGACGTGGTGCTGTTCAACCCGATGTTCTGGGAGAGCCTGCCCGCCGAGTATCAGGACGTGATCAAGGGCGCCTTTGCCGAGGTCATCCCCGAGCTGACCGCCCATAAGGCCGCCGCCGTCGAAGAGGCGCTGCAGGTGATCAAGGACTCCGGCACCAACGTGCGCGTCGCCTCGCCCGAAGAGCGCGCCGAGCTGCGCGAACTGACCTGGGGCCCGGCCTCCGAGGCCTATCTCGCCAAGGCCGGTGATGCCGGCGCGGCGCTGCTGGCGGCCTACGAAGAGGCCACGGCCGAGTAAGCCGTCGCCTCGCACGCAGACTTATCAAGACCTTGAAAGGCGCCCGGTTCTCCGGGCGCCTCTTTGCAAGACGCCGCACGCCAGAGAGCCGGAGACCGCCCATGACATTTCTCAACCTGCTGCGAAGGGTCGAGCGCACGATCCTCGTGGTGCTGTTCCTGACCATGGTGGCGCTGTTCTTCGGCTCGGTTCTGATGCGGGAATTCGGCGGCACCATGGCCAGCCGCTTTGCCTGGATCGAGGAAGCCGTGCGGCTGATGAACCTCTTTCTCGTGTTCCTCGCGCTCGGCCTCGCGCTGGAACGCGGCAAGCACGTTGGCATCACCAACCTGCGTGACAAGCTGCCCGAGGGCGCGCGGCGCTGGCTCTTGCGGGGGATCGACACCGTGGGGCTGCTGTTCTCGCTCTACGTGGCCTGGCTGGGCGTGCAGATGGTGCAATTCGTGCTGAAATCCGGCCAGACCTCGCCGACACTGGGCATCCCCATGGGACTGATCTACCTCGCGCCGGTCATCGGCTTCCTGCTTCTCGCGCTGCGCTACGGGCTGAGCCTCTTCGGTCTCATCGACCGCTTTACGGCGCAGGAGGCGGCGGAATGATCGTCCTCATAGTACTCCTTGCCGTGGTCCTGCTGCTTGCAGGCTTCGAGATGCTGCTGGTGCTAGGTGTTCCGGCGCTGGCCTACAAGGAAATCTTCTACGCCAAGCTGCCCGATCCGGCGATCGTGCAGAAGATCGTCGGCGGCATCGACCACACGACGCTGCTGGCCATCCCCTTCTTCATCTTCGCCGCCAACCTGATGGGCGCGGGGCAGATCGCGGCGCAACTGGTGAACGTGGTGAAGGCCCTCGTCGGCCACACCCGCGGCGGCATCGGCCATGTCGTCGTGGGCGGCTCCATGGCCTTCGGCTCGGTGTCGGGCTCGGCGCCTGCGACGGTCGCGGCGATGGGTCGGATGGTCTATCCCGAGATGCGGCGGGCCGGTTATTCGGACAAGTTCAGCCTCGGCCTGCTGGTCGCCAGCGCCGAGACCTCGCTGCTGATCCCGCCCTCGATCACCCTCATCGTCTACGGCTGGATGACCGGCACCTCCATTTCCCAGCTCTTCGCGGGCGGCCTGGCGGTGGGCATCGTGCTCGGCCTCGCCTTCGCGCTCTTCGTCTGGCTCGAGGCGGGCAAGGGCGGGGTGACCCGAGAGCCGCGCATGCCCTGGGCCGAGCGGTTCCGCGCCATCTGGCAGGCGAAATGGGCGCTGGGGATGCCGGTCATCATCCTCGGTGGCATCTACTCGGGGATCATCACCCCCACCGAGGCGGCGGCGGTCAGCGTGGTTTACGCCATCGTCGTCGAGGCCTTTATCCTGCGCAGCCTGACGTGGAAGGATCTTTTCGCGATCACCGAGCGCAGCGCCATCAACACCGCGATCATCTTCGTGCTGCTGGCGATGGGCGGGCTGATCTCGTTCTTCGTGACGCTGGCGCAGGTTCCGAACGGCATTATCGGGATGCTCGATCAGGTCGATGCGGGCTGGATCACCTTCCTGATGGTGGCCAATGTCTGCTTCTTCATCGCCGGCATGTTCATCGATCCGAACTCGGCGATGCTGATCCTCGTGCCGCCGCTCTTCCCGGTGGCACAGTCGCTGGGGATCGACCCGGTGCACTTCGGCATGATCGTGACGCTGAATATCTCGCTGGGGATGATCACCCCGCCCTTCGGGCTCGACATCTTCGTGGCCTCCTCGACGCTGGGCAAGCCTGTGGCGCAGATCATCGCCGGGGTCTGGCCCTTTGTCGTGGTCAACATCCTAGTGCTGCTGCTGATCACCTACGTGCCGCAGATCTCGCTCTTCGTGCCGAAACTGATCTTCGGCTGAGCCCGGCGCGCGGCGGCCCTCCACATCGCCGCGCCGCCCTGCTACACCTGCCGCAACCTCGCGAGAAAAAGGGCGTTTGAGCATGACCACTCCGAAACCCGTTGTCCTGACCATCCTCGACGGCTGGGGCCTGCGCGGCGAGACGGCGTACAACGCCCCGGCGCTTGCCAAGACGCCGACCATGGACAAGCTCTACGCCACCTGCCCGCATGCCACGCTGACCACCTTCGGGCCGGACGTGGGCCTGCCGACCGGGCAGATGGGCAACTCGGAAGTCGGTCACACCAACATCGGCGCGGGCCGGGTGGTGGCGATGGATCTGGGCCAGATCGACCTCGCGATCGAGGATGGGTCGTTCTTCAAGAACGAGGCGATCCTCGACTTCGCCGGCAAGGTGAAGGACGCGGGCGGCCGCGCGCACCTGATGGGCGTGGTCTCGGACGGCGGCGTGCATGGCCATATTGAACACATCAAGGCGGCGGTGAAGCTGCTTGTCGATCAGGGGCTCGAGGTGGTGCTGCACGCGATCACCGACGGCCGCGACGTGGCGCCGAAATCAGGCGAGGGGTTCGTGAAGGACCTTGCGGGTAGCCTGCCCGAAGGCGCCAGCATCGGCACCGTCATCGGCCGCTACTACGCCATGGACCGCGACAACCGCTGGGAACGGGTCGAGACGGCCTATGATGCGATGATCAAGGGCGAGGGTGAAAGCGCGCCCGACGCGGTCACCGCCGTCAGCCAGAGCTACGCCAAGGACAAGACCGACGAGTTCATCCCGGCCACCGTCATCGACGGCTACGAGGGCATCAAGGCGGGCGACGGGTTCTTCTGCCTCAACTTCCGCGCCGACCGGGCGCGCGAGATCCTCGCCGCCATCGGCGCGCCGGATTTCGACGGCTTCGAGCGCGACAAGCCCGAGCTTTCGGCGCTGCTCGGCATGGTCGAGTACAGCGACAAGCACAACGCCTACATGACCACGGCCTACCCAAAGCGGGTGATCGTCAACACGCTGGGCGAATGGGTCGCCAAGCACGGGCTGACGCAGTTCCGCCTCGCCGAGACCGAGAAATACCCGCATGTCACCTTCTTCCTCAACGGTGGCAAGGAGACCCCGGAGGAAGGCGAGGACCGCTTCATGCCCAAGTCGCCCAAGGTGGCGACCTATGACCTGCAGCCCGAGATGTCCGAGCCCGAGGTGGCCGAGCGCTTCGTCGATGCGATCGAGAAGGGCTACGACCTGATCGTCACCAACTTTGCCAATCCCGACATGGTCGGCCATACCGGCGACCTCGATGCGGCGATCAAGGCCTGCGAGGCGGTCGACGACGGGCTCGGCAAGGTGGTCGCGGCGCTCGAGAAGGTCGGCGGCGCGATGGTGGTCATCGCCGACCACGGCAACTGCGAGACCATGTGGGATGAGGCGACCGACGGCCCGCACACCGCGCATACGACCAACCCGGTGCCGGTGATCCTCTTCGGTGGGCCCGAGGGTGCGACGGTGCATGACGGCATCCTTGCCGATGTCGCCCCGACGCTGTTGCAGCTGATGAACCTGCCGCAGCCCGAGGAGATGACCGGGACGAGCCTGATCGACGCATGAAAGCCGCGGCGCTTCTTCTGTGCCTGATGGCGGGCCCGGGGCTGGCGCAGGCCCCGGGCGAGGCCGCCCGTGCCGCGGCGCGGGCGCTGGAAGAGGCCTCGGTGCAGCTCGATCAGGCGGACTCGGCGCGCGACCGCGTCAAGGCGTTGACCCGCACGGTCGAGGCCTATGAGGACGGGCTTGCCGCCTTGCGTGACGGGCTGCGCGACGCCGCTGTGCGCGAGACCGAGCTGAGCCGCCGGCTCGCGGCGCAGGAGGGCGAGGTGGCGCAGCTCTTGGGCGTTCTGTCGAGTCTCGGCAGCAGCGCCGCGCCGGAGGCGCTGTTGCACCCGGCGGGGCCCGTGGGCTCGGCGCGGGCGGGCATGCTGCTCGCCGCGGTGACGCCGGGGCTGGCGCAGGAGGCCCGGGCCCTGCGTTCGGACCTCGACGAGGTGGCGCAGCTGCGCGCCCTGCAGGAAAGCGCTGCGCAGACCTTGCGTGAGGGTCTCGCGGGGGTTCAGGTGGCGCGCACCGAACTCAGCCAGGCGGTCGCCGACCGCACCGACCTGCCGATGCGCTTCACCGAGGACCCGGTGCGCACCGCCATTCTGATCGCGGCCACCGAGACGCTGGAAGGCTTCGCCTCGGGTCTGTCGAACATCGCGCAGGGTGAGGCCCCGAACGCGCTGCCACCGGTCGATGCGCGCCGGGGCAGCTTGCCCCTGCCGGTCCGGGGGCAGGTGCTGCGTGCCGCCGGAGAGTCCGATGCGGCCGGGGTCTCGCGACCCGGGATCGTGCTCGCCACGCTGCCGCAGGCCATCGTCATCACCCCCACCGCCGCCACCGTGCGCTATTCGGGCCCGCTGCTCGATTACGGCCTCGTGACCATTCTGGAGCCGCAGCCGGACCTGCTCTTCGTGCTGGCAGGGCTCGACGAGAGCTACGCCGAGACCGGAGAGATCCTGCCCGAGGGCGCGCCGGTCGGATTGATGGGAGATGCAGCAGCGGACGGGGCGTCACCGTCACGTGAAGGTTCCGGCGCTGGACGCACGGAGACCCTGTATATAGAGGTAAGAGAGGGCGACGCCCCCGTGGACCCGCTAGAATGGTTCGCCAGCGACAAGGGATGATCTGAGGATGAACAAGTTTCTGATGGCCGCACTGGGCGGCACCGTGGCAGGCGTTGTGGCGACGACGCAATTCGTCGGCCCGCTGCTGGCCCAGGAAGCCGAGAAGAACACCAGCGTTTACGAGCAGCTCGACCTCTTCGGCGACATCTTCGAGCGCATCCGTGCGCAATACGTGTCTGAAGTGGATGACAAGAAGCTGATCGAGGCCGCGATCAACGGCATGCTCACCTCGCTCGACCCGCACTCGAGCTACCTGCCGCCGGACGATGCCGCCGACATGCGCGTGCAGACCCGCGGCGAGTTTGGCGGTCTCGGCATCGAGGTCACCCAGGAAGACGGTTTCGTGAAGGTCGTCTCGCCGATGGACGGCACCCCCGCTGCCGAGGCAGGCGTGCAGGCCGGTGACTTCATCACCCATGTCGACGGCGAGTCGGTGCTGGGCCTGAACCTCGACGAGGCGGTGGACAAGATGCGCGGGCCGGTCGGCTCGGAGATCGTCATCACCGTGGTCCGCGAAGGCGAGGAAGAGCCCTTCGATATCTCGATCATCCGTGACACGATCACCCTGACCGCTGTGCGCACCCGCCGCGAGGGCGACACCGTTGTGCTGCGCGTGACCACCTTCAATGATCAGACCTACCCCAATCTCGAAGAGGGGCTGGCCAAGGAGGTCGAGGCCGCCGGCGGCAAGGACAAGGTCAACGGCATCGTGCTCGACCTGCGCAACAACCCGGGCGGCCTGCTGACCCAGGCAATCAAGGTGGCCGACGCCTTCCTCGACAAGGGCGAAATCGTCTCGACCCGCGGTCGCAACGCCGCCGACGGCGAGCGCTACAACGCCACCGAGGGCGACCTGTCGGACGGCAAGCCGATCGTGGTGCTGATCAACGGCGGCTCGGCCTCGGCCTCCGAGATCGTGGCCGGCGCGCTGAAGGATCACCGCCGTGCCGTGGTTGTCGGTACCAAGAGCTTCGGCAAGGGCTCGGTCCAGACGGTCATGCCGCTGCGTGGCGACGGCGCGATGCGCCTGACCACGGCGCGCTACTACACACCCTCGGGCCGCTCGATTCAGGCGCTCGGCGTGTCGCCCGACATCGTCGTCGAACAGCGTCCGCCCGAGCCGGAGGCCGAAGAGGACGCGGTGCCCGGCTTCAGCCGGTCCGAGGCCGATCTGCGCGGCGCGCTGGATAACGACAGCCTGACCGAGGACGAGATTCGTCAGATCGAGGAAGACCGCGCCAAGGCTGAGGAAGCCGCCAAGCTGCGCCAGGACGACTACCAGCTGGCCTATGCGATCGACATCCTCAAGGGCCTCAGCGTGCTCGGCGACGAGCAGGCGCTGATGCAGCAGGCGCAGGCCGGCGACAAATAAGGTCGCGGTCGCGGGAAATGACCAAAGGCGCGTCCCACCGGGCGCGCCTTTTTGCGTCGGATCTCGGCGTCCCGATCCGCCCGGCTCCCCTTCCAAAAATGCTTTTCCGGCGCTAGCGTGCGCCGCAAACCAAGGAGCCTCCGATGAAGACCATGACCCCCGAAGAGATCGCCGCGCTGCCCTATCGCCGCAATGTCGGCGTGATGCTGGTCAACGCCGCGGGACACGTCTTCGTCGGCCAGCGGCTCGACAGCGAGGTGCCCGCCTGGCAGATGCCGCAGGGCGGGATCGACAAGGGCGAGGAGCCTCAGGAGGCGGCCCTGCGCGAGCTCGAGGAAGAGATCGGTGTCAGCCCGTCGCTGGTCACTGTCGAGGCCGAGACCGAGGGCTGGCTCTCCTACGACCTGCCACATGACATCGTGCCGCGCATCTGGAAGGGCCGCTACAAGGGGCAGGAACAGAAGTGGTTCCTGCTGCGCTTCCACGGCGAGGATGCGCAGGTGAACATTCAGACCGAGCACCCGGAGTTCTCGGAATGGTGCTGGCTGCCCGCAGACGAGGTGTTGGGCCAGATCGTCCCCTTCAAGCGCCCGGTCTACGAGCAGGTGATCGCCGCCTTCCGGGACAAGCTGTGATCCGCAGCGCCTTTGCCATTCTGCTGATCTGCCTTGCGGGCCCGGCCTTCGCGCTGAAATGCCTGCCGCCGGACGTGGCGCGCGACGTGCGCGCCGCGAAAGGCGAGCAGACCGAATGGATCGCGGTGAACGGCGTGCTCGAGACCGGCGCGGTGCCGCGCAGCGCCGGGGAGGTGCCGGCGCGCTTCTGGGGCTGGGCGCTGGGGCAGGGGGGCTTCAAGCGCCCCTTCGACCAGCGCATCACGCTTCGGGTGTCCTGCTACGGGCCGTGGTGCGGCGAGGCCGCGAGCGGCCCGATGGCGGCGCTGCTGAAACGCGAAGACGACCGGCTGGTGCTGATTGCCGATCCCTGTGGCGCCAACCGCTGGCCGAGCCCCAGCGCCCGGCAGGTCAGGGCGCTGGAGAGAAGCTGTGGCGCGGGCTGCCGCTGAGCCGGTTCAGCGCAGGCGGTGCAGCACCTCGAGCGAGGCGTAGCCGTCCGGCACCGCGCCCACCGCCCGCTGATAGTCGCGCAGCGCTTTGATGGTCATCGGCCCGATACGCCCGTCGACGCCCGAGGGATCGAAGCCCGCCCGTTTCAGCCGCACCTGCAGCTCCTTGCGCTCGTCGCTGGTCAGGGCGCGCTCGTCGTCGGGCCAGCTGGCGCGGATCGGCGCGCCGCCCATGATCCGGTCGGCCAGATGCCCCACGCCGATCACATAGGCATCGGCGGCGTTGTAGCGCGAGATCACCTTGAAGTTCTTGAAGGTCAGGAAGGCCGCGCCCCTGTGTCCCGCGGGCAGCAGCAGCTTGGCGGCGCCGAAGTCCTGCACCGGGCGGCCGTCCATGCCGACCACCCCGAGCGTCGCCCAGTCCGAAGGCATGCGGCTCGTGCTGCCCGCCAGCTCGTAGTCGAAGCCGCGCGGTAGCTGCACCTCGACGCCCCAGGGCTGGCCGTGGATCCAGCCGTTCTCGGCAAGGTAATGCGCCGTCGAGGCCAGGGCGTCGGCGGGGTTGTCCGACCAGATGTCGCGCTTGCCGTCGCCGGTCCAGTCCACCGCCAGCGCGCGGTAGGAGGAGGGGATGAACTGCGTATGCCCCATCGCCCCGGCCCAGCTGCCGGTCATCTTCTCGGCGGTGGTGTCGCCGTCCTGCACGATGCGCAGCGCGTCGATCAGCTGGCCCTCGAAGAACCTGCCGCGCCGCGAGCCGTAGGCCAGCGTCGCGAGTGCCGGGATCACCGGGTGCGTGCCGCGATGCGTGCCATAGGCGCTCTCCATGCCCCAGATCGCCAGCACCACCTGACGGTCGACGCCGTAGCGCGCCTCGATCTGGCGCAGCAGCTGGTCATTCTGCGCCAGCGCTGCGCGACCGTTTTCGATGCGCGTGTCCGAGACCGCAGAGCCGAGGTAGGCCCAGAGCGTCTTGGTGAACTCGGCCTGGTTGTTGATCTTGTGCAGCGCGTCGGCATCGAGCGTCACGTTGTGCAGCGAAGCGTCGAGGGTGCGATCGCTGATCCCCTCGGCACGGGCGCGGGCGCGGAAGCCGACGAGCCAGCGCGCGAACTCCTGCTGGACCTCGGTCGAGGGCACCACCTGCACGACCTGGACCGGCTTTGCCGCGAC
Source organism: Roseobacteraceae bacterium (assembly GCA_048381755.1). Lineage (GTDB taxonomy): Bacteria > Pseudomonadota > Alphaproteobacteria > Rhodobacterales > Rhodobacteraceae > Salipiger. The sequence continues at coordinate 266,629 of JBLXGS010000005.1, forward strand.
AAAGGCCATGGGGCGCTGCGCCGGGCGTTGCGAGATCACCGGGGCGGTAAAGTCGTCTATGCGCTCGGCCTGCACCTGCGTGGCCATCAGGCACAGCGCGAGGCCGGAAAGGCTCCGTTTCATCTGGGGTCACCTACTGCTCGTGTTCTTATTGATTTGAAGGCTACCGCGCGCGGGGTGATTTGCGAAGGAGGCGCGGCGATCACTTTTCACGCAATCGGCAAGAGACCGCGGATGGGGGCGCTCACATCTGGACCGAGCAGCTACCCCGCTCGGCCTCCATCCGCGCCATGAAGCCGCGCAGCAGCGGCACGCGCTCTGGGCGGAAGGAGGTCTCGAGCACGTCCATCTCGACCATCCGGTCGAGCCGGAAGGTGCGGTAGTCGGCGCGCAGCAAGCACCAGGCGATCAGGCAATGCGAATTGTCGAGCAGCAGCAGCGACAGCGGCTTCACTTCGCGCTGTGTCGCTGCCCCTTGCGCGTCGCGGTAGTCGAAGCGGATGTGGCGCTCTTCGCGGCAGGCGCAGCGCAGGAGTGCCGCGTCGATGGTCGGCGGGGCAGGGGGCGAGAAACGATGTGCGGTCAGCACCGAGTGGCGCAGTTGGTGGGCCTGCCGCTCGGGTAGCCGGGCGCGCAGCTTGGCCAGCGCGTTGCGCGCCGCATGGGCCAACGCCGGGTCGGCCAGCGCCTCGACCTCGCGCAGCCCCAGCACCAATGCCTCCAGCTCGTCCTCGTCGAAGGACAGCGGCGGCAAATGTGGGTCCTCGATCAGCGTGAAGCCATAGCCCGCCTCGCCGTCGATCACCGCGCCGAGCCCGCGCAGGGAGCCGATGTCGCGGTAGAGCGTGCGCTCGGACACCCCCGTCTCCTGCGCCAGCGTGGCGGCGGTGACGGGGGCGGGCAGGCGGCGCATGGCCTGCATGAGCTGGAAGAGGCGTTCGGTCCGGGACATGGCGCGATCATCCTGCACCCTGCTGACAGTTTCCGGCAAGAGCCGCGGCTACGGTCCGAGGGGCCGGCACTCCCCTTTCATCCCGTCCCCAAAAGGACCCATCCCCATGCTGACCCTGATTTCCTTCCCGCCCACCCTCGGCGAGCCCTCCAACGGCCCCTTCTGCGTGAAGGCGATGATCCTGCTCGAAATGTCCGGCCTCGACTGGCAACCGCGTTTCGTGCCCATGCCCGAGGGACCCTATGGCAAGCTGCCGGTGCTCGAGACGCCGCAGGGCGTGGTGCCCGACAGTGCGCTGATCCAGAAATGGCTCGAGACGCAGGGGGCAGACTTCTTCCCCGGCTTCGACACCGCGGCGCGCGGCATGGCCCTCGCGGTGATGCGCATGGCCGAAGAGAGCTTGCGCTGGCAGGTGGCCCATGACCGCTGGCTCGACGCCCGCGTCTGGCCGCAGTTCTTCCCCGAGGTGTTCAAGGGCATGCCCGAGGGGCTCGAAGCAAAGGTGCAGGAGGGCCAGCGGCAGGGCATGACCTGGCATGGTGTCGCCCGCTACTCGGAAGAGGACCGCTGCACGCTGGCGGAGATGGACCTCGATGCGCTCATCGCGGTGCTGGGCGAGGGCCCATGGCTCTTTGGCGCGAAGCCCACCGCCGCGGATGCCTCGGTGCTGCCGGTGCTGAGCATGATCGACCGGCTGCCCGGTGAGACCGCGCTGCGCCGGGCGCTCCGCGCGCGGAAGCCGCTGATGGACTACGTCGCGCGCGGGCGAGAGGCGCTCTACGCGCCGCTCAACGATCGGCTTTACGTGTCCGGCTGACCTTGCGCGCCGTCTTGGCATCCTTGGCGCGGGCCTGCACGTCCTTGCGGCGTGCGGGCCCCTTGCCCTTGCCGCCTTTGCCTTTCGGCCCGCCCTTGCCGCCCGGTTTGCTGCCGGGGGTCTTCTTGAACCGCCCGTAGCCCGCGGGCTTGCGGTGGCGCGGGGCCTCGACCGCCTCGCCGGCGAGTTCCAGGAGTTCCAGCCCGATGCCGCCGGTCACCGGCGTCACGTCCACCAGCTTCACCCGTACCCGCTGGCCAAGGGTGATCAGCGTGCCAGTGTCGGCCCCCATCAGCGTGCCGGCGTCGCGGTCGAAGTGGAAGAACTCGTTGCCAAGGTTGCGGATCGGCACCAGCCCGTCGGCGCCGCTTTCGTCGAGCTTCACGAAGACGCCGAACTTGGCGATGCCGCTGATCCGCCCGCCGAATTCCGCGCCGACGCGCTCCGACAGGTAGGCGGCGAGATAGCGGTCGGTGGTGTCGCGCTCGGCCATCATCGAGCGCCGCTCGGTGTCCGAGATGTGCTCGGCGGTCTGCTGCAGCCGCTCGATGTCCTCCTGGCTCAGCCCGTCGTCGCCCCAGCCGTGCGCAGTAATCAGCCCGCGGTGCACGATGAGGTCCGAGTAGCGGCGGATCGGCGAGGTGAAATGCGCGTAGTTGCGCAGCGCGAGGCCGAAGTGCCCGAAGTTCTCGGGGTTGTAATAGGCCTGCGTCATCGAACGCAGGGTGGCGAGGTTGATCAACTCGGCATCCTCGCGCCCCGCCGCATCATGCAGCAGCTTGTTGAGATGCGAGGTCTTCAGCACCTGCCCCTTGGCAAGGCTCAGTCCCGAGGCCAGCGCCGTCTCGCGCAGCGCGTCGAGCTTCTCGACCGGCGGCTCCTCGTGCACGCGGAACAGCAGCGGGGTGCGCTTGGCGATCAGCGTCTCGGCGGCGGCCACGTTGGCGAGGATCATGAATTCCTCGATCATCTTGTGCGCGTCGAGCCGGTCGACGAAGTTCACCGAAGCCACGGTGCCATCCTCGGCCAGCACGATCTTGCGCTCCGGCAGCTCCAGGTCCAGCGGCTGACGTCGGTCGCGGGCGGCGCGCAGCGCGTAATAGGCGTTGTAGAGCGGGCGGATCACATCCTCGAGCAGCGGCCCGGTCTTGTCGTTGGGCTCGCCGTCCATCGCCTGCTGCACCTCGGCGTAGTTCAGCGAGGCGGGAGAGCGCATCAAGCCGCGCACGAATTCATGCGAGCGCTTGTTGCCCTCGGAATCGATCACCATTCGCACGGCGATGCAGGCACGCGGCACGCCCTCGTGCAGCGAGCACAGGTCGCCCGACAGCCGGTCCGGCAGCATCGGCACGACGCGGTCGGGGAAATAGCTCGAGTTGCCGCGCTTCTTGGCCTCGCGGTCGAGTTGCGAGCCCGGGAGCACGTAATGCGCCACGTCGGCGATGGCGACCCAGATGACATGGCCGCCGGGGTTCTTCGGATCCTCGTCGGCCTCGGCGAAGCAGGCGTCGTCGTGATCGCGCGCGTCGGCCGGGTCGATGGTCACCAGCGGCAGCTCGCGCAGGTCGGTGCGGCCCTTCAGGCCCGCCGGTTTCATCCGGTCCGCCTCTTCCAGCACCTTGGGCGGGAAGTCGTCGGGGATGCCGTGCTGGTGGATGGCGATGAGCGAGACGGCCTTGGGCTCCGAGGGATCGCCGAGCCGCATCACGATGCGCGCCTTCGGCAGCCCCATGCGCGAGGCGCGCGGCCCGGCCTGCTCGGCCTCGACCAGCTCGCCGTCCTTGGCGCCGCCCATGGCGTCGGGCGCCACCAGCCATTCCTTGTCGGCACCCTTGTCGATCGGCACGATGCGGCCGCCCTCGGGGCCCTTGCGGAAGATGCCGACGATCTTGCGCGGGCTGACGCCGATCTTGCGGATCAGCCGCGCCTCGTAATTGTGGTCCGCCTCGTGCACCACCTGCAGTTTGGCCAGGATGCGGTCGCCTTCGCCGAGCGCCGGGTCGGAGGCGCGCAGCACCAGCAGCACGATCGGCTCGACACCCTCGCCATGCCATTCGAGCGGCTGGGCGAAAAGATCGCCGTTCTCGTCCGGCGCCTTGACCTGCAATACCGACACCGGCGGCAGCCGGTCCGGGTCGCGGTAGGTCTTGTGGCGCTTCTCCAGGTGCCCCTCGGCCTCGAGCTCCTTGAGGATGCGCTTGAGGTCGATCCGCGCAGCGCCCTTGATGCCAAAGGCCTTGGCGATGTCACGTTTCGCGGTCTGGGTCGGGTGCGCCTCGATCCACTCGAGGATCTCGGCTTTCGAAGGCAATTTGCTCATGCCGAAGCCGTACCATGCGCGGAAGTCAGCGTCATCGCGATTCTCTTGTACGTGGCCGTCGCGTCTGCATCTGCGTCCAGGCCCGAATATCCCGGGAGAGACGCCGCGGGCTGCAGGGGCAGCGCCCCCTCTGCCGGGCGTCAGGCGGCGCGCGCTTCCACAAGGGTCACCGCCTCGAAGGGTCGCAGCACCTGGTAGCCGGCGCGGGCCTGTTCGGGCATGGCGCGGCGATCCATGTCCGCGAGAATCGAGGCCTCGAGCTTTGCAGGGTCGCGGCGCAGGCGCCCGACATAGAGGCTTTCCACCGCGATGCCGGCGGTCTGCAGAGTGTCGTGGCCCGGCAGCAGCAGCTGGTGGTAGCGGATCAGCGGGGCGCCGGTCTCAAAGCGCGCGGCGAAACCGTGGGTGAGGCTCTGCGCCGGTACCAGCACCGCTTCTCGCCCGAAGAGATACTCGACCTCGGAGCCCGAGATCAGCAGGCGCTGGTGCGGCGCCACGAGGATGTCGCGCTCGAGCCCGAGGTAGGGCGCGCGCAGCCGCACCGGGCGGAATGACCCGAAGGCGGGCAGGGTACGCGCCACCGCCCGCAGGACCGGCGCGATCCGCCCCTCGCGCGTCAGTACCTCGGTGCCCTCGGACAGCCGGTCGATACGGCGCTGTCCCTGCGGCGTGGCAACGGGGGTGGCGCCCGCAAGGCTGGGCAGCGGGCCGACGGGTTCGATCTCGTCCGAGACCGCGAAGAACAGCAGGTCGGGCGCTGTATGGCGCAGTTGCGGGTGCAGGGTCAGCGCCTTGACGTCCTCGTAGAGCGGCGGCGGGAGTGCCTGGACCTCGCGAAGCTCAACGCCCCCGGTGTCGGGCCGCTCCACGACCAACCGCGCCCATCCGCGGTCTGCGTCCCATGAGAGTGTCAGCCGCAGCGTTTCGGGGCGTCCGTCCTCCGGGTAGCCGATCACCGTGTGGAAGATATCGCCGTCGCGGCTGGCGACGAGCACGATGCTGCCGCCCGGCAGCACCTGCAGGGTCAGACTGGCCTGCAACGGAAAGCCGCGCTCGTAGGCCAGAAGCGTCGTCGGCTCGGCGCGCGGCGAGAGGTGGGTCTCGATCAGCAGGCTGCCGCGCTCAAGGCGTCGTCCACGGGTCTCGAAGGCCTCTGCAAAGGCCTGCTTGTCGATCCAGCGCGTCTGCTCCGCGGCGATCGCGATCCAGCTCATGAAAGGGGGTGGTCCTGCTCGTTTTGCGCAAGCGTAGCACCGCCTCCCGCGGACCGTCAGTCGGTGGGCGGCGCCCGCCCGCGCCGCTGCGCCCTTTTCATCACATTTGCACGCGCCGGCCGGGCGCTGTAGCCAAGGGCAAATCTTTCTCGGAGACGCGCTCATGACCATCCAGCCCACCGATCCCGTCCAGCTGACAGCCGATCTTATCCGCTGCCCGTCGGTGACCCCCGAGGAGGGCGGCGCGCTGGTGTTGCTGCAGGGTCTTCTGGAAGAGGCGGGCTTTGTCTGCACGCGCGTCGATCGGGGCGGGGTTGCGAACCTCTTTGCCCGTTGGGGCGAGAAGGACCACGCGAAGAGTTTCGGCTTCAATGGCCATACAGACGTGGTGCCTGTGGGCGATCTCGCGGCGTGGACCGTCGACCCGTTCGGCGCCGAGGTGAAGGACGGCTTCATGTATGGCCGCGGCGCCACCGACATGAAATCCGGCGTCGCCGCCTTTGCCGCCGCCGCGGTGGATTTCGTGCGCGAGACGCCCCCCGAGGGGGCCATCGTGCTGACCATCACCGGCGACGAGGAGGGCGACGCAGTGGACGGCACCACGGCGCTGCTCGAGTACATGGAACGTGAGGGCGAGCGCATGTCGATCTGCATCGTCGGCGAGCCGACCTGCCCGGACGAGATGGGCGACATGATGAAGATCGGCCGCCGAGGCTCGATGAACGCGCATTTCACCATGACCGGCAAGCAGGGGCATTCGGCCTACCTGCATCGCGCGCTCAACCCGATGCCCGCCATGGCGCGGCTGATGGACCGGCTGTCGAGCCACGTTCTGGACGAGGGCACCGACCATTTCGATCCCTCGACGCTGGCGGTGGTGACCATCGACACCGGCAACCCGGCGACCAACGTGGTGCCCGCGCAGACCCGCGCAACCCTGAACATCCGCTTCAACGACACCCACACGGGGGCCTCGCTGTCCGAGTGGCTGCGCGCCGAGACCGCGAAGGTGGACGCCGAGTTCGGCACCCGCACCGAGCTGACGATCAAGATCTCCGGCGAGGCCTTCCTGACCCCGCCGGGGCCGCTTTCGGAGCTGGTGGCGAAATCGGTCGAGGCCGAGACCGGCCGCAGCCCCGAGCTGTCGACCACGGGCGGCACCTCGGACGCGCGCTTCGTGCGGCACCATTGCCCGGTGGTCGAGTTCGGCCTCGTCGGCAAGACGCTGCACCAGGTGGACGAGAACGTCGAGGTGGCGCAGATCGGACAGCTCAAGGCGATCTACACCCGGATGCTGCGCGACTACTTCGCCTGAAGCCGCGGCAGGCCGGTGCCGCTCTGGACCGGCCTGTCCATCGCCGCGGAGAGAGACGTGATTCGCCCCTTCCGCAGCGGGTCCTCCGTGACGGAAGGGCCTCGCTAAGTCGCCGGGGTGACATTGGAATTCCCGGCGACCCCGCCGCGAGGCGAAAATTTTACCGCGCTGCGACATTCCTGCCACGGACCCGTTGCCGCGTGGAGTTGCGGTAGACGAAGCCCGTTGCCTTGCGTATCCTCTGCGGCAAACGGGGCGCTTACGATCCCGACTTACAGAGGCAGTACTGGCATGTTCCCCGAACGGTTTTCGAACCTTCCGGCTTACGCGTTTCCGCGCCTGCGGGCGTTGCTCGATTCCTTCGAGCCCGGCGGCGAGGTCATCCACATGACCATCGGCGAGCCGAAGCACGCCTTCCCGGCCTTCGTCGGAGAGGTGCTGGCCGAGTCTGTCCAGGAGTTCGGCAAATACCCGCCCAACGAGGGTACGCCGGAGCTGCGCGCCAATATCGCCGCATGGATCGCCCGCCGCTACGGCGTGACCGTGGATCCCGACACCCAGGTGACCACGGTCAACGGCACCCGCGAGGGGCTCTACAATGCCGGCATGGCGCTCTGCCCGGAAACCAAGAACGGTCAGCAGCCGCTGGTGCTGATGCCCAACCCCTTCTACCAGGTCTACGCGGTCTCGGCGCTGTCGGTCGGGGCCGAGCCGGTCTACGTCAACGCCACCGAGGCCACCGGCCACCTGCCCGATATCGCGGGCCTGCCCGAGGACATGCTGGCGCGTACCGCGCTGGTCTACCTCTGCTCGCCCGCCAACCCGCAGGGCGCCGTGGCCGACCGCGCCTATTGGGAGACGCTGATCGCGCTAGGCGAAAAGCATGATTTCCAGATCCTCGCGGACGAATGCTACTCTGAAATCTACCGTGGCGAGGCCCCGTTGGGCGCGCTTCAGGTGGCGACCGAGATGGACGCCGATCCCGAGCGGGTGGTGATCTTCCACTCGCTGTCCAAACGCTCGAACCTGCCCGGGCTGCGCTCGGGCTTCGTGGCGGGCGGGCCGGAGAGCCTGCGCCGGATCAAGCAGCACCGCTCCTTTGCCGGCGCGCCGCTGCCGCTGCCGGTGCAACGCGTGTCCGAGCGGGTCTGGGCCGATGAGGCGCATGTGGTGGAAAACCGCGCACTCTATCTCGAGAAGTTCGAGCTGGCGGACCGCATCTTCGGCAACGTGCCGGGCTACATGCCGCCGCTGGCGGGCTTCTTCCTCTGGCTGCCGGTCGAGGACGGCGAGGAAGCGGCGCTGAAGCTCTGGAAGGAAACCGGCGTGCGGGTGCTGCCGGGCGCGTATCTGTCGCGTGACACCGAGGCGGGAAATCCGGGGAAGGGCTTCCTGCGCGTGGCACTGGTGGCCTCCCGAGAGGAAACCGAGCGCGGGCTGACCCGGATTCGGGACTGCCTGTACGGGCAATAAGAAAAAACGACGAGGCGAGCGATGGCATATCAGGTGAAGGGGCGTGACCCGCTCTTCGACAGCAACATGCAGGCCGCGATCGAGAAGCGGGGCAGGGAGCTGGGCGGCATCGCCCTGATTGTCCTCGGCCTCATGGCGGCGGCGATGATCGGCTCCTACACGCCGGACGATCCGTCGTGGCTCTCGGCCACCGATGCGCCGGTGCAGAACTGGCTTGGCCGGCTCGGGGCCTCGATGGCCGCGCCGCTCTACATGATCGTCGGCCTCGGCAGCTGGGGCCTCGCGCTGGTGCTGCTGGTCTGGGGCCTGCGCTTTGCCCTGCACCGCGGCGACGAGCGCGCGCTGTCGCGCGTGGTCTTTGCGCCGATCTGGATCGCGCTGGCCTCGGTCTATGCCGCCGGGCTCACCACCGGTCCGGAATGGACCCACAGCTTCGGCCTGGGCGGGCTCTTCGGTGACATGATGATGGGCACGGCGCTCGGCATCCTGCCGCTGAGCGCGGGCTTCGGCCTGAAGCTGCTGACGGTGCTTCTGGGCGCGGGGCTGCTGGCGCTCGGTGCCTTCGTGCTGGGCTTCACCAAGGCGGAGCTGCAGAACATCTCGCGCTTCCTGCTGGTCGGGCTGATCATGTCCTACGCGTCGCTGCTGAACCTCTTGGGCCGCGGTGCAGGTGGTGCCATGGCCGCCGCGCAGAAAGCGCAGACGGCGCATTCCGACCGCCGCGCCCGCCGCGCCGAAGAGGCCGCCGAGGCAGAGGCCTGGGCCGCCACACGCTACGGCGATACCGAGGCGGCGAACGACTACGATCCGCAGGACTACGCACCCGAACCCGCGCCGCAGCCGCGCCCTTCCTCGCGCGTGCGCCGCGCCGCGCCGCCGCCGCTGGAGCTGGAACCCGAAGAGCCCGAACTGCTCGACGAGGATGACGCCTACGCCTACGCGCAGATGCAGGCCTGGGAGCAGGCCGCCGCACCGGCGCCGGTGCCCGCCCCGCGCCCCGCGCCCGAGCCGGCGAAGAAGCCGGGCCTGCTGGCCCGCATCACCCGCCGCGCTGAACCCGAACCCGAAGCCTACGATGACGAGGTCGAGCTCTTGCCGATCGAACCCGACAACGGCGAGGACCGCATCCGCGCCAAGATCCTCCACGCGGTGAAGAGCCGCAAACGCCCCACGATGCCCTCTTTCGGCGGCGCCAGCCGCACCGAGGACCCGAACAAGCCGTTGACCAAGGGCCGCGGACGTGGGCCGACGCCGCTGATCTACAAGCCGACGCAACTGCTGCGTGCCGAGCCGCCGCTCACCGCTGCGCAGGCGGCACAGGCGCTGCCGGCCGAGCCGCCGCTCACCGCCTCGCGCGCCCCGGCACCGGGTGCCCGCGCGGTGCCGCCGGCCCCCGAGCATATGGCCGAGGCGCAGGGCTATGCCCGGACCTCGGGCCCCGCGCCCTTCACCCACGCCGAGGACCCCTACGACGCTGCCGAGGCAGCGGGGCAGGGCTACGACGACTTCCGCGATTTCGACGACTACGGCGAGGACGCCCCGGCTGCCTACTCAGCGCAGCCCGCTACGCAGCCGCAGGCGCAGGCCCCGCGTGCCGCGCAGGTCTACGCTGGGGACGACTACGCCGAGGACGGTTACGCGGGCGATGACTACACTTCGGATGACTACGACGACGGATATGGCGACGGCCACGGTGACGATGGCTACGACGCCCCGGTCCAGGGCTACGACATGGACGACGATGCCGAGGATGACGATTATGACGTCCAGAGCTGGTCGACCGGTGCGCCGGCCGACACGCCGCGCCCGGCCATCCCGGTCGCCCAGCCCCGCAAGGTGGTGCAGAAGGCCGAGCCAAAGGTGATGCAGCCCTCGCGCCGCGCTCAGGCAGAGGCGCAGCCGACCCTCGGCTTCTCCGAGAACGCCATCGACTACGAGCTGCCGCCGCTGCACCTGCTGGCCAGCGCCGACAACATCGAGCGCCACGTGCTCTCCGACGAGGCGCTGGAAGAGAACGCGCGGATGCTGGAATCGGTGCTCGACGACTACGGCGTGAAGGGCGAGATCGTCTCGGTCCGCCCTGGCCCCGTGGTCACCATGTACGAGCTCGAACCCGCACCGGGCCTGAAGGCGAGCCGGGTGATCGGCCTCGCCGACGACATCGCCCGCTCGATGTCGGCGCTCTCGGCGCGTGTCTCGACCGTGCCGGGCCGTTCGGTGATCGGCATCGAACTGCCCAACGACAAGCGCGAGATGGTGTCGTTCCGCGAGATCCTCTCGAGCCGCGACTACGACAACGGCACCCAGCGCCTGCCGCTGGCGCTCGGCAAGGATATCGGCGGCGATCCCGTCGTGGCCAACCTCGCCAAGATGCCCCACCTGCTGATCGCCGGTACCACAGGCTCGGGCAAGTCGGTGGCGATCAACACGATGATCCTGTCGCTGCTCTACAAGCTGACCCCCGAGGACCTGCGGCTGGTGATGATCGACCCGAAGATGCTCGAACTCAGCGTCTACGACGGCATCCCCCATCTGCTGAGCCCCGTCGTCACCGACCCCAAGAAGGCCGTGGTGGCGCTGAAGTGGGTCGTCGGCGAGATGGAGGACCGCTACCGCAAGATGTCCAAGATGGGCGTGCGCAATATCGACGGCTACAACGGCCGCGTCGCCGAGGCACTGAGCAAGGGCGAGATGTTCAAGCGCACGGTGCAGACGGGCTTCGATGACGAGACCGGCGAGCCGGTGTTCGAGACCGAGGAATTCGAGCCGCGCAAGATGCCCTACATCGTCGTCATCGTCGACGAGATGGCCGACCTGATGATGGTCGCGGGCAAGGAGATCGAGGCCTGCATCCAGCGCCTCGCGCAGATGGCGCGGGCCTCCGGTATCCACCTGATCATGGCCACGCAGCGCCCCTCGGTCGACGTGATCACCGGCACCATCAAGGCCAACTTCCCGACCCGCATCTCCTTCCAGGTGACCTCGAAGATCGACAGCCGCACCATTCTCGGCGAAATGGGCGCCGAGCAGCTGCTGGGCATGGGCGACATGCTCTACATGGCCGGCGGCGCCAAGATCACCCGCTGCCACGGCCCCTTCGTGTCGGATGAAGAGGTCGAGGAGGTGGTGAACCATCTCAAGGCCTTCGGTCCGCCGGAATACGTCAGCGGCGTGGTGCAGGGCCCGGACGAGGAGAAGGCCGACAACATCGACGCGGTGCTCGGCCTCAACACCGGCGGCAATACCGACGGCGAGGATGCGCTCTACGACCAGGCGGTGGCCATCGTGATCAAGGACCGCAAGTGCTCGACCTCCTACATCCAGCGCAAGCTGGGCATCGGCTACAACAAGGCCGCGCGCCTGGTGGAGCAGATGGAGGACGAGGGCGTCGTCTCGGCGGCCAACCACGTCGGCAAGCGCGAAATCCTCGTGCCCGAGCAGTAAAGACCTGCCCGGCGCCGCGCCTGCGGCGGCGGAGGGATTTGCGTATTTGGAAAGAGAAGAAGCCCGGGGGTGCGCGCTCCCGGGCTTCTTCTCTTTCCAAATACGCCGGGGGAGCCCGCAGGGCGGGGGCGGAGCCCCCTCTTGCGCGGAGCCGCGCCGGCGCGACACCGGTGGGGCTTTGATCGCCGCGCCCGACGCCCTAGATAGGCTTCAACGCCTGCCTGATATCGCATATCCGCGCCGCGGCGTGCGACACAAGGGCAGACCACGGCCAGAAGGACCTGACGAATGATCCGCACTCTCATCGCCGCGCTCACGGCGCTGGTGCTCACCACGCTGCCGGCGGCGGCGCAGAAGCTCTCGCTGGGCGAAGTGTCCCAGTACCTGAACTCGATCCAGTCCGCGAAGGGGCAGTTCACCCAGATCAACGGCGACGGCTCGATCTCGACCGGCACGATCTCGATCAAGCGCCCGGGCAAGGTCCGCTTCGAGTACAACCCGCCGGACCAGGCGCTGGTGCTGGCCTGGGCCGGGGCGGTCTATGTCTTCGACAAGAAGCTGGGTGGCCAGCCCGAGACCTACCCGCTGAGTCAGACGCCGCTGTCGATCATCCTGGCGCAGAACGTGAACCTCGGCCGCGCCGGCATGGTGACCGGGCACAGCTACGATGGCACCGCCACCACAGTGACCGCGCAGGACCCCGAGCACCCCGACCGCGGCTCGATCCAGATGAAGTTCACCGGCCAGCCGGTGCAGTTGCGGCAATGGGTGATCACCGATGGCAACGGCAGCAAGACCACCGTGGTGCTGGGCGCGCTCGACAACGCCTCGCTGCCGAATTCGGTCTTCGACGTGAACCGGGTGAAGTGACCGCGCGCCCCGCAGGGGCCGGTGCAAAAAAGAGAAGGCCGGGCGTGAAGCTCGGCCTTTCGTGTTTCGCCCGCCCGGTCTTACCAGCGGCGCGCCTGTCGGCAGTTCGCCAACTGCACCTCGTAGACCACGGCGCGGTTGCCCACGTCCTCGGCCACGCGCAGCAGCCAGGACTTGCTGTTGTAGGTCCCGCGCGAGAAGCCGCCGCGGCCCTCGTGGTAGGCGAGGTACTGGTTGCGCGCGTCGCGCAGGCTGATGCCGAGGCGCTCGCGGCTTCCGGCCATGTACCAGCCCATGAAATCCGCCGCGTCGCGGATGTCGTCGCGGTCGGCGCGCCAGCGGCCGGTTTCCTGGAGGTATTCGTCCCAGGTGCCGTCCAGCGCCTGGCTGTACCCGAAGGCCGAGCTTTGCCGGCCATAGGGAATCACCCCGAGCGCGTAGCGGAACGGGGTCCGCGCGTCCGAGATGAACTTGCTTTCCTGGTAGATCGTCGCCATTTGCACGTGCACTGGCACACCCCATTTGCGCTCCGCATCGCGGAACGCGCGGATATACTGGGGTCGCTCACGGATGATGGCGCATGCGTCTTCTAGGTTGTTCGGGGCGCGGCCTGCACCGCCGCCTCCGCAGGACGCGGCCAACAACACCAGCGTCGCCGCGCGAAGCCATCTGCTCATCTGCCTCTCGCTTTTTTCTGCTCTTCTGGAAGTCTTTTGCCTTTTGTTGACAGGGATTTTACCGCAAAGCCAGTCGTGTTGGAATCACAATTCCTTCAATCGGGCCCGCGGAAATCCGCCAAACTGTCGGCCCAAGGTTCACAGTGTGTTTCCGCCGTTGCCCGGCTGAGCGTTGGACAAATTGCCGCAAAAATGTCAAAAATTGTTCTCAGAGGTGAACATGCACACATCGCGCGCGAAATATCATCTGGGCCAGGTGGTCCGTCATCGCAAGCACCCGTTCCGCGGCGTGGTCTTCGATGTCGACCCCGAGTTCAGCAATACCGAGGAGTGGTACGAGGCCATTCCCGAGGACTCGCGCCCGCGCCGTGAACAGCCTTTCTATCACCTGCTGGCGGAGAATGAGCAGAGCTTCTACGTGGCCTATGTGTCCGAGCAGAATCTGATCGCCGACTATTCCGGCGAGCCGGTGGAGCATCCCGACATTCCCGATCTCTTCGGTGCCTTTGTCGACGGCAGCTACGAATTGCACTTCCACATGAACTGATCGGAAGGGCAGCAAGAGCCTTCGCAGGCTCCTGCAGGTGTCCTTTCAGAGCGTTGGGGTCGCTCAGGCGGCGTCGCGCAGCAGATCGAGGAAGGTACTGACGTCGGATGGCTGCAGCGACCAGTCACAGACCAGCCTTCCGGTGAGCAACTCGGCATCGTTGCCCTCCAGATCCCCCGACGGGTAGTAGACCGCCCCGGCTTCCAGCACCTTGCGGTGCGCCGCGCGGGGCATCTCGAAGAAAATCATGTTGGCGTGGGTGTCATTTTGCACCGTCAGCCCCAGACCTTTCAGGCCCTGCAGCAGCTGATCGCAGCGCGCGTTGGCCTTTTCGGCAAGCTCTTTCCACAGGTCGCCTTCTAGATAGGCGTGCATCTGCGCCGCGAGGTAGCGATGCTTGGAGAAGAGATGCGCGCCGCGTTTGCGGCGGTACTCGAATTCCTCCGCCTTGGCGGGATCGAAGATCACCACCGCCTCGACGCCCATCAGCCCGTTCTTGGTGCCGCCGAAGACGCAGATATCGACGCCGGACTTCCAGCTCATCTCGGCCGGGGTGACCCCGAGCTTCACCGCGGCATTGGCGAAACGCGCCCCGTCGAGGTGTACCGGCAGACCATACTCGCGGGCCACGGCGGTCAGCGCGCGCATCTCGTCCAGCGTGTAGTAGTTGCCCTTCTCGGTGAGCTGGGTGATCGACACCGGGCCGCGCTTGGGCCCATGCACGCCGCGGTTGCCCTCGCCCTCGATGGCCGCCCGCAGCGCCTCGGGGGTCATCCGGTCGCCGCCCTTGACCAGCGTCAGCTTGGCGCCGCCGGAGTAGAACTCTGGCGCGTTGCACTCGTCCTCGTGGATGTGGGCGACCGGCGAGCAGAACACCGTGCCGTAGGGCGGGCAGAGGGTCGCCAGGGCCAGCGAGTTGGCCGCCGTGCCCGTCGGCACGAGGTAGACCGCCGCCTCGGGCGCCTCGAAGAGATCGCGGATCCGGTCGGCCACCTGCAGCGACAGCGCGTCCGACCCGTAGCCCGAGGTGTGGCCCTCGTTGGCGCGGGCGATCGCCTCGAGCACCTGCGAAGGGACGGGGCCGGAATTGTCGGAGGCAAAGAACATCAGGTGGGCTCCTCGATAATGTAGTCTTCCCAGTCGTCCTCGCCGACTTCGAACTCGGGCACGGTGCGGCCGCGCATCGACACGCCGGCGGCATGGACAGTCTCGGGATCGCCCGAGATCAGCGGGTGCCAGTCGTAGAGCGGCTTGCCCTGCCAGAGCAGCCGGTAGGCACAGGTCTCGGGCATCCAGTAGGCGTGCTCGTCGATGTTGTCGGGGCGCAGGACGATGCATTCCGGCACGAACTGATGCCGGATCTCGTAATTGGAGCAGAGGCAGGATTCGTCGTCGAGCAGACGGCAGGACACGCAGGTCAGCGCGACGTCGCCGGTCTCCTCGTCCTCGAGCTTGTTGAGACAGCACTTGCCGCAGCCGTCGCAGAGCGCCTCCCACTCCTTGTCGTTCAGCTTGGTGAGCGGCTTCTTTTCCCAGAAGCGCGGGGCCAGCCCCTTGCGGTCGATGTGGTCGGTCATAGCGCGTCCAGCAGGTGGCGGGCCTCGGTGCTGTCGCGGTCCATCTGGGCGACCAGCGCCTCGAGCCCGTCGAACTTCATCTCGGGGCGGAGGAACTCGACCAGCCCGACGGAGAGCACGGCACCGTAGAGATCGCCGGAGAAGTCGAAGACGAAGGTTTCCAGATTTGCGCTGTTCTCACCGAACATCGGGCGCACGCCGAGCGACGCGACGCCGTGGTAGCTGCCCCGGTGCGGCCCGGTCAGCACGTCCACCAGCACGGCGTAGACGCCGAAGCGCGGCGGGTGCAGGCCGTCGATGCTCATGTTGGCGGTGGGATAGCCGAGCTTGCGGCCCAGCTGGTGACCGCCGATCACCTCGCCTTCGATGCGGTGCCAGTGTCCGAGCTGCGCCTGCGCAGCGCGCGGGTCGCCCTCGGTCAGCGCTAGGCGGATCGCGGTGGAGCTGATCTCCCGCCCCTCGGTGCCGAGCAGATCGGCCACAGTGACACCAAAGCCCATCTCGTCGCCGAAGCGCTGCAGGTCCTGCACGGTGCCCGCGCGGCCCTTGCCGAAGCAGAAATCCGCGCCGACGACAACGTGGCTCAGGCCGAGCCCCTCAACCAGCACGTCACGGGCGAACTGCTCGGGCGTCAGCGCGGCGAGCGCGGCGTCGAAGGGCAACTCGTAGAGCCGCTCGACCCCCAATTTCTCCAGCCGCGAGGCGCGGGCCTTGGCCGACATCAGCCGGAACGGCGGCGCGTCGGGGGCGAAGAATTCGCGTGGGTGCGGCTCGAAGGTCAGCACGCCGAAAGGGGCGCCCTTGCCCTTCGTCCGGGCCAGCTCGATCACCGCGCGATGACCGATGTGCACGCCATCGAAATTGCCGATGGCGACGCTGGCGCCCCGGTCGCGAGGCTCTGTTGACTGGTAATCCCGGATGGTCCGCATGGGGCAAAGCCCTAGCCCCGACTGCGGGGACGTGCAAGCGCCTGTGCGATGCGTTCGACGCCCTCGGAGATGCGCTCCGAGGGGATCGAACTGTAGCCCAGACGGTAGAAATTCCGCGGCGCATCGGGCCGCTGGAAGAACGGCGCGCCGGGCTCGATCAGCACGCCTTCGCGCTGCAAATCGTTGGAAAGCTCGGCGGTATCGACCCGCTCGGGGGCGCGCATCCAGAAGGACGAGCCACCATGGGCAGCAACGCCCGCCACCTCGAGCCCGGTGCCCCTGATCGCGGCTTCCATCACCCGCCGCCGCTCCCCCAGCGCGCGGCCGATTCGACGTACGAGGCTGTCATAGTGACCGAGGCTCAGAAAATGGGCAGCGGTGCGCTGGATATGCCCCGGCGGGTGGCGCAGCACCGAGGCGCGCAGGGCGCGGGCCTCGCGGATGAAGGGCGCGGCCCCGACGAGGTAGCCGAGCCGCAGCCCGGGAAAGAGCGACTTGGAGAAGCTGCCGACATAGACCACGCGACCGTCGCCATCTAGGCTCTTCAACGCCGGGGTGGGGGGCTGCAGGTAGGCCATCTCGAACTCGTAGTCGTCCTCGACGATCACCGCCTCCAGTTCGCGCGCCCGCTCGAGAAGTGCGTGGCGCCGCGCCAGTGGCAGGGTGGCGCCGCTGGGGCACTGGTGGCTCGGCGTGGTGAAGATCACGTCGCTGCCGTCCGGGACAGCTTCGGGCGTCAGCCCCTGCGCGTCGACCGCGACGGCCGAAAGCGCGCAGCCGGTCTGTCCGAGCAGCACCCGAAGCGCCGGGTAGCAGGGGTCCTCGATCACGGCCCGCCTGCCCGGAGACAGCAGGATCTGGCTCGCCAGCCAGAGCGCGTTCTGCGCGCCGAGGGTGATGAGCACTTCCTCGGGCCGGGCCTGGATGCCGCGCCGGGGCAGGGTCTGACGGATGAGGAATTCGACCAGCTGCGGGTCGTCCCGGTCGTAGTAGTCCTGCGTCAGCGCGCCGAAGTCCCGCGCCCCCAGCGCCTGCACCGCGCAGAGCCGCCAGTTGGCATGGTCGAAAAGCTTCGGGTCGGCCTGCCCATAGATGAAGGGATAGCGATAGCTGGCCCAGTCGGCGGGCCGCTCGGGCACCGCGCCCGCCGCGAAACGCCGCCCCATTGCGCGCTGCCAGTCGACCCGCTCGGCACGCGGCGTCTCGGGGAAATCCGGCGGTTCCGGTGCCCCCTCGGAGATGTAGTATCCCGAGCGGTCACGGGAGCTGAGGTAGTCGCTGGCCTGCAGCTCTGTATAGGCCAGCGAGACGGTGATCCGGCTGACCCCGAGATGCGCCGCCAGCCGCCGCGTCGAGGGCATCTTCTCGCCGCGCCGGAACCGGCCGGAGAGCACGCCCTCGGCCACCATCTGCTGGATCCGCGCCTGCAGCGTGCCCTGATCGCCGGGGCGCAGGAAGAAGGTCTCGACCGGGATTGCCATCGGGGCACTCTATAGTGCGCGTCGGAGAGGGGAAGGAAGAAAGGGGGGGCGCTGCCCCCCTCGGCGCTGTGCGCCTCACCCCCCGGGATATTTCTACCATGTGGAAGCCGGGAGTGTCCGTCGCTTCCGCATGTTCCAAATATCCCCGCCGGAGGCAGGCCGTGCGGCGCCGCGCGCGCGGCGCCGGGGCAGGGGCTCAGCCGTAGTCGCGCTCGCCGAAGATCGCCGAGCCGACCCGCACATGGGTGGCGCCGAAGGCGATGGCCTGCTCGAAGTCCGAGCTCATGCCCATCGACAGGCCCTCGAGGCCGTTGCGCTCGGCGATCTTGGCCAGCAGGGCGAAATGCAGGCTGGGGGTCTCGTCGACCGGCGGGATGCACATCAGTCCCCTGAGCGGCAGGTCGAGACCGCGCACCTCCTTGATGAAGGCGTCGGCCTCGGCGGGCAGGATGCCGGCTTTCTGCTCTTCTTCGCCGGTGTTCACCTGCACGAAGAGATCGGGGCAGGTGCCCAGTTCCTGCGCCAGCCGCGCCAGCGTGGTGGCGAGCTTGGGCCGGTCTACCGAGTGGATGGCCGAGAAGAGCCGCATCGCCTGCCGGGCCTTGTTGCTCTGCAGCGGGCCGATGAGGTGCACCTCGGCGTCGGGAAAGCGCTCCTGGAAGGTGGGCCATTTGCCAGCGGCCTCCTGCACCTTGTTCTCGCCGAAGAGCCGGTGCCCTTCTTCGAGCACGGCTTCGACCCGCTCGTTCGGCTGCACCTTGCTGACAGCGATCAGCTGCGCCGAGCCGGGGGCGCGGCCCGCGAGTTTCTCGGCCTTGGCGATGCGTGCCTTGATGTCGTTCAGTCCCATGGTTCCTCTCCCCAGGCCTCGATGAAAGGCGCCAGTTCGGTTTCGTATTTCTTCCACGCCTGCGCCGAGCCGCGGTAGATCGGCTGCCGCGCCTGGCTGACGCTGAGCGTCTTCACCGCACCTTGCGCCTCATGCGACGAGAGGCAGGCCGGATCCCAGTCGAGCCCCGCAGCGGCGACCAGCGCGCGCGACTGGGGTTCGGGATCATCCACCAGCGCCTCGTAGCGGATCTCGTGGATGCGGCCGGGCAGCGCCGTCTTCCAATGCGCGACGTTGGCGCGGAAGCGCTTGATCGAGGTCGCGATCTCGGCAAGGTCGCAGGCGTAGCGATGGGTGCCAAGCGCGAAGTGGTTCTTGTAGATCGACAGGGCGATGTCGCGCGGGTCGCGATGAACCACGATGATCTTTGCGCCGGGCAGGGCGTGATCCAGCAGACCGAAGATCAGGTGGCAGAGGATCGACTTGTCGGTGAAGGCGCCGCTGGTCCGGCCGGTGTCGCGCGCCGCGAGCCGGATGTAGTGATCGGCGAAGGCCCGCACCCGGGCCGGCGGTTCGGCGGCGATGGCGCGCATCTGCTCGCCGGCACCGAAGTAGCCGTAGGAGAGCTTCAGCGCGTGGCCGAGTTCGCCGCCCGCGCTCACCTCGGGGTGCGCGCCGAGGATGCGCTCGACCAGTGTCGTGCCCGAACGCGGCATGCCGGTGACGAAGATCGGGCGCAGCGCGGGGGTGCTGACCGCCGCCGATGCAAGCCCCTCCTGCGCTTTGCGCACGGTGGCGAACTCGCGGGCCTGGGCGGCGCTGTCGAAGGGCGCAGCCTTGCGCTGCAGGCCGTTGGCGCGGGTGAGATAGGCAAAGACCTTGCCGGTCTGGCCGGTCTCTTCCATCGCCTTGGCCAGCGCAAAGCCGAGGTGCATGCGCTGACGGTCGGGCAGGTCGCGTTTCGCCCACAGCTTTTCCATGGCGCGCAGCAACGGATCGCCCGCGGTCAGCTTCTTGGTGGCGAGGAAGATGCGGTAGAGCTCGGTCTCGTTCGGGTGGCGCTTGATCAGCGCGCGGAACAGCGTCTCGGCCTCGTCGAACCGCCCCAGGAGCTGCAGGTAGTGCGCCTTGTCGGCGCGGGGCTTGATGGACCTGGGATCGGCAGCGATCTGCCGGTCGAGCGCGGCCAGCGCGGCGTCGGATCGGCCGAGCGCGCGGTAGCGCTGGATGGCGGCGGCCAGCAGCTTGGGGTCGTTCGGGGCAAGCTCGAGAGCGCGGTCGAGATGACGCAGGCAGGCGTCGCGGTCACCCTGTTCGTAGCAGATCTGCGACAGCTGAAACACGAGATCGGCGCGCGCGGGCTCGGTCTCCAAAACCTGCTCGAGCGCGGCACGGGCCGTGCCGAGGCGGCCCTGTGCGAGGGCGGGGCGGACCGATTTCAGGAGCGCCGCCTTACGCGCGGCTGAAAGGGGGAGCATGGGGGGGGCCTGTGCTTGGGGCGGATGCCGCCGTTTTGCCCGGTGAGCGGGCAAAAGAAAAGAGCGGGCCTAAGCCCGCTCTTCCTGATCTTTCCAATCTCGGGTGAGATTAGAAGTTCATGCGCAGACCGAGCGAGTAGGTGTCGTAGGTGTCGTCACCAACGTTGGTCAGGTCGTAGTCGCTGTAGCCGTAGCCGAGGCGGGCTTCGAGACCGCCGCCGAGATCGTAGGAGGCAGCGAGGCCAAAGCCGGACAGGTCACCCATGTCGCCACCGTCGTACTCACCGTAGTTCACGCCGATTGCCAGAGCGTTCATCTCGTAGCCGAGACCGACGCCCCAGTGCTGGATGTCGTCATCAAGAACGTCGCCGTCGATGTCGGCGCTGGCGTAGGTCAGGCCAGCCGAGAGGCCGTTGGCAAAGCCAAAGGTCGCTGCGATGGTGGTGACGTTGGCATAGTCTTCCAGCGACTGGTAGCCGAGGCCGACAGTCAGGTCCATAGCCGCCACTTCGGCGGAGTACGAAGCACCGATGCCCCAGATGGTGTCGCCGGTATCGATGTCGTCGGGAGCTTCACCAACAACACCGTCTGCGCCGTTGGAGACCTGCTCAGCCGACAGCGAGAAGGTGAAGGCGTTGTAGGCATAGTCGAAACGCGCGATCTGGCCATCGCCACGACCGTCGAGCGACAGGCTGACGCCGTCGGTGTCGAAGTCGAAGCCGTCCGAGTGGTTGAAGCCGAGGTGAACGGTTTCGTCGTCGGCCAGCGAACCGCCGGCGAGCGCCAGTTCCGGAACGCGAGCGTCGAGAGCGCCGTCGGTGTCACCCATGGTCAGGGTCGCGCCGCCGTAGGACACGAAGATGGCTTCGCCGCCCTGGGTCGAACCGCCGAACGCACCCGACGGATTGCCGTCCGACTCGTCGAGGTCGACGTTGGCACCGAAGACGAGGCCGTTGTCTGCTTCGCCGGACATGGTGAAGGTGATGTCGATGTCGGTGAAGAACTGGCTATCGCCCATTTCGGCGGAGACATCGGTGGCGTCGTCGGTGTCGAATTCCGCCGGAGCGAAGACACCCATTTCGGCCATACCGGTGAGCGTCACTTCAGCCGAGGCGATGCCTGCGGTTGCAACCAGCGCGGTGGAAGCAAACAGAATCTTTTTCATTGTATCCCTCATGTGTTCTAAGGCACGTACCAATCCGGATAGCCCGGCCTTGATGGGCACTTCTATGCGCTCGGCCCGGTCGTTCTGGCAACCCGTCGCTAGGGCAGGCATCCACGAAGCGAACCAGTGATGCCCAATTGCCACAAAAATATCACGGGGCTTTCCAGCCGCCGCCGCTGCGTTCCGGCGGCTCCGGGCGTGCTTCCGGACGGCGGGATTGACGGCTTGTGATACGCGGTGCCGACGAGTATGCAGGAGCAAAGACGCGGACGGGCAGGAGCTTGGGTTTCATGGAATATAAGCGGTTTGCAAAGGGCTTTGTGCTGCTCGCAGGGGCGCTGGTCCTGGCGGCATGCGGGCAGAGCGAAACGCGGCATCCGGTTCAGACCCGGTCGGCCGACGAGATCGCGGCCGCTGAAATTTACGGCGCCGAGGGCGCGCCCGAGTCGAGCATCTGGGACATTTTCAAGGCAAAGCCGGATGCCGGTCGCGTCGGGGCGGTGAACAAGTACATCTGGAACGCCTCGCTGCAGGTGCTGGATTTCCTTCCCGTGGAAAGCGTCGATCCCTTCACCGGGGTGATCACCACCGGTTACGGCACGCCCCCGGGTGGCGGTACTGCCTATCGCGCCACGATCCTCGTGTCTGACCCGGCGCTGGATGGGCGCTCGCTGAACGTGGCTCTGATGACCCGCTCGGGTCCTGCCAGTGCGTCGGCGGTGCACGCGGTGGAAGATGCGATCCTGACCCGCGCCCGGCAGCTCCGGGCGGTCGACAGCAAGATCTGATCGGGACAGCCGAGAGACACGAGGGCCCGGGCAACTGCCCGGGCCCTTTGCGTTTCGCGATCCGGGGGTCCTGCGATCAGCCGTCCCTCCGGTGTCAGTCCCTTGGCTGACGCGGCTCCAGTGCGGCGAGGCGGTTGACCCAGTCGATGTGCCTCGGAAGACAGTGGCTGCGCAGGTCGTAATTGGCCCGGACATGCGCGCGGGCGGCGCTGCCCAGCCGTGCACGTGTCTCGGGCGCGTCGAGCAGGGTGCAGAGCCGGTCGACCAGCGCCGCGCGGTCGAAGAAATTCACCATCCAGCCGGTCTCGTCCTCGGTCAGCGCCTCACGCACCGGGGCGGTGTCGCTGGCGAGGATGGCGCAGCCGGCGCTCATCGCTTCGAGCAGCGACCAGCTCAGCACGAAGGGGTAGGTGAGATAGACGTGGACGCGGCTCACCTGCATCATCGCGAGGAATCGCTCGTAGGGCACGCGGCCGAGGAAATATACCCGCGCCCAGTCCGCGTCGGGGATCTCGCCGCGTACCTCGTCGATGAAAATCTGCTTCCAGCTCTTTCCGTCCGGCGGCTTGGCCCCGTAGCTCACGTCGTCGCCACCGATCAGGGTGATCTGCGCATCGGGACGGCGGCGCAGGATCTCGGGCAGGGCGCGCATGAACACGTGGTAGCCACGGTAGGGCTCGAGGTTGCGGTTGATGAAGGTGATCACCTCGTCCTCGCGGGTCAGCACGCGGCCATTGTCCAGCTCGAGCCGCGCGTCCGGGTTCGGCACAACATGCTCGGTGTCGATGCCGTCATGCGCGATCGTCAGCCGGTCCTGCCAATTGCCGGGAAAGGTGCTCGCCTGGAACCGGGTCGGGCTGATGCCCGCATCCATGACTTCTTCGTGCAGGCGATTGTTGAGGTTCTTCATCCGCAGGCGCTGCGCGTCGCCGATCGTGGTCTCGGAGGAGAATTCCGGGTCGAAGGTGACGAAGTCCGGCGTGGTCCGATGGTAGAGCTCGCAATAGAGGCCGAGCCGGGCACGCGGCCAGACGTCCTTGAGGAACAGGCTTTCGCCCCAGCCGTGATGCGCCAGAATCACGTCGGGCTCGTAGCCTTTCTTCCTGAGCGCGAGCGCAGCGTTGCAGCAACTCGTGCCGCGCAGGATCTTGGTCTCGAAGTCGGTCAGATAGGGATGGATGCCCTTGGTGCTGCTGCCGCGGATCTCGTAGGGCAGGACGCTCACACCGTTCCAGCGGGTCGGTTCCTTGACCTTCGGGGTGAGCGCGGTGACCTCATGGCCGAGCCGCACGAGTTCGGGGGCGACATGCTTGTATTGGCCGGGGAAATTCTGATGAATGCAAAGTATTTTCATGATCAACGGTAAAAACTTTCTGTCCACCCAAATTGTTCCACGCGTGCCGTCCCCTGCCTATTAGGAAACCGCTCACGCCCGAAATTTGCCATGCAGAGGTTGCTGAAATGTCGCCAACTGCTTCTGCGGGACGGGCCCCGGCACTGGACGTCCGGCGGGGCCTGCCCTATCACCCGCCTTGACCTATCCGCACCGACCCATCCGCTCCGAGGGACAAGAGATTATGTCGCGCTACGACCCCGCCACGATCGAGCCGAAATGGCAGGCCGCCTGGGAAGACGCCCTGACCTTCAAGGCCACCCGCTCGGCCGACAAGCCGAAGTATTACGTGCTCGAGATGTTCCCCTATCCGTCGGGCCGCATCCACATCGGCCACGTGCGGAACTACACGATGGGCGACGTGATTGCCCGCTACAAGAAGCAGAACGGCTTCAACGTGCTGCACCCGATGGGCTTCGACGCCTTCGGCATGCCCGCCGAGAACGCCGCGATGGCCTCGGGCGGTCACCCCAAGGACTGGACCTATTCCAACATCGACACGATGGTCGAGCAGATGAAGCCGCTGGGTTTCGGGCTCGACTGGTCGCGCATGTTCGCCACCTGCGATCCGGAATATTACGGCCAGCAGCAGGCGCTGTTCCTCGACATGCTCGACAAGGGCCTCGTCTACCGCAAGAACGCCGTGGTGAACTGGGATCCGGTCGACATGACCGTGCTTGCCAACGAGCAGGTCGAGAACGGCCGCGGCTGGCGCTCGGGCGCGCTGGTCGAGCGCAAGGAACTCACCCAGTGGTTCTTCAAGATCTCCGACTTCTCGGGCGAGCTGCTCGACGCGCTCGACACGCTCGATGACTGGCCCGCCAAGGTGAAGCTGATGCAGGCGAACTGGATCGGCCGCTCGCGCGGCTTGCAGTTCTCCTTCGACACGATCGATGGCCCCGCCGGGTTCGACAAGATCGAGTGCTACACCACCCGTCCCGACACGCTGCACGGCGCGTCCTTCGTTGGCATCTCGCCGGACCACCCGCTCGCCAAGGAGCTGGAGCAGGGCAACCCCGAGCTCGCCGCTTTCGTCGCCGAGTGCCGCCGCATGGGCACCTCGGAAGAAGAGCTGGAGAAGGCCGAGAAGCGGGGCTTCGACACTGGCCTCAAGGTGCGTCACCCGTTCGACCCGAGCTGGGAGCTGCCGGTCTATATCGCCAACTTCATCCTCATGGACTATGGCACCGGCGCGATCTTCGGCTGCCCGGGCCACGACCAGCGCGACCACGACTTCTGCAGCAAGTACGGCCTGCCGATCGTCGAGACATTCGTCCCGCTCGAGGGCGAGATCGACATCCAGGCCGAGCCCTTCGTCCCCGCCAAGACCGAGAAGGTGCGCTACACCCGCCTCGTCGCCGGCGCGGAAGTGCAGACCGGCGAAGAGGGCGTCAACGCCGCCGTCGACTTCTGCGAGAAGAACGGCATCGGCGAGGGCGTGACCAAGTACCGCCTCCGCGACTGGGGCCTCTCGCGCCAGCGCTACTGGGGCTGCCCGATTCCCGTGCTCCATTGCGAGGCCTGCGGCGTGGTGCCCGAGAAGAAGGAAAACCTGCCGATCAGCCTGCCCTACGACGAGGACGGCAAGGCGATCGACTTCTCGGTGCCCGGCAACCCGCTCGACCGTCATCCCTCGTGGCGCGACTGTTCCTGCCCGTCCTGCGGCGCCCCGGCGCGGCGCGAGACCGACACGATGGACACGTTCGTCGATTCGAGCTGGTACTTCGCCCGCTTCACCTCGCCGCGCGCCGACACGCCGATCGACATGGCCGAGGCCGAGTACTGGATGAACGTCGACCAGTACATCGGCGGCATCGAGCACGCGATCCTGCACCTGCTCTACTCGCGCTTCTTCGCCCGGGCGATGCAGCTCACCGGCCACCTGCCCGAGAAGAGCAAGGAGCCGTTCAACGCGCTCTTCACGCAGGGCATGGTGACCCACGCGATCTATCAGACTCGCAATGCGGACGGTCGCCCGGTCTACCACTATCCCGAAGCGGTCGAGCTGAAGGACGGTAAGGGCTATCTCGAGGATGGCACCGAGGTCGAGATCATCCCCTCGGCCAAGATGTCGAAGTCGAAGAACAACGTCGTCGACCCGGTCGCGATCATCGGCCAGTACGGCGCCGACACCGCGCGCTGGTTCGTGCTGTCGGACAGTCCGCCAGAGCGTGACGTGGAATGGACCGCCTCGGGCGCCGAGGCGGCGTCCAAGCACCTCGCCCGTGTCTTCCGCATTGCTGCAGAAATCGCCGAGTCCGACGCGCCCGAGAGTGCCGAGGACAAGGCCTTGCTGCGCGAGATGCACAAGGCGATCCACGATGTGACCATGGGCGTCGAGAGCTTCGGCTTCAACGCCGCCATCGCCAAGCTCTACGCGTTCACCGGCGTGCTCGGAAAATCGCAGGCGGGCGCCGCTGCCAAGAAGGAAGCGGCCAAGGTCCTCGCGCAGCTCATGTCGCCGATGACACCGCACCTCTCCGAGGAAATCTGGCAGCTGCTGGGCGGCGAGGGCCTCATCGCAAACGCCGCGTGGCCCAGGGCCGACGAGGCGATGCTGGTCGAGGACAGCGTCACCCTGCCGATCCAGGTGAACGGCAAGCGCCGCGGAGAACTCACCGTTCCCAAGGACATGGCCAAGGAAGAGATTGAAAAACTCGTCCTTGCGCACGAAGCTGTAGTGCGGACCCTTGAAGGGGCCGCCCCGAAGAAGCTCATCGTTGTGCCTGGCCGGATCGTCAATGTGGTCGCCTGATCGAAGAACCCTGCTTGCAGCCTGCGGCGCCCTTGCGCTCGCGGGCTGCGGCTTCACCCCGGCCTATGGGCCGCAGGGGGGCGGGCAGAAGCTGCTCGGCCAGATCGCCTTTGCCGATCCGGGCTCGCCTGACGCCTATCTCTATACCCGGCGGATCGAGGAACGCCTCGGCCGCGCCGCGCCCGGTGCCCCCTACCGGCTCGACACCTCTCTGAGCACTGCGACCTCGGGTCATGGTTCGCTTGCCGATGGCAACACCACCCGCATCCGGGTGATCGGGACGGCCACCTTCACCCTGCGTGACACGGCAACAGGCGAGGCGCTGACATCCGGCGATACCTCTTCCTTCACCGGCTATTCCACAACCGGCTCTACCGTTTCCACGCAGGCCGCCGAGCGCGACGCCGAGGAGCGGCTGATGATCATGCTGGCCGACCGTGTGATCGACCGCCTGCTGCTGGTCGCGGCGGATCTGCCGCAGTGACGGGGGTCTCGTGAAACTCGGCGGGCGCGACGCACAGGCCTTCTTCCGCAAGCCGGATCCCACGCGCTCGGGTGTGCTGCTCTACGGCGAGGACGCCATGCGCGTGGCGCACCGTCGGCAGGAGATCATCACCGCCCTCGTCGGCCCCGAGGCCGAAGCCGAGATGCGCCTGACCCGCATGGGCGGTGCCGATCTGCGCAAGGATCCCGCGATGCTGCTCGACGCGGTGAAGGCGCAGGGCTTCTTTCCCGGCCCGCGCGTTGTCTTCGTCGAAGAGGCCAGCGACGGGCTCGCCAAAACCATGGGCGCGGCGCTGACCGACTGGCGCCCCGGCGATGCGCAGATCATCGTCACCGCCGGTCAACTCACTGCCAAATCCGCCCTGCGCAAGCTCTTCGAGGCCGCGCCCGAGGCGCTGGCCATCGGCATCTACTCCGATCCGCCGGGGCGCGAAGAGATCGAGGCGGCACTGACCAAGGCCGGGCTGACGCAGGTCGACCGCGCCGCCTTCGACGCCCTCGACCACCTCGCACGGGCGCTCGAGCCGGGTGACTTCCGGCAGGTGCTGGAGAAGCTCGCGCTCTACAAGCTCGACGATGCCGCACCGCTCACCCCCGAAGAGGTGGCGGCTTGCGCCCCGGCGTCCATCGAGGCCGAGCTCGATGACATCCTCAACGTGGTGGCCGAGGGCCGCTCGCCCGAGATCGGCCCGCTGATGCAGCGGCTCGAAGGGCAGGGGGTCGCACCGGTGACTCTGCTGATCATGGCAATGCGCCACTTCCGCGTGCTCTACGCGCTGGCCTCGGCGCAGGGCGGCCCGCAGGCCGGGGTGCAGCGCCTGCGCCCGCCGCTCTTCGGCCCGCGCCGCGATCGCATGCTGCGCCAGGCTTCGGGCTGGAACGCCGACCGGCTGGAGGACGCGCTGGGGATGCTGATGGAGACCGACCTCTCGATCCGCTCCGCCGGTGCCCGCGCGCCTGCCATGGCGCTGGTCGAGCGCAACTTCGTGCGCCTCGCCTGGCTCGCCTCGCGGCGCTAGTCGCTCAGCCGTCGTCCTGCTCGCGCTCGGCGAGCCGGTCGATCTTGCCCATCCGCCAGAGCTTGATCTCGCGCGCCAGCCGCAGCGACGGCTTCACCATGAACAGCACCGAGCCGATGGTGAACAGCCAGATCGCGGCGGTTTCGTACTGCTTCCAGAAGAACAGCACCGAGCCGAGGGTGAAACAGAGCGCGGCGCCGAAATCCACCGCGGTATGGGCGATCTCGAAAAGCGCATAGACGCGCCGCGTGTCCGCGTTGCGCTCGCGGTTGCGGTGATCGAAGAGCTTCATGCGGTAGAAGATGGCGCGCGATCCGAAAAGGAAAAGGCCCGGCGCTGATGCACCGGGCCCCGAAATTTGCTCGCAGCGCCTCAGCGCGACAGGCCACCATGCAGCGTCGGCATGTCGAGCGAGGCAAAGCCGTAGTGGCGCAGCCAGCGCAGGTCCGAATCGAAGAAGGCGCGCAGATCGGGGATGCCGTATTTCAGCATGGCGATCCGGTCGATGCCCATGCCGAAGGCAAAGCCCTGCCATTCGTTCGGATCAATCCCGCCGGCCTGCAGCACCTTGGGGTGCACCATGCCCGAACCGAGGACTTCCAGCCAGTCGTCGCCCTCGCCCACGGTGACCGAGCCGTCCTTCCACTGGCACTGGATGTCCACCTCGGCCGAGGGCTCGGTGAACGGGAAGTGCGAGGCGCGGAAGCGGGTTTTCACCGAACGGCCGAAGTAGGCCGAGAAGAACTCCTCCAGCACCCACTTGAGGTTGGCCATCGAGATGTCCTTGTCGATGGCAAGCCCCTCGACCTGATGGAACATCGGCGTGTGGGTCTGGTCGTAATCGGCGCGGTAGACGCGGCCCGGGCAGATGATCCGGGTGGGCGCGCCACCGGCTTCCATCGAGCGGATCTGCACCGGGGAAGTGTGGGTGCGCAGCACGTGCGGCGGGCGGTTGTCGCCCTCGTCGCGGTGCATGTAGAAGGTGTCCATCTCGGCACGGGCCGGGTGGTGGCCGGGGATGTTCAGCGCGTCGAAGTTGTACCAGTCGGTCTCGACCTGCGGACCCTCGGCGACGGCGAAGCCCATGTCGGCGAAGATCGCGGTGCATTCCTCCCAGACCTGGCTGACCGGGTGGATGCTGCCGACACGCCGGGTGCGGCCGGGCAGGGTCACGTCGAGCCATTCCGCCTGCAGCCGCTCGTTCAGCGCCGCATCGGCCAGCGCCGCCTTCTTGGCACCGAGCGCTGCGTTGATCTCGTCTTTCAGCGCGTTGAGCTTCGGCCCCATGAGCTGACGCTCCTCGGGGCTCATCTTGCCCAGCTCGCGCATCTGCAGGCTGATTTCGCCCTTCTTGCCCACGGCCTGCACCCGCAGATCCTCAAGCGCGGACTCATCCGCCGCCTTGCCAATCAGGTCGATATACTTGTCGCGCAGGTCGTCCATTCCGGGCCTCTTCCGAGCATCTCTTCGGGATCGTGCAGTACCGGCTGCGGGTCCGGCGCGCAAGGGTGGGGGCCGCCTGCCGCTTCCACTTGTCGAAAATATCCCGGGGGAGCCGCGCCCGCGCGGCGGGGGCGGAGCCCCCTGCGGCTCAGCCGCAAACGAAAAACGCCGCCCCGAAGGAGCGGCGTTTCCGAAAAGTCAGCCTCTGGTGCCTATCAGGCAGCCAGCGCGCCTTTCGCCTGGTCGACGATGGCGTTGAAGGCTTCCGGCTCGTGCACGGCGAGGTCCGCCAGCACTTTACGGTCGACTTCGATGCCCGCGAGGTTCAGGCCGTTGATGAACTTCGAGTAGGTCAGAGCCTCGTCATGTGCGCGCACTGCCGCGTTGATCCGCTGGATCCACAGGGCGCGGAAGTTGCGCTTGCGGTTCTTGCGGTCGCGGGTCGCGTACTGGTTGGCCTTGTCGACGGCCTGGGCTGCAACCTTGAAGGTGTTCTTGCGACGGCCGTAGTAACCTTTGGCTGCCTTGATGACCTTCTTGTGACGGGCGTGGGTGACGACACCACCTTTGACTCGTGCCATTGTTCAGCTCTCCTATATCAGCGGTCGTAGGGCATGTAGCCCTTGACGATTTTCGCGTCGGGAGCCGACAGCGTGGTCGTGCCGCGCGCGTCGCGGATGAATTTCGTGGTGCGCTTGATCATGCCGTGGCGCTTGCCGGCCTGACCAGCGACGATCTTGCCGGTCGCGGTGACCTTGAAGCGCTTCTTGGCGCTCGACTTTGTCTTCATCTTGGGCATTTTCGTCTCCTTAACGAAGTGCGTTCAGCGCGACTCGGCATGCCGCAGAAGCCGGCCGCGCGGTTAGAGGCGCCTCCATAGGCGGCGAAAGGCCCCAATGCAAGCGTGAATCGCGGAGAAGGGAGGAGGCCCCCCAAGCGGTGCGGTCGGCACGGTTATGTGCAAACCTATCTGTCAGAACAGTCAGTCAGGATTTTCAGCCAGAAGTGTTGGGCCGGAGCGATGATCAGGCGCGTCGGGCAGACCCTTCAGGCGGAGCTTTCAGCCAGTGCCGTCGGGTCGCGCCCTCAAGCGGGGCGGTCAGGCCGCGGCCTGGCTTGAAGCGCCGGCCCCGTCTTCCCCTGGTGGCGGTAGGTAGCCCTCCGGGTCGCCGGCGCCCACCCGGGGTTCCGCCCGGAATTCGGCTATCTTGGCGTTGATCGCGTCGACACGGGACGGAAGGGCGCGGACGTGGTTGGCGGCGCGGTTCACCGCGGCGGCATTGTCCTGGGTGATCGCGTCGAGCTGCTGCTGGACCGCGCCGACCTGGCGGACCGTGTCGCTCTGCTCACCGGTCGCCTGTTCGATCCGGGTAAAGCCGGCGACCATCGCCTTCATCTCCGAGACGAGCTCTTCGAGGCTCATGTCCATACGTTCCGAGCGTCCGGAAATGGTCTGCACCCGCGCAACGATGTCCTGGATCGCCCCGGCAACCTCGCCCGCGGCATCGGTGGTCTGCTCGGCCAGGGCGCGGACCTCGGTGGCCACCACGCCGAAGCCGCGTCCATAGGTCCCGGCGCGGGCCGCCTCCACCGAGGCATTGAGCGCCAGCAGCTTGGTCTGCACGGCGATCTTGTCGATCACGTTGATGAAGTTGCGCATGTTGCCGGTGCTTTCCTCGACTTCGGCGATGGCGTCCCGGGTGCGGCGCACCTCGTCCTGGGCGGCGCGGGCGCGTTCGTCGGCCTGTTCGGCGGACCGCGCGGAGGCGCGGGCGTTGCGCGCCGTGTCGGCTACGGCGTCCGTCAGTTCGGTCAGCGAGTCAGTGTTTTCCTCCAGCGATGCGGCCTGTGTCATCGTCCGCTCCGACAGGCTGTCGAAGGTCATGCGCAATTCGGCGGCCATGGAGGCCAGCGCGCCGGTGTCGCCGCCGATGCCGTCGAACAGCCGCTTCATCAGCGCCTCGCGCTCCTGCGTGGCGCGGGATTCCTGCGCGGCAAAGAAGTGGTCGAGCGTGACCGCGGCATCGCCCATCGTCGCCAGCTGCACCAGGGCGGTGGCGCTCGCCAGCGGAACCGGCAGAGTCGCGGCGCTGGCCAGAACCAGCCCGAGGATCCCGGCCTGATAGTGGGCGTAGCCGATCATGTAGGCCGGGTGGTCGAGCCCCGCCTCGATGAGGTTGCGCGCGATGCCGGTCTGAACCGCCTCATAGGCGGGCGAGACGTCGCCGCGGAGGATGAAGCCGAACTTCTGCCGCTCGACCTCCACCGTTTCGGCGGGCACGGCGGTGGGGGAGATGTTCAGGGCGGCAGCATAGATGCCGCGGATCATCGGCTCGAACCCCGGCGCGAGGATCGCGAGCAACGCCGCGCCCTGACATCTTTGTTCGTCCGTCCAGCTTTCGGAAATCGCGGGGTGCATGGGCCCTCCAGATCTGTCCGCGGCACTCTAGGCGGCGTGGACTAATCCGGAGTTAAGCCGCGCCCGGCCCATGGGCGGGCGCGGCAGAGGTCTTACTCGGGGTCGGTCGAGTAGATCAGCCGCTCGTCGCAGGGGGCGACGCGCAGGATGTTGGTGGTGCCGGACATGTTGAAGGGCACGCCGGCGGTCACGATGATGTTGTCCTCGGTTCCGGCATAGCCCTGCGCCCGGGCAGCGCGTGCGGCGTTGACCACCGCCTGCTTGAAGCGCTCAAGCTCGCCGGTCATCACGCAGTTGGTGCCCCAGGTCAGCGACAGCCGCCGCGCCGTGCCGCGCAGCGAGGTCATGGCGATGATCGGCACCCGCGGGCGCTCGCGCGCCACCAGCGCGGCGGTGGTGCCGGAGGAGGTGAAACAGCAGATCGCCTTGACGTTGGCGGTCTCGGCGATCTCCCGCGCTGCCGCGACGATGCCGTCGGCCACGGTGTTGCGCTGGATGTTGCGCGAGTTCTCCATGACCTCGGTGAAGGTCGGGTCCTTCTCGACGCTGATGGCGACGTTGTTCATCGTCGTCACCGCCTCGACCGGGTACTGCCCGGCGGCGGATTCGGCCGAGAGCATCACCGCATCGGCGCCCTCGTAGATCGCCGTCGCCACGTCCGAAACCTCGGCGCGGGTGGGCATCGGGCTCTCGATCATCGATTCGAGCATCTGCGTGGCGACGATCACCGGCTTGCCGGCGGCCCGGCACTTGCGGATCAGCCGCTTCTGGATTGGCGGCACCGCCTGCACCGGCAGTTCCACGCCCAGATCGCCGCGCGCCACCATGATGCCGTCCGAGACCGCGAGGATCTCGTCGAAGGCCTTCACCGCCGAGGGCTTCTCGATCTTCGACAGGATCGCGGCGCGGCCGTCGCAGAGCTTGCGTGCCTCCTCCACGTCCTCGGGGCGCTGCACGAAGCTCAGCGCCAGCCAGTCGACGCCGAGAGCGGCGGCGAATTCAAGGTCGGCCCGGTCCTTCTCCGAGAGTGCCGCCAGCGGCAGCACCACGTCGGGCACGTTGACGCCCTTGCGGTTCGAGATCGTGCCGCCCGCTTCGACGATGCAATTGGCGAAATCCTCGCCGCATTCCTCGACCCGCATGCGGATCTTGCCGTCGTTCACCAGCAGGTGCGCGCCGACACCGAGCGCCTGGAAGATCTCGGGGTGGGGCAGGCAAACGCGCTTGTCGGTCCCCGGCGTATCATCGAGATCGAAGCGGAAGGGCTCGCCCCACTCCAGCTCCTCCGAGCCGTTGGCGAACTCGCCCACGCGCAGCTTCGGCCCCTGAAGGTCGGCGAGAATGGCGATCGGGCTGTCGAGGTCCTTCTCCACCTGCCGGATGGCGCGGTGCAGCTTGGTGATATCATCGTGGCTGCCGTGGCTCATGTTCAGGCGGAACACGTCCGCCCCCGCCTCGTGCAGCGTGCGGATCATCTCGTAGGTGTTGCTCGCCGGGCCAAGCGTGGCCACGATCTTCACTTTGCGCAAACGTCTCATCTGGAACTCCTCGACCTCCTGCCGCGGCCGCGTCGGACCGCCTTGCTGTGGAGCAGCGTATTCTCACGGAGCGTAGTGGTTCAAAGTTAAACCATCTACCACCCGTATCGGTTAGGTTATCGCTAACAGCTGCGCCTTTTATTGTCGAATTCCCTTCCCGACGCAACTGATCTAGACATGGTCCGCCAGAGATGACGGCAAAGTGCAAAGCGATCATGACCCATACCTCCTATCACATCGAAGGCGCCGAGCGGAAAGGCAGGTTCGTCGTCACCTGCGATCACGCGACCAATAGCGTGCCGGACGCGCTCGGGGGAACCCTCGGCTTGCCGGAGGGCGACATGGCCCGCCACATTGCCTATGATATAGGCGCGCTTGGTACCGCGCGCGCGCTGGCGGAGGCCCTCGACAGCCCGCTGGTCTGGTCGGATTTTTCGCGCCTCGTGATCGATCCGAACCGCGGCGAGGACGATCCTACGCTGCTGATGCGGCTCTACGACGGCTCGGTGATCCCCGGAAACCGCCATGCCGGACCCGAGGAGCGCGCCCGCCGCGTTGAAGCCTACTGGCGCCCTTATCACGACGCCGTGGCCGGGATGTTCGAAACCCGCCCCGACGCTGCGCTGGTCTCGGTGCATTCCTTCACGCCGCAGCTGCGCGGCCGCCTGCCGCGGCCCTGGCACCTCGGCGTCCTGCACGCCTGGGATGCGCGCCTGTCCGACGCGCTGCTTGAATTGCTGGCGCTGCAACCCGATCTGGTGGTGGGACGCAACCAACCCTACCCAGGCCATCTGCCGGGCGACTCGGTGCACCAGCATGCTCTGCTGCACGGCCGCCACAACACGTTGATCGAGCTGCGCAACGACCTGATCGCCGAGCCGCAGGCGCAGGAAGACTGGGGCCGCCGCCTCGCACCGCTGCTGAAAACCGCGCTTGCCCGCGCCCCCGACTGAGAGGAGAGAGACCATGGACGACAAGACCCGCATCGAGCTTGAGGCCGCCGCCTTCCGCCGGCTGCGCCAGCACCTGATGGAAGACCGCCCTGACGTTCAGAACATCGACCTGATGAACCTCGCCGGCTTCTGCCGCAACTGCCTGTCGCGCTGGTATGAGGAAGCCGCCAACGAGCGCGGCATCGAGATGGGCAAGGCGGAGGCTCGCGAGATCTTCTACGGCATGCCCTACGACGACTGGCGCGCGCAGCAGGACGCGGCCACGCCCGAGCAGAAGGCCGCTTTCGAAAAGGCCTTCGCCGAGAACGTCACCAACAAGGGCTAAGCTCTGCCCTTCGTCTAGACGAAAATATCCCATGGGCAACCGGGGGAGTGAAACCCCCGGCCCAGCTTCTCAGTCTCAGCGCTCCGCGGGGACAGGCACGGAGGGAGGCGTCGGGATTTTCCCGGCGATCCACCGCGCGAACTCGTAGTTCGGCCGCTCGAGGTGCGACAGCGCTCCGGGGGCGGCAAAGCGCGACTGCATGCCCTTCCAAACCCGCTCGGTACAACCCCGATCCTCGTCGTTCACCGCGTCGAGCAGCCCCTTCAGCGCGTCAAAATGCGCCGCTGCCTCGGGGTCGGCGACAAAATCCGGATGCAGCCCGCCGCCGAAGAGAATCTTCACGTGGCCGGGCCCATCGGGCGTCAGGCACAGGTACCAGAAATAGCCCGGTGTCAGGGTGATCAGCAGCGAGGGGTAGACCGACAGCAGCCAGGTGCGGTAGCGCTCCTCGCCCTGCAGCGTGGTGTTGCCGGGGTGGGCGATCGACAGGGCGATCGAGTCGTCCTTCAGGATGTGGTGGTAGTTGAACCCTTCAAACCCCTCGGGGCAGGTCATCTTCTTCAGGTCCACCGCGCCGCCGATGGTGCCACCGTGGCACATGGGAAGGTGGTAGCTTTCCATGAAATTCTCGGCGAGGATCTTCCAGTTGGTGTTCCACCGGTGCTCCTCGCGGAAGGTCTCGACGTACGCCTCCATGCCCAGGTAGCCGACGAGATCATCCATCTCGCGCAGCGTCTCGCCGGGCTCGGGCAGGTTGGGGTCGAGCGTCACCATGATCCAGCCCTTCCAGTCCACGCAACGCACGGCAGGCAGCCGGGTCTGCTCCTTGCAGAAGCCCCTGTTCAGGTCCATCGCCGGAGCCCCGCGCAGCGAACCGTCGAGGTTGTAGCTCCAGGCGTGGTAGGGGCAGGTGATCGTCCGGGTGTTGCCGCGCCCCTCCAGCAGTACCGACATGCGGTGGCGGCAGACGTTGGACAGAGCGCGCAGCGCGGCGTCCCGGTCGCGCAGGACGATGATCGGCTCTCCCGAAATCTCCATGGTCAGGAAATCGCCCGGCGCCTTCAGGGCGTCCGACCGCCCGGCGCAGAGCCAGCTCTTGGCAAAGACGTGCTCCTGCTCCAGCGCCAGGAAGGCGTCGGAGGTATAGACCGAGACCGGCATCGCCTGCGCCCTCTCGAAGGGCACGGCGACATTGGCGCGAAGCTCTGCGGCGGGATCGTGGAGGGTCATTCTGTGCTCCGATGCGGCCCCGGGGAGCCGTTTAGAAACCGTTGATAGACGGCGCGCACCGAGCCCGCAAAACGCGCGTCCGTCAAGTCAAACCGGCGTGCCCCCTCCAGCGTGCCATCACGCGCCGTGATCGGGGGGCGCACGAAACACCGTTTGACCGTCCCCGCGGGGACGGCATTTCCTGTGGGGGAACAAGTACGGGACAGCGCTCATGACGAAGATCACCCTCTACGGACATCCCGACAGCGGCCACGCCTGCAAGGTGGCGCTGGCCCTCGCGCTGGCCGGGATCGCGCATGAGACCGTCTTCGTCGACATCTGGGCCGCGCCCGAGACCCGCCCCGCCGCTTTCCTCGCCGCCAGCCCGCTGGCGCAGGTGCCCGCGCTGGTGATCGACGGCGAGACGATGACGCAATCCGGTGCGATCCTGCTGGAGATCGCGCAGCGCTGGCAGGTGCTGGGCGGCGAGAGTCCTGCCGGGATCCGCCGCGGCGCCGAGTTGCTGATGTGGGAGGCAAACCGGATCGGCATGTGCTTGCCGCAACTCATCGAATCCCGGCGGCCCGGCGGCGAGCTGTTCCCCGAGGGCGCGATCGACTGGCTCACCGGACGTTACGAGGCCGACCGCGATAATTTCGACCGGCTGCTCGGCGCGGAGCCGTTCTTCCATGGCGATGCGCCGGGGATCGGCGACTGCGCGATCTGGGGCTACGTGCAATGGCTCGACAAGGCCGGTGTTGCGCCTTCGAAGGCGATGGCGGGCTGGGTCGGGCGCATGCGGGCGCTGCCGCAGATGCGTCCCCGCGGGGACGACTGGTTCCCCTCTTGAGCTCTGCTGGGGAGGGTCAGTCCGCAAGCAGCGGCAGGATCAGCGAGAAGAGCTCGCCCTGCGAGGAGATGCCGCATTTGCGGTAGAGCTGCTTGCGAAAGACCTTCACCGTCTGGGGGCTGAGGTCGAGCCGCAGGGCGATCGACACGGTCGAATGGCCCCGCAGGATCAGCAGCGCCACCTCGGCCTGCCGCGGGCTGAGGCTGATCCGATGCTCGTCCAGCAGCGCGTGGATCAACCTTTCGGTGAGCGCCGCGTCGGTATAGTCGCCGGAGGACGACAGGCCGCCCCATTGCTTTTCGCACAATGCGCAGGCAACCGGGGCTATTTTCTGTGCAAACTCCACGTCACGTTGCGAAAAGCTGCGCGCCGACGAGGCGTCGCGTCCGAGGCAGACATGCACGGATACCCCTTCGGCCGGATTGGCCACATAGGCGATCTCGTCGATCAGCGTGGTGCGCCGGTAGTAGGCCGCGAAATACTCGTTCCGCAGGAAGGCATCGGGCGCGATATCCCGCAGCCGGTAGAGCCCGGCGGGGACCCTGCGCACGTGCAGATCATGGAAGGGGTCTAGAAGGTAAGCCCCTGACAAATAGTCTTCTTCCAGTCTTTCATGCACCTTCGGCTCACGCGACTGGGTGAACAGGACCTGCGGCTTTCGGGCCTGGAAATAGGCCAGCATGGTGGTGTTGTCGATGTCGTAGCTGTGGCTCAGCCACTCGTAGAGCGCGGCGGCAAACCCCTCGCTGCCAAGCGCGGTGATCGCCCTGCCCAGATGGTCCTCGGCGCTGCCTTCGGGACGTTCCATCATACCTCTTTGGGGGTATATACCCCCCGTTTCGCCGGTTTATAGCCTGACCTTCGAGAAACCGGGGGTATAGGGCAAGGGGATTCGATGGCGGATAACGCGGCTCCTTTGACGGCGAATGCGGTCGAGATCGACAACGTGGTGAAGCGCTACGGCTTTGTCACCGCGCTGCACGGCGTGTCGATGCAGATCGGTGACGGCGAGTTCTTCACCCTGCTCGGCCCCTCGGGCTGCGGCAAGACCACGCTCTTGCGCTGCATCGCCGGCTTCGAGGATGTCTCTGAGGGCGCGATCCGCCTGCACGGACAGGACATCGCCCCGCTGCCGCCGCACAAGCGCGAGGTGAACACGGTCTTCCAGCAGTACGCGCTGTTCCCGCACATGACCGTGCTGCAGAACACCAGCTTCGGCCTGCTGCGTCTGGGCTGGAGCGCCGCCGACGCTGAGGCACGGGCCAAGCAGGTGCTCGATCTGGTGCAGCTTGGCCAGTTCGCCGAGCGCCGCCCGGGGCAGCTCTCGGGTGGGCAGCAGCAGCGCGTCGCGCTGGCCCGCGCGTTGGCGCCGCGGCCCAAGGTGCTGCTGCTCGACGAGCCGCTCTCGGCGCTCGA
Organism: Roseobacteraceae bacterium; assembly: GCA_048381755.1. Classification (GTDB taxonomy): domain Bacteria; phylum Pseudomonadota; class Alphaproteobacteria; order Rhodobacterales; family Rhodobacteraceae; genus Salipiger. The sequence goes on from JBLXGS010000005.1 coordinate 304,329, forward strand.
CCTGAAACTGCGGCAGGCGGTGCGCTCCGAGCTGAAAGCGATCCAGCGCGAGACTGGCATCGCCTTTGTCTTCGTCACCCACGATCAGGAAGAGGCGCTGACCATGTCCGACCGCATCGCGGTCATGTCGGCGGGCCACGTGCAGCAGATCGGCACCCCGCGCGAGATCTACGAGGCACCCAGCAACCGCTTCGTGGCCGACTTCATCGGCGAGACCAACCTGCTCGATGTGACGGTGAGCCGGGTGGCGGATGGCACGGCCGAGATCCTGCTGCCCGGTGGCGCGCGGCTGAGCTGCCCGGCGGCGCTGGGCGCGCGGGTGGGGCAGGGGCACCTGTCGCTGCGGCCCGAGCGGCTCGGCATTACTGTTTCGGGGCAGGGGCAGTTGCAGGCAACGGTCGAGGATCACGTCTACCTCGGCACCGACACGCAGCTGCACACGCGGCTCGGCAGCGGCGAGGCGCTGGTGGTGCGGCTGCAGAACGGCGCAGGGGCGATCCCCGAGCGCGGCGCGCGGCTGGGGCTCGAGATCGAGGCGGGCGCGGCGCGCCTGCTGTCGGACTGATGGCCGGTGGCGCGCCGGGGGGCGCTTCCAAGTCGGAGATCTACAAGGGCAACGGGCCGAAGCTGCTTCTGCCCGCCTGGCTGTTCATCGGTGTCTTCCTGGTGATGCCGGTGGCGATCATGGCGATCTACTCCTTCCTGACCAAGGAATTCCGGGGCGGGGTGATCTGGGAGTTCACCCTGGCCGCCTACGACCAGTTTTTCCTCGACCGGGGGCTCTTCGGGGACGAGCCGCCGAGCATCGAGTGGACCTATATCGGCATCTTCTGGCGCTCTATCTGGCAGGCCGGGCTTGCCACGGTGCTCTGCCTGCTGATCGGCTTTCCGACCGCCTGGTTCATCGCCACGCGCGACGTCAGGGAGCGCTCGGTCTGGTTGTTCCTGATCACCGTGCCCTACTGGGTGAACCTGCTCATTCGCACCGTGTCGATGAAATTCCTGATCCGCGACACCGGCCCGCTGAACGAGTTCCTGCTGGCGCTCGGGGTGATCGACACGCCGCTGGCGCTGGTGAACACCAATTTCGCGGTGCAGCTGGGGCTCTTCTACAGCTATCTGCCGTTCATGGTGCTGCCGATCTACGCCGCCGTCGAGCGCTACGACTTCTCGATGTCCGAGGCGGCGGCGGATCTTTATGCCAGCAGCTGGGCAACGCTGCGGCTGGTGATCCTGCCGGTGGTCAAGCCGGGGATCGTGGCGGGCTGCATCCTCGTTTTCGTGCCTTCGCTGGGCGCCTTCCTTGCGCCCGACCTCTTGGGCGGGGCCAAGACCTTCATGATCGGCTCGCTGATCGAGGAACAGTTCAAGGGCGCGGCGGGCAACTGGCCGTTCGGCGCGGCGGCCTCGATGATCCTGCTGACCATCGTCATTGGCGTGCTTCTGGTGCACGCGCGGGCGCAGACGAAGGGGAAGCGGTGATGGCCAAGCCCGTCGACCTGCGCCGCTTCACCGGCTTTCGCGCGATCACCTGGCTCTGCCTCTTCGTGCTCTACGCGCCGCTGGTGATCGTGGCGATCTACAGCTTCAACGACAGCACTTCGATCACCCGCTGGGGCGGCTTCTCGCTGAAGTGGTACGTGGATGTCTTCACCGGCCCCGAGGCGCCGAAGTTCCGCGACGCAGCGATCAACAGCTTCACCATCGCCATCGGCGCGGCGGTCTGTGCGACGCTGATCGCCACCGCTGCCGCCGTGGCGATGAACCGGGCGGGACGCTTCCGGGGCAAGACCGCCAGCCTCGCGCTGATCAACCTGCCGCTCATGGTGCCCGAGATTGTCACCGCCGTGGCCTCGCTGGTGTTCTTCATCACCATCGGCTTCAAGACCGGGCTGCTGACCATCTTCCTCGCGCATATCGTGTTCTGCATCCCCTTCGCCTACCTGCCGATCTCGGCGCGGATGCAGAGCGTGCCGGACATGTACGAGCAGGCGGCGATGGACCTTTACGCCACCCCCTGGGAGGCGTTCCGGCTGGTACTGCTGCCGCTGATGGTGCCGGGGATCCTTTCGGGGTTCCTCTTGGCCTTCATCATCTCGCTCGACGATTTCCTGATCACGAACTTCGTCAAGGGCGCCGGGGTCGAGACCCTGCCCACGGCGATCTTCGGATCGGTCAAGCAGGGCATCAAGCCCAACATCATGGCCATATCGACCCTGCTTCTGGGGGTCTCGGTGGTCTTCGTCACGCTCTCCTGGATCATCGGGCGGGCGGGGCAATCGAAACGATAAAAACCAAAGAAAACATCCAACAGACCAACAGCGGAGATCCTGACATGAAGACCTTCCTCACCACATCCGTGCTGGCGCTTTCGCTGGCGACCGGCGCAAGCGCTGAGGGCAAGCTCTCGCTCTATCACTGGTTCGAGTACATCCCGCAGGAGCTGCTCGACAAGTTCGCCGCCGAATACGACGTCGAGGTGACTATGGACACCTTCGACAGCAACGAGGCGCTGCTGGCCGCGCTGAAGGCGGGCAAGATGGGCAGCTACGATCTCGCGGTGCCGGGCGACTACATGGTCAAGATCATGGGTGACGAGGGCATGCTCGACACCTTCGAGCCGAGCGAGCTGAGCAACTTCGGCAATATCGAGGACAAGTGGCTGGACGTCGATTTCGACCCGGGCCGCAAGTCGTCGATCCCCTACCAGTGGGGCTCGACCTCCTTCTCGGTGAACAAGGAGGTCTACGACGGCCCGCTCGACAGCCTGTCGCTGATCTTCGAGCCGCCGGCCGAGCTGAAGGGCAAGATCAACGTGCTCGACACTTCGGGTGAGACGCTGACGCTGGCCTCGCTCTATCTCGGCATCCCGCAGTGCAGCTCGGACCGCGAGCAGCTCAAGCAGCTCAACGCGCTGGTGCAGGCCGCCAAGCCCGACTGGGCCAGCTTCGGCTCTGACGTGGCCAAGGACGTGCTGGTCTCGGGCGATGCAGCCGCCGGCATGATCTGGTCGGGCTTCTCGGCCAAGGCCCGCGCCGAGGGCGCGCCCATCGAATACGTCTTCCCCAAGGAAGGCATGATCGTCTGGATGGACAACGTGGTGCTGCTGAAGGATGCGCCGAACCGCGACAACGCGCTGAAGTTCATGGACTTCCTGCTCGAGCCCGAGAATGCCGCAGCGGTCACCAACTACGCGCAATACACCGCCGGCGTGAAGGGGGTGGAGGAGTTCCTCGACCCCGAAGTCGCCAATTCCCCGGAATCGAACCCGCCTGCGGATGCCAAGGGCGTCTTCGTCGAGGCCTGCGCGCAGGACGTGCAGGAGATGTACGACGCGATCTGGACCAACCTGAAGAAGTGAACACCTGAAAAGTGACGATGAAACTTGCCCTCTACCAGGGTCCGCCGATCGGCGGTGATCTCGAGGCGGGGTTCTCCCGCCTCGAGGCGCAACTCAATGCTTCCGCAGCCGCCGGAGCGCGGCTGCTGATCGCGCCCGAGCTCTTCCTGCCCGGCTACAATCGGCCCGACCTGCATGGCACCCTGTCGCAGCCGCGCGGCGGGGCGTGGTGCCAGCGTCTTTCGGCCATGGCGCGGGCCGCCGGATGCGGCCTCTGCCTCGGCTGGGCCGAGCGCGACGGCGACACGGTCTACAACTCGGCCACCTGCTGGGATGCCGCAGGCACCGAGGTCGGCCATTACCGCAAGATCCAGCTCTTCGGCCCGATGGAAAAGGCCAGCTTTGCTCCGGGCGATGCCTATTGCCTGTTCGAGCTTGAGGGTTTGAAGACCGCGATGCTGATCTGCTACGACGTGGAATTCGCGCCGCACGTGAAGGCTCTGGCTGCACGCGGCGCCGAGCTGATCCTCGTGCCCACCGCCAACCCGGCGGGCTTCGAGCATGTCTCCAACGTCTTTGTCCCCGCCCGCGCGGCGGAGTCGGGCGTCACCATTGCCTACGCCAATTTCTGCGGCACCGACGACGGTCTCGATTTTGGCGGGAACTCCGTTATCGCCGCTCCCGACGCCCGTCTCATTGCGAAGGCCGGGACCGGCGAGACGCTGCTGATCGCCGAGGTCGGCGCGCCCATCGCGCCCGAGCTCCGCTCCACCCAAATCCAGGACTACAGGGAGGTCTAACCCATGTCGCTCGATCTCGACATTTCCACCGACGGCGTGCTCACCGCCGACACCAACCTCGTCCAAAGCTGGGCCGACCTCAATGCGCTCAAGCAGTCGGGTGCGCGCACGGTCATCGTCAGCGCCGAGGGCGCCATGGTGCGCGACAGCGAGGGCAACGAGCTGATCGACGGCATCGGCGGGCTGTGGTGCGTCAACGCCGGGCACCGCCGCACCGAGATCATCGACGCGATCAAGGAGCAGCTCGACACGCTCGACTTCTACTCGACCTTCTACAACTTCACCCACCCCGCCGCCGCGGCGCTGGCGGTGAAGCTGGCAGAGCTGGCGCCGGGGAACCTCAACAAGGTGCACTTCGGCAACTCCGGCTCGGTCGCCAACGAGACCGCGATCCGTATCCTGCACCACTACTACAACCGCCTCGGACAGCCGCAGAAGAAGCGCATCCTGTCGCGCCACGGCGCATACCATGGTTCGACCAACCTCGCGGTGGCGATGACCACCCCGGGCTATTCCGAAGGCTGGGACAAGTCCGGCGAGCTGGTCCACCACCTTCGCTGCCCGCACCATTGGCGCGAGGGCGGCGAGATAACCGAGGCGGAGTTTCTCGGCGCGCTGAAGCAGGACCTGCTCGACACCATCCAGCATTACGGCGCCGAGACCATCGCCTGCATGATCGCCGAGCCGATCATGGGCGCCGGCGGCGTCATCGTGCCGCCCGAGGGCTACCACACCGAGATGGCCGCGATCTGCCGCGCCCATGACATCAAGTACGTGACCGACGAGGTGGTGACCGCCTTTGGCCGGCTCGGGCATTTCTTCGCCTCGAAGGATGTCTTCGGCGTGCAGCCCGACATCATCAACACCGCCAAGGGGCTCACCTCGGGCTACCAGCCGCTCTCGGCCACCATCATGTCGGACGAGATCCATGAGGTGATCTCGGGCCCGGGCGGCATGTTCTTCCACGGCATGACCTACTCGGGTCACCCGGCCGCCGCCGCCGCTGGGCTGGCCAATATCGCGCTGATGGAGCGCGAGCAGATCCCCGAGCGGGTGCGCACCTCGGGCAAGCGCTTCGAGGGGCTGCTGCGGCAGCTTGAAGAGTTCGACATCGTCGGCGAGGTGCGCGGCAGCCACTTCATGATCGGCATCGAGTTCGTGAAGGACAAGGCGACCAAGGCGCCCTTTGCGCCCGAGGAGCTGATCGGCCTGCGCGTCGCGCGCGAGGCGCAGAAGCGCGGGCTGATTGCGCGTCCGCTCGGCAATATCCTGATCCTGTCGCCCACGCTGATCATGGATGACGCGATGATCGACCGGGTTGCGGACATCCTGCGCGAGAGCATTGCTGCATTGCAGAGCAGCCTGTGACAAATTGACCTTGAGCGGGGCGTGTAGCGTCCCGCTCACCGCTGACCTGTGGTAAGGGTTGGGCTGTACTATCCTGCTTGGAAGGAGCCCAGACATGGATAAGCCGACCCCCCGCAAGACCACCCCGCGTAGCCAGTCGACCTCGTCGCGGGGCACCGCCACCCGCCGCCGGACGCCCGCGAAATCCGCCGCGGTGAGCCCGTCCACCGCGGCAACTTCCGTGGCAAAAGAGACACCTGAGGTGACCGAAGCGGCCCCCGCGCCGACCCCCGAAGCGCCCAAGGTGCCGGCCCCCGCGCCGGTCGAGGCGGCGGCTCCGGCGGCTCCCGCGGCGGAGAAACCGGCCCCGAAACCGCGTGCCGCGCCGCGTCGCAAGCCCGCCGAATCGAGCAAACCCGCAGCCAAGCCCGCCGCGCCCAAGCCGGTGGCCGCGAAACCTGCGGCAGCGAAACCTGCGGCAGCGAAACCAGCCGCGCCGAAACCAGCCGCCAAGGCGGCCGCGGCCAGCGCGTCGGTCCCTGCCGAGCAAAGCCTGCGGGTGAGCTGGAACCTCGAGCCCTATGCGGCGACCGGTATCGTCGACACCATGCTGGACATCGGCGCGGAGTTGCAGAGCTTCACCGCCGAGCGGGTGCGCGAGGACGTGGCAACCCAGCACCGTATCCTGCACTGCAAGAGCCCGGCCGAGCTGATCCACATCCAGAGCGCCTTCTTCCAGAAGGCAAGCGAGGATTATCGTGCCCATTGGGGCCGGCTCGCGGAACTGGGCGGCAAGCTCTCGGTCTTCCCCGGCTGATCCCGTTTCCTGCCCGCGCCCTGCCGGATCTCGGACGGGGCGCGGGGCTTGGAGGCGCAGCGCCCGCGCCTTCCGTCATTCTTCCCGCTTGAGCAACTCGGAAAGCGCCGGGGTCAGCGCCGCGGCGATCTCTTCATGGCCGGCCGGGCTGAGCGCCTCGGCGGCGGCGGCGGCCTCGAAATCGGCAAAGAGCATCCCTTCGGTTCCCGCCTGCAGGCTGCCAGCGGAAAGCGGACGGTCGAGCAGCGCCGCGGCGCGCGGGCGCAGCGCCTCGATCATGCCGCGCTCGATGAACAGTGGTGTGGGAGAGAGGGCATTCACATGGGTGTCGGGCGGCGTGTGACCCGCGGCCCAGAGCACCACGGCGCGCCCGCCGAGCAGCGTCAGAAGGTGCTTCATCCGCGCCACCCAGGCCAGCCGCAGCTCGGCGGTGACCTCGGCGAAACGCTCTTGGGAGATCTCGCGCAGCCGGCCCAGCATGTGCAGGGTGAAGTGGAACTCGGTGAAATCCACCTCGGGAAAGAGCTGCTGCAGCCGGTCCGAGGCCCGCAGGAAGCGGTCGTTGCGCCGCGGGTGCACACCGTAGAAGCGGTTCGACATGTTCTGCGCCCCCATCACCTGGATCACGCAGAGATCGGCGCGAGCGGCGAGGTTCAACACCGACGGATCGCCGATGTAGAGATCGATTCCGGCATTGATCACTCCGAGATTGACGCAGGGCAGGGGGATCCCGGCGTCGTCCAGCGCCTGTTCAACCAACGCCGGAAAGGGCGACTCCACGAAGCGGCCAAAGGTTTCGGCGCCGCCCAGAAAGGCCACGTAGCGCCCGTCCAGCGCCCGTTTCGGCCCCCGGAACAGCAGCCGCGACTTGCCATAGCGGCACGGAAAATATTCCAGAGCACCCTGAAAGGACCCGGCAACGGACATGACGCCCCCCAATCTGATTCCCATTCACCCGGCGTCAGGATCGGCATCCCGCCCCAACAATTCGCTAATGCGAAAATGCGCGCAAAAATTGCCGGGCTTCCGCTTGCGGCGGGCCGGGGCAGGGGCATAAGGTTGCCGCGCATGAGAGCAGGGTAGGGTCCATGGAAATCAAGAGCATCGGTGTCATCGGCGCGGGCCAGATGGGCAATGGCATCGCCCATGTCATGGCGCTTGCGGGCTACGAGGTGCGCCTGTCGGACGTCAGCCAGGAGTCGCTGGACGCCGCCGTCGAGCTGATCACCCGCAACCTCGACCGGCAGGTCAGTCGCGAGAAGATCAGTGCCGAGGCGCGCGACACCGCGCTGGCGAAAATTTCCACCACGCTCGACACCGTCGAGATCGCCCATACCGATCTGGTGATCGAGGCCGCCACCGAGCAGGAAGCGGTGAAGACCAAGATCTTCGAGGGGCTGGTGCCGCACCTGCTGCCGCACACCATCCTGACCTCGAACACCTCGTCGATCTCGATCACCCGGCTCGCCTCGCGCACCGACCGGCCCGAGAAATTCCTCGGCTTCCACTTCATGAACCCGGTGCCGGTGATGCAGCTGGTCGAGCTGATCCGTGGCATCGCCACCGACGAGCCGACCTACCGGGCGTGCCTGAAGGTGGTCGAGAACCTCGGCAAGACCGCCGCCTCGGCCGAGGATTTTCCGGCCTTCATCGTCAACCGTATCCTGGTGCCGATGATCAACGAGGCGGTCTACACGCTCTACGAGGGCGTCGGAAACGTGCGCTCGATCGACATGGCGATGAAGCTCGGCGCGAACCACCCGATGGGCCCGCTGGAACTGGCGGATTTCATCGGCCTCGACACCTGCCTTGCGATCATGAACGTGCTGCATGACGGTCTGGCGGACACCAAGTACCGCCCCTGTCCGCTGCTCACCAAATATGTCGAGGCCGGCTGGCTGGGCCGCAAGACCAAGCGCGGGTTCTACGACTACCGCGGCGACGAGCCGGTGCCGACGCGCTGAGGCGCCGCCCGCCGCTTCTTCTCTTTGAAAATACGCCGGGGGTGAATTGGCCATCGGCCAAGAGGGGGCAGCGCCCCCTCTCTTTCTTTCTGCGCCGCGAGGCGACTCGCGCGGTGCCTAGCCCTTCAGCGCCAGTGTCCTCTCGCGCAGCCAGGCGACGAACTCGCGCTGGTTTCCGGACCAGTCGCGCACGTCCTCGGGGCTGATCGGAGCGCCGACCACGGGGCGCTGCGGCTTGCCGCAGGCGTGGATCACCTCGTGGATCAGCAGGCCCTGTCGCACTGTGGGCGAGACGCGGTTGGCGATCTGATAGGCGCGACTGTTCTGTCCGGGGAAATAGATCGGCACCACGGTGGCGCCGGAGCGCTGGATCATCTTCGCGGTAAAGGGATTCCACATCGCCTCGATCGCGGCACCGAACATCGACTCGGAGGAGGCCACGACGCCCGAGGGAAACAGCGCGATCACCCCGCCGCGCTTCAGGTGGTCCATGGCCGTTGCGCGCATCTCGAGGCTCTGCTCGCGCGCCGTCTCTTCGTGCGGGAAGGGCACCGGGATCATGAACTGACCGATCTCCTGCACGCCGGTGAGCAGCGAACGGGTGAGGATCTTGTAGTCGGTGCGCACCCGGCCGATCAGCTCGGCGAGGACCATGCCGTCGACCAGCCCGTGCGGGTGGTTGGCGACGACGATCACCGGCCCCTTCTCGGGGATGCGCGCGATCTGCTCGGCGGGGGTCTGAAGCTCGATCCGCATCATCTTCAGCGCCTGCGCCCAGAACGCCTGCCCCTCGGGCACACCGGCGCGCTCGAAGCGGCGCACCAGTCGGATCAGCGGGATCTTTCCGGTCAGCCACTCCAGCGCACGGATGGTGTTGGCCTTCCACGGATTGGTGAAGGTGTTTGCGTAGCTGAGTTTGCGCTTGTCATAAGGCGCCGCGGGCGTCGGCAGGGCGGGATCCTGCGTGGCCGAGGCGTCATGGCTGTCAAGCATGTGCCCACCCTGCTTTTTCATGCACCCACCCGGGGTGTCGGTTGTGCCGTCAATTGTCCTCGCCGAAGCGGTTGGCGACCAGAGCCTCAAGCGCGTCGGCAAGCGCCGCGGCGTCCGGGCCGGAAGTTTCGACTTCAATAGAGCTTCCCTTGGAGGCTGCCAACATCAAAAGCCCCATGATGCTGTCGCCGCCGGCGCTCATCCCGTCCTTGGACACTTCCGCGTGGGCGTCGAACCCCTCGACGACCTCGACCAGCTTGGCGGATGCGCGGGCGTGCAGCCCCTTTTCGTTGACGATGTTCAACACGCGGCGAACAGAGGTATCACTCATCTTCAATCTCTTGGTTGCGGGGCCATCGCGCGGCACCTGAAACGGCTCTAGACCGGATCGGGCCTGACGTTCTGGCTGTCAATGTATTTCCGCCCGGCCTCCAGCGCGCCGCGCACCGCGTCGGGCACGGGCAGCTGCCGGGTTTTCGCCAGCTTGATCAGCATCGGCAGGTTCATCCCGTAGAGGATGCGGCGGTTCTCGGGCTGGCAGGCCAGCAGGCTCAGGTTCGAGGGCGAGCCGCCGAAGAGATCGGTGACCAGCACCACGCCGTCGCCGGTGTCGACGCTGTCCGCTGCGGCGCAGATCTCGGATTGTTTCTTGCCGCGATCGTGATCGGCTTCGATCGAGATCGCCAGGATTCCGGGCTGAGCCCCGACCACATGTTCCACGGCCGAAAGGTATTCCTTTGCCAGCCCACCATGCGCCACGATCACGATGCCGATCACGCCTGCGACCTCTCGTCCAGTCCAGTTGCCACGCCCTTGGCGGCTTGGCCGCGGCGTTCGAGTTCCCGGTGCCTAGTTGACACCTGCCAGCCCTGCTCTGCAAGGGCACGCGCGACGGTTTCGGTCACAGTGACGGAACGATGTTGTCCGCCGGTACAGCCGAAGCCGAAGGAGAGATGCGCCTTGCCCTCTTCGGTACAGGCCGGAAGGAGAAAGAGCGCAAGGTCGATCACCTTATGGAGGAATGCGTCGAAGCGCGGGTCCGATTTCACGTGGGTCTGCACCGGCGCGTCGAGCCCGGTCAGGCCGCGCAACTCCGGCACCCAGTGCGGGTTGTCGAGAAAGCGGCAGTCGAAGACCGTGTCGAGCCCCTGCGGCAGGCCGCGCTTGTAGGAAAAACTCTCGACCGAGACGGCGAGCTGCTGCGCCTGTTCGCCAGCAAACCAGGTTGCAAGCTGGGCGCGCAGCTCGTGCGGGCTCATCTCGGAGGTGTCGATCAGAATGTCGGCGGCGGCGCGCGCCTGTTCCAGAAGCGCCAGCTCGCGGGTGATGCCTTCGGTGTAGGCGCTGTCGGGGGCGAGCGGGTGGCGGCGGCGGGTCTCGGAATAGCGCCGCGCCAGCACCGTCGGCGCGGCATCGAGGTAGAGAAGCTGCGGGCTTATCTGCGGCTGACCGGCCAGCGCGGCCTGCAGCGCCAGTAGTCCCTCGACAGTGAAGTCGCGGTTGCGGATGTCGACGCCGAGCGCCAGCGGCCGGTCCAGCGTCGGACCTTCGAGCAGGCGGGGGATCAGCCCCAGCGGGATATTGTCGATGGCTTCAAACCCGAAATCCTCCAGCGCGTTGATCGCGGTGGAGCGCCCGGCGCCCGAGGGGCCGGTGACCAGCACCACGTGCTGGGGTGCTTTCGGCGAGTCATCCATTCTGCGGATCCCTTGTTGCACCCTTCAGATATTGAACGAGCGCTGCGGGAAAATAGGGATGCGCGGCATTGTGAAGCAAGGGGAGATTTCGCGACTGCAGCATGATTTCCCGGCGTGGCGGCATGCGCTCGGTTTCGGGGGCGTCGAGGTCTAGCACGGCGACGAGTTCGGCGCGGGGCAGGTGGTCGACAGGCAGAAGGCCCAGGCCGCGCGCCTCGATCAGCCCGGCGAGCGGGGCAGGTGGGGCGGCCCAGAGCGTGCCGTCCTCGAGCGTCAGGACAACGCGATCATCCGCCACCAGCCGTGCGCCACGCGCCATCATCTCTAGCGCCAGCCCCGACTTTCCCGCACCGGATGCGCCGCGGATCAGCAGCGCGCGCCCCTCCACCGCCACCGCGGTGGCGTGGAGGATCAGCGGATGCGGGGGGCTCATGGGGTCAGACGGGCAGGCCGACGACGAAACGCGCGCCGAGCGGCTCGGAGGTGATGTCCGCCTCGGTCGGGCGGATGTTCTCGGCCCAGATCACCCCGCCATGCGCCTCGACGATCTGCTTCGAGATGGCGAGGCCGAGGCCGGAATTGTTGCCGAAGTCGTTCTCGGGGCGCTGCGAGTAGAAGCGCTTGAAGATCTTCTGCAGCGCCTCTTCGGGGATGCCGGGGCCGGTGTCCTCGACCACCACCAGCACGCGGTTGTCGCGGCGGCGGGCCCAGACGCGGATCGCGTCGCCGTCCTCGCAGAAGGAGATGGCGTTGGTGATCAGGTTGACGAAAACCTGCGCGAGGCGCGGCTCCAGCCCGTTGATGCGGATCGGCTTCTCGGGCAGGTCGGTGATGAACTCGATGCCCTTCTTGCGGGCGTCCTCGCCGAGGAACTGCCCGAGGTTTCCGAGCATCTCGAGCAGGTTGAACTCCTGCTCCTCTTCCTTGACCAGCTCGGAGTCGAGGCGCGAGGCGTTGGAGATATCCGACACCAGACGGTCGAGGCGGCGCACGTCGTGCTCGATCACGTTGAGCAGCTTGTCGCGGTGCTCGTCCTTCTTGACGATGCGCAGGCTGCCGATCGCCGAGCGCAGGCTGGCGAGCGGGTTCTTGATCTCATGCGCCACGTCCGCGGCAAACTGCTCGTTTGCATCGATCCGGTCGTAGAGCGCGGCGACCATGCCGCGCAGCGCGCCCGACAGGCGGCCGATCTCGTCGGGGCGGGCGGTCAGGTCGGGGATGCGGATGCGGCGCGAATTGCCCTGCGACTTGTTGCGATCGCGGCCGATCTCGGCGGCATCGGCCAGATCGGAGATCGGGTTGGCGATGGTCGAGGCCAGCACGAGGCTGAGGCCGATGGAGACCAGCGTCGCGATGACGAACATCTGCAGCACGCGCTCGCGCTCGGCGCTCACGGCGGAGTCGATCTCGGGCGCGGCGGCGACGAGGGCGACGCTGCCGATGATGTTGGCGCCCTGGCGGATCGGGGAGAAGGCGGTGAACAGCGTCTCTCCCGCCTCGCCGATTCCGGCCTCGACGCGCGCCGTGGCGGGATCGCCCGCCTCGATCTGCTGGCGCAGCCGGTCTTCGAGGTCGAGCGCCGGTGGCTGCTGGAAGTAGGAGAAGAGGCCGGAAATCCCCTGCCAGAGCTGGTCGAGGAAGTTAGAGATCATCGTGTCGCGCCCGGCGGGGCCGGTCGCCATCGCAGGCGGTCCGCCGGCTTCGCCGACGAGGAAGCTGCCCGCGTCGAAGATCATCACCTTGGTGCCCCGGCGCAGGTCGAGACTGCCGATCGTGGCGGCCACGTCGATGCCGTCCGACGAGCCGAGGCTGACCGGCGCACCCTCGGGCAGCTGCATCTCGAAGACGTCGGCGATCAGCTCCGCCTGGGCGAGCGTCGCATCGGCGCGCTGCAGGGCGAGCGTATCGCGCGAGGAATTCAGCCACAGGATACCCGCAGCCAGCACGTTCAACGCAATGAGGTTGAACGTGATGATCTTGCGCGTCAGCGGGGACCGGTTGAGGGAAAAGAGGGAGCGCCGGGCACGGCTGTCCCGCAATTCCTTTTCCACGGTGCTGTCCGGGGCGATCCAGTCATCTCCGAGAACAACATCGGCGTCTTGCCTGTCGCCCGACTCTTCGTCGCGCATCGAGATCCTTTCGGCCAGGGCCATCGCTTACTCTTCGTTGTAACGATACCCGATGCCATAGAGCGTTTCGATGGCCGAGAAATCCTCGTCCACGGTTCGCATCTTCTTGCGCAGGCGCTTGATGTGGCTGTCGATGGTGCGGTCGTCGACGTAGACCTGATCGTCGTAGGCGACATCCATCAGCTGGTCGCGCGACTTCACGAAGCCGGGCCGTTGGGCGAGCGCCTGCAGCAGCAGGAATTCGGTCACGGTGAGCGAGACGTCCTTGCCCTTCCAGCTGACCGCATGGCGCAGCGGGTCCATGGTGAGCGAGCCGCGGGTCATCAGCTTGGTGTCCTCGGTATCCCCAACGACTTCACCAGCTTGAGCTTCCTGACGGCGCAGGAGCGCGCGGATGCGCTCGACCAGCAGGCGCTGGCTGAACGGCTTCTTGACGTAGTCGTCCGCGCCCATGCGCAGGCCGAGCACCTCGTCGATCTCATCGTCCTTGGACGTGAGGAAGATCACCGGCATGCGCGATTTCTGACGCACGCGCTGCAGCAGATCCATCCCGTCCATGCGCGGCATCTTGATGTCGAAAACAGCCATGTCGGGCATCTTCTTGCTGAACGCATCCAGCGCAGACTGCCCGTCATTGTAAGTCTCGACTTCGAACCCTTCCGCCTCGAGTGTCATGGACACGGATGTCAGGATGTTCCTGTCATCGTCCACCAGGGCGATTTTAGACATAGCACTTCATCCTTGTACTGCTCTGTTATGCCTTCTTTTTCCGGCGAGTATGCGAAGTTTCTGATTGTTCAACAATCCCATACCGCGAATCAGTGCAGAGCTGCGACTTAATTGCAGCGCAGATTGGGTAAGGAATGGCTAAAATGTCTCACCTTGCTGGCGCAAGTTGCAGAAACGGTGACCGATGGTAACGCTAGCCTTACCGGGTGCTAACGCTAAAGCCATTTTGGTTGCGCTAACTGGCCGGATGACTTCTGTTCTTGGCCGTTCCCAACATGTTAAAGCCTCTGATACCGGTGGCGGGCGCTGCCGGCGGACGGCAGCCACCATGCCGCCCCAATGACTACCGCCGCCCAGTTTAGCGGCTACAGGAGCTTGGCAGATGACATTTGGACGGGTGAACCCGCAATTCCGGCTTGAAGATCAGGGGATCGAAGGGCTGGGCAATGTCTATTACAATCTTATGGAGCCTGCGCTGATCGAGGCCGCTTTGAAGCGCGGCGAGGGCACGCTGGGCAAAGGCGGTGCCTTCTACGTCACCACCGGCAAGTTCACCGGCCGTTCGCCGCAGGACAAGCACGTGGTCAAGACCCCCTCGGTCGAAGACAACATCTGGTGGGAAAACAATCGCGCCATGTCGCCCGAGGGCTTCGACGCGCTGCACGCCGACATGCTCGAGCACATGAAGGGCAAGGACTACTACGTCCAGGACCTCGTCGGCGGCGCGGACCCGGCGCATTCGATCAAGGTGCGCATGGTGACCGAGCTGGCATGGCACGGCCTGTTCATCCGTCACATGCTGCGCCGTCCCGAGCGCGAGCAGCTCGACGAGTTCCTCGCCGATTTCACCATCATCAACTGCCCGAGCTTCAAGGCGGACCCGAAGAAGCACGATTGCCGGTCCGACACCGTCATCGCGCTGAACTTCGACAAGAAGACCATTCTCATCGGCGGCACCGAATACGCCGGTGAGAACAAGAAGTCGGTCTTCACGCTGCTCAACTACATGCTGCCGCTCAAGGGCATCATGGCGATGCACTGCTCGGCAAACCACGCGCCGAACAACCCGGTCGACACCGCCGTCTTCTTCGGCCTGTCCGGCACCGGCAAGACCACCCTCTCGGCCGATCCCGAGCGCGTGCTGATCGGTGATGACGAGCATGGCTGGTCCGACCGTGGCACCTTCAACTTCGAGGGCGGCTGCTACGCCAAGACGATCAACCTGTCGGCCGAGGCGGAGCCCGAGATCTACGCGACCACCTCGAAGTTCGGCACGGTGATCGAGAACATGGTCTTCGACGAGGAGACCTTCGAGCTCGACTTCGAGGATGACAGCCTGACCGCCAACATGCGTTGCGCCTACCCGCTCGAGTACATCTCGAACGCGTCGTCCACCGCGCTCGGCGGGCACCCGAAGAACATCATCATGCTGACCTGCGACGCCTTCGGTGTCCTGCCGCCGATCGCGCGGCTGACCCCGGCCCAGGCGATGTACCACTTCCTGTCGGGCTTCACCTCGAAAGTGGCGGGCACCGAGCGTGGCGTGACCGAGCCGCAGCCGACCTTCTCGACCTGTTTCGGCGCGCCCTTCATGCCGCTGCGCCCCGAGGTCTACGGCAACCTGCTGCGCGACAAGATCGCCAAGCATGGCGCGACCTGCTGGCTGGTGAACACCGGCTGGACCGGCGGCGCCTATGGCACCGGCCACCGCATGCCGATCAAGGCGACCCGCTCGCTGCTGCACTCGGCGCTGAACGGCTCGCTCGCCAAGGTCGAGTTCCGCAAGGACCCGAACTTCGGCTTCGAGGTTCCGGTCTCGGTCGAGGGCGTGCCCGAGCTGCTGCTCGACCCGCGCCGTACCTGGTCGGACAAGGACGCCTTCGATGCACAGGCCGCCAAGCTGGTGAACATGTTCGCCGAGAACTTCGCGCAATACGTGCCCTACATCGACGATGACGTGAAAGCCGCCGCGATCGGCTGATGCGCGCTTTCGCGATCCTCATGACGCTGGCCGGACCCGCTCTTGCGGGGTCCGGCCTTTCTTTTGCCGAAGCCCCCGTGGTGCTGCTCGAGCGCGGGGTGATCTGCCAGGTCACGCCCGAGGGGGCGCGTCCCGCGCCCGAGACCGAGCAGGGGGTGATCAACCTGATCTCGCCCGGACGCCGCGTCGACGTGGCGACCCAGGTGGTGCCCGCCGCGCTCGGCATCAGCTTCGGCATCCGTTTCACGCTGGATCAGGCCGCCGACCCCATGGCGCTGCAGGTGGTCGTCACCCACCCGCCGATGGGCCCGCGGGCGGTCGAGGTGGAAAGCTGGACGACCGGTGCCTCGCCGGGGGAGCCGAGCGTGAGCCTCTTCACCTTCGAATACGCCTACGAGATGGTCGAGGGTCCCTGGACCATGGCTCTGGAAGCGAATGGCGAGCGGCTGCTCGAGCAGCATTTCACCGTGGTTCCGGCCGATGCTGCCCGACCGGTGCTCGCGGCCTGCGACGGGCCTGCGCCGATGTCCTGAGCCGTGTGCCGTGGCGATGAGATACACCTTAAACGGTACTTGATGGTCGCCATGGCGCCCTGTGGGAGTATTCGAGCCGTTTCCTGAGGAATCCTCGGCGAAATCGGCATCGGATTTGTCCCGGATTGCGCACCCGTTTCCCTGATTTCATCCACAGCCCGCCTTCAGGAGTCAGGCCCCTGAAAAGACTCGGAACCTTGAGTCTGGCCCCCTCGGGACTCCCCGGAGTTGCCCACAGAGGGGGAATCTGCATCTTGATTAAATAACAGATCACTCCACAACTTATTGCGTGCGTCACGAACATTTCGCTTTACAGAAGGTGCAGGCCACAGGCACGATATATGGTAAGAGACGAGGGTTTACCCCCAACATCTCTACGAGCAGGCACCTAGCACGCGGGGCGCTGCCAAGCCCCAAAGCTACAACCATAAGAGGTGGCGCATGGCACTGTCCGAAGACTTTCTGAGCGAAGAGCTGCACCCCATCGACATCGTCGAGACCTTGGCTGAGACCAATGACTGGGATTTCGACCGCGTTGGCGAAGACCAGATCGCCATGGCGGTCGAGGGCCAGTGGCGCACCTATTCGATCACCCTCGCATGGTCCCCCTATGACGAGACGCTGCGGATGATCTGCAGCTTCGAGATGGAGCCGCCGAAGGACTCGCTGCCGGAGCTCTATGCCGGTCTCAACGCGGTCAACGACCAGTGCTGGGCGGGCGCCTTCTGCTACTGGGCGGAGTCCAAGCTGATGGTCTACCGCTACGGGCTGGTGCTCGCAGGCGGCCAGGTCGCCAGCCCCGAGCAGATCGACACGATGATCGGCGCGGCGGTGATGACCTCCGAGCGCTACTATCCCTGCTTCCAGCTGATCAACTGGGCGGGCAAGAGCGCCGAAGAGGCGCTGCAGATCGCCATGGCGGAAGCCTACGGCCGCGCCTGAGCGCGGTCCTTCACCAAAGACAGCGACGGGCCGGTCGGCCCGCGCTTGCCCCTAGCGGATACCCAGCGCGGTGTCCTTCAGCATCTCCGCCGAGGCGCGCAGCGCCGCCGCCTCGGACGGGTCGAGATCGGGGGTCAGCGTCGTCAGGACGCCGCCCGCGCCGACCACGCGGGGCAGGCTGAGCGCTACCTCCTCGACCCCCTCCACCAGCGGCGTCACCACCGAGACCGACAGCACCGCCCGCTGATCGTCGCGCACCGCCTGCACGATCCGCGCGAGGCCCGCGCCAATGCCGTACCAGGTCGCGCCCTTGCCCTCGATGATGCGATAGGCGGCGCGGCGCACCGCCTCGTCGATGCGTGCCCGCACTTCCTCGGTGATCGGCGCGTGGACCTGCTCGGCGAACTCGCCGACGGTGATCGCCCCGGCACGGGCTGAGGCCCAGCCCAGCACCTCTGAATCTCCATGCTCACCCAGCACGTAGGCATGCACCGATTGCGCCGCGATGCCGAGGTGATCGCCCAGCAGCCAGCGGAAGCGTGCGGTGTCGAGGATGGTGCCCGAGCCGATGACCTGCCCGGCGGGCAGGCCCGAGGCGCGCAGCGCCACCTCGGTCATCACGTCCACCGGGTTCGAGGCGACCAGCAGCATCGCCTGTGGCGCCGCCTTCTGCACGCCCTCGATCACCTGGGCGAACACCTCTGCGTTGCGCGAGAGCAGGCTCAGGCGGCTCTCTCCGGGCTTCTGTGCCACACCCGCAGCGAGGATCACGATCGCCGCCCCCTCGAGCCGCTCGTAACCGCCCGAGCGCACCTGGCAGGGGTGGGCGAAGGGCACCGCATGGGCGATGTCCTCGGCCTGCGCGCGGGCCAGTGCCTCGTTCCGGTCCACCAGGATGATCTCGCTGGCGCCGCCGCGCAGGGCGATCGCGTAGCCCGCTGCCGAGCCGACCATGCCTGCGCCCACGATTCCCACTTTCATGGCGGTCTCCCTCTCGCCGGTGATGGCGGTACCTTGGCACGGGCCGGGCGTCGGACCAAATGCGCAGGGCAGGGAAGTGACGGTGACGGCGAGGTTTCAAGCCAATTGCCCGGCATGCACGCATTCGCCTGTCGTGACATGGACATGCCATGGACACCGGGCCATGGACACCGGGGGTGCCCTCGCTATAGTGCCGCCCTCACAAGGCGGATCCAGCAGGCGAAAGAGGCCCGGACATGACGGAAAAGGTGAAGGTCGGCATCATCATGGGCAGCCAGTCGGACTGGCCCACCATGCAGGAAGCGGCGCAGATGCTCGACGAGCTGGGCGTGGCCTACGAGGTCAAGATCGTCTCGGCGCACCGCACGCCGGACCGGCTCTGGACCTACGGCAAAGAGGCCGCCGGGCGCGGCCTGCAAGTGATCATCGCCGGTGCCGGCGGCGCGGCGCACCTGCCGGGCATGATGGCCTCGAAGACCCGCGTGCCGGTGATCGGCGTGCCGGTGCAGACCAAGGCGCTCTCGGGAATCGACAGCCTCTATTCCATCCTGCAGATGCCGCGCGGCTTTCCGGTGGCGACCATGGCCATCGGGGCTGCTGGCGCGGCCAATGCCGGGCTGATGGCGGCGGGCATCCTTGCGCTGCAGGACGAGGGCCTTGCCGAGCGGCTCGACGCCTGGCGGCAGGCGCTGTCGGACTCGATCCCCGACGAGCCTGTGCGGGACTGACCTCGCCGTCTCTTGGCCCGGAGCAAGGCCGAAGGCCGCCGGACAAGTGCCGGCCCGTCTCCACGGGCTGGCGCTTTTGAGTCAGGGCTCTGGAGAACGATGTGATCCGGGTTTGGGCGGCATGAAGCACAGACCGCAATTCCTGTAGCGCCACGCCGCCGGCCATCGCCCGCCCGCCTCGTGTTGGTGCTTGTGCTGAGGTCAGATGGGCGCACTCCGGCTTCGCGCCACACAAACGGGTGTTGCAAGCCGCGCCAATCCGCAGGAAAAGCGGCAAAACCCGTTCCAGTTCCGGAGGCCCCCATGTCTGACGCTCTTCCCCAAGGTGCAACCATCGGCATTCTCGGCGGCGGACAGCTGGGACGGATGCTCTCCGTGGCCGCCAGCCGCCTCGGCTATCGCACGCATATCTTCGAGCCGGGTGCCGAGCCGCCCGCCGGTCACGTCGCCCACGCGGTGACCACCGCCTCCTACGATGACAAGGCGGCGCTCACGCGCTTTGCCGAGTCGGTGGACGTGGTCACCTACGAGTTCGAGAACATCCCCACCGAGGCGCTCGACACGCTGCAGGCTCTGCGCCCGATCCGTCCGGGCCGCGAGGCGCTGCGCGTCAGCCAGGACCGGATGACCGAGAAGGAATTCCTCTCGGGTCTCGGGCTGCGCACAGCGCCCTTCGCAGCCGTCGATACAGAGGCGGACCTCAACAACGCGCTCGAACTGATCGGTGCTCCGGCCATCCTCAAGACCCGCCGCTTCGGCTACGACGGCAAGGGCCAGGCGCGCATCCTGTCGAAGGACGATGCCGCCGATGCCTTCGAGGCGATGAACGGCGCTCCGGCGGTGCTCGAGGGATTTGTCGATTTCTCTCACGAGGTCTCGGTGATCGCGGCGCGCGGGGTGGACGGCGAGGTCGCCTGCTTCGATCCCGGCGAGAACGTCCACCGCGACGGCATCCTGCGCACCACCACCGTGCCCGCGCGGCTGACCCCCGCGCACCGGCAGGACGCGATCCTGCTGGCTGGCCGCATCCTCAATTCGCTCGACTACGTGGGCGTCATGGGCGTGGAGCTCTTCGTCTGCGCTGACGGGCTGGTGGTCAACGAGATCGCACCGCGGGTGCACAACTCAGGCCACTGGACGCAGAACGGCTGCAGCGTGGACCAGTTCGAACAGCACATCCGCGCTGTCGCGGGACTGCCGCTGGGCGACGGCGGACGGCACTCGGACGTGCAGATGGAGAACCTGATCGGCGACGACATGGACCGGGTGCCCGAGCTGCTGCGCGAGGCCGACACAGCGCTGCATCTCTACGGCAAGGCCGAGGCCAAGCCGGGCCGCAAGATGGGCCACGTCAACCGCATCGTCCGCGGCGGCTGATCATCGTGAGGCGGCGCTTCAGCGAATGAAGCGCCCGGCCACATCCCCGCTCATGTAGGCAACGCGGCCTCCGGCGATGGTCGCCACGATGCGCCGGGTGCCCCGCTCGCGAATGAGCAGATCGGCGCGCAGCCCGTCCTCGATCCGGCCGCGGTCCGTCAGCCCTAGCAGGCGGGCGGGTCCTTCCGACACCAGCTTCCAGGCTTCGACCTCGTTCAGCAGTCCAAGTTCCACGCAGCGCCAAGCCGCGCGCGCCGGGGCGGGGTAGTGGTAGTCCGAGGCCAGCGCATCGCAGAGGCCCATCCCCACCAGTTCCAGCGCCGAGACATTGCCCGCGTGGCTCGCCCCGCGCACAACGTTGGGCGCGCCGAGCACGATGAACTCGCCAGCCTCGCGGGCCGCCTGCGCGGCCTCGACCGTCTCGGGGAATTCCGAGACCAGCGCACCCCGCGCGCGCCATGTGGCGCGGCCGTCGGCGGTACGGTCGTCATGGCTGCCCATGGTCACGCCGCGCGCCGCCAGCCTCGCGCAGAGCCCATCCAGCGCCGCTGGCACTTCGTCGCCGCGTGCGTGCAGCCCTGTCATCAGCGCCAGATGCGCCTCGGGGCTGCGACCGCTCTTGAGCGCCTGCCCAGTGAGCCGCGGCGGCTTGCGCCCCTCGGCGAGGCGCTGGTGCGGCAGGTGGTCGTTGAACACCACGTAGGAGATGCCCCAGCGCTCTACCGCCTCTTCCGCCCCGGCAAAGCCGTCGAGGAAATGCGTCTCGAGCCGCAGTTGCAGGCGCAGGTCGACGGGCACGGTCGGCGCCACCTCGGTCACGGCTGCAAAGACCTCGCTTGCGAACTCCGGCCCGCGCATGCCGCCTTCCCAGGACCAGAACTGCGCCAGCGCCGCCGTCGTGATGCCGCAGGCCGCCAGTTCGGCGGCGCAGGCCTGTACCCCCGAGGCGCGCTCGCGAAGCGCCCCGCGGCGCGGTGCCATGTGCCGTTCGAAGCCGTCGCCATGGGCGTCGACGATCCCCGGGAGCACCTCGAAGCCCGATAGGTCGACCGCCTTGCCGCCACCGCTTCCGATGAGGCCATCACCGATGGACAGCGGCGCGTCGCTCCAGCCCTCGGGGCGCAGGATGGGGGCGTTCTGAAGGGTCAGGTCGAGCACGGGCAGGGGCTTTCGAGCAGGGAAAACGGAGCAGGGCTGGGTCGGCGCTTGAGATACGCGCCTGCCCGACCCTATGAAAGGGCAAAAGACCACGCCCGAAGGGAAGCCCATGCCGAAGTCCCCCCGCATCGCTGCTCGCGCCGTGCTGCTGCACGAGGACCGGCTGCTGCTGGTCAACGCCTGGCCCGGTGGCAAGAGCGACCTCTGGTGTGCCCCCGGTGGCGGCGTCGAACCGGGTGCCTCGCTGCCCGACAACCTCGCCCGCGAACTGCTCGAGGAAACCGGGCTCGCGGTGAAGGTCGGCCCGCCGTGTCTGGTCAACGAGTTCCACGATCCCGCCAGCGGCTTTCACCAGGTCGAGATCTTCTTCCGCTGCCACATCGTGGCGGGCCAGCTCGACGCCGCCTGGCAGGACCCCGAGGGTGTTGTCACCGAGCGCCGCTTCGTCACCCGCGACGAGATGGAGGGGCTGCGCTTCAAGCCCGACAGTCTGCCGCATGTGGCCTGGGGGCGTGGCTTCGGCTACGACCCGCTCGAGCTGATCCAGCATTGAGCGTCTGGACCGTGCCGCGCCCCGCGCCTAACGTGGCCCCATGCTAGGCTACGCGCTCAAACGTCTGACCTCGCTGGCGGTTTCCCTGCTGGTGGCGTCGCTGGTCATCTTCCTGGTGGTCGAGGTCGCCCCCGGCGATCCGGCCAGCTACATGCTCGGGATGAACGCCCAGCCCGACACGGTGGCGGCGCTGCGCAGCGAACTCGGCCTCGACCTGCCGAAATGGCAGCGCTACCTGAGCTGGCTCGGCGGCATGCTATCCGGCGATTTCGGCACCTCCTACACCTATCGCACCCCGGTCGCCGAGATGGTCGCCGAGCGCATCACCGTCTCGCTGCCGCTGGCGCTCTACGCGCTGGGGCTCTCGACGCTGATCGCGCTGCCCGCGGGCATCTATGCCGCCGCCCGCCGTGGCAAAGCCGGGGACGCCGGGGTGATCGGGGCCACCCAGCTCGGCATAGCCATCCCCAACTTCTGGTTCGCCATGCTGCTGGTGCTGCTCTTCGCGCTGAAGCTGCGCTGGTTCAGCGCCGGCGGCTTTCCCGGCTGGGAGCAGCCGCTCATGGCGCTGAAATCGCTGACCTTGCCGGCGGTGGCGCTGGCGCTGCCACAGGCGGCGATCCTCGCGCGAGTCATGCGGTCCTCGCTGATCGACATCCTCTCGGAGGATTTCATCCGCACCGCCCGCGCCAAGGGGCTCTCGCGGCGGCAGGCGATGTGGCGACACGGGCTGCGCAACGCGCTCATTCCGGTGCTGACCATCCTCGGGCTGCAGTTCTCCTTCCTGCTCGCAGGGGCGATCATCATCGAGCAGGTGTTCTTCCTGCCCGGTCTTGGTCGGCTGATCTTCCAGTCGATCACCCAGCGCGACCTGATCGTGGTCGAGTCGGTGGTCATGTTGCTGGTCTTCGCGGTGATCGCGGTGAATTTCCTGACCGACATGGCCTATGCCATCGCCGACCCGAGACTGAGGGGCGCGCGATGAAACCCACGCTGATCCTCGGCACACTGCTGACGCTGACCTTCACCCTCGCCGCGCTCATTTCCTTCGCTTGGACCCCGGGCGACGTCGAGGCGGTGAACATCGCCGCCCGCCTGCAGCCGCCCTCCGCGGCGCATTGGCTGGGCACTGACCACCTCGGCCGCGACATGCTCAGCATGGTGATGACCGGCGCACGCACTTCGCTGGCCGTCGCGCTTGTGGCGGTGGGGCTGGGCATGGGGCTCGGGGTGCCGCTGGGGCTGGCCGCTGCCGCGCGGCAGGGCGGCTGGCTCGACGAGCTGGTGATGCGCACCAACGATCTGATCTTCGCCTTCCCCTCGCTGGTCATCGCCATCCTGATCACCGCGATCTTCGGCCCCGGCGCGCTTAACGCGATCCTCGCCATCGGCATCTTCAACATCCCGGTCTTCGCGCGGCTCACCCGCGGCGGTGCGCTCAGTCTCTGGCGCCGCGAGTTTATCCTGGCTGCCAGGGTTGCGGGCAAGGGCGCGCCGCGGATCAGCGCTGAGCATGTCCTGCCCAACCTCGCCAACCTGCTGATCGTGCAGGGCACCATCCAGTTCTCGCTCGGCATTCTCGCCGAGGCGGGGCTCTCCTACGTCGGCCTCGGCGCGCAGCCGCCGGTGCCGAGCTGGGGCCGCATGCTGGCCGACGCGCAGACCATGGTGGCGCTCGCGCCGCATGTCGCCATCGTGCCCGGCCTGGCGATCCTGTTGACGGTGCTCGGCCTCAACCTGCTCGGTGACGGTCTGCGGGACCATCTCGACCCCCGCCTGAGGCCGACCCGCGCATGATCCCTTCTCCTAGATCCGAATATTCCGGGGGTCCGGGGGCAGAGCCACAGGTCCCGCGGGCCACACAGGCGCTGCTGCAGATCGAGGGTCTGTCCCTCTCCATCGGCAGTGCCCCGATCCTGCAGGAGGTTTCGCTCTCGCTGGCGGAGGGCGAGATCCTCGCGCTCACCGGCGAGTCGGGCTCGGGCAAGTCAATGACCGCGCTGGCCGCCATAGGGCTGCTGCCCGAGGGGGCCGCGACCTCCGGCAGGCTGCTGCTCTCGGGTCGTGACCTGCTGTCGCTGACCGAGCGCGACCTCTGCGCCCTGCGCGGACGCGAGGTGGGGATGGTCTTCCAGGAGCCGATGACCGCGCTCAACCCGGTGCAGCGCATCGGCGACCAGGTGATGGAGACGATCCTCGTCCACAGGGCGATGGGCCGCGACGCCGCCCGCGCCCGTGCCGCCGAGGTCATGGCCCGCGTCGGGCTCGACCCCGAGCGCATCCCGCCCACCCGCTACCCGCATGAGCTCTCGGGCGGGCAGCGCCAGCGGGTCGGCATCGCCATGGCCATCGCGCTGCGCCCCAAGCTGCTGATCGCCGACGAGCCGACCACCGCGCTCGACGTGACGACGCAGGCGCAGATCCTCGAGCTGCTCACCGGACTGGTGCGCGAAGAGGGCATGGCCATGCTGATGATCACCCACGATCTCGCCGTGGTGGCGGGTATGGCCGATCGCATCGCGGTGATGAACGCCGGGCGCATCGTCGAGCAGGGGCCCACGTCGCAGGTTCTGGCCGAGCAGTGCCACCCCTACACCCGGCAGCTCTTCGAGGCGTCTCGTCATCAGGCTCCACTGGTTCCTGTCACCCCCGGCGAGACCATGCTCAGCGTGCAGGAGGCGGTCCGCGACTACCCGCTGCCGCGCAGACACCCCTTCGCAGCGCGCCGCCGGTTCCGCGCGGTGAAGGGCATCAGCTTCGACATCCGCCGCGGCGAGCGGGTGGGTCTGGTGGGCGAGTCTGGCTGTGGCAAGTCGACGCTGAGCCGGGCGATCCTCGGGCTGGAGCCGCTACAGGCGGGGCAGATCACCCTCGACGGCAAGCCGATCCTCTCGCACGGCAGGCCCGACCCGGAAATTCGCCGTCGCGTGCAGGTGGTGTTCCAGGACCCCTATGGCTCATTCAATCCGCGCCACAGCGTCGGACGGATCATCGCCGAGCCGTTCCATCTGCTCCCGGACCCGCCCAAGGGCGCGGCGCGGCAGGCCGCCATCGCCGGAGCGCTCACCGCCGTGGGGCTGAAGCCCGAGCACGCGGAGGCCCCGATCCACGCCTTCTCCGGCGGCCAGCGCCAGCGCATCGCCATCGCCCGCGCGCTGATCATCGAGCCCGAGCTGGTGATCTTCGACGAGGCGGTCTCGGCGCTCGACGTACGGGTGAGGGCACAGATCCTAGACCTTGTGGCCGAGCTGTCGCGGACGCGGGGCCTCAGCTATCTCTTTGTCAGCCACGATCTTTCGGTGGTGCGCTCGATCACCGACCGGGTGCTGGTGATGCGCGAAGGCGAAATCGTCGAGCGCGGCGACACAAGCGACGTGTTTGACAATCCCCAGCACTGGTATACCAAATCCCTCATGGAGGCGGCGCCGAAACTTCCGGCGCCGGACATGGGAGGAGATGACGATGCCGGAGGGGAGCCCCTTTGACAGCGCCCGCGTGCTCATTGGCGGCACATGGCGCGAGACCGCGGACACGCTGCCGCTGAGCGATCCGTCCACGGGCGAGGAGATCGGGCGCATCGCCCGCGGCGGCAAGGCCGAGATCGACGAGGCCGTGGCCGCGGCGCAGGCGGCGCTCGACGGAGAATGGGGCGCGATGACCGCGCTGGAGCGCGGGCGCATCCTTACCCGGATCGGGCAACTGGTTCTGGAGAACGTCGACCTGCTTGCCCGGATCGAGGCGCAGGACGTGGGCAAGCCGCTGACGCAGGCGCGGGCCGACGCGGTGGCGCTGGCACGCTACTGCGAGTTCTACGGCGGCGCGGCGGACAAGATCCACGGCGAGACCATTCCTTATCTTGATGGCTACACCGTCTACACGCTGCGCGAGCCGCATGGGGTCACCGGCCATATCGTGCCATGGAACTACCCGATGCAGATCATCGGCCGCTCGGTCGGTGCGGCGCTCGCCATGGGCAATGCCTGCGTGCTCAAGCCGGCCGAGGATGCCTGCCTGACGGCGCTGCATTTCGCCGATCTGGCGCAGCAGGCGGGGCTTCCTGCGGGGGCGCTCAACGTGGTGCCGGGGCTGGGGTCCGAGGCGGGGGCGGCGCTCTCGTCGCATCCCGGCGTGCAGCACATGAGCTTCACCGGCTCGGTCGCCACCGGCGGCGCCGTGCAGCGTGCCGCCGCTGACAACGTCATCCCGGTGACCTTGGAGCTGGGCGGCAAATCTCCGCAGCTGGTCTTCGCCGATGCCGATCTCGACGCCGCGCTGCCGTTTCTGGTGAATGCCGGGCTGCAGAACGCGGGGCAGACCTGTTCGGCCTCCTCGCGCATACTGGTGCAGCGCGAGGTGCTGGACGAGGTGATGAGCCGCATGGCCGCCGCCTACGAGGCCAAGCTCGTCGGCCCCGCCATGGCGGATCACGACATCGGCCCGCTGATCAACGCAACCCAGAAGCGCCGCGTCGAAGGCTTCCTGGAGCAGGGCGCCGATCTGCCGGTGCTGGCGCGCGCAAGGCTGGCCGAGGGGCTGCCCGAGGGCGGGCATTACGTTGCCCCCTGCCTCTACGGGCCGGTCCCGGCGGAGCATGCGCTGGCGCAGGACGAGATCTTCGGCCCGGTGCAGGTGGTCATCCCCTTCGAGGATGAGGCCGAGGCGCTGCGCATCGCCAATGGCACCGCCTACGGGCTGGTCGCCAGCGTCTGGACCCGCGACGGCGCGCGGCAGATGCGGCTCGCGAAGAAGCTGAAGGCGGGGCAGGTGTTCCTGAACAACTACGGTGCCGGGGGCGGGGTGGAGCTGCCCTTCGGCGGGGTTGGAAAGTCCGGCCACGGGCGCGAGAAGGGCTTCGAGGCGCTCTACGGCTTCTCGGTGCTGAAGACGGTGGCGGCGCATCACGGGTGAGCCTGCGGTTGCAGGACACGGCTAAGCGCCGCACCAGAGGATTTGAGGGAGGAGACAGGCATGAGACTTTCGGGAAAGACCGCCATCGTGACCGGCGCGGGCTCGGGCTTCGGCGCGGGCATCGCGCGGCGCTTCGCGGCTGAGGGCGCGCGGGTGATGGTCGCCGACATCAACATGGAAGGCGCCATGGAGGTGGCAGCCGAATTTGGCGGTATCGCGCATGAGGTGAACGTCGCCGACGGCGCCTCGGTCGAGGAGATGGCACTGCGGGCCGGGGCCGAGCTGGGCCGGGTCGACATCCTGGTGAACAACGCCGGGGTCACCCATCTGCCGGGTTTCATGGAAGACATCAGCGAAGCGGATTTCGACAAGGTCTGGGCGGTCAACTGCAAGTCGGTCTATCTGACGGCCCGCGCGCTGGTTGCGGGCATGAAGGAGCGCGGCGCGGGGGCGATCCTCAACGTCGCCTCCACGGCGGGGGTCTCGCCGCGACCGAAGCTGAACTGGTACAACGCCTCAAAGGGCTGGATGATCACCGCGACGCGGGCCATGGCAATCGAG
Organism: Roseobacteraceae bacterium; assembly: GCA_048381755.1. Taxonomy (GTDB): domain Bacteria; phylum Pseudomonadota; class Alphaproteobacteria; order Rhodobacterales; family Rhodobacteraceae; genus Salipiger. The sequence continues at coordinate 331,867 of JBLXGS010000005.1, forward strand.
CTGGCGCCCTTCGGCGTGCGGGTCAACGCGCTCAACCCTGTGGCGGGGGACACGCCGCTGCTCAAGAGCTTCATGGGCGAGGACACCCCCGAGATGCGGGAGAAGTTCCTATCGACCATTCCCATGGGCCGGTTCTCGACCCCCGAGGATTTGGCCAACGCGGCGCTCTATCTCTGTTCGGACGAAGCCTCTCTGGTCACCGGCGTGTGCATGGAGGTCGACGGCGGGCGCTGTATCTGAGCCCGGCTGGCGAGTCAGACGCGACCTTTCCGAGACAGATGTCTCAGCGGCGGGACACGCGCGGACTTTTGCCTTGAGGACGGCGGCATCACGCCTTTCATTGTCCGTCAATTACGCAAAGGCGCCTGCGACAGCAGGCGCCCTTGTTCTTTCGCCGCAGTGCAGCAAAATGTTTACCAGTGGCTGCAAGGAGTGGATTCATGCGACCCGGACCCCTGAACCTGATCACCGACGTGCCCGGCCTGCGGGTCGGCAACGCCGAGGACGCCCTGCTCAAGTCCGGCGTTTCGGTGGTGACCTCCGACGCGCCGATGGTGGCGTCCGTTTCGGTGATGGGGGGCGCGCCCGGCACGCGCGAGACCGACCTGCTGGCCCCAGACAAATCCGCACCCGGAGTGGACGCGCTGGTGCTTTCCGGCGGCAGCGCCTTCGGGCTGGCGGCGGCGCAGGGGGTGATGGACGCGCTGCATGAGGCAGGGCGGGGCTTCGAGGTCTTCTCGGCCCGCGTTCCCATCGTTCCGGCGGCGATCCTCTTCGACCTGCTCAACGGCGGCGACAAGCATTGGGGGGTGAATCCCTATCCGGCGCTCGGACGGCAGGCGCTGGCCAACGCCGGGAGCAGCTTCAGGCTGGGCTCGCGCGGGGCGGGCTGCGGCGCGCAGACGGCGCAGCACAAGGGCGGGCTGGGCTCGGCCTCGCTGGTGCTCGAGGGCGGCATCACCGTCGGCGCGCTGGTGGCGGTGAACCCGATGGGCAGCGTCACCACGCCCTCGGGGCGGCACTTCTGGTCGGCCCCCTTCGAGATGGGCGAGGAGTTCGGCGGGCTCGGGCCGGAGCCGGTGCCGGGCTTCCACGAGATGCCGCAGAGCCGCAAGGCCGGGGCGATGGCGGCGCTTGGGAACACGACCATCGCCGTGGTCGCCACCGACGCGCAGCTCGACAAGGCGCAGGCACATCGCGTCGCGGTGGCGGCGCAGGACGGCATCGGGCGGGCCATCCATCCGGCGCATTCGCCGATGGACGGGGACCTCGTGTTCGCCTGCGCGACGGGTCGCAAGGCGCTGGTTGCTCCGCAGCTGCAGCTGGCCCAGATCGGCCACGCGGCAAGCCTCTGCCTTGCCCGCGCCATCGCGCGCGGCGTCTGGGAGGCAACACCCGCGCCGGACGACACGCTGCCGACTCTGCGCGAGGAACTGGGGCTCTAGCGCCGCGCGCTCAGCGCAGGATCGGCGGGCTGTCGGGGTCGGAGCCGGGGGCGATGCGCTCGACCCGCGTAGGCTCCTCGATCTCCGGCAGGTCGAAGCGCAGGCCGACGCGGGTGAGCGAGGCCGCCAGTGGATCGCTGTCGCGCAGGAAGAGCACGTCGAGGGCGCCCGCCTCGATTCCCGAGAAGACCAGCGCCTCGTTGACCGCGCGGGCCAGCGCGTCCTCGGCCCCCGGCACGGCTCCGGCGAAGGCGAGGATGTGCCCGCGCCCACCGCCTTCGTAGGAGGCCCCGGCCAGCCAGGCGCAGCGGGCGAAGCCGGCGGCGGTGGCGAGCTTGGTGTCCAGCGCCGAAAGCAGCGCCTCGGGCAGTCCACCAGGCCTGGTGACTTCCTCGATGCGCGCCTCGCCCTCGGCAGGGCCATGACCGAGCGTTTCCGCCAGCCAGTCCACCGCCTCGGCGGGCAGCAGGGTGGAGGCCTCGGAGACCTCGATGTTCACCGCGAGGCCGATGCCCTGTCCGGCCAGCATGTTGGCCACGGCGCGGCCCGAGAGCGCGGCATAGGGCGCGGCGCGGCCGACGAATTGCGACAGCCGCTCCTCGCGGTCGAAGACCAGCACGAAGCGGGCATCGCCGAGGTCGAAGAGCTCGGGCTCGATCTGGTCGCCGTCGATCTCGCGGGTGAGCAGCAGGAACAGCTCGCCATCGGCGAGGCGCTCGTAGAACCGCAGCCGGGCGTTGTCATCCTCGGGGGCGGCTTCCATCGCGCTGAGCGCGGCGTCGAGCGGTGTTGTCGTCATGTCAGGACCTCGCGGACACGGGCGCGCAGGACGGGCAGGAGCTCGGCCTCGAACCACGGATTGCGTTTGAGCCAACCCGTATTGCGCCAGGACGGGTGGGGCAAGGGCAGAGCGTGGGGAAGGTGGTCGCGCCAGGCGGCGACGGTTTCTGTCACGCCGGCCCTTGTTCCGAGGTGATAGCGATGCGCATGGCCGCCGACGTAAATCCGCAGCGGCAGCGGGCCGAGCGCTGCGAACAGCGGATCGTGCCAGGTGGCGCGGCAGATGGGAGGCGGCGGCAGGTCCGACCCCTTGGCGTCATAGCCCGGGAAGCAGAAGGCCATGGGCACGATGGCGACGCGGCTCTGGTCCCAGAACTCGGCTTCGGAGAGGCCAAGCCAGTCGCGCAGCCGGTCGCCCGAAGGATCGTCGAAGGGGCGGCCGGACTTGTGTACCCGCATCCCCGGGGCCTGCCCGGCGATCAGCAGCCGCGCGCCGGGCCGGAACCACGCCACCGGGCGCGGGCTGTGGCGGGTGGCGGTCGCGGTGAAGCGGTCGGCGCAGAGGCGGCAGGCCGCGATCTCTTGCTTGAGGCTTGTGAGACGGTTGGACATGGCACAGGACTTAGGTCTTTGGGAGTCGATCCGCCATTCAAAGGTCGGGGTTTGCTGCCGGGTGATTTTCCTCCGGCAAGTGGAAGTGTGGCGATTAGAAGGGGGTGGTTTCAAATTTTGGTCATAATCTAACCTAATTCGCCAAATAACCGTCACGTAACCCGGGGGCCGGAGTATGTTGGCCCTGTGTATGGGGTCTGGGTGATGATTGAGTTCGATATGGTCAGCAAGTCCTTCTGGACTGGGGAACGCCGTAAGGTGATCCTTGATCGCGTGTCCTTCCAGGTCGCGGTCGGCGAGAGCATTGGCATTCTGGCCCCGAACGGCACCGGAAAGACCACCCTGATCCGCATGATGGCGGGGCTGGAAAAACCCGACGAGGGCGAAATTCGCCGGACCTCGCGCGTGTCTTTCCCGCTGGGCTTCATGGGCGGCGTGGTGTCGAAGATCTCGGCGCGCGAGAATGCCCGGTTCATCGCGCGGATGTACGGCCTCGATCCCGAATACGTCGAGGCCTTCTGCCGCTGGCTCTGCGGGCTGGGCGAATACTTCGACCAGCCGATCGGCACCTATTCGTCGGGGATGAAGGCGCGGTTCACCTTTTCGCTGATGCTGGCACTGGATTTCGACATCTACCTCATCGACGAGGGGATGCCGAGTTCGACCGACGTCGAGTTCAATCGCAAGGCCGGAGAAATCCTTGCCGAGCGACTGCGTACCACCACCATCGTGATCGTCTCCCACCAGCCGGCGATCCTGGAAAAGTTTGCGAGTAAGGCAGCGGTCCTGATGGACGGAAAGCTGCACCAGTTTGATACCTTGGAAGAAGCGAAACGGCTCTATGACTACGAAACCCAAGGCTAAGAAGTTCCGCATCCGCCGCCCTGAGCCGGGGCAGGTCCCGCCCGCGTCGCCGCAGGCGGAGGTGACGCCGCGCGCCGTCTCCGCCGCGGTCGAACCGCCCGTGTCCCCGCCCGTCGCCGAAGCTACCGCCGGTCCGAAAACCGGAAGCACCGATCTCGACGACATCCGCGCCGAGGGGCTCACCGGTCGCCAACTCCGGCTGGCCCGGCGGGTGGCGCAGAAGCATGGCTTCGAGCCGGCCTCGGATTACGACGCGGTGCGTATGCTGCGGGCGCAGGGCATCGATCCGTTCCAGCGCAGCTCTATGCTTGAGCTGGTGGTGCCCGAGACCGCCAGCGGCGCCGGTGGATCCGGCGATGGCGGCGGCAAGGCTCCCGAGGCCGGGCTGCCCGTGCCGCATTCCGAGGGCAAGGGCCTGCCGCAGCCGGTGGCGCCGAGGACCCAGCTGCCCTCGACCCAGACCGTCAGCCCGGCCGAGCGCCGCGCCGCGGAGATCACCCGGATCCAGCAGGAGCTGGCCAAGCGCCGCCGCAAGAAGCAGATGATGCTGCTGACCCGGCTGGCCTTCTTCGTGATGCTGCCGACGATCCTCGCGGGCTACTATTTCTACGTGGTGGCCACCCCGATGTACGCCACCAAGTCCGAGTTCCTGATCCTCAAGGCAGAGAACTCCGCTTCCTCCATGGGCAGCCTGTTCTCGGGCACGCAGTTCGCCACCAACCAGGATGCGATCGCGGTGCAGAGTTATCTGATGTCCAAGGATGCCATGCTGCGGCTCGACCGCGACGAAGGCTTCAAGGCGCATTACCAGCAGGATTGGATCGACCCCCTGCAGCGGCTCGACGCGGGCGCCTCGAACGAAGAGGCCTACAGCATCTACAAGCGCAACATCGAGATCGGCTACGATCCGACCGAGGGCGTGGTGAAGATGGAGGTGCAGGCCGCCGACCCCGAGACTGCGGCGCGCTTCAGCCGGGCGCTGATCGGCTATGCCGAGACGCGGGTCGACAACCTGTCGCTCCGCAAGCGGTCCAACGCCGTGTCCGATGCCGAAGTGGGCCTCGAAGAAGCGGAAGTCGAGCGTCAGAACGCACAGGAAAAGCTGGTGCGCCTGCAGCAGCAGGGCTCGGTGATCGACCCCGAGGGCCGCATCGCCTCGCTGCGCACACAGGTCAGCAACGTCGAGGTGCAGCTGCAGGAAAAGCGGCTGACCCTGCAGGCGCTGCTCGACAACGCTCGGCCCAACAGCAGCCGGGTCGAGGGCGCACGCGGCGACGTGCGGCGGCTCGAGGCGCTTCTGGACGACCTGAACGCCGAAATGACCAGCGCCACCACGGGCGAGGATTCGCTGGCCGAGAAGGCCGTGCAGATCCAGCTCGCACAGGCCGATCTCGCCACCCGCGACCTGATGCTGCAGACCGCGCTTGAGCGGCTCGAACAGGCGCGGCGCGATGCCGAGAGCCAGGCGCGCTACCTGACCACCTCGGTCGAGCCGGTGGCATCGCAGGATGCGAGCTACCCGCGCAGCTTCGAGAACACGATCCTCGCCTTCCTGATCCTGTCGGGCATCTACCTGATGATCTCGCTGACCGCGTCGATCCTGCGCGAGCAGGTGTCGAGCTGATCTCCGGCTGATCTCGGGCACCCGCGCCCCGCGTGCGGCTGCCCGGAGGATGAATCCCGGGATGCCGGATACCCTGCTGCCGCAAAAGAAAACGCCCGGCCAATGGCCGGGCGTTTCCGCGTCCGATGCGTGGGGATACGCGATCAGGCGGCTTGGGCGCGCGAGGGCTTCAGCGCTTCACCCCAGACGGCCAGCTCGTTGAACATGCCTTTCAGGCCGTCGACGACCGGCTGCTCGGGACGCAGCACGCCATCCTCGCCGATGTAGTTGAACACGAAGGGCACCGGCACCGACTGCGGCAGCGCCATGACGTTCATGTTGACCAGCAGCTGGCGCAGCTCCTGCGCAGCGCGCATGCCGCCCGAGACGCCGCCGTAGCTGACCACGGCCGCGACCTTGCGCTCCCATTCCACGGCGAGTGCCTGGATGGCGTTGACCAGCGCGGCCGAGGGGAAGCTGTTGTATTCGGGGGTCAGGAAGACGAAGGCATCGGCCTCGGCGATCTTCGCAGCCCATTTCTTCGTGTGCTCGTGCTCGTAGGCCTGGGCGCGCGGGTGGCCGGCCTCGTCGAGCAGGGGCAGGTTGATTTCCTTCAGGTCGACGACTTCGACGTCGAAGCCGTTCTGCTGCTTGGCGATCTCTTCGACCCATTTGCCGACGATCGGGACGATGCGGCCGGGGCGGGTGGAACCGAGGATGATTTTCACTTTGAGAGACATGGGTGGTGTCCTTGTGCGTTCATGAGGGAGTGAGCGGCCGGGGAGGGATGTGGCCGTGCCTTGCGCCTATACCTACGCTCGATTGCCGGCAGGACAATTCGCCCGAACGCACAGTCCGGGTGCATGGGTGCACGGGAGGCAAGAAGGGCGGCGATGAAACAAGCGGCGGGCCCGGGCGTTGAGAGGGGACCCAGCCGGAGATTTCCCATGCCCAAGGACGAGACACGTCACGCCGAGCTCTACCGTATGGTCATGCCCAAGCACCTCTGCCCCTGGGGTCTGAAGACCAAGGACCTGCTGGAGCGTGAGGGCTTCGTGGTCGACGACCACCCATTGCGCAGCAAGGAGGAGACCGAGGCGTTCCAGCGCGCGCAGGATGTGAAGACCACGCCGCAGGTCTTCATCGGCGGGACGCGGATCGGCGGCTACGAGGATGTCCGCAGGCACCTCGGCAAGCCGGTGCGCGACCCTGATGCCACGTCTTATCGCCCGGTGATCGCGATCTTCACCGTCGCCTTCCTCATGGCGCTGGCGCTAAGCTGGCTGGTGTTGGGCACGGTACTTTCCTGGCAGGTGGTCGCGTGGTTCATCGCCTTCGGCATGGTGCTGCTGGGCCTGCAGAAGCTGCAGGACGTCGAGAGCTTCCAGACCATGTTCCTGAACTACGACCTGCTGGCGCAGCGGCATGTGCGCTACGGCTATGTCTATCCCTTTGCCGAGACCGGCGCGGGCCTCTTGATGCTGGCCGGGGTGCTGACATGGCTCGCCGCGCCGGTGGCTCTGGTGATCGGCACGATCGGCGCGGTTTCGGTGATCAAGGCGGTCTACCTCGACAAGCGCGAGTTGAAATGTGCCTGCGTGGGGGGTGGCAGCAACGTGCCGCTGGGCTTCATATCGCTGACCGAGAACCTCGCGATGGTTGCCATGGGTCTGTGGATGCTGGCCAGGCTGGTGCTCTGAAAAGCAAAAGGCCCGCCGGTGTGGCGGGCCTCTCGATTTTTTGGGCCGGTTGGCTCAGAGCTTGTCGGTCAGTTCCGGCACGGCGGTGAAGAGGTCGGCGACGAGGCCGAAGTCGGCGACCTGGAAGATCGGCGCCTCCTCGTCCTTGTTGATCGCGACGATCACCTTGGAGTCCTT
>JBLXGS010000006.1:0-289906 GCA_048381755.1 Roseobacteraceae bacterium
CCACCCAATTCTGCCCCATGCCCGCACCTCAATCATTCGGTGCCACATGACGAATCATGATGAGGTCGCTGCGAGCAAGACCAAGTATCGTGGGTGAATCAATTCGCCGCACGACTTGTGGGTAACTTCAAGCCGATCCGGGCCGCCCGTCGCCCCGCGACCAGACGGCCAGTCCCTCGGAAAATGGCGTGGGGGTCAGCACCACCCCGTCGGTCACCGCAATGTTCATGCTTGTCCCTCTGCTCTGAAACGCCTCGCGGGTTCGCGCCGACCCCACGGGAGACAGAGCTAGAGGGCAAAGGTTAACGCGTCCCGGCGGCACCGCGCGGCAGACCGTGCCGGGGCGCAACAGGACAGGCTGGGGTCAGACCGCGGCTTCGGGCATCTCGAGGATCCGCACGCCGGCAATGCGCCAGCGGCCGTCGATCTGCTCCATGGTATATTCGAGCAGGTGGGGCGCGCCCGCGGCATCGCTCACGTAGACGTTCTGCACCCAGAGGCCGCCGCGCTCGACAAGCTGGCCGAAGCGCACATCACCAGGGTTCCAGACCATCGGGTAGCCGTCGCGCACCATCCGGCCGAAATTCTCCGGAGAGCCGAAAAGGCCCTGTATCCCGGGACTTGCGAAGCCGAAGGCCGCGGATTCATCCTCGGCCAGAAAGGCGTCCATCTGGCGCTGGATGGTCTCGGTTATCTCGGCCTGCTGCGCCGCCGCAGGACCCGCGAGCGCAATGCCGAACATCAGGACAGAAAGCAGATGCCGCATAAAAAAAACCTCCCCGGAATGCCGGGGAGGTAGCTTTTCGTCATGAAGCGTCAAGCGCCCGGCGGATCAGCCCAGCTCGCCCGCCAGCCCCTTGCGGATCAGAGCGGCGGTCTCGGCGACGCCGTAGAGCGCGATGAACCCGCCGAAGCGCGGCCCCTGGCTCTGGCCCAGCAGCACCTCGTAGAGTGCCTGGAACCATTCGCGCAGGTTCTCGAACTCATGCGCCTTGCCGACCGAGAAGACCTGGGTCTGCAGCGCCTCGTCATCGACCGCACCGTCGTAGCCCTCGAGCTGAGCCGCGAGGTCTTCCATCGCCGCCCGCTCCTGATCGGTGGGCGCACGGAACTGCTTTGTCGGCTTCACGAAGTCGTTGAAGTAGCGCACCGCGAAACCGGCGGCGGCGTCGAGGTCCGGGTGGCTCTTCGGCGCGGCATCAGGCGCATAGCGGCGGATGAAGCCCCACATCGCCTCCTTGTCCTCGGCACCGGCGGCCGAGGCGAGGTTGAGCAGCATCGAGAAGGGTACGACCATCTTCGACTCGGGCACGTCGCCGCCGTGGATGTGCCACACGGGGTTGGCCAGCTGCGCCTTCACGTCCTGCGTCGGATAGGCCCGCAGCTGCTGGTGGTACTCGTCCATCGCCTTGGGGATCACGTCCCACCAGAGGCGCTTGGCGGTCTTCGGCTTCTGGAACATGAAGTAGGACAGCGACTCGGAGGAGGCATAGGTCAGCCACTCGTCGATCGAGAGGCCGTTGCCCTTGGACTTCGAGATCTTCTCGCCGTTCTCGTCGAGGAAGAGCTCGTAGGTGAAATGCTCGGGCGCGCGCACGCCGAGCGTGCGGCAGATGCCGTCGTAGATCGGCGTGTTGGTCGAGTGATCCTTGCCGTACATCTCGAAGTCGACGCCGAGCGCCGCCCAGCGGGCACCGAAGTCCGGCTTCCACTGCAGCTTCACGTTGCCGCCGGTGACCGGGATGGTCCATTCCTTGCCGTCGTCATCGTCGAAGGTGATCGTGCCCTCGGCGGCATCGACATTCTTCACCGGCACGTAGAGCACGCGGCCGGTCTCGGGGTGGACCGGCAGGAAGATCGAATAGGTCGAGGCCCGCTCCTCGCGCAGCGATTTCAGCATGATCTTCATCAGATCATCGTATTTCTCGCAGCAGCGCAGCAGGATCTCGTCGAACTGGCCGGACTTGTAGAAATCGGTGGCCGAATAGAACTCGTACTCGAACCCGAAGGTGTCGAGGAACCGGCGCAGCATGGCGTTGTTGTGATGGCCGAAGCTCTCGAACTCCTCGAAGGGGTCCGGCACCGAGGTCAGCGGGCGCTGCAGGTTCTCGTGCAGAAGCGCCTGGTTCGGCACGTTTTCCGGCACCTTGCGCATGCCGTCCATATCGTCCGAGAAACAGATCAGCCGGGTCGGAATATCCGAGATCACCTCGAAGGCGCGGCGGATCATCGTGGTGCGCGCAACTTCGCCGAAGGTGCCGATATGCGGCAGGCCGGACGGGCCGTAGCCGGTCTCGAACAGCACGTATCCCTTCTCGGGCGGCGTCTTCTCGTAGCGTTTCAGCACCCGGCGCGCCTCTTCAAAGGGCCAGGCCTTCGAGCTCATTGCTGCGTCGCGCAGTTCGGACATGAGGAAACACTCCATTAGGGAAGAAACGCCCGCGATCACGGGGCAGTGCGCCAGCCTCCTATTGCAGGCGGGCCATGGGGTCAATAAATTGCCCGTAGCATGATTTTTCCGGAGTATTCCAGTGCCCGACGCCGCCCCGCACCCGATGACACCGCAAGACTGTCTTGTCGCGCTGATGATCGCCGTCTCGGCCTCGGACGAGAACATGCGCACCGCCGAACTGGTGAAGATCGAATCCGCCGTGAACATGCTGCCGATCTTCAGCGACTATGACATCGACCGCATGCGCGTGATCACCGATCTTGTGTTCGACCTCTTCGAACAGGAAGACGGGCTCGACGCGCTCTTCGGCCTGCTGCGTGACAACCTGCCCGAGCGGCTGAACGAGACGGCCTATGCGCTGGCCTGCGACGTTGCCGCCGCGGACGGCACGCTGCGCGAGGAAGAGCTGCGTCTGCTCGAGGAAATCCGCTACGAGCTGGACATCGACCGGCTGCACGCCGCCGCCATCGAGCGCGGCGCACGGGCGCGTCACCTGCGCGCCTGATCTCGCCTTTTCAGGACTTGGCTGGCCTCAGGGAGCTGAGGCCTCCGCCGCCTCGAGGCTGCCCGAAGAGGTCTGCATAGTCGGAACCACGCTCGAGGCCGCCACGGCCTCGGGGCCCTTCCCGTCCGGGAACAGGTCGCCCCAGCGTCGGATCAGGTCCTGCTGCAGCATCTTGGCGCGGGTGTTCCATTCCATCATGCCCGGCGGGCGTTCGCGCTGCTCGACCGGGATCGCATCGCGGCGCGGCACGTCCCCACAGAAGATCGCAAACACCAGACCCTCGCCGCTCGGCTGGTCGACGTAGCCCGCCAGACCGCTGACGAAATTGAGCGTGCCGGTCTTGGCATGCACCTCAAGCGTCGCGTTCTTCACCGGGCGGCCGCGGTTGTCGAGCACGGTGATCGGCTTCATCAGCGGCTTCAGGTTCAGTCGCCGCTCGGCCTGCAGTACCGCCGAGGCCACGTCCGCCGCCGCCACGCGGCTGTCGCCGCCCAGCCCCGAATGATCGACCATCGCCACATGGGTCAGCCCCATGCTCTCACGCGCCCAGGCGTTCATCTCCTCGGCGGAATGCTTGATCGACAGCGCATGACCGAGCCGCTTGCGCGTGGCGCTCAGCCCCACCAGCTCGGCGGTGAGATTGGTCGAATACTTCAGCATGTCTTTCAGCACGACATGCAGCGGCTCGCTCTCGACCCGCCCGATGAAGTCCACGGTCTCGACGCCATGCTCGATCACCGGCTCGGGCAACTGCAGCCCCTTCGAGCCGGCGAGCGCCTGGAAGACTTCGCCCACGTAGAGCTCGGGCTTGCGCACCGGCAGCCAGCGTGAGCCGCCGCTACCAAGCGCGTGTTTCGCCACGCTCCACTCGTCGCGGCCGTTCAGGTCGGCATATGTGTAGATCGGCCCGTTGCGGTCGGCGACCTCCATATGCGCCATGCGCACGCCCTGCCGTCCGGCCATGGAGGGGGCGTCCATGCTGACCTCGTAGCCCTCGCCCTTGCGCTCCCATTCGAAGCTGACCCGGTTGTAATTGAGGTTGATCCCCGCGACCGCCGGGTTGTAGGCCACATGCACTGGCTGCTCGGTGTCGATGACCGGCGCATAGGGCAGAACGCCCCCATCTACGATGAAGCGACCGGTGATCGACTTGATCCCCACCTCCTCGAGGCTCCTCGCCAGCGTCGCGAGCCCATCGGTGTCCAGCGTCGGATCGCCACCGCCGACAAGCACCAGATCGCCGCGCAGTTCGCCGCCGACGATCGCCCCGGTGGTCCAGAGCTCGGTCGCGAAACGGTAGTCAGGTCCCAGCACGTCCAGCCCGTAGGAGGCCGTCAGCGACTTGGCGACGCTCGCCGGCGGCAGCCCCAGCGTGCCGCGGTGGCTCTCCAGCAGCTGGCCGGTGGTGGCGCTCAGCACGGCATAGCCCACGATGCCATCACCGAGCCGCGCCTTGGCGATCAACTCCTCGGGCGAGTCGGGTGCGGGCCCGGCCCGCTTGTCGCCGCGTGCGAACGGCCTGAGAGAGCGCGTCGGCGCCTCGGCAAAGGCCGGCGCGGCAGCGGAGGCGATCCCCGATGCGGCAAGGGAGAGCAGGAAGTGACGACGATTGAGTCCGCGGTTCATTCCGACGATCTAACCGATGCGGAGGAGGCGCAGCAAGCGCGCAGAGCGCCGCCCTGCTTCACATTTCCGCCGGTTCTCCGGCTGCTCTTCGCCGCCCCAGCGCCCGCAGCGCGGTCGAGCTGAGCTCCGACATCGGGAGATTGACGAAACACCAGCTCGGCGGCGCGCTGAAAGGCAGAAGCGGCGCGGCATTGCCCGGCAGCCGCGCATGGCGGAACACCGAGGCCGCGACCGACCCTTGCGCTGCGAGGCGGCTGCCGGGGCGCGCCAGCACGCCGACCGGCACGCGGCGCATGATTTCCCGCCAATCCTCCCAGCGGTGCAGCTGCACCAGGTTGTCGGCGCCCATCAGCCAGACGAAGCGCACGCCGGGATGGCCCTCCTGCAGCAGCGCCAGCGTCCGGGCGGTGTGGCGCGTGCCGGCCAATGCCTCGAAGCCGCTGATGCTCACGCGCGGGTGCTGCATCAGATCGCGGGCGGCAGCGATGCGCGCTTCCAGCGGCGCGGGGCCTTGCGGTTTCAGCGGGTTGCCGGGGCTGACCAGCCAGATGACCCGGTCGAGCCGGAACCGTTTCAGCGCCTCGAGCGTGATGCGGACATGGCCTTCGTGCGGCGGGTCGAAGGAGCCGCCGAGCAATCCGATCCTCTGCCCGGGCGCCAGATGAAACCCGGTCTGATGCGCAGTCGAGAGCATTGCGCGCCTTCCTTCAGGAATGAATGCCCAAAGACACCGGATTTCGTTTTGGGTTCAACCGGATTTTTCCGGCTCCGGGCCGTCATCCCCCGCGGATCCCGCAAAACAAGGCATTTGCTTTCCCCCCGCGCGGTGCCATACACGCCCGCAAAGCTTTTTCACCGGAGGAACCGATGGCCAGCTATCAGTACGTCTACCACATGGACGGCGTCTCCAAGACCTATCCCGGCGGCAAGAAATGCTTCGAGAACATCCGTCTCAGCTTTCTGCCCGGGGTGAAAATCGGTGTCGTCGGCGTCAACGGCGCCGGTAAATCGACCCTGCTCCGCATCATGGCGGGCATCGACAAGGACTTCTCGGGCGAGGCCTGGGCCGCCGAGGGCGCCAAGGTCGGCTACCTGCCGCAGGAGCCCGAGCTCGACCCGTCGCTCGACGTGCGCGGCAACGTCATGCTCGGCGTCGCGGCCAAGAAGGCCAAGCTCGACCGGTTCAACGAACTGGCAATGAACTACAGCGACGAGACTGCCGACGAGATGGCGCAGCTGCAGGACGAGATCGATTCGCAGAACCTGTGGGATCTCGACAGCCAGATCGACGTCGCCATGGAAGCCCTGCGCTGCCCGCCGGACGAGGCCGATGTGACCACCCTCTCGGGTGGTGAAAAGCGCCGCGTGGCGCTCTGCAAGCTGCTGCTCGAAGCGCCCGAGATGCTGCTGCTCGACGAACCGACCAACCACCTCGACGCCGAGACCATCGCCTGGCTGCAGAACCACCTCATCGAGTACAAGGGCACGATCCTCTGCGTCACGCACGACCGGTACTTCCTCGATGACATCACCGGCTGGATCCTCGAGCTCGACCGCGGCCGCGGCATCCCCTACGAGGGCAACTACTCGAGCTGGCTGGATCAGAAGGCCAAGCGCCTCGCGCATGAAGCCCGCGAGGACAAGGCCAAGCAGAAGACCCTCGAGCGCGAACTCGAGTGGATGCGCCAGGGCGCCAAGGCCCGCCAGGCCAAATCGAAGGCGCGTATCGCGGCCTACGAGGAAATGGCAGGCCAGTCCGAGCGCGAGAAGGTTGGCAAGGCCCAGATCATCATCCCCAACGGCCCGCGCCTTGGCAGCAAGGTGATCGAGGTCGAGGGCCTGAAGAAGGCCATGGGCGACAAGCTCCTGATCGAGGATCTCGACTTCTCGCTGCCGCCGGGCGGCATCGTCGGCGTCATCGGTCCCAACGGCGCCGGCAAGTCGACGCTGTTCAAGATGCTCACCGGGCAGGAACAGCCGGACGAGGGCTCGGTCACCTACGGCGACACGGTCAAGCTCTCCTACGTCGATCAGTCGCGCGACGATCTGGCCAGCGACGCCACGGTCTGGGAAGCGATCTCCGGTGGAGCAGAGATCATCCAGCTCGGCGACGCACAGATCAACTCGCGCGCCTATTGCGGTGCCTTCAACTTCAAGGGCGGCGACCAGCAGAAGAAGGTCGGCCTGCTCTCGGGCGGTGAACGCAACCGCGTGCACATGGCCCGCCTGCTGAAGGAGGGCGGCAACGTCCTGCTGCTCGACGAACCGACCAACGACCTCGACGTGGAAACCCTCCGCGCCCTCGAGGACGCGCTTGTCGACTTCGCCGGCTGCGCCGTGGTGATCTCGCACGACCGCTTCTTCCTCGACCGGATCTGCACCCACATCCTCGCCTTCGAGGGCGAGGCCCATGTGGAGTGGTTCGAAGGCAACTTCGAGGACTACGAGGAAGACAAGAAGCGCCGCCTCGGCGCCGATGCGCTCGAGCCGACCCGCGTGAAGTTCAAGAAATTCGCGCGCTGAGCCGGTTTCCGCTCAGCCCCGATCACAGCCAGGATGACCCCGCGCACACTTCCGTGCGCGGGGTCTTTCGTTTTCCGTGGCGGAGGATTAGGTGCCCGGTCGCGGAAGATGCGGCGAAGCGCCCGGCCTTCCGTGCAACACACGCATAGACCTCAAGAGTTCGAGATGAGCACGCAGTCAGCACAGAAATCCCGCCAGTCGGCGTCCAAGCAACCGGAACCCGCGCCAGAACCCGCGTTCCGCTTCACCGACTGGGCGATGATCTGACGCTCAGGTGGCGACCAGCGCCACCGCCCACATTCCAAGGCCGAACACCGTGTGGGCCAGCAGACCCAACGCCCGCCCCTTCCAGGGGGTGGGCGTTTTCGACAGGGCCCAGCCCAGACCCATGCCGGGCTGCAGCAGGAACCAGCCCGCCGCGATTGTGACCAGCGCGAAGAGCCAGAGCGGCAGGAAATGCGGCTCCTCCAGCCATCCCGGCCCCGCCAGCAGCACGAAGATCACCCCGTAGGCGACACCCACCACGTAGTGAAAGCTCCAGCCGATGGCGCTCTCGTTCGCGACCGGGGGCGTGGCGGCGATGTCGTCGTGAAAGACCTTGCCCTGCAGCACGCGGACGACCCAGCGCCCGGGATTGCGCCAGGCCGGCTTCGGATAGCCGAGCACCAGGTGCAGAAGTAGCGCCCAGAGGTCCATGGCGACGGTCCCGCCCAGACCCATGGCAATTCCGACAAGTACCTGCTGCATCACGTAACTCCCTGCTCGTCCGACAGGGTTGCCCTAACGGCTCCGTGACCACAAGGCCGCTTCGATTTATGGCATCAGGAGTTGCGACGGCGCGGACCGACCTGTACACGCTCCAGAAGGATCGGTTTGCTCCGTGGCATCGCCAAATGGCGGAAACGCTTCGGACTTCGTTCGGCAAGCCCTTGATGCAAATAGCGACTATCTTGCCGAACCGGTGGCGGAGACCCGCCCCCGTCCCTCGAATCGCCTTGAATTTCTGGCTCGATCATGGCAGCGTCGTGCCCGCCTAGGCTTCTATTCGACGACCCAGTTCCTACCCGGCACGCAGTCTATCGATACAGACGTTTCTACGCCGGGCTGCCGCAGTTCCGTGGGCAGCACACAGACAGGAAGGGGTTTATCCCATGGCAACTGGTACCGTGAAGTGGTTCAACACCACCAAGGGTTATGGCTTCATCGCTCCCGATGGCGGCTCCAAGGACGTCTTCGTCCACATTTCTGCAGTCGAGCGTTCGGGCCTGACCGGCCTCGCCGACAACCAGAAAGTGACCTACGAGCTGCAAGCTGGCCGTGACGGCCGCGAAAGCGCCGTGAACATCCAGCTCGCCTGAGCACCGGATTTCGCGGGGGACCTCCCCCGCAAAGCGAAGGGGCGGCCCATCTGGGACCGCCCCTTTTGCTTTGCTGGCGCCTTGTTGTTGCGCCGATGTCTTACGCTGCCAGTGACTCGCGCTGCGCGTGCCGTATCGGATCACAGACGGCGCTGCACCTCGCGCAATGCACTCTGCGCCAGCCGAAGCTTCTGACTGTGGCTGCGTTTCACCGGGCGATGACGGATCGGTCGGTTGCGGCGTGTCTGGCTTGCGGCATAGCTCGACGCCGCGCGGCGAATGATGTTTGCAAGGGACATGGGGTCCTCCGGGTCAGATCAGGTGCCCCGTGCGGGGCTTGCCCTGAAAACCCCTCGCCCCCCGATCGGGTTCCCCATTCAGGAGAAGGCGTGGCCGGCCTTGACCCCGAGCTTGCGGAAAAGAATTGCCGCCGGGCAGAAGCCGGTGACCGCCGATTGCATCAGGTTGAGCCCGATGAAGACGGTAAACCAGACCCAATAGGGCGAGACCCAGACGGTCAGCGCCACGCTCAGCAGCACCATCGCCCCGGCAAACAGCATTACGGCACGGTCCAGTGTCATGTCCTGCACTCCTTCAGACCTCCGGATGCCCCAGCGGCATCGCACTGAAACCAATCTAGGCCCGAAGACTTTCAAATTCAATATTTAGAATATTAAAGACGGGCAGCTCAGCGGAACAGACGCCAGCCCGCCAGAAGCCGCGTCGCGGTGGTCACCCCGCAGGCCGCCGCAAAGACCCACGCCAGCGGCACGAACGCCGAAGGAAAGAGGCAGATGGCCACGAAGAGCGCGATGGTCTCCGCCCCCTCGGTCAGCCCGCCGAGGTAGTAGATGCCCTTGCTGGGGTAGTCTGCCGCCGCCATCCCACGTCGCTCGGCGACCAGCGAAAAGGCCAGGAAGGACGATCCGGTACCGATGAAGCTGGCGATGAGCGCGGCGGCGGCGAGCGCATTGGCCCCCGGGTCGGCGAGCGCGAAGCCGAGCGGGAAGAGCGCGTAGAACAGGAAGTCGAGCGCGATGTCGAGAAAGGCGCCGCGGTCGGTCGGCCCCACCCTACGGGCGATCTCGCCGTCGAGCCCGTCCGCCAGCCGGTTCGCCGCCAGCCCGGCAAGCGCCAGCCCGAAGGCACCGCAGGCAGCCGCCGCGGCCCCCGCGAGGCCACAGACAAAGCCCGCCAGCGTGACCCAATCGGCCTTGATGCCCCGACTATGCAGCGCGCGGGCAACGGGATGCAGCAGGCGGCGCTGCAGCGGAAGGAGGTAAGCGTCGATCATGGCGGCAAGTCTTGGACCGGCTTCGCCCGGCGTTCAAGCCGATGGATTCAGGAGACCCGCCGCGCTCGGAGCGTCAGCACCTGGCGCAGCGTTTCGCTCGGGGGGACGGTTCGGAAGATATCACCCATCATCGACAGGTCCGCGCGCAGCCCCGCGATCCAGCCGCCGCGCTTGTCGTGCTTCCACGGGCTCTCGACCTCGGGCCAGCGCACCACCGCGACGCGCAGTCCCGCCTCGATCCAGAGGCGGTTCATGAAGACCTCGAGCCCGAAGCGCGGCAGCGCCTGCAGCGCGTCCATCTGCGCCGCCAGCACGGAGCGGGGCATGACCCGCTCGCCCGATATGTAGTCGATGCCGATCGCCCGCCAGAGCAGCGGCGCGTTGCGGCGCAGGCTCATGGCGGCATCCGCGCTTCCGTCCAGCACCGGTCCGGCCAGAGCCGTCAGATGCCCCGCGTCCAGCCCGATCAGATCGCTGTCGAGCAGCAGCACATGCGCACCCCGTGCCTCGGCTATGCCGCGTGCCACGGCCCGGGTCTTGCCGCCGTTCCGCGGCTGACGCAGCACACGCAGTTTTGCATGCCCCTGCCCCTCGGCCTCGGCCACCTCGGCGGTGCCGTCGGACGAGCCGTCATCGACCACCACCACCTCGCCGATCAGCGGGTGATCCAGCACAGCCGCCAGCACCGCCCCGATGCGCGGCGCCTCGTTATAGGCGGGAATGATGCAGCTGAGGGTGCAGGCGGTCATGGCTCGCCTCCCATCTTGAGGCCGGTCTTCATGCCGCGCCGCAGCAGCCAGCCGGCACCGAAGAGCACCAGCCCGCCGAGAAGCACCAGAGAGGCGCGGGCGATCCAGTTGTCTATCTGGCTGTAGGCCGAGCCCAGCGTATAGCCGAGCGCGACGAAGAAGAGGCTCTTGGGAATGGTGGCCAGCGTGTTGACCCAGAAGAAGCGCCAGGCCGACATATTCGCCAGTCCCGCGGCCACGAGGATCGGTGCCCCGGCGCTATGGGTGATCTTGCCGATCACCAGCGTGCGCCCGCCCTTGTGGTGGAAATGCCCCGCCAGTGCCGCCAGCCGCGCGCGGTTCAGCCCCATCTTCATCAGCCAGCGCTGCGGCAACCGGTTCAGCCCCCAGCGTCCGATGGCGTAGTAGAGCATATCACCGGCGATATCGGCGGCGATCACCACAAGCGTGACACTCCAGATATCCAGCAAGCCCCGGCTCGCGAGCCAGGCGGCGATCACCGTGACGATCGGCCCTTCGAGCAGGGCGATGGGAGCAAGGATCGCCAGGCCTTCCTTGGCGATCAGGGCGGTTACGGTTTCCAGTCCGATCAAGGTTCTACTCCGCGGGCCCCGCAGCCGCCTTTGCAACGCTGTCCGGACCCATGTCCGTTCCGCGCCAGGATATGCCGCGCCCTGCCCATGTGGCCACCCAGATCGCCGGGAGCAAGAGGTCGCGAACCAGCATGGCGGCAAAGTCGCGCGCCCCGGCGGGCCATCCCGCCACGCGGCACAGGACCCATTCCGCACCGTACCACAGCAGACCCAGCGCCGGGACCGTCCAGGCACCTGCCACTCCCAGCGACATGAGTCCAATCAGCCCGACCAGCGGCAGCAGCGGTCCCTGCGCGATCTCACCCAGGAAAAGCCCCGGGAAGCCATCGCGCCGGACCCGCGACCAGCGCAGTTGCCGATCCCAGACCGCGCGGGCCTGTCGCCTGCCGATGGGCTGCGAGAAGAGCCGGCGCGCGAGCCGCACCTTCAGCCCCTGCTCGCGCACCATCTTGGTCGAGGCGACATCCTCGGCAAGGTTGCGCCCCAATGCCTCCAGCCCGCCGCCGGCCTCGAGCACCGCGCGTTTCCAGAACAATGTCTTGCCCTGCGCGAAGCCAAACCCGAGGCTGTCCGCCGCCAGCTGCCAGCGGCCCTGCGAGCTGTTGAGGAAGGCGCATTCGACCGCACCCCAGAAATTCTCCGGGCGGCTGCCCGCCGGCGGCGCCGACACGAGGCCCGTGTCATCGCGCCAGGTTGCAACGAGCCGGCTCAGGTAGTCGCGGTCTAGCATGAGGTTGCTGTCGGTCATCACCAGCGCGTCGCTCTGCGCGGCGGCAACGCCCTTGAACAGGTTGTTGAGCTTGGGATTGCCGGTCAGTCGCTGCTCGCCGATGAGCAGTTCCGCGGGCACATGTGGATGCTCAGCGATCAGCCGGCGCACCAGAGGCACCGCGGCATCCTCCTCACGGGCAGCGCAGAAGATCACCTCGTAGGCGGGATAAGCCTGGCGGAAGGACGAACGCAGCGTCTCCTCGTCGAAGGCATCGAGGCCGCAGACCGGGCGGATCAGCGACAGGAAAGGCTTCTCGCGCGGCTCGGAATGTGGCCCGGGCGCCACGTAGCGCCAGCCGGCGAGTGCGGCGCTCGCCATATGGATGGCCAGCGGAACAAGGACAAGCAGGGCGAGGACAAGCAGCATCACATAGCCCCTTCTGCGAGCGCACCGTCCTCGGCCGGACGTTTCTGGGCCGCCGGACGCGGCAGGGCAACCGGCGCCGGCGCACGCTCGTAGCTGAGCAGACGCATCTTCCCGTCGAAATCCTCGGCCAGCGCGGTCAGGCTGTCGACCCAGTCGCCGCAATTGGCATAGACGAGCCCGTTGTGCTGGCGCAGCCCCGGCTTGTGCGAGTGGCCGCAGATCACGCCCATGGCGCCTGCCGCCCCCGCCAGCTTGGTCAGCTTGCGCTCGAAGCCGTCGCCCATGGCCAGAAGGTTGTTGGCCGCAGAGAGCACCCGGTCGACGAAACTCTGCTCCCATTCGGTCAGGCCCGCGCGGCGACGCAGGTAGCTGTCGAGCTGGCGCAGCAGCGCATCTGCACGGCTGCCGAGCCGGGTCATGAAATGCCAGCGCAGGATGCGCGGGTCACACTGATCGCCGTGCAGCACGAGGTACCGCCGCCCGTCGGCGGCCTTGTGGACCACCGCCTCGCGCAGCTCCCAGCCCTCGATCGCCGCGCCGGGGGCGCGCATCCTGGCATCGTGGTTGCCGGGAAGGTAGACCACTCGCGTGCCCGCCTTCGCCCGTGCCCGCAGCTCCGCCATGATTGCGTCATGCGCCGCCGCCCAGTGCAGACGGCCTCCGTGCCAGAGATCGAAGATGTCACCGACGAGGTAGATGGTCTCTGCCTCCACCCCGCGCAGGAAATCGAGGATGGGGCCAGACCGGCAGGCGCGCGCGCCCAGGTGCAGGTCGGAAATGAACAGGCTGCGATAGGGCGTGCGGGCGTTCCGGGCATCGGAAAAGGTCGGCATCCGGGCAGGTTCCTTCACTGTTCGCCCGCCTTATGGCGAACCGATGTATCGTCAGTGTGACGATTCCGGCGCAGAAACGCGCAGATATCGCCGTTGGTTCCCCCGTCACCCCCAAAATCCTGTTGTCCGCGCCGCGACTTGCCCACAGCGCCGCCCCTTCACCGCCCGTGCCCGGCCCCGTGGGCCGGACTTGGCGCCTGGTCGGCGTTCCCTCTCATTTGGGGAAGAGAAGCGTCACGCCAAAGCGTGCCCCCCAGCCCTCGGGTCCGTTCGGCGCGGAGTCGGCGTAATAGCGCACCCCGCCCTGCCAGCTCACCGGCGTGCCACCAATGTGGCCGAGCTTCGAGGCCAGCAGGCCGATCGGCGCCGAGTCGGTGTCATTGACCCAGTCATGCGTCCATTCCGCCTGCAGCGTCGCGGTCCAGCCATTGTCGTAGGCATAGGCCAGGAACGGCTGGGTGAAGGTCGAGTCGATCTCCACCGGCCCGTCCCAGTCCCACAGGTGGTTGGCCAGCACACCCAGCGTCCAGGGACCGTTCTGCTTCAGCACCACGCCGGTAACCCCGGCAGCGAAAGTGTCGAGCCCAAGGTCATCCTCGGTGGCCGTGGGAAAGAGGAAGGCCGGGCCAACGCCCCAGATCAACCCGCCCGGCGACGGAGTGGGCGAGAAGAAGAAGCTCTGGGTGGTGTCCCCGAGCCCCCAGGCATCCTCTCCCGGCGAGGGCAGGTTGTACTGCGACACGACCGGCACGATGGACCGCGAAATCAGGTTCCAGCCGCCGCCGAGGTCGAACGGAATTACCGGTTGGATGTTCATCGTCCAGCGCTCGCCCTTGCCCTTCGGGCCCATGTTGTCGTCGAAGTTGAACTGGAAGGGCACCGAGATCAGCGAGGCGACGGGATTGGAAAGCTGCTTCTGCAGCTCAGCCGCGTCACCGGGTGCCTGGGCCAGCGCCGGGGAGCCGAGGAGCGCCACGGCGATACCTGCCGCCGCAGCTCGTAGCGAATATGTCATGGGATCGCTCCAAATGAATATCATAGAAAAGAATTTAGGGGTCGGACCACACTCACGAAAATCCTAGGCGATATTGCCCAAAGTGCGAAACAACTTTTCCGCGCATCGACTTACCAAGCGGAAATCGGATAATCGAGGCACAGCGCAGCGCCGCGCTGCCGGTCGCCGAGAGGCGCGCGAGCCTCGCCCGGACGCTGGACGCGAAATAGCATCAAGGGCCGCACTATGTGCGGGGTCTGTCGAAAATGTAGGGAGTGGGACGCACCGTGCGAAAGGTGCTTGGCAGGGGCAGCAGGGTTCGAACCCGCGACCTACGGTTTTGGAGACCGTCGCTCTACCAGCTGAGCTATACCCCTGTGTACGGCGCTCTCTAGAAGGTTCTGAGGGCGTGGTCAACAGGGGAACCGCGGGAAATTCGGCTTCCCTCGCGATGCCAGGAAATCCCCTGCCGAACGCGGCGCGGCTGCATCACTTCCCGTCTTCCGGCGGCTCGTAGGTCAATAGCAGCTTGTAGCCACAGATCGCCCCGAGCCCGAGGAAGACAACCGCCCATCCCGGCGCGCCGATCTGCGTTTCCATGATGCCCCAGCCAAAGCAAACCAGCGTGATCGCCACCCGCAGCCAGAGCGGACGAAAGAAAGGGTGGGAAAAGTCGAACACGCGGGCCTCCTACCTCGGGTTTCAACCCTCCTAGCAGCAAGCCGGGCGCCGGGTCACTCCCCGAAGCGCGCCACCGAAGTGCCCCCGATGTGCTCTGGCCCGGCTCGGCACCTGCGAACAGGCTCCCCGCGCGGGTGCTGGAGGACGCCTCCCCCTCCTGCCCCTGAGCTGCCTATCTGTACGTCCAGACATAGCGCAGCCCCTGATCCGGGAGTCCCACCATGCCGCCTCGCAGCTTGCAAAACGACCCGACACCCCGCTTTCAGCAAGTTCTGCACCAACCGGAGCAACCCGACGGATCCGCCCTGCTGTTGCTACACGGAACCGGCCGCAATGAGACCGGTCTGATCCCGCTCAGCCAGGCGCTGGCGCCGCGCAGCATCCTGCTGGGCGTGCGAGGGCGCGCCACCAACGAGGGCGTCACCCGCTGGTTCCGCCGGCTCGAGATGGCACGCTTCGACCAGCAGAGCATCCGCAGCGAGGCGGAGGCTTTCGCGAGCTACCTGCTGGAGCTGCTGCTGCGCGAGCAGGACATCGACCCGGCGCGGCTCGCGGTGGTCGGATATACCAACGGAGCGAATTTCGCCGCTGCGCGGATCGCGCTGCATCCCGGCCTGCTGCAGCGCGCGGTGCTGCTTCGCCGGATGCTCGTGCCCGATGAGGCGCCACAGGTCGATCTGTCGGGCACCCGCGTGCTAACGATCTCCGGGCAGGCCGCCCCCTATGGCCGCTACGTACCCGCACTGATTGACTGGCTCAGGCGCAGCGGCGCAATGCTCGATGCCCGCGCCCTCCGGACGGGTCACGGGCTCAGCCCGGCCGACCTGAATGTGACAGCGGAATGGCTCGCAACCCGCGCAATCTGACCGAGGAATGCACGCATAGCGAGAAATCTTTAGAAAGTTCGCCCGTATTGTGGCACGCTGGTTGCCATGGAGCCCGAATTGAAATCCATATGGCCCGGCGCCGCCACGCGCTATCTCGCCCTGCGTCTGGCGCCAGGGGAAGACCTGCGTGCTTCGCTACAAGAGGCCTTTGCAAACGAGCGCGAACACGCGGGGTTTGTCGTCGCCTGCGTCGGCAGCCTGACCAAAGTCAGCCTCCGGCCAGCAGGTCGCGACGCGCCTCTGTCGCTCGAGGTCACGCTGGAAATCGTGTCGCTCTCCGGGACCTTCTCCGAACACGGGCCGCACCTGCATATCGCCGTTTCCGACTCGCGGGGCTCGATGCTGGGCGGGCATCTTCTCGAAGGCTCCATCGTGCGCACCACCGCCGAGGTGATCCTCGGCCTCGCACCCGTGCACTTTCGGCGAAAGGTAGACCCGCGCACCGGCTATCCGGAGCTTGTCTTCGACTAGGCGTCGCCGGGCGGTGGACCGGCTCCGGTCAGCCGAAGAAGGCGCGCCGCAAGAGGTTCAGCGCCGCCACCAGCAGGACGATCAGGGTGAGCTTGCGGAACATCGCTTGGTCGATGCGGTCGTGGATTCGCCGGCCCAGCCACATGCCGCCCATTGCCGGGATCAGCAGCGCCGCCGAGAAGGGTGCGGTCTGCGCGTTGAACACGCCCGACACCGTGTGCGCCGCGACGAGCGAGATCGCTCCCAGCCCGTAAGCGACGCCCTGCACCCGGATCTGGTCGCGCTTCTCCGTGCCGATCGCGGTCAGGTAGGCCACGAAGGGCGGCCCCCAGACCCCGGACATCCCGCCGATGAACCCTGCAATCGCGCCCACTGTCGCCTCGATCCGCGGGGTCGTCCCGTTCGGCAGGTTCGGCCGCCAGCCTGCCAGCTGCATCAGGCAAAAGACGAAGACCGGCCCGCCGATCATCGCCAGCAGCACCTGCACTGGCAGCACTCGAACCAATTGGGCCGAGAGCACCAGCATGATGAAGGCGACAACCAGCAGGACCTTGAAGCGCTTCACCGTCTCCCAGGCGGCCCGCGGTCCCTCGCCGAAAGCCTGCAGCGCATTGGTCGCCACCGTCGGCAGGATCAGACCCGCGAGCGCCAGCTCGGGCGAAACCACGGAGCCCAGCCCCGAGATCATGATCATCGGCATGGCGAAACCGACCATGCCCTTGACCAGACCGGCCAGTGCTGCAACGGCGAAGGCGAGCGCCAGCGTGGCAGGCGATACAAGCGTGAAGAGTGCGTCCATAAAGCGCTCATATCATGGGGTGATCCGCCGGACAGCCGCAATCTTCTGAGCAATATTGCAAACCTAATGGCTGCCATTTGGGTATTTTTGTTGCGCTGCGACTGCAAAATCGCTATCCCCCTCTCTGGCAGCAGGAGGAGATGATTCATGGCTCATGACGGACAGGGTGGCATGGTGGAAAACGGCATCGTGCTGGGCGATCTTCTGGCGCTGACGGGCGCGGCGCTTGCGCCGGTGGAACAGGTCTTCGAAGCGGCCCGCGCCTCGGTTCGCGCCATGGTCGAGGACGATGGCCGCGTCTCGGGCAGGCTGATCGAGGAGCACCAGTTCGCCGCCCATGGCCTTGCATGGCTCGCCACCTACGCAGAGTCGCTGCGCCAGATGCACGGCTGGGCCGAACGACTGACGGCGGAGGGCACCTTTGGCGAGGTCGAACAGCTGCTGCTGCAGATCGCCTTTGGCGAGTACCTCAGTCAGATCGCCGGCGGCATCCAGATGAACCAGGGCGAGATGGTGCGTCTGACCGACCTCGGCCTGCCGGCCTCGGCCGTTGCCCCGCTGCAAGAGGGCGCCGCCGGCACGCTCGCCACCCGCGGCAACAGCCAGTCCGCCCGCAGCCGCCTTGTCGCCCTGATGGAAGAGCGCGCCGCCGAGATTACCGTCGGCGGCACCGGCCTCGACGACGAGCTTGAGATGATCCGCGAGCAATTCCGCCGCTACGCCGTCGAGAAGGTCGAGCCCTTCGCCCACGAGTGGCACCTGAAGGACGATTACATCCCGATGGAGGTGATCGAGGAACTGGCCGAGATGGGCGTCTTCGGCCTGACCATTCCGGAGGAATTCGGCGGCTTCGGCCTGTCGAAGGCCTCGATGTGCGTGGTCTCCGAGGAGCTGTCGCGCGGCTACATCGGTGTCGGCTCGCTCGGCACCCGCTCTGAGATCGCTGCCGAGCTGATCATCGCGGGCGGCACCGAAGAGCAGAAAGCCAAATGGCTGCCGCAGATCGCCAGCGGCGAGAAGCTCCCGACGGCGGTCTTCACCGAGCCAAACACCGGATCGGACCTCGGCAGCCTGCGCACCCGCGCTGTGAAGGACGAGAACGGCGATTACACCATCACGGGCAACAAGACCTGGATCACCCATGCCGCCCGCGCCCATGTGATGACCCTGCTCGCCCGCACCGATCCCGGCAGCGACACCTACAAGGGCCTGTCGATGTTCCTCGCCGAGAAGACCCCCGGCGATGACGAGACCCCCTTCCCCACCCCCGGCATGACCGGCGGCGAGATCGAGGTGCTCGGCTATCGCGGCATGAAGGAGTTCGAGCTCGGATTCGACGGCTTCAAAGTGAAGGGCGAGAACCTGCTTGGCGGCGAAGAGGGAAAGGGCTTCAAGCAGCTGATGGAGACCTTCGAGAGCGCCCGCATCCAGACCGCCGCCCGCGCCATCGGCGTGGCGCAATCGGCGCTCGACGTCGGCATGCGCTACGCGCAGGAGCGCACGCAGTTCGGCAAACCGCTGATCGCCTTCCCGCGCGTATCGGGCAAGCTGGCGATGATGGCGGTGGAGATCATGATTGCCCGCCAGCTCACCTATTTCTCGGCCCGCGAGAAGGACGAGGGTATCCGCTGCGACCTCGAGGCGGGGATGGCCAAGCTGCTCGGCGCCCGCGTCGCCTGGGCCAATGCCGACAACGCGCTGCAAATCCACGGCGGCAACGGCTTCGCGCTGGAGTACACGATCAGCCGGATCCTGTGTGACGCGCGTATCCTCAACATCTTCGAGGGTGCAGCCGAGATTCAGGCGCAGGTGATCGCGCGGCGTCTGCTCGGTTGAGCATCCTGCCTCCGGTGCACAGGAAGGCCCCGCCCCGCGGGGCCTTTCGCGTTCTGCAGGGCGCGCAATCCCGCTACTCTCTTCTTGTCTGATCTGGATCAAGGCTGCGACCCCGCCTGCGTGGTCATCAGGGCGCAGCTACATTCAAGGAGAGCGATATGTCGTTCAAGGAACAACTCTCGGACAAGCGCAAGGAACTGCGCGAGCTTCGCAAGGCGATCCCCGAAACATTCGCCGGCTTCGTCGAGATGGAAAAGGCCGCCTCGGCCGAAGCCGCGCTGAACCATAAGGAAAAGGAATACGTGGCCCTCGGCATCGGCATCGCAATCCGCTGCGACGCCTGCATCCTGAGCCACGTCAGCGCATTGGTCCGCCTTGGCGCCACCCGCGAGGAGATCGCCGATGTCTGCGGCATGGCCGTGCAGATGGGCGGCGGGCCGGGGCTGATGTATGCCGCCAAGGCGCTCGCCGCCTACGACGAATTTACAGCGGAAAGCTGATCCCGCGACGGAGGCGCGCGCGGGCTGCGTATCAGAGGGACACAGGCAAGAAAGGACGCCTCATGAAGCCCCTCATCGCAGCAGCAACCGCCCTCCTCCTCTCCGCCACCGCGCTCGCGGCCCAGCCGCAGGGCGCGGCCGGAGCCGGACGCGGCCCCGGCGACATGATCAAGCAGATGGATGCCAATGGTGACGGCAAGGTCACCCGCGCCGAGTTCGACGCCAACTCCCGCGCCATGTTCGCCCGCATGGACCGCAACGGTGACGGTGTGCTGAGCGGAAACGAACTGACCCCGCCGAAACGGCCGGGGAACTGAGCATGCCGCTGCGTTTCGGCGCAACGGCGCGGCAGCCCGGCTCGGGATGGCGGGACATGATGCGCGTGCTGCGCATCGAGGTCCTGCGGTTCTGGCGCGGCTGAGTTGCCACCCGGCACCCGGAAAGGAAAAAGGCCCCGGCGGATCGCTCCGCCGGGGCCTTTCTCATTCCCGAACCCGAGGTCAGCCGCGCAGCGTGCCGCCGGTGGCCTTCTCGACCTTGGCGACGATCTTCGCCGCTACGGCCTCGATGTCCTTTTCCTTCAGCGTCGCGTCGCTGGGCTGCAGGCGCACGGTGATGGCGAGCGACTTCTTGCCCTCGCCGAGGCTGCCCCCGATGAACTCGTCGAACACGCGGACCTCTTCGATCAGCGCCTTGTCGGCACCCGCCGCGGCGTTTACCAGGTCCAGCGCCGCCACATCGGCGTTCACCACAAAGGCGAAGTCACGCTCGACGGCCTGCAGGTCGTTCAGCTTCAGAGCCGGACGCGCGCCGCCCGCGTTGCGCGGCAGCGGGATTTCCTGAGGGTAGAGGGTGAAGGCCACGGCCGGGCCCTTCACGTCCATCGCCTGCAGCACCTTGGGGTGCAGCTCGCCGAAGACGCCCAGCACCTTCTTCGGGCCGAGGCAGAGCTTGCCGTGACGGCCCGGGTGCCACCACTCTTCGGCACCGCGCAGGATCTGCATCTTTGCGGGCGCGCCCATGGCCGCGAGGATCGCCTCGGCATCGGCCTTGGCGTCGAAGACATCGACGGGACGCGCCGCGCCATGCACGTCCTTGGGACCGGTGCGGCCCACGAGGATGCCGGAGACCTGCGTCGCCTGCTCACCCGGCTCGCCGCCGGCGAAGGCCGGGCCGCACTCGAAGAGCGCCATATCGGCAAAGCCGCGCGCCTGGTTGCGCGCTGCCGCCTGCAAGAGTCCCGGCAGCAGCGAGGGGCGCATGTGGCTCATCTCGGAGCTGATCGGGTTGGCCAGCATCGTCGCATCGGTGCCGCCACCGAAGATCTCGGCCGAAGCCTGATCGATGAAGCTGTAGGTCACGCACTCGTTGTAACCGAGCTCCGCCGTGGTGCGGCGGGCGACCTGCTCGCGCTTCTGCATCGGCGAGAGGATCGGCTTCGGCACGCCCGGCTGGGCGCGGCGCATCGGCTGGCCCTGCAGCTTGGTGAGAGAGGCCATACGGGCAACCTCTTCCACCAGATCCGCCTCGCCCATCACATCGGGACGCCAGCTCGGCACATTGGCCATGTCGCCGTCGAAGGTGAAGCCGAGCGCGGTCAGCGTGGCGCGCTGCTGATCTGCCGGGATTTCCATGCCAACGAGGCTGATCACCCGGTCGGTGTCGAGCTTGTAGGCGCGGCTGACGTCAGGGGTGGCACCTGCGACGATGACTTCCGAGGCCTCGCCGCCGGCGATCTCGAGGATCATCTTGGTGGCCGCCTCGATGCCCGGGGCTGCCGAGGCCGGGTCGATGCCGCGCTCGAACCGGTAGCGGGCGTCGGAATTGATCTTCAGCGCGCGGCCCGTATAGGCGGTGCGGACGGTCTGGAAATAGGCGGCCTCGAGGAAGACGTCGACGGTCTCGTCCGAGACGCCGGTGGGCTCGCCGCCCATCACGCCGCCAAGGCTTTCGACGGTGTCACCGGCCGAAATCACCACCATGCCCGGCTCGAACGTATAGGTGCGCTCGTCCAGCGCTTCGATGGTTTCGCCGCCCTTGGCGCGGTGCACGCGCAGGTCGCCCGACACCTTGCCGGCGTCGAAGACGTGCAGCGGGCGGTTGCGGTCGAAGGTGAAATAGTTGGTCACGTCGACGAGGAAGCTGATCGGGCGCAGGCCGATGGCCTTCAGCCGGTCCTGCAGCCATTGCGGCGAGGGGCCGTTCTTCACGCCGCGGATGACCCGGCCGTAGAACACCGGGCAATCGTCCAGCGTGTCTTCGTCGATGGTGACGTTGATCGGCGAGGCGAAACTGCCGGGCACTGTCACCTCGGGCAGCGCCTTCAGCGTGCCGAGCCCCCGCGCCGCGAGATCGCGGGCGATGCCATGCACGCCAAGCGCGTCGGGGCGGTTCGGGGTGATGGCGATCTCGATCACCGGATCGACCTTGGCCGGATCGTTCGCCGCCAGCCAGTCGACGAAGGTCTCGCCAACCTCGCCCGAGGGCAGCTCGATGATGCCGTCATGCTCCTCAGACAGCTCCATCTCGCGCTCGGAGCACATCATGCCGAAGCTCTCGATGCCGCGGATCTTGCCGACCTGGATGGTGGTGTCGATGCCGGGCACATAGGTGCCGGGCTTGGCCACGACCACGGTGATCCCCTCGCGCGCGTTGGGCGCGCCGCAGATAATCTGGCTCTCGCCTTCATCGGTCATCACCGTGCAGACGCGAAGCTTGTCGGCGTCGGGGTGTTTCTCGGCCTTGAGCACCTTGCCGATGGTAAAGGCCGACAGGCGGTCGGCAGGGTTCTCGACCCCTTCGACTTCCAGCCCCAGATCGGTCAGTGCCTCGGTGATTTCCTCCACCGTGGCGGAGGTGTCGAGGTGGTCTTTCAACCAGGAAAGCGTGAATTTCATCTCTCGGCCCGGCTTGGTTTCGCTTGGGTCCGGTCCTTAGCGGAATGAGGCGGGAGGGGAAAGGGGGTTGGCCCGGGGGAGCGACGTCCCGGGGCCAGGGAAAGCAGGGGCGCTGCCCCTCTTGGTCTGCGGCCAATTCACCTCGGCGTATTGGGCCGGCGTATTGGGAAAGAGAAGAAGCAATGAATGGCCCGGCGGCAGACTGTCCGCCGGGCGCGTTGGAAGAGTGTGGCTCAGAGCACCTTGCAGGCGTCGTCCATCTTGAGGCGCGGCAGGCGGTCGAACACCTTCGAGGGCTCGCCGTAGCCGAGGTTGACCATGAAGTTCACCTTCCAGGTGGTGCCGGCAAGGAAGGTTTCCTCGACAAGCTTGGCGTCGAAGCCAGACATCGGGCCGCAGTCGAGCCCGAGCGCGCGGGCCGCGGTGATCAGGTAGCCGCCCTGCAGAGACGAGTTGCGGAAGGCGGTCTCGGAGATCATCGCCTCGGAGCCGGTGAACCAGGGCTTGGCGTCCACATGCGGGAAGAGCTCGCCGAGCTTCTCGTAGAACTCCATGTCCTGGCAGACAATGACGGTGACCGGGGCGGTCATGGTCTTCTCGCGGTTGCCGCTGGAGAGCGCCGGGGAAAGCTGTTCCTTGGCCTCTTTGCTACGGATGAAGACGAAGCGCGCCGGCGAGCAATTGGCCGAGGTCGGGCCCATCTTCACCAGGTCGTAGAGTTGTTCGAGGATCTCCTCGGGGATGTCCTTGTCCTGCCAGGCGTTCTGGCTGCGCGCCTCGAGGAACAGCGTGTCGAGCGCGCTCGCGTCGAGCGCGCCGGTGGGGAGGAGGTCTTTCATCTGTCGTGCCTTTCAGTCTTCAAGCGGGTTCCGCCAAGGCGGCTTCCACCGGCTGGCGAGAGGTTTCAAGCGTTTGCGCAAGATCGGCGATCAGATCCTCCGAGCCGCGCGGCCCCATGATCTGGAGGCTGAGCGGGCCGTCAGAGGTCCATGCAACCGGCAGCGAGAGCACCGGCAGGCCGAGGATCGAACCGGGACGGGTGAAGCCGGTCATCCCCGAGATCATCCGGGCGATCTCGGCACCCTCGGCATGGACGAGCGCCTCGGCCTGCGGGGCGACGTCGGCAAGGCCGGGCAGGATCACCAGGTCGGCGGCACCGAAGATCTCCTCTGCGGTGCGGGCCATGGCGATCTCGCGGATCTGCCGGGCGCGCAGATAAGCCTGGGCCGAGATGCCCGCCGCCTGCGCGAGGCGGGCGCGCACCTGCGTGCCGTAGGTCTCGGCGCAGTCGCGCAGCCGGTCGGCGTGGACCGTGGCGGCCTCGGCGATGGCGATGACATTTGCGGGCTCGGTGAGATCGGCGAAGAAGCCCATGTCGAGCGAGACGAGGTCGTGCCCCTGCCCCGCCAGCGCGCCGCGGGTCTCGGCCAGCGCCGCGCGCATGCGGTCCGAGATACCCTCGACAAAGCCGCCGCGGTCGAAGGCGATGCGCAGCTTGCGCGGGGTCTCGCCATGCGCCCGGGTCTTGCCGCCGGAGATCACCGAGAGCACGCGCCGCGCGCAATCCACCGATGCGGCCAGCGGGCCGACGGTATCCTGCGTCCAGCTCAGCGGCATCGCACGATCAAGCGGCACGAGTCCGAGGCCCGGCTTGAAGCCGACAACGCCGTTGCAGGCGGCGGGCACGCGGATCGAGCCGCCGGTGTCCGAGCCGAGCGCCGCGGGCACCAGCCCCATGCCGACCGCCACGCCCGAGCCGCTCGACGAGCCACCGGGCACGCCGCCCGGCACCGCGGGGTTCTCGGGCATGCCGTAGTGGTGGTTCTGCCCGGTCGGCCCCATGGCGAACTCCGACATCTGCAGGCGGCCGAAATCCACCGCGCCCGCCGCGTCGAGCCGTTCCAGCACCGGCGCGGTGCCACCTGCGGTCTTGCGCGCCGAGGGGTGACCGCCAAAGCCGACGGTCGAGCCCTTGCGGTCGAACATGTCCTTATGCGCCATCGGCACGCCGGCGAGCGGCCCTAACGGCTTGCGCTCGCGCCGGGCGCGGTCCGACAGGTCGGCCTGTTCGAAGGCACGCTCCCATTCCAGCCGCTGGAACGGCGAGAGCGTGCCGCGCGCGGTGATGCGGGATTGCAGGTCCGAGAGCAGCGCGGTGGCGGTGGTCTCGCCCGCCTCGAGGCGAGACAGCAGGCCGGAAATGGTCACGAGGCTCATGCGCCGCCCTCCGCGAAGGGGTCGGTGGCGGCCAGCGCGCCGCAGCGACCCGAGGGACGCAGCGGGCCGTCGCCCGGCAACTCGAGCAACGGGTTGGCGAAGATGGCGGCCTCGACACGCGCGCGCTGGTCCTGTGCGATGGCCCGCTCGCCATCCGACGGGGCGCGGCCAAGAAGGGCTGTCAGCTCCTGTTCCATATATGGGGTCCTTTCCCAGCCGGGAGGAGGCGGCTGTGCGTTGAGGTCTTCGGAGTATCTGCTGATGCGGTGGCGAGGAGAGGGCCAGAGCACCGGGCACGAAATGCCCTTGCCGGGCGCGATCTGCCCAGCTGCTGACCGCATCCGACCGTGGCATGATGAGAAATTGGTCGCGCCTCGGAGCGCGGCGTGGACTGCGACAGCCCTGTCCCCGCGGGGACAGCGGAGGCGAACAGACTGTGCGGATGGGCCGCCCTTTCGTGTGTCGTCATCTGCGAAGCTTTCGGAGCCGATGGCTTGTGAACCGCTCCGCAGGGCGGAGCCATGCCAACATTGTCCGGACTTTTGCTGAACGCTGTCAACGAGTCGCCAACACTTTCGTCGATGTATTGCGGGATCACGCTGGCAAGCGCCCGCAATCTCATCACAGAGGTGTTTCCCTCGGATACGGACTTATGCGCGCGCAACCTCGCGGGCCTGCGCCCGCATCTGCCCCCAGGACAGCGCCGCCCCGAGGAAGCCCACCGAAGAGAACAGCGTGAAGCCCAGTCCGTAGTCGCCGACCAGCCCGTAGATGAAGGCAAAGCAACTCGGCCCGATGATCACGCCGATGAAGGTGTAGACCAGCAGCGCGCCGGTATTGGCACCGACCTTGCCCTTCGGCGCGGTGCGTGCTGCGGCGGCGAGGAAGACGCCGTTCCAGCCCGAGGCCACGCCGCCGAGCCCGACCAGGAGCGCCACCTGAAGCGGCGCCGGGAAGCCGCCGATCCAGTACAGCGAGAAGAGGATGCAGCCGGCAATCAGGCCGATGATGCAGAGCGTCCGCAAGCCGCCGAGCCGGTCCGCCGCCACGCCCCAGGCGACGCGGCCAATGGCACCCAGCATCTGCGAGGCCGCCGCCACACTGCCCGCCGCCACCAGCGTCCAGCCGTGCTCGACCAGCATGACCACGGTGAAGGCGGTGGCGATCAGTTGCAGCGCCGAGTAGAGGCACCCGAGTATGGCCAGCGTGCGCAGGCGCGGGTTCGACAGGATCGCCGCCTGCTCGCGGATCATGCGCCGCCAGATGCCCTCGGAGGCCGCGCCGCGCTGGACCGGCTCCGGTCGGTCGACCAGCAGCGACCAGAGCAGCAGCAATGCCGCCGGCACTGCCGCCGTGACCAGTGCGCCCTGCCAGCCCACCCCCATCGCCACCGCCAGCGACGGCAGCAGCACGTTGGCGACGACCGCGCCGAGCGGCACGCCGCTCTGCTTGATCGAGAAGACGAGGCTTTGGCGCGCACGCGGGGTGCTGCGGTGCAGGATGTCCGAAGAAGCCGGGTTGTTCAGCCCGTAGCCGATGCCAAAGAGCAGAGAGGCGAGAACCATGAGCACCGGCAGCCCGCTCGACAGCATCAGCAGCCCGAGCACGAAGATCGCCAGCTCCAGCCGGATCACCCGTTCGGCGCGCAGGGTTTCCACCACGGCCCCGGCGAAGCCCGAGGCGAACATGCCCGCGAAGTAGATGAGGCTGATCTGGTAGCCGATCCAATGCGCCCCGATGCCGAGACTGGCCGCGGCCTCCGGGGCGAGCGCGGTCAGCGCGAGAATGCTGCAGGTGGCCGCCACCTGCACCAGCGTCATGATCGCCAGCGGCTTGATCCAAAGGCTGGGCGCGCTCGGGGCGCCCTGGGTCGACAAGCTGTCGCTCATTCGCGTAAAGTCCGGACTTGAGTGGAGGCCAGTAAGGGCATTCTGAAGGCTAGATCAAAACCAGATCTAAATAAGTCCGGACTTATTGGCAAGAAATTGATCCACGGTGAGGGGACCGAGCGGTGACGACAGATCAAGAAATGGACCAGGAGACGGGCACTTCGACCCCGCTCTACCTGCAGGTGGCGCACCGGCTGGAACGGCAGATCGTCTCCGGCGAGCGTGCCGTCGGCAGCCTGCTGCCACCCGAGGCGGAGCTCGCGGTGCAGCTCGGGGTCAGCCGCCACACCGTGCGCCAGGCCATCGCTCAGCTGCGCAAGCGCGGTATGCTCGCGGCCCGCAAGGGCGTCGGAACTCGCGTCGAGGCCGCCAAGCCAGACTGGCGCGATCGCTTCCGCAACGACTCGCGCGATGACCTGTTTGAATTCGCCAGCCAGAGCGAGTTCTTCATCCGCCAGAAGGAGCGTCGCGAGGTCCGCGGCAAGACCGCGGCGGAGATCGGCTGTCGGCCTGGAAAGCGGCTGATCTACATGGCCGGACCGCGGCATTTCATCGGGGAGCCGGCCCCCTTTTGCTGGAACGAGGTCTACCTCGACCCGATCGCGCAGGAGGTCGTGGCCGAGATGACCGAGCTGCGCTCGTCGCTTTTCCAACTGATCGAGCAGCGCACCGGCGAGCGGATCGAGGAGATCCAGCAGGAGATCCGCGCCGTGCAGATTTGCCCCGAGGTTTGTCACGAACTGAACCGCCCCGAGGGCACCATCGGCCTGCGCATCACCCGGCGCTACCTCGCCTCGGGCGGGCGGCTGCTGGAATACGCGATTCAGACGTCACCGGACGACGCCTTCGCCTACCGCACGAATCTTTCAGCCGAGTAGAATCTGCCCCGGGCTTGCGGTTTGCCCAAGCGCAGCACAGCCTCCGGCGCATCTGCACAGAAATTGAACAAGTGTCCGGACCTTTTGCATAGGTCCGGACTTTCTCACGCTCCTCCTCTGGACCAGTCCGCACCT
Organism: Roseobacteraceae bacterium; assembly: GCA_048381755.1. Taxonomy (GTDB): domain Bacteria; phylum Pseudomonadota; class Alphaproteobacteria; order Rhodobacterales; family Rhodobacteraceae; genus Salipiger. The sequence goes on from JBLXGS010000006.1 coordinate 27,256, forward strand.
GACTGGATTAGTTCGGACATACAAAAACAACATGTCCAGCAGGAGAATTCACATGGATATGGGTGTCTTCATCCCGATCGCGAACAACGGATGGCTGATCTCGGAGGGCTCGCCGCAGTACATGGCGAGCTTCGATCTCAACAAGCAGGTGGTTCAGAAGGCCGAGGGCTACGGTCTGGAGTTCGCCCTCTCGATGGTCAAGTTCCGCGGCTTCGGCGGCAAGACCGAGTTCTGGGACCACGCGCTGGAAAGCTTCACCCTGATGGCCGGCCTCGCCGCCGTGACCTCGGAGATCAAGCTCTTCGCCTCCACCGCCATCCTGACCCTGCCCCCCGCCATCGTCGCCCGCATGGCCTCGACGATCAGCTCGATCGCACCGGGCCGTTTCGGCATCAACATCGTGACCGGCTGGGCCGAGGGCGAGTACAGCCAGATGGGTCTCTGGCCGGGCAACGAGTGGTTCGGCTACCGCTATGATTACGCCACCGAATACGTGCAGGTGATGAAGGAGCTCTGGGGCGAGGGCAGCTCGGACTTCAAGGGCGAGCATTTCTCCATGACCGACTGCAAGCTCTCGCCGCCGCCGCAGGGCGATGTCGAGATCGTTGCCGCCGGCATGAGCCCGCGCGGCATGAAGTTCGCCGCCGAATACGCCGACTACAACTTCATCCTCGGTGCGGGCATCAACACGCCCACGGCCTTTGCCGACAACGCCAAGATCCTGGTTGAGGCAGGTAAGGAATCCGGCCGCGACGTGGGAGCCTACGTGCTGTTCATGGTGATCGCCGACGAGACCGACGAGGCGGCGATGGCGAAGTGGCAGAAGTATCACGACATGGCTGACATGGACGCGCTGAAGTGGCTGATCGACCAGTCCAACGTCGACGAGGGCCGCGACGGCACCTCGACCGCCAAGCACATGGCGGTGCCCGAGGGCGCGGTGAACTTCAACATGGGCACGCTGGTCGGCTCCTACGCAACCGTCGCCAAGATGCTGGACGAGGCTGCTGCCGTCGAAGGCGTGAAGGGCATCATGATGACCTTCGACGACTTCCTCGTGGGCATGGATGCCTTCGGCCAGAAGATCCAGCCGCTGATGAACTCGCGCAGTCACAAGCTCAAGGCCGCCTGATCAACGGCCAAAAAATGAGCTTAGCCCGGCGCGGCCGCCCTTTTGCTCCCTATCGGGGCGGCCGCGCCTTCAGGACATATAAAACAGACGCACTCCCCTCACCCAGATGACTGACCTCAGCCGGCTCGATGCCACCACCGCCCGCGCGCTGATGCGCGACGGGCGGCTCACCCCGCGCGAGCTGACCCGCGCGTGCCTGGCGCGCATCGCCGAGCGCGACGGCGAGATCCGCGCCTGGCTGAGCCTCAACCCGCGTGCCGAGGCCGAAGCCTCGGCCATCGCCGCCTCGGATCCACGTCCGCTGGCCGGCATCCCGGTCGGCATCAAGGACGTGATCGACACGGCGGACCTGCCGACCACCCACAACTCGCCCCTCTACAGCACCCGTCGCCCCGCCGACGACGCCCCCTGCGTCGAGATCCTGCGCGCCGCCGGCGCGATCATCCTCGGCAAGACCGACACCACGGAATTTGCCGCCGCCGGACGCAACGCAATGACCGGCTGTCCCGCGGATCCGTCCCGCACCTCCGGCGGCTCCTCGGCGGGTTCGGCGGCGGCGGTGGCGGATTTCCACGTTCCGCTGGCGCTCGGCACCCAGACCGGCGGCTCGACGATCCGCCCCGCCTCGTTCTGCGGCACCCCGGCGATGAAACCCAGTTGGGGGCTGATCTCGGCCGAGGGTGTGAAGCTCTATGCCACCAGTCTCGACACCGTGGGGCTCTACGCGCGCTCCTTCGACGATCTGGCGCTGCTCGGCGATCTCTATGGCTTTCCGGGCGCGGGCGCGGGCGCTGCCCGCCCGAAGCTGGCGCTTTGCCTGACGCCCTACGCAGGCGAGCTGGCCCCCGAGGCGAGGGCCCTGATGCAGAGCCTGCCCGAACGGCTCGCCCCGGTCGCCGACACCGAGTGGCTGCAGCTGCCCGGCGGGATGGAGGACCTCGACGCGCTGCACCGCTGCGTGCAGATGAGCGAGGGCGCTGCCGCGATGCGCAACCTGCCGCTGCGCGGCGCGCTGGTGCACCAGGCCTTTCTCGACCGCGCCAACCGCAGCGAGGGCCACACTGCGCGGCAGATGTTCGAGGCCTACGACCGGCTCGCCGATCACCGCCGCACCTTCGAGACTCTGACGGCCCCCTATGACGCGGTGATCGCCCCCGCGGCGCCCGGTTTCGCGCCGATTGGCCGCAGTGCAGGCAACCCGAAGTTCAATGCGCTCTGGACGGCGATGCAACTGCCCTGCATTCATGTTCCTGCAGTCTCGGAACCACTGCCGCTCGGCGTGCAGCTCGTTGCGGCGCGGGCGCAGGACAGCCGGCTGATCCGGCTCGCTGCCCAGATTGCCCCGGCGCTGGCGTTCTCCCCGCCCGCCGTGACCGAAGGAAAGGACGACTGATGGACCCCAATGATTTCAAATCCGGCATGCGCCGCCTTGCTGCCGGCGTCTCGCTGATCACCTGCGAGTGCGACGGCGTGCGGCATGGGCTGATCGCCACCGCGGTAACCTCGCTCAGCGCCGAGCCGCCGAGCCTGCTGATCTGCGTCAACGCCTCTGCCTCGATCCACGAGCATCTGAGCGAGGCAAAGTCCTTCTGCGTCAACGTGCTGTCGCGCGACCAGCAGGACGTGGCACTGCGCTTTGCGACGCCGAAGGACCGCGAGACCCGCTTCGAGATGGGCGAGTGGTCCGAGCTGGAAACCGGTGCCCCTGCCCTGCGCGGCGCACAGGTCAGCTTCGATTGCCGCCCGGCGCAGAAGAGCAGCTTCGGTACCCACACGATCTTCATCGGCGAGGTGGTCGCGGTCACCGACTGGGACAGCCCCTCGGACCCGCTGCTCTACCACGACGGAAAGTTCGAGAGCCTCACGAAGACGGAAAGCGCATGACATGACGGATGCCGCAGAGAATTACGCCGGGGTCTATGACCGGTCGGTCGGCTTCGGGGACCGGCCGGCACTGCTGCTGATTGATTTCGCCCATGCCTACTACGACGAGAGCTGCCCGCTCTTCGCCGGAGAGGGGGCGGTCACCGCGCTTGCGGCAGCGCTGGAGCTGCGCGCGGCGGCGCGGGCGGCGGGCATTCCGGTGATCCTCACACGGGTGGGGCTGCACCCTAGCGGCATCGACGCCGGGCGATTCTATGAAAAGGCCGCGCCTCTCGAGGCCTTCCTGCCCGGTCGCGCCACCGCCGAGTTTGCCGGCGGGCTGGTGCCCGAGACGGACGAGCTGGTGATCTCCAAGCAATACCCCTCGGCCTTCTTCGGCACCTCTCTGGCCTCAACCCTCACGGCCATGGGGTGCGACAGCGTAATACTGACCGGACTGACCACCTCGGGCTGCGTGCGGGCGTCCTGCGTCGATGCCATGAGCCACGGCTTCCGCACGCTGGTGGTGCGCGAGGCCTGCGGCGACCGCCACGTGGGGCCGCACGAGGCGAATCTCTTCGACATGAACGCGAAATACGCTGACGTGATCGGCATGGACGCCTGCCTGGCGGAATTCGCGAAGCTTGGCGGCGGGGTTTCCGTCAGCGCCTGAGCGCCCCAGCGGGCCCTCAATGTCTCGGGGGCCGGGTCCTGTGCCCCGCCCCCTTTCTTGCGCGCTTACCGCGGCTCGAAGTGGTTCAGCGGGATCTTCAGGTAGCTGCGGCCGTTCTCTTCCGCCTCGGGCAACCGTCCGCCGCGGATGTTCACCTGCAGCGCCGCCAGCATCAGCTTGGGCAGCGGCAGCGTGCCATCCCGCTTGTCGCGCACCGCGCGGTACTCGGTCTCGGACGGGCTGTCCTTGAGGTGGATGTTGCGCGCCTTGTGCTCGGCGACCGTGGCGCAGCACTGCGCCTCGCGTCCCTCCGGGGCGTAGTCATGGCCGACGTAGAGCCGCGTCTCGTCGGGCAGCGCGAGGATTTCCATCAGGCTCGCATAGAGGTCCGCCGAGCTCCCACCCGGGAAGTCCGCCCGCGAGGTGCCGCTATCGGGCATCATGAATGTGTCGTGCACGAAGGCCGCGCCGCCGGCGACATAGGTGATCGAGGCCAGCGTGTGCCCGGGGCTGAAGATCACCCGCACCGGGATGCCGCCCACCATGAACTCGTCGCCGTCCGCAAAGAGCAAATCCCATTGCGCCCCGTCGGTCGGCAGGTCGGGCAGGTTGTAGATGCCCTGCCAGAGCTTCTGCACCTTCTTCACGTGCTCGCCGATGGCGGTGGTGCCGCCGATCTTCGACTTGATGTAGGGCGCCGCCGAGAAGTGATCGGCGTGCGGGTGGGTATCGAGGATGTGGGTGATCTCGATCCCGGCGTCCTGCACGTATGCGATGATCGCGTCGGCGTTCTTCGTGCCTGTCGCCGCGGCCAGCGGGTCGAAGTCCAATACCGGATCGACGATCGCACCCTTCATGGTCTGCGGATCGTGGAAGACGTATTGCCAGCTTCCGGTGGGCTCGTCCCAGAAAGTCTTCACGACGGGGCTCGGGGTCATCTCTGTCTCCTTGCGCTCAGCGAGACCGGACCAGGTGGTCCAATCACATTCATCATGCCGAATGTATGTTGCCGCACCGTGAAGTCACCCCCGGATAGGAAAATTTTCCGTCAGGCCTCCACTGCCTTGCGCACCAGGTCCAGAAACTGCGCCTGCTCGGCCTCGGTGAGCTTGCCGAGGATCTCCGCCTGCAACGCCGCGACCATGGGGGCCACCTGCGCGAGAGCAGCCTCGCCCTCGCCTGTCAGGCGCAGGGTGCGGGCGCGCCGGTCCTCCTCGCTCACCTGCCGCGCCACCAGCCCCTTCCTCTCGAGCCGCTTCACCACATCGCCGATCGTCGCCCGGTCATAGGCGATGAGCGAGGCAAGCCGGGCCTGGTCGATTCCCGGCTCGCGCGCCAGCACGTCGAGCGCGGCGTATTGCACCGAGGTCAGCTCCACCGGCGCCGATTTCATCCGCTCGGTGAACACCGCGGTCGAGCGCTGGTTCAGCCTGCGGATCAGGTGGCCGGGCATCTGATCCAGATCGTCCCGTGACGTCATGGGGTTAGGCTCCAAAATATGATATGTATACTTATCATATTGACTCCACGCCGCACCAGAGGAATATAATACGTATACTTACTATCTTGGGAGGACCAGGCATGCAGTTTCACCTGAACGGATTTCGCAGCGGAGACCCCGCCGTTGCCGACACGCATCCCGGCGCAGGCGAGAAGACCCAGGATGTCGATGTCCTGATCGTCGGCTGCGGCCCGGCGGGCCTGACGCTGGCCGCCCAGCTGTCGGCCTTCCCGGAAATTTCGGTACGCATCACCGAGCGCAAGCCCGGCCCGCTGGAGGTGGGACAGGCCGATGGCATAGCCTGCCGCTCGGTCGAGATGTTCGAGGCCTTCGGCTTTGCCGAAAAGGTCATGAAAGAGGGCTACTGGGTCAACGAGGTTGCTTTCTGGCGCCCCGGCGCGGAGGGCGCCCTGCATCGCGCCGACCGCATACAGGATGTCGAGGACGACCTGTCGGAAATGCCCCACGTGATCCTCAACCAGGCGCGGGTGCATGACTTCTACCTCGAGATCATGCGCAATTCGCCGCGCCGACTGACACCGGACTACAACCGCGAGCTGGTGGAGCTGACCAAGAGCGGCGACGCCGACTACCCGATGCAGGCAACGTTCAAATGCCTGGACGGCACGGGAACCGAGACCATCCGTGCCCGCTATGTCGTCGGCTGCGACGGCGCGCGCAGCACGGTGCGCGCCTCCATGGGCCACGCGCTTAAGGGCGAGTCGGCGCGCCAGCTCTGGGGCGTGATGGACGTGTTGCCAGTCACCGATTTTCCCGACATCCGTCTCAAGGCGGCGATCCAGTCCGAGGGTCAGGGCAGCGTTCTGATCATCCCCCGCGAGGGCGGCTACATGGTGCGCATGTACATCGAGCTCGACGAGCTGCGCGGCGATGAACGGGCCGCCGACCGCGATGTGAGCGCCGAGCTGCTGATCGCCAAGGCGCAGGCGATCCTCGCCCCCTATGCGCTCGACGTGAAAGAGGTCGCCTGGTGGTCGGCCTACGAGATCGGCCAGCGGGTCTGCGATGCCTTCGACGACGTGCCCGAAGCCGAGCGCGGCTCCCGCAGCCCGCGCATCTTCATTGCCGGGGATGCCTGCCACACCCATAGCCCCAAGGCCGGACAGGGAATGAACGTCAGCATGGCCGACACCTTCAACCTCGGCTGGAAGCTTGCCGCCGTGCTGCGCGGGCGCGCGGGCCCTTCCCTGCTGGACACCTATTCCGAGGAGCGCCGCGCCAAGGCCAAGGAGCTGATCGACTTCGACCGCGACATGGCGCGGCTGTTCAGCGCAAAGCCGAAGGACGACGCCGAGGCCGAGCAATTCCAGCGCTATTTCAAGCAGCACGGTCGCTACACCGCCGGGGTCGAAACGCGCTACGATCCCTCGCTGATCACCGGCGACAGCGACCATCAGGCGCTCGCCGCCGGGCAGCTGGTGGGCAAGCGATTCCACTCGGCCCCGGTGGTGCGGCTGGCGGATGCGAAGCCCATGCAGCTCGGCCATGCCTTCAAGGCTGACGGGCGCTGGCGGGTGCTGGCCTTCGCACCGGCCGGCGACAAGGGACTACCGGGCGGCGCGGTCGCGCGGCTTTGCGCCGCGCTGGAGCCGACGATCGCGGGTTTCACCCCCAGCGGCGACGACCCGGACAGCGTCATCGACCTGCGCGCGGTCTTCCAGGCTCCCCATCGCGAGATTCGGCTTGAGGACCTCCCCTCTGCGCTCCTGCCGAAGAAGGGACGTCACGGGCTGACCGACTACGAAAAAGTCTTCTGCCCGGCGCCGAACGGAGCCGATATTTTCGACCTTCGCGGCATCGACCGGGCGCGAGGCGCGCTCCTCCTCCTGCGCCCGGATCAGTATGTGGCGCAGGTTCTCCCCCTCGATGCCCACGAAGAAATCTCCCATTTCCTCAAAGGCTTCCTGCTCCCCGCGTAACCCCATGGAAGCCCTCGGGCCGCCGTCCCCGCGGCGGCCCGCAAAGACCAGAGTCCCGTCTCGAATTAATAGTTATTGACTATAACTATTATCCTCCATACCGTTCTGATCAGGAGGACCCCATGCCGCAGACTGACGACCATTCCGACGACCGTGGCAGGCCGACTGTGGAGGACACGGTGCTTGGCGATCTGATCGGATACCGGCTGAAACGCGCCTACATGCAGATCCAGCCCGAGGCGCAGCGCGTGCTGGCCGAGGACGACCTGCGGGTGGTCAGCTTTTCGTGCCTGTCGATCATCGCCGACAACACCGGGATCGTGCAGTCGGAGCTTGCGGATGCCCTGCAGATGGAACGCTCCAATCTCGTCGTGATCATCGACGAGCTGGAGCAGCGCGGTCTCATCACCCGCAAGAAAGTTCCCACCGACCGCCGGCGCTACGCGCTGACGGCAACGCTTCGCGGACGGCGCCTGCGCGACCGGGCCGCCGAGAAGGTGAGAACGGCCGAGGACCAGATCATCGGTCGGCTCGACGACAAGGACCGCGCGCATCTGATGGCCGTTCTGCAACGGCTCGAGGACAACGCGCGCTGAGCGAAGGCCGCGGGCGGCAGAGGAGGCCGGCCGCGATCAGTTTCCAGGGAGGATAACCATGAAAACGCGTTTTGCGGCGACCCTGCTCGCCTGCTCGATTTCCGCGCTGGCTGCCGGCGCCTCTGCCGACACCATCCGCGCCACCAGCGGCTTCGGCCCCAACCACGCCGTCGCCAAGGACGTCTATCCGACGATGTTCAAGAAGCTCGAAGAGCTGACGGACGGGCGCTGGACGGGGCAGGACACGCCCTCGGGGCTAGTCGCGCCCAACGAGATGTCCACCGGCCTGCGCGACGGCGTGACCGAGTTCGGCGCGCTGCTGATGCCCTATTTCGTCGCCGAGTACCCCGACAGCGTGCTGGTTTCGGAGCTGTCGATGCTTGGCTCCAGCGCCGCGGTGATCAGCTCGGCGGTGACCGAGTACATCGCCACCTGCGAGCCCTGCCAGGCGGAATTCACCCGCAACGGCCAGATCTACCTCGGCTCCGATACCACGCCGCTCTATGACCTGCTGTCGACCAAGCCGGTGAAGACGCTCGACGACATGGCCGGTCTCAAGGTGCGCTCGGGCTCGCCCTTCTACGCCGCCTTCATTGAAAGCGTCGGCGGTGCACCGGTGCAGATGCCCTCGTCCGAGCTTTTCGAGAGCCTCAGCCAGGGCGTGATCGACGCTACCTTCTCCTCGCCGCACGAGATCATCGCCAACCGTCTCGGCGACGTGGTGGGCTATGTGACCGAGATCGAGCAGGGCGTGTTCAACGGCGCGGCGATCACCACCGCGAGCACGATGCTCTGGGACCGCATGGATGCCGATGATCGCATGGCACTGGCCACGGCGGCGCAATACGGCATCGCCGCGGGCATGTCCGGCTTCGACCGACAGATCGAAGAAGTGCGCGCCGGCGACATGGTCGAATTCATCGAGCCCGACCAGAGCCTGATCGACGCCCGCGACACCTTCAACGCCGACCGCCTCGCCAACGCCGCCTCGATCCTCGAGGACCGCGGCGTGAGCGACGCGCAGACCAAGATCGACCGCTACAAGGCGCTGATCGACAAGTGGGAAGAGCTGGTGACCCCCGGCATGTCTCCCGAAGACCTGGGCGCGCTGCGTACCGAGGAAATCTGGTCGAAGATCGACCTGACCGCCTACGGAAGCTGAGCCCGACCGGCGCGCGCCGTCGCTCCCAGCGGCGCGCGCCCCTTCCCGAAATTCCCCCATCAGTCCCCGGAGGATCGGATGCTGACCCCGATTGAGACCGCCGTGGCGCGGATCAGTATGGTATTGGGCGGCCTCGTGCTGCTGGCGATGATGATGCAGGTCGTGGTGGACGTCTTCATGCGCGCCTTCCTCGGGGCCGGCTTTCCCGCCACCGCCGATCTCGTCGGCAAGTATTACATGGTCGCCGTCAGCGTGCTGCCGCTTGCACTGACCGAGCTGAAGCGCCGCCATATCGAGGCGACGGTCTTCACCCAGACGCTGACCGGCACGCCGCTGAAACTGGTGCAGCTGCTCGGCTTCGGCATCTTCGCCGCGGTGCTGGCGGTGCTGACCTACGGCTCCAGCCTCGAGGCGATGCGCCAGATGTCGCGCGGTGCCTACATCGAGGCCGGCACGCTGCGCTTCGTCACCTGGCCGAGCTACTGGATCCTGCCGATTTCCTTCGCCCTCGCCCTGCTGATCATGGCGATCCGCATCTACGAAGTGCTGACCGGCCGCTTCGGCGAGCATGACCACGATCCCGTCGGCGCCCTCGAAGACATCTCAAATTCCGGAGAGGACATCTGATGGATCCCGTCACCATCGGCATTCTGGCCCTCGCAGCCCTGCTTGTCCTGATCGGCCTGCGCGTGCCCATCGCCGCCAGCCTGATCCTCGTATCATTCGTCGGCATCTGGGCCGTCGCAGGCATCCGCCCGGCGCTCTCGATGCTCTCGACCATCCCCTACACCACCTCGGCCAGCTGGACGCTCAGCTCGATCCCGATGTTCCTGCTGATGGGCTACATCGCCTATCATTCCGGTCTCACTCGCGGCCTCTTCGAGGCGGCGCGGGTCTGGTGGGGCTGGCTGCCCGGCGGGCTGGCCATCGCCTCGCTGGCGGGGGCCTCGGGCTTTGCCGCGGTCTCGGGCTCCTCGGTGGCCTGCTCCGCCGCCATCGGCCGCATCGCGGTGCCCGAGATGGCGCGGCAGAAATACGATCTGCGCATCGCCACCGGCGCGGTCGCCGCGGGCGGCACCATCGGCGCGCTGATCCCGCCCTCGATCATTCTGATCCTCTTCGGCATTCAGGCCGAGATCTCGATCAACGACCTCTTTCTCGGTGGGCTTTTCGTCGGCCTCGCCTCGCTGGCCTTCTACATCTGCGCTGTGTTGCTGGTCTGGCTGCGCAGCCCCGAGAGCCTGCCGCGCGCCGAGCCCTACACCATGGGCGACCGCTGGAAGAAGACCGCCGAGATCTGGCCGGTGCTGCTGCTGATCGGCGCAGTCTTCGGCGGGCTTTTCACCGGCTTCTTCACCGCCACAGAGGCGGGGGCCTTCGGCAGCTTCGTCGCGCTGCTGCTCGGCATTGCACGTCGCTCGCTGAGCTGGGCCGACTTCAAGGAAAGCCTGATCGACACGCTGCTTTCGTCCGGCGCGCTCTTTATCATCGCCATCGGCGCCAACCTCTTCACCCGGCTCGTGGCCATGTCCGGCCTGTCGATGCAGATGGGCATGTTCGTCGAGGGGCTGGGCCTCGGCACCTTCGCGCTGCTGCTGGTGATTGTGGTGATCTACCTGATCCTCGGCATGTTCCTCGAACCGATCGGCGCGCTGCTGCTGACCCTGCCGCTGTTCCTGCCGATCCTCGCCCAGCACGGCGTCGACAAGCTGTGGTTCGGCCTGCTGGTGGCCAAGCTGCTGGAGATCGGAATGATCACGCCGCCGGTGGGGCTCAACGTCTTCGTCATCCATTCCGTCGCCCGAGACTACGTGCGGCTGGAACAGGTCTTTGCGGGGATCGTGCCCTTCATCCTTGCCGACCTCGTGCTGGTCGGTGGCATGCTCGCCGTGCGCGGCTTCTTCTGAGGACTATTGCAATGGACATCAAAGGAACCATCGCCCTCGTCACCGGCGCCGGAAGCGGCCTCGGCGAAGCCACCGCGCGGCGGCTGGCGGCAGAGGGTGCCAAGGTTGCAGTGCTGGATCTCTCGGTCGAAGCCGCCCAGCGCGTCGCGGAAGAGATCGGCGGACTGGCCGTGGCGGTCGACGTCTCGGACGCTGCCGCCGTGGAAAGCGCCTTCGCCGAGGTCATCGAAAAGCTCGGCACCCCCCGCATCGCGGTCAACTGCGCCGGGATCGGAACCGCCACCCGCATTCTGCCCCGCGACGGCTCGCTGCCCATCGAGGCCTTTGAGCGCACGCTGAGGATCAACACGCTCGGCAGCTACATCGTGCTGAGCCATGCCGCCCGCGCCATGTCGGCGCTGGAGCCGGTGGATGCGGACGGCGCGCGGGGGATCATCCTCAACACCGCATCGGTCGCCTATCAGGACGGGCAGATCGGCCAGGCGGCCTATGCCGCCTCCAAGGGCGGGATCGCCTCGCTCACGCTGCCCGCCGCGCGCGAACTGGCCCGCTTCGGCATCCGCGTGATGACCATCGCGCCGGGGCTTTTCGAGACCGCCATGAGCGCCGGACTGCCGCCCGAGGCGCGCACCGCGCTGGAGGCCGGCCTGCCCTTCCCCTCGCGCATGGGCAAACCCGATGAGTTCGCCCTGCTGGTGCAGCAGATCATCCAGAACCCTCTGCTGAACGGCGAGGTGATCCGCCTCGACAGCGCCGTCCGGCTCGCCCCGAAATGACCGCCCGCCCCAAGATCCCGAAGGAGACAGCCATGTCTGACCACGCCAAATATCTGACCACCGAGGTGGACGGCCAGATCGCCACCATCACCATGATCCGCACCGACAAGCGCAACGCCATGAGCGACGGGCTGATCGCGGCGCTGGAGAACGCCTATGTGACCCTACCCAAGGAGGTCCGCGTAGTGATCCTCACCGGTGCGGGCGGGCACTTCTGCTCCGGTCTCGACCTCTCGGAGCATGTCTCGCGCAGCGCCGAGGATGGTGTCTACCACTCGCGCAACTGGCACCGGGTAATGGAGATGATTCAATTCGGCGGTAAGGTGACGATCTCGGCCATGGAGGGCGCGGTGATCGGCGGCGGGCTGGAGCTGGCGGCCTCGACCCATGTACGCATCGCCGAGCCTTCGGTGATCTTTCAGCTGCCCGAGGGGCGGCGCGGCATCTTCGTCGGCGGCGGCGCGTCGGTGCGGGTGGGTCGCATCCTCGGGGCGGATCGCATGGTCGAGATGATGCTGACCGGGCGCAAATACGGGGCCGAGGACGGGCTGCGGCTGGGGCTGACCCATTACAGCGTCGAGGCAGGTGAGGCGCTGCCGCTGGCCCGCAAGCTGGCCGAGCAGATCGCCGGGAACGCGCCCATGTCCAACTACTTCATGGTGCAGGCCCTTAGCCGGATCAACGACATGTCGCGCAGTGATGGTCTCTTTACCGAGAGCCTCTGCGCCGCGCTGGTGCAGACCACCCCGGACGCCGAAGAGGGGCTCAACGCCTTCCTCGAAAAGCGCGCGCCCGTGTTCCGCTGAACCGAACCGGAGGGAGGAGGAATGGACATGACAGTCATCGAACGCGCCCCCACAGGCCTCGAGGCCCGCGCCGACTGGGCGCGCCGCCACACGCTGACCCGCTACGTGCCGCATAAGGTTGTGCGCGAAGACCGCGAGGATGGCACCATCCTGCTGCGCTCGGGCTATGAGCTGCCCGAGGCGGTGCCGAACACCGGCGCATGGCTGCACGAATGGGCGGTCAAAGCCCCCTATCGCGTCGCCGTTTCGGAACGCCCCACCGAGGGGCCCGGCTGGCGCAACGTCACCTATCAAGAGCTGCTGCAGCAGGTCCGCGCCATCGCCTCGGCGCTGCTGGCGCGCGGGCTGGGCGCAGGCGACACGATCGCCATGCTCTCGGGCAACGGGCTCGATCACCTGCTGGTCTCGTTGGCGGCGCAGTACATCGGCGTGCCGGTGGTGCCTCTGGCCGAGCAGTACTCGCTGATCCCCGAGGCGCATGGCCGTCTGGTCTACGTGCTCGACAAGGTGACCCCAAAGCTCGCCTTCGTCGATGACGCCACGCGCTATGCCTCCGCCCTCGCACTGCCGCAGCTTGCGGATGTCGAGGTGGTCGCCGCACGCGGCGAGGCGGGCCGCCCGGTCACCCCTCTGTCGGAGCTGATCCACTCCGAGGAAAGCCCCGAACTCGACGCGGTGCACGCGACGGTCGGACCGGATACATTGGCCAAGATCCTCTTCACTTCCGGCTCCAGTTCCGACCCCAAGGGCGTGCTGACCACCCACCGCATGATGTGCGTCAACCAGGTGCAGATGCAGGTCGCCCTGCCCTTCCTGATGGACCACGCGCCGCGCATCACCGACTGGCTGCCGTGGAACCACGTCTTCGGCGGCTCGCACAACGTGAACATGATGCTCGCGCATGGCGGCACGTTGACCATCGACAACGGCAAGCCTACCGGCAAGGGCTTCGAGACCACGCTGAAGAACCGCACCGATCGGCCCGGCACGCTGGCCTTCAACGTGCCGGTGGGCTGGAACATGCTGGTCGGCGCGATCAAGGATGACCCGGCGCTGCAGCAGCATCTCTTCAAGGACCAGCAGCTGCTGTTCTACGCCGGGGCCTCGCTTCCGCAGGACGTCTGGGAAGCGCTGGAGCAGTTCTGCATTCACGCCCGTGGCGGGCTGCCGATGATGATCTCGAGTTGGGGGCTGACCGAGACCGCCCCCGCCTGCCTGATGGTGCACGAGCCCATCGGCCGCTCGGGGGTGATCGGCGTGCCGCTTCCGGGCGTCGAGGTGAAGCTGATCCCCGACGAGGACATGCGCTGCGAGATCCGCGTGAAGGGCCCCAACGTGATGCAGGGCTATTTCAACGATCCCGCAAAGACCGCCGAGGCCTTCGACGAGGAGGGTTTCTTCATCACCGGCGACGCGGTGCGCTTTGTCGATGCCGAGGACGCCAACCGCGGGCTGATCTTCGACGGGCGCGTGTCCGAGGACTTCAAGCTCGACACAGGCACCTGGGTGCAGGCGGGCAACCTGCGCATGTCCGCGCTGAAGGAGCTCGCCGGGCTGGCGCAGGACGTGGTGATCTGCGGCCATGATCGCGGCGAAGTGGGGCTGTTCATCTTCCCCGTCCCCGGTGCCGCCAAGCCCGGCGAAGAGACGCAGGGCGCGATCACCGACGCCGAGCTGATGACCAAGATCGAGCTGCGCCTGCGCGAGATGAATGCCCATGTCACCGGCTCTGCCAAGCGCATCACCCGCGCGCTGGTGCTCGCCGAGCCACCCTCGCTGGAGCACCACGAGATCACTGACAAGGGCTCGCTCAACATCAAGAAGATCCTGACCCGCCGCGCCGACCTTCTGGAGCGGCTCTACGACAACGAAGATCCGGCGCTGATCCGCGTCTGAGGAGGCATCCATGATCGACTTCGCAAAGATCCGCGCGATCGACTTCCACACCCACGCCGAGGAAGCCTGCGGCTGCCACACCGACGATGGCTACGACGAGCTGCAGTCGACGATGGCCAAGTACTTCGGTGCGCCCTGGGCGCATCCGCCGACCATCGACGAGACCGCCGCGCATTACCGCGAGATGAACATCGCGGCGGTGATCTTCCCCGTCGATAGCGAGCGCGAGACCGGCTACCGGCGCTATAACAATTACGAGGTCGCCGACGCCTGCGCCAAGAATGACGACATCCTGATCCCCTTCGCCTCGATCGACCCGGCGAAGGGCAAGCTGGGCGCGCGCGAGGCCCGCGATCTGGTGGAGAACCACGGCATCAAGGGCTTTAAGTTTCATCCCACGATGCAGGGCTTCTACCCCAACGACCGCATGGCCTATCCGCTTTACGAGGCCATCGCCGAGGCCGGGGTTCCGGCGCTCTTTCACACCGGGCAGACCGGCGTCGGCTCGGGCATGCGCGGTGGCAACGGCATGCGGCTGAAGTATTCGAACCCGATGTATATGGACGATCTGGCGGTGGATTTCCCGGACATGCCGATCATCCTCGCGCATCCCTCCTTTCCCTGGCAGGAAGAGGCGCTCTCGGTCGCGCAGCACAAGCCTAACGTCTACATCGACCTGTCGGGCTGGTCGCCGAAGTATTTCCCGAAGATCCTCGTGCAATACGCCAATTCGATCCTGAAGAAGAAGATGCTCTTCGGGTCCGACTGGCCGATGATCGCCCCCGAGAAATGGCTCAACGCCTTCGACAAGGCCGAGTTCAAGGACGAGGTGCGCCCGCTGATCCTCAAGGAAAACGCCATGCGCCTCTTGGGCATCGACGCCTGAACCATCCGCCCGCGCGCGGAGGAGGCGCGCGGGTCTCATGCCCATGGGAGGACCCTCAATGAAATCGCTTCTGGCCAGCACGGCCCTTGTCTGCATCGCCGCCCCCGCCCTCGCACTTGACTGCGAGGGGCTGACCCCCGAGGCGCTGGGGCTTTCGGAAGTCACCTTCACCGGGGTCGCCGCCGTCCCCGCGGGCGAGGACAGCCCCGCCGCGCAATGCCGCATCCGTGCCCGCACCGCCGAGCGGGTCGGCGCAGATGGCAAGACCTACGCGCTGAACTTCGAGCTGGCGCTGCCGGACGACTGGAACGGCGATTTCGTTCACCAGTTCAACGGCGGCAACGACGGCGAGGTGAAACCCGCCACCGGCGCGCTGAAAGCGGGCACCAGCGACAGCTCGCCGCTGGCGCAGGGCTACGCCGTGGTCTCCAGCGATGCCGGCCACGACGGTAAGGCCAACCCCGACATGGGGCTGGCGGGCGGCGCGGCCTTCGGCTTCGATTTCGAGGCGCGGCAGATGTACGGCTACAAGGCCGTCGAGCTCCTCCAGCCACTCGCGCGCAAGATGGTCGAGGCCTATTACGAAAAGCCGGTCGAGCACGCCTACGGCATTGGCTGCTCGAACGGCGGGCGGCACGCGATGGTCGCCGCCGCGCGTATGCCCGGGGCCTTCGACGGGCTGCTGGTCGCCGCGCCCGGATTCAACCTGCCCCGCGCCGCGGTCCAGCACGCGCTGGACGTTCAGGCGCTGACCCCGATCACCGGTGACTTGCGCACCTCCTTCTCGAAGGAAGATCTCGCGCTGGTTGCGAGCGGCATCCGCGCCAGCTGCGATGCGCTCGACGGGCTCGAGGACGGTCTGGTGATGGACACCGCCGCCTGTCAGTCCGCCTTTGACGTGACCGCACTGCAGTGCACCGAGGGGCAGAACTCCGACTGCCTGTCGCTGGCTCAGGTCTCCGCATTGCAAACCATCCACGCGGGACCGAAGGGGTCGGACGGCCAGCAGCTCTACTCCGACTGGAGTTGGGACACCGGCATCGAGGGCGGAAACTGGCGCTTCTGGAAAGTCGAGAGCACCGTCCCGCCTTGGGAGAAGATGCCGATCATTAGCGTGATGGGTTCGGCGTCACTGGCGCAGGTCTTCACCGTGCCGCCGACCGAGGTCGAAGGTGCCCCGCAGGCGCTGGCCGATTTCCTGATGCAGTTCGACATCGCCGCGCAGGCGGGTGCGATCGACGCCACCTCCGAGGCCTTCCCCGAGTCCGCGATGGAGGTGATGAGCCCGCCAGGTGCGGACGATCCCGAACTGGCGGCCTTCCGCGATGCGGGCGGCAAGATCATCGTCACTCATGGCGTTGCGGACCCGGTGTTCTCGGTCAATGACACCGCCCGCTGGTATGCCGCCCTGGATGCCAACAATGGCGACAATGCAGAGGCCTTTGCCCGCTTCTACCCTGTGCCCGGGATGAACCATTGCTCGGGCGGACCCGGCACGGATGCCTTCGACCTGCTGACGCCGCTGGTGGCCTGGGTCGAGGAGGACGTGGCGCCCGGCGCCGTGACCGCCTCCGCGCGGGCCGACAACGCAGAACTGCCCGAAGCGCTGCAAGGCGCCAGCCGCCCGCTCTGCCCGGCGCCGACGGTGGCGCGTTACCAGGGCGGCGACCCGAAATCCGCCGACAGTTTCAGCTGCGAATGAGGCATCCATGATCCCCTTCCAGTCCCCCACCGACGAGATCCTCCACAGCCTGCGCCTCTTTGCCGGGGACGCCCCCGGCTGGGATGCCGAGCTGTCGCAGGAAATCACCCAGCACTTTGCCGCCTTCGCCGAGGGCGTGCTTGCTCCGCTCAACGAACCCGGCGACCGGCAGGGCTGCCGGCTTGAGAACGGCCGCGTGCGGATGCCCGAGGGCTTCGGCGCGGCCTATGCCGAGCTTGCAGAGGGCGGCTGGCAGGGGCTCACCGCACCTGAAGACTTCGGTGGTCAGGCGCTGGATCACCTGACGGCAGCGGCGGTCTCGGAGATTTTCTCGGGGGCCAACCACGCACTGCAGATGGTGACGGGACTGGTGCCCGGCGCGATCTCGACTCTGCTCGCGCATGGCACGCCAGGGCAGCAGGCCGCCTACATCCCGCGCCTCACCTCGGGCGAGTCGCTCTCGACCATGTGCCTGACAGAGGCCGGGGCGGGCTCGGACCTCTCGCGCATCCGCTGTAAGGCGACGCGGGACGGGGACGGGTGGAAGATCGAAGGGCAGAAGATCTTCATCTCCGGCGGCGACCAGGACATGTCGCAGGGCATCCTGCATCTGGTGCTCGCCCGCAGCGGCGCGCCCGAGGACGGGGTGAAGGGGCTGTCGCTGTTTCTCTGCACGTCCGAGGTCGAGGGGGTCCGCAACCCCATCACCGTCACCCGCATCGAGGAAAAACTCGGCCTGCACGCCTCGCCCACCTGCCAGATGGAATTCGACGGCGCGACGGCCGAGCTGATCGGCACCGAAGGACGCGGGCTGGCGGCGATGTTCACCATGATGAACCACGCAAGGCTCGACGTGGCGCTGCAGGGCGTGGCCCACGCCAGCCGCGCCCATGCGATCGCCGCCGCCTATGCCGCCGAGCGCAATCAGGGCCGCACCCCCGAGGGCACACCCGCGCTTCTGACCGACCACCCCGACGTGACACGGATGCTGGACGAGCAGCAGGATCTCGCCCGTACCGCCCGCGCCATGTGCCACGTTGCCTTGTGCGAGCTGGAAAAGGGCGAGGCCCCTGCCCTGATCGAGTTCCTCACCCCGCTGTGCAAGATCTACGCCACCGAGGCGGGCATCCGATCCGCCGACCTCGGCATCCAGATCCTCGGCGGTTACGGCTATCTCGAGGAATACGGCGTGGCGCAGGTCTGGCGCGACGCGCGGATCACCTCGATCTACGAAGGTGCCAACGGTATTCATGCGCTGACGCTGGCGACGCGCGGGCTGAGGCTGGAGGGCGGCGCGGCCATCGGACAGTTTGCGGCACTGGTCTCCCGGCTCGGCGGTGGCGATGCCGAACTGGCGCTGCGCTGCGAGGCTTGGCAGGGCCACGCGCGCACGCTGGCCGAAACTCCGGACGTGAGGGCCGAGGCGCATGGCTTCGCGCAGGAGACGGCGGCGCTGCTGGCGCAGGCGGTGCGGCTGAGACTGTCGGCGGGCTGAATCGCTCGCGCCTTGGCAGCGGGGCGCTCCCGCGATATGGGGGCGCCGAGCAATCCAGAGGCCCGAAGATGCAGATCACCCACCTTGTCACCCATTCCGGCGGCTTTCACGCCGACGAGCTGCTGTCCTCGGTGATCCTCACCCGCCTGTTCCCGGACGCCGAGATCCTCCGCACCCGCGACGCGGGCTGGAACACCCCGGGCGAGGGCAAGATCATCTACGACGTGGGCCGCGACTACGACCACGCTCAGGGCATCTACGACCACCACCAGAAGGACGCACCACTGCGCGAGGACGGCCAGCCCTACAGCTCCTTCGGGCTGATCTGGAAGCACTACGGCCTCGACTACCTGCGCGCGGTGGAGGTGCCGGAGACCGACCTAGAGGGCATCCACGCCAGCTTCGACCGGGGCTTCGTGCTGCCGGTGGACCTGATGGACAACGGCGCGCTCAGCCCCTCCGAGGCCGGGCCGATGCTGTCGGACCTGACGCTGCCGATGCTGCTGGAAAGCCTCAAGCCGGTCTATGACGACAAGGCCCCCGAGGCCGAGGACATGGCCTTTGCCGACGCGCTGCACATCGCCCGCGCCTTCGTCGAGGCCTCGATCCGCCGCAAGGCCGCCAAGCGCCGCGCCGAGGCGCAGGTCATGGCTGCCATCGAAGCCGCCGGAGAGAGCCGCGTTCTGGAACTGCCGCAGGGCATGCCGTTCCGCTCGGCGGTGGTGGCGGCGGGCGCCGATCACCTGCTCTTCGTGGTGCACCCGCGCGGCGACGACTGGGCTCTCACCGGCATCCGCAAGAACGCCGACGGCTTCGAGCAGCGCGCCGACCTGCCTGCAGCCTGGGCCGGGCTGACCGATGCCGCGCTCGAAGAGGCCAGCGGCGTGGCAGGTGCGAAGTTCTGCCACAACGGACGGTTCATCGCCGTCGCCGGCAGCCGCGAGGCGATCCTCGCCATGGCGGAACTGGCCGTGCGCGAGGCCGAGGCGGGCGCGGCCTGAACCGCGCCACCGCCGTTTAGCGCCGATTACTGCATCACTGCCTCGAAGCGGACCTGAAGCACGTCCTCCGGCCCCAGCAGCGCGGTGGGCGGCACCCGCTCGGGGGTGTCCGAGCCATTGCGGTAGAGCTCGTAGATCGTCTCGACCGCCTCGCCCATGTCGGCTGCGGCCGCCGGGCTCGCGAGGCGCAGGAAGTCGAGCGCCATCTCAAGCTCGGTCTGTTCCTGCGCCACCCGCTGATCCGCCTCGATCTTGTCCTGCAGCAGGTTCAGCCGGTACTCGGTCTGCGCCTCCTGAATGTCGCTCTCGGCATTGGCCCGGGTCTGCTTGGCCCGCGACACGAAGGCCGCAACCTCCAGCAGGTCGGCGTTGTACTCGGACAGGTCGATCTTCAGCCCCAGCGTCTGCTCCTTGCGGGCCAGACCGCGGGCCTCCAGCTCCTGCATGCTTTCGAGCTGCTCCTGCGTCGCATCGAGCCGCTCGTTGATCAGCTCGCGGCGCTGGTCGAGCATCCCGGCCTCCTCGTCGGCGAGCATGCTGCGCATGCTGGCGCCTTCCATGAGGTCCTGCATCAGCGAGCGGCGGAGGCCGACCAGCTGATCCTGCTGAAGGTCCAGCGGCGCGTCCGGGGCCTTGGCCCCCGGCGCGACCCCGTCGAGCCGGGCCAGTTCGCGGGCCAGCGCGTCGCGCTCAGAGATGGCAAAGGTCAGGCGACTCTGCGCCTCGGCCAGCGTGTTGCGGGCGTTGCGGACATCGCGATCGCTGCTCATCTCCTCCTGGATGCGCTCGAAGCCACCGGCCATGGCCACCGCCTTCATCACCGTCATCCCGGGGCGGAATTCATAGGCCCCCGGCGTGTCCACCGCGCCCAGCACGAAGACGTCGCGGTATTCGAGCATGTCCACAAGCACCGACTCGCGGCTGGAGAAGCGGTCGCGTGCCTCGGTTTCAATGCGCTCCTCGATCTCGCGCATGGTCAGGCCGAGCACATTGACCGGGCCCAGCAGGTGCAGCGCGATATTGCCGTCCGCACGGACCTGGAAGGTGCCCGACATCTCCGGCTTGCCATAGACCGAGATGGTGAGCCTGTCGCCCACGTCGACGTGATAGTCGGGCGTGTCGGCACGGACCGCTCCACCGCTCAGGCTCAGGGCCAGGACCAGTGCCAGGGCGGCGCTGGCGGAAAATTTGCGAAGGAAAACAACCATTCTCGCTACTCCTCAGTTGGGACTGTCCAGCCGGGGTTCGCCCGGCCGGTGCCGCGCGCCGGGGCGCGGTCCGTGCTTGGTGTCGTAAAGAGCAAAGATGCGCTGGTGCATGACCTCAGCGCTGAAGCGGGCAGCAACGGTGCCGCGCGCGGCCTCGCCGAGACGGGCCGCCACGCCGGGGTCGGCCAGCAGCTGCGCGATCGCCTGCGCCAATGCCTCGGGGTCGCGCGGCGGTACGAGCCGGCCGCTGATCCGATCCTGCAGAACGTCCGGAATGCCGCCGACGGCGGTCGAAGCGATGGCGCATTGCATGGCCATGCCTTCGAGCAGAACCATCGGCAGACCCTCCCAGGCCGAAGAGATCGCCAGCACGTCTACCGCCGCCAAGAGTTCGCGCATCCTGGAGATCGCTCCGGTCAGGATCAGCCGCTCCGGCCCCAGCCCGAAAGCGCGGGCCTGCGCCTCGATCTGCGGTGCCAAATCGCCTTCACCGACCACCAGGAACACCGCCTCGGGCACCCGCTGCGCCAACGTCGCGGCGCAACGCAGGAAGGTCTCGTGATCCTTTTGCGGGGTCAGGCTGCCGACCACCGCAACCACCTTGGCACCGGGATGCACACCGTAGGGCGCAAGGTCGAGCGGTTCGGTCCGGTCCCGGTCGAAATGATCGAGATCGATCCCGTTGACGATGGTCTCCATGGCGCTGCGCCGGAAGCCTCCGGTGCGGGCGACGTGGTCGGTGACCCGTTCCGATACCCCGATGCAAGCGTCGGCCCCGGCGGTGGCGGCGCGGTACATCAGGCTCATCGCCTTCTTCTCGCGCCAGGGGTCGGTGTTGTGCAGCGTGATGATGCGCGGCACCCCGGACAGGCGCGCGGCCATCTGACCGACAAGGTCGCTCTTGACCAGATGGCTGTGCAGGATGTCGGGCCGCCAGTCGCGGATCAGCTTCAGGCAGCGGGTCAGCGCCCGGGGATCGCGGAGACCTTTGCTGCTGAGGCGGGTCATGCCGACGCCGCGCTCGGCCACGCGGGTCTCGAGCGGGCCCGGGGTGAAGTAAGCCACATGCGCCTCCCCGCCCCGCGCGCGCACGGCGTCAAGCAGGTCCAGCAGCAGCATTTCGGCACCGCCGATCTTCAGGCTGTCGATGACATAGAGAATGCGCTTGCTCACCAGGCCACCTCCAGCTCCGGCTGCGGAAAGGCCGGCTCGCCGGGCAAATGCGAGGCGATCCGCCGGGCCACCGCGTCCCAGGTGAACTGCACCGCGCGGTGCTTGGCAGCCGCGCCGAGCCGCAGCGCGTTCTCCGGGTTCTCCAGTGTCTGGACCAGCGCCTCGGAGAGCGCCGTGGCATCGCCGGCCGGCACCACGTGGCCGGTCTCGTTCTCGACCACGATGGAGCCGATGTCGCCCACATCGGTGGAGACCACCGGCAGGCCGAACTGCATGGCCTCGACGAAGACCACACCGAAGGGTTCGAGCCGCGATGGCATGCAGAAGCACGAGGCCGCGTGGAAATGGTCCGCCACCTGCTCCAGCGGCAGTCGGCCCAGCACGTCGACGCCCTCGACCTGCACGTCGGGGCTGCAGCCGATGATGGTCAGCGTCGCGTCCGGAAGGCGCTCGCGCAGGAGCTTGAAGGCCTCGACCAGTTCCGGCCCGCCCTTGCGCTCCCAGTCGACGCCGACAAAGAGGATGCGTCGCCGGGCAAATCGCTCGGTGCTGAGGTCTACCGGGTGGCCGGGCATGACCGAGGCCCCTGCGCCGATCGCCGAGGCCCTGTCCGGCGCAAGGCCGTATTGCTCGATCAGCATCCGGCGGATCTTGGGTCCGAAGGTGAACACATGATCGGCCTGCGTGTAGATCTCGCTCTCGCAGCCGAACCAGCCGTCGCTCGGTGCCCCGAACTGTCCCTGCAGGCTCGACATGCCCGCCCGCGCCACGTGATCGGTGTAGACGAAATTCGGAATACCGGGCAGCGCCGCGTTGAACAGCGACTGGGTCTGCAGGGTGAAATCGTAGTCGGCAGGGTCGAAGCGGTCGCGGACCATGCCGCTGACCGCTTCGTAGTAGGTCTGGGACCGCGCCAGCCGGTAGCGCAGCATGTCCTTGGAGCTCCAGCTGGACAGGCCATACTCGCGCTGCACCCCGACCAGGCAGCGCAGCTGGCTCAACATGTCTTCCTTGAACTCCTTGCCGACGTCGATGACATCCAGCTCCATCTCGGGGCGGACCCTGCGAAGGGCCGCCTCGATCTGCGCATTGATGTGCGAGAAGCTCCCGCGGATCACCAGCAAACCCCGCAACCGCGCGGGCCCAACCATTGAAAAGTCCTTCATTTCACCCAATGATCCCATCCACATAAATGTATTCTAGAAAATCAATTCTCAGCGGCTCGCCGCCGTCCGAGACACCGGTGAAGGTCAGCTCGTCGCCCGTTTGAAGCTCCACACCCAGCGTGCTGTGTTCGGCGAAGGACGTCTTGTTCACCGTTGCGTCGCCGGCATCGAGGTTCCAGACAAAGCTGTCGACCACCAGGCCATTCACCAGAATATCGAGCTGCGACTGACCATCGGACTCGTCAAAGTGACCTAGGGTAAGGTTATAGATGCCGGGCGCATCCGCAAAGACGAAGGTTGCGCTCTGTACGCCCGAATTGCCCGCCTGGAGCAATTGTCCACCGGTTGCATGGGGGTTGCTATTGATGATGAAACCCTGGTCGATCCGGAAACTCTCCGCCTCGACGTGGACAAGTTCACCCGGGCTCGTCGGGGTGCTACTGCCGCCCGAACTGCTCGAGCCGCCCGAAAGCGGTGTGAAGTCGAGGTAGTCGACCCGCAGCGGCTCGCGGCCACCGGATACGCCCGACAGCTGCAAGGTATCTCCGACCGCCAGTGTGACCCCCGAAATCGTGTGCTCGGCGAAGGAGCTGGGGTTGACCGTCGCATCCCCTGCGTCGAGGTCCCAGACGAAGGTGTCGATCACCGTGCCGTTGAGCACCACGTTCAGCGTCGACTGCCCGTCGGACTCGTCGAAGTAGCCTAGCGTGATGTCGAAGGTGCCCGCCTCCGTCACGCTGTAGCTCGCGATCTGCGTGCCCGAATTGGTGGCCTGGATGAACATGCCGCCCGAGGCGTGCCCGTTGCTGACCGCCGCGAAGCCCTGCACCAGCGTCATCGACTCTGCCTCGACGCGGAACGGATCACCCACGGGGGTGCCGCCCCCGTCACCGCCACCGTCGCCGCCGCTTGAGCTGTCGGCGTCATAGGTCAGGTAGATCGGATCGGAGGTTGGCCCGAGCGGCAGGTTGCCGTTCGACGGGTCGATCACCGCTGCCACGATTCCCAGCGGCAGCTGGTCCTCGCCGGTGAAATCGTAGGCCGCCACGCCGGAGAGATCGAACAGCGACGAGATGTCCTGCACCCCGCCGGTCAGGGTGACGTCGACGGTCTGCAGCTCCACCGCGTTGTTGGCCGGGAAGTCCGAGGCCGCCAGAGCCGCAAGCTGCGCGTCGAGCTGAGGCGCGTAGGCCTGCTCGCCGGTGCCTCCGGTGGTAAAGGCATTGGTGGTCGGCTGGATCATCGCCTTCATCAGCACCACGCGCATCACCGCCCCCGCGGGGCCGCTGACCACCATGGTGAAATCATCGGCGCTGTAGGTGCCGACACCGCCCTCGCCCAGCCCGTTTACGACGAGACTGGCTTCGGTTCCCGGAGAGGCCTGCGAGGACAGCCCGCGCGCGCCTGCCTGCGTGCCGGTGCCATGCAGGTAGCCGGTGCTGGTGGTGCCATCCGCATAGGTGACGGTGAAACGCGAGCCGATCAGCTCCGCGCCCGAAACCCCGCCCACGTCCCAGTCCGGGTCCGAGCCTGCGTCGAGCGTCGACTTCTTGGCGCCCGCGACCGAGTTTGGATCCATGTCCACCGAGAAGGTCATCGTCTCGCCCGACTGGAAGCCGCCGCTCGTTGTCTGATCGAAGGTCAGAACGACGCCTTCATAGCCGGTCGTGCCCCCGGCCCCGACGTAGGTGCCGTTGTTCGGATCGCTGGCATCGTTGTTCGGCGCATCGACGCCGGTGCCGCCGGCGTTGTTGATCGTCAGCACCTTGGCGATCGTGTCCCCGGCGAGACCGAAGGGGTCGAAGACAGCATCCTTCAGGACCGCGCCCGAGACATCGATTTCGACCTTGGTGACGATCTTGTCGCCGACGTTGCTGAGCACGAAGGAACCGCTGTCGTAGTTCGACTTCTGCACATCGTCCGCATTTGGCGTGATCGCCAGGGTCACAGCCCCGCCGCCCGTGGGACCGCCCGAGGTGCTGTCGTTGTCGAGGAGTGTCACCGTGGCACTTCCGTCGCCGATACTGGCATTGGCGCCGGTCACGCCGGTGATGACCACCTCGAAGCTCTCGGCGCCCTCGGCCAGCGCGTCGTCGAGAATATTGACCTGAACGCTCGCATCCGCCGAGCCCCCGGCGATCTGGCGCGTGCCGCTGTAGACCCCGGTCGCGGCGTTGAGCGTCGCGTTGGCCACGGTGTAATCGCTGCCCGCGGTGGCACTCACCGGGCGTACCTCGAACTGCACCAGAACGCTGCTTTCGGTCGGCACGTAGTTGCTGGCAGAGATGGCCACGGTCACCGAGCCCTCGCCCTCTCCAACGAAGGAATCGGCAACAGAGATCGACGGCCCCTCGGCAACGCTGTCGATGGCGACGATCTCGATGCCGTTGATCAGCGGATTTTCGAGAACCGCCGCGAAGTCGATGTCGGCAATTCCGTCATCGATCTGGCCCGTCCATTGCATCATGCCGCCGACGCTGGCGCCGAAGGTGCCTGCGAGGTCGAAGTCGTCGAGAAAGAGCTCGCCCTCGATGGTCACGTCAAAGAGCCGTTCACCGGGCTGATCCGTGCCGGCGTAGCCGTTGCCCATGTAGAGCCGGATCGCGTAGTAGCCGGGGTCCACGGCGAACTCGAACTGCATGCCGTCACCGGTGGGACGCGCCCAGCGTTCCTGGGTGAAAACGCCGACCGGGGTGGTCGAGGGTACGGAGCCGTCCAGCGCGGTGATGTTGAAGGTCGAAACGGTGGTGGTCCCGGCCACGATCGGCGCGGTGCTGCTGCTCCAGTCCATGCCCCCGTCGGTGGCGGCCACGTCGGCATTGCCGGCCACCCAGCGGTGCACGACCTCGCCATCCGACGTGTTGGTGATCTCGATCCAGTCCCAGGAGGCGGCAAAGCTGTCGTCGCCCACCTCGGTGGAGGCCACCATGCCCACTACCGCCCCGGTGATCGCACCGAAATTGTTGTATTCGCCCTTCACCGCCTCGACCACAGCCGCCGGAAGCGCCAGCGTCGCCGTCGGCACCCAGGCCGTGTAGACGCCGTTGTTCAGGTAGCGCGCCCGCGCGGTAGCGGTCTCGGCTCCGGCGGTCATGTCGAGATCGATGGCCACCTCGAAGTTGGGGTCTCCGACCCCGAGGATCGCCGGATCCTCGATACCCGGCACCTCGACGAAACTGGTGACGTAGCTGTTGTTCGTCTCGACCAGAAGCTGCACGCCGTATTTGATGGTGCCGCCTTCATTTACCACTGCGATGGTGGCCTCGGCGAAATTGTCCTGATCGCCCGGCCCCACCATCAGGCCGACTTTTTCGCCGCCGTCCCAGGTCTTGGCTGGGGCGTCATTGTTCAGCGAGTAGGTGAAGATATTGACCATCTCGCTGGTGATCGAAAGCTGCTGCGCGCCGGCGGCCGAGAAGCCGATGCCGAGAACGTTCTGCTGCGAGTTGGCCGTGCCCTCGGCGGTACCGGCATAGGCCTCGTCGATGCTGACGAAGCTCGACGCGCCGCCGAGGTTGAACACCCCGCCGTAATAGAGCCCCTGCGTCGGGTCGCCGCCGTTGTCGATCTGCGGCAGCAGGTTGTTGCGCCACACCGCGTTGACCCCGATGCCGCCCGCGATGCTGTCACCGCTCGGCACCGCGCCGGGCGGGGTCGAGGCGGGGTTGTTCAGCTCGAAGTCCCAGCGCGAGGTGGAATTCGGCCCCACCACGGCACCGGTGCCGTCGGTCGGGTCCCCGACGTGACTGTCGAGCGTGTTGTTCACCCCGTCGAGATCGAGGTCGTCGCTGGCGTCGAGCGGCTCACCGCCGGGAATGAAGATCGCGATATTGTCCTTGCCGTAGACCCCGCTGACGATGAGGCCGGCAAAGTCGTCCAGACCGTCCCCATCATTGTCGATGAAGGTGCCCAGCCCGTTGTCGCCGAGCGCGGTGACCGCCAGCGGTTGCGAGCCGAAATTGCCCAGTTGGTAGACCACCGAGGCGGAATCCATCCGCCCGTCTCCGTCGGTATCCTCGACACGGGTGAAATAGAGCGTCCCGTCGAAGCTGGCCGCGATGATAGTGTTCTGCAGCGCCCCGCCAAAGAAGGTCGCCCTGTATTCCTCGAGACCGTTGGTGGACTCCGGCAGCGTGATCAGCGAGCCGTCTTCGGTCTGGTCGAGCAACTGCGCCTCGGGAGAATAGGCGGTGCCGTCCATCACAGAGGTGCCGTCGAAATGCGCCAGAACATCGGCGATCGAACTGCCCGGATGCTCCCAGTCGTAGCCCGAAACCACATCGAAGAAATCTGCCGGGAGGCCGGTGCTCGACGTCGTGTCGACCCAGCTGCCCGAAGAGTTCTGCGTGTAGATGATCAACAGTTCGGACAGGAAGTCGCGCGCCTCGGCCTCGTTGGCGAAGAGCTCCACGCCATAGGCGATGATCGGCGAGCCGGACGTCGCGCCCGCGTAGCTTCCGTCGCTGTTGAAGGCGAGCGAGAGCGCCTCTGCGGCGGCGCGGATCGGGTTCGCGTGACCGCCGTAGGGACCGTACTCGTCGGTGATCTCGCCAAGGTAGTGCAGCTGGTCGCCGAAGCCCTTGCTGCCATCCTCGCTGAACTCGTTGGTGGCAAGTTCCGTGGTCCAGTCG
Organism: Roseobacteraceae bacterium; assembly: GCA_048381755.1. Lineage (GTDB taxonomy): Bacteria > Pseudomonadota > Alphaproteobacteria > Rhodobacterales > Rhodobacteraceae > Salipiger. Next base: position 54,770 of record JBLXGS010000006.1, read on the forward strand.
TCGACCACGGTGCCGTCGGAGTAGGACACCGGTTGCCCGCCCCAGCCGCCGTTCGGGCCGTTGTCCCACGTGTAGACCTGTCCGTCCTCGGTCACCAGCACGTCATAGGGGTTGCGAAAGCCCGGCGAATGGATTCTCAGCGGATTGTCCACCAGCTTCAGCTGGCCACCCTCGCTGACCAGCACGTAATCGGTGATCTTGGCCATGTTCAGGCCGTTGTTGCCGCCCGCCCAGTCCGGCTGCAGGACGCCACCGATGCTGCCATTGTCGTCGAGCGTGAAGTTCGGGTCGAGGTCTAGGTTCTGTATGCCCAAAGACCCGAGGTCGACGTTTGGCCGCGAAGGGTCGTCGAGCGTCGGCAGGTCGAGCACGAAGAGATTGCCGTTGGCGTCGGTGCGGATGTCGTAGGACTCGAGGTCCGTAAGGTTGATCTTGATGATCGACGCCGAGTAGGCAAAGTCCACCGTGCCCGCGAAGTTGTTGCCGGGCGCCCCCTTGTTGGTGTTGCCGCCGATCGTAACCCAGAGGTACGTGTCCCCGGTCGCAGGATCGACCGAGAGGTCCAGCCCGTTGGCAGAGTGGTTCTCTTCGGACCGCGGCAGACCGCGCACGATGGCGACATTCGACAGAACGGCGCCGGTGTCCGGGTCGAGCACGATGCGGTGGATCTGGCTGGAATTGGTGTCGAGCCCGCTGTCCTCGCCAACCGCGATGCGCCAGTCCGAGGACGTGACATAGAGAACATCATTCCCGTCTTCGTCCGTGGTCGCGACGAGGCCGGTCATCTGTCGTTTCGCCGTGGTGTTCAGGCTGCCGTCGTCGTCGAAATTCTGCGTGTCGTTCTTGATGACGTTGATCGCCACCGTCGAAGTTACGACGAAGTCGGGACTGGTGTCCGCATCCGCGCCATCAGGCTGCCGCTCGATCTCGTAGCGATAGATCGTGCCGTCCTGCTGGGCCACAAAAAGCACCGGGTTTCCCGTCTCGCTGAAATCCAGTGCCGTCGGGTTGGTGCTCAGTTCCGCAGCAAGGTCGGTAACACCGAATGTAATATCCTCGGCCATGTTCTAAATCCTCTGAGGAGAGGGGTACAATCCACTATAAAATCAATTATTTAACGCCTTTTAAAAGGCTTTTGATCTCTTGCGCGGTTCTGCTTCGCGCTTCGACGTCATCAAGACCGGGCGGGCCCGGACCCGCCCGCTCTCATGCTGCGCGGGACCGGGAGAAAACCCGGCGCAGCCTTGCGGACAGGAACTCGGAGCGGTGCGGCACGACCACTGCCTGAAACAGGTAGCGGCTGAGAATGTGCTCGCTGAACTCGCTCTTGGGCGTATAGGCAACCTGCACGCGGCCGTTCGGCGCGGTGGCCTGGACCGTGCTCAGTTCCACCGCCGCGCTGCGGGTCTGACCGTCTGGCAGGACCATGGTCAGCCGGCCGCTCACCGGCACGTTCAGCGCGTTACCCTGGTCTAGGATCAACTGATCCTCGTCGACCCAGAACACCGCCCGCTCCTGACCGTCGTCGGAGACGAAGCGCATGTCGTAGAGGCGTGCGCGGGCAGCCTCGACCCGCTCGGAGCGGCCTCCGAAGAGGTTCGAGCCGACCCGGGCAAAGGTGCGTGCGAGCACACAGACACCGACGATGAACACCAGGGAAATCTCGCCAAGATAAGAGACCTCTGTCCGGCACAGCTTGTTGTTGAGCCGCGAGCGGATCGCCTTGGAGGTGCCGTGGCTCATGAAGGCCTGCGCCGGGCCGATCATCCCGGGCTTCACCCGGAAGCGCCGTTCGTAATCGGGGATCGTGGCCGCGTATTGTGCCGCGATCTCCGGGCGGACGGGACGCGGGCCGCACATGTTCATGTCGCCCTTGATCACGTTCAGCAGCTGCGGAATCTCGTCCAGGCGGGTCTCACGCAGGAAAAGCCCCATCGGGGTTTCGATGCCGGAGCCCTTGGGAAGAACCTTGTCCTTGGTGAGCTGCGCCGCCTTGCTGCCATCGAGCGTGCGAAACTTCAGCACGTCGAACAACTCGCCGTTCTCGCCGATACGCGGCCCGCGATAGAAGATCGGTGCGCCCTGGGTGAGGGCCAGAAGCGCGGTGATCACCAGAAACAGAGGGAGGACCATGAGAAACAGCGCCATGCCGATGGCGAAGTTGTAGGCGCGATAGAGCCGGCGAGACCGGGGCTGGAACCCGACGGAGAACCGCGGCCAGATGGCGCGGCGCGCGGGAGAGGGCCAAGCCACGGCTTGACCGCCGTAATTTGCACTGGACGCACTCTGCGAGGGAAGGTCGGCACGGTATCTGGCAGTGTTGAAGTTGTTGAACCTGGAGGCGGAATTGTCTTCTAAAACCGTGTATTCTTTAGGTTTTTCTAGTTTACTGCTTGTTGAAAAATTCATCGGAAATATCCTCGGAAAACTCAAGGAACCAAGGGAACCCCCCAGGCCAAAAAAGCAAAATACAAAACGAGCCGCATAAACGCGCGGCGATCCAGAAAACGTCAGTGATGCTCAACTTAAGGCTAAAAACCGCCTCAATGTGCCCCGGACAAATACGGGAACTGATGTTCTGATAATCAATCTAATGCGCATCATTCTTAAGAAAATAGTAACTTTAAGGATCAGTGGTGCAAAGCTGTTTTTTGGCGAAACCTCTGCAAACCCGGCAGAACCGCACCCCGACAGTATTTTTCTCGCATTGGTTGCACGACCACTGTGCACGGTACCGCAACAATAAAGCAGACTGCGCACCCCTGCACTGATCTTTCCGCCTCGCTATCGCCATGTCTCCGCCTTACTTGCCCCACTTCAACCCCTCGAATTTGGCAGGAAAAAGCTAGGTCCGCGCAGGATTCAGGGCTGACGGCCGTTGATCACCTGCGCTTGCGAATCGATCATTGCTCCGCTGCGCGTCCGAACCTCCTCGAGCACCCGCCGGTCGGTGAAATCGAGTTCTGGCAGCCGCGCCCCGGCATGGGCCAGCACCCACTCCTCAACCTCTGAGGAGCTCATCACGGGCGGGTCGCTGCCCTCGAAGACAGGCTCGTTCGAAAGCGTCACCTCCGCATCGGGGCGGACCGCGCCGATGGTGTCGGTTAGGAAGTAATTCGGCCCGGGTCGCCCGGCGTCCTGCAGGTGCAGCGGCGGCCGGTCTACGCTGTTCGGTCCCGGCACGTAGACATTGCCGATGATGTGGATCGACGACCCCGTTCCCTGAAACCCGCTCGGCCCCCAGTTGTAGACGAGGTTGTTGATGAACTCGATCTGCGTGCTGTTGTCCTTGACGTTCGGGTTGCGGTGCCGGTTGTGCGCCAGCAGGTTGCCGATCACGCTGACCCGCTTCGCCGAACCCCCGCCGATCAGCAGTCCCATGCTGTGCCGACCCTTGGGATGAATCGACTGGTCCAGCGCCTCGGAGATGATGTTTCGCGAGATCGTGACGTCGGCGACATTGCCCCAGATCGCCAGCACCTCGTCCACCGACCAACTGAGCGAATTGCCCTCGATGATCACGTTTCGGATCGGTTTGTCACCGTCCCCGATGGACAGGCCATCGCGGTTTTCGGGGGCATCCCCGGGCCCGTCACCGGGCCGCAGGCGCATTCCGCGCACGATCACGTTGCTGCCGATCACATGCAGCCGCCCACCGGTAAGAGTGATCCCCCCGGGCGCCGTACTACCGTCGATGGTGACATCCGGCCCGATCTGGATCTGGTGGGACAGCTCGATGGTGCCGCCCACGTCGAACGCAACGATGCGCGGGCCGCGCTCGTTCTCGACCGCCGCGCGCAGGCTTCCGGGTCCGTCATCCGACAGGCTGGTGACAAGAACCGTGCGGCCGTCCTCGCCGCCCCGGGTGAGCGCTCCGAAGCCGACGGGAGCCTCGGGGCCGGCGGCCCCAACGCTCTGAGCGCCGGCAGCAGCAGCCGACACCACCCATCCCGCACCCAGAGCAAGAAAGAAGATCGTCGCCAAGACGGCACAACGTCGGACGCACGCGAATGAAGACGACACGCGCTTCCTCCCATTTCAAAAGATCCTTGCCCGAGCACAGCCGCAATCGGCTTGCTCGGGGCCCGCCGCGCGCGCGAACGTCACGCGCGCGCCGGATGGGTCAGGACGTCGCCTGCATCTGGCGGGACTTCTTGCCCAGCAGGGTCTCGAAGTAGGCGATCGTCCGGGCGATGCCCAGCGACAGCTCTACCGACGGGTCCCAGTCCAGGTGCGCGCGCGCGAGCGCGATGTCGGGACGGCGCTGCACCGGGTCATCGCTCGGCAGGTCGCGCGAGACCAGTTGCGACTTCGATCCGGTCTGGGCCACGATCATCTCGGCCAGTTGCTTGACGGTGCATTCCTGCGGGTTGCCGAGGTTCACCGGGCCGGTAAAGCTCTCTTCGGTGCCCATCATGCGGATCATGCCGTCGATCAGCTCGTCCACGTAGCAGAAGGAGCGGGTCTGGCTGCCGTCGCCGTAGATGGTGATTTCCTCGTCGAACAGCGCCTGCCGGATGAAGTTCGAAACCACGCGCCCGTCCTGCGGATGCATGCGCGGACCATAGGTGTTGAAGATGCGCACGACCTTGATCGGCAGCCCGTGCTGGCGGTTGTAGTCGAAGAACAGCGTCTCGGCGCAGCGCTTGCCCTCGTCGTAGCAAGAGCGCACGCCGATCGGGTTCACGTTGCCCCAGTAGCCCTCGGCCTGCGGGCTGACCAACGCATCGCCGTAAACCTCCGAGGTCGAGGCCTGAAGGATCGGGCATTTCAGCCGCCGCGCCAGCCCCAGCATGTTGATCGCGCCATGCACCGAGGTCTTGGTCGTCTGCACCGGATCGTGCTGGTAGTGGATCGGCGAGGCCGGACAGGCCAGGTTGTAAATTTCATCCACCTCGACGTAGAGCGGAATGGTCACATCGTGGCGCAGGAACTCGAAGCGCGGATTGCCGAGCAGGTGCTCGATATTGCGCTTCGTGCCGGTGAAGAGGTTGTCGACGCACAGAACCTCGGCCCCACTTTCCAGCAGCCGATCGCACAGGTGCGAGCCGAGGAAGCCCGCGCCGCCGGTCACGAGGATGCGTTTACGGCTGTTGTAGTTGCGCTTCAACATGTTGTTTCCTTTTCAAAATACAAATCAATTCAGTCAAAAATTCCATGTACCGTGCGGGTCAGCTTCCGGCGGCGGATCTGGGGCGCGCCGGGTCCGGGACCGGCCAGCCCAAGGAGGCGAGATCGCGTCCGACCAGCGCCTGCAGGAGCAGCATGTCCTCGGCGTAGGTCTCGGCGATCTCCGCCGCGAGGTCGTCCGGCACGGGTATCTTGGCGAGCTTGGTGTTGTTGAGCTCGTCCATCTTGCGAAGCAGGCCCAGCGACTGGACGCCGAGCACCTTCTTGATCGGGCGCGACACCATTTCGCGTGCGGGACCGGCCCGCGAGACCACGAAGCGCACCAGCTTGGAGCGCGCGCGCTTGGCCTCGTTGATCGAGGGGAATTCCGCCCGCCCATCGTCATTCAGCCCGAGGAACTCCACGGCCTGGCGATAGGTCTCGGCGGTGTGGGACCGCATGTCTTCCTGGAACAGCACCAGCACCCGCTCGCGCGGGACACGAGCGTAGAGACGCGACAGCATCTCCCCGAAGGCGGCGGTGCGATGGTAGAGCAACGTCGAGGGCGCGCGGCAACGGCGGGGCAGGCTCCGTCCCTCGGCACGGGCTTCGGAAAGGTCCCACGCCTTGCGGAAATCCTCTTCATTTTCGTCGAGCGCATGGATCAGCTGCCGATGCAGCGAGGCAAGCATCTTGACCGGGTTGCGCAGCATGACGATGAACTTCGCATCCGGGCGCGCCTTGAGGATCTCGGTAATCGCGGTGTCGGAATAGAGATACCAGACCGATCCCTCCATCATCACCTCGGCCCGCGGACGAGTCGGAAAATTGGCGCGGTAGGTTTCGAGATCATCGCAGAGGCAGAGCCCTTTCAAATCATGGGAATAGAAGTGGGGTTCCTTGGGGTTGCTGAAGCTCACCCCGGGATGTTGGGCCAGGTAGTGGCCAAGCGCCGTGGTGCCGCATTTCGGTGCCCCGATCAGGTAGGCCGCGGGCGGAAAGAGGTCTGTCCCGGAAACGGGTTCAGGATCGGACGGGAGAGAATGCGTCGACACGGGCAGCGTCTCCTACTGCATCGCCGATCGCCTTGGGTCACGACGCCACGCGCGCCGGAGAAATTTCGGGAGGTAAGCTCGGATTAGGGCAGTTCCGGTGCCTCGCGTCGAGGCAGGCAGTGCGCGCGGGCCGGACGATCAGAGAATGATCGAGAGAATAAAACCGGCAAGCGCACCCAAAGATGCAATCCCAATCCAGGCAACCGCCCCAAGGCTGAAACCAACGAAGAATGAAATAAGCCAAGCGTAAAAAATTGCGGTAAGCGCACAAGAAACAACGAGTATCGCTTGCCGGACATATTGGCGGTCCCGCCGGGGCGGTTCCTCAGCCCGTTTGCCCATGGGCGACATTTGAGTGCGGTCGGTGGCACCCTGACCGCGCCAAACGCGAATCCTCCTTTCTAGAGCGTTGAGCGGCATCTTCCATTCCTGACCAGTCGGATGAAATCCGTGAGCGTTCCAGCCGGGTTGGCAATGATGACCGACACTTGGTCCCCCTAAACATCTGGGACAATTTCCAATAATGCAGGCCCTGTCCACAAGACACGGCGGACCCGCTAAACGATACTATGGCTCGACGATACGCAACGCCCGGAAGATGCGTCAAGGAATTATGGCCCGCGTGCCGCGGTGCACACCCAAGCGTGACCGTTGTGCCCGTCACCGCGACACTCTCCGGGTCTGCAGCTTCGGGGTCGGCACATCCCCGCGCGGGCGATGCCAATCCCTGCGACGTCCGGTTTCGGCGTAGATCGCCAGCAGCCGCTCGACCCAGGTCGCGACGCCGTAGCGGCCCAGCGCACGCTCCCGCACGGCATCGGCGGTCCGCGCCCCGCGGTCCGGGGAGTCGATGATCTCGATCGCGCCCCGCGCCAGCGCCTCGGGGTCCCGCGGCCGCACGAGGATCGCCCCCGTCCCGTCGAGCACCAGGGCGTTCTCGCCGACGTCTGTGACCACCGGGGGCAAGCCGTTGGCCATGGCTTCGAGCAACGACACCGGCGCGCCCTCCCAATGCGACGAGCTGACGAAGATATCGCTGGCCGCAAGCACCTCGGGGATGTCGCTTCGCATGCCAAGAAAGCGCAGCGCATCGTCGCCCAGCCCGAGCCGCTCGGCCTGCGCCAGCAGCGCCTTGTGCCGCGCCGTGTCGCGGGCATCGCCCACCAGCAGCAGCACGGCCTGCGGCGCATGTTCGCGGATCATTGCGAAGGCGTCCAGCAGCACCTCATGCGCCTTCTGGCCGATGATCGCCCCGACACAGACCAGCACGACCTGATCGTCCGCGAACCCGAACTCAGTACGCAGCCGGGCCCGTGCATCCGGCGCCGCGACGACAGTCTCGGAGACGGCATTGGGCACCACCCGGCAGCCGGACCGCCCGATCTCGCCAGCGGCAGCCGTGGCGACGGCTTCGCCGACGGCGATCTTGTTGACCCCCGGCAGGCGCATGGCGATCCCCTGCAGCAGCCTCCGTCCGGGACGGATGCGCCGTACGGACGGCTTCACGTTGTGGATGGTGGTGATGAAGGGAATGCCCAGCAGCCGCGACGCGTAGGCCCCCAGCGTGCTGGAGGAGGCGAGATGCGCGTGCAGGTACTCGATCCGCCTGTCCCGCAGCGCCGCCACCAGCCGCCGAAAGCGCCCGAAGTCGGCCAGGTTGCGGCCCGGCAGCAGCACCACGTCGGTGCCCGACGCCTTCAGCCGTTCGAGGAATGGCGTGGCGAGATCGCTCAGGACGAAGACGGTGAGCGACATGTCGGATCGCCCGCGCACCGCTTCGGCGAAGGTGAGCACGAGCCGTTCGGCACCACCGGTGAGCAGCGTGTCGATCAGGTAGCCCAGGCGGAGCGGGGCCGGGTCGTCCAGGGCCAGCATCTGCCCGGGGAGATCAATATTGGCAGCCTTCATGAGACAGTCCGTCGCAAGGTAAGGAGGTGGCGCGCGGCCACGCGGGGTCGCGCGCGTCTTGATCAGCGCACGACGTGCGCCGGACGGTCGTCACCACGCGGCGACTGCTTCATCACCGTAACACCGGGCGCCTGAAAGTCTTCGTCGCGGGGCCTGCGCGGGCGCGACCCGAGCAGCAGGGCCATCATGTAGGCAGCAAAGGCGGCAATGCAGGCCACAATGATGGCAATGGCGAGCTGCGCCTTTTCCGACATGCTGACCGGGTTGATCGGGGGCGTGCCCTCCTCGATCACCCGCACGTTGTCGAAGCCCGAGACCTCGACCGCCCGCGCATCGCGCAGCCGCAGGTCAAGCTCCGCGATCCGGCTGGTCTGCGCTTCCTGCCGGGCCTGAAGAAGCCGTGCGCGGGGCATGATCTCGGAGAGTTGCGCAATATGAGCCTGGGTCTCGCGGTATTCCTCCTCGAGATAGCTGATGCGGCTCTGCGCCTCTTCGATCTCGGTTTCCGCAGCCAGCGCCTCCGCCTCGAAGCCAAGGCGATTCTCGAACGACGTCTTGCGCTGCTGCAGGGAAATCATGTTCAGCCGCGCATCGCGCAACTCGGCGTTGAGCTCGACCTCGTCGCGGACGGAGTTCTCGTATTCAATCTGAAGCCCGGTCGCATCCGGCGCACCCAGCAGCTCGACCAGGGCAGAGTCGATCTCATCGGCCTCCTGCTGCGCCTTTTCGAGCCGTGCGGTGATGGTCGTCAGTTCGCGCTCGGTGTACATGACGCGGCGATGATCGAGGAAGGCGCTGACGAGCGCGTTGACCAGCTCTGCCGCGATGACCGGGTTGGGATGGAAGACCGAGACCTTGACCACGTATGAGCCGGTGATCAGTTCGATCATCGTGTTCTCGTCGAGACGGATCGTCGCGCCGACGAGTCCCGCCTCGGTGTCCGGCATGTCCGGGAACACCCGGTTGAGCCCGACGGTCTCGATCGCCTCGCGCACCAGCTTCGGGTTGTCCAGAAGCAGCATCTCGGCGTTCACGAAGCCCTGAAAGTCACCGGCGTTCGGTGCACGTATGTCGGTCAGGCTGGGATCGGGCACATAAACATATTCGCGTCCGAGCGCGAAGGAGACGAGAGACCGCGCCTCAAACGTTGGCTGCGACTGCTTGATTGCAAAGACCAGGGGCGTGAGAACAGCGCCGAACACGACGATAGCAAGAATGATGCGTTTCACGGTAAAACCAATCCATGGACACCCGGAGGCGTCGGCAAAAAAGAATTTGACAAAGAGCGATAATATTCACTTTCGAGAAAGGACTGTAGCATCCACGCTGCCCTGCGGCAACAATTCGACACGTCTCCGCTGCTGCTCACGCGCAAGTGAGGATCATCGGCCTGCGAAGGCGGCATTCTTGGCCGGCGCCCCTCCCGAAGCGGTTTAATCCTTTGCCGTGGGCGGCGATGACCGTAGACTGATTTCGATTCTCGCACCTGGCCGTCGCATTTTATCTGGCTGGACTTTTCTTTTTTCTCCTCATGTTTTCGAGGATTTGCTGCATGGCATTCTCCCCCGGCAAGGCCACGTCCAAGAACCTGTTCTGGGCATACCTCTCCTTCACCTCCACCAAACTGCTGAACTTCGTCGCGGTCATCATCATCGCCCGCTACGTCGATCCCGGCGAATTCGGGCTGATGGCCATCTGCCTGGCGATCATGGGATATTTCGAGATCATCTCGAAATTCGGCCTCGGGGCCGCGCTGATCTCGGTCGAGGACCGCCAGCAGGAGACCGCAAATGCCGTCTTCTTCTGTGCGATCCTGACCTCGAGTGTGATGGCGCTGCTGCTCTGGCTGGGATCGGGCGCGATCGCACAGCTCTTTGAATCCTCGGAATTGCAGCCGCTGCTCGGTACGATCTGCCTGGTGCTGGTGATCCGCGCGCTGGGGTCGGTGCACTACAGCCTGCTGTTTCGCGAGCTGAACCTGCGCAAGAAGATGGTCCCCGACATGGCCCAGGGGATCACCAAGGGAGTCATTTCGATCATCCTGGCGCTCATGGGCTTCGGGGTCTGGGCGCTGGTGATCGGCTATGTCGCCGGAGCCATCATGGCAACGCTCCTGCTCTACTGGATTCGCCCTTGGAAGCCGAGCGCCCTGCCCGACTGGCCGACCGTGCGCTACGTGATGGGGTTCGGCTCCTACCTGATCGGTGCAGAGACCATCAACGCCTCGCCGCGGCTTCTCGACAACCTGATGGTGGGCAAGTTCCTCGGTCCGTCGGCTCTGGGGATCTACGCCATCGCCTATCGAATCCCCGAGCTGGCGATCAAGAGCTTCATCTCCGTCGCCGGGACCGTGCTGCACCCCGTGATGTCGAAGATGCAGACCCACCCCGAGGACTTGGAGAAATACTACTATCAGGCGCTGCGCTACTGCGCCCTCCTGATGTTCGGAATCGGTGCCGCGATTGCCGTTCTCGCCGAACCGACGGTGCACGTGCTCTACACCGAGAAGTGGTACGACATGGTCGCGCCGATGCAGTTCATCGCCGCTGCGCTTGCCGTCAGCACATTGAACATGGTGCCCGGGCAGCTTCTCAAGGCGGTGAGCCGCACGGACCTGATGTTCCGCGCCGCGCTGATCAACCTGCCGATCTTCGTGCTGTTGCTGGGCGTCGCGATTCCCTTCGGCATCACCGCTGTCGCCGCCGCGCAGCTCGTTATGGCCTTCGTGCGGTTCGTACCCATCTACCTCGCCACCAAGCGGGTGATGAACGTCACACTGCCCAAGCTGCTGAACGCGCTGCGTCCGGCGATGATCTGCGCGGGCTGCGCCTCGGTCGCCGCCTTGCTTGCCCTGCAGATGCACACGGGGTCCGAACTGATTAGGCTCATGGCGGGGGCCGCGGCTTTTTCCGCGGTCTACCTCATCGCGCTGCGCTTGGTCCTGCCGGGTGTCTTCGTCGCCGGGCACAGGTTCATCCTGAAGCGGAGGCGCGCATGACACCGCTGCAAAGGCACGGCGCGCAGGAGCAGGTCCCCGGCCATTTCGCCAGCACCCGGCCGGACAGCGCCCGGCGGGATCAGGCTGGCTGGGTGCCGCTGCACAATGCCTCACGCAATCTTCTCGGAAATGCCTGCAGGCTTCGGGGGGGCTTCACCTCCAACCAGCCACGGTGCCCGAGCGAAGCGGCGAGGCACGAATGAGCGACTCCACACCCACGTCAAACATGCGCATCGACTGGCGCGGCGCGTTGATGATCCTGATCAGCGGGCTCTGTGCGCTCGCGTTGGCCTACGTCCTCGCGGGACGCACCACGCTGATGCTGGCGCTGCCCGTCGCGCTGCTGATCTTCACCGTCGGCATCCGCTTCCCGATGATCGCGCTCGCCGGTCTGATCGCGCTGATCATCTCGAACGCGTCGGACAACCTCATCGAGGCTTACGACATTCCCTCCCTGGCCAAGATCACCGCGCCGGGGCTCTTCGTCCTGCTTCTCGCGCGCTACGCGATCTACCGCGATCTGCCCTTTGTGCCGCGAGTCACCATTTGCTGCCTGTCGATCATCTTTGCCGTGAAGCTGGTCAGCGCGACCTATGCCCTGCGCTGGGACGTGAGCGTGAGCGGATCGATCGACTTTCTGAAAGAGGCCGTCGTGGCCATCCTGGCGCTCGCCTTCATGAACAACAGGCGCGGCTTCGAGACCGTGGCGCTTGCGGCGACCTTGCCGATCTTCCTCATATGCAGCCTCGGCCTCTACCAGCTCGCCATCGCTCCCTCGCCGACCGGCTTCCTCGGATTCGCCCGGCTCACCGAAAGCTCCAATCGATTCTCGGGCATGCTGCTCGACCCCAACTTCTTTGCGGCCATCGTGGTCTTCACGATACCGCTCGGGCTTTTTCACCTGCTCAACGCGCGCCGACCGATGGCGATAGCCTCATGGGCGGTGATCGCGGGAGTACTCATCGTCGGGCTTCTCGCCACCCAGTCCCGCGGGGCATTGATCGGGCTGGCGCTGGGACTGATCGTCCTAAGCACCAGCTTCACCCGCAAGCAGTTCCTCGCGGCGGGGATGATCGGCGTGCTCGTGGTCGTGCTGGCCGGCGTCTTTGCCAGCGACGAGCTGATCGAACGCTTCACCAGCATCTTCAGCACCGCCGCCGAGGGTGCAGCGCAGGACACCAGCACAGAGGGTCGCCTCGCAAGCTGGACCGTGGCCTACAACCTGTTCAACGAGAACCCGTGGTTCGGGGTCGGCCAAGGCAACTTCAAGTCGCACTACCAGAACGGCGCGCTCGACGACGGGCTGATCTTCCGCGGCGAAGGGCGCGCGACGCACAGCCTCTACCTGGAGCTCCTCACCGAGCTGGGGCTGGTGGGCTTGATGACTTTTCTCGGCATCGCCGCCCTTGGCGCGGTGAACTTCTTCCGGGCGGCTGGCGTGGCGCGCACAGTCGGAGACGAGCTCATGGCGCGACGGCTGATCGCCTTCTGCGCCAGCTTCGTCGGTTATCTCGCCGCCATGACCTTCCTGCAGGACGGCATTCCCCGATTCCTCTGGTACGTCGTGTCGCTTGCCGCCGAATCCTACATGATCACCCGCTGCATCTACGCGGATCACCCCGCCCTGAAGTTCCGATCACGCCGCATGACCGCGCCCCATCCCGTCGAAACGGGCTGAGCGATTCCACCCGACCGGGACCGTAGCGCCATCGCTATGCCGGGCCGGAATTCCCGCCGAGCGGCAGCGGGAATGTACAGATTCGGCAATTTCGGCAGCGCCGCGCTTCGAGGTGTCGCCCGCGTCGTGGACCCGCGCAGATTCGCCTGCACAAGCCGCATGACAACGCACCGGATCGCCAGATGACGGGCAGATCGAAAGCATTGTTTTGCTTGGGGAACTTGCCAGAGTGGTGAGCCGTGCAGGATTCGAACCTGCGACCCACTGATTAAAAGTCAGTTGCTCTACCAACTGAGCTAACGGCCCACTCTCTCGGACTTTGACACAGTGGTGAGCCGTGCAGGATTCGAACCTGCGACCCACTGATTAAAAGTCAGTTGCTCTACCAACTGAGCTAACGGCCCACTGTGTGTGGGCGGCTTCTAGGAACTGTGGCGTGGGGGGTCAAGCGGAAAAATGACAATTCTGCCGAACTTGCCCCGGGCCAGCGTCCCTCCACGCAAGGAGTGCATGCACCAGAGGCAAGGCAGCCCCCCGCAACGCAGGCTGGAAACGTTCCGTCAAGAAGCGTATATGCGCGCGGATGAAACATGCACGCCCCCAGACTCTGCCCTTCATGAAGATGCACGGGCTCGGAAACGACTTCGTCGTGCTGGACGCGCGTGCGCGCTCCATCGCCATGACCCCTGCCCTCGCCATGGCCATCGCCGACCGCCACCGCGGCGTCGGCTTCGATCAGCTGGCGATCATCGAGCAGGGCAGCGGCGATGCGCATCTGACCTTCTACAATGCCGACGGCTCGACCGCAGGCGCCTGCGGCAATGCCACGCGCTGCATCGCGCGCTTCCTGATGGACGAGACCGGCAAGACCGAGCTGACGCTCACCACCGAACGCGGCACGCTCTACGCGCGCGAGGCGGGCGATGGGCTCACCTCGGTCAACATGGGCCAGCCGCAGCTCGACTGGCACGAGATTCCCCTCGCCTCCGAGATGGACACGCTGGAGCTGCCGATCGAGGGCAAGCCCACCGCCACCGGCATGGGCAACCCGCACTGCACCTTCTTCGTCGAGGACGCCGAGGCGGTGGACATCGAGAGCTTCGGCCCGGCGCACGAGCATCACCCGCTCTACCCGCAGCGCACCAACGTGCAGGTCGCCAGTCTGATCGGCCCCGACCACCTGCGCATGCGCGTCTGGGAGCGCGGCGCCGGGCTCACGCTGGCCTCCGGCTCGTCCTCCTGCGCCACCGCCGTCGCCGCCGCCCGCCGCGGCCTGACCGGGCGCAAGGTGACCATCGAGCTCGACGGCGGCACGCTGCAGGTCGACTGGCGCGAGGACGGCGTCTGGATGACCGGCCCCACCGCCCATGTCTTCGACGGGCATTTCACCCACGACTGGCTGGAGATGGTCTCGTGACCGGCGCACCCAAGTTCACCACCCTCGGCTGCCGCCTCAATGCCTATGAAACCGAGGCGATGAAGGATCTGGCAGCGCAGGCCGGCATGGAAAACGCGGTTATCGTGAACACCTGCGCGGTGACCTCCGAGGCCGTGCGCAAGGCGCGGCAGGAGATCCGCCGCCTGCGCCGCGAGAACCCAGACGCCAAGGTGATCGTCACCGGCTGCGCCGCGCAGATCGACCCCGACAGCTTCGCCGCGATGACCGAGGTCGACGCGGTGGTCGGCAACACCGAGAAGATGGCCCCCGAGACCTGGTCGCGCCTGTCGAACGGCTTCATCGGCGAGACCGAGCGCGTCATGGTCAATGACATCATGTCGGTGACCGAGACCGCCGGCCATCTGATCGACGGCTTCGGCACCCGGTCGCGCGCCTACGTGCAGGTGCAGAACGGCTGCGATCACCGCTGCACCTTCTGCATCATCCCCTACGGCCGCGGCAATTCCCGCTCGGTCCCCGCGGGTGTGGTGGTCGACCAGATCAAGCGGCTGGTGCAGCAGGGCTACAACGAGGTGGTCCTGACCGGGGTGGACCTCACCTCCTGGGGCGCCGACCTGCCCGGCACGCCGCGGCTCGGCGATCTGGTCATGCGCATCCTCAAGCTGATCCCGGACCTACCGCGCCTGCGCATCTCTTCGATCGATTCCATCGAGGCCGACGAGAACCTGATGCAGGCCATCGCCACCGAGCCGCGTCTGATGCCGCACCTGCACCTGTCGCTGCAGCACGGCGACGACCTCATCCTCAAGCGGATGAAGCGCCGCCACCTGCGCGACGACGCCATCCGCTTCTGCGAGGAGGCGCGCAAGCTGCGCCCCGAGATGACCTTCGGCGCCGACATCATCGCCGGTTTCCCCACCGAGACCGAGGAGCATTTCGAGAACTCGCTGAAGCTGGTCGAGGACTGCGACCTGACCTGGCTGCACGTCTTCCCCTACTCCTCGCGCCCCGGCACCCCCGCCGCGCGCATCCCGAGCAAGGTGAACGGCAATGTCATCAAGGAGCGCGCCGCCCGCCTGCGCGCCGCCGGGGATGCTGCCGTGGAGCGCCACCTCGCCGCGCAGCCCGGCCGTACCCATCACATCCTGATGGAAAGCCCCGAGATGGGCCGCACCGAGCAGTTCACCGAGGTGCTCTTCGACAGGCCGCAGACCGAGGGCGCCATCGTCACCGCGACGATCACCGGCATCCGCGGCGCGCAGCTCGTCGCCTGAGGCCCCGGCGCTCATGCACCCGAACCCGATCTTCCGCCGCACAGCCGAGACCCGCAGCCTCGAGCTGCTGCGCGCCCGCAGCTTCGGCACGCTGGCGGTCAGCGCCGAGGGCGCGCCGCTGCTGTCGCATGTGCCCTTCCTGCTGTCGGAAGATGCCCGCTACGCCGACCTGCACCTCGTGCGCTCCAACCCGATCTGCCGCGCCGCGCGCGAGGGAGTGCCGGCCCGGCTCGCGGTGAGCGGCCCTGACGGCTACGTCTCGCCCGACTGGTACGGCGACCCCGGCCAGGTGCCGACATGGAACTACGTCGCCGTGCATCTGACCGGCCGGCTCGAGCCGCTGCCGCAGGATCAGATCGACCCGCTTCTGGCCGAGCAGAGCGCCGCCTTCGAGGGACGGCTGGCGCCCAAGACCTCCTGGACCATGGACAAGATGGACCCCGAGGTCCGCGCCAAGCTGCAGCGCATGATCCTGCCCTTCCGCCTCTACATCGACGAGATCGACAGCACCTGGAAGCTCTCTCAGAACAAGACGGACGAGATGCGTACCTCTGCCGCCGCCAGCCTCGGGACCGGCTTCGGACAGGAACTCGGCGCGCTGGCCACGCTGATGCAGGATCCGCCGCCCGACGAGGCGTGACGATTGCAAGATGAGGGCATTTCCGGCATGACCCGGCGCATGACCCTGAAAACCCGCGCTCTCATCGTTCACCTGCTGACCGCCACAGGCGCGGTCTTCGCCATGCTCGCCATGCTTGCCGCCGCGCAGGAGAACTGGTCGATCATGTTCCTCTGGCTGGTCGTGGCCTTTGCCGTCGACGGCGTCGACGGCCCGCTGGCCCGCAAGTACGACGTGAAGGTCAACTCGCCCCGTTTCGACGGCGTGCTGCTCGACCTGATCATCGACTACCTGACCTACGTCTTCATCCCGGCCTTCGCGCTCTTCCACTCGGGGCTGCTGCCCGGCTGGACCGGCTGGATCGCGATCATCATCATCACCTTCGCCTCGGCGATGTATTTCGCCGACAGCCGCATGAAGACCAACGACAATTCCTTCCAGGGCTTTCCGGGCTGCTGGAACATGCTGGTGCTGGTGCTCTTCGCGCTGCAGCCGAACTTCTGGGTGATCCTGACGCTGGTGACCCTGCTTGCCGTGGCGATGTTCCTGCCGCTGAAGTTCATCCACCCCGTCCGCACCGAGCGCTGGCGACCGCTGTCGCTGCCGATTGCGCTGGCCTGGACCTTCTTCGCCGGCTGGGCCGCCTGGGTCGATTTCCACCCGCAGAGCTGGGCGCATTGGGGCCTTGTCGTCACCTCGGTCTACCTGCTCTTCGCCGGCATCGCGCAGCAGGTCGTGCCCCAGGCCGAACCGAAGCGCGCCTGACGCACTTCCCAAGACAAAAGCCCGGCGCGCCGGCACAAAAAAGGGGGCGGAAGCCCCCTTTTCGTTGCCTGCATCCTGCGGTCGGCTCAGGCCTTGAGCCTCCAGCCGGTGCGGAACAGCCCCCAGGCCATCATCGAGACCACCAGCGTGGCAAAGATCGCAACGGCGGCCCCGAGCGCCGGGCTGGCGTCCGACACGCCCAGCACCCCGTAGCGCGCCCCGTCGATGAGGTAGAACACCGGGTTGAAATGGGTGATCTCGTAGAGCCCGCGCGGCAGCGCCTCGACCGAGTAGAAGGTGCCCGACAGGAAGGCCAGCGGCGTCACGATGAAGTTGGTGATCGCCGCCATCTGGTCGAACTTGTTGGCGAAAAGCCCCGCAACGATGCCCACGGACGACAGGAAGGCCCCGCCGAGGAAGACGAAACCCAGCACGATCAGCGGATGCGCCGGCACCAGCCCGGTGGTCGCCCAGAGCCCCAGCAGGATCGCGCAGGCCACCACCAGCCCGCGCGCGATGCCGCCGGCGAGATAGCCGATCACCAGCTCGAAGGGCGCCAGCGGCGGCATCAGCGTGTCGACGATATTGCCCTGCACCTTGGAGATCACGATCGACGAGGAGGTATTTGCAAAGGCGTTCTGGATCACCGTCATCATCAGGATGCCCGGTGCGATGAACCGGGTGAAAGGCACGCCCATCACCTCGCCCCGGGTCGGACCTATCGCGATGGTGAAGATCACCAGGAAAAGCCCCGCGGTGACCAGCGGCGCCAGCAGCGTCTGGGTCCAGACCGCGAGAAAACGCTGGGTTTCCCGACGGCAGAGCGTGGCGAGTCCGAGCCAGTTCACCGCGCCGAAACGGCGGGCCCCGGGCTCGAAGCGGGTTTGGCTGTCCATAAGGTCTCCTTTCCCTTTGGGTCCGGCTTGTAACTCGGCAGTTGATGACTACAATAGGCCCCCTGATGGAATTTTCAGGCGGCCCTGTATCGGGGGCCGCTTTTTCTCAAGCAAGGATCGGACATGTCCTGGACGGATGAGCGCGTCGAGCTTCTCAAGAAGATGTGGGCCGAGGGCCAGTCGGCCAGCCAGATCGCCAAGGAACTTGGCGGCGTCACCCGCAACGCGGTGATTGGCAAGGTGCACCGGCTCGGCCTGTCGAACCGCACCGCCCCCGCGGGCGGCGCGGCCCCTGCCGCACCGGCGGCCCCGGCCAAGGAAGCCAAGCCCGCCGCGAAGGAGGCCAAGGCCAAGCCGGCACCCAAGCCCGAGCCCGCCGCGGCCCCCGAGCCCGCGCGCGAGACCGCCACGGCGGTCGAGACGCGCCCGGTCCCGCTCGGCCCGTCGCGCAAGCCGATCGTGCCCGCGGGCCAGCCGCTGCCGCCGCAGCCTTCGGCCAACGAGATCAGCCCCGAGGCACTGGCCAAGGTGTCGGAGATCGAGAAGAAGGCGAAGAAGCTGTCGCTGATGGATCTCACAGAGCGCACCTGCAAATGGCCCGTGGGCGACCCGGCGACCGATGACTTCTGGTTCTGCGGCCTGCCCGTGCAGCAGGGCAAGCCCTACTGCGAGGCACATGTGGGCGTGGCCTTCCAGCCGATGTCCTCGCGCCGCGACCGGCGCCGCTGAGCGCGGCACGGGCCACGGCCCGACAATCCACGGCCCGACAATTCCGAACCGCCCGCGCCCCCGGCCCGGGCGGTTTTTCTTTGCCCCCGCCTTCCCTTCCTCTGCCCCGGCCGATTTTTGCCCGAAGCGCAGGGGGTTGCGAAACCTCATCCCCCGCTTCAGCGTTGTGGCAGACGCAAGAGTGAGCCGTGATGACAGAATTTCTCTCGCTGATCGCCGAGTATGACGCCCTGATCGCCCTCGGGCTCATCGTGGGGCTCTTCGTGGTCTTCATGCTGGAACTCTACCCGCCAGAGGTCCCGGCGGCGGGGCTCGCGGCGCTCTTCGTCGCGCTCGGCTACGTCGGACAGGATCAACTGCTCTCGGTCTTCTCAAACCCCGCGCCACTGACCATCGCCGCGATGTTCGTGCTGTCCGGCGCGCTGGTGCGCACCGGCGTGCTCGAGGCAATCTCCGAGCTGGTGATCTCCCAGGCGCAGGAGCGCCCCGGCCTCGCGCTCGCGGTGATCCTCGGCGTGACGCTGCTGGCCTCGGGCTTCGTCAACAACACGCCGGTCGTGCTGGTGCTGATCCCGGTGGTGATCCGTCTCGCCGCGGCGCTTGGCAAGGCGCCGACCCGGCTGCTGATTCCGCTGAGCTACGTGGCCATCCTCGGTGGCACCTGCACCCTCATCGGCACTTCGACCAACCTGCTGGTCGACGGCGTCGCGCGCGGCCAGGGGCTGGAGCCCTTCGGGATCTTCGAGATCACCCCGGTCGGCCTGATGGTCGCGCTGGCCGGTGGCGCAACCCTCGCCCTGCTGGGCCCGCTGCTGCTGCCCGACCGCGAGGCCAGCGACCCCGAGCAGATGCTGGGCGAGACCACCTTCCTGTCCGAGGCCCTGCTGGCCGATGACACCTACGCCGGCAAGCCGCTCTCCGAGGTCGCGCCGCTGAACCGGGGCGGCGTGCGGGTGACCGGGCTGCGGCGCAAGGGCAATGCCCTGCCCGCCCCGCTGGAGGAGCAAGTGCTCGAAAAGGGTGACAGGGTCATTCTGCGCGCGCCCACCTCCGAACTTCTGACCCTGCACGACGATCCGGGGTTGAAGATCGGGCTGCGCCGCGGCGAGCCGCCCGAAGGCGATCTGGTCACGGTCGAGGTCGTGGTCTCGCCGCGCAAATCCTCGCTCGGACGCAGCCTCGGCAGCATGTCGCTGGGCCGCCGCTTCGGCGTGCGGGTTCTCGGCGCACATCGACACGAGCACAATCCAGGCCCCGATCTCGGCTCGGTACGGCTGCGCCCCGCCGACAAGCTGCTGCTGGAGGGGCCGGCCACCGCGTTTCAGACGCTGGAGGACGAGGCGCAGCTGGTCTCGGTCAGCCGCCCCACGGGCCGCGCCTTCCGCCGCGGTCGCGCGCCGCTGGTGCTGGCCGCTCTGGCCGCCGTGGTGACCCTCGCGGCGCTTGGCGTGATGGACATCGCGACGCTCTCGATCCTTTCGGTCGCCGCCATCCTCATCCTGCGCTGCATCGACGCCGACGAGGCCTGGGGCGCCGTCGACGGCTCGGTGCTGGTGCTAATCTTCGCCATGCTGGTGGTCGGCCTCGGCCTGCAGAACACCGGCGCGGTGGACCTGTTGGTGAGCTGGCTCGCGCCGCCGATCTCGGGGCTGCCGCCCTTCCTCGCACTGTTGGCGGTCTACCTTCTGGCCTCGCTGCTGACAGAGACGGTGACCAACAACGCCGTCGCGGTGGTCTTCACGCCCATCGCCATCGGCCTCGCCGAAAGCACCGGGCTCGATCCGCGGGCGCTGACCATGGCAGTGATGTTCGGCGCCTCGGCCAGCTTCGCCACACCGATCGGCTACCAGACCAACACGCTGGTCTATGGCGCGGGCAACTACCGATTCTCCGACTTCCTGAAGATCGGCCTCGCGATGAACCTCGTGGCCGCGCTGGCGGCCTGCGCCGGGATCCTCTGGCTGTTTGGCTGAGGCATTCAGGGGGCGATGCCCCCTCGGCGCTGCGCGCCTCACCCCCTGCGTATTTGAAAAGAGAAGAAGTTCCGGACGGCCCGCCGGCTTCTTCTCTTTCAAAATACGCAAAACCGGCCCTCTCCGCAGTCACGGCGGCGCGGATTGGCGCGCCCCGCGCAACCACCCTTTTCGCAAGCCATGAGAGCGCGTATATGCCGCCCATGCAGAATCCGCCCGATCTTCGCCCCGACCTTGCCCGCGCCCGCGTCACGGAAACCCGCCGCGATGGCCAGCCGACCATCGGCATGGTCTCGCTTGGCTGCCCCAAGGCGCTGGTCGACAGCGAGCGCATCCTCACCCGGCTGCGCGCCGAGGGTTACGGCATCTCGCCCGACTACTCGGGTGCGGATGCAGTCATCGTCAACACCTGCGGCTTTCTCGACAGCGCCAAGGCGGAAAGCCTCGAGGCGATCGGCGAGGCGCTGAAGGAAAACGGCCGAGTGATCGTCACCGGCTGTCTCGGCGCCGAGCCCGAGTATATCACCGGCACCCATCCCAAGGTTCTGGCGGTCACCGGCCCGCATCAATACGAGCAGGTGCTCGACGCGGTGCATGGCGCCGTGCCGCCCTCCCCCGATCCCTTTGTCGATCTGCTGCCCGGCTCGGGCGTGAAGCTCACCCCGCGGCACTACAGCTATCTGAAGATCTCCGAGGGCTGTAACCACAAGTGCAAGTTCTGCATCATCCCCGACATGCGCGGGCTGCTGACCTCGCGCCCGCAGCGCGCGGTGCTGCGCGAGGCCGAGAAGCTGGTCGAGGCGGGGGTGAAGGAGCTGCTTGTGATCTCCCAGGACACTTCCGCTTATGGCACCGACTGGAAGGACCGGGACGAGAAGTTCCCGATCCTGTCGCTGGCGCGTGAGCTCGGCCAGTTCGGCGCCTGGGTGCGGATGCACTACGTCTACCCCTACCCGCACGTTCGTGAGCTGATCCCCGCGATGGCCGAGGGGCTGGTGCTGCCCTACCTCGACATCCCGTTCCAGCACGCCCATCCGGAGACGCTGAAGCGCATGGCGCGCCCCGCCGCCGCGGCGCGTACCCTCGACGAGATCGCCGCCTGGCGCTCTGACTGCCCGGACATCACCCTGCGTTCGACCTTCATCGTCGGCTACCCGGGCGAGACCGAGGACGAGTTCCAGACCCTGCTCGACTGGATGGACGAGGCGCAGCTCGATCGCGTCGGCTGCTTCAAGTACGAGAACGTCGATGGCGCGCGCTCCAACGCGCTGCCGGATCACGTGCCCGAAGAGGTCAAGCAGGACCGCTGGGAGCGCTTCATGGAGAAGGCGCAGGCAATCTCGGAAGCTAAGCTCGAGGCGAAGGTCGGCCAGACCCTGCAGGTGCTGGTGGACGAGGTCGACGAGGATGCCGCCACCTGCCGCACCAAGGCCGATGCGCCGGAGATCGACGGCAACCTCTTCATCGACGAGGGTTTCGAGCATCTCAAGCCCGGCGACATGGTCACCGTCGAGGTGGACGAGGCGGGCGAATACGATCTCTGGGGCCGGCTGGTCGGTCAGGACTGAGGGCACGGGACTTCACGGCCCCGCCTACGCGCGACTCGGCGAACCGAGTCGCGTGCCCCCTCCCGACTGCCATCCTGTACAGGTGCCGATTCTGACAGGAGTTGACACAAAATGCCCTCGCGGCGCGCGTGCCTGACGTCCTGTCTTCCCCCTGAGCCCAGCGCAGAACGCGACGATCCGTGCTAAGATTCTCCCATTGGGCCATGGCTTCGGGGCTCAGCTTTTCGAGTTCCAGCGGCAGTGGCCGCGCAGAGGGGGGAAGGCATTTTTCGCCGGACTGAAATTCACCTTGCCTGCGTATGGGAAGCTTGTCCCTTCGGGGAAAATGACTGTGCCTGTGGATTTCAAACCGCATAGATGCTCCCGGTCTTCCGGGAGCATCGATTTTGCAGGCACCGCCCTGCGGATCGCCGGACTGGCGCAGCAGACTTTCAGAAAACCGTCTGGCCTGCGTTGGCAGGCGTCGCGCCCTCTCCGGCCTCCGATGTCTCTACGGAGCGCGGCTGCAGCGGATCGGGCAGCACCCCCAGCGACATGGCAAGCGCCGCAAGCTCCGCGCGCGAGGTCTTGCCGGTGCGCCCGCAGAGCGCCTGCAGCCGGTGGCGCACCGCGGAGATGGACACGCCCAGCCGCTCCGCGATCTGCTTGTCCTGCAGACCCGCACCGATCATTGCCAGAAGCTCAAGCTGCTTTTCAGTGATCCGGCTGCGTTCGGGGAACTCCTGCGCGAAGAGCATGAGAAACCTCTCGTGGGCGGTCAGCGCGGCCACGTTCAGCGTCCAGCCGTGGGCATGGATGATCGCCAGCATCTCGCGTCGCGAGTGGTCGCCCGCCAGGCTGATCTGCCCGATGCGCGGCGGCATGGTCTGCCGGAGCGGAATGCTGAACCCCGCGCGCAATCCGCGACGCGCCGCCTCCTGCAGAACCGCGATGCGGCTCTCGGGCAAGGGATGGTACTCGGCGAGAAACTCCAGCCCCACGGCGATCGGCGTGAGATGCAGGGCCGAATGACCGCTCAGGTAGCTCCAGCGGCCTATGGCCATGTCGCTGGCATGCGCGCCGAGCCAGCCGGTGTCATAGGAGGCCCGCAGGAAGAGCGGACGTTCGGAAGGACCGCTGGCGGTCACGTAGTCGACGAAGGGCAGCCCGAGCTTGCGTCCCAGACGCACGAGCAGACGCCAGACCTCTTCCGAGGTGCCGGTCTCCTCTAGCGCGCCGAGAAACCATTGCAGCAGCTCCGGGACGTGCTGCTCGGCCGCCAGCGTCCGCCGGTGCCCGGGTTTGGATGGGTCAGGCAGCGTCCCGCCCCCGCAGCAGCAGGGCCCTCCGCCGGATCTTACGCCCAGCCACGCGGCCTCCCTCGCACTGCCCCATCACGCACCCTCCTGATCAAGACCCGGCACAAACCCTGCCCCATACTTGATCAAGAAACGCATCTTGGCAAATTCGCCGCGCCGCGAGGCGCTGGCGATGGCGCCTGCGGGGTCAGGCTTGCGCCCCGCGCCCGGCTGCGGCAGGAGAACGCCATGGCCAAGCTGCATTTCAATTACTCCACCATGAACGCCGGCAAATCGACCCTGCTGCTGCAGGCGGCGCACAACTACCGCGAACGGGGCATGGAGGTCTTCCTGCTGACAGCGCGGCTGGACACGCGCGCCGGTCATGGCCGCATCGGCTCGCGCATCGGGCTGGGGCAGGAGGCCGAGACCTTCGACGCAGAGGACGACCTCTTCGCCCTGATCGCCGCGGCCCACCAGGCGACGCCGCTGGCCTGCGTCTTCATCGACGAGGCCCAGTTCCTGACCGAAGAGCAGGTCTGGCAGCTGGCCCGCGTGGTGGACGATCTCGGCCTGCCGGTCATGGCCTATGGTCTGCGGGTGGACTTCCGCGGCCAGCTCTTCCCCGGATCGGCAGCGCTGCTGGCTCTGGCGGATTCGCTGCGCGAGGTGCGCACCATCTGCCATTGCGGCCGCAAGGCGACCATGGTGATCCGGCAGGACGAGACCGGCAAGGCGCTGAGCGATGGGGCGCAGGTGCAGATCGGCGGCAACGAGACCTATGTCTCGCTCTGCCGCAAGCACTGGCGCGCGGCGATGGGCGACACCCCCGCCTGAGGCGACCCCGGGAGCCGACCGTCAAGGGAACCTCAGCCGCGCGCCCCGCGTTTCCCCTCAACCACAGGAGGAAACAATGGACCGTCTCGCACTCTATCTGAGCCTGCTGAGCTGGACCTCGATCAGCGGTGTGCTGATCATCGCCCTGCTGAGCTTCGGCATCTACAATTTCTGGTGGATCGTCGGCGCAGCCGTCGTGGCACTGCTGCTGGCCTGGCCATCCGCGTTCATCGTCTCACGCCGCATCAAGGCGGGCGATCCCGAATGGAACACACGCGGCAATCGCAAGAACGCCGGCCTCGTTCCCAAGCCCGGCGCTCCCGAGGTCTGATCAAACCGGGTTCGGCACCGGCTCTCCGGCAAAGAAGGCCCGCAGATTGGCCACCGCCATCCGCCCCATCTCCTCGCGGACCTCCAGAGCGGCGGTGCCGAGGTGCGGCAGCAGCACCGCATTGTCGAGCAAGCGCAGCGCCTCGGGCACCTGCGGCTCGTTCTCGTAGACGTCGAGCCCCGCCCCGGCGATACGCTTTTCCTGCAGCGCCGCGATCAGCGCCGCCTCATCGACCACGTCCCCGCGGGAGATGTTGACGAAATGCGCATGCGGCTGCATCGCCGCCAGAACGCCCGCGTTCACCGTGTGGCGCGTGGCCGCCCCGCCCGGCAGCGCGGTGACAAGGATGTCCACGTTGGCGGCCAAATCCTCGGGCGTGTCGTAGCGCGTCGCGGGATGATCCAGCGACTTTTCCGACCGGCTCATGTAGGCCACGTCCATGCCGAAGCCGTAGTGGCAGCGCCGCGCGATGGCCTGACCGATGCGCCCCATACCGAGAATGCCGACGGTCTTGCCGGTCATGTGCAGCCCCAGCATCTGCACCGGGTGCCAGCCCTGCCAGCTTCCCATGCGCACCATGCGCTCGCCCTCGCCAGCGCGGCGGCAGGACATCAGCATCAGCGTCATGGCAATGTCTGCGGTGGCATCGGTGACCGCGCCCGGCGTGTTGGTCACGGTGACCCCGGCGTTGCGCGCCACCTCCACGTCGATGTGGTTGAAGCCCACCCCGAAGTTGGCGAGGATTCGCGCCCGCGGCACGCCGGCGGCCGCAAAGACCTCGGCGTTGTAGCTGTCGCCCAGTGTCATCAGCACGCCGTCATACTCCGCCAGCGAGGCGAGCATTTCCTCGCGGCTCATCGGGTCGGGCCGGTTGCGGTAGGTCACGTCGAACTCGGCGCGCGCCTCTTCGACGACGCTCTCGGGCAGGTTTCGGGCGATCAGGATCTTGGTCAATGCAGGCGTCCTCCCGGCGGTACGGTCTTGTCGGGGGTCGCAAGCACGATCGCCCCACTCTCATCCGAGAAACCTAGAACAAGAACCTCGGACATGAAGGGGCCGATTTGCCGCGGCGGGAAATTGACCACCGCCATCACGGATTTGCCGACCAGCTCCTCGGGTGCATAATGCACGGTGATCTGTGCCGAACTCTTCTTCTCGCCGATCTCCGGGCCGAAATCGATCCAGAGCTTGATCGCCGGCTTGCGGGCCTCGGGGAAAGGTTCCGCGCGGATCACCCGACCCACGCGGATGTCGACCTTGAGAAAGTCGTCGTAGCTGATCTCAGCCATTGGCCAGCTCTTCCGAGCGGCGCACGGCGGCACCGACGGTCGCTCGGATCAGCGGCGGCAGGCCCTTGTTCTCGTCCATCAGCACCTCGAGACCGGCCTGCGTGGTGCCATTGGGCGAGGTCACGTTCTTGCGCAGCTGCGCCGGGTCCTCGGCGGCCTGCATCGCCAGTGCGCCGGCGCCCGCCACGGTGGCCTTGGCGAGCTGCATGGCCAGCTCGGGGGCCAACCCTTCGGCTTCGCCGGCCTTGGCAAGGCATTCGATCATGTGGAAGACATAGGCCGGGCCCGAGCCGCTGAGGCCGGTGACCGCGTCCATCTGACCCTCGCCCTCGAGCCGCACGACCTCGCCGACCGCGGAGAGCAGCTCCTCGGCCATCGCCAGCTGCGCGTCATCCGCGTGGGCATTGCCGGCAATTGCTGTGATGCCCTTCCCCACTGCCGCCGGGGTGTTGGGCATGGCGCGGATGATCGGGGTCTGCGCGCCGAGCATCGTCTCGTAGGTGGCGATGGTGACACCGGCTGCAACCGAAAGGAACACCGTGTCGGCATTGCCGTAGCTGGCCAGCACCGGCAGCGCGTCGGCCATCATCTGCGGCTTCACCGCCACCAGGACGATCGCCGGGCTGGCGGGCAGGGACTCGTTCAGATGCACGCCCTGCGCCTGCAGCCACTCCGAGGGATAGGGATCGTTGACCCAGACCGACGCGGGCGGCAGCCCCCGCCCCAGCCAGCCTTCCAGCATGGCCGATCCCATCTTTCCGCACCCAAGCAGCACCAAACCGCGCTGCGCCAGCTCACCGTCCTTCATGACGACCCTCCTGTCGATGTTGCGGGAGTGATACGCGCGCAACCCGGATCGCGCAACGGCCCGCATGAAAGAGCGGAAAAATGCATCGCATCCGCACAAACCACAGGACGATATACCGGAGAAATCCTGTTTTACAGGTCAAGACGGAGACAGTGGCACGGCCAGCCCCGCCCTGATGGAATATGGTCCGCCCACGACCGATGAGCCCCGGGTCCAGCCCGGGGAGCGTCTCGTCGGGTCGCCTGCCGGGTCGGATCAGGCGATGATGTCGGGGGTCAGCCGGTCCTCGATCATCGCGATCTTGTCCTTGAGGAACAGCTTCTTCTTCTTGAGCCGCTGTAGGGTCAGCTGGTCGGCGGTGCCGCGCTCCTGCAGAGCGAGGATCGCCTCGTCGAGATCGCGGTGCTCGCGTCGAAAGACTTCGAGCTCCACGCGCAACACCTCTTCCGTCTTCATCGAGATGTCTTGCGGCGCATTCATGGGGGTCTGTCCTTCGACGTGACGGGAAGCACAAGAATACCAACTCTTTCCGCGCCAGCAAAGCCCCCAGCATCCCCCTTGCGCTGCCCGCCTGCCCTTCCCATATTCCCTGTTGTCGGGTTGCCGCTATCGGGGCCCGGCGGACGGTCGCTTCCCTGTCAAGGACATGTCATGAGCAAACTGACCCTGGGTTCCTATCCGCACATGCTCGGCTTCGAGCAACTCGAGCGCC
The DNA here is from genome assembly GCA_048381755.1 of Roseobacteraceae bacterium. GTDB lineage: Bacteria > Pseudomonadota > Alphaproteobacteria > Rhodobacterales > Rhodobacteraceae > Salipiger. The sequence goes on from JBLXGS010000006.1 coordinate 81,995, forward strand.
TGCTCGAGCGCACAGCCAAGTCGAGCGAGGGATACCCCCCCTTCAACATCGAACAGACGTCGGATCACTCCTACCGGATCACGCTCGCCGTGGCCGGCTTCTCGGAAGCCGATCTCGCCATCACCGTCGAGGACCGCCAGCTTGTGATCCGCGGACGGCAGCGGGACGACGGGTCCGACCGGATCTTCCTGCATCGCGGCATCGCGGCGCGGCAGTTCCAGCGCAGCTTCGTGCTCGCCGATGGGGTCGAGGTGGGGGAAGCGGTCATGGAGAACGGTCTGCTGCATGTGGATCTGACCATGTCCCGTCCCGAGACGGTGGTGCAGACCATCAATATCAGAAAGGGTTGAGCCATGAACACGAAGTACGATTTCTCCGAGTTTGACGCCGATCGCATCGTCTACGTCCGCTCGGTCGAGGTGAGCGACCTGCCCGAGGACGTGCAGGAACAGGTCGGCGACCAGACCCGCCTCTACGCGGTACACCGCGCCGACGGCGAGCGGCTGGCGCTGGTCCGCGACCGTGGCATGGCCTTCGCGCTGGCACGGCAGAACGACCTCGCGCCCGTCACCGTCCACTAAAGGCCTGCGATGACCACGCTGCCGATCGACTGGGTGGATGCCTTTACCGACGCGCCCTTCGGCGGCAATGGCTGCGCCGTCCTTCATGGCGGCGCAGCGCTGGACGACGCGACCTGCAAGGCGGTGGTGCGCGAGACCTCGTTGGTCGAATGCACCTTCACCGGCCCGTCCGCAGTTGCCGATGTGCGGGTGCGCTATTTCCTCGCCGGCGGCGAGATCCCCTTTGCCGGCCACCCCACCATCGCCACCGTCGCGGCGCTGCTTCACCGCGGCCTGATCAGTGGCGACATGGTCACGCTGGAGACCGAGGCCGGGATCATCCCCATCGAGATCGACCGCAGTGTCACGCCGCCGCGCATCGTGATGACCCAGAACGCGCCGAGCTTCGGCCCCAGCCCCGACAAGGCTCTGGTGGCCGATGCCGTCTCACTCTCTCCCTCAGACATCCTCGGCCAGCCGCAGCTCGTCTCGACCGGCCTGCCCTGCTGCGTCACCGTGCTCAAGGACCGCACCGCGCTGGAGCGCGCCGTTCTGGATCCCGAGGCGCTGAGCCGCCTGCATGCGGCCATGGGGCGGGGTGACACGGAGTTTGCCGAACCCTTCCTCGTCACGCTCGAGGGTGCCACCGCAGCGGGGGACACCTACGCCCGCCTGCTGCTGCCGCCGCCGAACCCGCCCGAGGATCCGTTCACCGGCTCGGCCACTGGCGCAATGGCGGCCTACCTGTGGTCGAAGGGGCTGATCGAAGGCCCCTCCTTTACCGCAGAGCAGGGGCACGGCATGGGACGGCCCGGGCAGGCACAGGTCGAGGTCCTCGGCCCGCCCGAGGCGATCACCGGGGTCCGCGTCGCCGGGCAGGCGCATGTGCTGATCTCCGGCGACATCCACCTCTGACCCACCCCGAAAGGTGTCAGAACCGGATGCTGTAGTTGGTGTTCAGAACCAGCGGCTGCACCGGGTCGAACACCTGCGTGCCGTTCAGGCTCAGCGAGAAACTGCGCTTCTTGTAGCTCCAGCTCAGCCCGGTCTTCAGGCTCGGGGCCTGGCTCTCGCCGGAGTCCCCCGCGTCGACCCAGGCGCCGTAGCTGTAGCCGAGCTCGAAATACGGGCGGAAATTGCGCTCCAGCCGAAGCGTGGCGCGGGTCCGAAGCGTCGCCGAGAGCTTGCCGACCTGCCAGGCCGAGACATCCCCGACCCCGCTGCTGACCTGCTGCGACAGGGACAGCCCCGCCGACCCCGAGAGGTTCATCCTCTGCAACTCGTAGCGCCCGCTCGCATTGAGCCCCGCGGCCGTTCGCCAGGCGACCCGTGGCGCGTTGCCGAGCCGGTAGTCGGGCCGCGACAGCGCCGCCCAGGCCTTCAGCCCGATATTGTCGGTCAGCGAGGTCTCGATATAGGGCGCGAAGCTCAGGGTCTGGGTCTTGATCTCGCGCCCGGTGTCCAGAGCGGCGACTCCGTAGCCCGTGGCGAAACCGAGCCGCGTGCCATTGCCCAGCGGTCGCTCAATGCCGAGCAGCATGTCGAATTTCCGGCCGTTGGTGCTGCCATGGTACTCCCGCGCCTCGAAAGCCCACCAGACGCGCGGCGCATTGCCCGGCGCATTGGTGGCGAGGAAGACGCCCTTGCTGTTCAGCCGCACTTTGCCGTAGCCCGAGAGCGCGTGGCCGAGCACGCTGTCGAACGCCCCGACCGAGGCGCTGAGCGTGGTGGACACGCTGGAGCGGTAGGCAGAACGCAGCTCGTCCGCCGCCTGCCCCGCGGTCGCGGGCAGCAGGCCGATCAGCAGCGCGAGCGCGCGTATCAGGCGTGCGGTCTTCATGGCGTCCTCCGGCGGGGAAGGTCAGGGCGACATGGGTCCGGGCGTGGGTGACATATCCGGTCGCCGTGAAACGGCGCCGGGGCGAGGTCTTCGATTCCTGAGATTTGTTCCAGCAATATGCGGCAGAGGTGGGGCTTCAAACCCCTCCGAGGCGGCGAGCCGCTCAATTTCGCGAGAGAGACGCAGCGTCGCGAGAGGGCTGTGCCCGACATGCCCGAAAGATGGCCGGACCGGGACTATGCCCGACCCGGCCCTGCCCATCCGGGCCGCCGATCAATGGCCAGCGATGAGACCCATGGATTCGAGCTTCAGCACCACCTGATGCGCGCAGTTGTCGACATCGGCACCTTCGGTCTCGACCCGCAGTTCGGGGTTGCTTGGCACGTCGTAAGGGTCGGAGATACCCGTAAATTCCTTGATCTTGCCCTCGCGCGCGAGCTTGTAGAGCCCCTTGCGGTCACGCCGCTCGCACTCCTCGATCGTCGTTGCGACATGCACCTCGACGAAGGCCCCGTATTCCTCGATCCCCTCGCGCACCTTGCGGCGGGTGGCGGCATAGGGCGCGATCGGCGCGCAGATGGCGATTCCACCGTTCTTGGTGATTTCCGAGGCAACGTAGCCGATGCGCAGAATGTTGAGATCGCGGTGCTCCTTAGAGAAACCCAACTCGGAGCTGAGGTTCTTGCGCACGATGTCGCCGTCGAGCAGCGTCACCGGCCGCCCGCCCATCTCCATCAGCTTGGTCATCAGCGCATTGGCGATCGTTGACTTGCCGGATCCGGAGAAGCCGGTGAACAGCACCGTGAAGCCCTGCTTCGAACGCGGCGGCTTGGTCTTGCGCAGTTCCGAGACCACTTCGGGGAAGGAGAACCAGTCGGGAATTTCCAGCCCCTCGGCAAGGCGGCGGCGCAGCTCGGTGCCCGAGATATTGAGGATCGTCACCTTGTCCTTGTCGGCGATCTCGTCGTTGGGCTCGTATTGCGCGCGTTCCTGCACGTAGACCATGTGTTTGAACGGCACCATCTCGATGCCCATCTCTGCCTCGTGCGCCTTGAACAGCTCCTGCGCATCGTAGGGGCCGTAGAAATCCTCGCCCGCGCTGTTCTTGCCCGGCCCGGCATGGTCGCGTCCGACGATGAAATGCGTGCAACCGTGGTTCTTGCGGATCAGCCCGTGCCAGACCGCCTCGCGCGGGCCCGCCATGCGCATGGCCAGCGGCAGCAGCGACATGGTGGTGGTCGAGGCCGGGTACTTGTCGAGCACCGCCTCGTAGCAGCGCACGCGGGTGAAATGGTCGACGTCGCCGGGCTTGGTCATGCCGACGACCGGATGGATCAGCAGGTTCGCCTCGGATTCGCGCGCGGCGCGGAAGGTCAGCTCCTGGTGGGCGCGGTGCAGCGGGTTGCGAGTCTGGAACGCCACCACCTTGCGCCAGCCGAGCTTGCGGAAATAGGCGCGCAGCTCGTTCGGCGTGTCACGGCGGGCGCGGAAATCATAGTGAACAGGCTGCTGGATGCCGGTGATCGGTCCGCCGAGATAGACCTCGCCCGCGGTGTTGTGCAGGTAGTTCACCGCCGGATGCGCATCGTCGTCGGCACCAAAGACCATCTCGGCCTCCTTCGCCTTCTCCGGGACCCACTTGTCGGTGACGGTCATCGTGCCGAGGATCACGCCTTCCTGATCGCGCAGGGCGATGTCCTGGCCGATCTCGATCTTGTCGGCAAACTCCCGTTTCACATCGAGGGTGATCGGCATCGGCCAGAGCGCGCCGTCCGCAAGTCGCATCTTTTCGACAACGCTGTCGTAATCTTCTTCGGTGAGGAATCCCTTCAGCGGATGGAACCCGCCATTCATCAACAGTTCGAGGTCGCAAATCTGCCGGGGGCTGAGATCGTGGCTGACGAGCTCCGCCGCCTCCATCTTCATTTTCTGTGCGCTGTCGTAGGAAACATAGAGCTCGGGGATCGGAGCCAGGCTGCTGGGCATCGTCATAAACTAATCTCTTTATTCTGAAACGGCGCTGTCGCGCCGCGGTGGGCCAATACCGCCAGTAGAAACCGCTTCAGAAATTTTTCAACTATCTAGGAAGGCCACGTTTTTCACTGCGCCAATCGCGCATCGCACTGCCCCGAAAATATGCAGCCCCGTGCGTCACGCATCGCCCTGGCGCCGCGCCGGCAGCATCCTCGCTATTTGCCAAAGAAAAAGCGCGACACCGCGGGGCGGCATCGCGCTTGTCTTCATGTCCCGAAGGTCAGCCCGCCATCTTTTCCGGCCGGCCCATCGGGCGCGCCACTCAGGACGCCTGTTCGACCGGCGCGCCGTAGCCGAGCGGCTCGGAGGTATCCTTGCCCTCGTCGAGCCCCTGCTCAGCCAGCCAGCGCTCGGCCTCCAGCGCGGCCATGCAGCCCATGCCCGCGGAGGTCACCGCCTGGCGGTACTTGTGGTCGGTCAGGTCGCCCGCGGCGAAAACGCCGGGGATCGAGGTCTCGGTGGTGCCGGGCTTGGTCACCACATAGCCGCCCATGTGGGTCTCGAGCTGGTCCTTCACCAGCTCCGACGCCGGGGCGTGGCCGATCGCGACAAAGACGCCCTTGGCGGGGATCTCGGTGATCTCGCCGGTGGTCACGTGCTTGACCTTCACGCCGGTCACGCCCTTGGGCATGTCCTCGCCGACCACTTCCTCGAGCTGGTGGTGCCAGAGGGTCTCGATCTTGGGGTGGTTGAACAGGCGTTCCTGCAGGATCTTCTCGGCGCGCAGTTCGTCGCGGCGGTGGATCAGCGTGACCTTTGAGGCAAAGTTGGTGAGGAACAGCGCCTCTTCCACGGCGGTATTGCCGCCGCCGATCACCACGATCTCCTGGCCGCGGTAAAAGAAGCCGTCACAGGTGGCGCAGGCCGAAACGCCGAAGCCCTTGAACTCGTCCTCTGTCGACAAGCCCAGCCATTTAGCCCGCGCGCCGGTGGCGAGCACCACGGCGTCGGCGGTGTAGGTCGTGCCGCTGTCGCCCTTCGCCACGAAGGGCCGCTGGCCGAGGTCCAGATCGGTGATGATGTCGCCGATGATCTCGCAGCCCATGGCGCGCGCATGCGCCTCCATCTTGACCATCAGCTCGGGGCCTTGAATCTCGGTCTCGCCGGGCCAGTTCTCCACCTCGGTGGTGGTGGTCAGCTGGCCGCCCGGCTCGAGCCCCTGCACCAGCAGGGGGGAAAGCATGGCGCGCGAGGCGTAGACGCCCGCGGTGTAGCCGGCCGGGCCGGAGCCGATGATGAGGAGCCGTGTGTGGCGGGTGTCGGACATATCGTGCCTCTCGCGAGCTATGGCATTCGGTTTGGGAATTGCATATAGCCACGCGCGGCGGCGACGCAAACCCCGCGCCTCCGCCTGTTCCCCCGGAATTTCGTCCCGTTAAGAATCTTTCAAGATTATGAAAGATTATTGCGCTGATTTTCCGTCTGGTATAATATTCGCGAAAAGCTCAAGGAAGACGCATGCCCGCCCACAGGCTCGATCCCATCGACCGGAAGATTCTGGCAGAACTGCAGGCCGATGGCCGCATGACCAACGTCGAACTCGCCCGCCGCGTGGGCATTTCCGCGCCTCCCTGCCTGCGCCGTGTGCGCACGCTCGAGGAGCAGGGCTTCATCAAGGGATATCACGCCGAGGTCGATTCCCGGGAACTGGGCTTCGAGGTCCAGGTTTTCGCCAGCGTAGGGCTGCAGAGCCAGGCCGAGGCCGACCTGCGCGCCTTCGAGGACCGATGCCGGAGCTGGCCGCTGGTGCGCGAGTGCCACATGCTCAATGGCGAGGTGGATTTCATCCTCAAGTGTGTCGCGCCGGACCTCTCGACTTTCCAGGCCTTCCTGACCGAGAAGCTGCTGACCGCGCCGAATGTCGCCTCGGTCAAGACGTCGCTGGTCATCCGCGGCGCCAAGGACGAGCCCGGGGTACCCTTCGACGTGCTCGAAGAACGGCTGAGCCGGACCGCCTAAAGGCGGGCCGGCCCCGGGTATCTCAAAGAGACTCGCTCGGCCTCAGCTGGCCATCAGGTTGTCGACGGCTTCGCGCGACGAGCGGGTCATCGACAATTCGCCGAAATCCTGGATCTCGGACAGGTTGTCGAACATCGACAGGAACAGCGCCCGCAAGTTCGGGCTGCTCACCGCGTGCAGCGCCTTGCCGGGGTGGTAGGTCTCCAGCTCCAACCCGCTGACCTTGATCGTCGCGTGGTGCTGCACCATCAGGTGATAGAGCTGCACCCCGCCAGCCGGGGTGACCGGCACGATGCGGTCCCAATCCGACTCGTCCTTGACCGGCACAAGCACGCTGTCCTGCCCAAGAAGCGCCCTGAAGCGCGCGCGGCTCACGACCATCCGCGCCGACGGGCCGAGCAGCAGGTCGATGCCGGGGCGGGCGAGCCCGAGCGCATCGGCGGTGACACGGGTCAGCGAACCGATACCGCTTTCCTCGCAATTCACGCCGGGAACATAGGTGGTCGAGCCGATCCAGGTGATCGACTGGGTTCCGCGGCTGGTCTGGATGTAATCCCCCGGCAGCAGGTCCTCGATGGCAATCGGACCGCGCAGTGTCTGGATCAGCGTCCCCCGCGCAAAGGCCGAGCAGGCCTCTTCGAAAAGCGGCAGTGCGGGCGCGATTTGCTGCTTCATGGCAATCGAGAGATCGGGCAACAAAGCGGCGACCTCGTATTTGCGCATGAGAGAAGACGCGCGACGAGGCCGACCGCTCTGGAGAGCGATCGGGTCCCGAGAAAATTCTTTCGAACGAACATCTTCGCGGCTCAGGACCGCGTGATGAATACTGGTCATTTCAACATCCCTTGGCAGGCTGTCACATCCGTGCTGGCCCCCACCAACAACGACAGAAGGACGTCTAATCGACTGGCCCAGATCAGGCCGCATTCTGGCATTTCTGTCAAAATTTCGGTGAATTGCGCGAGGCTTCCGCGGTCAATCCCACTTGAAGGCCGGGATTGTCCGGATTACGCGAACTTCTTTGACACAATTCGCCACATGAGAGGACGAATCGTGGCGGATGGCGGGGACTCGAAAGAGTCTCAGGCGCGCCTTTCAGAGACGGATCGCAGAGATGAGCCGACCGTAGTCAGCCTCGCGCTGGTGGGTCGCCCGGCGGAAGGAAAAGAAGCGGTGCGGATCGGAGTAGGTGCAATGCCGCGTCCATTCCGCCGAGACACCGGCCGCGCGCAGCCGGTGCAGCCCGTAGGCCGGCAGGTCGAACTGCACGCGATCGCCTTGCCCGCCCGCGAAGAACCGGCCGTTCTGCGGGTCTTCGAGCATGAATTCCTCGACGAATTCCGGCCCGACCTCATAGGCACGCTGGCTGATCGTCGGACCGATCACGGCGATGATGCCCTCGCGGCTCGCGCCGAGCGCAAGCATCGCCTCTACGGTCTCTTCCAGCACCCCGGCCTGCGCGCCCCGCCACCCCGCATGGGCCGCGCCGATCACCCCGGCCTCTACATCGGCAAAGAGCACCGGCTGGCAGTCGGCCGTCAGCACGGCGAGCGCGAGGCCCGGCTGGTCGGTGACCAGCCCGTCCGCCTCGGGGCGCGGCTCCAGCAGCGGGCCGCTGACCGTGACGACCCTGGGCGAGTGAACCTGGCTGACGGTCACCAGCGACTCGACCGGCACCTCCATCGCCTGCGCTACGCGTGCGCGGTTGATCGCCACGATCTCGCGCTGGTCGGACGAGCCCGGGCCGCAGTTGAGCCCGGCGAAGACCCCGGACGAGGCACCTCCCCTGCGGGTGAAGAACCCGTGTCTGAGAGGGGCCAGAGACTCTGCGGTAATGATTTCCAGCGTCATGTATCCAATCCGGGCGGGGTCGGTGCGTCCGGCGCGTGCAGCGCCAGAACCTTGAACAAACTTCCCATTTCACCGGGATGCGTCAACCGGCGATGTGCGGCAACGTGGCTTTCCAGCGCCGGACCCTCGAGCCGTGTTGCAAGCGCGCGCGCCCGCTCGGTGACACCGAGCCGCTCGAGAAACACGCCCTGCCCGGTGATCGGGGCATGGACGGCGGGCCGCGCGGCCTGCGCCATCGCGCGGAAATCGACATGTGCGGTCAGATCGGCCTCGCCGGGCGTGATCAACGGATCGGTCTTTTCATGCGCGCGCACTGCCTGAAGCGTGTCGCCGAGGCTGCCCCAGCCGCCGTAGTCGACGATCAGCGCGACGCCGCCATGGGCCGCGATGCGCCGCCCGACTTCCTGCACGATCGCCTCGGCAGGGGCGCAGGTCTCGACCATGTCGCCCTGCGCTGTGTCCGCCAGCCGATGCTCGAGCGCCGCCTGCGGCGCGATGTCGGTGAGACCGAAGGAAAGCTGCCCCTCGTGCCAGCCCACCACGCGCTCGCGCCAGCCATCGCCGTCGCGCAGGAACTGGCGCACCGGAAGCGCGTCGAAGAACTCGTTGGCAATCAGGAAGAGCGGTGCCTCGGGCAGGTCTGCGAGGCTGTCGTGCCACCTCGGCGCAAAGCCGCCGAGCCGCTTGGCCTGCTCGGCGCGCAACGCGGGAGAGGCCTCGACAAGGTGCAGCTCCGCCGCCGCGATCAGCTCCGGCACCGCCCGCATGGCGCGCAATGCGTCGGCCATCAGCGTGCCGCGGCCCGGTCCCAGCTCTGCAAGGATGATCCGCTCGGGGCGCCCCTGGTCCACCCAGCTCTGCGCCAGTGCGAGTCCGAGCAGTTCGCCGAACATCTGGCTGATCTCTGGCGCGGTGGTGAAATCGCCCGCCGCGCCAAGCGGATCGCGGGTGGTGTAATAGCCGTGCTGCGGGTGCAGAAGACACCAGGTCATGTATTCGGCCACGCTCATCGGCCCCTCGGCCGCAATGCGCGCCTCGAGAAGCGGTAGCAGCGCGCTCATGCGCGCCGCCGCGCCCAGAGAATGAGGCCGATGCCCACGAGGACCATCGGCAGCGAGAGCATCTGGCCCATGGTCAGACCGTAGCCGCCCACGTGCCACGCCAGCCCCAGTGGGTTGCCGGGCGAGACGAATTGCGCGTCGGGCTGGCGCACGAACTCCACGAGGAAGCGCGCGATGCCGTAGCCGGCAAGGAATACGCCCGCCATTTGCCACGGGGTTTTCAGCCCGCCGCGGCGCAATGCCAGCCAGAGCACCAGCGCGCCGAGCAGCACGCCTTCAAGCAGCGCCTCGTAGAGCTGCGAGGGATGCCGCGCGCAGAGCGCGCCAAGCGCCTGCCCGCAGGCCTGCGCCGCTTCGCCGGGGAAGATCACCCCCCAGGGCAGCTCCGTCGGGCGGCCCCAGAGCTCGGCGTTGACGAAGTTTGCAATGCGCCCCAGCAGCAGCCCCGGCGGCACGGAGATGGCCAACATGTCGGCGGTGGAACCGAGCGGGATGCGGTTCTTGAGGCAGAAGCCCAGGAAGCCGATCACCACCCCGAGGAACCCGCCGTGGAAGGACATGCCGCCGTGCCAGACCATCAGGATCTCGGCCGGGTGGGTCAGGTAGTAGGCCGGCTGGTAGAACAGCACGAAGCCCAGCCGCCCGCCGAGGATGATGCCCAGAATCACCCAGGTCAGCAGCTGCTCGACCTGCGACGGGCTCATCGGGGGCTGATCGCCCGGCCAGAGGTGGACGCGCTTCACTGCGGCGACGGCGATGCGCCAGCCGATGATGATGCCCGCGATGTAGGCAAGCGCGTACCAGCGCAGGGCGAATTCCATGCCGAAGACCGAGATCGAGAAGACCTCGGAGGACAGGGGCGGAAAGGGAATGGCGGCTTTCATGCGCGATGAGTGACGGGAGTTTCCGGGGGAAGTCAACCTTGTGACCCGGGGGCTCTCGGCCCATATAGGACACAAGCATATGACGGAGAGCCCAATGCAGACGCGCAACAAGGTATTCGAAGATCTGTCGCAGCTCATGACCAACGCCATGGGCGTGGCGCAGGGCGCGAAGGACGAGGCCGAAACGGCGATGAAATCGATGATCGACCGCTGGCTGGCGGATCGCGACTTCGTGACCCGCGAGGAATTCGACGCGGTCCGCGCCATGGCGCAGAAGGCCCGCGAGGAGAACGAGACCCTCAAGGCGCGCCTCGACGCGCTGGAGAAGGGTCAGGGCTGAGCCGGTTCAGGCAACTCGTTCGATCCCATCACTTGGCCCGGGGCGACCAGCGCCGGGCCGCGCCCGCTCCACGGGAGGGGGCATTTTCGCCGCCGCGAGATTGTCGACGGTGAACCGGGGCGGAAAGACAAAGCGCGCGGCTCTGTCGCTGCGAAGCACCCACCTGGGATTCGGAGGCGCCCCGCCTCACCCAGCCTGCCTCTGCTCCACGAGACCGCCATCGGTCAGATCCCCCGGCGGATAGAGCACGATGGCGTCACCGTCGTTCAGCCCCTCGACCACCTGCACCTGCCGCCCGTTCCCCTGCCCGAGCGTGACCGGCACCTGCACAGCGCGCCCGTCCTCGACCCGGAACACCGCCCAGCCCCCGCCTTCGCGGAAGGCCGCGCTTTGCGGGATCTGCAGCGTGTCCGCCTCCTCCCAGATCACGATGCGCGCCAGCACCCGGTAACCATGCCCCAGCGCCGCGCGCGCCTCGGGCGGCGCGGTGAAGCGCAGGATCACCCGCACCCGCTGCTCCTCGACCCCCAGCGCCGAGACCTCCGTGGTGCCGAGCGGCGCGATGCGCTCGACCTCCGCCTCCAGCGCGCCCGACCCGCCCCAATCATCGAGCATGACGCGCGCGCCCGGCACCACCTGCACCGCGTCCGAAGAAATGAGGTCCACCGCCACCTGCAGGTCCTGCGCGATATTGCCGATCTCCAGCACCGGTGCGCCGGCCGCCAGCGAGGTCTCCGACTGCTCGACCACTCGCAGGATGCGCCCATCGACCGGAGACCGCAGCGGGATGTCCGACGCCCCGACCTCGGCCAGCGCCTCGGCCAGGCCCTGGTCGTCGAAGCCGATGAGCTGTGCCTGCGCATTGGCCAGCTCCGCCTCGCGCATGGCCACCGCCGCCCGCGCCGTCTCGAGCCGCGCCTGCGCCGCCAATGCCGCGGTGCGGGCCTGATCCAGCGCCGCGGTCGAGATCGTGCCGCGCGCCGCCAGGGTCTTGGCGCGGTCGTGATCCGACACCGCCAAATCAACGTCCGCCTGTGCCACGTTCACCTCAGCCCTGGCCTGCAGCAGCGCCGCCTGCGCCGCCGCCACCGCCGCCCGCGCCTGCTCGCGGGTGCGCAGATCGAGCACCGAGGGCGCGGCGGGGCGCATGTGGGCCACCACGTCGCCCTGAGCCACCTCGTCGCCATCCATCGCCTGCACCCGCAGCAGCCGCCCGGCGACGGGCGTGGTCACCACGTAGACGTCGCGCACCTCGGTCTTGCCTTCCTCGTCGATGGTCACCACCAGCGGGCCGCGCGTCACCTGCCCGAGGTCCACCAGCTCGGGGCGCGGCCAGAAGGCGGCGGCCAGCGCCAGGACCAGCAGCAGCGCGAGGCCGAGGCCAAGGACCAGCCGGGTGCGGTTGCGGTGTCGGTTGAGAGCCATGAGGTCAATCCCGTGTCTTGAGCGCCGCGACCAGGTCGGCGCGGTCCACGTCGCGTTTCACCAGAAGCCCCGAGAGCACCGCGCCCGAGATCACCACCAGCGCGGCGAATCCGAAGGCGGCGGGCCGGAAGACCACCGTGATCGTGTAGAGGTCGGAGGAATAGGCGGCGGCCAGCATATGCGCGATGCCCCAGCCCAGAAACGCCCCGCAGGGCAGCGCCAGAAGCGTCACCAACCCCAGTTCGCCGAGTAGCACGTAGGCGGCCTCACCCTTCGAAAAGCCGATGACGCGCAGGCTGGCGAGGTCGTGCGCGCGTTCGGCCAGTGCGATGCGGGCGGCGTTGTATATGATGCCGAAGGTGATGGTGAAGGCCACCGCCGCCATGATGAAGCGCGTCGCCCCGGTGCCCTGGTTCATCACCCGTTCGAAGGCGTCCCGCGCCTCGGACTTGAGGCTGACGCCCGCCACCACGGGCTGGTCGCGCAGCCAGACCTGCACCGCCTCGGCCTGCGCCGGATCAAGCCGGAGAGCGGCGCTGGAAATCCGCCCCGGCTCGAAGAGCGCCCGGTCCAATGCCTCAAGCGCCATGTAGGCCGGGGCGCCCAGCACGGTCTCCGACACGCCGGTGACCGGCAGGTGCAGCACCGGCTGCGCGCCCTCGCGCACCTCGACGGTCAGCACTTCCCCGGCCTGCGCCTTCAGCTTGCGGGCCAATGCGGTGCTCAGCACCAGTCCTGGACCATCGAGCGCGATGGGGATGTAGTCGGGCGTCAGCGCGCGGACCAGCTCGGGGTCCGGCGGCAGCCCGGTGATCGCGCCGCGGTGGGTTCGCCGCCCGTTGCGCAGCACCACCGGTACCGAGCGCGCACCCTCCACACGCAGCACGCCCGGGTGGCGGGCCAGCTCCAGCAGGGTTTTCTGCGACACCGCGTGGGTGAAGCTCACGGTCGCTTCGGAGCGATCGAGCACATCGAAGCTGAGCGCCACCGCTTGGTTAAACCCGGCGTGGATGGTCAACATGCCAACGGAAAGCCCCATGCCGAAGGTGATCCCCACCACCGCCCCCAGCATGCGAAAGGGCGTGCGGGTGAAGCGGCGCAGCACCATGCGGGTCGGCTGGTCGAGCGCCTTCAACGCCCCGGCCCACCGCCCGGCGCGGCGGTAGTCGGCGGGGGCCTGCGGGCGCATCGCCTCGGCCGGTTGCAGCGCGAAGATGCGGCGCAGCACCACCGCCCCACCCGCCGCTGCCGCCAGCACGCTGACCACCAGCCCCAGCCCCAGCGCGCCCGGGTCGAGCCGGAAGACGAGGAAGGGAAATTTGTAGAAATGCAGGTAGAGCTGCACCATCGCGCGCCCGCTCAGGATACCCAGCAGCGCGCCCAACAGCGCCCCCGCCACGGCAATCGCCAGCACCAGCTTGAGATAGTGCCCGCCGATTTCCGAGCCGCGGTAGCCAAAGGCTTTCAACAGGCCGATCTCCTCGCGCTCGGCCTGCACCATGCGCGCGATGACGATATTCAGCAGGAAGGCGGCGATGCCGAGGAACACCGGGGGAATTGCCGCCGCCGTGTCGCGCAGCCCGTTGATCTCCTCCGAGACGAAGCGGTGCGAGAACTGGTCCTCGCGGTCGTAGGCCCCCGCCCCGCCCCATGGCTTCAGGAGATGATCGAGCGCCGCGATCACCCCACGCGGGTCGGTGCCGCGGGTGAGCGTGACCAGAAACTCGGAGTAGGCCCCCTTCATGTCGAAGGCGGCGGCGAGCGAGGTCTGCGACATCCACAGCACGGCGTAGCGCGCGTCATCCGGCACCATCTCGCCCGGCGCCGCGGCGTAGAGAAATTCCGGCGAACGGGCGAGCCCGGTGATCCGCAGGCTGCGCCGCGCGCCGTTCATCACCACCTGCAGCGCGTCGCCCGGCCTCAGCCCATGCGCGGCGGCGAAGGTGTCGAGCAGCACCACCTCCTCGGGCGCACCGGGATCGAAGAGCCGCCCCTGCTGCAACCGAATGGCATTCAGCGCGGGCTCCGCGTGATCGGGCAGCGACAGGGCCTGTGCCGCCACCGGCACTGTCCTGCCCGGCAGTTCGATCCTTGCCGCGCCTGAAATGCGCCCCTCGGCCCGCGCCACACCGGGCAGCGCCGCGACCTGGTGCAGCACGTGGCCCGGCGCGCGGGTGACCGGTGCGAAGACCTCGGCGAAGCGGTAGCGCTCGTAGTAGCCGCGGCGGGTCTCGTCGAGGGTGACCACCAGCCCCGCCATCATCACCTGCATCATCACGCCAAGCGCCATGACAACGGCGATCGCCGCCGCCTGTCCCTTCATCCGCCACAGATCGCGCGAGAGCTTGCGGTCGAGGGTGCTCATGCGCTCACCACTCGATCTCTGCGGCGGCGCGTGGGGCGTCGTTGTGCTCGACGTTTCGGATGGCCCCGTCGGCGAAGCGGATCACCCGGTCGGCCATCTCGGCGGTGGCGGCGGCATGGGTGACGATCATCACCGTGGTGCCGAGGCTGCGGTTGAGATGCTGCAGGACCCCCAGCACCTCGCGCCCGGTGGCACTGTCGAGCGCGCCCGTCGGCTCGTCGCAGAGCAACACGTCCGGCCGCTTGGCCACGGCGCGGGCGATGGCCACGCGCTGCTGCTCGCCGCCGGACAACTGGCTGGGGAAATGGTCCTTGCGGGTGCCGAGCCCGACCAGCTCCAATGCCTCGGAGGGGCGCATCGGGTCGCGCGCAATCTCGGTGACGAGCTCGACGTTCTCCTCGGCGGTGAGCGAGGGCATGAGGTTGTAGAACTGGAAGACGAACCCGAGGTTGTCGCGCCGGTAGCGGGTGAGCGCCCGATCGGGCATGGCGGTCAGCTCCTCGCCCCGGAACCACGCACGTCCCGCGCTGGGGCGGTCGAGCCCGCCGAGAATGTTCAGCAGCGTCGACTTGCCGCTGCCCGAGGGGCCGAGCAGCACGGTGATCTCGCCCGGCGGCAGCTCGAGATCGACCCCGCGCAGCGCATGCACCGCCGAAGCCCCCTCGCCATAGACGCGGGTGAGACCTTCGACACGGTAGATCGGCAGCTGTTGCGGCACGAAGCGCCCTCCTCTGCCGCCACCCTAGGGCAGCACGGGTGCCCCTGTCTTGAGCCGGATCAAATGCTTCGCCCTCAACCGGGGCGCGAGAGCTTCCTTGCCTCGTCGAGCAGCGCCTGCAGCACCGGCGTGTAGGGTTCCTGCCAGGGTGCGATCAGCCCGACCTCATGCGCCCGGCTGTCCGAAGCCAGCGGCACCAGCGACAGCGGCTTGCCCTCGGCCAGAAACTCCGCGAGATCGGTCGGCAGGATGGTCACCCAGTCGCCGGTCAGCACGTTGCTCACCAGCACCACCGTCGAGTTCGACTCGATCGCCGCGACCGGCTCCACCCCGGCCTCCATGAACTGCCGGTTGATGATCCGGCGGTTCTGCATCTCCGGGGTCAGCAGGCAGAGCTTCAGGCTGCCGAGCTCCGCCCAGTCCAGCGTCTCCCTTCCCGCCAGCGGGTGGTCCTCTCGACAGACAAGCTGGTAAGCCTCGCGGTAGAGCGGGCGTGTGGTGACCCTGCCCAGCGGCTCGTTGTCGAGATAGGAGATCCCCGCGTCGATCTCGAGATCGTCGAGCATCGTCAGGATGTCCGCAGACGCCCGCGACAGCACGGTGAAGGTAACCCGCGGATGGCGGTCGTTGAAGCGCGCCGCCAGCGTCGAGGCCCAGGTCAGCGCGGTGGGGATCACCGCCAGCCTAAGGTGCCCCGCCAGTCCCTCGCGCGAGGCCCGCATCTCGTCCCGCAGGCGGCGCGTGTCGCCGACGATCTGCCGCGCCCAGACCAGCGCGCGCTGCCCCTCGGGCGTCAGCCCTCCGAACCGCGAGCCCCTCTGCACCAGCTTGACCCCGAGTTGCTCCTCGAGCTGCCGGATGCCGGTGGAGAGCGTCGGCTGGGTGATCCCCAGGCTGACCGCCGCCCGGCCAAAGTGCTGCTCACGGGCCAGAGCGATGAACATTTCCAGCTTGGCGATCATGGGAGCCTATCGAAAAACAAGGTTTCCATATTAATTGCCTTTCACGCCTCAAAGCGCAATCGGGACGCCCGATGGCTTCCTTGGCGTCGAGGCCTTCTGCGCAGCCAGCGGATTTCTCATTACTTCGCTCCGGATGCCGAACCTCAGTTCAGGACGACACGGCATCCCCGAGGTCTGCGACGCCACCTGCCGGAGCTTTTCCCGGCCGTCGCCTGCGCCATTCCCGCGGCCTCGACATTCTTGCTGCCGAGCACTCTGCGAGCCGTCGGGCGCAGCGTCACGGCACCAATGGGCCTACTTACGCCGGCTTTTCGCAATGCGCGCCGCACCCTCCGAAACAAGAAGATCCCCGACGGGCTGTACACATCGCTCTGGGGTTTCTTGCACCGCAGTCGAACCCGAAACACGCCGTCGACCTGTTGTTCTCGGTATGGGCACAGAAGCTACTGATCGCGGCGTATGCCGCGATCGGGTTTTCGGCGCACTTTGGAGGGGAGCAAACCCCGCCTGGCGGCTTGTCGGGGAACCTGGCGATCCCGGCAGGATTCGAACCTGCAACCTGCCCCTTAGGAGGGGGCTGCTCTATCCAGTTGAGCCACGGGACCGACGGACTTCCCTTAGCGCGGGCGTTCGCTGTTGTCACCCTGCAAGCGGAAATTCCTCGGCGCAGCGGCTTGTGCTTGTAAGCCCCGGCAGAAAGGCTAACATTTGCATAATTAATGCTTTGGAGGAGCCGCCCGTGGCCGACACCGATCCCCGTCCCCTCACCCTCAGAGACGTCTCCGAAGCCTCCGGTGTGTCCGAGATGACCGTGAGCCGGGTGCTGCGCAACCGCGGGGACGTGTCCGAGGCGACACGGGCCAAGGTTCTAGAAGCGGCAAAGAACCTCGGCTACGTACCCAACAAGATCGCCGGTGCGCTGGCCAGCCAGCGGGTGAACCTCGTTGCGGTGATCATTCCCTCGATGCGCAACATGGTGTTCCCCGAGGTGATGGCCGGCATCGCCTCGGTGCTTGAGGACACCGAGCTGCAGCCGGTCGTCGGCATCACCGACTACCTGCCCGAGAAGGAAGAGCGTGTGCTCTACGAGATGCTGTCCTGGCGTCCGTCCGGCGTGATCATCGCCGGGCTTGAGCACACCGAGGCCGCCAAGGCGATGATGAAGGCCAGCGGCATCCCGGTGGTCGAGATCATGGACATCGACGGCACCCCCGTGGATTGCGCCGTGGGTATCTCGCACCGCCGCGCCGGGCGCGAAATGGCCAAGGCGATCCTGCGCGCCGGATACCAGAAGATCGGCTTCCTCGGCACCAAGATGCCGCTCGACCACCGCGCGCGAAAGCGCTTCGAGGGGTTCACCGAGGCGCTGGCGAAGAGCGGTGTCGAGGTGGTGGACCAGGAATTCTACTCGGGCGGCTCGGCGCTGAAGAAGGGCCGCGAGATGACCCAGGCCATCCTCGAGCGCGAGCCCGAGATCGATTTCCTCTACTACTCGAACGACATGATCGGCGCGGGCGGGCTGCTTTACCTTATGGAACAGGGGCGCGACATCCCCGGCGAGATCGGGCTTGCCGGGTTCAACGGCGTGGAGCTGCTGCAGGGTCTGCCGCGGCAGCTGGCCACGATGGACGCACACCGCGCCGAGATCGGCCGCAAGGCCGCAGAGATCATCGCTTCGCGGGTCGAGAACCCGGAGGCCGACTACGAGCGCATCGTCGAGCTTACCCCGAAGATCGCCTACGGCGACACGCTGCGGCGCTGACCCGGTTCAGAGCAGCGGTCGGATGCTCGGCTCCTCGATATCGGCCATGGCCAGCTCGGCCATGCCCTCCGCATCGCTGATGTGCAGCTCTCCATCTGTCCATTCCGCCAGACCGCGGGCACGCAGCCGGCCCAGCGTCTTGTTGGTGTGCACCAGCGACAGGCCGAGCGCGTCCGCAAGGTCCTGCTGCCGGTAGGGCAGCGGCACCCGCGGTCCCTGTCCTATCCCCAGCTCGCTGAGCCGCCGGTAGATCTTCAGCAGCGCCCAGGCCACCCGCTGCGCCGCATCGCGCTGGCCCACCGTGGCCAGCGTCTCGCCGAGGAAATGCTCCTCGGAGGCGGCGATCCATGTCACGTCGTAGGCCAGCGACGGCTGCCTGCGGTAGAGCGTCCAGAGGTCGGCCCGGTTGAACACGCACAGGCGCATCGCGCTGGTCGCCTGCACCGAGTGTTTCATCTCGCCCAGAAGCCCCGCCTGCAGCCCAGTCAGATCCCCGGGCAGCAGGAAATTGATCACCTGACGCCGCCCGTTCTCGAGCGTCTTGTAACGTAGACCCATGCCCTCGAGGACAGTGTAGATTTGCGGGGAATTGGCCCCTTCGATCAGCAGATGCGTGCCCGGATCGACGCTCAGCTCGCCCGCCTTGAACCTTTCCATGAAGGCCAGTTCATCGTCCTCGAAGGCGCGGAACAGCTTCTTGCGGCGCAGCGGGCAGCTCTTGCAGGCAATCTGAGTCATCACGGCCTCCTATGTCACAGATTAATGCGCGCCGGTCCGAATGGTTCCAGAGTGCGCGCAGCGAGAGGAGACCGCGAATGATTCCCGACGACACGCCCGGAAGCGGGCCGGGTTTTCTCGTGCTGCTGAATGATCCCTTCGTGGCCGAAGACGTCGCACGAAGCATTTCCGAGCATGACCCCACCGCGCAGGTCGTCTGCGCGCAAACACCCGAGGCGGCGCTACTGCTGGTCCAGTCCGAGGGACGGATCGGCGTTGCACTGCTGCAGATGGCTCCGAGCGAGGTCGCGCGAAGCCCGCTCGGTCAGTTGCTGAGCGCCTCCGGCACGCGCATCGCGCTCGCTGGCGATGCCGCCGAGCAGCAGGGCAGCGCCTGCGCCTACGAGGTGCTTCAACGTCCGTTCAGCAGCGCCGAGATCATTCGCGTGCTGAGCCGCGCGCGTGCGAGCTGACCGATTTCACGCGCGCGCCCGTTCCGCTTTCACGGTTCCGTCACGCCCCTGTCACGCGGCCGGACTAGGACTCGGAACGTACTTGATGAGTGCCGTGGTCAATTGGCGGAATTACCCCGCGCATCCCCCGGTCAAAACTACCAGTGATTTCATGAAGAAGGGGGTGGCGCCGAGCGCCACCCCCTATTTTGTTGACCATTTTTTCCTGCGCGCGGGGGCCCTTATTTCAGCGCCTCGTCGGTGATCGCATGGGTCCAGGCGGCCTCGCCCGGGTCCTTGGTGATCACCGGATCAGCGCCGGCGCTCAGCAGAACTTCGACGGTGCGGGTGAAATCCTCCGGGTCCAGCGCGCCGTTCGAACCGGCGGTCAGCTTGGCGATCTCGCCCATCATGCGCTTCTGGTGCTCTTCGGTCTGCGCGCCGGTCTCGTCGTTCTCGAGCACGATATCGGCGGCCTCGTCCGGGTTCTCCTCGGCGTATTTCCAGCCCTTCATCGAGGCCCGCACGAAGCGCACCAGCTTGTCGGTCATTTCGGGATCGGCGAGGTTCTCCTCGGTGGTGTAGAGACCGTCCTCGAGCGTCGCGATGCCCTCGTCCTGGTACTTGAAGACCACCAGGTCCTCGGGCGTCAGACCTGCGTCGATCACCTGCCAGTACTCGTTGTAGGTCATGGTGGTGGCGCATTCGACCTGCTTCTGCAGCAGCGGATCGACGTTGAAGTTGATCTTCTGGATGGTCACCCCGCCGTCGGATCCATCGGTGGCGTAGCCCAGCTTCGACATCCACGAATAAAGCGGCAGCTCGTTGCCGAAGAACCAGGTGCCGAGCGTGTGGCCGGGGAAGTCGGCCGGGCTCTCGATGCCATGCTCCTTGAGGCAGGTCAGCATCAGGCCCGAGGACTTGAAGGGTTGGGCGATGTTGACGATCGGCGCGCCGTTCTCGCGCGCGGCCAGTGCCGAGGGCAGCCAGTCGACCATCACGTCCGCGCCGCCGCCGAGCAGCACCTGCACAGGCGCGATATCCGGTCCGCCCGGCTTGATCGTCACGTCGAGGTCCTCCTCGTCGTAGAAGCCCTTGTCGGCAGCCACGTAATAGCCGGCGAACTGCGCCTGTGTCACCCACTTGAGCTGCAGCGTCAGCTCGTCCGCGGCCTGTGCGCCGCCCGCCGCGAGCAGCATCGCCGAGGCGATCCCCCATCCGGTAAACTTGGTCATCATACTCTCCTGTTGCATTGCGCGTTTCTTGGTCTTTTCTTCGCAGTTTTCTGTTTCACCGGCCCCGCTGCGACGGGTGCCAGAAGGTCGCGGCGCGTTCGATCAGCGCCACGCCGCCGTAGAAGGCCGAGCCCGCAAGCGCGGCCACCACGATCTCTGCCCACACGAGGTCGAGCTGCAGCAGCCCGACGCTGGTGGAAATGCGAAAGCCCATCCCGGTGATCGGCGAGCCGAAGAACTCGGCCACGATGGCGCCGATCAGCGCGAGGGTGGAGGCGATCTTCAACCCGTTGAAGATGAACGGCAACGCCGCCGGCAGGCGCAGCTTCCACAGGCTGGTCCAGTAGCCGGCGGCATAGGTGCGCATCAGGTCGCGCTGCATGGCGCTGGTGTCCGAGAGCCCCTGCACCGCGTTGACCAGCACCGGGAAGAACACCATGACCACCACCACCGCCGCCTTCGATTGCCAGTCGAAGCCGAACCACATGACGAGGATCGGCGCGATGCCGATGATCGGCAGCGCCGCGACGAAGTTGCCCACCGGCAAGAGGCCCCGCCGCAGGAAGTCGAAGCGGTCGACGACGATGGCCGTCAGCAGCGCCGCGCCGCAGCCCAGCACGTAGCCGGTGAGCGCGCCTTTAAGGACGGTCTGCACGAAGTCCTGCCAGAGCACGCCCGATGACTGCCCGAAGCGCGCCGCGATCACCGAGGGCGCGGGCAGCAGAACCGGCGAGATGCCGAAGCCGCGCACCACCGCCTCCCAGACGAAGACCAGCACCAGCCCGAAGATCACCGGCACCGCCAGCGCCGCCGCGCGGGTCCTGCTTTTCGACAGCCGGACATTGGCCCAGAGACCCAGCGCCCAGACGATCAGCCCTGCGAGTATCCAGATCATGCCATGCCCATCCGCTTGAGGGTGATCCGCTGGATGAGGCCGATCAGCCCCACCAGCGCCGCCGCCAGCGCCGCCGCCATCAGCAGCGCCGACCAGATCTGGATGGTCTGGCCATAGTAGCTGCCAGCCAGCAGCCGCGCGCCCAGTCCCGCCACCGCGCCGGTCGGCAACTCGCCGACGATGGCGCCGACGAGGCTCGCCGCCATAGCGATCTTCATCGAGGCGAAGAGATAGGGCATGGAGGCCGGCAGCCGCAGCCGCCAGAACTCCTGCGCCCGCGTGGCGCTCCAGGTGCGCATCTGGTCGAGCTGCATGCCGTCGGGGCTGCGCAGCCCCTTCACCATGCCCACAACCACCGGGAAGAACGACAGGTACATCGAGATCATCGCCTTGGGCAGCAGCCCCGAGATCCCGATGGCGTTCAGAACCACGATGATCATCGGCGCGATGGCGAGGATCGGGATGGTCTGGCTGGCGATCACCCAGGGCATCACCGATTTGTCCATCACCCGGTTGTAGACGATACCCACTGCCAGCGCGAAGCCGAGCAACGTACCGAGCCCAAAGCCCAGCACCGTGGCGCTCATCGTCACCCAGGCGTGGTAGACGAGGCTGCGCTTGGAGGTAGGTTTCTTCATCGCCACTGTGTCCCAGAGCTCGACGGCCACCTGGTGCGGCGCCGGCAGCTTGGGCTTGTCCTGCGCCCAGGTCTCGGCGATCAGCTCGGGGGTGGTCAGCACGCGGTCCTGCCGCGCCGCCTGGTCGAGCACCCATTGCTTGTTGAGCATGACGGCGCCGCCGTACCAGATCACCAGGATGGCCAGCACGACCGTGAGGACGGGGATCACGTTCTTCATCGCCGCCACTCCATCCGCAGCTCGCGCAGGGTCTCGGGCGGATCGGGATCGACCTCGCCCGCATCTCGGAAGCCCTCGCGCCGGTAGAAGCGCCGCGCCGCGAGGTTGGCAACGTGGGTGTGCAGGAAGAGGCTCGCTCTCCCCTCCTTGGCCTTGTCCATCAGCACCTTGCCCAGCCCGGCACCACTGCGCGCGCAGTAGAGCGCGCCGACCTTGCCGATCTCGGAATCGACCGAGACGTAGCCCTCGACCGGATCGCCGGTGACCCAGATCTCGCGTTGCGGCAGCGCCTCACGCAGGAAGCCCTCGATCTCTTCGCGGGAATGCACGCGCGGGAACCACTCCGTGGCATCGATCCAGCCGTTCACCACCGCCGCGCAGCCGGGGATATCGGCCTCGGTTGCGCGCCTCACTTCGGGTCCAGTCATCGCGCCACCTCCACCGTTTCATTGTTCCGCAAATACGCAAATGGCGCGCGGTGACCCAAGAACGGTGTCCTGCGTATTTTTAGAACAATGAAAGGAACATGTGTTGAAGTGGCCGCGCGGTACAGGCTGGCGAGCCGATGACCGCGAACGATGAAAGGGGCGCCCGCGTTCCGAGACCCTCTGCGGGGCGGCTCCGGGGCGCGGCGATTTCTTGGCGCGCTCCGGGTCGCAGCGATCAAGGGGTCCCGAATGCCCCTCCTGCCGAGATCAGTCATAGGCATGCCCCGCCCGCAGCCCCTCTCGCACGCGGTGGGCGATCTCGAGGAACTCCGGGCTATCGCGGATTTCCAGCGGGCGCTCCTTCGGCAGCGGGCTTTCGATCACGTCGGTGATCCGCCCCGGCCGCGGCGACATGACGACGATCTTGGTCGAGAGGTACACCGCCTCGGGGATTGAGTGGGTGACGAAGCAGATGGTCTTCTCGGTGCGCGCCCAGAGCGCCAGAAGCTGCTCGTTGAGGTGGTCGCGGACGATCTCGTCGAGCGCGCCAAAGGGTTCGTCCATCAGCAAGATGTCCGCATCAAACGCCAGCGCGCGGGCAATCGAGGCACGCTGCTGCATGCCGCCCGAAAGCTGCCAGGGATATTTCTTCTCGAAGCCTGCCAGCTCCACCAGCTCCAGAACACGCTGCACGCGCTCTGCCTGCTCGGGTTTCGAATAGCCCATGATCTCCAGCGGAAGGCGGATGTTGCCGCCGATGGTGCGCCACGGATAGAGCCCCGCCGCCTGGAAGACATAGCCATAGGCACGCGCCTTGCGCGCTGCCTCGGGGGTCACGCCGTTGACCAGCACCGTGCCGGAAGTCGGGGTCTCGAGATCGGCCATCACCCGCAAGAAGGTGGTCTTGCCGCAGCCCGAGGGACCGATAAAGGAGACGAAATCGCCCTTGCCGATCTTCAGGTCCACGTCCTTGAGCGCCTGCACCGGGCCGTCGTTGGTCTCGTAGACGAGGTTCAGCCCCTGCGCCGAGATCACCGTCGGGGCCTGCGGGACGCTGGCCGCTGGTGCGGCCGCTTGTTCTGTCATCATCTTCATTCCCTGTGCGAGGCGGAGGCGTCTTCCGGCCCCCTGCCCCGGTCTCGATCTGTCTATGTCACACCCCGGAGGCCGGGATGCCGCTTCGTTCCACCTTGCGCGGCGCGGTCAGCTCCTTCCACGAGCTCAACGCCTTGTTCACCGGTCCGGCGGGCGGGCGGGCGACGAACTTGCCGTGGCCCTCCTCCGAGCTCATCGCGCCCTCGGTCACCGAGACCTTGCCCCGGCTCAGCACGAAGCGCGGCAGGCCCTTCACGGTCATGCCCTCGAAGACGTTGTAATCGATGGCCGACTGCTGGGTCTTTGCCGAGATCACCTTCTCGCGGTTCGGGTCGAGCACCACGATGTCGGCATCGGCGCCGACAAGAATGGCCCCCTTGCGCGGGTAGATGTTGAGGATCTTGGCAATATTGGTCGAGGTGACCGCGACGAACTCCTGCGGCGTCAGACGGCCGGTGGCGACGCCCTGCGTCCAGAGCATCGGCAGCCGGTCCTCGAGTCCGCCGGTGCCATTGGGGATCTTGGTGAAATCGCCCACGCCATACCGTTTCTGATCTGTGGTGAAAGCGCAGTGGTCCGTGGCCACGCAGGAGAGCGAGCCCGCCGCCAGCCCGGCCCAGAGGCTGTCCTGATGCGCCTTGTTGCGGAACGGCGGCGACATCACCCGGCGCGCGGCGTGATCCCAGTCGGGGTTGGCATATTCGCTGTCATCCAGGGTCAGGTGCTGGATCAGCGGCTCGCCCCAGACCCGCTTGCCGGCCTGGCGGGCGCGGCGGATCGCCTCGTGGCTCTCCTCGCAGCTCACGTGCACCACGTAGAGCGGAACGCCCGCCATGTCGGCGATCATGATGGCGCGGTTGGTGGCCTCGCCCTCGACCTGCGGCGGGCGCGAATAGGCATGCGCCTCGGGGCCGTTGTTACCGGCGGCGAGCAGCTTGGCCGAGAGCTCAGCCACCACGTCGCCGTTCTCGGCATGCACCAGTGGGATCGCGCCCAGCTCGGCGCAGCGCTGGAACGAGGCGAAGAGCTCGTCGTCGTTCACCATCAGCGCGCCCTTGTAGGCCATGAAGTGCTTGAAGGTGGTGATGCCGCGGTCGACGACTTCCTTCATCTCGTTGAACACCTGCTCGCTCCACCAGGTGACCGCCATGTGGAAGGAGTAGTCGCAATGCGCGCGGGTCGACTTGTTGTCCCACATCTGCAGTGCGTCGAGCAGCCCCTGCCCCGGCGAGGGCAGTGCGAAGTCGACGACCATGGTCGTTCCCCCGGCCAGCGCCGCGCGGGTGCCGCTGTCGAAGTCGTCAGCGGAATAGGTCCCCATGAAGGGCATTT
This sequence comes from Roseobacteraceae bacterium, assembly GCA_048381755.1. Lineage (GTDB taxonomy): Bacteria > Pseudomonadota > Alphaproteobacteria > Rhodobacterales > Rhodobacteraceae > Salipiger. The sequence continues at coordinate 106,767 of JBLXGS010000006.1, forward strand.
CGAGGTGGGTATGCGGGTCGATACCACCGGGCATCACGTAGCAGCCCGAGGCGTCGAGCACCTCGTCACCCTTGAGATTTTGGCCGATCTCTACAATGCGGCCGCCCTCGACCAGCACGTCGGCATCAAAGCTCAGGTCGGCGGTGACGATGGTGCCGCCCTTGATCACTGTGGACATCTTTTCCTCCCTTGGAAGTCCGGACCCGGGGCTTCGTCTAGACCGAAATAACCCGGGCAGTCCGCGGCCCGAAGGCCGCGGGCGGGGCAGCGCCCCTTATCTGGCGCCCGCCTCAGGCGACGATCTCCGCGGTCTCGAGCACCGCGTGGAACAACACGTCGGTCCCCGCCGTCGCCCAGTCCTTCGAAATCTCCTCGGCCTCGTTGTGCGAGATGCCGTCGACGCAGGGGCACATGACCATGGTCGCGGGAGCCACCTTGGCGGCCCAGCAGGCGTCGTGGCCCGCGCCCGAGATGATGTTGAGGTGCGAATAGCCCAGCCGCTCGGCGGCGTTGCGCACGTTCTCGACCAGCTCGGGGGCGAAGGTGACCGGGTCGAAATGGCCCACTGGCTCGACCGCGCAGCCGACCTCCAACTCGGCGCAGATCTCGGGCGCGCGGCGCTCGATCTCGGCGCGCATGGCGTTCAGCTTGTCCAGATCGGGCGAGCGGATGTCGACGGTGAAGACCACCGTTTCCGGCAGCACGTTGCGCGAGTTGGGCGAGAAGGTCACCTGCCCCACCCCGCCGACGGCACCGGGCTGGGCGGCCATGGCCACCTCCTGCACCATCTCGACGATGCGGCTCATGGCGAGCCCGGCGTTCACCCGCATGTTCATCGGCGTGGAGCCGGTGTGCGCGGCCTTGCCGGTCAGGGTGAATTCCAGCCACCAGAGCCCCTGGCAATGGGTGACCACGCCGATGTCCTTGCCCTCGGCCTCGAGGATCGGCCCCTGCTCGATGTGCAGCTCGTAATAGGCGTGCATCTTGCGCGCGCCGACCTCTTCCTCGCCCTTCCAGCCGATGCGGGTCAGCTCGTCGCCGTAGGTCTTGCCCTCCAGGTCCTTGCGGCCGTAGGCGTAGTCGAGGTCGTGTACCCCGGCGAAGACGCCCGAGGCCAGCATGGCGGGGGCAAAGCGCCCGCCTTCCTCGTTGGCCCAGTTGGTGACCACGATCGGGTGCTTGGTCTTGATCCCCAGATCGTTCATCGTGCGCACCGCTTCCAGCGCGCCGAGTACGCCCAGCACCCCGTCGTACTTGCCGCCCGTGGGCTGGGTGTCGAGGTGCGAGCCGACGTAGACCGGCAGGGCGTCGGGATCCTCACCGGCGCGGGTGGCGAACATCGTGCCCATGGCATCGACGCCCATGGTCATGCCCGCGGCCTCGCACCAGCTCTGGAACAGAGCACGGCCCTCGGCGTCCTCGTCGGTCAGCGTCTGACGGTTGTTGCCACCCGCAACGCCGGGGCCGATCTTGGCCATCTCCATCAGGCTGTCCCAGAGTCGGTCGCCATCAATCCGGAGGTTCTCGCCCGGTGCCGCCATCTTTTTGTCCTCGCTGCCTTGCTTTGCGTCTGCAATGCGCGGTCGCGCTTGCGCGGGCCGCGCGTGTTTTTTACCATTTGGTAAAGCCACGATTGCAATGCGCCCCGGACCTGTCAAGAAATCCCTGCCTTGGCCCCCGGGGCGGATGCGCATAGAGCGGGCAACGCCGCCCGGAAAAGCAGCAGCCAAGGAATGCCATGCCCGCTCCCTCTGAGAAGCCGCCCGAGAAGACCCCGGAGAAAAAGCCCAGCCGAATCCAGATCCGCAACCGCAAGAAGATCATGGATGCAGCGCTGGACGTGTTCTCACAGCACGGCTTCCGCGGCGCGACGCTCGACCAGATCGCCGAGGCTGCGGGCATGTCCAAACCCAACCTCATCTACTATTTCGACGGCAAGGAGGCGATCCACGTCGCCCTGCTGAACGCGCTGATGACCGAATGGCTCGACCCGTTGCGCGAGCTGGATGCGGAGGGCGATCCGCTGGAAGAGATCCTCGGTTACGTGCGCCGCAAGATGGAGATGAGCCGGCAATTCCCGCGGGAGAGCCGCCTTTTCGCCATCGAGATTATCCAGGGCGCGCCGCGCATGCTGCCGCATCTGGAGAGCGACCTGAAACCTCTCTTCGACGAGAAATGCGCGCTGATCGCGGGGTGGATGGACGCGGGCAAGCTCGCGCCGCAGGACCCGCAGCAGCTGGTCATGTCGATCTGGGCGCTGACCCAGCATTTCGCCGACTTCGACACGCAGGTGCGGGTGCTGGTTCCCGACGAGACGGCGGGCTGGAGGGCGGCGAATGCCCATGTCGAGACAATCTTTCGGGCGATCCTGACGCCAAAGGGGTGAGCGAAGCCGCCGGGCGAGCGCCGGCCCGCCGGGTGGCGCTGCAACGATGGAGCTCAGCGCTTCATGCCAGCCAAGTCCGGGAGACACTTGAACGTTGTGCAAGGGCGACAAAGCGCCAGCCCGCCGGAACAGCGTCGTCCATCGGGCTTGCACCGATGGCGCCACGATGGACGACCGCTCGCCCGACCGCTTCGCCTTTATTCCGGGCGAGCTGGCGCCCCGATCACTCGGCCGCGCGGGCCATCGGGTTGTTGGGATGCGTGGTCCAGTCGCCGAACTCGGCGGGCACCACCTTGCCGGTGCGCGGGTCCGTCGCCCCGACCTCCATACGCTCCATGCTGATGCAACCCTCGACCGGGCAGACATTGACGCAGAGGTTGCAGGCCACGCATTCGTCGTCCTTGACGGTGAACACCCGGTCCTCCGACATGGCAATGGCCTGGTGCGAGGTGTCCTCGCAGGCGGCATAGCAGCGGCCACAGGAAATGCAGAGGTCCTGGTCGATCTTCGCCTTGGAGATCGCGTTGAGGTTGAGGTTCTGCCAGTCCGACACGTTCGGCACCGCGCGGCCCACGAGGTCGGAAAGCCCGACGCCCTTCTCGTCGAGGTACTGTGACAGACCCGAGATCATCTCCTGCACGACCTTGAAGCCATAGGTCATCGCCGCCGTGCAGACCTGCACGTTGCCCGCCCCAAGCGCCATGAACTCCGCCGCGTCGCGCCAGGTCGTCACCCCGCCGATGCCCGAGATCGGCATTCCGTGCGTCTCTGGCGAGCGGGCGATCTCTGCCACCATATTGAGCGCGATGGGCTTGACCGCCGGGCCGCAGTAGCCGCCATGCGCGCCCTTGCCGTCGATGGTCGGCTCGGGGGCGAAGAGGTCGAGATCGACCGAGGTGATCGAGTTGATCGTATTGATCAGCGAGACCGCATCCGCCCCGCCGCGCTTGGCGGCCTCGGCGGGCTTGCGGATGTCGGTGATGTTGGGCGTCAGCTTGACGATGCAGGGCATGCGGCTGTTTTGCTTCACCCAACGGGTCACCATCTCGATGTACTCGGGCACCTGCCCCACTGCCGAACCCATGCCGCGCTCGCTCATCCCGTGCGGGCAGCCGAAGTTCAGCTCGACGCCGTCGGCCCCGGTCTCCTCCACCAGCGGCAGGATCGCCTTCCACGCCGCCTCCTCGCAGGGCACCATCAGCGAGACCACCAGTGCGCGATCCGGGTAGTCTCGTTTGACCGCCTTGATCTCGCGCAGGTTCACCTCGAGCGGGCGGTCGGTGATCAGCTCGATGTTGTTGAGCCCCAAGAGCCGCCGATCCGCGCCCCAGATCGCGCCGTAGCGCGGACCGTTGACGTTGACCACCGGCGGGCCTTCCTCCCCGAGGGTCTTCCAGACCACCCCGCCCCAGCCCGCCTCGTAGGCGCGGCGCACATTGTATTCCTTGTCGGTCGGCGGCGCCGAGGCCAGCCAGAACGGGTTGGGCGACTTGATGCCCACGAAATCGCTCGTCAGATCAGCCATGTCGGTCCCTCCTCAGCGCATCAACGTGGCGTGGATGTCTTCGGCCGCATCGCGGCCCTCGGCGACGGCGGTGACGGTCAGGTCATCGCCCCCGGCGGCGCAGTCGCCCCCAGCCCAGACCCCGGGCAGCGAGGTCCGCCCCGGCCCCTCGACCGCGATCTTGCGCCCGTCGAGCGCCGGCAGACCCTCGGTCACGAGGCTCTGGCCAATGGCGCGGAATACCTGATCGGCGGGCAGGCGAAAGCTCTCGCCGGTGGGGGACAGTTCGTCATCGGTGAACTCGAACTCGATCTCCCGTACCGCGCCATTGCCGTGCACCGCCTTGGGCGTGGCGTTGCAGATGATCCGAACACCTTTGGCCTGCGCCAGCTCCTGCTCGAACGCGCTGGCCGCCATGCGCGCCTGCGAGCGTCGGTAGACGATCGTGACATTGAGCGCGCCCAGCAGCTTGGATTGCACGGCGGCATCCACGGCGGTCATGCCACCGCCGATCACCACCACGTCGCGGCCCACCGGCAGCGTGGCCAAATCGCCCGCCTGCCGCAGCTCTGAGATGAAATCCACCGCGTTCAATACGCCCTCTCGGTCGTCGCCGTCGATGCCCAGCGCGTTCACCCCTCCAAGGCCAAGACCCAGGAAAACCGCATCATACTGGGCCTTCAGCCCCTCAACAGTAACATCACGCCCCAGCGCCTTGCCGGTTTCGAGGGTGATGCCGCCGATGCCCATCAGCCAGTCGACCTCGCGCGCGGCGAAATCCTCGGTGCTCTTGTAGGCGGCGATGCCAAACTCGTTGAGACCGCCCGGCTTGGACCGCGCGTCGAGGATCACCACCTCGTGGCCCTTCATCGCCAAACGATGCGCGCAGGACAGGCCAGCAGGCCCCGCCCCGACCACGGCTACGCGCTTGCCCGTGGGGGCGGCACGCTCGAAGGGGTGGGCGTTCTGCGCCATGACCGTATCGGTGGCATATCGCTGCAGACGGCCGATCTCGACCGGCTTTCCCTCGGCCACCTCGCGCACGCAGACCTCCTCGCAGAGCGTCTCCGTCGGGCAAACCCGGGCGCACATGCCGCCAAGGATGTTCTGCGACAGGATCGTCTTTGCCGCCGCCTCGGGCGTGCCGGTGGCGATCTGCCGGATGAAGAGTGGAATGTCGATCGTGGTCGGGCACGCCGTCGCGCAGGGCGCGTCGTGGCAGAAGTAGCAGCGGTCCGCCGCCACCAGAGCCTCGTGATCGTCGTATGGAGGGTGCAGGTCGGAAAATCCCTCCTCCAGCGCCTGCGGCTCCAGCCGTCCCGCGCGGATCCCTCCTGCCAGTTGCCTTGCGTCCATCGGTCGCCTCCCCGCTGCCTTGCGCAATGGAGAAACGCTCTCACAGGTCGATTTTTTTATCAATCGGTAAAATAATTGGATCGGCCGCCGTAACGAAAACTGCCCAAAACCCGGGCAGAAATGCAGAAAGGCCGCGCATCGCTGCGCGGCCTTCCAAGGATCGTACGGGCAGAAAGATCAGTTCTGCGCGTAGTATTCGATGACGAGGTTCGGTTCCATCTGAACCGCGTAGGGCACGTCGGCGAGGCCGGGGGTGCGCACGAAGGTCGCGGTCATCTTGGAGTGGTCGGCCTCGATGTAGTCGGGCACGTCACGCTCTGCGAGCTGAACAGCTTCCAGCAGGACGGTCATCTGCTTCGACTTCTCGCGAACCTCGATGACATCGCCTTCCTTCACGCGGTAGGAGGGGATGTTCACGCGCTTGCCGTTCACCAGCACGTGGCCGTGGTTCACGAACTGACGGGCTGCGAAGACGGTCGGCACGAACTTGGCGCGGTAGACGACGGCGTCGAGGCGGCGCTCGAGCAGGCCGATGAGCAGCTCGCCGGTGTCACCCTTGAGGCGTTCTGCGTCGCCGAAGATGCGACGGAACTGCTTCTCGGTCATGTCACCGTAGTAGCCCTTGAGCTTCTGCTTGGCGCGCAGCTGCAGACCGAAGTCCGACATCTTGCCCTTGCGGCGCTGGCCGTGCTGGCCCGGGCCGTATTCGCGCTTGTTCACCGGGGACTTCGGACGGCCCCAGATGTTTTCGCCCATGCGGCGGTCAATTTTGTACTTGGCAGACGTGCGTTTGGTCACGGCTGATCTCCTTCAAAAGATGTGAAGGGCGTTGTCCTCCTGCCCGAAGGCCGACAGGCATCCCCTTGCGGGGGCCACCAACACCAATGAGCGGGCGCTTATATGGGGATTGCAGGGGGAGTCAACTGCTCTTCGCGCGAATAAGGCGCTTTCCTTCCGCCGCAGGGATTCATCCCGCGTTAAACGGTCTGCGTCCAGACTGAAAGGGATCCCGGCCCGCGTTTTACAGACCCGCCGATAGCGCCACGCCGATGATGGCAAATTCACATGTAGCAGCGGACGCCGGGAGGCGGCCGCGAGGCATTCGGCGTAGGGCCCGGCCATACAGCCAAGAGGACACCCACATGAGGACTGAGCCATGAGGAAACGGGGATGAGGCCCACCGACTCGGCAAGGGTCATGCGAAGGCGACGCCTCCGCCCCGGTCCGAGCCAGCCGGACGGCCCGGGCGCCCTGCTGGACAGCGCGATCCACCTGCGCGACCGCGACATCCTGCAGCGCGTGCGCGACGCGATCCGCCACCGGCAGGTGATGCTGGTCTTTCAGCCCGTGGTCCAGGCCAATGCCCCCGCGCGCATCGCCTTTCACGAGGCCATGCTGCGCGTGATGGATGAGACCGGGCGCATCGTGCCCGCGCGCGAGTTCATCTTCGAGGTCGAGGAGCTTGAAGAGGGCCGCATCCTCGACTGCCTCGCGCTGGAACAGGGCATCGCCGAACTGATCCGTACCCCGGATCTGCGGCTCTCCGTGAACATGTCGGCCCGTTCGATCGGCTACCGCCGCTGGATGCGTGTGCTGGAAAAGGGCCTCTCCGCCGACCCCACCGTCGCGGCACGCTTGATCCTCGAAATCACCGAGAGCTCGGCAATGCTGCTGCCGGAACTCGTGATCGGCTTCATGACCGATCTGCACCGCCGCGGCATCACCTTCGCCATGGATGATTTCGGCGCGGGGCAAACCGTGCTGCGGCATTTCAAACGCTTCAGCTTCGACATCCTGAAAATCGACGGCCAGGTGATCCGCGGCATCGACAGCGATCCCGACAATCAGGTGCTGCTGCGCGCCATAGTGGCCATCGCCGAGCAGTTCGACATGTTCACCGTGGCCGAATCGGTCGAGACCCAGGCCGAGGCACAGATCGTCGCGCGCAGTGGCGTGAATTGCCTTCAGGGATACTACCATGGCGCACCGGTGGCCCATCCGGACTGGCGCATGGACCCGCCGCTGCGCAACAAAGCCTGATTTCCCCCGAAAACCGACCCGCCGAGCCAGCCTTGGATGTTTCCGGCCCCGCTCCCGGCATCTGCGACGAATTGCGCAAACATGCGCGAATCCGCACCGCTGCCCCTGTGCAGGCGAAGATCCCCGCGTTATCAAAAGGCCAAGGCCAGATGCGGAGCCGTTGCTCCCGCCAAGAGGGCGGAGGGACGCGTTCCGATCACCCGCTTTGCTTGGAGGGAGAATTTCATGACCAACGTCGTAATCGCATCCGCGGCCCGGACCGCCGTGGGCAGCTTCAGCGGCGCCTTTGCCAACACCCCTGCCCATGACCTTGGTAGCGCCATGCTCGAAGCGCTGGTCGCTCGCGCCGGCGTCGACAAGGCAGAGGTGTCCGAGACCATTCTGGGCCAGGTGCTGACCGCGGCGCAGGGCCAGAACCCGGCGCGCCAAGCGCATATCAATGCCGGCCTGCCCAAGGAAAGCTCGGCCTGGTCGATCAACCAGGTCTGCGGCTCGGGCCTGCGCACCGTGATGCTGGGCGCGCAGCACATCCTGCTGGGCGATGCCGACATCGTCTGCGCCGGCGGACAGGAAAACATGACCCTCTCGCCCCATGCCGCGCACCTGCGCGCCGGGCACAAGATGGGCGACATGAAATACATCGACACGATGATCCGTGACGGCCTCTGGGATGCCTTCAACGGCTACCACATGGGACAGACCGCCGAGAACGTCGCCGAGCAGTGGCAGATCAGCCGCGAGCAGCAGGACGAGTTCGCCGTTGCCTCGCAGAACAAGGCCGAGGCGGCGCAGAAGGCTGGCAAGTTCGATGACGAGGTGATCCCCTTCACCGTGAAGACCCGCAAGGGCGACATCATCGTCGACAAGGATGAGTACATCCGCCACGGTGCCACCCTCGAGGCCATGCAGAAGCTGCGCCCGGCCTTCACCAAGGACGGCTCGGTCACCGCGGCCAACGCTTCGGGCATCAACGACGGTGCGGCCGGCGTACTGCTGATGAGCGCCGACAACGCCGAGAAGCGTGGCATCGAGCCGCTCGCCCGCATCGTCTCCTACGCCACCGCCGGCCTCGATCCGTCGATCATGGGCGTCGGTCCGATCCACGCCTCGCGCAAGGCGCTGGAAAAGGCTGGCTGGAAGCCCGAGGACCTCGATCTGGTCGAGGCCAACGAGGCCTTCGCCGCGCAGGCCTGCGCGGTGAACAAGGACATGGGCTGGGACCCGTCGATCGTGAACGTGAACGGCGGTGCCATCGCCATCGGCCACCCGATCGGCGCCTCGGGGGCCCGCATCCTGAACACGCTGCTCTTCGAGATGAAGCGCCGCGACGCCAAAAAGGGCCTCGCAACGCTCTGCATCGGGGGCGGCATGGGCGTCGCGCTTTGCGTGGAACGCGACTGACAATCTTGGAAGGGGCGCTGCGGCGCCCCTTTTTCTTTGCGTGCAATGCTGCAGGCGCGAAATGCATGCGCAATATTGTTGCTTACTTTAATTAACTTCGGTAACAACATTACTGGAGTGAGGAACTTCCGAATTGGAGGACAGAATGGCGAAAGTTGCATTGGTCACCGGCGGCAGCCGCGGGATCGGGGAGGCGATCTCGAAGGCACTGAAGGCAGAAGGGTACGACGTAGCCGCGACCTATGCCGGGAACGACGAGAAGGCGCAGGCCTTCACCGCAGAGACGGGAATCAAGACCTACAAGTGGAACGTGGCCGACTACGAGGCGTCCAAGGCCGGGATCGAGAAGGTCGAGGCCGAGCTCGGCCCGATCGACGTGGTGGTCGCCAACGCTGGCATCACCCGCGACGCGCCGTTCCACAAGATGACCCCCCAGCAATGGAAGGAGGTCATCGACACCAACCTCACCGGCGTATTCAACACCGTGCACCCGCTCTGGCCGGGCATGCGCGAGCGCAAGTTCGGGCGGGTCATCGTGATCTCGTCGATCAACGGCCAGAAGGGCCAGTTCGCGCAGGTGAACTACGCCGCGACCAAGGCTGGCGATCTCGGCATCATCAAGTCGCTGGCCCAGGAAGGCGCACGCTACGGCATCACCGCCAACGCCATCTGCCCCGGCTACATCGCCACGGAGATGGTCATGGCGGTGCCTGAGAAGGTTCGCGAGTCGATCATCGCGCAGATCCCCACCGGCCGCCTCGGCGAGCCCGAGGAGATCGCCCGCTGTGTGGTCTTCCTCGCCGACGAGAAGGCCGGCTTCGTCAACGGCTCGACGATCTCGGCCAACGGCGGACAATTCTTCGTCTGACACCCTCGCGAACGAGAATCCCAGAGCCCCGGCCGCGGCAGCGCCGGGGCTCTTTCGTTTCCGCCCCCTGGCAGTCGGCGCATCGCGCGCGGCTGTGCACTGGTGCAGCCCCTCCGCGCGGCCATGTTCGTTTTCTGCAAGGCCGCGCGGGCCTATATCGGGATCAATTCCTTATCAGGAGAGAGACCATGCTTACCCAGATCAAAGGCCTGCATCACGTGACTGCGCTGGCCAGCAGCGCGTCTCGCAACAATGCCTTCTTCACCGACACGCTCGGCCTGCGCCGGGTGAAAAAGACAGTCAACTTCGACGCCCCCGACGTCTACCACCTCTACTACGGTGACGAGCTCGGCACCCCCGGCAGCGTCATGACCTACTTCCCCTTCCCCCGCGCAGCACGCGGACGCCGGGGCACCGGCGAGGTGGCCACCACCGCCTTTGCGGTGCCCGTGGGCGCGCTTGATGCCTGGGAAGCGCGACTGACCGAAGCCGGGGTGCAGGGACTGGAGCGGCTCAACCGCTACGGCGAGCTGCGCCTGACCTTCGAGGGACCGGACGGCGAAGGCCTCGCGCTGGTCGAAGCCGAGGATGATCGCGCCCCCTGGACCGGCAATGGTGTCGATGCGGACATGGCGATCCGTGGCTTCCACTCGGTGCAGATGCGCCTGCGCGACGCCGGTCCGACCGCCGAGCTTCTGGGCGCCATGGGCTACAGGGAAGAGTGCCGCCAGGCCAACGTGATGCGGCTGGTGCTGCCGGAGCACAACGGCGCGGGCACCATCGACATCGAGACGGTGGATGCGCCGCGCGGCGAACAGGGCGCGGGCAGCGTGCACCACATCGCCTTTGCGGTGGAGGACCGCGCGGCCCAGCTCGAGGTGCGCAAGGCGCTGACCGAGCAGGGCTTCCAGATCACGCCGCAAATCGACCGGGACTACTTCTACGCGATTTACTTCCGCAGCCCCGGCGGCGTGCTCTTCGAGGTGGCGACCAACGAGCCGGGCTTCGATCGCGACGAGGATCGCGGCCACCTCGGCGAGGCGCTGAAACTGCCGACCCAGCACGCCCACCTGCGCGAACAGCTCGAAAAGACGCTGGAACCGCTGGGCTGAGGGCCGCTGGTCCGCGGCCCAAGGCCTCCCCTCTCAACAGGTGCGCCCCCGGAGCTTGGCTCTCCGGGGGCGCTTTTTCTGCAGGGCCCGACACGCACTCTTCCAAAGACCGGACGCTTCGCGACCACGGTCATGCTTGCAAGGGGGAAAAGGGATGCGAGTCGAAATGGCGTTTCTGCAATTGCCGCGATGCGGCATGCCGCTGGCGCTTCGCCCTGCTGCCCGGGCCCGATTCTCGGGCCCGGAGGCTCTGCGGTCCCGGGACGCGGCTGCCCATGGGACCTGATCGCTCTCTAGGCGGGTGGGTGGCGTCCCGGTGGGAGGCTACCTGCCCGGACCACGTCAGGTGGCCTCGGCCGAGAGCCGGCTAATCTCTTCCTTGATGCGGAGTTTCTGCTTTTTCAGGGCGGCGACATGCAGATCGTCCGTACCCGGACTGCGCTGCATTTCTTCCACGGTGGTGGCGAGGTTCTGGTGCTTCTTCTTCAGTTCTTGCAGGTGAGAAGTTAAGCTCATTAGGTCCTCCTTTTTGCTTTAGGCACACTCAGTGCAGCATAACTTTTACATTCTGTCACGCCGCACCCGCAGCATTGCTTTACGCAGGCTCAAGGCGATGCTCGGAACTCCGCTCACCCGTCAAAGCTGACCGGTTTTCCGTCACGCAAGGCTGCTTTGACGACATTTGTATAATCCTCGCCGTCTTCAAGGTGGGACGCGCCGGCGTGAAGCACGAGCGGCGGGCAGAGGCGGAAAGCTGCCCGGCCGCCCTTGCGCCCACGGGCAAGAATCAGCCGCGGCGCGCGACCTTCGCGCGGTGCCAGCGGCAGCACCTCGACAGAGCCGAGATGCGCGCTCAGCGCGCCGACCAGCTCGGGCAGGCGCTCGACCCGCTGGACAAAGGTCGCCGTGCCGCGCGGTTTCACGCGTTTCGCCGCGAGCGCCACCCAATCAGCCAGCGGCAGCGTGCCGGCCTGCGCCAGCTCGATTCCTGCATCCGGGGAGACGCTGCGCTTGCCCTGTTCGAAATAGGGCGGATTGGCGAGAACGTGATCGAAGCATAGCGCCTTCAACTCCGCCGGCGGGCTGGCGAGGTCCGCCTCAAGGATCGTGCCCTGTAGACCGTTCTCGGCAATGTTACGCCGCGCGAGGGCCGCGTAGGCCGGCTGGACCTCCACCCCCGTCAACCGCAGCCCCGTCACCCGCACGCCCAGGCAGATCAGCGCGGGGGCGGCGCCGCACCCAAGCTCCAGGACCTCCTCACCGGGCCGCGCCTCGACGCTTGCGGCGAGCAATACCGGATCCACACCGGCGCGATAACCAAGGCCCTGTTTTGGCTGCCATATCCGCGCCTGCCCGCCGAGGAAATCGTCGCAACGCAACGCTTCCTCGGCGAAGAGTTCGACCCTCACGCACCGGCCTCGAAGGCGATGCCGAAGTCGCGCAGGACCCGCTGCGCCGCCTCCAGATCGTCGCTGCGCACCATCAATCTGCGCGGGAGTATGCCGAGCGATCCCTCGAGGACGCTCATATTTACGTCCAACTCAAAGCTGTCTATACCCTGCCCATCTAGGAGGGTCTTCGCCAGCGGGATCAGTGTGATGTCGGTTGTGCGCAAGAGTTCTTCCATACTGGGGATGTAAGGACAGGGCCCCGGCCTTGTCGAGCCTGTGACGGGGGTCTGATGGGCTTGGATACGGCAAAAGCGAAACCGCACGACCGCCTGGCGTCGATGCTGTCCGACGAGATGGGAGCAGTGAACGCCCTGATCCGCGAGCGGATGGCGTCGAAACACGCTCCGCGCATTCCGGAGGTGACCGCGCATCTGGTCGAGGCGGGCGGCAAGCGTCTGCGCCCGATGCTGACCCTCGCCGCCGCGAATATCTGCGGCTACGACGGCCCCTATCACGTGCACCTCGCCGCCACGGTGGAGTTCATCCACACCGCGACGCTGCTGCATGACGACGTGGTCGACGAGAGCGCGCAGCGACGTGGCCGCCCCACCGCAAACCTTCTATGGGACAACAAATCCTCGGTTCTGGTCGGCGACTACCTCTTTGCCCGCAGCTTCCAGCTGATGACCGAGCCCGGAAACCTGCGGGTTCTGGAAATCCTGTCGAACGCCGCGGCTACGATCGCGGAAGGCGAAGTGCTTCAGCTGACCGCGGCGCAGGATCTCAGCACCGACGAGGACATCTACCTGCAGGTGGTGCGCGGCAAGACCGCGGCGCTCTTCTCGGCGGCGACCGAGGTGGGCGGCGTCATCGCCGGGTCGGACCCGGCGCAGGTGCAGGCGCTCTTCGACTACGGCGACGCGCTCGGCATCGCCTTCCAGATCGCCGACGACCTGCTCGACTACATGGGCGACAGCTCGGCCACCGGCAAGAACGTCGGTGATGACTTCCGCGAGCGCAAGCTGACGCTGCCGGTGATCAAGGCCGTGGCCGCGGCCGACGAAGAAGAGCGCGCCTTCTGGCAGCGCACCATCGAGAAGGGCAAGCAGGAAGAGGGCGATCTCGAATACGCGCTGAAGCTGCTCAACAAGCACGGCGCTCTGGAAGCGACCCGCGAGGACGCCCTCGGCTGGTCGGAGAAGGCCAAGGCTTCCATGGCGCAGCTGCCGCAGTCCGAGCTGCGCGACGTGATGATCGAACTTGCCGATTTCGTGGTGGCGCGGCTCTACTGAGCCCGCGACGACCGCAACCTCATCCCAGGCGCGGCATGGCCCGCGCCTGCTGATCGCCCAGCAGACCCTCGGCAATCCACCAGTCCGGACGCGCCGCGCGAAGCACCGCTGCCGCCGCCCCCGCCTCTGCCATCGTCGCGAAGAGGCCGAAGCATGTCGCCCCGGACCCCGACATGCGCGCCAGCTGGCAGCCCGGCAGCGCGGAAAGCTCCGACAGCACCGTGCCGATCATCGGCTCCAATGCCTTCGCTGCGGGCTCCATGTCGTTGCGCATATCCTTCAGCCAGTCGATCAGCGCTTCGGCGTCCACGAATTCCGGCAGCACTTCCGGCATCGGGGGATTGTCGCGCGACGTGAGGCTGCGGAAGATCCGCGGAGTGGACACCGGCACCCGCGGATTGGCCAGTACGGCGGGCAGCGGCGGCAAGGTCACCGGCTCCAGCCCCTCACCGATCCCCCGCACCCGCACCGGCCGCGAGCGCAGGCACATCGGCACATCCGCCCCCAGCGCCAGAAGCGCGGCTTCGGCGCGCGCCAGACCCTCCGCGTCCAGAGCCCCGTCCCCGGCCAGTACGGCACGGGCGGCGGCCGCGGCATCCGCAGAACCGCCGCCGATCCCGGAAGCTACCGGCAGGGTCTTTTCCAGAACGATCTCGGCGCCCTGCCCTTCGCCCACCATGGCGGCGGCGCGCAGCGCGAGATTGTCGCCGTTCGCCGGAAGCCCCTCGGCCTCCGGACCCTCGAGGCGCAGGCTCAGCTCGGCGGCGGGCGTGACACGCAGTGCGTCGCCCACCGGCGCGAAGACGACCAGCGAGTCGAGCAGGTGATACCCATCGTCGCGCTGGCCGGTGATGTGCAGGGTCAGGTTGATCTTCGCCGGAGCGAAGACGTCAGTCCACGTCATGCGCCACCTTCAGCGGCGGCCGGCCTTCCTCGGCGAGAACGGCATCGAGACCCACCGCCAGCTTGCGGCGAATGCGCTCGGGCTCGACATCGTCCGAGGCATCTTCCCAGCCGACGAAGGAGAGCGCGCGCTGCCACTGGAAACGCGCCTCCGTCTTGCGGCCCACAGCCCAATAGACATCGCCGAGGTGGTCGTTGACCACAGGGTCCACCGCCATCAGCTCGGCGGCGCGCTCCATGTGGCCCACTGCTTCCTCGTAGCGGCCCAGCCGGTAGAGCGCCCAGCCGAGACTGTCGACGATGTAGCCGCTCTGTGGTTCTGCCTCGACCGCGCGCTCAATCATCGCAAGCGCTTCATCGAGGTTCACGTGGTGCTCGACCATGGAATAGCCGAGGTAGTTTAGCACCTGAGGCTGGTTCGGCACGAATTCCAGCGCGGCTCGGAAATCGGCCTCCGCCGCCTCCCAGTCGCCGTCGCGCTCCTTGCAGATGCCGCGGGCGTAATAAAGGAACCATTGCGCCGGATCGGGCTCGGCAAAGGTTGCCAGAGCGCTGTCGTAGGCCGTGATCGCCTCGTCGTAGCGCTCGAGCTGTCGCATCAGATCACCCAGCGCCGATTGCACAGCCGGCAGGTTGCCATGCGTGTCGGCCAGCTGTTCCAGCACCTCGACCGCCGCATCGAGCTTGCCTTCGGCGCGGAGCGCGTCGGACCGGCCCAGCTCGGCCACGTGGAAGGCGGCGTCATCGCGCGGCACCCGGCGATAGGTTGCCGCCGCCAGCTCGTATTGCCCCATTTTCTCAAGCAACTCGCCCGCCATCAGCAGCGCCCCAACGTGATCGGGGCGCAGGAACTCGGCGACGCGGACGTGCAGCAGCGTGTAATCTTCGGCGGACTCGTTGGCGAGCGCCCCGGCGATGGTGAAGAACACCTCGGCGATCCCGTCCCGCGCCGAGGTGACGATGTCGAAGGGCAGCGCCTCGCCTGCGGCCAGCTTTTCGCGCAGCGCGGAGATGCCCGGGTCGAGTTGCGTCCCGAAGGCCTCGTCGATCAGCGCCACGGCGTCGTCCTGCCGGTCAATCTGCGACAGGATCTCGACCCGCGCCAAAACTGCGCTCCGGGTCATCTGCATCGCACTGCCCGCGGGATCGCCAAAGATCGCCTCGGCCCCTTCGAAATCACCGACCGATGCCAGCGCCATCGCCTTGTGGTAGGCGGCAAACCCGGCAAGGCCCCGCTCTTCCGCGACCGCATCGAAAGAGGCCATCGCCGCGCTGACGTCGCCGCGGCCCAGCTCGGCCCAGGCCTTCAGCAGTCCGTCGATCAGCGGACCGGCGGAGCGATCGTCGTCGACGCGCTTCAGCAGCTCGGGGTAATTCTCTTCATGGGCAAGCACGGCAATTTCGGCGAGTTGGCCGATCTGGCTGCTCTGTCCCAGAGCCGTGAGCCGCTCGGACAGCGCCTCGGCTCGGACAAAATCACCAAGCCCGATGTTCGCGAGCGCCGCGCGTTCGAGCAGGTCGGCATTCTCGGGATCATGCTTGACCGCCTCGCCGTAATAGCGCGCAGCCGCCTTGAAATCGCCGGCGAAACTGGCCTGCCGCGCGGCCAGATAGTCTCCCGAGAGGCTTTCGGCCGAGGCCGCGCCTGCCGCCATGAGCGCAAGCGCGAGAACCGTGCTGCGAAGTGTCCCCAGTGCCTTGCCCGACATGCCGCCTCCTGTTGATTGGTTGCTGACGAGATTAGACCGCGCCGCCCCCCGGCGCAATCCGCGCCCCGTTCACGCGAAGGCGAGCGCGAACCCTCGCCCGCCGCGCTGCGCGCCCAAGCGGCATATTTCACCTGCCCCCGCAGCAATATTTAATTTGTATTGCTAATCATTTTTATCTACATGCATTTCATGACCCATGCACCCTCCCCCCGCGACCGTTTCGGCTTTGCCTTCGTCACCCTTGCCCGGCACTGGCACCGCGTCGTTGACAAGCGCCTGGCAGAGGCCGGGCTGACCGACGCGACCTGGCGCCCGCTGGTGCATCTTGCCGAGGGCGGCGATGGCATCAGCCAGCGCGATCTCGCGGCACGCATCTCGCTCGACACATCGACACTGGTACGGCTGCTCGACCTGCTCGAGACCCGCGGCCTCGTCGAGCGCCGGGTAGATCCATCGGACCGCCGGGCGCGGCTCATCCAGTTGACCGACGAAGGCCGCGCCGAGCTTGCCCGCATCCGTGCCATGCTGTTGCAGGCAGAGAGCGAGCTGCTCGCCGATCTTGGCGACAGCGAGGTCACGGCGATGCTCGACGGCTTCACCCGCATCGCCGCGCGGGCCGAGTCGATGCTTGCCGAGGAGGTGGAGGCATGACCGGGGCGCTCCAGAAACTCGGTTTCGACCGTGATCGACTGATCTTTGCGCTGCGCACGGCCTTTGCGGCCTGTCTCGCACTTGTGATCGCCTGGCTGCTGGGTCTGGAACACCCGCAATGGGCGGGGATGACCGTCTGGGCCGCCTCGCAGCCCGTCCGGGGACAGCTGCTGGAAAAGGGCCTCTTTCGCTTTGCCGGAACGGTAATCGGCACCATCGCCGGGGTCGGCCTGATCCTTGCCATGCTGGTGCACCCGGCGCTGCTGGTCATCGGGCTGGCGCTCTGGGTCGGGCTCTGCACCGGGCTGGCCAACCTTGCCCGCGGCTTCGTCGCCTATGGCACGGTGCTGGCCGGCTATACCGCAGCCATGGTCGCCCTGCTCGACGTGGGCCACCCCGAGAACGTGCTGACCCTTGGTGCCGACCGAATGGCGACGGTGCTCGTCGGCGTGCTCGCGGCGCTGGTGGTCGGCTGGCTCTTCGCCCCCGCCGCAGACGGCAGCGCGCTGCGCACACGGATCCGGGGGATTCTGGCCGATCTGTGCGATGAGCTTGCCGCGCCCAGCTCCGATCCCGAGGCCGCGCGCAGGCTGATCTCCGCCCTGGCCAGCGCCGAGGAGGCGCTCGACCCCCACGCCGCCGGCTCGCTGCGCTCGCACCGCGAGACCCGCGCCAGCAGGGCGCTGCTGTCGACCGCCCTATCTGTGTTGCTCTGGCGGCGCGGGCGTGACGCCGCGCCCTTGCACGGTGCCGCCGGTCTGGCTCTGAACGAGGCCGCGCAAGCCCTGCGCGCCGGGGACAGTGCCGCCGCACTGACCGCGCTCCAACGCGCCGCCGACCTACCCGACCTGCGCGAGCCGCTGTCGCCGCTGGTTGCCGCGCTGGCCCGCTGGCGCGCACCCGAAAACCGCTCGGCTCCAGCCGCCGAAGAGATGTTGCCCGTGGTGCTGCACCGCGACTGGATCGGCGCGCGCGAGGCGGCGATCCGCGCCACCGGGGCGCTGCTGCTCTTCGGCGCGCTCTGGCAGATCACCGGCTTTGCCGCCGGGGCTTTCCTGCTGCTCGGCATGTCGATCATGATCTCGATCTTCACCACCTTCGAGAACCCGATTGCCATGCTGCCCTTCGTCTTCCTCGGGCAGTTCCTCGGCGCGAGCATGGCGCTGGCGATCCGCTGGTTGATCTGGCCTCATGCCGGGGCCGAATGGCAGTTGGTGGCAATGATGTTGCCCTTCATTTTCCTCGGCGGCCTGCTGAGTGGGCACGACAGGGGAATGAAGGTCTCTTTCGACTACAACATGGTTATGCTGCTCCTGCTGCACCCGGCGCTGCCGCTGACCGGAACGTTCGGCACCTCGGTGATGATGGGACTCGCGGTGATCGCCGCTCCGCTGGCCGCACTGGCCGCCTACCGAACGATCTACCCGCCAACCCTGCGCCGCAAGCAGGTGACGCTGGCGAAGATGATGCTGCACGACGTGGCGGCGCTGGCGGGCGATGCAGAGGCCCTGCGGCACCGCGCGGTCTGGCGCGCCCGGCTCTATCACCGGATGTTGCGCCTGTTCCGGCTGACCGAACGCTCGGCCCGCGCGCAGCGCGATGCGCTGGACAGCGGGCTGGCGCTGCTCGACCTCGGGCACGCGACGATGCGCGCCCACGAGATCCTCGCGGCAGCCGAGACACCCGCTGCCGAGCGCCGGGCGCTGAAGGCGGCGCTGGCCCGGCTCGAGCGCATCGGCGAAACCCCGGGTCGCGCCGAGGGTGCGCTCAGCCGGCTCGCCCGCCGCGCCGTCGGCCCCGATGCAGACATCTTCCGCCACGCAGCACGCAGCGCAGCCTCGCTGGCAGGCTGACCCGGCTCAGAGACGCCGCAGCCAGCGATGCGCGAGCGCCATCTTCTCGCGCACCGGCTGGGTCAGCACGAAGGGATAGAGGTCGGGCAGGTCCAATGCCCGGTTCACGTGGTTCACCGCGATCGACAGGTGGACCGCCCGGGTGATCAGCGTCTCGGTGTCCGCCTCGAGATAGGGATCGTAACCCTCGCCCGGAATCTCCGGCAGCCGCAGCCCGCTCGCCACGCCGCTGTCGAGAAGCGACACGAGGTGTTGCAGGTGGGCCAGCGTCTCGGCCCAATCCTCGTGCGGGTGGGCGGTGGCATAGGTGGTAATATACGTCTCGCCCGGCTCCATCGGCGCATCGTAGTGCCGCTGCAACGCCTCGCCGTAATCGGCGCGCTCGTCGCCGAAGAAGGACCGGAAATCATCGAGGAACCCCGGGACCTCGGCCAGTCGCAGAAAGAGGAAATGCGCCATCTCGTGCCGCATGTGCCCGAGCATGGTGCGGTACAGCTCTCCGAACTGCTCCTGCCGCTCGGCCAGCACCGCGTCGCTCGCCTCGGTTACGTTGATCGTGATCACCCCATCGGCATGCCCCATGATCACGTCGGCCTCGCCGTGAAGTGTCTCTTCCGAGAGCATCCGGAACACCGGCCGCGCCCCTTGGTCGATCGAAGTGAACCAGCCCCAGCGCCCCAGCTCGGCCAGCATGCGGCGCTTGGCGGACTCGCTCTCTTCCCACAGCGGCAGGTTCTGATCCGCACGCAGGTCGGGCACCGTTTCGGTCATCGCGCAGGACCGGCAGAGCCCGCCCTGTTCGGCCACCCAGTTGCAGCCGATATCCTCACGGTTGGCGCAATAGGCAGCACCGGCAACCATGGTTTGCGCATCGGGATCGAAGCTGACCTCCTGACCGCAGGTGCAGGCAAGGTTGTGGAAATAGACCGGGCTGGAGCAGGCAGGGCAGCGAAAGATTTGCATCGGGGATTCCTCGGGTGCGGGACTCGGGTCGGTAACGGCGCGGGGCGCGGTTGGTTCCCCGCGCCATTGAAGCGCCACCCGGCGGCGCATGGGAAGCGGATTGCGCGACGGGATAATGACAGGCAGCCCAACGCCGATCGGCGCTCCTGATGACGGGGCCGTTCACGCATGGCCGGACACGTCCTCGCCCGGCGGCACGGTGAATCACCCTTGCGAAATCCGGCGCGGACACGTATATGCCCCATCAACAGCGGCGCGTCGGTCCTGCACCGAAGCTCCACCGGGAAACATCGACGGGCCGCGAGCCCGTATTTTTGTTTCCGAAGGAGTCGGAAGAATGACCGACCTCATCGCCAAATCATCGCTGGACAAGCGCCTCGCCGAGATCGTCGGCCCGGTCATCGAAGACATGGGTTTCGAACTCGTGCGCATCCGCCTCATGGGCGGCAAGACGGCGACCCTGCAGATCATGGCCGAGCGCCCCGAAGGCGGCATCGAAGTCGATGAATGTGCTGATATCTCGACTGCGGTTTCCGCCGTGCTCGACGTCGAAGACCCGATCATCGACGCCTACACGCTCGAGGTTTCCTCGCCCGGCATCGACCGCCCGCTTACTCGCCTCAAGGACTTCGAGACCTTCGAGGGCTACGAGGTGAAGATCGAGACCGCCGAGATGATCGACGGTCGCAAGCGCTGGCGCGGCGTGGTCGCCGGGGTCGAGGGCGACGAAGTGCTGCTCAACATCGAGAACGGCGACGAAGAGCAGACCATCGGCCTGCAATTCGACTGGCTGTCTGACGCCAAGCTGGTGCTCACCGACGATCTGATCCGAGACATGCTCCGCGCCCGCAAGGCGCAGGAAGTGGACGAAACCAAATTCGACGACATCGAGGCCGACGACGCGGCCGCTCAGGAGGACTAAGACCATGGCAATCACCTCTGCCAACCAGCTCGAGCTTCTGCAGACCGCCGAAGCCGTCGCCCGCGAGAAAATGATCGACCCCTCGCTGGTGATCGAAGCGATGGAAGAGAGCCTCGCCCGCGCCGCCAAGAGCCGCTACGGCTCGGAGATGGACATCCGCGTGAAGATCGACCGCAAGAC
The DNA here is from genome assembly GCA_048381755.1 of Roseobacteraceae bacterium. Lineage (GTDB taxonomy): Bacteria > Pseudomonadota > Alphaproteobacteria > Rhodobacterales > Rhodobacteraceae > Salipiger. The sequence goes on from JBLXGS010000006.1 coordinate 127,298, forward strand.
CGGTCGCGCCAGCTTCACCCGCGTGCGCACCGTGGTCGAGGATGACCTCCTCGAGAACTACCAGGCCGAGATGACCGTCCAGCAGGCCAAGCAGTACATGGCCGACCCCAAGGTGGGCGACACCTATGTCGAGGAAGTCCCGCCGGTGGACCTCGGCCGTATTGCCGCGCAGAGCGCCAAGCAGGTGATCCTGCAGAAGGTGCGCGAAGCCGAGCGCGACCGCCAGTACGAAGAGTTCAAGGACCGCCAGGGCACGATCATCAACGGTCAGGTCAAGCGCGAGGAATACGGCAACGTCATCGTCGACGTGGGCCGTGGCGAAGCGATCCTGCGCCGCAACGAGAAGATCGGCCGCGAAAGCTATCGTCCCGGCGACCGCATCCGCTGCTACGTCAAGGACGTGCGCCGCGAGGCCCGCGGCCCGCAGATTTTCCTGTCGCGGACCGCGCCGGAATTCATGGCCGAACTGTTCAAGATGGAAGTGCCGGAAATCTACGACGGCATCATCGAGATCAAGGCCGTGGCCCGTGACCCCGGCTCGCGCGCGAAGATCGGTGTCATCTCTTATGACGGCTCGATCGACCCCGTCGGTGCCTGCGTCGGTATGCGCGGCAGCCGCGTGCAGGCCGTCGTGAACGAACTGCAGGGCGAGAAGATCGACATTATCCCTTGGAACGAGGACATGCCGACCTTCCTCGTCAACGCGCTGCAGCCGGCCGAAGTGTCGAAGGTGGTCCTCGACGAGGACGCCGAGCGCATCGAGGTCGTCGTGCCCGACGAGCAGCTGTCGCTGGCCATCGGCCGCCGCGGCCAGAACGTGCGTCTCGCCTCGCAGCTGACCGGTCTCGACATCGACATCATGACCGAGGAAGAAGAGTCCAAGCGCCGCCAGGCCGAGTTCGAAGTGCGTACCAAGCTGTTCATGGACACGCTGGACGTCGACGAGTTCTTTGCCCAGCTGCTGGTTGCCGAAGGCTTCAGCAACCTCGAGGAGGTCGCCTACGTCGAGCTCGACGAGCTGCTGGTCATCGACGGCGTCGACGAAGGCACCGCAGAGGAACTGCAGACCCGCGCCCGCGAATTCCTCGAAGAGCAGGCCCGCAAGGCGCTCGAGAAGGCCCGCGAGCTGGGTGTCGAGGACAGCCTTGTTGAATTCGAGGGCCTCACTCCCCAGATGGTAGAGGCACTGGCCGAAGACGGCATCAAGTCGCTCGAAGACTTCGCGACCTGCGCCGACTGGGAACTGGCCGGTGGCTGGACCACGGTCGACGGACAGCGCCAGAAGGACGATGGTCTGCTCGAGAAATTCGGCGTCGACCTCGACGAGGCGCAGAACCTGATCATGACCGCCCGCGTTATGCTGGGCTGGGTCGACCCCGAGGAACTAGTTGCCAGCGCGGCAGAGGGCGATGAGCTCGACGCCGAGGATGGCGAGTCGGACGAGGCGGAGGCCTGAACCCCAGATGAGTCGCGGAGGTCAGGACAAGGACAGGGCTGACGGCCCCGAGCGGCGCTGCATCGCCACCGGCGATGTGGAGCCCAAGGGCGGTCTGATCCGTTTCGTGGTCGGGCCCGAGGGCCAGGTCGTTCCCGACCTCGCGGGCAAGCTGCCCGGTCGGGGCATCTGGGTGTCGGCCGACCGCAAGGCCCTGGAAAAGGCGGCGGGCAAGGGTCTCTTTGCCCGCGCGGCCAAGGCGCCGGTGACGGTGCCCGAGGGGCTGCCCGATCTCGTGGAGGGCATGCTCGCCCGCCGGGTGCTCGAGTTGATCAGCCTCGCCCGCAAGGGCGGCGGCGCCGTCTCGGGCTACGAGAAGGTGAAGGACTGGCTCTCGAAAGAGGAAGCCCGCGTCCTGATCCAGGCCGAGGACGGATCGGCCCGCGGGAAGACGAAATTGAGTACTCCCTACGGGGGGAACTACATCGGCTGGCTCACCGCAGACGAACTGGGGCTGGCCTTCGGACGTGAAAAGGTGATACATGCCGCGCTTGGCGCTGGTGGACTCACCAAACGTGTTGTAGAGGAGGCCCAACGTTTGAAGGGCCTGCGCGTCGCATCGGCAGACGCGAAAGCGGCAGCAGGGGCTGCCGCGGGCGGCAAGGGCCGCCGGAAAGGATAAGAGAATCTTAATGAGCGATAACGACGGCAAGAAGACTTTGGGTTTGCGCGGCGGGTCCCACTCGGGGAACGTGAAGCAGAGCTTCAGCCACGGCCGCACAAAAAACGTCGTGGTGGAAACCAAGCGCAAACGCGTCGTGGTCCCGAAAACGGGCGCCGCTGGCGGTGCAAAGGGTTCGGGCGGCGGATCGCATGGCGGATCGGGCAAGCGCCCGGCGGGCATCTCCGACTCGGAGATGGAACGCCGGCTGCGCGCGCTGCAGGCCGCCAAGGCGCGCGAAGCCGAAGAGACTGCTCAGCGCGAGGCCGAGGAAAAGGCCCGCGCCGAGGAGCGTGAGCGCCTGCGCGCCGAAAAGGAACAGAAAGAGCGCGAGCAGCGCGAGGCCGAAGAGCGTGCCAAGGCGAAAGCCGAGGAAGAGGCGCGCAAGGCCCGCGAAGCTGCCGAGGCGGCGGAAGCTGCCAAGAAGGCGGAAGCCGCGCCCAAGAAGGCTGCGGCAGCAGCCGGCAACGATGCGGCAGCAGGTCCGGCACGCGCCGGTGGCGCCCCCGCCTCGGCCAAGCCCGCGGCTCAGCCGCAGCGCAAGGCAGAGCGCGAGCGCGAAGAGCGCGGCCGCTCGGCCCGAGGCCGTGATGACGGTGCACGCCGCTCCGGCAAGCTGACGCTGAACCAGGCTCTGGGCGGCGAAGGTGGCCGGCAGAAGTCCATGGCCGCGATGAAGCGCAAGCAGGAGCGTGCGCGTCAGAAGGCGATGGGCGGCAGCCAGCAGCGTGAGAAGGTCGTGCGCGACGTTCAGCTTCCCGAGGCGATCACCGTCGCCGAGCTGGCGAACCGTATGGCGGAACGCGTGGCCGATGTCGTGAAGTCGCTGATGCAGAGCGGCATCATGGCGACGCAGAACCAGACCATCGACGCCGACACCGCGGAACTCATCATCGAGGAATTCGGCCACCGCGTGACCCGCGTGTCCGATGCCGACGTCGAGGATGTGATCAAGGTCGCCGAAGACGCTCCCGAGGATCTGCAGGGCCGCCCGCCGGTCATCACGATCATGGGCCACGTCGACCACGGCAAGACCTCGCTGCTCGACGCGATCCGCAATGCCAACGTGACCTCCGGCGAAGCCGGCGGCATCACGCAGCACATCGGTGCCTATCAGGTGACCACCGACAGCGGCGCGGTCCTGTCGTTCCTCGACACCCCGGGCCACGCGGCCTTCACCTCGATGCGCTCGCGCGGTGCACAGGTGACGGACATCGTGGTTCTGGTGGTTGCCGCGGACGATGCGGTCATGCCGCAGACCGTCGAGGCCATCAGCCACGCGAAGGCCGCCGGCGTGCCGATGATCGTCGCGATCAACAAGTGCGACAAGCCGGACGCGAACCCGACCAAGGTCCGCACCGACCTGCTGCAGCACGAGATCGTCGTCGAAGAGATGTCGGGTGACGTGCAGGACGTCGAGGTGTCGGCCAAGACCGGCAAGGGCCTCGACGAGCTGCTCGAAGCCATCGCTCTTCAGGCCGAGATTCTCGAGCTCAAGGCCAACCCGAACCGCGCCGCACTTGGCGCCGTGATCGAAGCGCAGCTCGACGTGGGCCGCGGCCCGGTCGCGACCGTGCTCGTGCAGAACGGCACGCTGAGGCAGGGCGATATCTTCGTCGTGGGCGAGCAGTACGGCAAGGTCCGTGCGCTGATCAACGACAAGGGTGAGCGCGTGCAGGAAGCCGGCCCGTCGGTGCCCGTCGAGGTGCTGGGTCTCAATGGCACGCCCGAGGCAGGCGACGTTCTCAACGTCACCGAGACCGAGGCGCAGGCCCGCGAGATCGCCGAGTACCGTGCACAGGTCTCGAAGGACAAGCGCGCCGCAGCCGGTGCCGCGACGACCCTCGAGCAGCTGATGCAGAAGGCCAAGGACGACGAGAGCGTCTCGGAACTGCCCGTCATCGTGAAAGCGGACGTGCAGGGCTCGACCGAAGCGATCGTCCAGGCTCTCGAGAAGGTCGGCAACGACGAGGTGCGCGTGCGCGTCATCCACTCCGGTGTGGGCGCGATCACCGAGACCGACATCGGCCTTGCCGAAGCCTCGGGTTGCCCGGTCATCGGCTTCAACGTTCGTGCCAACGCTCCGGCCCGCAATGCGGCCAACCAGAAGGGCGTGGAGATCCGGTACTACTCGGTGATCTACGACCTCGTGGACGATGTGAAAGCGGCGGCTTCCGGCCTGCTGTCGAACGAAATCCGCGAGAACTTCATCGGCTACGCGAACATCAAGGAAGTCTTCAAGGTTTCCAACGTCGGCAAGGTCGCCGGCTGTCTGGTTACCGAGGGCGTCGCCCGCCGCTCCGCAGGCGTCCGCCTGCTGCGCGACAACGTGGTGATCCACGAAGGCACGCTGAAGACGCTCAAGCGTTTCAAGGACGAGGTTGCCGAAGTGCAGTCCGGTCAGGAATGCGGCATGGCCTTCGAGAACTACGACGACATTCGTCCCAACGATGTCATCGAGATCTTCGAGCGCGAGGAAGTCGAGCGCTCGCTCTGATCTTCCCTGCCCTTTCCGGGCATCCGACATGCAAAGAGCCGGCGACATATGTCGCCGGCTCTTTCTTTTTGAACAGACACACTTTTGGTCGCGAGGCTCGGAGAATCCCACTGGCGGCGGGCAAAATTGTCGGCGCGCACTCCCTCTCCTGGCATAGGACAAAAAAATACGAGCCGCCTTTTCAGGCGACTCGCATGTCGTTGACTTCTGTGGGCGTCAATTCAGACCGGGCGCCCGGTGAAGATCTGCTGCCCGACGCGCACCATGATGCGTCCATCGGGAAGAGTCTTCTCAAGAAAGCCCTGGACCGAAATGCAGCTACCCATGATGATGGTTCGCAACATGTTGTGTCCTCAACTAAAACTCTATGCGCAGAGTATTAACGCAAGGTCGGCAACAAAACTACATGAATCTTGCACATTTCTGTTTCAATTATAGGCAAACTTGCATGTTTTTTCGCTGATTTTATGATCAGACTATCCGAAAGGATAAAAAGCCCTTGATCAAAGCAAATCCCTGAGAATCGGGATCAGCGGAACATCCGCTGGGGGCATCGGGTAGCTCGTCAGGTCACGGGCACGAGCCCATTTCAATACCTGGCCCTCGCGCGCCTGCGGCACGCCCTGCCACTTGCGGCAGGCAAAAAGCGGCATCAGCAGGTGGAAATCGTCATAGGCATGCGAGGCAAACGTCAGCGGCGCAAGGCAGCTGTCCCAGGTCTCGATCCCCAGCTCCTCGTGCAACTCGCGGATCAATGCCGCCTCGGGGGTTTCGCCCGCCTCGACTTTGCCACCCGGGAACTCCCACAGACCGGCCATGGATTTGCCCTCGGGGCGCTGAGCCAGCAGAACGCGGCCCTCCACGTCGATCAGGGCAACGGCGGAGACGAGGACGATCTTCTTCATGGGGCGCTTCCGTCAGATGTGAAAACGCGAGGGGAAAACCCCTCGCGCTCTACGGGATATGTGCCTCTCGACCGAGAGGCAACCGCTCAGGAGCGGTAATCGGCGTTGATCGAAATGTAGCCGTGGGTCAGGTCGCAGGTCCAGACGGTGGATGTGCCCTGCCCGAGGCCGAGATCGACCGAAATGGTGATCTCGGACTCTTTCATCAGCCGTGCGCCATCTTCCTCGCGGTAGTCCGGCGAGCGCCAGCCCTTCTCGGCGACGAGGACATCGCCGAAGCGAATGGTAAGCAGGTCGCGATCCGCCGCCGCGCCGGACTTGCCGATTGCCATGACGATGCGGCCCCAGTTCGGGTCCTCGCCGGCGATGGCGGTCTTGACCAGCGGCGAGTTCGCGATGGCCATTGCATGTGTCCGCGCATCGGCATCGCTGGCCGCGCCGGTCACCTCGACGGTGACGAACTTGGTCGCCCCCTCGCCGTCCTTCACCACCTGATGCGCGAGATCGAGGAACACACCCTCGAGCGCCTCGGCAAAGGCGGTGTCGGCCTCGGTCACCGCGACGCCCGAGGCACCGGTGGCGCCCATGAGCAGCGTGTCCGAGGTAGAGGTGTCGCTGTCGACGGTGATGCAGTTGAAGCTGCGGTCGTTGATCTGGCTGACCAGCGTCTGGAGCAGCGCCTGCGGCACCTTCGCGTCGGTGAAGATGTAGACCAGCATCGTCGCCATGTCGGGCGCGATCATTCCCGAGCCCTTGGCGATGCCGGCGATCTTCACCGGCCCGCCCGGCAGGTCGACCGTGACGGTCGAGCCCTTGGGGAAGGTGTCGGTGGTCATGATCGCCTTGGCCGCGCCGGCAATGCCGGTCGCATCAAGCGAGGCCACAAGCTCTTGCACCTTGGCGGTGATGCGCTCGTGCGGCAGCGGCTCGCCGATCACCCCCGTCGAAGAGGAGAAGACGCGCGCCTCGGGCAGGCCGGTCGCCGCCGCCACGGCCGAGGTCACCGCGCGGGTGGACTCGATGCCGTTGCGACCGGTGAAGGCGTTGGAGTTGCCCGAGTTCACGATGATCGCGGCGCCCTCGTCCGACGCGCCGCCGATCTTGGCCTGGCAGTCGAGCACCGGGGCCGACCGCGTGGCAGAGCGGGTGAAGACCCCCGCCATGGAGCTGCCCGCGTCGAGCAGGGCGAGCATGACGTCGGTGCGTCCCGCATAGCGCACCCCCGCCGCGACAGAGGCGAAACGCACCCCATCGATCACCGGCAGGTCAGGAAAGGCCGCAGGGGCCAGCGGGGAAACGGCGAGGGTCTTGGCCACTCAGTCCTCCAGCAGCTGGAAGTTGGAGAGAACGGAGGGATCGACTTCCCCCGATGCTTTGCGGGTGATCTCGGCGCCGGATTCAGCCTCATCCATGTAGGCGGCCACGGCTTCCTGCTGCACCTGCTGCGCCAGCTGATCCCGCACCTCGTCGAGCTTCGGCGCTTCCTTGGCGCGGGTCTCGTTGAGCTTGATCACATGCCAGCCGAACTGGGTCTGCACCGGGGTCTCGGAGATCGCGCCTGCTTCCATGGTCTCGACCGCCGCCTGGAAGGGTTCGACCATCATGCCGGCGCTGAACCAGCCCAGCTCGCCGCCGTTGGGGCCGGAGGGGCCGGTCGACTTCTCCTTCGCGACTTCCGCGAAGTCAGCTCCGCCGTTCAGCTCTTCGATGATTGCCTTGGCCTCGTCCTCGCTCTCCACGAGGATGTGCGAGGCGTTGTATTCCTGGCCTTGCTCGGCATCGGCAAACTGCGCATCATATGCGGCCTGCAGCGCCTCGTCGGTCACCGCGGCATCGGCCACGGCCGACACGGTCTCGGCGGCCAGCAGCGTGCGGCGCTCAGTCTTCAGCGACAGGTCCACGCGCTTGGTCTCGACGGCCTTCTCGTCCTGCGCCAGCACTTCTTGCTGCACCAGCTGGTCGAGGATGCCGTCCCAGAGGACGTCGTCGCCGAGCTGCTGGTACTGTTCGGGAAGGCTGGCGCGCACGACCAGCATCTCGCCGAGGGTGATGTCCGTGCCGTTCACCGTGGCCACGACGGTATCGGCGCTCAGCTCCTCGGTCTGCTCCGCAGCCTGATCCTGGGCGTGAAGGGGCAGCGCAAGGGTCAGGGCGAGCGCGGCCGCCCCCAGTGTGGTGAGGGTTTTGGGCATCTAGGCGTCCTTCCAGTTGGCCGCCCGCCACCGGGCGGCGTTGACACTTACCGGCCTGCCGCTTACATCGCCACAAGGCTCTGCAAGGCCGGTCGTTCCCCTGTGTCATATGGGTTGAGTGCGAGGCGGGCAAGCGGATGCCTCACGCAGAACACGACTTTGTCAGACAGGACAGGCAGGCCACATGCTCGGAATGGGAAAACTCGCGCGGAAGGTGTTCGGCACCCCGAACGACCGCAAGATCAAGGCCACCCGACCGCTGATCGCTCAGATTAACGCGCTGGAACCCGAGTACGAGGCTCTGGACGATGCCGCCCTGATCGCCAAGACCGAGGAGTTCCGCAAGCGCTTCGCCGACGGCGAGAGCCTCGATGCGCTCCTGCCGGAAGCCTTTGCCAACTGCCGCGAGGCCGCCAAGCGCGCCCTCGGCCTGCGCGCCTTCGACGTGCAGCTGATGGGCGGTGTCTTCCTGCACCAAGGTAACATCTCCGAGATGAAGACCGGCGAAGGCAAGACGCTGGTCGCCACCTTCCCGTCCTACCTCAATGCCCTCTCGGGCAAGAGCGTGCACGTGGTCACGGTGAACGACTACCTCGCCCGCCGCGACGCCGAGTGGATGTCGAAGGTCTTTGCCGCGCTCGGCATGACCACCGGTGTGGTCTACCCGCAGCAGCCCGAGGCCGAGAAGAAGCAGGCCTACGCCTGCGACATCACCTACGCCACCAACAACGAGCTGGGCTTCGACTACCTGCGCGACAACATGAAGTCCGAGCTGGACCAGATGATGCAGCGCGGCCATGGCTTCGCAGTGGTCGACGAGGTGGACTCGATCCTCATCGACGAGGCGCGCACGCCGCTGATCATCTCGGGCCCGTCGCAGGACCGCTCGGACCTCTATGTCGCGATCGACCGGCTGATCCCCGAGCTGCCGGAAGATGCCTACACGCTCGACGAAAAGAGCCGCAACGTCACCTTCACCGACGAGGGCAACGAGGCGCTCGAAGAGATGCTGAACCGCCGCGGCATCCTCCCCGAAGGCCAGACGCTCTACGACCCGGAAAGCACGACCATCGTGCACCACGTGAACCAGGGCCTGCGCGCGCACAAGCTCTACACCAAGGACAAGGACTACATCGTCCGCGACGGCAACGTCGTGCTGATCGACGAGTTCACCGGCCGCATGATGGCAGGCCGCCGCTTGTCGGACGGCCTGCACCAGGCGATCGAGGCGAAAGAGGGCTGCCAGATTCAGCCCGAGAACGTCACCCTCGCCAGCGTGACCTTCCAGAATTACTTCCGCCTCTATGACAAGCTGGGCGGGATGACCGGCACGGCGCTGACCGAGGCTGAGGAATTCGCCGAGATCTACAAGCTGGGCGTTGTGGAAGTGCCGACAAACCGCCCGATCGCGCGGATCGACGACGACGACAAGGTCTACCGCACGACCGGGGAAAAGTACGCGGCGATCACCGAGGAAATCCGGAAAGCCCACGAAAAGGGCCAGCCGGTCCTCGTCGGCACCACCTCGATCGAGAAATCCGAGCTGCTTTCGCAGTTGCTCACCCAGGCAGGCCTTAAGCACAACGTGCTCAACGCCCGCCAGCACGAGCAGGAAGCGCAGATCGTCGCCGACGCCGGCAAGCTTGGCGCGATCACCATCGCGACCAACATGGCCGGCCGCGGCACCGACATCAAACTCGGCGGCAACTTCGAATTCCTCGTGATGGAGGCCATCGCCGCCGACCCCGAGGCCGATCCCGAAGACATCCGCGCCCGCATCGAGACCGAGCACGCCAAGTCCGAGGCCGAGGTGAAGGAGGCCGGCGGTCTCTTCGTTCTGGCCACCGAGCGCCACGAAAGCCGCCGCATCGACAACCAGCTGCGCGGCCGTTCCGGCCGCCAGGGCGACCCGGGCCGCAGCTCGTTCTACCTGTCGCTCGAAGATGACCTGATGCGCATCTTCGGCTCGGAACGGCTCGACAAGGTGCTGACCAAGCTCGGCATGAAGGAAGGCGAGGCGATCATCCACCCCTGGGTGAACAAGTCGCTGGAGCGCGCACAGGCAAAGGTCGAGGGCCGCAACTTCGATATCCGCAAGCAGCTGCTGAAATTCGACGACGTGATGAACGACCAGCGCAAGGTGATCTTTGCCCAGCGTCTGGAAATCATGGAAGCCAAGGACCTGTCCGAGATCGTCGAGGACATGCGTCACGAGGTGATCGACGAGCTGGTCGAGACCCATGCTCCTGCCAAGGCCTACGCCGACCAGTGGGACATGCAGGGCCTCTACGCCGCCTGCATCGAAAAGCTGGGCATCGACCTGCCGGTGATCGCCTGGGGCGACGAGGATGGTGTCGACGCCGAGACCATCCGCGAGCGCATCGAGGAGGCCACCGACAAGCAGATGGCCGAGAAGGCCGAAGCCTTCGGCCCCGACAGCATGCGCCAGATCGAGAAGCAGGTTCTGCTGCAGACCATCGACACCAAATGGCGCGAGCACCTTCTGACGCTCGAACACCTGCGCTCGGTGGTCGGCTTCCGTGGCTACGCGCAGCGTGACCCGCTCAACGAATACAAGACCGAGGCCTTCCAGCTCTTCGAGTCGATGCTGGAGTCGCTGCGCGAGCGCGTCACCGAGCAGCTCGGCCGGGTCCGCCCGATGACCGAGGAAGAGCAGAAGCAGATGTTGCAGCAGATGGCCGCGCAGCAGGCCCAGCAGCAAAAGCTCGCCGAGCAGACCAAGGCCGTCGGCCCGAGCGAGAACGTCGCCGTGCCGGAAGCGCACGAGCCGCTGGTCGATGGCTTCGACGAAAGCGATCCCGCGACCTGGGGCAACCCCAGCCGCAACGACCCCTGCCCCTGCGGCTCGGGCAAGAAGTTCAAGCATTGCCACGGCAGCCTCGCCTGAGCCGGCGGCCGACTTTTCGAGCTGACTTTCAGAGGCGGGTCCGGGGCACAAATGCCCCGGGCCCGCCCTTTTGACTCCACCCGGTCGCCGCAACCATGCCTCTTTTCCGGGGCAGATTGTTTCCCGTACGAGTTATAGTGTCGGGGACTACCATGGGACGGATGAAGACCTACAGGCTGGCCGTTGTGACGCTCTGTGCCGCCGTAAGCATCGGCTTTGCCATGCAGCAGCATGACGCCCGGGGCAAGCGCGCCAGCGCCATGCAGCTTGCGCAAATCGAGGACACCTCCTCGGCCGTGCTGCCCAGCCTCCCCTCCGATCGCGCCGCCGAGGCAAGCCTGCCCGCGCCGCAGCATCAACTCGCCGCCGCGGTGGCGGAGCCGGAGATCACTCCCGCCGTGCTGCCCGAGGAAACCGAGGCCCGTCCCGTCGATTGCGCCGTCTCCATGGGAGCCCGAACCGGTGCCGGGGCAATGGTCACCCTGTCGCTCGAAGCTCCCTGCTTCGCCTCCGAGCGAGTGACGATCCACCACAACGGACTGATGTTCACCGAGGTCACCCAGCCCGACGGCACGCTGCGTGTCGAGGTTCCCGCGCTGGCCGAGCATGCGCTGTTCATCGCCTCCTTCGCCAATGGCGCGGGCGCGACCGCAATGGTCGAGGTTCCCGCCCTGCCCTTCTACGACCGCGTGGCGCTGCAATGGCGCGGCAAGAGCGGGCTTGCCCTGCACGCCAATGAATTTGGCGCGGCGGGCGACGAGGCGGGACACGTCTGGGCCGCCTCCGCCGGCGATCTGACCCGCACGGCCCGCGGCGAAGGCGGGTTCCTGACCCGTCTCGGCGATGCCGAGAGCCCGGAGGCCCGCATGGCCGAGGTCTACACCTTCCCCGCCGCGGCCGCGAAGAAGGCTGGTGCCGTCTCGCTGACCATCGAGGCCGAGATCACGGAAGCGAACTGCGGGCAGGCAATCGAGGCGCAGACGCTGGAGCACCGGCTGGGCAGCAATCTGCGCGCCCGCGATCTCACGCTCACCATGCCCGATTGCGCGGCCTCCGGTGACTTTCTGCTGTTGAAAAACCTGCTCGAAGACCTGAAGATCGCCGCCAACTAGAACGAGCGGTCAAGAGGCCCCGATGCGACAGGTCCGTGCGGCGATCATCGCCGCACTTTTCATTCCGGGCGCCCTTTCCGGCCTCCTTTTCCCGACATCCGCACAGGCCCAGGACGTCACCCTGCGCTCGCGTGACGGTGGTATCGAGCTGAGCGGCACCATGCTCGGCTTCGACGGCGAGTTCTACCGCATCGACAGTCGCTACGGCGAGCTGACCGTGGATGCCTCCGGCGTGCTCTGCGAGGGCGTCGGATGCCCCTCGCTCACCGATTTCGTCGCCGAGCTGCGCATCTCGGGCGCCGCCACCATGGGCGAGCTTCTGATGCCGGCGCTGATCGAGAGCTTTGCACAGCGCAACGGCTACGGCGCCGAGCGCAGCACGCTGGCCGAGGGCGGGACGCGCTTTTCCCTGAGCGATGGCGACCGGCTGATCGGGCGGTTCGACATCGCACCCTCGAGCACCGACGAGGGCTTTGCCGACCTGCTGGCAGACGAGGCCGACATCGTGGTGGCCCTGAGGGAAATCCGCCCCGCCGAGCAGGAGCTGGCGCGGCAGGCGGGACTAGGTGATCTGACCCGTCCCAACCGCAGCCGCGTTCTCGCGCTCGATGCGCTGCTTCCGGTGGTCGCAGCGGACAATCCGGTGACCGAGGTCTCGATGCCGCAACTGGCCGGCATCCTGTCGGGCGAGATCGGCAACTGGCAGGCACTCGGTGGCCCCGACGCCCCCATCGTGCTTCATCTGCCGAGCGAGGGATCGGGGCTGGTGCAGGCGCTCGAGGACCAGCTGCTGCAGCCCCCTGCCCTGAGCCTGCGCAGCGCCGAGACGCTGCGCCACCCCAGCGCCGCCGAGCTCTCCGTCGCGGTGGCCGGGGATCAGCTCGGCCTTGGCTTCGTCAGCGCTGCCGAGATCGGCAACAGCCGCCCCGTGGTACTGACCGGCACCTGCGGCTTCCACCTGCGCGGCACCCGGCAGGCGATCAAGACCGAGGACTACCCGCTGACCATGCCGGTCTTTATCTACCTCCCGGCCCGCCGCCTGCCCAAGCTGGCCCGCGAGTTCCTCGAATTCACCCGCTCGGCCCCCGCTCAGATCGTCATCCGCCGCGCGAATTTCGTCGACCAGACCCCCGAGGAGCTGCCGCTGGACGCGCAGGGCGACCGGCTCGCCAACGCCATTGCGGTGGCCGAGGGCGAGGACGGTCTGGCCGAGTTGAAGCGGCTGGTCTCCACGCTGGAACCGATGCGGCGGCTGACCACCTCCTTCCGCTTCGAGGCGGGCTCGGCAGGGCTCGACGCGCAGTCGCGCTCCAACGTGCAGCAGCTCGCCCGGGCATTGGAACTGGGCGAATACGACGGGCGCACGCTGGTCTTCATCGGCTTCTCCGACGGACAGGGGCCGAGCACCGACAACCTCAGGATCGCCGCCGAGCGCGCGGTGTCGGTCCGCGACGCGGTGGTCGCCGCCGCCGAGGCCAGTGACCTAGCCGGCATCACGCTGGAGACGGATGCCTTCGGCGAGGCCATGCCCATGGCCTGCGACGACACGGTCTGGGGAAGGCAGGTGAATCGCCGCGTCGAAGTCTGGCTGCGCTAGGCCCTAGAGCAGCCCCTCGGCCCGGAAGCTCAGCTCGCGCGAGCGGCCGATCACCAGATGGTCGTGCAGGGTGATGCCCAGCACCTCGGCCGCCGCCTGGATCTGCACGGTCATCTCGATGTCAGCACCGCTGGGGGTGGGATCGCCCGACGGGTGGTTATGCACGAGAATGAGCGCGCTGGCGTTGAGCTCCAGCGCCCGTTTCACCACCTCCCGCGGATAGACCGGCACGTGATCCACCGTGCCCCGCGCCTGCGGCTCGTCGGCGATCAGCACGTTCTTGCGGTCAAGAAACAGGATGCGGAACTGCTCGGTCTCGCGGTGCGCCATGGCGGTCTGGCAATAGTCCAGCAGAGCCTCCCACGAGCTGACCACCTGCCGCTGCAACACCCGGCTGCGCGCCAGACGGTGCGCCGCCGCCTCGACGATCTTCAGCTCGGTCACCACCGCTTCCCCTACCCCATCGACGTCGCGCAGGCGGGCAGGAGGGGCAGAGACAACCGCATTGAAATCCCCGAAATGCTCGAGCAGGCGGCGGGCGAGCGGTTTCATGTCCTGCCTCGGGATGGCGCGGAACAGCAGCAGCTCCAGCAGCTCGTAGTCAGGAACGGCATCGGCACCACCGCTGAGGAACCTGTCCCGAAGCCGCCTCCGGTGGTCGCGGATGTAGGAGGGCAGCGTCCGCCCGCCGGGTGCAGGCCGCACCGGTGCCTCGTCACCGGCAAAGAGCGAGGGCTGGCTGTCCGAGAAATGGCGGGGCGGGCTCATGCCAGCAGCGTGGCGGCACCGTGGTTAGAAAAGCGTTAAAAGCAGAAAGGCCGCGCCCGGAGCGCGGCCTTTCGGATGAGGGTTCACCTCGGTGCCAAAGCGCCGCCCGCGCCAATCGCGCGGGGACGTGGCCTCAGCCTTTCATCGAATCCCAGAACCCCTTCACCGAAGAGAAGAACGTCTTCGATTCCGGGTTGTTGTCCTCGGACTGGTCTTCGAACTCGCGCAGCAGTTCTTTCTGGCGCGAGGTGAGGTTCACCGGGGTCTCGACCGCAAGCTCGATGAACATGTCACCGGCTCCGCCGCCACGCAGCGCGGGCATGCCCTTGCCACGCAGGCGCATCTGGCGACCCGACTGGCTGCCCGCGGGGATTTTCACCCGGCTGCGGCCGCCGTCGATCGTCGGCACCTCGATGTCGCCGCCGAGCGCAGCCGTGGTCATCGACACCGGGACGCGGCAATGCAGTTCGGTGCCTTCGCGCTCGAAGATGCCGTGCTTGCGCACCTCGATGAAGATGTAGAGGTCGCCCGGAGGCCCGCCGCGCATCCCCGCCTCGCCCTCACCGGCCAGACGGATACGCGTGCCGGTCTCCACCCCTGCCGGGATGTTCACCGACAGCGAGCGTTCCTTCTGCACCCGGCCCTGTCCGCCGCAGCCGGTACAGGGATTCTTGATGATCTGGCCGAGACCCGAGCAGGTCGGACAGGTGCGCTCGACGGTGAAGAAGCCCTGCGTCGCACGGACCTTGCCCATGCCCGAGCAGGTCGGACAGGTGACCGGCTCCGCGCCGCCCTCTGCGCCCGAGCCGTGGCACTCGCCGCATTGCACCGAGGTCGGCACGTTGATGGTCTTCTGCAGGCCGCCGTAGGCCTCTTCGAGCGTCACGCGCAGGTTGTAGCGCAGGTCTGCCCCGCGCGCCGCACGCTGACGTCCGCCGCCGCCGCGACCGCCGCCCATGAAATCGCCGAAAAGATCGTCGAACACGTCGGAGAAGGCCGAGGCGAAATCGCCCTGCTGACCGAAGCCGCCGCCGGGACGTCCACCGCCGCCCATGCCACCCTCGAAGGCGGCGTGGCCGAAGCGGTCATAGGCCGCTTTCTTGTCAGCGTCCTTCAGGACCTCGTAGGCCTCGTTGATTTCCTTGAACTGAGCTTCCGCGTCAGGGTTGTCCGCATTCCGGTCGGGGTGAAGTTCCTTCGCCTTCTTGCGATAGCCCTTCTTGATCTCGTCCGCGGAGGCCCCTTTGGCGACGCCGAGCAGCTCGTAATAGTCACGCTTGGACATACATGCCCTCCTTGGCCGGAACAGAAAAGGGCCGGTCCGGCATCCGGACCGGCCCCCGTCTGGTTCCGCTATGGCTTAGCTGCGCTTGCGGTCATCGAGGTCTTCGAAATCCGCATCCACGATGTTGTCGTCATCCGACGGGCCCGACTTGTCACCGGCGTCGTCGGCATCGGCCTCGGGGGCGCTATCGCCCGCTTCGGCCTGCGCCTTGTAGATCGCCTCGCCCAGTCGCATGGCCACTTCGGTCACGTTCTGGATGCCGGACTTCAGCTTCTCGCCGGTCACGTCATCCTTCTCGAGGTCATCCTTGAGCGCGGCAATCGCCAGTTCGATGGCTTCGATGGTCGACGGGTCAACCTTGTCGCCATGCTCCTCGATCGATTTCTCGGTCGAGTGGATGAGGCTTTCCGCCTGGTTGCGGGCCTCGACCAGCTCCTTGCGCTTGCCGTCCGCCTCGGCGTTCTCCTCGGCGTCCTTGACCATGCGCTCGATGTCCTCGTCGGTGAGACCGCCGGACGCCTGGATGGTGATCTTCTGCTCCTTGCCGGTGCCCTTGTCCTTGGCCGATACGGAGACGATGCCGTTGGCGTCGATGTCGAAGGTCACCTCGATCTGCGGCATGCCGCGCGGTGCCGGCGGGATGTTCTCGAGGTTGAACTGGCCGAGCAGCTTGTTGTCGGCCGCCATCTCGCGCTCACCTTGGAAGACACGGATCGTCACGGCGCCCTGGTTGTCCTCGGCGGTGGAGAAGATCTGCGACTTCTTGGTCGGGATCGTGGTGTTGCGGTCGATCAGGCGGGTGAACACGCCACCCAGCGTCTCGATGCCGAGCGACAGCGGGGTCACGTCGAGCAGGACCACGTCCTTCACGTCACCCTGCAGAACACCGGCCTGAATGGCGGCGCCCATGGCGACCACTTCGTCCGGGTTCACACCCTTGTGCGGCTCCTTGCCGAAGAACTTGGTCACCTCTTCGATGACCTTCGGCATACGGGTCTGACCGCCGACCAGAACGACTTCGTCGATCTCGTCCTTGGAGATGCCGGCGTCCTTCAGGGCTGCCTGGCAGGGCTTGATCGAGTTCTTGATCAGGTCGCTGACGAGGCTTTCCAGCTTGGCACGGGTCAGCTTCATGACCATGTGCAGCGGCTGGCCGTTCGAACCCATCGAGATGAACGGCTGGTTGATCTCGGTCTGGCTCGAGCTCGACAGCTCGATCTTGGCCTTTTCCGCAGCTTCCTTGAGACGCTGCAGGGCCATCTTGTCCTTGGTCAGATCGACCTGGTGCTCTTTCTTGAACTCGTCCGCCAGGTAATTGACGATCCGCATGTCGAAGTCTTCACCGCCGAGGAAGGTGTCGCCGTTGGTGGACTTCACTTCGAACAGGCCATCGTCGATCTCGAGGATGGTCACGTCGAAGGTGCCGCCGCCGAGGTCATAGACGGCGATGGTCTTGGATTCTTTCTTATCGAGGCCATAGGCCAGCGCAGCCGCGGTCGGCTCGTTGATGATGCGCAGCACCTCGAGACCGGCGATCTTGCCGGCGTCCTTGGTGGCCTGACGCTGGGCGTCGTTGAAGTACGCCGGAACCGTGATGACGGCCTGGGTCACTTCTTCGCCGAGGTAGCTCTCGGCGGTTTCCTTCATCTTGCCGAGGATGAAGGCGGAGATTTGCGACGGCGAGTATTTCTCACCGCGGGCCTGCACCCAGGCATCGCCATTGCCGCCGTCCACGATGCTGTACGGGACGATGTTCTGGTCCTTGGTCACTTCCGCATCGGTGGTGCGGCGACCGATCAGACGCTTGACGGCGAAGATGGTGGCTTCCGGGTTGGTCACGGCCTGCCGCTTGGCGGGCTGGCCGACGAGGCGTTCGTCGTCGGTGAAGGCGACGATCGACGGGGTGGTACGTGCGCCTTCGGCGTTTTCGATCACACGTGCCTGGCTGCCGTCCATGATGGCGACGCAGGAGTTCGTGGTGCCGAGGTCGATACCGATCACTTTGCCCATGATTCGATCCCTTTCCAATTCAAGGCGATGACGCGAGGCATACGGACCCGTTACGGCATCCAGCCCCGCTTGTTGAAGAAGCCGTCCGGCGGGGGCCTCGCGGCGTTCGGAGGGTATATAAGGAGGGGGTTTGAGCCCTGCAAGCGGCCATGGCGGGGCTTTGCCTGCATTTGGGGGGAATTTCTTTGCACGTCGCCACGGAATGCCCGAGAAGAAGGCCATGACGGCCCCTCTCGACATCCGCGGCTTCCGGCTCTTCCAAGGCTTCCTCGACCGCCCGGCACAGGAGTCGCTGGTGGCAGTGCTGCGCGAGTTGCTGCGTGCCGCGCCGCTCTACCAGCCGGTCACCCCGCGCGGGCAGAAGATGTCGGTGCGGATGAGCGCCGCAGGCCGCTTCGGCTGGGTCACCGACCGCCGCGGCTACCGCTACGAGCCGCGCCACCCTCAGGGCATGGACTGGCCGCCGATTCCCGAGGAGGTGCTGGCGATCTGGCGCGCGGTCTCGGGCGTGGCGCGGGACCCCGAATGTTGCCTGATCAACTGGTACGGCGAGGGCGCCCGCATGGGGCTGCATCAGGACAAGGACGAGGCGGATTTCTCCTGCCCCGTGGTCTCGGTCTCGCTCGGCGACGAGGGGCTCTTTCGCATGGGAAACGAAGAGCGCGGCGGCAAGACCGAGTCGGTCTGGCTGACATCCGGCGATGTGGTGGTGATGGGCGGTGCGGCCCGGCTGAAGCATCACGGTGTCGACCGCATCCGATTCGGCTCGTCGACACTGCTGCCGCAGGGCGGTCGCATAAACCTCACCCTGCGCGTGGTCACCTGAGCCTCAGCGCATGAGCTCGCAGCAGCCGGACAGCGTTCGACTGATCCGGCCGGTCAGCACCAGCGTCGCCGAAAGCCCGTAGAGCCGGTCCGACATGCCGTCGCTGCACTGCGCCTCGGGGCTTGCCACCAGCACCGCCTGCAGATGGTCCGCCCCCGCCACCGCGCTGAACGGCCAGAGCCGACCGCCGGCGGTCTCGAAAGGCCCGGCCTGCAGCTTTTCCTCGGGGCTGTCCGGTGTGTTCCAGGTAGCGAGCTTGCCCTGCCGCACCTCGTAGGACCAGAAGGGCTCGGTGCCGAAACAGCGCAGCCCCTCGACCTGCGGCAGGCTGCCGTTTGCCTCGGGAACGAGGAAAGCCATGGAGACCCAGCCGACGCCCTCGCCGGTCACGACCCGCCCCCATGTCCCCGCTTCGTTCAGCGCGCTCACCTCGATACCGGACGCATCGGGCGCAAGCGTTCCGAGCAGATCGGCCCCGGCCTCTGGCGCGGCGCGGATGTTCAGGACGTCATCCGCAGCAACGCCGGACACCGCGTGGAAGGCGGGCAATTCCTGCGCCGCGGCGGAGGTGGCAGACAGCAGAGCGGTAATGATGAAGGCATGTCGCATGAAAGGCCCCTCCCCAGCATTTTCCGTCGCATGATGGGGCAGAGCGCGGTGCGACGTCCAGCCCGCTGCGCCTAGCGTCGCGCCGACCAGGAAGCGGAGGCGTGTTTGCGGGTGTAGAACTCGCCCATCAGCCCGATCATCAGCAGCACGATGGCGACCCACAGCGCGTATTCCCAACTGGAGTTGCGCGGGAAATAGTTGGCGAAGGCATAGCCGCGCGCCTGATCGATGGTGTGAAAGAGCGGGTTCCAGTCGAAGATCGCCAGCATCCCAGGCGTCAGCGAATTGGCGACGAACATCTTGCCCGAGGCGATCATGTTGGCGCGCTGATAGACCGTGGTGAGGATCGACACCGGCGTCGGGAACCAGGGCTTGGCCGCGAGGAAGACCATGCCGATCGCCGCCCCCGAGAACCACGACAGCAGCAGCATCGCCATGGCACCGATGGGATCGTGGATCTCGGACATGACGAAGGGATTGAAGGCCACGTCGTAGACGAAGAGGATCGCGAAGAGCGACAGAACCTGGATGTAGAGCGTCGAGAGCATCGCCGAGGCGATGGCGATCGCCGTGTTCATCGGGGCGTGCTGCATCATCGGGCTGGCCGGCCCCTCGGACCCGGCCACGGCCCCCAGCGTCTTGGTGTGGGTCATGTAGAGAAAGACCCCGGTCATGATGTAGATCATGAAGTCGCCACGGATCGCCGTGCCGCGCATGCCCAGAACATGGAACATGAAATAGAAGGCCAGCACGAAGATGATCGTCTGCAGCATGTTCATGAAGATCGCCACGAAGGCGTTGCCGTGGCTCTTCCGCACAGCGCGAACTGAATTGTGATAGATCAGCTCACAGATGTAGAGGGCGGATCCCAACCGAGAGCGCGGCTTGGTGGTCTGAAACATGGCAACACTGCTCCGGTACTGGCTGAAACCAACGGGTCTTCTTGCCCATCTTGACGCAGCGCAGCATAAGAGTCGCAGGCTTTCAAATCAATAAATCCGCACCGCGGAAGGGAGTACTGCCTTGAATTACGAAAATCTTGTTAGCGTGATCCGTCGTCTTGCCCTCGAAGCAGGGGACAAGATCATGGAAATTTACAATTCCGATGATTTTGAAGTGAAGTCCAAGTCCGACTCCAGCCCGGTGACCGAAGCCGACGAAGCCGCCGATGCCCTGATCTCTGCCGGTCTGCGCGAAGCCTTCCCCGACATGCCGCTGGTGACCGAAGAGCAGGCAGACAGCCACGACGTGGAGGCGATGACCTTCCTCATCGTCGACCCGCTCGACGGCACCAAGGAATTCGTCAACCGCCGAGGCGATTTCACCGTGAACATCGCTCTGGTGGAAGACGGCGTGCCGACCTTCGGCGTGGTCTACGCCCCGGCCAAGGACCGCATGTTCTACACTGACAGCGTCGGCAACTCGGTCGAGGAGATGGGCCCCTTCAACAAGGAGACCCCCGGCGAGACCAAGCCGATCAAGGTGTCCAGCCCCGACAACTCCGCCCTGCTCGTCGTTGCCTCGAAATCGCACCGCGACCAGGCAACCGACGATTACATCAACAAGTACAGCACCGCCGACATGAAGAGCGCCGGCTCCTCGCTGAAATTCTGCCTCGTGGCCACCGGCGAGGCGGACATCTACCCGCGTCTCGGCCGCACGATGGAATGGGACACCGCCGCCGGCCAGGCGGTGCTGCAGGGCGCGGGCGGCCGCGTGGTGCGCTTCGACGACCACACCCCGCTGGCCTACGGCAAGCCCGGCTTCGCCAACCCGTTCTTCATCGCCTACTCGCCCGACGTCGTTCTCAAGGACGCCTGAGACGGCCATGGCCGTCCTGCCGGTCAGCGTGGTGATCGTCAGCCGCCGACGTCCCGCGGCGCTCGATCTCTGCCTGACCGGCGTGGCACAGCTCGACCACCCCGATTTCGAGGTCGTGGTGGTCACCTGCCCCGAGGGCCTTGCGACCGTAGAGGCGCGCGCCGATCGCAAGCACATCAAGCTCGTCGCCTTCGACGAGGCCAATATCTCGGTCGCCCGCAACCTCGGCATCGCGCAGGCGGCGGGCGAGATCATCGCCTTCATCGACGACGACGCGGTGCCCGAACCGCTCTGGCTTCAGCATCTCTGCGCGCCCTTTGCGGACCCGGCGGTCGCCGCCTCGGGCGGCTTCGTGCGCGGGCGCAACGGCATCTCCTTCCAGTGGCGGGCCCGGTCCGTGACCGGCGACCTGCGCGAGCGTCCGCTGGATCTGGACGTCCCCGGCCCGCATCTGCCCACCCTGCCCGAGGGCGAAACGGTCAAGCTGCAGGGCACCAATATGGCGCACCGGCGCGGCCCGCTGGCGGCCATGGGCGGCTTCGATCCGGCCTACCGCTTCTACCTCGACGAGACCGACCTCGACCTGCGCCACGCCGCGGCGGGGCACAGAGTCGTCGTCACGCCGCTGGCCGAGGTGCACCATGGCTATGCGCCGAGCGCCCGCCGCGGCGCAGACCGCACCCCCCGCGACCTGACCGAGATCGGTGCGTCGATCCGCTGCTTCCTCGACCGCCACTGCCCGATGTCCCGACACGGCGCCGCATGGGCACGCCTGCGCGAAGACCAGCACCGCCGCCTCATGCGCATCATGCAGCGCGGCCCATTGGGCGCGGATGACGTTCTGCGCCTGCTCCGCGGCCTGGACCGGGGCTGGCAGCAAGGCGCTGCACGCGCCGCCAAGGACCCGCTGCCGACCATCGGTCCGGCCCTTGCGCCCTTCCGTCCCTACCCCGGGCGCCCTGCTGCGGAGCGTGTCATTTTGGCGGGCCGATTCTGGCAGCGCGGCGCCCTACGCCGCCGCGCCGAACAATCTGCGTCCGAGGGAAAGATTGTCACCATCTACCGGTTTTCGCCCACCGCGCTGTTTCACAAGCAGAGCTTTCACGAAGGTGGCTTCTGGGAGCAGGCCGGGGGGCTTTTCGGCCGCAGCGACCGCAGCGGCAAGTTGCTGCAATTCTGCCGTTTTCCGACTCGGGTTCGCCAAGAAAACTCGCGCCTCGAGGGGGCCCGTGGGCGATTGCCCGCTTTGCCCTTCCCTCGCCCCTAGATTTACTTTTACGCTACCGCAGCAATATGATTGTTATGAATTGATTCACCCTAAGCCTTCAGGCCTAGCACCAGTCCCCAGGAGCACCTTTCATGGCCCGCAAAGTTACAAAAGCGATTTTCCCCGTCGCCGGTCTCGGCACCCGCTTTCTCCCCGCAACCAAGTCGGTCCCGAAGGAGATCATGACCCTGGTCGACCGCCCGCTGGTGCAATACGCCATCGACGAGGCGCGCGCCGCGGGCATCAAGGAGTTCATCTTTGTCACCTCGCGCGGCAAAGGCGCGCTTGAGGACTATTTCGACCACGCCCCGCAGCTCGAGCGCGAGCTTGAAGCCAAGGGCAAGGACAAGCTGCTGAAGGTTCTTCAGGACACCAATATGGACTCGGGCGAAATCGCCTACATCCGCCAGCACAAGGCGCTCGGCCTCGGTCACGCGATCTGGTGCGCGCGCCGTCTGATCGGCAACGAGCCCTTTGCGGTGATGCTGCCCGACGACGTGATCGCAGCCGACAAGCCCTGCCTGCAGCAGATGGTCGAAGCCTACGAGGAAGTCGGCGGCAACATGGTCGCAGCGATGGAAGTCCCTGCTGACAAGGCGTCGTCCTACGGCATCCTCGACGTTCAGGAAGACATGGGCTCGCTGGTGTCGGTCAAGGGCATGGTCGAGAAACCCGCCGCGGGAACCGCACCGTCGAACCTCGCGGTGATCGGCCGCTACATTCTGTCGCCGCAGATCCTCGAGAACCTCGAGCAGAAGCAGGTCGGCGCGGGTGGCGAAATCCAGCTCACCGATGCCATCGCAAGGCAGATCGGCACCGACGAAGGCGTCTACGGCTTCCGCTTCAACGGCCAGCGCTTCGACTGCGGCTCCAAGGCGGGGTTCCTGCAGGCCACCGTGGCCTTCGGACTCAGCCGCGACGAGCTGCGTGACGATCTCGAAGGCTACCTGCACGAGGTCATGTCCTCGCGTAAAGCCGCGCAGTAAGGACAGTCAGAGTCCCCGTATGACCAATGTTCTGGTAACCGGCGGCGCGGGCTACATCGGCTCGCACGCCTGCAAGGCACTGAAGGCAGCGGGCTACACGCCCGTCACGTATGACAACCTCGTCACCGGCTGGGAACAGGCGGTGAAATTCGGTCCCTTCGAGAAGGGCAGCCTGTCGGACCGCGCGCGGCTCGACGAGGTCTTCGCCAAGTACCAGCCGGTGGCGGTGATGCATTTCGCAGCGCTCAGCCAGGTGGGCGAGGCAATGTCGCAACCCGGCCTCTACTGGCGCAACAATGTCGAAGGCTCCCTGACGCTGATCGAGGCTGCCTGCGCCGCGGGCTGCAAGAACTTCGTCTTCTCCTCGACCTGCGCCACCTATGGCGAGCATGACAACGTGGTGCTCGACGAGGACACCCCGCAGATCCCGCTCAACGCCTATGGCGCCTCGAAGCGCGCGGTGGAAAACATCCTGCGCGATTTCGCCGCGTCGGACGGGCTGAACCACGTGATCTTCCGCTACTTCAACGTGGCGGGGGCGGATCCCGAGGGCGAAGTGGGCGAGCATCACCGACCCGAGACGCACCTGATCCCGGTGATGCTCGAGGCGATCGACGGCAAGCGCCCGGCACTGACCATCCATGGCAACGACTACGACACGCCCGACGGCACCTGCATCCGCGACTACGTGCACGTCATGGACCTCGTGGATGCGCATGTCCTGGGCCTGAAGTGGCTCGAGGCGGACAAGCCGTCCTCGGTCTTCAACCTCGGCACCGGCAAGGGCTTTTCCGTCCGCGAGGTGATCGATGCCTCGCGCGCGGTGACCAACCGCGAGGTGCCGCATTCCGAAGGGCCGCGCCGCGCCGGAGATGCGACCAAGCTGGTCTCGGGCTCGACCCGCGCACTGGCAGATCTGGGCTGGGAGCCGTCGCGTTCGACCATGCCGCAGATGATCGCCGATGCCTGGAACTGGCATCTCAATGGGCATTACGATCACTGAGCCCGATCAGCCCCCGGCCCGGCTGCTCGACCTGACCCGTCTGGTCAGCCGCGCGGGCCGGGTAATGACCGGGGTCGACCGTGTGGAACACGCCTATCTGGACCGGCTCCTGCGGGAGCCGGTTCCGCTTTTCGGCTTGGTGCGGACCTCCCTCGGCTACCTGCTGCTCGACGGCGCGGGCTGCGCAGAACTTCTGGCGCGCCTCACGACGCAGGACTGGCCCGAGCCCGACCTGCTTGCCCGCCTCGCGCGCCGCAAGGACCCGCTCCGGGCCGGGGCGGAGACCGTGCTGCGTCGGGTCACCCTCTCCCGCGCGATCCCTGCGCTTCTGGGGCCCATGCTGCGCCGCCACCTTCCCGCAGGCACGGTTTATCTCAACACCGGGCACACCAACTTCTCCCAGGCGGTGATCGACGCGCTGCGCAGCATCGACGCCGTGCGGCTGGCGGTCCTGCTGCACGACACGATCCCGCTCGACTGGCCGCAATACCAGCGCACGGGCAGCGCCAAGCGTTTCGCCGCCTTCCTCGGGCGGGTGGGCGCGCAGGCCGACCTGGTGATCTGCAATTCCGAGGTGACCCGCACCGACATGGCGCGGCACCTGGGAGCCAGCTCTGTGCCGGAGGCTGTCGTCGCCCATCTTGGATGTACGCCCCCCGCACCCGGGACCGCGGCCGAGGGGCCCTGGACCGGCCAGCCTTATTTCGTCATGCTCGGCACCATCGAGCCGCGCAAGAACCATGCGCTGCTGCTCGACATCTGGCGCGACCTCGCCCCGCCCGCGCATCTTCTGATCTGCGGACAGCGCGGCTGGAACAACGCCGAGGTTTTCGCGGCGCTCGACGCGGGCATCCCAAACGTGCACGAACTGCCGGACCTCAACGACGCCCAGATCGCCGCCCTGCTGACGCAGAGCGCCGGCCTGCTCTTTCCCAGTTTCGCCGAGGGCTACGGGCTGCCGCCCGTCGAGGCAGCCGCCCTGGGCGTGCCCGTGCTCGCCGCGCCACTCCCGGTGCTGCGCGAGGTGCTCGGCGATATACCCATTTACGCAGACGAATCGGACCGGTATCTTTGGGCCTCAAGAATAAGGCAAATGGCCAAGCCAATAGCCAAGGGGTATCGGGCGCAACCGGACGAGGCGGAGGCCACGCAGGCAGGGTTTGTCCCGCCGACGTGGGACGCCCATTTCAAAGCCGTGTTAACCCTGATCTGATAGCCGGCCCACAAGCCGGCAAAGGGGCCTCGCCCCATACGAGGGAAGTATTGTGGGTGCATGGCAGTCATACAGGCTTCGGCTGCAGCGCAAGCGGTGGCTGATCCGGGCGTTTCGCAAGCGGCGCGAGCTGCGCTGCGTCGCCGACCGCACCGACTGTATCCGCCCCTCGGACCTGATCGTGTTCTGCACCGCCCGCAACGAGGGCGTGCGCCTGCCATGGTTCCTGAAGTTCTACCGCGACATGGGCGTGAACCATTTCGTCATGGTCGACAACGACAGCACCGACGGCTCGCTCGAATACCTCGCAAGGCAGGATGACGTTTCGGTCTGGCACACGCGCGGCAGCTACAAGCGCTCGCGCTTCGGCATGGATTGGATCAACTGGCTGCTGCGCAAGTACGGCGACGGGCACTGGGTCCTCGTGGTCGATCCGGACGAGCTGTTTCTCTATCCCTTCTGTGACACCCGCCCACTGCGCGCGCTGACCGACTGGCTCGATGCCTCTTCGATCAAGAGCTTCTCGGCCATGCTGCTCGACATGTACCCCAAGGGACGGCTCGACGCGCAGCCCTACAGGGCCGGACAGGACCCGCTGGAGATCGCCTCGTGGTTCGACGCGGGCAACTACTCGGTGAAGCGCAACGCCCGTTTCGGCAACCTGTGGATCCAGGGCGGCCCGCGCGCCCGCGTCTTCTTCCCCGACCAGCCCGAGCGGGCCCCGGCGCTCAACAAGGTGCCTCTGGTCAAATGGGACCGGCGCTACACCTACGTCAGCTCGACCCACATGCTGCTGCCGCGCGGGCTGAACCTCGTCTACGACGAATGGGGGGGGGAAAAGGCCTCGGGCCTGCTGCTGCACACCAAGTTCCTCGACACCTTCAACGCCAAGGCCGAGGAAGAACTGGCCCGGAAACAGCACTACGCCGGCTCGACCGAGTATATCGCCTACGCCGACGGCATCCGCGGCAACCCCGATCTCTGGTGCAAGTGGTCCGAGAAATACATCAACTGGCGCCAACTCGAGATCCTCGGCCTTATGTCCAAGGGCAACTGGGCATGAGCGTCGGGATCATCATGCTGGTGCACACCGCCTTCGACCGCGCCGAGCAGGTGGCGCGGCACTGGGCGAAGGCCGGCTGCCCGGTGGTGATCCACGTGGACGAGAAGGTCTCGCAGAAGATGTACGGCGCCTTCTCCCAGGCCCTGTCGGATCTGCCGCAGGTGCTGTTCTCGCGCCGGCACCGCTGCGAATGGGGCACCTGGGGGCTGGTCGCCGCCAGCCAGGACGCCGCGGAGCTGATGCTCGAGCGCTTCATCGACGTGCGGCATGTCTACCTGACCTCCGGCTCCTGCCTTCCCCTGCGCCCGGTGGAAGAGCTGATCGACTATCTCGACGCGCGGCCGCACACCGACTTCATCGAAAGCGCCACGACCGCCGACGTGCCCTGGACGGTGGGCGGGCTCGACCACGAACGTTTCACGCTCTACTTCCCCTTCTCCTGGCGGCAGAACCGCTACCTTTTCGACCGGCTGGTCGAGGTGCAGCGCTGGCTGCATGTGACCCGCCGCATCCCGAAGGGCGTTGTGCCGCACATGGGCAGCCAATGGTGGTGCCTGACCCGCCACACCCTGTCGGCGATCCTCACCTCGCCGCAGCGCCGCCGCCACGAGCGCTATTTCAAGCGCGTCTGGATCCCCGACGAGAGCTACTTCCAGTCACTGGCCCGACTGTATTCGCGCAACATCGAAAGCCGGTCGCTGACGCTGTCGAAGTTCGATTTCCAAGGCAAGCCGCACATCTTCTACGACGACCACCTGCAGTTGCTGCGCCGTTCGGACTGTTTCGTCGCCCGCAAGATCTGGCGCCATGCGGGCTGCCTCTACCAGGCCTTTCTGAACCACCCCGAGAACGCCGCCAGCCGACAAGAACCGAACCCCGGCAAGATCGACCGCATCTTCGCCAAGGCAGTGGACCGCAGGACGCGCGGACGCGCCGGGCTCTTCATGCAGTCGCGGTTTCCCAACTTCGGCTGGGAGAACGGCATGACCGCGGCGCGCTACTCGGTTTTCCAGGGCTTCTCGGAGCTGTTCCAGGACTTCGAACCCTGGCTGTCGCGCGCCACAGGCGCGCAGGTTCACGGCCACCTCTTTGCCCCCGACCGGGCCCAGTTCGCGGGCGGCCAGCGGGTGCTGAACGGCGCGCTGTCCGACAATGCCGCACTGCGCGACTGGAACCATAAGGCCTTTCTCACCAACCTGATCTGGAACACCCGCGGCGCGCGGCAATGCTTCCAGTTCGGCCCGCACGATTCGCCACATGTCATGTGGGACATGGCGCGCGACCCCAACGCGCAGATCAGCGTCATCTCGGGCGCCTGGGCCGTGCCGCTGTTCCGCTCGGGCGGCGATTTCGCCGCGCTGCGGGCCGAGGCCGCCGCGCTGCAGAAGTCAGAGCACCTGTTGCTCGACCAACTGCGCTCGCCCGAGGCCAAGGCCCGCATCCGTATCTGGACCATGGCCGAGTTCATCGAGGCCCCGATGGAGCCGCTGCAGATGATCATCGATGAGATCGGGCAGAAAGAGCCGAGGCGCTTCGCCGAAGCGCCGATCATTCAGGATCTCACCGGCTTTGGCCGCTTCCTGCAGAACCTCAAGAACCAGGGGATGCACCCCTACCTGATGGGCGACTTCCCGGTCGAGCCCGCCCCGCGTCCCAGCGCCTCGCCCGCGCGCAAACCCTACCTCGTGAAGAACTGAGTTTTCATGTCCGACCGTTTCGACAGTTTCGTCGTCTTCGCCGAGATGCGCACCGGCTCGAATTTCCTCGAGACCAACCTCAACGCGCTGGAGGGCGTCACCTGCCACGGCGAGGCCTTCAACCCGCATTTCATCGGCTACCCCAATTCAAGCGAAATCCTTGGGATCACCCAGGCAGAGCGCGAAGCGGACCCGCAGCGCCTGCTGCAGGTGATCCGCGAGGCCACGCCCGGCCTCGGCGGCTTCCGCTTCTTCCACGACCATGATCCACGCGTGCTGCAGACGCTGCTGGACGACGCGCGCATCGCCAAGATCGTCCTGACCCGCAACCCGGTCGAAAGCTACGTCAGCTGGAAGATCGCGCAGAGCACCGGCCAGTGGAAGCTGACCAACGTCAGCAAGCGCAAGGACGCGCAGGCCGACTTCGACGGGGCCGAGTTCGAGGCGCATCTCGAGCGCCTGCAGGATTTCCAACTGCGGCTGATGAAGGCGCTGCAACTGAGCGGTCAGACGGCCTTCTACGTGGCCTACGAGGACCTGCAGGACATCGGGGTGATGAACGGTCTCGCCAAGTGGCTCGGCATCCCGGCCCGACTGGACTCGCTGGACACGAAGCTCAAGCGGCAGAACCCCGAGCCGGTGGCGCAGAAGGTCGCCAACCCAGAGGAGATGGAGCGCGCGCTCACCCGGCTCGACCGCTTCAACCTGACCCGCACGCCCAATTTCGAGCCGCGCCGCGGGCCGGTGGTGCCCTCCTATGTCGCCGCCGCCGAGACGCCGCTGCTCTACATGCCGGTCCAGTCCGGCCCGACCGAGGCCGTGCGCCGCTGGCTCTGCGCGCTCGACGGCGTCGCGGACAGCGCGCTCACCTCCGAGTTCAGCCAGAAGACATTGCGCCAGTGGAAGCGCGCCCGCCCCGGCCACCGCAGCTTCACCGTGGTGCGCCATCCGCTCGCCCGTGCGCATGAGGCGTTCTGCACGCGCATCCTGTCCACCGGGCCGGGCAGCTACAACCGCATCCGCAACACCCTCCGCCGCGCCCATGGCGTGCCCCTGCCCGAGGGTGCGCCCGGCCCCGACTACAGTCTCGCGCAGCACCGCGATGCCTTTGCCGCCTTCCTCATCTTCCTGAAGGCCAACCTCGCGGGGCAGACGGCGGTGCGGGTCGACGGGCACTGGGCCTCGCAGGTGCAGTGCCTGCAAGGCATGGCCGAGTTTACCCTGCCCGACATGATCGTGCGCGAGGACGAGATGCCGGTCTACCTGCCCGCGCTGGCGATGCAGGTGGGCCATGCCGCGCCGCCCGAACCTGTCTCGATGGCCGCAGCAGCTCCCCATGCGCTGGCAGATATCTACGACGGCACGCTCGAAGCCCTCGCGCGCGAGGCCTACCAGCGCGACTACCTGATGTACGGGTTCGGCGACTGGGGCTGAGACTGGCGCCAGGATGGGGGCCGAACCGGGCCCGCCCGGCACGCTTCCCCGCAAAGCAAAAGGAGCGGACCTCTCGGCCCGCTCCTCGAAGCGTCTTGTGTAGCCCGGCTCAGGCCGCCTGCGACGAGCGATCCTCGGTCAGAACGGCATAGAGCGTCGACGGATCGGGGTTCGCCCGCAACTTGGTGCAGAGCGCCGCATCGCGCAGCGAGCGCGATACCAGCGCCAGCGCCTTCAGGTGCTCCACGCCCGCGTCCTCGGGGGCAAAGAGAGCAAAGACGATATCCACCGGCTGCCGGTCCACCGCCTCGAACTCGACGGGTTTCTCCAGCAGGATGAACACGCCGTGCACCTGGTCGATGCCGGGGATACGCGCATGCGGCAGCGCGACGCCATGGCCCACACCGGTGGGACCGAGGCTTTCGCGCTCCATCAGGGCCTCCACGGCCGAGGCCGCGTGAATGCCATAGGCGGATTCGGCCAGCTCGGCGATGTCATGCATCAGCCGCTTCTTGCTGCTTGCCGCCGCGACGACCTTCACGGCCTGCGGTTTCAGGAGTTCAAGAAAGGTCATTGACCGCCCTTTACAGTCTGCTCGAAGGCGCCGATCCACCGGCTGCGCAAATCCTTACGGATCGATCCAGCCGATATTGCCGTCTTCACGCCGATAAACGACGTTCACGCCATCCTTCTTCTCATTGCGGAAGACCAGCACGGGGGCTCCGGCCAGTTCCATCTGCATCACGGCTTCGCCGACGGTCAGAGAGGGGATCTTCGTCTCCATCTCAGCCACGATGATCGGCTGCAGCGAGTCAGGCTCGGCGTAGTCCTGCGAGTCCTCTTCGCGGGCGAGGATATACGAGGCCGCGTTGTGGAGTTCAACGGGCTCCACGCGATCCTTGTGATGGTCCTTCAGCCGACGCTTGTAGCGCCGCAGCTGCTTGTCGATCTTCTCGCCGCAGCCATCGAAGGCCGCGTAGATCTCGGTGGCCTTGTCCTTGGCGGAGGTGGTCAGCCCCGTAGAGAGGTGAACCGTGACCTCGCAGACGTATTCATGCGCACTCTTGGAAAAGGTGATATTCGCATCGGTCGGGCGCCCGGAGTACTTCGCGACAACTTCGCCAAGCTCTTGTTTGACATGGGTTTGGAGCGCGTCGCCGATGTCGATCTGCTTACCCGTGATCTGATAGCGCATCTTTGTTCCTTCTCTCTTTGGATCCGTATCGCATCCAGCCCTAGGGCTGCCTCAGATGTGGTGCGGATCAGGGGTGACGCAAGCCCGCTGCAGAATGGATCCGGGGGTCCCTCTCCTCGGGGGACGCGTGTTCCGGAGCTGCAGAATAACGGTGCGTCATAACCTCATTTGAGGTCAGCCGGCCCCGTTTTGTCAATGATCTGTCGCAAAGGGGTGAGTCCATCATAGGCGGATTCTCTCGGAGAATCGCTTCAGCTGATGCGGAAGTTCTCACCAAGGTAAACACGGCGCACATTTTCGTTCTGCACCACCTCGGCCGGGGTTCCCGACATGAGCACCTGACCGTCGTGCAGGATATAGGCGCGGTCGACGATCTCGAGCGTCTCGCGAACGTTATGATCGGTGATCAGCACTCCGATGCCGCGCTTCTTCAGGTCGGCGACGAGGTGGCGAATGTCGCCTACGCTGATCGGGTCGACGCCGGCGAAGGGCTCGTCGAGCAGCAGGTACTTGGGGTTGGCGGCAAGGCAGCGGGCGATCTCCACCCGGCGCCGCTCGCCGCCCGACAGGGCCAACGCGGGCGCGCGGCGCAGGTGCTCGATGGAAAAGCTGCCAAGCAGCTCCTCGAGCCGCTCGCGGCGGCGGTGCCCGTTGCTCTCGGCGATGTCCAGCACGGCCGCGATATTGTCCTCGACCGAGAGCCCCCGGAAGATCGACTTTTCCTGCGGCAGGTAGCCGATGCCGAGCCGCGCGCGGCGGTACATCGGCAGGAAGGTCACGTCGCGCCCGTCGATGGTGACCTGCCCCCCCTCGGGGTTCACCAGCCCGGCAATCGAGTAGAAGGTCGTCGTCTTGCCGCAGCCGTTCGGCCCGAGCAGCGCGACGACCTCGCCCCGGTCGAGCTTCAGCGTCACGTCGCGGATGACGGTGCGCTTGCGGTAGCTCTTGCGCAGGTGTTCGACCCGCAGGCCCTGGCCGCCTTCGGTCACGGTGAGGTTGGGGCGGGCCATCAGTTCTGATCCTGCCCGCTGCCGCCCTGATTGATCACCGTCTGGACCCGCCCGGCCATCTGCGCCGTGCCATCGGTCAGGTTCACCACCATGCGCTCGGAGGTCAGCGCGTTGCCGCCCTGAGTCAACAGGACGTTGCCGGTCATCACGACGGTGCCGGCGTCGATGTCGTAGTCGGCGCGCTCGGCCTCGGCGGCTTCCTTGCCGCTGACAAGAGTCACGCCGCCGCTCGCCTCCATGCGCTGGATGCGACCCTGGCTGCCGTTCTGTCCTTCGGCGTAGACCACCAGAACGCGCGGCGCGGCGAGGCGCATGTCGCCCTGCCCGATCACCACATTGCCGGTATAGAGCGCGGTGCCGTCGCCCTGGTTCACCTCCAGCTGGTCGGCGGTGACCTCGACCGGGGCACTTGTGTCCTGAGTCATGCCGCCGAACGCGACCTGCGTGCCCTGGGCAGCGGCAAGGCTGGCCCAAGTAATCAGGGCAATCGTCGATGCGGCAATGCGAACCATGATGAACTCACTCATTTTTGGGATCGTATATCAGCTTCACGCCGTCGGTGAAAAGCAGTTGCACGTCATCCGCTTCGCCGCCTGTGGTAATTTTCAGCCGCCCGGCCGTGAAAGACCCTGCCGGTCCCTCGCCGCTGACCGGTGCAAGCGTCTCTGCCTCGATGCGATCCAGCGCGGTGCGCATGGTCTCGGTGACCAGCACGTAGCCGATCGAACTGGTGATCCGCACCCCCTTCTCCAGCAGCGCGCCCTGCTGATCCTCGTCGATCGTCGCAAGGTCGGCGTCGAGCGTCAGGCGGCTGCCGTCGGCCATGTCCATCGTGGCGGAAAAGGCGTCGGCCTCCAGAGCGCCGCCCGCGGCCGCGGTCGGGCGGGCACGAGTAGCGGTCATGTTGATCGCATCGCCCCGCGCGGTGGTGCCCGAGTAGTGCGGCTCCATAACCGCAGCGGAATCGGGCACCTTGCCTTCGGCGAACGGCAGGTCCTGCGAGGTCTGCGTCGCCCGCGACAAGAGGAACAGCGTCGACAACAGGGCCAGCGCCACCAGCGGCAGCAGGATCTTCAGCCAGGCAATCAGCCGCGAATATGTGTCGCCACGCTGTACCATGGGTCACGCATGCGCAAAGATGTCGGTCTCCGGCCAGCCGGCGAGGTCGAGCTTCGCACGGGTCGGCAGGAAATCGAAACAGGCCTGCGCGATCTCGCTGCGGCCTTCGCGCTCCAGCATCGCGTCGAGCACATCCTTCAACCGGTGCAGATGAAGCACGTCCGACGCCGCGTAGTCGAGTTGCGCCGGTTTCAGTTCGGTCGCGCCCCAGTCGCTGGATTGCTGCTGTTTAGAGATATCCACGCTCAGCAATTCGTGGGTCAGGTTCTTCAGCCCGTGCCGGTCGGTGTAGGTGCGCACCAGACG
Source organism: Roseobacteraceae bacterium (assembly GCA_048381755.1). Classification (GTDB taxonomy): domain Bacteria; phylum Pseudomonadota; class Alphaproteobacteria; order Rhodobacterales; family Rhodobacteraceae; genus Salipiger. The sequence continues at coordinate 160,277 of JBLXGS010000006.1, forward strand.
GCTGGCGATCTTGGTGCAATACACCGGGGCCGCCAGCGCGCCGAAGCTGTTGAACATGGCGGCGATGTCGAAACGCCCGAAATGGAAGAGCTTTAGCACCTGCGGATCTTCCAGCAGCCGGCAGAGATTGGGCGCCTCGGTCTGGCCGCGCGCGATCTGCACGAGATGCGCATCCCCGTCGCCACCCGAGAGCTGCACGACGCAGAGCCGGTCGCGGTGCGGGTTGAGCCCCATGGTCTCACAATCGATTGCGACGACCTCGCCAAGGTCGAGCCCGTCCGGCAGATCTCCCTGATAAAGATGGTTCGCCATGATGGCCCCTTCGCTTGCAACTCACCCGCAGCCCGCACATAGGCCCCCGCCAGACGCCATGCAACTCCGGCAGAGGCGGCCGGACCGCCACAATTCGCTCCATGCACTCCGAAATTATGACATTCGCAAGCACTTATGAGGCAGCTTCAAGGCGTTTCCCGGCAGTGATTCGAACCTTCAGCTCCCGGAAACCATAGCGATGTAACATTTCGTGAGCATCTTTGCTCACCCTTGGCGTGTTGCGCAAGGGCAAGAAGCCCGCCGTCGCTCGCACTGCTCTCGGCTGCGCCACTGGCGCACCCATGCAAAGCGGCTCAGGAATAACTGTTTCCACTAAATGCAATCGACCCCGCCCCTGCCCGCCGATCGGAGCGGGCAATTGACCACGGCGCTCGCACATGCCTGACAGATAGGCCGTACTTTGCGGAAACTCGAAACAAGCACACGCAACGCCGTCCCCTTACTGTTTCCAGAATTGCGCCCTGCGCACCGCAGAAATCCGACGTCGCCATCTCGACTTCGGCCCATTTCCTCCCCTTCGGGTGGCGACCTTCATCCCGTTGAGCGGCACCAATCCGACCGGTCCACACACCTATCCGTTCGTCCCAAAGTTGCACTCTAAAGGTTGAGTTGACGAAGACTTTTCTCAAATGCATAAGCTTTCCTGTCGGCGGGAAAGCCTTATTTCCGCCACATCTCGGCACTTGGGGTTGGTGCTTCCACTTTTGGGAGTGTTTGTGAGTCTGCTGAAGTTCGTTCGGAACTGACACTCGGTCATCGCCGGTATTTCCACACCGCATCGCTTGTCGGCGATGCGCAGGGTACCTGCATATCGTGTTTTGCCCGGATATTCGTGCCGCCTTGCATTGCTTCCGTCGATGAACCTCGAGGAGGTCGCCTTGACGATGCATGCCCGCCAGCCGCTTACCGCGGCGGTCGAAATCGAGACCCTGATCGATGAGACGCTGTTCGGCGCCCCGCGCCCGATGGCCTATCGCGCGCTGTTCAAGCGCCTGCTCGACGTGGCGCTCGTCCTGCTCCTCGCCGCCCCTGCCCTGACCGTGGTCCTGACCTGCGCACTGCTGGTCGCAAGGGACGGACATTCCCCGCTCTACCGGCAGAAGCGGGTGGGCCGGAACGGCCGGGTGTTCCACATGTGGAAGCTCCGCTCGATGGTCCCCAATGCCGAGCGGCTGCTCGACGCACACCTTCGGGCAAATGAAGACGCCCGGATGGAATGGGAGTTCAATCAGAAGCTGCGCCACGATCCGCGCATCACGCCGATCGGCCATGTGATCCGCAAGAGCTCCATCGACGAGCTGCCGCAGCTCTGGAACGTGCTGCGGGGCGACATGTCCCTGGTCGGACCGCGCCCGATGATGGTCGACCAACGCGCCATCTACCCCGGCACCGCCTATTACGCGATGCGCCCCGGCATCACCGGCTTCTGGCAGACCTCGGTGCGCAACGAGTCAAGCTTCTCCGAGCGGGCACGGTTCGACAGTGCCTACCTTCGGGACATGTCCCTCATCACCGATCTCAAGGTGCTCCTCCGCACCGTGAAAGTGGTCTGGCAAGGCACCGGCTGCTGAGCCGCGAACCGCCGTCGAAACATAGGGCCCGCACCGCCGCGCGGGCCTTTTTCTTGCCCGCCCCGCGTCGACACGCAGAGGGGCAAAGCGAAGGGCGCACCGGTCTCCCGGTACGCCCTGTCACTTGCGAAATCGCCAGAGATGATCAGCCGTTGGGCAGGATCACGATCTCGACGCGGCGGTTCTGCTGCTTGCCTTCCGCCGTCAGGTTCGACGCGATCGGCTGTGCTTCGCCGCGGCCGATGGACTGCACGCGGTAGGAGGGCACGCCCTGCTGCATCAGCAGCGAGGCCACCGAGGCGGCGCGGCGCTGCGAGAGCGACTGGTTGTATTCCGCCGAGCCGTCGCTGTCGGTGTGACCGATCACCTGCACGGTGGTGTTCGGATATTCCAGCAGGCTGCGGCCCACGGTGGCGATATCGCCCTGCAGGTCGGGGCGCAGCGAGGCGCTGTCGGTGGCGAACAGGATGTCCTGCGGCATGGTCACGATCAGGCGGTCACCGGTGTTGGTGATGCCGACGTTGTTGCCCAGCTGCTGGCGCAGAGCGGCTTCCTGCTTGTCGAGATTGTTGCCGATCAGGCCGCCGGCGATGGCGCCTGCTGCGGCACCGGCCAGCGCGTTCTTGGTGGCGTCGGAGTTGTTGCCGCCGATGGCGCGGCCCGCGACGGCGCCGCCGAGCGCGCCGATCAGGGCGCCGTTCTTCGCCTGGCGGTTGGGGTCATTGACGTCAGTACAGGCGGTCAGCGCCATGGCTGCTGCAAGCGTCAGGAAAACTGTGGTCTTTGCCCGGAACATGTAATGCCTCGTGTCATTTGCCCAAGATGGGTGTGCCCCAGTTATAGTGCGGAAAAGGCCGCAGCCAATGGGCACCCCCACACATTGTTGGCAAGACTTCGCGCATCCCTGTCACATGGACATGACAGCCGGCCTGTCAGAGCGCGACCTCCTCGGCCTCGAGCCGCGCCGCCTCCCACGCCAGGATCGCCCGCTTCACCGGCAGCCCCCAGTGATAGCCCCCGAGCCCACCGGATTTGCGCAGCGCGCGGTGGCAGGGGATCAGCAAAGAGACAGGATTGCGCCCCACCGCCGTACCCACGGCGCGCACCGCGCGGGGGCTGCCGATCGCCTCGGCGATCTCGGAGTAGCTGGTGACATGGCCAGAGGGGATGCGCATCAGCGCCTCCCAGACCTTGATCTGGAAGGGCGCGCCGATCAGGTAGATCGGCACCTCGCCCTCCTGCTGCACGCCAAAGGCGGCCAGCACCCAGGGTCGCAGGAACATCGGGTCCTCGATGAACTCGGCATTGGGCCAGCGCGACAGCAGGTCGCGGAAGGTCTCTTCCTCTCCCGCCTCGGCGGCAAAGCCCATGCCGCAGATGCCCTTCTCGGTGCCCATGACCAGTGCCGGACCAAAGGGGCTCTCGAACCAGCCCCAGAAGATCGTCAGCCCCTGCCCGCCCCGCGCGAACTCGCCGGGGCTCATCGCCTCCCAGCGCAGGAAGAGATCGTGCAGCCGCCCGCCGCCCGAGAGCCCCGCCGCATGCGCCGTCTCCAGCGTCGAGAAGCGGTCGGTGAGCAGCGCCTTGGCGTGGCCAAGCGCGAGATACTGCTGGAAGCGCTTCGGCGAGACCCCGGCCCAGCGGGAAAACAGCCGCTGGAAGTGCGCCGGGCTCATGTCCATCTGCGCCGCGAGTTCCTCGAGGGTCAGCTGCGGGCCGCCCGCGTCGATCAGCTCGATCGCGCGGCGCATGACGTTGAAGTGGTACCCCTGCTGTGCAAGCTCGCCCATCGCGGCCTCCTGTTCTCTGCTCCTGAAATAGCGGGAAACCCGCGCTGCGCGCGACCCGAATGTTGCGCAAGCGGCGCGGACGGGATTTGCGTATTTATCAAAGAGAAGAAGGTGGACTTGCGGGAATGGGCCCGGCGTTGCATAGCAGAGGTCATGGCCAAGCAGCTCGATTATCACACGATCCGCGAGATCTTCACCCGCTTTCATGCCTCCGAGCCGGAGCCGAAGGGCGAACTCGATCACGTCAATGCCTACACGCTGGTGGTGGCCGTGGCGCTTTCGGCGCAGGCCACCGACATCGGGGTGAACCGCGCCACGCACGAGCTGTTCAAGATCGCCGACACGCCCGAGAAGATGCTGGCGCTCGGCGAGGAGGCCCTGATCGAGCACATCAAGACCATCGGTCTCTATCGCAACAAGGCCAAGAACGTCATCAAGCTGTCGAAGATCCTCGTCGAGGACTACGGCGGCGAGGTGCCCTGCTCGCGCGCCGCGCTGGAAAGCCTGCCGGGCGTCGGGCGCAAGACCGCCAACGTGGTGCTGAACATGTGGTGGCACTACCCGGCGCAGGCGGTCGACACCCATATCTTCCGCTTCGGCAACCGCTCTGGCGTCTGCCCGGGCAAGGACGTTGTCGCCGTCGAGCGCGCCATCGAAGACAATATCCCCGTGGATTTCCAGCAGCACGCGCACCACTGGATGATCCTGCACGGGCGCTACACCTGTGTCGCGCGCAAGCCCAAGTGCGGGGCCTGCCTGATCCGCGACCTCTGCCAGTTCGAGGAAAAGACATTATGAAAAAGTACCAGGTTGTCGGCATCGGCAACGCCATCGTCGACGTGCTGACCCGGGCGGATGACTCCTTCCTCGAGCACATGGGCATCACCAAGGGCATCATGCAGCTGATCGAACGTGACCGCGCCGAGGTGCTCTACGGCGCCATGGAGGGCCGCGTGCAGGCGCCCGGCGGCTCGGTGGCCAACACGCTGGCGGGTCTCGGAAACCTCGGGCTGCGTACCGCCTTCATCGGCCGGGTGCATGACGACGCGCTGGGGCGCTTCTACGCCGAGGCCATGGAGAAGGACGGCACCGCCTTCGTCAACCCGCCGGTGCCCGGCGGCGAGCTGCCGACCTCGCGCTCGATGATCTTCGTATCGCCCGACGGCGAGCGGTCGATGAACACCTACCTCGGCATCTCCGCCGAGCTTGGGCCGGATGATGTCGACGAAGACGTGGCCGCGAACGCCGAGATCGTCTTCCTCGAGGGCTATCTCTTCGACAAGGACAAGGGCAAGGAGGCCTTCATCCGCCTCGCCCGCGCCTGCCGCGCGGCCGGCGGCAAGGCGGGGGTCGCGATCTCTGATCCGTTCTGCGTCGAGCGCCACCGCGAGGACTTCCTGCAGCTCATCGAGCACGAGATGGACTACGTGATCGGCAACGAGGCCGAGATCCGTTCGCTCTACCAGGACAATTCTCTGGAAGCCGACCTCGCGCGCGTCGCGTCGATCTGCCCGCTGGTGATCTGCACCCGCTCGGGCGACGGGGTGACCATCGTGAAGGACGGCGTGCGCACCGACGTGCCGGTGACGAAGATCGTCCCGGTCGACGCCACCGGTGCCGGGGATCAGTTCGCCGCCGGTTTCCTCTACGGGCTGGCGACCGGCAGCGACATGGCCACCGCCGGCCGCATGGGCACCGTGGCGGCGACCGAGGTGATCGGCCACATGGGCCCGCGCCCCGAGGCCAGCCTGCCCGAGCTTTTCCGCGAGGCGGGCCTCATCTGAGTCCCGTCAAGGCGGTTCCGGCACCCCGCGCAGGGCCGATGCCATGGTGATCAGCAGCGGGCCCCGCCGGCATTGACCGGCGGGGCCCGTTCCATTTTCTAAATCTTGGCCGTAGCTGGCCGGCATCCGGGGCATGCCTGAAAAAGAGACGGCGATGCAGCCCCTGACCCGCCTCGCTAGGGGGACGTCAAGCGGCCGCCAGCGGATCACGCACCAAGACGGTGATCGTGGTGCCCGAGCGGTTCAGCGAATCCACCTCCCGGTAGCCGAGACGCGTGGCAAGACGATGCGACGCCGCGTTGCCCTCGGCAATCAGGCACGCACTGCGCCTCCCGCCCCTGCGATCAAACTCGGCCAGCGCCAGGGCAGCGGCCTCCCGCGCGTAGCCGCGCCCATGGACCTCCGCGCGCAGCGTCCAGGTGATTTCCACCGAGGTCCCGGCATTCGGCCCGAGCGGGCGCTCGAAACGGGCAAGGCCGGTCTTTCCGACGTAGGCACCGCTCGCGCGCTCCAGGATGCTGTATTGCCCGAAGCCCTCCAGCGCCCAATGGCCGCAATCGCGCAGGAAGCGCGCCCAGGCCTCGGCCCGTCCCAGCACCCCGCCGATGTGTCGCGTGACCGCGGCATCCGCGAACATGGCGGCAAAGGGCTCGAAATCCCCGGCGACGGGCGGCCGCAGAAGCAGGCGGTCGCCCAGCAGCATCATGCTTCCTTCACCACAGACCACAGACCCCGCCACGTCCTTGCCGGCACGCCGGGCGCTCAGTGCGCCTCGGCCCAGTTCTTGCCTTGCCCGGCATCGACCACCAACGGTACATCGAGTTTCACCACCGGCTCTGCCGCGCCTTCCATGATCTCGCGCGCCGTGGCGATGAGCTTGTCGACGCCCTCCTCCGCGACCTCGAAGATCAGTTCGTCGTGCACCTGCAGCAGCATCTTCGCGGGCAAACCCTCGATCGCGGCGGGCATGCGGATCATCGCCCGGCGGATGATGTCCGCCGCCGTGCCTTGAATCGGCGCGTTGATCGCGGCGCGGCGGGCGAAACCGGCGTGCGGGCCCTTGGCGTTGATCTCGGGGGTGTGGATCACCCGGCCAAAGAGCGTCTCGACTCGATCATGTTCCTTGGCGAAGGCGATGGTGTCATCCATGTAGGTCTTGATGCCCGGGAAACGCTCGAAGTAGCGGTCGATGAAGGCCTGCGCCTCGCCACGCGGGATGCGCAGGTTGCGCGCGAGGCCAAAGCCCGAGATGCCGTAGATCACGCCGAAGTTGATCGCCTTGGCGCGGCGGCGAATGTCCGGGGTCATCTCCTCCATCGGCACGCCGAACATCTCCGAGGCGGTCATCGCGTGGATGTCCTGCCCGTCGCGGAAGGCCTGCTTCAGCGCGTCGATCCCCGCCATATGGGCAAGGATCCGCAGCTCGATCTGGCTGTAGTCGAGCGAGACGATGACCTTGCCCTCGGGCGCGACGAAGGCCTCGCGGATGCGCCGCCCCTCTTCCGAGCGCACCGGGATGTTCTGCAAGTTGGGCTCGGTCGAGGCGAGGCGCCCGGTGTTGGCCCCGGCGATGGAATAGGAGGTATGGACGCGCCCGGTCTCGGAGTTGATGTGCTCCTGCAGCGCGTCGGTGTAGGTCGACTTTAGCTTCTGCAGCTGGCGGTAGTCCAGAACGCGCGCGGCGAAGTCATGCTCGGTGGCCAGATCCTCCAGCACCTCGGCAGGCGTGGACCAGGCCCCGGTCTTGGTTTTCTTGCCGCCCTCGAGCCCCATCTCGGCAAAGAGGATCTCGCCGACCTGCGCCGGGGAGTTGACGTTGAACGGATGCCCCGCCAGCTCGTGCAGCTCGGCCTCGAGCCCGGCCATCTTCTGGGCAAAGGCGGTCGACATGCGCGACAGCGTGTTCCGGTCGACCTGCACGCCGGCCAGTTCCATCTCGGCCAGCACCGGCACCAGCGGGCGCTCGGTGCCCTCGTAGACGCGGGTGACGCGGGTCTGGTGCAGCCGCGGCTTCAGCAGCTTCCACAGGCGCAGGGTGATGTCGGCATCCTCGGCGGCGTATTTCACCGCGTCCTCGATCGGCACCCGGTCGAAGGTGATCATCTTCTTGCCCGAGCCGAGCAGGTCCTTGATCGGGATCGGCACGTGGCCGAGGTAGCGCTCGGACAATGCGTCCATGCCGTGATTGTGCAGCCCGGCGTTAAGCGCGTAGGAGATCAGCATGGTGTCGTCGATTGGCGCAACACCGATGCCGTAGCGCGAGAGCACCTTGGCATCGTATTTCATGTTCTGGCCGATCTTCATCACCGCCGGGTCTTCCAGCAGCGGCCTGAGCAGATCCAGCGCCTCGTTCATCGCCATCTGCCCTTCGGCGAGATCGTCCGAGCCGAAGAGGTCGGCCTCGCCGCCCGCCGCGCGATGCGCCAGCGGGATGTAGCAGGCCTGTCCCGGCTCGATGGCCAGCGAGACGCCGACCAGCTCGCAGGTCATCTCGTTGAGGCCGGTGGTCTCGGTGTCCATCGCCACCCAGCCGCGCTGGCGCGCCTGAGCGATCCACGGTGCGAGATCGGCGGCGCTTTTCACCCAAGTGTAGGCCGAAGGATCAATGGGCGGCATCTCGGGCGCGTCCGCAGCGGCGGGCGCATCGGCTGCCGGCGCCTTGGCCTCGGTGATCACCGGCGCCTCGGCTCCGAGCGCATTGGCAATGCGCTTGGTGAGGGTCGAGAACTCCATCTCGGCGAGGAAGGCGAGCAGCTTCTCGGGGTCCGGCTCCTTCACCTCGAGATCGTCGAGCGTGAAGTCGAGCGGGGTTTCGCAGTCGAGCTGCACCAGCTTTTTCGACAGCTCGATCTGCTCGCGCTTATCGATCAGCGTCTGGCGGCGCTTGGGCTGCTTGATTTCCTCGGCCCGGTCGAGAAGCTCCTCGAGCGAGCCATACTCGTTGATCAGCAGCGCCGCGGTCTTGATGCCGATACCCGGCGCGCCCGGCACGTTGTCGACCGAGTCGCCGGCCAGCGCCTGCACATCCACGACGCGCTCGGGGCCGACGCCGAATTTCTCGATCACCCCATCACGGTCGATGCGGCGGTTCTTCATCGCATCCAGCATCTCGACGCCATCGCCGACGAGCTGCATCAGATCCTTGTCGGAGGAGATGATCGTCACCCGACCGCCAGCGTCCCGCGCCTGGCACGAGAGCGTCGCGATGATGTCGTCGGCCTCGTACCCCTCAAGCTCCTTGCAGGCGATGTTGAAGGCGATGGTGGCGGTGCGGGTCAGCGGGATCTGCGGCCGCAGGTCCTCGGGCATCGCCTCGCGGTTGGCCTTGTAGAGGTCATAGAGATCGTTGCGGAAGGTATGGCTGCCCTTGTCGAAGATCACCGCCACGTGGGTCGGCGCGTCGGGTCCGGAACTGTCTTCGACGTATTTCTGCAGCATGTTGCAAAAGCCGCTGACCGCCCCGATCGGCAACCCGTCGGACTTGCGGGTGAGCGGCGGCAGCGCGTGGTAGGCCCGGAAGATAAAGGCCGAACCGTCGATCAGATGCAGGTGGCAGCCCTTGCCGAACTGGGTCATGGTGGCGTCTCCTTGGCCTTCGCGCTTTTGCAAGGGTTTGCCACGGGCGCGCGCAGGGTGCCAGAGGCGATCGCGGCGCGGGCGGTTCCGGGCGCCCGCCGGGCGGGTCGCGCCGCGGAAAATGGGGGCGCTGCCCCCGCCCGCCTGCGGCGGCCTCCCCCGGGATATTTGCACCATGTGGAAATCCGAGAACACGCCGTGCTTCCACATGGTCAAAATATCCCCGCCGGAGGCATCCGGCGGTGCCGCCCGTGGCGCGCTCAGGGCCGGTCGCGCAACCGTGCCTCGAGCCGCCGCAGCAGCAGCGACAGGCTGATGGTCATCGTCAGGTAGATCAGCGCCACCACGTTGTAGGTCTCGAAGTAGCGGAAATTGCCCGCCGCGGTGACCTTGCCCAGTTGCGTCACATCGAGCACCCCCAGCACCGACACCAGGGAACTGTCCTTCACCATGGCGACGAAATCATTGCCGAGCGGCGGCAGGATCGTGCGGATCGCCTGCGGCAGCACGATCAGCCGGAACACTTGGAAACGGCTCAGCCCCAGCGCCTCGGCGGCCTCGATCTGGCCCTCGTCGACCGACAGCAGGCCGGCGCGGAAGACCTCTGCGATGAAGGCCGAATACCCGATGGTCAGCGCCAGGATCGCCCGCCACAGCAGCGAGAAATCCCGCACCCGGATCGGCTCGATCCCCAAATGCGCCGCCAGCCAGTTCCAGCCCGCCACGAGCGCCGGTGCCAGCACGAAGGCGACGTAGAGCAGCAGCACCAGGATCGGGATGCCGCGCAGGATCTCTGTGTAGAAGCGCGCGATCTGGCGCAGGATCAGACTGCGCGACAGCGACATGAGCGCCACGCCCATGCCGATGAGCGACGCCAGCGCAAAGCCGACCAGCGTGACGAAGACGGTGATCTGCACGCCCTTCAAAAGCGTGCGCAGAACCTGCGACTGCACCTCGTCGGTGAGCACCGCGCCATAGGCCAGCAGCCCCAGTGCCCCGATGGCCACCAGCCACCAGGGGAAGTCCTTCTTGGTCTGCGGTCTCATGCGCTGCAGAAGGGGCTCATTCGCCCATCTTGTAGTCGAGGAACCAGGTCTTGTTCAGCGCCTCCAGCGTGCCATCGGCCGACATCGCCGCGATCGCCGCGTTGATCGGCGCCACCAGGTCCGAGCCCTTGGGGAAGATGAAGCCGAAGTCTTCCGAGCCGAGCTTCTCGCCGACGATCTTCAGTGCGCCCTCGGAGGAGGCCACGTAGCCCTCGCCCGCGGTCCCATCGGTCAGCACGAGGTCCACATCGCCCGTGCGCAGCGCCTGCACGCTGGCGCCGAAGGTCTCGAAAAGCGTGATACGCGGGGTCTGCTCGTTGCCGTCCAGCACGTCGTAGACCCCGACGTAGAAGGGCGTGGTGCCCGGCTGCGCGCCCATCAGCAGATCCTCGTCCGCCGCAAAGGAGGCGGCATCGTCGAAGCGATCTTCGTCGCCGCGCACCAGCATGACCATTTCCGAGCGCATGTAGGGCTCTGAGAAATCGACCATCTCGGCGCGGTCCTCGCGGATGGTGATGCCGGTCATGCCGAGGTCGAATTGCCCCTCGCTCACCGCGGGGATCATCGCGTCCCAGGAGATGTTCTCGTAGGTGACGGTCATGTTGAGCCGCTCGGCGATCTCGTCCATGGCATCATATTCCCAGCCGATCGCGTCGCCGCTCTCGGGGTCGATGAACTGCAGCGGCGGGTAGGCGTTCTCGGTGACCACCACGACCTCGCGCCCCTGCAGGTCGGGCAGATCCTGTGCCAGAAGCGGGGTGGCGGCGAACAGCGCGCCGGCGGCAGACGCGAGAGCAAGGGGCTTGAACATCGGGGGAACCTCTCCGGAAATCTTTTGTTGTGGCGCCAGTATGGCGCGCGGCGATCACTTGGCAAGATCGCGCCGGGCCGGCCTCCGCAGGGTCAAGCGGCGGGCTCAGCCCGCCGTGCCGCAGACCGGGCAATCCGCGCGCCGCCTGAGGGTGATCTTGCGGGTCTCCCCCCAGAGCGCGTCGTAGATCAGCATCTCGCCCAGCAGCGGCTGACCCGCCCCGGCGATCAGCTTCACCGCCTCCACCGCCATCATGGCCCCGACCACACCCGGCAGCGGTCCCAGCACCCCGGCCTGCGCGCAGCTCGGCGCCAGTCCCGGCGCGGCGGCCACGGGAAAGAGACACTGGTAGCAGGGGGCGCCGCGGGCGGGGTCGAAGACCGAGACCTGCCCCTCCCACTGGCTGAGCGCGCCCGAGACCAGCGGCTTGCCCTGTTCCACCGCCTCGCGGTTGACCAGGTAGCGGGTGTCGGTGTCGTCGGTGCCGTCGAGGATCACGTCGTACTCCGCGACCAACTCGCCGGCGATCTCCGGGCCCATGCGGCGATGATAGGGTTTCACCGTGATGTAGGGGTTCTGCGCCTCCATCGCCGCCTGCGCCGAGAAGACCTTCGGCATGCCGATGCGCGCGTCGGTGTGGATGACCTGACGCTGCAGGTTGGCGTTTTCGACCACGTCGTCGTCGATCACCCCGATGGTGCCCACGCCCGCCGCCGCGAGGTACTGCAGCGCCGGCGCGCCAAGTCCGCCCGCACCGACAACCAGCACCTTGGCTTCGCGCAGCTTCTTCTGTCCCGGCCCGCCCAGCTCGCGCAGCACGATGTGGCGGGCGTAGCGCTCGAGCTCGCTGTCCGACATGCGACCCGGCCCCGCGGGCACCTCGGCGGCCCGCGCGGCCTCCCCCGCCTGCGCCCGCGCCTTCACCCGGCGCAGAACAAGCGCATAGGCGAGCGCCAGCGCAACGAAACCGCCGAGGATCAGCCAGAGCGCCGGGCTGCCGCCGGTGATCTGGCGCAACCCGTGCCCTTCGGGCAAGGCCACCTGGATCATCAGCACGATCACGTAGAGCAGTCCCAGCAGGTAGAGGCGCGCCGCTTTGGAGGCGCCGAGCAGATGCCCGAGCCCCCAGATTGCCGCGCCAATGCCCAGCACCAGCAGCATCAGCGCGTGCCCGTCGAGCCGAAGCCCCCCTCGCCGCGCAGCGTTTCCGGCAGACTTTCGACCAGCTCGAAGGCGCTCTGCACCACGGGCGCGACGATCATCTGCGCGATGCGCTCGCCATGCGCCACGGTGAAGCTCTCCTGCCCGGCATTCATCACGATCACCCCGAGCGGGCCGCGGTAGTCGCTGTCAATGGTGCCCGGCGTGTTGGGCAGGGTGATGCCATGCTTCAGCGCCAGCCCCGAGCGCGGGCGGATCTGCACCTCGAAACCCTCGGGGATTGCCATGCGCAGCCCGGTCGGGATCAGCGCCCGCGCGCCCGGCGCCAGCTCGACAGAACCGCGATCGGGGAAATTCGCCCGCAGGTCCGCCCCCGCCGCCCCGGCGCTCGCATAGTGCGGCAGCCCCAGCTCCCGGTCCGCGCCCTCGTCCCACATCATCGCCACAGAAACCACGGCTCGTCCTTTCCTTGTTCCCGTGCAGTCCGCTGTCGGGTCCGCACCTTCATTGTTCCCAAAATACGCAAATCCGACACCCCGGCCCACGCCGCGCCGGTCAGGCCCCGAGCGCCGCCGCGATACGCGCCGCCAGCCGCGTCGCCACATCCCGCTTGCCCATGCGCGGCCAGTCCTCGTTGCCCTCTGCCGAGATCAGGACGACCGCATTCTCACTGCCCCCCATGATGCCGGTTGCGGGCGAGACGTCATTGGCGACGATCCAGTCGCAGCCCTTGCGCGTCCGCTTGGCAGTGGCATTGGCCACCACGTCGTCGGTCTCGGCGGCAAAGCCCACCACGAGGCCGGGTCGGCCCTCGGTCATCTGCGACACCTCCGCGAGGATGTCGGGATTCTCGGCGAACTCCAGCGTGGGCAGCTTCCCCGCCTGCTTCTTGATCTTCGAGCCGTTCTCCGCAGCCATCCGCCAGTCGGCCACGGCCGCGGCAAAGACCGCCGCCTCGACAGGCAGCGCGGCCAGCACGGCGGCGCGCATCTCGCGCGCGGTCTCGACCTCGATCACCTCGACGCCCGCGGGCCGCGGCGCATCAGCCGGACCGGTGACAAAGACAACCTCCGCCCCGAGATCGCGCAGCGCCTCGGCAATCGCCGTGCCCTGTGCGCCGGAGGAGCGGTTGGCGATGTAGCGCACCGGGTCGATGGGTTCATGGGTGGGTCCCGAGGTGACCAACACCCGGCGTCCCTTGAGCGGTCCGTCCGCCAGCGCGACCTCGATGGCCGCGAGGATTTCCATCGGCTCGGCCAGACGACCGGGCCCGAACTCGCCGCAGGCCATATCGCCATCGTTGGGGCCGACCACGCGCAGGCCATCGCCCTGCAAAAGCTTGAGATTACGCTGCGTGGCCGGATGCTGCCACATGCGCACGTTCATCGCAGGCGCGATCAGCACCGGCGTGTCGGTGGCGAGCAAAAGCGTCGAAGCGAGGTCCCCCGCGAACCCCTGCGCCATCTTCGCCATGAGGTCCGCCGTCGCCGGGGAGACCACCACCAGGTCGGCCACGCGGCTGAGCTGGATGTGCCCCATCTCGGCTTCCTTGGTCAGGTCGAAGAGATCGCGGTGCACCTCCTCGCCGGCCAGCGCCGAGACCGAGAGCGGCGTGACGAACTCCTCCGCCGCGCGGGTCATCACCGGGGTCACCGCGGCGCCGCGCTCGCGCAGACGCCGGATCAGCTCCAGAGACTTGTAGGCCGCGATGCCGCCGCCGATGATCAGAAGTATCCGCTTGCCGGAAAGCATGATGCCGCGCCCCTCGCCACCGGGGCCGCCTGCCCCGCCTTTCGGCCCCAAGTGTTAGAGGCCGCAGCGGGAAAACTCAATCCGCCCCGCCACGTCGGGGCAAGGCGGATCAGTTGCTCTGCGGCATCTGGAAGTCTTCGCAGGGATCGCCGCGGTCCGCCGGCGCGCTCTCCTCGACCAGATCGAAGCCACCGTCCGGGGCTCCCTGTCCGGTCTCGCCCTGCCCGAGCGCCGCCACCGAGACCTCGCCCGCCGCCCGCGACAGCAGCGCGGGGGCGCCCCAGTCCTTGCGCGCGTGGCCGTTGCCGGTGATCACCACCACCGGCCCGCCCAGATCGGCATAGGCCTCAAGCGCCGTCTCGGCCAGTCGCGCGTCGCGCAGGCGCTGGATGCCCACCATGGTGGGCAGCATCTCGAGCGGCAGCGCGTCGCAATGCGCCGCCATCTGCAATTGCTGGCGCGCCGCGTCCTCCTCCGGGTCGAGCGGCTCGTCCAGCCCGTAGAAGCCGGCGCTGGGACCGAAGACCTTGGTCAGGTCGCCCTCGCCAAGCGCACGGGCCTCTTCGCGCGGCAATTCCGCGCCGAAAACCTTCGCCTCGGGAGCCGCAGCGAAGATCGGGTAGTACATGGAAAAATCCGGCCAGCCGCTGCCATTCCAACCGAGCGCCGCTTCCAGCGACGCCTCGTCGCCGGCCAGTTCGGGCGTCACCTGTGCGGCCTGCTCCGGGGACAGCATCTCGAAGACCAGCGCCACCGGCTTGATCTGCGCAACAAGCTCGGCCTGCCGCGCATGGTGCGCCGGGTTGTCATGGGTTTCTCCCAGAAACACCACATCCGCCCCCATGAGGGCGGATGTGCCATCCTGCGGAGAGACAGGGTCTTGCTGCGCGAGAGAGGGCGCAGCGAGAGAGATCAGGGTCAGAACAAGGGCTCGCGTCATGCGAGGAAGTGTTGCACCTCGGTCGACTGGGACTCAAGCGACTTGCGCATCTTGGCAAAGGCCGCCGCCTCGAGCTGGCGCACCCGCTCTTTCGACAAACCCAGTTCCTGGCCAAGGCTTTCCAGCGTCCGGGTCTCATCGCGCAGCTTGCGCTCGCGGACGATGAACCTTTCGCGATCATTCAGCGAGGTCATCGCGGTGACCAGCCATTCGCGCAGCTGGGCGTTGTCGAGCTTGCCCTCGACGAGGCTCGAGCTTTGCTCGCCTTCGTCCTCCAGCGTGTCGATCCACTCGCGGCCGTCCTCGTCGGTGCTCTGCGTGGCATTGAGCGAATAGTCCGAGCCCGAAAGCCGGCCTTCCATCATCTCGACGTCATGCAGCGGCACGCCGATCTCGGTGGCGATCATCTCGCGCAGCGTGTTGCGGTTCATAATCTCGCCGCGGGACGAGGCCTCGCGCTCGAGCCGGGCCTGAACGCGGCGCATGTTGAAGAACAAGGATTTCTGGGAAGAGGTGGAGCCGGTGCGCACCATCGACCAGTTGCGCATTACGTAGTCCTGGATCGAAGCCTTGATCCACCACACGGCGTAGGTCGAGAAGCGCACGCCGCGGTCCGGGTCGAACTTGTCGGCGGCCTTCATCAGGCCAAGCCCCGCCTCCTGTACGAGATCGTTCATCGGGGCCCCGTAGCGCTTGAACTTCGCGGCCATGGAAATCGCCAGCCGCATGTAGGCGTTGATCAGACGGTGAAGGGCCTGCTCATCGCGCTGGTCGCGCCAGGCGTAGGCGAGTTGAAGCTCGGTTTCCGCGTCGAGCAGCTCCGCCTTCATAGCGCGGCGCGAGAGGGTCTGATCGTTGAAGGTCGAATCCAAAGCCATGCAAGGCCCCCGTTGGCTGGGCCGGCCGCGCCGACCTCGTTACTCTTTGGTATAGTAACGACGCGTCACGGCATTTGGTTTCCGAGAAATTTTAACAGGCGAAGATCCGCGCCCCACCAGAGCTGGTCGAGCGAGCCGAAATAGACTTTCGCGACGCGTGTTCGGAGCAAAAGGCACGCTACAAGGCCCGACATTCCGGTGTCGCAATCCCTTGTTTTCGCGCGTGTATCCAAAACTGCCCGCAGCGCTGTCTTGCGCTGTCGCCTGCGCCGTCTTCCAGATTTAGGGCACCCTGAGAAAGTTTCCACGCACCGGCAGATTCCCACACAGCAGTTAACCAATCATCAAGACCGCCACTGTCATCTTGGCAGAAAAGGCTGGAGGGGGGATCGCGGAGCATGGCGGCCTGCGCCTATACCGTCGCCTTCGACGGGGTCGAGGCCCGGCTCGTCGAAGTGCAATGCGCCGTCACCCCGGGCGTACCCGGCTTCGCCGTGGTCGGCCTGCCGGACAAGGCCGTGTCCGAAGCGCGAGAACGCATCCGCGCCGCGCTGCAGGCGCTCGCGATCGCCCTGCCGTCGAAGCGCATCACGGTGAACCTCTCGCCCGCGGATCTGCCGAAGGAGGGCTCGCATTTCGACCTGCCCATCGCGCTCGGCCTGCTCGCCGCGCTCGAGGTGATACCGGCGGACGAGGTAGCGGGCATCGTGGCGCTCGGCGAACTGACCCTCGATGGCGCCCTCGTCGCCGTGCCCGGCGCCCTGCCCGCGGCGGTGACCGCCGCCGCCGAGGCGCGCAGCTTGCTCTGCCCCTCCGCCTGCGGCCCCGAAGCCGCCTGGGTCGAGGCCTGCCGCGTGCTGGCTGCAACGGATCTGACCCAAGTGATCCGCCATTTCACCGGCGCCGGGCCAATCGAACCGGCGCGCCCCGGTCTTGCCGAATCGGCGCCCGGAGGACCGGACCTGCGCGACGTCTCGGGCCAAGAGCGCGCCAAGCGCGCGCTGGAGGTGGCAGCGGCGGGCCGCCACCACCTGTTGTTCACCGGACCGCCCGGCACCGGCAAATCCATGCTCGCGCGCCGCCTGCCCGGCCTCATGCCGCCACTTGGCCCGGACGAGGCGCTAGAGACCGCGATGATCCGCTCGCTCGCGGGCGATCTCGCCGAAGGCAGGCTGACAATGGCCCGTCCCTTCCAGCAGCCGCACCATACCGCGTCGATGGCAGCGCTGACCGGTGGCGGGCGCAGCGCGCGCCCGGGGCAGATCAGCCTCGCGCACAACGGCGTGCTCTTCATGGACGAGTTGCCCGAGTTTCCGCGCAACGTGCTCGACAGCCTGCGCCAACCGCTGGAGAGCGGCGAGATCACCGTCAGCCGCGCCAACGCCCATGTCACCTATCCCTGCCGCTTCCTGCTCGCTGCAGCCGCGAACCCCTGCAAATGCGGCATGGCCGGGGACCCCGCCCGCGCCTGCTCACGCGCGCCCGTGTGCGCCGAGGACTATCTGGGGCGCATCTCCGGCCCGCTCATGGACCGCTTCGACCTCCGGCTCGAGGTGCCCCCGGTCACGCTCGAGGACATGTCGCTGCCGCCCGCCGGCGAGGACAGCGCGACCGTCGCCGCGCGTGTCGCCACGGCCCGTGCCCGGCAGGCCAAGCGCTACGCGGGGCACCCGGGCATCAGCACGAATGCCGATGTCGATGGCCGGCTGCTCGACGAGATCGCGACGCCGGACGCCGAGGGCCGCGCGCTTCTGCTGCGCGCCGCCGAGCGGTTCGGCCTGTCGATGCGCGGCTACCACCGGGTGCTGCGCGTCGCCCGGACCCTCGCCGACCTCGCCGGGGAAGAGGCGCTGCGCCGTCCGCATGTGGCCGAGGCGCTGAGCTACCGGCTGGTCTCGCCCAGGACATCTTGAACGAAGCGCGCCGCGCGCCGCAGCGTTGCCCTGGCTTCGGGAACCCAACCGTCGAACACCGGCCAGGCATGCGGGGCGAGCGGATGGGTTTCGACCTCGACCCGGGCGCCCGCCTCCCGCAGATGCGCCGCCATGCGCGCGCCGTCATCGGCAAGAATCTCGCTGCCCGACCAGCACAGGCGCACCGGCGGGCAGCCGGGAAAATCCGCGTAGAGCGGTGAGAGGCGGGGATCACCCCGCGCCATCTCACCCGCAACGATCTGCACGAGGTCCGAGATCCGCGCCACCGGCAGGAAGGGATCGGCGCGGGCGTTGCGACGCAGGCTCTCGCCGGTCATTTCAAGGTCCGTCCAGGGCGAGAAAACCACCGCCCCGGCTGGTGCCTCGCCTTGAAGGCAAAGCGCCGACAGCAGCGCCAGGGCGAGCCCGCCCCCGGCGGAGTCCCCGGCAAGCACCACCTGCCCGGGCGCATAGCCGAGGTCGCGCAACCGCGCCCAGGCGTCCGAGGCGGCCTCGAAAGGCGCCGGGAAGGGACGGTCCTGCGCCAGCGGGTAGTCGGGCGCGCAGACCTCGACCGACGAGAGACGCGATAGCCGCCCCATGACCCCCTGGTGGGTGCGCGGGCTGCCAGAGATGTACCCGCCACCGTGGAGGTAGAGGATCACCTGCCGCGGCGCGCAGCGCCCTGCGCTGATCCAATGCAGCCCGCCCGGCCGCCGCAGATTCAGCAGATGGGGCGGCTGGCGCATGAGCAGCGGCGCGTGGTGGTCGAGATCGCGCGCCGCCGATGCCGGGTCCGGGGTACGGGCAAGCCGCGGCTTGGCCAGCAGCCGCAGCCCGGCATTGAGCACCGCCAGCTGCCAGCTCACCGCACGCCGCCCCGACGCGGGCTCAGGCCAGCTTGGCCTCGATCGCTTCCCAGATTTTCGCCGCGACGTTGATCCCGTCGAAACGTTCCAGCTCCTGGATGCCGGTGGGCGAGGTCACGTTGATCTCGGTCAGCCAGTCGCCGATGACGTCGATACCGACGAAGACCTGGCCCTTCTCCTTCAACACCGGGCCGATAGTGGCACAGATCTCGCGATCACGCTCGGTCAGCTCGACTTTCTCAGGGCGACCGCCGACGTGCATGTTCGAGCGCACCTCGCCCGCCGCGGGCACGCGGTTGATCGCCCCCACCGGTTCGCCGTCGACCAGGATCACGCGCTTGTCGCCCTTGCTCACCGCGGGAAGGTATTTCTGCACGATCAGCGGCTCACGCGAGAAACCTGTGAAAAGCTCGTGAAGCGAGCTGAGGTTGCGGTCGTTCTGATCAAGCCGGAACACGCCAGCCCCGCCATTGCCGTAGAGAGGCTTGAGAATGACATCCCCGTGCCGGGCCTTGAATTCCTTGATCGTTCCGAGGTCGCGCGCAACGGTCGTCGGCGGCGTCAGCTCGGGAAAATTCAGCACCAGGAGCTTCTCCGGCGAATTGCGCACCCAGAAGGGATCGTTCACCACCAGCGTGCCGGGTGCCAGCCGGTCAAGCAGGTGGGTCGTGGTGATGTAGTGCATATCGAAAGGCGGGTCCTGACGCAGCCAGACCACGTCAACCTGCGCCAGGTCCACAACTTCGCGCGGCCCCAGCACCGCCGGCTGCGCGGCCACGCGCTGCACCGTCATCCAGTGGCCTCGTGCAGTGATGCGCCCTTCTTCATAGGCAAGATCATCGGGCCCATAGTAGAAAAGCTCATGGCCCCGCGCCTGTGCTTCCTCGGCAAGACGGAAGGTACTGTCGGCGTCAATGTTCACGGACCCGATCGGGTCCATCTGAAAGGCGATCTTCATGTCGGTCTCCGCGCGTGGCTTTCGCCATACATGGCGCAGCGGCGCGCGAGGCGCAATGCCAGCGCCGAACTGCGCGAAGCCTATGGGCCGAAAGCCTTCTCGATCACCCTGATCATCCCGTGCCGATCCAGCAGTGCCACATCGAAGCGCATCGCGCTGAGCGCGCCGAGCGGCTGCGTGCCGACAAATTCCTCCGCGCACTTCTGAAGCCGGCGGATTTGCCGCCAGCGCAAATGCTCCAACGCCTGATCGAAGCTCCGGCTTGCCTTCACCTCGACGAAAACGAAGCCGTCCCCATCGCCGAACACCAGATCGATTTCGCCGCTATGGCCGCGCCAGCGACGCCGCAACAGCGGGTAGCCGCGCCTTTCATAGTCCGCCGCAACCTGCGTTTCCGCTGCCAGACCGGCGTGATAGCTTATTTCCCCCCGGCACTGCCGCCGGCGCGCTTCCACGGCGGATCGGCGCGGCGGCAGGGGCACGGGAACAGCCACGGGAGGGGCACCGGCGAAATCAAACTCCAATTGCGCCGTGTGGATCGACATGCCTCTCCCTTCTCTCTCCCCTGCCGTTGACGCGCAGCTTCGGCCCGCGCGGTCGGGACAGTCCCATGCCACCGTCTGCTGCCAAGGCGCACAGGTTGCGTGCTGACTAGATCGCGCCCGCTGAACGTTGCGCACCCGGGGCATGGCACGCCTTAAGTTTGCGCAGCCCAGATCTCGCAAGCGGCCGGACGGCCCTAGGCGTTCTCAACCGCGCGTTTTCGCGAGTTTGAGAGCGAGCTGGTACACCGGACGTCGCGCGATCCCATTGGCCTGCGCCACGTAGTCGGCGGCATCACGCACAGACATCTCGTCAAGTGCTGCAGACAATTCGTCTTCTAAATCAGATTCGCTAATTTTTTCCGAATCACCCTTGCCGATCAGCACCACGATCTCGCCTTTCGGCGGGGTCTCGGCATAGATCTCTGCGAGCTCTTCCAAGGTGCCCTCGCGCACCTCCTCGAACTTCTTGGTCAGCTCGCGGCAGACCGCTGCGCGCCGAGCCCCGCCGAGCGCCGTTGCGGCGTCCGCCAGCATCGCGCCCAGGCGCTTGGGCGACTCGTAGAAGGCCAGCGTCGCCGCCTCCTGTTTCAGCGCTGCCAGCGCGTTGCGCCGTGCGCCCTTGGCGTTGGGCAGGAAGCCGGCAAAGAGAAAGCGGTCGGTCGGCAGCCCCGCCAGGGTCAGCGCGGTGACCACTGCCGAGACGCCCGGCGCGGCGGTCACCAAGTGGCCCTCCCCGCGTGCAGCCCGCGCCAGATCGAAGCCCGGGTCCGAGATCATCGGCGTGCCCGCCTCCGAGGCGTAGGCAACAGATTTTCCCTCTGCCAACAGCGCCATCAGCCGCGGTCGCATCTTCGCACCGTTGTGGTCGTGGTAGGCGAGGCAGGGCCGCTCCCCGAGCGGAATGCCGAGGATCTCCATCAGCCGCTTGAGGCTGCGCGTATCTTCCGCCGCCAGCACGTCCGCGGCGCGCAGCACGTCGATCGCCCGCAGCGTGATGTCGCGCGCGTTTCCGATTGGCGTGGAAACCAGGTAGAGCCCCGGCACCAAACCGCTTCTTTCGGGATTCATCACTGGACCCGATCCCCCGCTGTACTATGATTGCTCCCAAATGCTCATGCGGAAGAACCGCTTGGGCGTCAACGAGGGAGCCAGCCACCAATGTTCGCCCTTTTCGCCCGCGCCCGCAAGGCGCTGCGCCCTGCCGCCGTGCTTGCCACCGGCGCGCTGCTTGCCGCCTGCGACGTCTCCAGCATGACCGATCTGGGTTCCGCCGGCAGCGGCGGCCCGAGCATCGACCCCGGCCAGACCGTGCGCGTGGCGCTGCTGGTGCCGCAGTCCGACCCCTCCGCCGCAGCCGTCGCCCGCGATCTGGAGAACGCCGCGCGTCTCGCCATCGCCGATCTCGGCAACGCACAGATCGACCTCGCGGTCTATGACACCGCCGGCCAGCCCGCCCAGGCCGCCGCCCAGGCGCAGCGCGCGGTCGACGAGGGCGCGCGGATCATCCTCGGCCCGCTGCGTGGCGAGGCCGCCGTCGAGGCC
Organism: Roseobacteraceae bacterium; assembly: GCA_048381755.1. Lineage (GTDB taxonomy): Bacteria > Pseudomonadota > Alphaproteobacteria > Rhodobacterales > Rhodobacteraceae > Salipiger. The sequence continues at coordinate 181,746 of JBLXGS010000006.1, forward strand.
TCCAAGGTGGTCGCCGACGAGGGTGTGAACGTTCTGGCCTTCTCCAACAATGCGACAATTGCCGGGGGCAACCTGTTCATCCTCGGACCAACCTTCACCAATACCGCCGATCGCCTGATGGGCTTCGGCACGCGCCGGGGCGTCAACTCCGTCGCCGTGCTCTACTCTCAGGACGTACCGGGCGAATTCGGTCGGACCGCCATCAACCAGGCCGCCGCGCGCAACGGCGTCTCGGTCGTGGCCGAGCAGCCCTACCCGCTCAGCGTCGAGGGGGTGACCACCACCGCGCAATCGATGAGCAGCATCATCGGCAGCAGCGGCGCGCAGTCGGTCTTCATCACCTCGGACGCCACCAATGCTGCCATGCCGCTGCTGCTGCAGCTGATGCCGGAATCCGGCGTCGATCCGGCGGTCACCCAGTACATCGGCCTGACCCGCTGGGACGTGGCGCCGCAGCTGTTCTCCTATCCCGGCGCCCAGGGCGCGTGGTTCACCATGCCCGACCAGGCCATGCAGCGGAACTTCAACGCCCGCTACCGCGGAGCCTATGGCGCCGAGCCGCACCCGCTGGCCGGTCTTGCCTTCGACGGTGTGGCCGCAGTCGGCGCGCTGGTCGCGCAGGGTCGCAGCGATGCCCTCACCGGCCGCGCGCTGACGCAAGCCGCTGGTTTCCAAGGCACCGGCGGTGTATTCAGGCTGAAATCGGACGGCACCAACGAGCGTGGTCTCGCCGTCGCCACCATCCAGAACAGCCAGGTAACGATTCTTGACCCTGCCCCCTCCAGTTTCTCCGGCGCCGGCTACTGACACCCCCGACATCCTGCCGGACGACCTGATCGCCCCGGCAAAGGAGATCTTCGACATCGCGGGCATTCGTGCCCGCGTCTTCGCCGCCCTCCCGGACGAGGGCGGCGAAGGGGCCATTCGCGCGACCGTGGTGAAAATCCTCGGCGAGGCCAGCAAGCAGAGCCGCGAGACCATCGCCCGCGAATTCGCGCGCCAGCCGCACAATGCCTTTCCCGTCACCCATGCCTACACCTGGGTTACCGACGGGCTGGTGCGCATCTGCTTCGATGTCGCCACCCAGCGCCTGCACCGCAACCCGAACCCGACCAAGGGCGAGCGTCTTTCGGTGCTCGCGGTGGGCGGCTACGGCCGCGGCGAGATGGCGCCCTTCTCCGACGTCGACCTGCTGTTCCTGACCCCGCACAAGATCACCGCCTGGGCCGAGAGCGTCATCGAATCGATGCTCTACATGCTCTGGGACCTGAAGCTGAAGGTCGGGCATTCCTCGCGCACGGTGAAGGATTGCCTGCGTCTCGGTGCCGAGGATTTCACCATCCGCACGGCGATGCTGGAACACCGCTACATCACCGGCCACAAGCCGCTGGCGGACGAGTTGGAAGAGCGGCTCTGGAACGACCTGTTCAAGGGCACCGAGCGCGCCTTTGTCGCCGCCAAGCTCGAGGAACGCTCGGACCGCCATCGCAAGCACGGGCTGCGCTACGTGGTCGAGCCCAACGTGAAGGAGGGCAAGGGCGGGCTGCGCGACCTGCAGTCGCTCTACTGGATCACCAAATACGTCCATCACACCGACGACACCGAGGACCTCGTGCGCCTCGGCGTGTTCCGTCCCGAGGAATATCGAACCTTCTACCGCGCCGAGGAATTCCTCTGGGCCACTCGCTGCCACCTGCATCTCGCCGCCGGACGGGCGGTCGAGCAGCTGACCTTCGACATGCAGGTCGAGGTGGCGGACCGCATGGGCTACCACGACCGTGGCGGGCGCCGCGCGGTGGAATGGTTCATGCAGGACTATTTCCGCCACGCCACCTCGACCGGCGATCTCACCCGCATCTTCCTCACCTCGCTGGAATCCGAGCAGCAGAAGGACGCGCCGCTGCTCCTGCGCATGTTCAAGCGCGGCCCCAACGTGAAGGACGGCTACGAGGTGGTGCACAACCGGCTCGCCATCGTCGACCCGATCGCCTTCCTGTCCGACAAGATCAACCTGCTGCGCTTCTTCGAGGAGGGGCTGCGCACCGGCCTCTTGCTGCATCCCGACGCCATGCGGCTGGTGAAGGCCAACCTGCACCTCATCGACGAGGACATGCGCCAGGATCGCGAGGCGCAGCGCATCTTCATGGACCTGCTGCTGAAGCACGGCAATCCCGAACGCTCGCTGCGGCGGATGAACGAGCTTGGCGTGCTCGCCGCCTTCATCCCCGAGTTCGAGCCGATCGTGGCGATGATGCAGTTCAACATGTACCACAGCTACACGGTGGACGAGCACACCATCCAGTGCATCGGCAACCTGTCGCAGATCGAACACGGCGACCTCGTCGAGGACCTGCCCGTGGCCTCGTCGATCCTGCGCGACGGGGTGAACCGCAAGGTGCTCTACACCGCGCTGCTGCTGCATGACATCGGCAAGGGCCGCGACGAGGACCACGCCGTGCTCGGTGCGCAGATCGCCCGCAAGGTGGCGCCGCGGCTCGGCCTGAGCAAGCAGGAGAGCGCCACGGTCGAATGGCTGGTGCGCTATCACCTGCTGATGTCGGATATGGCACAGAAGCGCGACATCGCCGACCCGCGCACGGTGCGCGACTTCGCCAAGGCGGTGCAGACCCGCGAACGGCTCGACCTGCTGACCGTGCTCACCGTCTGTGACATCCGCGGCGTCGGCCCGGACGTGTGGAACAACTGGAAGGCGGCGCTGCTGCGCGCTCTCTACCGCCAGACCCGCCGCGGGCTCGAGGACGGCATGGAGGCGCTCAACCGCGAGAACCGCGGCAACGAGGCCAAGAAGGCGCTGCGCGAGGCGCTGTCGGATTGGGACTCCAAGGAGCTGCGTGCCGAGACCGGGCGCCATTACGAGTCCTACTGGCAGGGGCTGCATCTGACCGCGCACGAGGTCTTTGCCCGGCTGCTGCGCGACATCAAGGATGACGAGATCAAGATCGACATCCACCCCGACGAGGACCGCGACGCCACCCGCGCCTGCTTTGCCCTGCAGGACCACCCGGGCATCTTCGCCCGGCTCGCCGGGGCGCTCTCGCTGGTCGGGGCAAACGTGGTCGACGCGCGCACCTTCACCTCGAAGGACGGCTATGCCACCGCCGCATTCTGGATCCAGGATGCCGACGGCTCACCCTACGAGGAAGCCCGCCTGCCCCGCCTGCGCGACATGATCCGCAAGACGCTGATGGGCGAGGTCCGCCCGCGCGAGGCCATCGAGCAGCGCGGCAAGTTGAAGAAGCGCGAACAGGCTTTCAAGGTGCCCACCTCGATCAGCTTCGACAACGAGGGCTCGGACATCTACACGATCATCGAGGTCGACACACGCGACCGTCCGGGGCTGCTCTACGACCTGACGCGCACCCTGTCGGAAAGCCACGTCTACATCGTCTCGGCGGTCATCGCGACCTACGGCGAGCAGGTGGTCGACACCTTCTACGTGAAGGACATGTTCGGTCTGAAATACTTCACCCCGTCGAAGCAGAAGATGCTGGAACGCAAGCTGCGCGACGCCATCGCGGCGGGGGCTCAGCGGGCCGGGGTATAAAACCGCCCGGCTCACATTGCACTTACTGCGCCCCCAAAAGCAAAAGAGCGGACCCGCGGGCCCGCTCTTTCGTGTCTCTTGGCAGGGCCGGAGCCCAAGGTCCGGCTTACACCAGTTCCAGGTTCACTGCCGACTCGCGGCCGTCACGGCCTGCTTCGATGTCGAAGGAAACTTTCTGGTTGTCGGCGAGGCCGGTCAGGCCCGAACGCTCAACAGCCGAGATGTGCACGAAAACGTCTTTCGAGCCACCATCGGGTGCGATGAAGCCGAAGCCTTTGGTGGTGTTGAACCACTTGACGGTACCAGTTGCCATGGTTGTATTCCTCTATCTGTGTCGCCCACAAAGCGCAGCGACCTGGCGTCTCAACGTCGAATGCTGAGCCGTGGAGGAATCAGGAAACGAAATTCAGTAGCGCCCCGTAGATGCGCTGTTTCTGCGGAAATTGCAACGGCCATAATCATGCGGGCCGCGACGAGCCGTTGCCCGCGCATGCCGCTCCGTCATGCCGCCGCATTGACTTTCGCACGGTTTCCCCCCATTTAGCTCCTCGTGATCGCCGGTTCCTTACCAGCCCGGGGCCAAACGCCCCGCGCCTGCGATGCCAGATTTCCCGCCGTTGGCACCCTCCCATGGGTCCGGCCTCGCGAAGGAGTTCTTGCGATTACGGCACTCGGGCAATCCGGCCCGTGCGTCCAATCGCAGCCCGCTGCACATCTCCTCCCGCGCGAAGGCGCACATACGGCGACGGCCCCTCCCGGCCCTCCCCGAAAGGATTTTCATGACATTCGACACGCTGGGGCTCCGCCCCGCCCTTCTCGCTCGCCTTGCCGAGCAGAACCTGACCAAGCCGACCCCGATCCAGACCCAGGCCATCCCCGAGGCCCTTGCCGGCCGCGACGTGATGGGCCTCGCGCAGACCGGCACCGGCAAGACCTTTGCCTTCGGCCTGCCGATCGCCGATGCGTTGCTCGCCAGCCAGCAGCGCTGCGCGCCGAAATCGGCGCAGGCGCTCATCCTCGCCCCGACCCGCGAGCTGGCGGCACAGATCCACGACACGCTGTCGTCGGTGCTCACCGGCGCGCACCTGCGCCTGACGCTGGTGGTTGGCGGCAACTCGATCAACGTGCAGTCGCGCAAGCTCGAAAAGGGCACGCACCTGCTGATCGCCACGCCCGGCCGTCTCATCGACCTGATGGACCGCGGCGCGCTGAAGCTCGACCAGGTGACGCATTTCGTCCTCGACGAGGCCGACCAGATGCTCGACCTCGGCTTCATCCACGCCCTGCGCCGCATCGCCCGCGACCTGCCGAGCCAGCGCCAGACGCTGCTCTTCTCGGCCACCATGCCGAAGCAGATGAACGAGATCGCCAGCGCCTATCTCAACGATCCGGTGCGCATCGAGGTCGCCCCTCCGGGCAAAACCGCCGACAAGATCGAACAGTCGGTGATCTTCGTCGAGACACCGAAGCGGATCGAGACCCTGACCGGGCTGCTCGATGATCACCGCGATGAGCTGGCGCTGGTCTTCTGCCGCACCAAGCACGGCGCCGAGAAGCTCTCGCGCAAGCTCGACCAGGCCGGTTTTGCCGTCGGTGCGATCCACGGCAACAAGAGCCAAGGGCAGCGCAATCGCGCGCTCGACGCCTTCCGCAAGGGTGAGATGCGCGTGCTGGTGGCCACCGACGTCGCCGCACGCGGCATCGACATCCCGGACGTGCGCCACGTCTACAACTTCGACCTGCCGAACGTGGCGGACAACTACGTCCACCGCATCGGCCGCACCGCGCGCGCCGGACGTGACGGCCGTGCCGTGAGCTTCTGCGGCGTCGAGGAAATGGCGGACCTGCGCGGCATCGAGAAGCTGATCGGCCAGCAGATCACCACGCTCGGCGGCGAGCGCCCGGCAGAGCCGGCGCGCGGCCAGCGCAGCGCCGGTGGCGGTGGTGGTCGAGGCCGCCCCGGCGGCGGCAAACCCGGCGGCCATGCCGGCAAGCCCGGCGGCGCCCGTCGCCCGCGCGGCGGCCGTGGCCGGCGCAGCGGCGGCGGTGGCGGCGGTGGCCGCGGCAAGGCTCACGCCTCGGCCTGATTCCGAAACAGCGAAAGGCGCGGAGGTCCTCCGCGCCTTTTCCATCTGGACCAGAGGCCGTTCCCCGCAGCGTCGCCAGACGCCGATGGTTCCCTCCAAGCGCGTTGTCTCGACATGGGGTGTGCCGCCAACCGGCAAGCGAGGCCGATCAGCAGCAGTACAGCGATACCGCAATCCAATCGTGCCTAACCATGAAAGCCATCTTTGGCATGGCCGTCCGGCAGGCGACCGGGTTCGTCGCGAGTCTGCTGCGGCTGGTCGGCCGCGACTGTACGGTTCCGGAATGCAGCACACCGAGTTGGCGCCAAAGGGCTTTGATAGTGACCGTCTCCTATCGCAGCTCGAAGAAGCCTGTGAATCTGCTGGTCGACAGAGCCTGCGGATCGATAACTTCGACCTCAAGGCAGAGGGCGAAGGAGAATGGCACGCAGGCAAGCACGGTGGCGCGAAACGGCGTCTATCGCGGAAGCCCCACATCCCTTGCCCGACAGGGTCATCCGAAACATGGTCCCGAGAGGGCAGGCCACCGGTAGCAACCTCTGTGATCCGCCATGCTAGCTGACCTGCTCACTCAGCTCCGCGCCGACCAGGAGATCGGCACGGCCACCGCGGATGAGGCCTACGACACGCGCAAGTGTCACGTCGCTGTAGCCGACCGGGGTGCCCTCGCCATTATTCCACCGTGCAAGAACGCAACGCCCTGGAAAACTTCGACCGCCGGTGCAATCGCCCGGAGCGAAGCACTGCGTGCATCGAAATACCTCGGCAGTCCCGCTTGGCGAAAGTGGAGCGGATCAACCGCCCGCGCCCTAGCCAAGACGAGACGAACAAGCGTTGCTTGGCGCTGTTAGGGCGGAGTGTCACGTCACGCGACTTCGATCGCCAAGTCGCGGAACTCCAGATCCGCGCCGCCGTGCTGAACGGCGACACCGCGCTCGGCATCCCGATTGCCGAGCCCGTGGGACAAGTGGTTCCGGGGAAGGGGAACTCAGACCTTCAACTTCTTTGCACACCAAAGTCTGCCCGGACCCTGAGGCTACCCGGACCGTTCAACGACCTCTTCGGCCTGAACCTGGCCTGGAAGCGTGTCGACATGACCATCCACAGTCACGACGAGGACATCTTCTGGCTCGGCGGGACGGCCACCAGTTGGAAACTCTGATCCCCCACGTCCCGCCTCGCGCGTCACTCGAGCTTCATCGCCGCGTACATCGCATCGAGCAGTTCGTGCCCCATCTCGGGATCGCCGAGGAACGGGCGGTCGCGCAGCTCGGTCTTCTGCTCGCCCTCCGGCAGGTCCTCTGGCGCCTCGTAGATCACCGCGCCGTCCTTGATGGTCACCCGCACCCGCAGCTGCGCCAGCGTCTCGGGGTCCACCGCTGTCGGATCGTCCGACAGGATCACGAAATCCGCCAGCTTTCCGACCTTGATGGAGCCCTTCCGGTCCTCCTCGAAATGCTGCCAGGCGGGCCAGATTGTCAGCGCCTTCAGCCCCTCCATCACGCTCACCCGTTGCGCCGGGCCGAGGATATCGCCCGAACGCGTGCGCCTTGTCACCGTGGCCGAAAGGATCCGCATGCTGTCGGGGAAGGCCACCGGCGCATCATGGTGCGAGCCGAACATCATGCCGCGCTCGCGCACCCAGCCGGTGGGCGAGATATTGTCGGCATTGACCGGGCCCACCGTGTGATCGCGGTGCCAGTCGCCCCAGTAATAGGTGTGCATCGGGAAGAGCGAGGGGAAGATGCCCAGCTGCTGGATGCTGTCCACCTGGTCCTCGCGCAGGAACTGGCCGTGCACCAGCACCGGGCGGGTGACCGGCGGGCCGTATTTCTCCTCCGCCGCGCCGATCGCCGCGATCAGCATGTCCGAGGCGCCCTCGCCATTGGCATGGGTGATGACCTGGATGCCGTTGCCGTAGCACCAGTCGACCGAGTCATTGACCTGTTCTTCGGTGACAGCCGCATAACCCTTGTAGCCCGGCGGGTAGTCCCCGACCGGGTCGTAGTAGGGCCGATCCCTCAGCGCGGTGAACCCCTGCGGCGAGCCGTCGATGGTCAGCTTGCAGCCGCCCACCCTTACATGCCCGTCGTAGTCCTGCGACACGTTCGCCTCGATGAAATCCCGCGCCTCCAGCACGTCGGGAAAGGCCACCACGTCGATTGGCAGCTCGCCCCTGGTGTCCACCGCCTTCAGCGCCGCGACGTTGCCTGCGCTCGAGCGCCCCTCCTGCCCGGTGGTGTAGCCGAAGCGCGACCACATCTCGGCCCCCGCCTTTGCAAAGGCCTCGAAGCCCTCCGGTCCGAGCTGGCTCAGCAGTGGCACCAGCGTACCGAAGAAGGCGTATTCTTCAAGAACCCCGTTGGGCGCCCCGTCCTCGCCTCGCCGGATCACCCCGCCCGGCGGGTTTTCCGACGCTTCGGTGATCCCGGCGATCTCCAACGCCTTGGAATTCGCGACGCCAAGATGCCCCGACTGGTGAATGATCATGATCGGCACCTCGGAAGACACCGCATCGAGCTCGTCCCGCGTCGGGTGCCGCAGTTCGGCGAGCTGCGCGTTGTCATAGCCGAAGCCGATGATCAGGTTGACCGCGTCGACCACCGCCTGATTGTCCGCCATCCAGTCGCGCAGTCCCTGCTGCAGGCTGGCAATGTCGGTCACGTCGCCGTCGGGCGGGGCGAGCATGTTGGCCGAGAGCGCCTGGATGCCGCCCATCACCACGTGGCCGTGGCTGTCGACGAAGCCCGGCAACATGGCGCGCCCGGCGAGGTCGAACATCTGGGTGGCCTCGCCTTGCAGCGCCGAGACCTCCTCCATCGTCCCGACTGCAAGGATCATCCCGTCCTTCACCGCCACCGCCTCGGCGGTCGGGGCCGCGTCTTCGATGGTGAGGATCGGCCCGCCCGAATAGATCGTGTCGGCGATTTCCTGCGCCAGCGCCCCGCCGGTGGAAAGCATCGTTCCAATCAGCAGCGCTGCGCCGCCAGCTATCATACGCATCGAAAATTCCTCCATGAACGCTCTGACCGCACACAATTCTTGCGCGAATCGACGACGCTACGCGCACCGCTAACCAGAGCTTAACGTGAGGTAATATTTGCGTCACCCTTGCTACGTCGCGCCTGCCGGCCGGCCCGGGGGATCGCCGCTGCGGGCCTCAGCTACGCCTCAGGTCGCCGATTTCGCGCCAGAACAGCGGCGTCAGCAGCACGTAGACGGTGATCATTTCCAGCCGCCCGAGATACATGGCGAAGGAGAGTACCAGCTTCACCGGATCGCTCATGGTGGCGAAATTGCCCGCCGGGCCGATGATCGGCCCCACCCCCGGCCCGACATTCGCGAGCGCGGTCAGTGCGCCGCTGGCCGAGGTCTCGAAGTCCAGACCCATGAAGTCGAGCACGACAGTGAAGCCGCCGAAGGTCAGACCGTAGAACATCATGAAGACGATCACCCCCTTCATCACGTCCTCGTCCACGCGCGCGCCCTCATAGCGGATCGCGGTGACCGCATGCGGCGCGCGGATGGTCTGCATCTTGGCCTTGAGCGCCCGGGCAAAGAGCAGCCAGCGCATCGCCTTGGCCCCACCGGCGGTCGAGCCGGTGCAACCGCCGACCGCGGTCAGCAGGAAGAAAGCCACGGCGGCAAAGGGCCCCCAGAGCGTGTAGTCGGTGGTGGCATAGCCGGTGGTCGTCACCACCGAGACCACGTTGAAGGCCACCGCCGTCGCCGCCTCGAAGGGCGCCATGCCCTCATCGAGCACCAGCCAGACGGTCAGCACGGTGATCACCACAGCCAGTGACCTGACCATCGCCGCCACCTGCTCGCTGCGGATCACTCCCCTCAGCACGATGCGCAGGTACCAGGCGAAGGGCAGCGCCCCGAGCAGCATGAAGATGGTGCAGGCCCATTGCAGAAAGGGGCTGGCGAAATGCCCGAAGGAGGCGTCGTACCCCGAGTAACCGCCGGTCGAGAGCGTGGTCATCGCGTGGGTGATCGCGTCGAAGGTGTTCATTCCCCCGACAAGGTAGACGAAGGCACAGAGCGCCATCAGCCCGAGATAGATGCGCAGCGTGGCCGAGGCGAAGGAGGCTGCGTTGCGCAGCTCCTTCTCGCCCTTGTCCGAGCTTTCGGTGCGAAAGAGCTGCATGCCGCCCACCTGCAGCAGCGGCAGCATGGCGATGCCGGTGACGATGAAGCCGACCCCACCCACCGCCTGCAGCAGCGCCCGCCACAGGATCACGCCGCGCGGCGTCTCGTCGAGCCCGCTCATTACCGTCGAGCCGGTGGTGGTGATCCCCGACATGGCCTCGAAGACCGCGTCCACCGGCGTCAGCCCCCACAGCCACAGCGGCACTGCCCCGGCGATCGCGGCGGTGACCCAGACCGAGGAGGTCAGCAGGAAGGTGTGCAGCCGGTTGATGTCGAGAAAGTCGGACCAGGTCGACAGGCTCACCCCGCCGCCGACCATGCCCACCAGCACCGCCGACATGCCGAAGGTGGCGCCGGTATCGGGGAACAGGATCGCCACCAGCGCCATCAGCAGCGCGAAGAACACGCATACCAGACCGTTGATGAAATAGATGAAGGACATGACGGCTAACTCTCGACTTGCCGGTCTGGCGCTGACGCCGCGTCGACCCCGAAGCCATGCAGCGCGGGCCGGGGAAATTCAACTCGACTTTTGGCCAGCGGGCAATCCGCAACACCGCCCGAAGCCGCACGGCGTGGCCGGCGCGACCGGCAAACCCCCGCGTATGCATGCATTGTGCACCGGCTGCGCATCCGACGTGCCCCCTTCCTAGGCCCCCTGCGATAGTCTACCTCTGGCGCTCAAGAAGACGCGCAGAGGCAGCAGCAGCATGAAACCCATCCGCCTGATCTCGGGCATTCTCACGGTCGGATTCTGGACCTTGGCCAGCAGGGTGCTCGGCGTGGCCCGCGAGATCTTCATTCTCGCCTACATCGGACCGGGCCCGGTGATGGACGCCTTCGTGGCCGCCTTCCGCCTTCCCAACATGTTCCGCCGTTTCTTTGCCGAGGGCGCCTTCAACGCGGCCTTCGTCCCCATCTTTTCCAAGAAGTACGAGGGCGAAGAGAACCCGCTGAAGTTCGGCAGCGACGCAATGAACGGGCTGGCCTTCGTGTTGCTGGTGATCTCGGCGCTGGCGCTGATCTTCATGCCGGCGCTGGTCTGGGCCACCGCCGGCGGCTTCGCCAATGACGCGCGTTTCGACCTGACGGTCGGCTATGGCCGCATCGTCTTCCCCTATATCCTGTTCATCTCCCTCGCCGCGCTCTTCTCCGGTGCGCTGAACGCCACCGGCCATTTCGCCGCCGCCGCCGCCGCGCCCGTGCTGCTGAATGTCTTCGTCATCATCGCCATGGTTGCCGGCAAGATGCTCGACGGCGAAATCGTGGAGTGGCTGATCTGGGCGATCCCCTTTGCCGGGGTGGCGCAGCTCGCGCTGGTCTGGTTCGCCGCCGAGCGCGCCGGGATCCGCCTGCGTCCCGGTCGCCCGGTCTGGACCAAGGACATGAAGCGCCTCGTACGCGTCGCCATCCCGGCGGCGCTGGCGGGCGGCGTCATGCAGGTCAACCTGCTGGTCGGCCAGCAGGTCGCCTCGACCTTCGAGAAGGCGGTGGGCTGGCTCTACGCTGCCGACCGGCTCTACCAACTGCCGCTCGGCGTGGTGGGCATCGCCGTGGGCATTGTGCTGCTGCCGGACCTGTCGCGCCGACTGAAGGCGCAGGATGACGCGGGCGCACGCCACGCCTTCTCCCGCGCCGGCGAGCTGTCGCTGGCACTGACCGTGCCTGCCGCCGTGGCGCTGGTGGTGGTCCCCTACCCGATCGTCTCTGTGCTGTTCCAGCGCGGTGCGACCAGCGTCGCCGACGCGCAGGCCATTGCCTTCGCCGTTGCGCTCTACGGGCTCGGCCTGCCCGCCTTCGTGATGCAGAAAGTGCTGCAGCCGCTGTTCTTCGCCCGCGAGAACACGCGCACGCCCTTCTACTACGCGCTCTGGTGCATGGGGGTGAACGCGGTACTCGCCATCGGCCTCGCGCCGGTGCTGGGCTGGTACGCGCCGGCCATCGCCACCACCGTCGCCGCCTGGACCATGGTGGCGCAGCTCGCCTGGGGCGGACGCAAGCTGGGTGAGGTCGCGCGGTTCGATGCCCGCTTCCGAACCCGCATTTTCCGCATCTGCCTCGCCTCGGCGATCATGGGCGCTATTCTCTGGGGAACCATGCTCGCCCTCGGGCCGTTGCTGGAGAGAAGCTACTGGCGGGGACTTGCGCTCGTCGGCCTGATCGTAGTCGGCATTGCCTCTTATGGGATCGCCGGTCAGGCCGTGGGGGCCTTCCGCCTGTCCGAGTTCAGAACCGCATTCCGCCGCAAGGGCTGACACATGACGCTGACATCGCTGATCACCGCTGCCGAGGGTTTTCCCGCCCTCGAACGGCTTTGCCATGCCGCACAGGACGAGCTGGTGATGAGCTTCCGCATCCTCGACCCGCAAACCAAGCTGCGCAGCCCCGAGCTGCGAGAACAGGGCATGGACGACTGGGCCGATCTGCTGGCCGACGTGGCGCGCCGGGGCGTGACCCTGCGGATGATCATCTCCGACTTCGATCCGGTCTTCACCTCATCGCTGCATCGCAACGCATGGCGCTCCGCCTCGGGCTTTGCCGAGCGGGTGACGGGGGATGTGCAGATACTCTGCGCCCCCCACGGGCAGAACGCCGGCTGGCTCTGGCGATGGGCGATGCGCGGCAAGATCGCCCGCTACATCAACGAGCTGCGCCAAGAGGAGCAGACCTCGCTCACCCCCGTGCAGCGCACGGTGCTGAAGGGCGCCGTCCTGCTGCGGCCGGTGACCATCCACCAGAAGTTCGCTGTTGCCGACGGCAAGGCCTGCGTGATCGGCGGGCTCGACATCAACGAGCGCCGCTTCGACACCCCCGACCACGACCGCCCCGCCGACGAGACATGGCACGACGTGTCGATGCGGGTGGACGATCCCGATTTCTCGGGTGCGTTGCGCGGCCATTTTGATGATTGCTGGAACGCAGCGCTGGATTGCGGCACGCCCTGCGTGACGGGCGAGGCCGAGCGCCGCGGAAATGGCAAGCGCCCGCAGGCTCCGCAGGACCTGCGCCTGGTGCGCACCTTCTCGGCTCCCTGCCCGGGCGTCGCGCGCCTGTCGCCCCGCGCCGCGATCGTCGAGCACGAGAAGGCGGTGATCGCGATGATCGGCGAGGCGCAGCGCAACATCTACATCGAGACGCAGTTCCTGCGGCACCGTCCCGTGGCCGACGCGCTCGCCAAGGCCGGCGAGCGCAATCCGGGGCTGCAACTGGTGCTGCTCATGCCCTCGTTTCCCGACCGGGTGCTCTACGAGGGCAACGATGGCTGGGACACCCGCCACGGCCACGCCCTACAGACCGAGGCCGTCACCAAGGTGCAGAAGGCCTTCGGCGATCGTGCGGCCATCGTCTCGCCCGGGCAGCACGAGGACTCTCCCAAGGAAATCCCCGACCTGCTCGGATCCGGGCCGATCTACGTGCACTCGAAGGTGATGCTTGTCGATGATCGCGTCGGCATGGTCGGATCGGCCAATCTCAACGGGCGCAGCCTGCGCTGGGACACCGAAGCCTCAGTGCTGTTCCGCAAGCCAGACGCGGTTCACGACCTGCAGCGCCGGCTGGCGAAGACCTGGCTGGGTGATCACCTCAACGGTCACGATCCCGTCGCCGCCCGCACCTGGCGTCAGGCGGCGCTGTCCAACGCCGCGCATCCGCCGCAGGACCGCGAGGGGTTCATCCTGCCCTATCCGAAGGCGGCGGGGCGGAAGTTCTCTCGCGCCCTGCCGATCCTGCCCGCCGACATGTTCTGATCCGACCCGGTCAGCGGCGCTGCCGCAGCCGTTCGCGCAGCCGCACCCAACCGCCCGGCACCAGAACCATGGTCAGCAGGAAGCCCGAGGCGAAGCCGCCCAGGTCCGCCACCCAGTCGAGGCTGCCGCCGAAAAGCAGGCCAAAGAGCAGCTGGATCCCCAGCAGGATGCCGATCAGCGAGAAGGCCCGCGCCTGCTGCGCGCCCATCTGCCCCAGCCGAAGCCACAGCAGGTAGGTGAACCCCCCGATCAGCCCATAGACCGGCGGAAAGGCCCCGATCAGCGGGATCGGCGTGCTGACGAAGCCGTAGGCCAGCGCCCCGCCGAAACACGAAACCGCGAGGATCGCCAGCGTGCGCAGCGTTCCCAGCGCCTCCCCCACCATCTTGCCGAGCGCCAGCAGCATCACCGCCGCAAACAGCGCATGGCTAAAGCTGGCATGCACGAAGGGATAGCTGAAGAAGCGCAGCAGGTGCTTGGCTGGAAACTGCCCCGAGGCCAGCATCCAGTGCCAGATCTCGTTCGAGAAGGCGAAGCGCTGCAGCGCGTCGAGCCGCCAGCCCACCGCGCCCGGCCCGCCCAGCAGCCCACGCGCGCCCAGCGAGAAGGCCAGCTCGACCCCGACGATGACCAGCGCCAGCGCCACGATCGCGGGCGGCATCGAATTGAACGGCGAGACATTGTGGTTATGCGCCATTGTGGCCTCTTTCTTGACGGCATGTCGGGCCATGGGTAAGCCAGCCAAGACCGAATTTCCAGACGGAGGAAGCCCATGTCCGACGCGGGCGACAACATTTCCGCTTTCACGCCGCGCGTGTTTTCCGGCATCCAGCCCTCGGGCGGGCTGACGCTGGGCAACTACCTCGGCGCGATCAAGCGTTTCGTCGACATGCAGGACAGCGGGGTCGAGACGATCTACTGCGTCGTCGACATGCATGCGATCACCGTCTGGCAGGATCCCGAGGCGCTGCGCCGGCAGACCCGCGAGCTGACCGCGGGCTACCTCGCCTCCGGCCTCGATCCGGAAAAGTCGATCCTTTTCAATCAGAGCCAGGTCGCCGGCCACGCCCAGCTCGGATGGATTTTCAACTGTGTCGCACGCCTCGGCTGGATGAACCGGATGACCCAGTTCAAGGACAAGGCCGGCAAGAACGCCGAGAAGGCCTCGCTCGGCCTCTACGCCTATCCCGCGCTGATGGCCGCCGACATCCTGCTCTACCACGCCACCCAGGTTCCCGTGGGCGAGGACCAGAAGCAGCACGTCGAGCTGACCCGCGACATCGCGGCGAAGTTTAACCATGACTACGGCACCGAGTTCTTCCCGATGACCGAGCCGGTGATCGAGGGCGCGGCCACCCGCGTCATGTCGCTGCGCGACGGCTCGAAGAAGATGTCGAAGTCCGATCCCTCGGACGCTTCGCGCATCAACATGACCGATGACGCAGACGCCATCGCCAAGAAGATTCGCAAGGCCAAGACGGACCCGGATGGGCTGCCGTCCGAAGCCAAGGGCCTCGAAGGCCGTCCCGAGGCGCGCAACCTCGTCAATATCTACGCCGCCCTTGCCGGGCAAAGCGTCGACGAGGTGCTCGCCATGGCAGGCGGCAAGCAGTTCTCGGAGTTCAAGCCGATGCTGGTCGATCTGGCGGTCGACAAGCTGGCGCCGATCTCCACCGAGATGGCCCGGCTGATGCAGGACCCGGCGCAGATCGACGCGATCCTCGCGGCCGGCAGCGATCGCGCCCGCGCCATCGCCGACCCGATCCTGCAGAAGACCTACGAGATTGTCGGAATGGTCGGCGCCAAGGCCTGAGCCGCGCCCCGAACCATATCCGAGACATAAACGCAGGGCCGTCCAAAAGGGCGGCCCTTCGCATTTCCGCCACCCCCCGACACAGACAGCGGCAAGGCGCGGTTTTCGTGCTACACTCGCCGCCATCGCCCCGGGCTAGAGGGAGGACCTGCGCGATGACGCTCACCCCAGACCGCACATGGATCGCCTGGACCGGGATGGAGACCGATCTGATCTTCAACCACGGCGTCGATCTTCCGCATTTCGCCGCCTTTCCGATGATCGACGAGACCGAGGGACGGGCCCGGTTGCGCGGCTATGCAGAGGCGCTGATCGCCATCGGTCGCGAGACCGGTGCAGGGATCATCCTCGATACGCCGACCTGGATGGCCAACCCCGACCGCGCCGCGCCTGTTGGATACGCTTCCGATGACCTCGTCCGCGTGACCAAGGAGGCGGTGGCGCTCCTGCGCGAGATGGCTGCGACCCATCTCGACGTCTCGACCCGGATCAGCGTGCAGGTCGGCCCTCAGGGCGACGGCTACCAGCCCGGCATGACCGCCGCCGAGGCCTCCGCCGCCTACCACGGCCCGCAGATCCGCGCCGCCGCCGAGGCCGGGGCCGACATGGTCAGCGCCTATACGCTCGGCGCGGCCGGCGAGGCGATCGGCATTGCCCGTGCGGCGGAGGAGGCGGGCATCCCAGCGCTTATCTCCTTCACCGTGGAAACCGACGGCCGGCTGGCCGATGGCACGCTCCTGTCCGAGGCGGTGCAGCGCCTCGCCGGTGCCGCCGACCCGGCGGCCATCATGGTCAATTGCGCCCACCCCGATCACATCGCCGAGGCCTTCGACGGCGGCGAATGGGAGGCGCATCTGGCGGGCATCGTTGCCAATGCCTCGCGCCAGAGCCACGAAGAGCTCGACGCCTGCGAAGAGCTGGACGATGGCGATCCCGAAGAGTTGGGCACCCAGCTCGCCGCCCTGCAGCGAACCCATCCGGCGCTGCGCGTGCTCGGGGGCTGCTGCGGCACCGATCTGCGCCACCTGCGCGAGATCGCGCGCCGGGTGTCAGGCTAGCAACTGTATCCGTCAGGGGCCTCAGGCGAGCCCGGTACGCGCCGCCAGACGCAGCGCATGGCTGGCGTCCTGCGCTGCCACCGGCATCACCGGATCGTAGGCGGCGCGGATCAGCGCGCCGATTTCCGGTCGCAGCACCACCCGCCCGTCCTCGAGCCGCCCCAGCGGCGAGCGCGCGGCAAAGGCGCCATTGCCCCATGTCAGCATCACCTGCGCGACCTGCGCCAGCGCGAGTTCCTCGGCCGGCATCTGCGACAGGCTCTCGTCCATCCGCAGGAAGACAAAGGCCGCCTTGATCGAGCCGTCCCTGTCGAAGCGAAACACCCGGTACTGGTTGGCGCCGCCGCCCTGCAGCCGCGCCACCATCTCCGGCAGCCCGTCGATCATCCGCCCGAGGTCGGGCAACTCCAGCAGCTCGGCCCAGTCGCGGAAGAAGAAGACCATGACGTTGGCGCCAAGCTCGGGGTCATGCTCCGCCATCTTGTGGCCCGCCATGGCGCAGACCACCTCGAAGGCCCCCTTCACGACAGACAGCGTCGCATCCTCGATGCCGAAGACGATAGGCACCAGCGGCCGCCCCCAGCGCGCGCAGAGATAGGACCCGTCCTCGCGGGTAAACAGCGCTTCGACCTCGGCCGCGTCCATGGCTCGCCCCTTCTTCTCTTTGACAAATACGCAAAGCGCGACACCCGCCACGCGGCGCTCCACCTGCCATGCCGGGCGCCTCCGCGCAAGTCCGGCGGCGCGTCAGCCGTCGAAGAGCGTGCCCTGCCCCGGCCCCTGCGGCCGCGGCATCGGCAACCCGAGGTGATCCCAGGCCCGCTGCGCCAGCATCCGCCCGCGCGGCGTGCGCTGGATCAGACCCTGCTGCAAGAGGTAGGGCTCGATCACCTCCTCCAGCGCGTCGCGGCTTTCCGACAGCGCCGCCGAGAGCGTCTCGATGCCCACCGGCCCGCCGGAGTAATTCTCGGCCATCAAGGTCAGGTAGCGCCGGTCGGCCCCGTCGAGGCCCAACTGGTCCACGCCGAGCCGGGTCAGCGCGCCGTCGGCCAATTCGCGACTCACAATGCCGCCGCCCTCGACCACCGCGAAATCCACCACCCGGCGCAGCAGGCGCCCGGCGATGCGCGGCGTGCCCCGTGCCCGGCGGGCGATCTCGCGCGCCCCCTCGGGCTCGGCGCGCACCCCGAGCTTGGCGGCGTTGCGCGAGACGATCTCGTGCAGCTCGTCCTCGGTGTAGAACTGCAGTCGGGTCGGAATGCCGAAGCGGTCGCGCAGCGGCGTGGTCAGCAGGCCGAGCCGCGTCGTCGCGCCAACCAGCGTGAAAGGCTGCAGCTCGATCCGCACGGTTCGCGCGGCGGGCCCCTCGCCGATCACCAGATCGAGCTCGAAGTCCTCCATCGCCGGGTAGAGCACCTCCTCGACCGCCGGGTTCAGCCGGTGGATTTCGTCGATAAAGAGAACATCCCGCGCCTCTAGGTTGGTCAGGATCGCCGCCAGATCCCCGGCCTTGGCCAGCACCGGCCCCGAGGTCATGCGGAACCCCACCCCCAGCTCGCGCGCCATGATCTGCGCGAGCGTCGTCTTGCCGAGGCCGGGCGGGCCGTGGAACAGCGTGTGGTCCATCGCCTCGCCGCGTGACCGGGCCGACTGGATGAACACGCGCAGGTTGGCGCGCGCCTCGGCCTGGCCGATGAAATCGCCGAGCATCTGCGGGCGCAGCGCGCGGCCCTCGTCCTCGGGCAGCGGCTCGGGACGCAGGGTGGGATCGGAACCGACCATGGATTATCCCTTCGGAGCCAGCAGCTTCAGCGCGGCACGGATCAGCGCGGGTGTCTCGGCCCCGGGGTCCTCGCCCGCCGCCTGCGCCACGGCCGAGGCCGCCTCGCCCGGCGCGTAGCCAAGGTTGCCGAGGGCCGAGAGTGCCTCGGATTGCGCCGAGGCGTTGGGATTCGGCGCGGGGGCCTTGCGCGCCGTCGGCGCGGGCGCCGCTGCCGGGGCGTCCTCGATCACCACGTCGTCGGCGGTGGTCACCTGCCCCGCCCCCATCGCCATGACCATCGGCGCCTTGTCCTTCAGCTCGTTGACCACGCGCTGCGCGGTCTTCGGACCGATGCCCTTGGCCGCCTTGATGGCATTCCAGTCGCCGAGCGCGATCGCCCGGCTCACCCCGTCCGGCCCAAGCGTGCCGAGGATGGCGAGCGAGGCCTTCGCGCCGACGCCCTGTACCGACATCAGCAGGCGGAACCATTCCTTTTCCACCAGCGAGGGGAAGCCATAGAGCTGCAGCAGGTCCTCGCGCACCAGCAGGTCGGTGTAGAGCGCCGCGGCCTCGCCCGGCGCCAGCGTCATCAGCACCCGTTCGGAGCAATAGACCACGTAGCCGACGCCCCTCACGTCGATCAGCGCGTGATCGTCGCCCTTGTAGTCCACCCGTCCGGCGATCCGTCCGATCATGCCTTCACCTTCATTCTCTGCACGCCCTGATGATGCGCGTGACATATGGCAATGGCCAGCGCATCCGCCGCGTCGGGGCTGTCGATGACGACCCCCGGCAATTGCATCCGCACCATGTGGTCCACCTGCGCCTTTTCGGCGTGGCCGACACCGACCACCGTTTTCTTGACCTTGTTGGGGGCGTATTCGCCGATCTCCAGCCCGAACTGCGCCGGCACCAGCATGGCGATGCCGCGCGCCTGACCCAGCTTCAGCGTGCCCGCGCCGTCGCGGTTGACGAAGGTCTGTTCCACCGCCGCGATCTCGGGCTGCCAGCGGTGCAGAACGTCGGTCAGCTGCTCGTGCAGGGTAAGCAGTCGCGCGGCGAGCGTGCCCGACCCCGAATCGCATGTGCCGTTGGCGACATGCCGCAAACGACTGCCCTCCGCCTCGATCACCCCCCAACCGAGGTGCCTGAGGCCGGGATCGATTCCGATGACCCGCATTTTCTGCCTGCCCGTTCTTGTTTTTCTGCCTCCGGATTAGCACGAAACGCGAACATCCGCCAAGCCCTCGCACTGGCGCATTTTTCCGCCTGCGCTCCGACAGGCACACAGGTGGCCGGATCGGGCCCGAAACGCGACATTTCAGCCTCCTCTGGCGACACGGACTGCCTGATTTTTGGGTTATTTCTCAGGCATTTTGCTTAATTCGGTTGCTATGTGAAAACTGCAGACCCCCCATGCAATTTTGACCAGTTGTTAGAATTGCACGGCGGTTCTATCTCCCGCTCAGAATTCAGGCACTTTAAAAACTTCAGGACAAGGACACTGACCCATGGCTGCTTATGACTACTCGCGCGACGCTTCCGGCGCCGCTGGTCTGGCAGGCCGCATCGGGAACGTCTTCGTCACCGGCTTCGCGCCCGTCGCCGCTGATGAGACCCCCCGCTCGGCCGGCCTCTTCGCTACCCTTTTCGGCATGATCGCCGAGTGGAACGACACCCGTCTGACCCGCAAGAGCCTGATGGCTCTGACCGATCGTGAACTCGACGACATCGGCCTGTCGCGCGCCGATATTCCGGCCATCGCAAGCCGCCGCTGATTTCATGCGAAATCATGCACAAAGGCCGCTGTCCTGATCGGGACAGCGGCCTTTCTCGTGTCTGAGACTCTGTAGGGTCGGACGCCCGCCCTTGCGGGCACGCCCACGCCCTCTCAGGCCAGCAAAGATTGCAGGTGGACACCGAGCCAGAGCGTGACGGGATCAACCCCGAGCACCCAGGCACCAAGCTTGTCGGCAATGCTGCCCTCGGCAAGCACCTCGACATGCTGCGCGTAGTTCGCAGTGCCCAGATTGGCCAGCATCACGCCCTTGAACGCCAGAAACCCGGTCAGCGCGATCAGAAGACCGCCAAGCGGCGGTGTCTTCAGCTTTCGGACCGGCTTGTGCTCGATCACGCCGTTGCGGTTCACTTTCGTGATGTAGCCTTGCGCCAGCTTGCGATGCTTTTGCGTGACGGCCCGCTGGCGCCGCTCGAAACTTCTCAGAGCGCTTTCCATACCGCGAAACCCCTCGATACCATACAAATACGTGGCGTATTTGTAGGGAAATAGAGGCGTAATTTAGACGAAAACGCGGCAATACTGCCGCGTTTCAATCACGAAGGCTTGCGCAATGTGAGAGTGACCCATTCGCCGATTTCATCGCGGCGGGTGAGCTCGATGCCCTGCGCAGCATAGGCCTCGACGACCTCGTCTGCCTGCCGGATCAGGATGCCGGAGAGGATCGCGTAGCCGCCCGGAGCGAGATGCGCGGCCATATCAGGGGCCAAATCGATCAGCGGCTGCTTGAGAATGTTGGCGAAAACAAGATCGAAGGGCGCGCGTGCCGCGAGGTCGGGATGACCGAATCCGGCGGCCTCGACACAGAGAACCTTGCCCTCGAGCTTGTTGGCGCGGACGTTGGCCTCGGCCACCTCTACGGCGACCTCGTCGATGTCCGACACGATCACCGGGTTCGGCCAGATGCGGGCGGCGGCCATGCCGAGAACCGCGGTGCCGCAGCCGATGTCGGCGACGTTCTGGCCGACCATGCCCTCGTTCGACAGGCGGTCAAGCGCGCGCAGGCACCCAAGCGTGGTGCCGTGGTGCCCGGTGCCGAAAGCCATCGCGGCCTCGATCAGCAGCGGCTCGGAGCCTTCGGGGATCTTGTCGGCGTCATGCGAGCCGTAGACGAAGAAGCGCCCGGCCTCGACCGGGGTCAGTTCGCGGCGCACCTTGTCGACCCAGTCCTGGTCCGGCACTTCCGAGATCACGAAGGGGACCGCGTTGAACGCCGCGGCGAGCAGCGCCAGTTCCACGTCGTTGGGCTTTCCGAGGAAGTAGCCGCCGACTTCCCAGGTGCCGCTGCCGTCTTCGATCTCGAAGACGCCTACGCCCGTGGGTTCCGGATCCATTTCCTCGATGGCCTCGCCCAGGGCCTCGGCGGCGGTCTTGTCGCTCAGCTTGGTGAAGGCGGTCCAGGTCTTGGCCATGTCGTGCTCTCCTATCAGGGGTTGGCCAGCCCGATACAGGGTTTGGGCGTGGCGCGCCAGCCTGCATGCGCCCCGGAGACGTCCCCGGGGCCCTGAAAAGCAACGCCCCGCCGGAGGGACGGGGCGCATAGATATGTCAGCTTCGGATCAGACCCATTTCGCCAGCGGCGGCAGGCTCATCAGCACCGCGTCGGGATCATGCCCGGTGGCGAGACCGAACTTGGTGCCGCGGTCGTAGACGAGGTTATATTCGGCATAGAGCCCGCGATGGACGAGCTGCGCGTCCTTCTCAGCTTCTCCGAAGCCCATGACGCGGCGCTTCTCGACCAGCGGCAGGTAGGCGGGCAGGAAGGCGCGGCCGATGTCCTGTGTGAGGGCGAAATCCGCCTCCCAGTCGCCGGTGTTTCGGTCGTCCATGAAAATGCCGCCGACGCCGCGCGCCCGCTTGCGGTGCGGAATGTAGAAATACTCGTCCGCCCAGGCCTTCAGCTCGGGGTAAAGCGTATCGCCGTGCGGATCGAGGTAGTCTTTCTGGGTGGCATGGAAATGCGCGGTGTCCTCATCGTACTCGAGGCAGGGGTTGAGGTCCGACCCGCCGCCGAACCACCACGCCCCCGGCGTCCAGAACATCCGGGTGTTCATATGAACCGCGGGTGCGTGCGGGTTCTGCATGTGGGCAACAAGGCTGATGCCCGAGGCCCAGAAACGCGGATCCGTCTCGATCCCCGGCACGCCGCGCGCTGCCATGGATTTCTGCGCCGCCGCGCCGAGCGTTCCGTAGACGGTCGAGACGTTCACCCCGACCTTCTCGAACACCCGGCCGCCGCGCATCACGCTCATCAGCCCGCCGCCCGCATCGCTGCCATCGTCGGCGGTGCGGGTGGTCGGCGTCACGGCGAAGCGGCCCGCGGCATGGTCCGAAAGCGGGCCGGTGGAATGGCTGTCCTCCAGCCCTTCGAAGGCCGCAACGATCTCGTCGCGCAGCGCGCGGAACCATTGCGAGGCGCGGCTCTTGCGCGCGTCGAACTCGTCGGTCATGTCGTTCCCCCCTGCCCGGATCAGTGCATCGGCGTGCCGACCGGGTCGATCAGCGTGCGGCCACCGTCCACGGTCATGATCTGCCCGGTCATGAAGCCCGAGGCTTCGGCGGCGAGGAATTGCACAGCCTCACAAACCTCGTCCGGGCCGGCGATGCGCCCGGCGGGCGTGTGCTTCTCAATCTCCTCGCGGTAGCCGGGGTGCTCCTTGAGGATGTTCTTCAGGCTCGAGGACATCAGCGAGCCGAAAGCCACCGAGTTCACCCGGATCTTCTGATCGGCCAGCGACACCGCCATCGCGCGGGTCAGCTGGTCCAGCGCCGCGACCGACACCGAATAGCCCAGAAGATGCGGGTTGGTGCGACAGGCGGCGATCGACGAGATGTTGATGATCGTGCCGGCGCAGCGCACGTCCTGCCCCTCGGCCTGCTTGATCATCCGCTTGGCGACGATCTGGCTCAGGCGCATCGCGGGCATCAGGTTCTGGCCGAGCATCGTCTCGAGCGAGGCATCCTCGCAATCATGCACGTTCGTGGGCAGGATCTGCCGCGCGCCGTTCACCAGGATATCGACCCGGTCGTAGGCGTCGAGCGTGGCCGAGAGCAGGTTCGCCAGCGTCAGTTTCTCGCGCAGATCGCCGGCGAAATAGCGCATGGTGCTCTCTTCATCGATCTGCCCGCATTCCTTCGCCAGACGGTTTTCGTCCATGTCGGCGAACATGACGTTGGCACCACGTGATGCAAAGTGCCGCGCGATCGCGAGCCCCACGCCATTGGCGGCGCCGGTGACGATGGCAGTCTTGCCTTCGATGGAAAAACTCATGGGAATCCCTTGAATGTTTGCGCCAAACTAGCCGCGATCAACGCCCCGGGCGAGAGGCATGGAGGATCTTGAACCGCGAATCCCCCGCGATCTCCTCGGAATCGCGGAAGCGTTCGGCAAGCCGGGCCTCGTAGGGCAGGTGCCGGTTGGCGACGAGCCAAAGCTGGCCGGAAGGTTTCAGCACCCGCGCGGCTGCGTCGATGAAGGCCTGTCCGAGCGAGGGTTCGGCCTTGCGACCGGTGTGGAACGGCGGGTTCATGATCACCGCGTCGAGCTGCGCCGGGGGCTTCCAGCTCAGCGCATCGGCCCAGTGAAACTGCGCGCGCGGGTCGATGACGTTGCGCCGCGCGCACTCCAGCGCGTCGTGATCGGCCTCGACCAGATGCAGCGCGGCGATCTTTTCGCGGCGCAGGATACCGTTCGCCAGCCCCCCCCAGCCCGCGCCGAGATCGGCGACATTGGTACCCAGCTTCTCGGGCAGCGCGGCGAGCAGCGCCTCGCTCGCGGGGTCCGGCCCGTCGGCCGAGAAGACACCGGGCGCGGTCCATTGGCCGCCGGGCAGCTGCGCGGGGCCCCTGGCCCAATCGGCGAAAGCGTCGGTGGCGGCGAACCAGATGGTCTTGCCATGCGCCTTGGACACCTGACCGGTGATCTCGGTGCGCTTGCGCAGGGCTTTCAGGCAGGCATCCACGCCGTCGGTCTTTTGGCCGTCGACGATCACCAGACCACCTTTGGCGGCGGCATTGGCCTCGGCGATCCAGGCCTCGGCCCGGTCTCGGGCGCGCGGCAGGAAGACCATGGCGGCGGTAAACTCGCCCTCCGGGGCCAGCGCGACGGTCCAGCCACGGCGCTCCCAGGCGACGTAATCCGGGGCGAGACGCTGAACGACGGTGCAGCGCTCGCGCGGCAGGTCGGAGGCGTCCAAATCGCCCGGCGCGCCGAGCAGCAGGATGCGCCCTTCGGAGGGCAGGTCGAGACCTCCCTCGAGCGCGAAACTCAATCGGGTATCAGACATGGCGAAGCCGCCTCGGAGGGCGGATCACTCCTTTTCCATGGTGCATTGCAGCGGATGCTGGTGGCGCCGGGCGAAGTCCATCACTTGCCCCACCTTGGTCTCGGCGATCTCGTGGCTGAACACGCCGACGACCGCAACGCCCTTCTTGTGCACGGTGAGCATCACCTCGAAGGCCTGCGCATGGGTCATTCCGAAGAAGCGCTCGAGCACATGCACGACGAATTCCATCGGCGTGTAGTCGTCGTTCAGCAGCAGCACCTTGTAGAGCGGCGGGCGCTTGGTCTTGGGCTTGGTTTGGAGAACGACGTCGGAATCGCCCTCGCCATCGCGGGGGTCGTTCGGGTCGGACATGACGAATTTCTGGGCCGTGACGGGGTGGGTCATCTCGGGGACGCTTTTGCTTTGCGTGTGCTTTGCGGTTCCGGCTTTGAAGGGTCTATATAAATCGAAGGAGCCGCGGAGAAAAGACCCGCGGTCAGCAGAGACGAGATTATGGCCACGAAACTGCAGACAATCGGCTTCGATGCCGACGATACGCTCTGGCACAACGAGCGTTTCTTCACCCTGACACAGGAGCGGTTCGCCGAACTTCTGGCGGATCACGCCGAGCGCGATGACCTCGATGCCCGCCTGCTGGCCGCCGAGAAACGCAACATCGGCCACTACGGATTCGGTGTGAAGGGCTTCGTGCTTTCGATGATCGAGACCGCCGTCGAGGTCACCGAGGGCCGCGTGCCCGGCACCGTCATCGGGCAGATCCTCGCGGCAGGGCAGGACATGCTGGCGCATCCGGTCGAACTTCTGCCGCACGCGCAGGAGGCGGTCGAGGCGCTCGCTCCCGATTTCCACCTCGTGCTGATCACCAAGGGAGACCTGCTGCACCAGGAGCGCAAGCTGGCCGCCTCGGGACTGGGAGAGCTGTTCGACGCGGTGGAGATTGTCTCGGACAAGCAGCCGCAGACCTACGCCCGCATCTTCGGCGCCAGCCCCGGCGGTTCAGAAGCCGCGATGATGGTGGGCAACTCGCTGAAATCCGACGTCAATCCAGCGATCCGCGCGGGCGGTTGGGGGGTCTTCGTGCCGCAGGATCTCGCCTGGAGCCTGGAGCACGACGAGAAGCTCGACCATCCCCGTTTCCGGGAGATTCCCCACCTCGGTGCACTCGCCCCGCTTGTGGAAACGCTTGACTGACCCAAGGTCGGGGAAAAACGCCGTAATCGCGCCGCAATCGCCCCTATAGTGGTTCATGCGAGCGATTCCTACCAAATGTAGGAGATCACAATCCGGAAAACGTCGGAAAATCAAGGCATTGCAGACTTTATTTTTTTCGCACTCCGTGCTAGCGTTTTCCCAAACTAGAACAGTTGGCCACCGGAAAACCGGAGGCGAGAGGCAGAGAAGGCGAAAACCGTGACGGGACGGCGCAGGCAGCGACCGGGCCGAGCAGGCCTGTACATTCTCACACTCATCTGGCTCGCCCTCGTGGCGCCACTCGGCGCGTGGGCAGCCCCCTACGCCGCGTTGGTGATGGATGCCCGATCTGGGGAAATCCTATTTTCCGAGAACGCGGAGACCCGGCTCCACCCGGCGTCCCTGACCAAGATGATGACGCTCTACATCGCCTTCGAGGCGGTCGAGCACGGCGAAATCAGCATGGACACCGTGGTGACCATCTCGAAGAACGCCGCCGCGGAGCCGCCCTCGAAGCTGGGCCTGCGCTCCGGACAGAAGATCAAGCTCCGCTATCTGGTGCGCGCCGCCGCGGTGAAATCGGCCAATGACGCCGCCACCGCCATCGGCGAGGCCATCGAAGGGTCGGAAGCCGCCTTCGCCCGCCGCATGAACCGCACGGCCAAGGCGCTGGGAATGACCCGCACCACCTTCAAGAACGCCAACGGCCTGACCTCCGACGGCCACCTGTCGACCGCCCATGACATGGCGATCATGGGGCGGCATATCCTCTACGATTATCCGGGCTACTATAACCTCTTCTCGCGTCGCACCACCGACGCCGGCATGCGCGAGGTGGCCAACACCAACCGCCGCTTCCTCGCAGCCTACCAGGGCGCGGATGGGATCAAGACCGGCTACACCCGCGCCGCGGGCTTCAACCTCGTCGCCTCCGCGGAGCGCGGCCGCGAACGGATCATCTCGGTGGTCTTCGGTGGCACCTCCACCGCCGCCCGCAACGCCAAGAGCGCCGAGCTTCTGAACCTCGGCTTCAAGCGCGCCGCGACCAACGTCGCACTGCGCCGCCCCGCGAAACCGCCCTACATGGGCCGCGTCGGTGGCAGCGACCTCATGGTCGCCGGGGCCGATGCCAACGATTCGGGCCTGCGCGGCAAGTCGATCCGCGTCGCCGCGGCCGCGGTGACCAAGAGTCTCCGCCCGCAGATCCGTCCCGGCGTCAGCAGCGCCGACGTGGCGCCGCTGGTGGCTGGCGTCGAGGATGACATCAACAGCGTCCTGGAGACCGTGCAGGTGGCCGCCGTGGCGCCCGCCGTTGCCGAGGCGCCGGAGCC
Source organism: Roseobacteraceae bacterium (assembly GCA_048381755.1). Classification (GTDB taxonomy): domain Bacteria; phylum Pseudomonadota; class Alphaproteobacteria; order Rhodobacterales; family Rhodobacteraceae; genus Salipiger. Next base: position 208,535 of record JBLXGS010000006.1, read on the forward strand.
CATCGACATCGCGCGCGTCGCCGAGGACCTGGTGGTCGCAGAGGGCGACACCGCCAGCGATCTCGCCAGCGGCACCGGCGGCATCGCCCCGGATGCCTCGATCAAGCCCGTGCGCCGCCCGCAGGCCATGCTGATGGCCAGCGCCCCTGCTCCCGCCGCCGAGCCGCAGACCGCGACGATCGCGGTCGCCAGCGCAGAACCCGCCGCACAGGAAGTGGTCACCCGCGTCTCGACCTCGGGCGGGCGCCACTGGGGCATCAACGTCGGCCGCTATCCCAGCCGCTACGCCGCCGAGAAAGTGCTGCTGCAGACCGCGCTGATGGAAACCGCCACGCTCGACGGATCGCTGCGCAAGGTGGTAGATCACTCCAGCGGCTTCGACGCCAACTTCATGGGCCTCACGCGCGAGACGGCGGACCTCGCCTGTCGCCGCCTGCAGGCCCGGCAGGTCACCTGTTTCATGATCGGGCCGGGCTGACCCACCCTGACGCCCCCCAAGAAAAGCCCGCCGGCAGCGATGCCGGCGGGCTTTTTTCATGCGCCGGAGGACTCTGTCAGCCCCTCAAGAGGGCCTCGATGCAGGCGGTCAGTTCGGCGGGCGTGTCGCACAGGACCGTCGCCCCGTTTTCCACCAACTCGTTTCGACTGCCAAAGCCCCAGAGCACACCGACCGAGGCCATGCCATTCCGCACTGCAGCCAGCGTGTCGTTGTCACGGTCGCCAACCATGACCCCTTGCCCTGCCGAGAGACCCTGCTCCTGCAGGATATGTGCGATCAGATCGGCCTTGTCGTCGAACCGGCCATCGAGCTCGGCACCGTAGAGCTCGTCGAAACACCCATCGAGCCCGAAATGCGCAACGACCCTTCGGGCGAATGGCAGGGGTTTCGCGGTGCAAAGGAACAGCCGGTGGCCCGCGGCCTGAAGCGTCGACAGCGCCGCCACCATGCCGACGTAGGGCTCGGCCTCGAAGAGCCCGGTCTCGCCGTAGACCGCACGATAGAGCGCCAGCGCCTCCTCAACCTGCGCGGACGACCCGAGCAGCCGCGCGAAACTCTTGCGCAGCGGCGGACCGATCACCCAGTGCAGTGCCTCATCCGCCGGCGCCGGGTGCCCAAGCGTGACAAGCGCATGCCGGAAGGCACCGATGATGCCCGGCGCCGGGTCCACCAGCGTGCCGTCGAGGTCGAAGAGTACGAATTTGTCCATGCGGGTCCCTCAGAGGTCATAGCCTGATCCATGCTGGGCCCCGATAGCCCGCCCGGCGCGGGACAGCCAGCCGGGCCCCGGCCAAACGCTCCCCCCCAGATACGACAAACCCCCGAAAGGCAGAGCCTCGGGGGTCGTCAACTTCTTCGTGTCGGAAGGTCAGCTGCCTGACCTCACGAGATAGATCTCACGAGCGTAAACTCAGAGGAGACCTTCGCGCTGAGCCTTCTTGCGCGCCAGCTTGCGGGCGCGGCGGACGGCCTCGGCTTTCTCGCGAGCCTTCTTCTCGGACGGTTTCTCGAAATGCTGCCGAAGCTTCATTTCACGGAACACGCCTTCGCGCTGCAGCTTCTTCTTCAGGGCGCGGAGCGCCTGATCGACGTTGTTGTCGCGAACACTAACCTGCATGTGGTTTTCACCACCTTTCTAGTTTTGAGTTGCAAGGAAATTGCAGGAAGCCGGTCTATAGCAAGGGTTGCCAATCTTGTCTAGACTCCTACCCATTGAGTCGAAGGAGAGGCCCCATGAGTGAAGAAATTGCCGGGCGCCTGCTGGATGCGGCGCTGAACCATGTCGCCTTCGACGGTTGGTCCGAGACGACCTTCCGCGCGGCGGCAAGTGATTCCGGGATCGACCCGGTGGTGGCACGCGGGCTCTATCCGCGCGGCGCGGTGGACATGGCGATCGCCTTCCACCGGCGCGGCGACGAGGCGATGTCCGCGCGTCTCAAGGAGATAGACCAGTCCGAGATGCGCTTCCGCGACCGCGTGGCACTGGCCGTCCGCACCCGGATCGAGGCCGTGGACGACCGCGAGGCGGTGCGCCGCGGCACCGCGCTCTTTGCGCTGCCGATGTACGCCCCCGACGGCGCCAAGCTGATCTGGGGCACCGCCGACCGTATCTGGACGGAACTGGGCGACACCTCGCGGGATTTCAACTGGTACACGAAACGCGCGACGCTGAGCGCGGTCTATTCCTCCACGGTGCTCTTCTGGCTGGGCGACGATTCGCCCGACAGCCATGCCACCTGGGAGTTCCTGGACCGCCGCATCGAGGACGTGATGCGCTTCGAGAAGACCAAGGCGAAGGTCCGTGCCACGCCGGTTCTGGGCAAGGTGCTGGCCGCCGGCCCCGAGAAGGTGCTCGGCAGGCTGCGTGCGCCGAAGAGCCCGCGCCACGGGCTGCCCGGCGGCTGGACCGCCCCGCGCTGAGCCCCCTGCCCTACCCGGACGCAAGACAGGACATAGAATGACCAAGACCATGCGCGCCGTCGAGATCTCGGAGCCCGGCGGCCCCGAGGTGCTGCGCCTCACCGAACGCCCCGTGCCCGACGCCGGGCACGGCCAGGTGGTGATCCGCGTTGCCTACGCCGGGGTGAACCGCCCCGACGCGCTGCAGCGCGCGGGAAGCTACGCGCCGCCCCCCGGCGCTTCCGACCTGCCCGGGCTCGAATGCTCGGGCGAAGTGGTGGCCACCGGCCCCGGTGTCAGCTGGCCCGCCGTGGGCGACGAGGTCTGCGCGCTGCTGCCTGGCGGCGGCTACGCCGAGTATGTCGCAACCCCCGCCGCGCACTGCCTGCCGGTCCCTGCGGGCATGGGACTGCGCGAGGCCGCCTGCCTGCCCGAGACCTTCTTCACCGTCTGGAGCAATGTCTTCCAGCGCGGTGCCCTGCAGGCCGGCGAGCGCTTCCTCGTGCATGGCGGCTCCTCGGGCATCGGCACCACGGCGATCCAGCTTGCCAGCGCCCTCGGCGCGCGGGTCTTTGCCACCGCCGGCTCGGCGGACAAATGTGCCGCCTGCGAGAAACTCGGAGCCGAGCGGGCGATCAACTATCGCGAGGAGGATTTCGTCGAGGTGATGCGCGGTCTGGGCGGCGCAAACCTGATCCTCGACATGGTCGGCGGCGACTACATCCCGCGCAACGTCAAGGCGCTCGCAGATGAGGGGCGGCTGGTGCAGATCGCCTTCCTGCAGGGGCCCAAGGCCGAGCTGAACTTCGCGCAGGTGATGATGCGCCGCCTGACGATCACCGGCTCGACCCTGCGCCCGCAGAGCGACTTGGCCAAGGCGCGCATCGCCGAGGCGCTGCGCCAGCATGTCTGGCCGCTTCTCGAGTCGGGCCGTGTCGCGCCGGTGATGGACTCGGACTTCGCGCTGGATCAGGCCTCCGAGGCGCACGCCCGCATGGAAGGCTCGACCCACATTGGCAAGATCGTCCTCAAGGTCGCCTAATCCGGCGCTGCAGCCCGGCAGCCTCGCTGCCGGGCCTTATCTTCACGCCACCGCGCGGCGATAAAAATGCCAGCTCGCGTGGCCGAGCAGCGGCAGCACCACCATCAGCCCCAGCAGCAGCGGCAGCGATCCCAGCACCAGCATCACGGCAATCACCGCGCCCCAGCACAGCACCACCTTCGGGTTCTTCTGCAGCACGTGGACCGAGGTCATCACCGCCACCGGCGCGCCGACGTGCCGGTGCAGCAACAGCTGGAACGAGACCACGGAGACCGCCAGCGCCACCAGCGCGAAGACAAAGCCCACGCCGCAGCCGAGCACGATCATCCACCAGCCGCCGGTGGTGTTGAACACGTCCGACAGGAAAGCACCCATGCTCTGCTGCGTGGCCGGTCCCATGGTCACCAGATGGATGAAATGCGCCGTCAGCATCCAGGCGCAGAACAGCGCGACGAGGTAGAGCCCCATCACCAGCATCGCGCCGAAGGCCGGCGAGCCGAGCACCGCGAAGGCATCGCGCCAAGTGGCCTCGAGGCCCATCTCGCGCTTCCGGCTCATCTCGTAGAGCCCGATGGCCGCCATCGGCCCGATGATGGCAAAGCCCGCCGCCATGGGAAACAACAGCGGCAGCAGCGCCTGGTGAAACGCCATGCCCATCAGCAGAAGTCCCATGACGGGGTAGATGAGCACGATGAACAGCACGTCGCTGCGGCAGGCCTTGAAGTCCTCCCAGCCGGCGCGCAGCGAGTCCGAGATGTCCGACATCGCCATGGTCCGCACCCGCCGCGGCGTATGGGCATGGTCCGTCCCGAGCTCGCGCGTTGCAGCCGAGACATGTGAGCCCGCTGCCGAGAGCTGCTGCGCAGCCCAACTCAGCGGGTTTCCGATCGTATGAGGTGTCTGTGCCATGAGCCTCCTCCCTTGGCGTCGCGCGCAGCGCCAATCGCGGGTCTGGTCCTGGCACGCGCCGAAGACCAGACGGGCCGGCCGCGCGTATTCCTCCACCCTAGCACGAAATGCCCTCGCGGTGCATCACCTCGGCGCGATGCATGATCCGCACCGCCGAACATCCCCCTTGCCCCCGCCTGCGCCGCGTCGCAGGGTCTGGCGCAAACAGCAGACAGGAGGACACGCCCATGGCCGAAACAGCCCGCACCGTCATCATCGAGGAAAACGGAGGCCCCGAGGCGCTCAAGCTGGTCGACTGGCCGGTGGGCGAGCCCGGTCCCGGTGAAATCCGTATCCGCCACAAGGCCTGCGGCCTCAACTTCATCGACTGCTACCAGCGCTCGGGCCTCTACCCGCTGCAGCTGCCGCATGCCCTTGGCATGGAGGCCGCCGGCGTGATCGAGGCGGTCGGCGAAGGCGTTACCCACCTCGCGGCCGGTGACCGCGCCGCCTATGCCGCCACCCCGCCGGGTGCCTATACCGAGGCGCGGGTGATGCCCGCCGCGCAGGTCTGCAAGCTCCCCGAGGACATCTCCTTCGAGGAGGGCGCGGCGATGATGCTGAAGGGGCTGACCGTGCAGTACCTCTTCCACCGCACCACCCCGCTGAAGAAGGGCGACACGGTGCTGTTCCACGCCGCGGCGGGCGGCGTCGGCCTCATCGCCTGCCAATGGGCGAAGTCCGAAGGCATCCGCCTGATCGGCACCGCCGGGTCGGACGAGAAGTGCCAGCTGGCACTCGACCATGGTGCCGACGCCTGCATCAACTACAACACCGAGGATTTCACCAAGCGCACGCGCGAGCTGACCGACGGCAAGGGCGTCGACGTGGTGATGGATTCCATCGGCGCCTCGACCTTCATCGGCTCGCTCGACTGCCTTAGGCCGCTGGGGATGATGATCTCCTTTGGCAATGCCTCGGGCCCGGTCGAGGCCTTCAACCTCGGCATCCTCGCGCAGAAGGGCTCGCTGAAGGTCACCCGCCCGACGCTTTTTGCCCATATCGCCGACCCGGCGGCCTGCCAGGAGATGGCGGCGATGCTCTTCGGCAAGGTCTCCTCGGGCGCGGTGAAGATCCGTATCGACCAGCGCTTCCCGCTGGCCGAGGTCGCCGACGCCCACCGCGCGCTCGAGGCCCGCAAGACCACCGGCCAGACCATCCTGACGCTGGAGTGAGGGCGGGAGCCGGACCAGCCTGAGAAAAGGAAAACGGCGCGGGGGTTATCCCCGCGCCGTTCTCATTTCAAACGAGGCCGAGGCCTCGAACAGTCAGCCCCGATCAGGCGATCTCGACCAGCTCGATGGCAAAGGTCAGGTCCTTGCCCGCCAGCGGGTGGTTGGCGTCGAGGGTCACCTCGGTCTCGGTCACCTCGGCAACGGTCACCTGCACGACCTGACCGGTCGGGGTCTGCATCTGCAGCGGGGTGCCGAGGTCGAGCGGGATGTTGTCGGGGATCTCGGCGCGCGGCACGGTCTGGCGCGCCTCGGGGTGCACCGGGCCGTAGGCTTCCTCGGACGCGACCTCGACGGTCTTCTTCTCGCCGACGCTCATGCCGGGCATCGCCTTGTCGAGGCCGGGGATGATCTGACCCGAGCCGACCTGGAATTCCAGCGGGTCGCGGCCCGTGCTGGAATCGAAGGTGGTGCCGTCGTTCAGGGTGCCGGTGTAATGAATACGCACGGTGTCGCCGGTCTTGACCTGCGTCATGGGGTGTCTCCGATCTTTTTGGGAAAGTTCTGTGGATGGGACGAGGCCACCTGTCGCGGCGGGTGCTCGTTTGCTCTCCCCTCCAACCTAAGCATGCTGACCCGGGATTGCAAAGAGGATGTCCGAAACGCCGATGGGCGGCATCTCCCCATGCCTGCAAACCTCTGCAAATTCGCCCTTCCGACAGGCTCCGCACCGTGCCACCCTGCACCGGATCGCGAGGAGGACAGCGAGGCCCATGACCCAAACCGGCAAGATCACCACCTGCGTCTTCGACGCCTACGGCACGCTCTTCGACGTCTCCGCCGCCGCCCGCCGCGCCGCCGAGGCCCCGGGGCAGGCAGCACTTGCTGAGGTCTGGCCGGCCCTCTCCGCCGACTGGCGGCGCAAGCAACTCGAATACAGCTGGCTGCGCGCGGTGACCGGCGATCACTGCAGCTTCTGGCAGGTGACGCAGGACGGGCTCGACTGGGCGATGGAGCGGCACGGCCTGCGGGACGCCGAGCTGCGCGAGACGCTGCTGGGCCTCTACTGGGAACTCTCGGCCTATCCGGAGGTGCCGAAGCTCCTTGCCACGCTGAAGGCGCAGGGGCTGCACTGCGCCATCCTGTCGAACGGCAGCCCCGACATGCTGGACGGCGCGGTCTCCAGCGCCGGTCTCGAGAGCTATCTCGACGCGGTGCTCTCGGTGGAGGATGTCGGCGTCTTCAAGCCCGCAAGCGCGGTCTACGATCTCGTCGGCCAACGCTTTGGCACGGAACCGGGCGCGGTGCTCTTCGTTTCTTCCAACGGCTGGGACGCGGGCAGCGCGGCGGCCTATGGCTTCACCACTGCCTGGGTCAACCGCGCCGGTGAGCCCATGGACCGCCTGCCCGGCCGCCCGCAGCACGTTCTGAGCGACCTGACCACAATTCCGGAGCTTCTTTGATGCCCGAGTTCACCACTTCCGACGGCCTGTCGATCCACTACACCGACGAGGGCCACGGCATTCCGCTGCTCTGCCTCGCGGGTCTCACCCGCGACGGGCGGGACTTCGACTATCTCGCGGCCCATCTCGATCCCGCGAAGGTCCGGCTGATCCGCATGGACTACCGCGGGCGCGGCCAGTCCGACTGGACCGATCACGCCAGCTACACCATCCCCATCGAGGGCCGCGACGCTGTGGAGCTGATGGACCACCTCGGGCTGGAACGGGTGGCGGTGCTCGGCACCTCTCGCGGCGGGCTGATCGCCATGGTGCTGGCCGCCACGGTGAAGGACCGCTTGCTCGGCGTCGCCCTGAACGACATCGGCCCCGAGATCGGTACCGAAGGGCTCGCGGTCATCAAGGACTACATCGGCCGCAATCCGGCGTGGAAAACCTACGACGAGGCTGCCGAGAAGATGGCCATGGGCATGACAGCCTTCCGCGACGTGCCACCGGGGCGCTGGATGGAAGAGGTGACGAAATTCTACCGCGAGACGCCGGAAGGACTGCAGATCCAGTACGATCCGCGCCTGCGCGACGCGGTGCTCGAGGCCGGCGCGCAGCCCGCGCCGGATCTCTGGCCGCTTTTCGATGTCTTCAAGGGCCTGCCGCTTTGCGCCCTGCGCGGAGACGGCTCGACCCTGCTGACCGCCGAGACCTTTGCCGAGATGCAGCGCCGCCGCCCGGACATGATCGCCGCCGAGATCCCCGGCCGCGGCCACGTCCCGTTCCTTGACGAGCCGGAGTCGCTGGACGCGCTGCGGCGCTGGCTGAAGATGCTCGGCTAGGCCTCAGTCGAGGTTGAACACCCGGTTCGGGTGCAGCTCGCCCGCCTTGAAGATGCCCACGGCCACCGGCTTGCCTTCGAATGACGCCCAGGCCTCGTCGCCGTATTCGGCCTCGCCGGGGATCACCATGCCGGGGTTGCCGTTGCGCAGACGCGCTGCGCCTTCCGGCGTGCAGCGCAGCTCGGGCAGATCGGCAAGACCCACCTGCAGCGGCAGCAGCTTCTCATCCAGCTCGGGCGTCTTCGCCAGCGCGTCGATCTCCTCGACGCTGATCCCGTCCGAGGCGTCGAACGGCCCGGACCAGACCCGGCGCAGGCGCAGCACGTGGCCATGGCAGCCGAGCGCCTCGCCGAGATCGCGGGCGATCGAGCGCACGTAGCCACCCTTGCCGCAAACCATCTCCAGCTCGACATGGTCGGCGTCTATGCGTTCGAGCATGATCAGCGATTCCACGAAGAGCGGACGGGCCGAAAGCTCCATCTCCTCGCCGTCCCGCGCCCGCTTGTAGGCACGCTCGCCATCCACCTTCACCGCCGAGAACTGCGGCGGCACCTGCTGGATGTCGCCGACGAACTGGTGCAGCGCCTCCTTGATCTCCGCGTCCGAGGGGCGCTCGGCGCTCTCGCGCAGGATCTCGCCCTCGGCATCATCGGTATTGGTCGCCTGACCCAGCCGCACCACGAAGCGATAGGCCTTCATGGCATCGGTGATATAGGGCACGGTCTTGGTCGCCTCGCCGAGCGCCACCGCCAGAACGCCGGTCGCCTCGGGGTCGAGCGTGCCCGCGTGGCCCGCCTTCTTCGCCGCCAGCGCCCAGCGGACCTTGTTGACCACGGAGGTCGAGGTCATGCCCGCCGGTTTGTCGACGATCAGCCAGCCGGAAATGTCGCGACCCTTCTTGCGTGCCATTGGTGTCCCCGCGCCTCTTCGTATGTCATCAAGGCGCGCCTGCTAGCAGGCCGGGGGCGCGGGAGTCAATCTGCGCCGGTGCCGCGCGATGCGAAGGGGCGGTGCCTCGGATCGGCATGGAATGTAGCGTCCCGACTGCCTTCCCTCTCGCCGCCCCGACCGCTAGGGTCCGCGCCACGAACAAGGAGGCCCCGCCATGCTCATGGCCGATCTCGGCGATGTCCGACTTCACTACCGCATCGACGGCCCCGAGGATGGCGCACCGCTGGTGCTGGCCAACTCGCTGGGCACCGACCTCCGGCTCTGGGACGATCTGCTGCCGCACCTGCCCAAGGGTCTGCGGATCCTGCGCTACGACATGCGCGGGCACGGCCTGTCGGACTGCCCCGAGCCGCCCTATTCAATGGGCGCGCTGGTGCGCGACGCCGAGCGGCTGATGGAGCACACGGACTTTCGCGACGCGGTCTTCGTCGGCCTGTCGATCGGCGGCATGGTGGCGCAGGGGCTGTCGGCCAAGCGCCACGACCTCGTGCGCGCCGCGGTGCTGTCGAACACCGCCGCCAAGATCGGCACCCGGCAGATCTGGGAGACGCGAATCGCCGAAGTCGACAAGGGCGGCGTCGAGGCGATCGCGGATGCGGTGCTGGAGCGCTGGTTCACCCGAAAGTTCCGCGCCTCCGAGGGGATCAAGCCCTGGCGCAACATGCTCACCCGCACGCCCGCAAAGGGCTACATCGGCTGCGCTGCCGCCATCGCCGGAACCGATTTCATCACCCCCACCTCGGGCCTGCGCCTGCCGCTGCTCGGCATCGCCGCGAGCGAGGACGGCTCGACCCCACCCGACATGGTCCGCGAAACGACCGACCTCGTTCTGGGATCGCAATTCGCGCTGATCCGCGGCGCGGGGCATCTTCCCTTCGTCGAGAAGCCCGCCGAATACGGGCAAATCCTCACGGACTTCCTCAAGGGACAGGGGCACATCTGATGGCGAACTTCCTTCTCATCCACGGCGCCTCGCACGGGGCATGGTGCTGGCGCGACGTGATCCCGGCGCTTGAGGACCGCGGCCACACTGCCCGCGCCATCGACCTGCCCGGCCATGGCGAGGATGCCACCCCGCGCGATCAGGTCACGCTGCAGCACTACGTCGATGCCATACTTGCCGCGCTCGATGCGCCCACCATCGTCGTCGCCCATTCCATGTCCGGCGTGCCCGCGACGCAGGCCGCCGACCTGCACCCAGAGAAATTTGACCGCCTTGTCTACCTCTGCGCCTTCCTGCCCGGCGATGGTGACAGCGTCACCAGTCTCAGCCGCGCCTGGCCCGCGCAGCCCCTGAACGAGGCGATCCGCCGCGACGAAGGTGGCGCGACCTTCCATTTCGACCCCGCCATGATCCGCGAGAAGTTCTACCACGACTGCCCCGCCGCACTCGTCGACCGCGCCGCCCGGCACCTGACGCCGCAACCGATCGCGACCCAGAAGGAACGTGTCACGCTCACCGGCCGGGTCGAGCAGCTGCCGCGCAGCTACATCCTGTGTTCTCAGGACATGGCGGTGCCGCCCGATCACCAGCGTGCCATGGCGTCGGTCTTGCCAAGCGACGAGGTCTACGACATGAGCAGCGCGCATTCGCCCTTCCTGTCCGACCCCGAGGGCCTCGCCGCCCTTCTGGACCGTATCGCCCGGAGCTGACCCATGTCCGCCACGCCCTTCGACAGCGCCCACCTGCACCGCCTGTTCCCCGCCGGGGATCTTGCCAAGCTGTTCAGCGACAGCGCCGAGGTCCGCGCGATCATGATCGTAGCGGGCACGCTGGCCAAGGTGCAGGGCGAGGCCGGGCTGATCCCCGAGACCGCGGCCAAGGCCATTCACCGCGCCTCGCTGGAATTGCAGATCGACCCGGGCGCGCTGGCGCAGGGCACGGCGGAGACGGGCAGCGTCGTTCCGCCGCTGCTGGGCGCCTTCACCTCGCTGATGCAGGCCCCCGATTACGCACAATACCTCGGTCAGAGTGCCCTGCCCGAAGACCTGCAGGACTGCGCGCTGGCGCTGCGCCTGCGGCAGGTGCTGACGCAGCTCGAAGCAAGGATCGACGGGATAGCGGCGGACGCGGAGCTGACCGCCCTGAAGGCCGAGCTTCCTGCCCTGCGGGGCACGCTGCTCTGCGTGAGCTACGAGGGGCAGGACGCAGAGCGGCTGCGCCCGGCGCTCGCCGCCGCGCTGAACCTCGGGGATCATGGCTGGGGGTCCGAGCGCGCCCCGGTCACCGCGCTGGCGGATTGGGCCGCACGGCTGGTGCGGGCATTGGCGTCGCGGATGACGGAGCGCGCGCCACTGGCTGCGCTTGCCGCGCTGACAGCGGCATTGCAGGCAGCGCTGGCCACGACGACTGGCACGGATGCCGGGCGACGCCACGTCGAAACGCTCACGCTGCCGCAACTCCTGTTGGCCACCGGTGCGGCGCTCTCGCTCGCCCTGGAGGACTGAGGTCTCCGGCAAATACCATGAAAACAAGGCGCTGCGGCATAGGCAACGCTTGCTTTGCGACCTGAAGTTGCGCTACGAGCAGTAAGCCATCGAAACCATCTCCATTTTTCGAAGCCATGCTCAGCCGTGCCGCGGCCTAGATTTCCACGGCCTGCGACCTACATTGCGATTGATATTTTACAGAGGCATCACCGGTGAAGGAAGAGACGCTCACCCCCCCGCCCGAGGAAATGGCCGAAAACGCGCGCACTGCCGCAGGCTTCCTCAAGACACTGGCCCATGAGGGTCGGCTCATGATCCTGTGCCATCTCGGTTCGGGCGAAAAATCCGTCGGCGAACTCGAAGGTCTGCTGAACATGCGGCAGGCGGCGGTGAGCCAGATGCTGGCGCGTCTGCGCGAGGAAGGGCTGGTGAACACCCGCCGTGACGGCAAGACGATCTATTACAGCCTTGCCACCGAGGACACTGCGCGGGTGATCGGCCTGCTCTACGAGATCTTCTGCGCCAAAAGGAGCTGCTGAGCCGGATCTACAGATCGCGGCTCACTCCTTTTCGGCCCATTTCCAGGGGCAGGTGAAGGCCCCGAGACACCGGGCGACGGCCCCCTCTTCATCACCCGCCAGATCACCCTCTGGCGTCAGACGGGCCACCAGCCCGCAGCGCCTGTCGTCGATCACGTCTGTCACACGCGCCCCGAGCCCCTGCGCCTCAAGCGCGGCATCGTAGACGCGCGCGATGGCCAGCTTGCGCAGGTCCGGCTTGAACACCTTGCCGATCCCGGTTTTCGGCACTTCCGGCAGAATCTCCAGATACTTCGGCCAGGCGGCGCGCTCGTGGATGTGCACCTGTGCGTGCTTCAGCAGCTCCTCCTCGGTGACCATGGCCCCCGCGACCAGCTCGACGTAGGCGCAGGGCAGTTCACCCGCGTGGGTATCCGGTTGACCTATGGCGGCGGCCACGGCCACCGCCGGGTGGGTCATCAGCGCGTTTTCGATCTCCGCAGGGTCGATGTTGTGCCCGCCCCGGATGATCACGTCCTTGGCCCGCCCGGTGATCCACAGGTAGCCGTCCGCGTCGATCCGGCCGAGGTCACCGGTGCGCAGATAGATGTCCTTGTAGTAGAGGTCGCGATTGCGCTCGGTATCGGTATAGGTGCCGCCGGGGATCACCCCCGGGTTGGACACGCAGATCTCGCCGATCTCGTCGGTCGGGCATTCCGTCGCGCCCTGCGCCGAATGCTGGACGATCCTGACGTCCGTGTAAGGCAACGGGAAGCCGACCGAGCCGATCTTCTTCACCCCGTCGGGAGGGTTCACCGACACCAGACAGGTCGCCTCGGTCAGCCCGTAGCCCTCGCAGATCGCCAGGCCGGCGACCTCCTCGAAGCGCTTGAACAGCTCGGTCGGCATGGGGGCCGACCCGGAGAAGGCATAGCGCACGGTCGAGATATCCGCATCCACCTTGCGCTGCATCAGCGCCGAGACGGCGGTGGGCACGGTGATGATGAAGCTGATCTTCCAGCGCTCGCAGAGCTTCCAGAAATTGTCGAAGACGCCCTCGCCGCGATAGCCCGCCGGGGTCGGCAGGATCACGTGCGCCCCAGAGGCCAGGGCCGACATGATCACCACCTCGGTGGCAAAGACGTGGAAGAGCGGCAGCGGACACATGACGTTGTCGGTCTCGCGGAACAGCAGGCGCGAGCCGAGCCAGCCGTTGTAAAGCATCCCCGACACCCGGTGCTGCGCGACCTTGGGCATACCGGTGGTCCCGCCGGTGTGGAAATAGGCGGCGGCCCGATCCTCGGTGGAGGGGGTGAAGGTCAGCCCCGTGGGCTGGCGCTGCAGCTCGGCGTTGAAGCACTTGATGTCCGCGTGATGCGTGCGCGGCAGCTTCGGGCGCAGCAAGGGCACCAGCCAGCGCTTCGGCGGCGTGAGATAGCGATTGAGATCGACCTCGAGCACCGTCACCACACCCGGCGCGTGGCGGCAGGCCTCCGCCAGTTTCTGCGCGATGTCGGTCTTGGGAAAGGACTTCAGCGTCACCACGACCCGCGCGCCGCTCTCGCGCAGCAGCGCGGCGATCTGCTCGGGTTCCAGCAGCGGGTTGATCGGCGCGACGGTTCCGGCGATGGCCCCGCCGAGGAATGTCACCAGCGCCTCGGTGCAATTGGGCAGCACCATCGCCACCACATCGCCCTCGGCGATACCGAGACTGCGGAAGAGGTTTGCCGCCTGGTTGGCGCGCGATGCCAACTGCGACCAGCTCAGGGTCTCGGCGGGATCCTTCGGCCCCGAGAGCAGCTGGAAGCTCATCGCCGGGTGATCGGGGAACTTCGCGGCGGTCTGCGCAAGGCAGGCGTGCAGGCTTTCCGGCAGGCTCCGCTCGGTCCAGGGCTTCTCGGCCTCGATCGCCACGCGATCAGCCTGAGTCACGAATTGCATTGCGGTTGCGCTCCTCCACGCAGGATGCCGGCGCAGGACACGCCGGGGCACCTTTTCAAAGTGTGGGAAGCCGATCCACTTCCCGCAAGGGCTGCGGCAATAGCATGCGGCGGCCCCGGGGCAAAGGGCGGATGCGCCCTATTCGGCCGCGAGCCCGTCGGTGAACTGCAGCCGCGCCAGACGCGCGTAGAGCCCGCCCTCGGCGACAAGCGCATCATGTCCGCCCTGCGCGACGATGCGCCCGTGCTCCATGACCACGATGCGGTCGGCCTTCTTCACCGTGGCGAGCCGGTGCGCGACGATGATCGTCGTGCGCCCTTCTGAGAGCGTGTCGACCGCCTGCTGCACCGCACGCTCGCTCTCGGCGTCGAGCGCCGAGGTCGCCTCGTCGAGCAGCAGCACCGGCGCGTCGCGCAGGATGGCGCGGGCAATGGCCACGCGCTGCTTCTGTCCGCCGGAAAGCATCACGCCGCGCTCACCAAGATAGGTGTCGTAGCCCTCGGGCAGCGCGCCGAGAAAATCATGCGCCGCGGCGGCGCGGGCGGCGGCCTCGACCGCGGCATCCGAGGCATCGGGACGGCCGAAACGGATGTTGTCGCGCGCCGAGGCGGCAAAGATCACCGGGTCCTGCGGCACCAGCGCGATATGCTGACGGAAACGATTGCGGCTCATCCGGTCCACCGGCACACCATCGAGCAGTACCTTGCCCGCGTCGGGATCATAGAAGCGCTGGATCAGTTGCACGATGGTGGTTTTGCCTGCGCCCGAGGGGCCGACCAGCGCCACGGTCTCACCGGGCTGGATGTGCAGGTCAATGCCGTCCAGCGCCTTGACGCCGGGCCGCGCGGGATAGGTAAAGTCGACCTTGTCGAAGGTGATCTCGCCGCGCACGGTCGAGGGCACCGGCAGCGGCTGCGCGGGGTCGGTCACCGTGTCCTCGGCCTGCAGAAGCTCGACCAGCCGCTCGGTGGCGCCAGCCGCGCGCTGCAGCTCGCCGAAGATCTCCGAGAGCGCCGCCACCGCACCGGCCACCATCACCGAGTAGATGACGAATTGCACCAGTGCCCCGGCGCTCATCTGCCCCGCGCGCACGTCCACCGCGCCGGCCCAGAGCACCCCGACGATGCCGGTGAACACGAGGAAGATCACGATGGCGGTCATCAGCGCGCGGGTCTTCACCCGCCGGCGCGCGGCGTCGAAGCTCTTTTCGGTGACCTCCGCGAAACGCGCGCGGCTGATCATCTCGTGGGTGTAGCTCTGCACGGTCTGCACCGCCGAGAGCGCCTCGGCGGCGTTGCCCGACGAAACCGCGATCCAGTCCTGGTTCTCGCGCGAGAGCTTGCGCAGGCGGCGGCCCAGCGTGAGGATCGGCACGATCACCACCGGCACGATCAGCAGCACCATCCCGGTAAGCTTGGCCGAGGTGAAGAGCATCAGGGTGAGCCCGCCCACGAAAAGCAGCACGTTGCGCAGCGCGATGGAGACCGACGAGCCGACCACCGACAGGATCAGCGTGGTGTCGGTGGTGATCCGACTGAGCACCTCGCCGGTCATGACCTTCTCGTAGAAGGCCGGCGAGAGGCCGATTACCCGATCGAAGACCGCCTTGCGAATGTCGGCCACCACGCGCTCACCGAGCCGGGTCACCAGCGCGTAGCGCGCTGCGGTGCCGAGCGCCAGCAGCGCCGCGATGCCGAGCGCCGCCATGAAGTAACGGTCCAGGAGGGCGCCGTCCTGCGTGCCGAAGTTGTCCACCACCCGGCGCACCGCCAGCGGCAGGGTCAGCGAGACGGTCGCGGTGGCGATCAGCGCGAGAATGGCCGCGAACATCAAGCCGCGATAGGGCCGCATGAAAGGCCAGAGAGCCCTCAGGGACCCGAGTTTCCGGGATTTCTCGCGATCGTCCTGCACGACGGCAGCCGGGTTTCCGTGGGCCATTCCCGCTCCTTTGTCTTCAGGACGGTATTGCGGGCCAGCGCGGCCTGCGTCAAGGCGCGGCATGTCACGGAGGCACGCGTGCCACAACAGGATGTGCGCCGACGGAAGGTCGGTTGAAGGGCGCTCGCATGTCAGGGAGAGTTTGGAGCGGGCGGCGGGAATCGAACCCGCGTCATTAGCTTGGAAGGCTAAGGTCTTACCACTACACAACGCCCGCGTAGTGGCGGGAGAGATATTGCAACCGATCGGTCCGGTCAACCGCCCCCACGCGGGTTTTGCGGGATGCCGCCACGTTTTTTGAGGTGATCCAAGCCGCCTGCTCCGGCGTAAACCAAGGGTAAGGCACCAAGGGACCAACCATGCAGACGCTCTCTCTCTATGCCATCACGGCCGCGCTGTTTCTCGGGCTCGACATGCTCGGGCTGCGCTTTCTCATCCGCCCGGTCTTCGAGCGGCACGTGGGGCATCTGCTGGCCGAGCCGCTGCGGCTCGGACCGGCGGCGGGGTTCTATCTCGCCTACGTCGTGGGGGTGCTGGTCTTCGTCTCGCTGCCCGCCCTGCGCGAGGGTAGCGCGCTGCAGGCACTGTGGATGGGCGCCTTGCTGGGCCTCATGTGCTACGGCACCTATGAGATGACCAATTTCGCCACGCTCGCCGACTGGAGCTGGGAACAGGTGATCGCCGATTGCCTTTGGGGCGCGGTGCTGACCGGCGTCTCGGCCTGGGCGGGTGTCGCGGCGGTGCTTGCGCTGTTTCCGAAGCCGGCCTGAGACTATTCCTGAAGAACCCGCGTGAGCACCCCTCCCCCGCGACAGGGCCGGGAGACGGGTGCTCAGCCCGCAAGCCGCGCCGTGAGGCGCAGCGCGACCGGATAGGGCAAGAGCCGCAGCAACTTCAGCGCGTAGGTGAAGCGCTTGGGGAAATGGATTTCGAACGCGCGCCCGGCCATGCCTTTCGCGATATCACGCGCTGCCTGCTCGGGCTCGATCATCGCAGGCATCTTGAAGTCGTTCTTGTCGGTAAGCCGGGTTCGCACGAAGCCGGGACAGACCAGCCGCACATCGACCTTCGGAGCCAATTCGACCCGCAGCGTCTCGGCCAGGTTGATGATCGCAGCTTTCGTGGCCGAATAGGCCTGTCCCTTCGGCAGGCCGACGTAGCCCGCGACCGAGCCGAAGAGCACCAGCTGGCCGCCCTCACGCAGAACCTTCGGCGCACGCTGTGCCACCAGCAGCGTTCCGGTGACATTCACCTGCACCAGAGCGGCGGTCTTGTCGGGATCGAGATCGACGACCCGCGCCGGATCATAGAGCGCGGCGGTGCAGACCATCGCGTCGAGTGGCCCGCCCTCCGAGATGCGCTGCGCGGCGGCATCCAGCGTCGCGCGCTCGGCAAGATCGAGCGGCACGACCTCTGCCTCCGGGCAGTCACCGGCAAGTTCCCTCAGGGCCTGCGCGTCGCGGGCCGAGAGCACCAGCCGAGCGCCCTGCCCCGCCAGCTCGCGCGCGAGCGCCGCGCCGATGCCCGAGCTGGCACCGATGATCCAGATGCGTTTGCCGTCGAAGCTCATCGCGCGCCCCGGATCAGATACGGAACAGCGGCTGCAGAAGCCGCGGGATCATCGCCCGGAAGCGCAGCGGCGCGTCGGTGGCGGCAAGACAGATGCAGGGCTCCGAGTCCCCGGCCATAGGCTGGTGGTCGACGTCATCACGCGCCACCTCCACATCGCCGACACCGAACTGCCCCTCGCAATCCGAGAAGCTGCCCTGCAGCACCAGTGTCAGTTCGAGCCCGCCGTGGCTGTGCTCGGGCACGGCCCGGCCGCGCGGAATATAGAGCAGACGCAGCGAGCCCTCGCCGTCGGCACTGAGGATTTGCTGGCGGATGCCGCCGCCGAGCATTTTCCAGCGCGGCGGTTGACCGCTCAGCGCCTCCATCACCGGGGCCGGGAAAATACCCGAGCCACGCTGCTGCGGCACCGAGGGCGGCGCGTTGTCGAGTGCGGCGAAAAGCCGGTCTCGCGCGCCCTCGGAAACGGTCGCGGGAGCCAGGTCGGACAGCAATGCGCCGCCAAGCGCGGCTTCGGTTTCCACCGCGGCGCGGCAGGCATCGCAGAGCGACACATGCGCCGCGATCACCACCGCAAAGGGCTGCGGCAGCGTTCCGGCGGCATAGGCGCGAAGCATCTCCTCGGGGATATGATGGGTGATCTTGCTCATTGCGGTCTCAGGTCTGTCAGGTCGCGCCGCAGGCGGTCGAGCCCGAGGCGGATACGGGATTTAATCGTGCCCAGCGGCAAGCCGGTGATCCGGCTGATCTCGCTGTGGGGCAGCTCTTCCATGTAGGCGTGGCGCAGCGCCTCGATCTGTTCGGGCCGCAGCTTCTGCAGTGCCTCGCGCAGTTGTGCCGCCTCCTGCTCCATCGCCAGGATCTGCGGCGCGTCGGGCTCCGAACTCTCCGGCTCCTGAACCAGTTCCGGTTCGGGCAACGGCTTTCGGCGGTAGAGGTCGATCTGGCGGTTCCGTGCAATCCGGTAGATCCAGGCCGAGGCCTCGGCCCGGTGCGGATCGAATTGCGCGGCCTTGTTCCAGACCGACAGCATCACGTCTTGCACGACATCCTCGGCGCTGCCGTCTCGCAGCCCTCCCCTCAGGAGCATGGCCTTGAGGCGCGGCGCGAAGAAGTCGAACAGCCGCCCGAATGCCTCGCGGTCGCGCCGGTCGCGCACGGCGAGCAGCCACTGCGTCTGTTCGGTTCGTTCGGCAGGCGTCACACATCTGTCCTTTCTCTTGCGCGGCAGTCTTACCACGGAAACGGGGCCCGCAGCTTCCGGCTGGAAGGCATCGTGCGCTTCGGGCGTGGTGAGGCGGCCATCAAGAGACATGTAGGGGTTACGCCGCCCGAGACGAAAAGGATCACTCGCGAGCGGATTTTTTTTTCAAGCGCCGGGTGCTGGACTTGCAAGGGCACGACCCTTCCGGGACGCGAAAACCACCAGCGGTGCACACCTCAAGAAATTTTCCCTCGCCGCAATGCTTTGGTGATCCATTTGGGATCCGGGAGCGTATCGGTTCCAAGTGCAGTTTTTCCCGGCGGAGGTTCGCGTGGCCCTAGACCTGTCTTTTGGAGTTCCCCAGCGCGTCGCGGTGATCGGCGGCGGCATCTCGGGACTCGCCACCGCATGGCTTCTGTCGCAGCGTTGCCGCGTCACGCTCTACGAGGCCGCGCCGCGCCTCGGCGGCCATGCCCGCACGGTGCTGGCCGGGCGCTACGGCGATCAGCCGGTGGACACCGGATTCATTGTCTTCAACTACGCCAACTACCCGCATCTGACCGCGCTCTTTCGCGATCTCGACGTGCCGGTGCAGCGCAGCGACATGAGCTTCGGCGTCTCGCTCGATGGCGGGCGACTTGAATACGCGCTGCGCTCGGGCAATGCGCTCTTTGGTCAGCGCAGCAACCTCGCGCGGCCCGGCTTCTACACGATGATCCGCGACATCCTGCGATTCAATCAGCAGGCCGAAGCAGTGGCCGAGGCCCGTCCCAACGCCTCGATCGGCGAGCTGGTCGAGGTTCTGGGGCTCGGCGAGGCCTTCCGTGAGCGCTATCTATACCCGATCTGCGGAGCGATCTGGTCCACGCCCTCGGCGCAGATCGGAGATTTCCCGGCGCAAGCTCTGATGCGCTTCCTGCGCAACCATGCGCTGCTCTCGGCGGGTGGCCAGCACCAGTGGTGGACCGTCTCGGGCGGAAGCCAGAGCTATGTCTCTCGCCTCGCCACCGCCCTCGAGGCCCGGCAGGTTTCGCTCCACCCCGGCACCGCGGTGCGGCAGGTGACCCGCGACGACCGGCACGTACAGGTGATGACCGAGGGCGAGGCGCCCGAGACCTACGATCAGGTGGTCTTTGCCTGCCACGCCGACGTCACCCTGTCGCTGCTCGCCGTGCCCAGCGCCGCCGAGCGCCGCGCCCTCGGGGCCGTGAAGTTCCAGGACAACCACGCGGTGCTGCACCGCGACACCCGGCTCATGCCGAACCGCCGCCGCTGCTGGAGTTCCTGGGTGTTCCGCACAGAGCCCGGCGCGCCTGCCGACCTGCCAGTGGGTGTGACCTACTGGATGAACCGGCTGCAGGGCATTCCCGACAGCGACCCGATGTTCGTGACGCTCAATCCGCAGCGCGAGATCCCCGAAGAGTTGATCTACGATCAGAACACCTTCCGCCATCCGGTCTTCGATCTCGGCGCGCTGGACGCGCAAGGAAAGATCGCAGAGCTGCAGGGCCAGAACCGCAGCTGGTATGCCGGCGCCTGGCTGCGGAACGGCTTTCACGAGGACGGCTTTGCCAGCGCCGTCCGTGTCGCTCGGCAGATGCTGCCCGTGCCGGTGGCGGCATGAGCGCCAGCCTTTCGGCCCTTCTGGAAGGCGGTGAAGTGCTGCACCTGCCCGCGCGGGTCACCCATGCGCGTCGCGGCGGCATCCGTCACGCCTTTGCCTATGGCGTGGACTACCTGCTTCTGGATCCCGATCGAGCCCGTCCCCGCTCCTTCTTCTCCCGCAACCGCTTCAATCTCTTTGCGCTGCATGACCGGGACCACGGCGGCCCGCGCGGCACCGGGGACGGCGCGGCCTGGGCGCGGAAAGTCTTTGCCGGCGCCGGGCTGACCGAGGTCACCGTCGCGCTGATGACCCAACCGCGCTTTCTCGGCTACTGGTTCTGCCCGGTGTCCTTCTGGCTGGCGCTACGCGGTGACAGGCTGCTGGGGGTGATCGCCGAGGTCAACAACACCTTCGGCCAGCGCCACAGCTACCTGTGCCATCACCCCGGCTTCGCCCCTATCGCCCCCGGCGACGAGCTGACCGCAACCAAGGTGTTCCATGTCTCCCCTTTCCAGGACGTGCGCGGCACCTACCACTTTCGCTTTGCCATCAGCACCGCCGGGGCCGCCATCTCGATCCACCAGGTCGACGGCAAGGAAGGGCTGATCGCCACGATGCACGGCGATCTGGCATCGGCCACACCGATGCGCCTGCTCGGAGCCGCCCTGAAACGTCCCGGTGGCGCGATGCGCGTGATTGTGCTCATCTACTGGAACGCGCTCCGACTGAAACTCAAGGGGGCTGGCTACCGTCCGCTCCCCTCTCCGCCCGATCAAGAGGTCAGCCGATGATCCTGCCCGTCACCGCCCTTATGAAACGCCGCTTCCTGTCGACGCTGGAGCGTATCGAGCACGGGCAGCTTATGCTCATCACTCCCGAGGGCACGCGCCACCGCTTCGGCGACAGCGGCCCCGAGGCCGACATGCACATCCTCGACTGGTCCATGCTGCCGGCGCTCGCGGCGCGCGGCGAGGTCGCCCTTGGCGAGACCTATGTGGCCGGCCTGTGGCACAGTTCGAGCCCCGAGCGGCTGCTGCGACTGGCGCTCGACAACCTTGATGCGGTCGAGCGCTACGTCACCCCCGGGCCCATCGCGCGGCTGAAGTTCCGGCTGATCGACCGGGTGCTGCGCGCCAACAGCCTCAGGGGCTCGTCGAAGAACATCCGCGCGCATTACGACGTGGGCAACGAGTTCTACCAGCTCTGGCTCGATCCAGGGATGACCTACTCCTCGGCACTCTTTGCCGAGGGCGAGGGAGACGACGCCCTGCCCCACGCGCAGGACCGCAAGTACGACCGCATCCTGTCGCGTCTGAACGACGCCCCCTCGGTGCTGGAGATCGGCTGCGGCTGGGGCGGGTTCGCCGAACGCGCGGCGGAACAGGGCCGCAGTGTCACCGGCATCACCCTGTCGCCCAGCCAGAAAGGCTACGCCGACGCGCGGCTCGACGGTCGGGCGGACATCCGGCTGCAGGATTACCGGGCCGTGCAGGGGCGCTACGCCAACATCGTATCGATCGAAATGATCGAAGCGGTGGGCGAACGCTACTGGCCGGTCTATTTCGCAGCGCTGAAGGACCGGCTGGCCGAAGGCGGCCGCGCCGTGCTGCAGGCGATCACCGTGCAGGACGCCGAGTTCTCGCTCTACCGCAAGCGCACCGACTTCATCCGGCAGCACACCTTCCCGGGCGGCATGCTGCCCTGCAACGCGGTGCTGGCGCGCGAGGCGCAAAAGGCCGGGCTGGTGCTGCGCGAGAGTTTCGCCTTCGGACAGGATTACGCGCGCACATGCCGCATCTGGTGCGATGGGCTGCTGCGCCAGCGCAAGCGGATCGAGACCCTCGGCTACGGCGAGAGCTTCCTGCGCAGCTGGCAGTTCTATCTCGACGCCTGCGCGGCGACCTTCGCCAGTGGCCGCACAGACGTGGTGCAGGTCGAGCTGCGGCACGCCGGCGAGGTCTGAACGCACCACCGCGCCACGGTTTTTCCCCGCAAGAGGCCCCATTTTCGCCCCACTCCGGCGCTAGGGCTTGCGGGGACGGGCGCAGGACGTGCCCCGGGTCCCATGCCTTTCGAGGAGCCTGACATGTTGCGCAAGATCGGACTTTCCCTGCTCTGCCTGGCCGGCACTGCCGCGCCGCTCGCCGCTGCCGAGCAGGAGGTGATGCTGATGGGTCTGGGGTACTTCCCCGACGAGATCTACGTCTCCGTCGGCGACGTGATCAACTTCGTGAACGACTCCACCGTGCCCATGTCGGCCACCGCCATAGATGCCAGCTGGGACAGCGGCGTGCTGCAGCCCGGCGAGACTTACGCACTGGAGGTGACCGAGGGCATGCAGGGCGCGTTTGGCGATACCTATACCGCTGATAGCACCGCGGCGGGCATCATCGACTACGTGAACCCCGCGCCGCTGGAACTCGAGAACAACTTCTGATCCCGCTCAGATCGGTTCGATCAACTCCGGCCCCTCGGCGCGGTTGGAGTTCACCTTCGGGTCGACCCGGTGAAGGGTCAGGACGCCGTCGGGCGCGGGCTGCATGAGCGCGGCCGCACCGCGTCCCTCCTCGCCCAGCCAGAGCCCCCAGTCCTTCTGCTGCAGGATCACCGGCATGCGGTGATGCACCCGGGACATCTGCTCGCTGGCACCGGTAGTGACGATGGCGCAGGTGCGGATTGCCTCCCCCTCGCGCTCCCAGTCCTGCCAGATCCCGGCCATGGCGAGCACTTCGCCCTCCGCCGGCGCGATGTACCACGGCAGGCGCTTGCCGTCCTCGGTCTTGGTCCATTCGTAGAACCCGCTCGCCGGGATCAGGCAGCGGCGCTCGCGGCAGGCGGCGCGGAAGGCGGGTTTCTCGGCGATGGTCTCGGCTCGGGCGTTGATCAGCAGCGGGCCGTCATTCGGCACCTTGTACCAACGCGGGATGAAGCCCCAGCGCATCGAGACCAGCAGCCGCGTGCCGTCTTCCGAGCGGATCACATGCACGTCGTTGGTCGGGCAGACGTTGTAGTTCGGGACATGCGGCAAGTCGTTGCCGGGCATGGCCTCGAAGATCTTGGCCATGGCATCATCGGGAAGGGTCACCGCGAAACGTCCGCACATGGCATTCAGAGTAGCGCGGCGCGCGACGCGCGCCAGCCCCTCAGATCTCGCGCCATTCACCCGGCGGGATGCCGTCGAGCGTCCATGTCCCCACCGCCCAGCGGACCAGCCGCAGGCAGGGCAGCCCCACGTGCGCCGTCATCCGCCGCACCTGCCGGTTGCGGCCCTCGGTGATCTTCAGCTCGATCCACGCATCCGGCACGGACTTGCGAAAGCGCACCGGAGGGGTGCGCGGCCAGAGCTCGGGCTCGGGAATCAGCCGTGCCTGCGCCGGGCGGGTCATGCCGTCTTTCAGCTCGACGCCCTTGCGCAACTGCGCCAGCTGCGCGTCGGTCGGACTGCCCTCGACCTGCACGAGATAGGTCTTCGGCTGCTTGAACTTCGGGCTGGAGATGCGCGCCTGCAGCTTGCCGTCGTCGGTGAGCACCAGCAGCCCCTCGCTGTCGCGGTCAAGCCGCCCCGCCGGGTAGACGCCCGGCACCTTCACGTAGGTCGACAACGTCTCGCGCGGGCTACCCTCGGTGCCCTTGTCGGTGAATTGCGACAACACGTTGAACGGCTTGTTGAGAAGGATCACCCGGGCCATCTCAGGCCTCCCTGCGCGCGGCGAAGAAATCCTTCAGCAGCGCCTCGGCCTCTGGGGCGGCGAGCCCGTCGTAGACCTCGGGCACATGGTGGCACTGCGGATGGGCATAAACCCGCGCCCCCTGCGCCACACCGCCGGACTTGGGGTCCGAGGCGCCGTAATAGAGCCGCCGGATGCGAGCGAAGGAGATCGCCGCGGCACACATAGGACAGGGCTCCAACGTCACGTAGAGGTCATGTTCGGGCAGCCGCTCGGACCCGAGCGCAGCGCAGGCGGCGCGCAGGGCCAGCACCTCGGCATGGGCGGTGGGATCGTTCAGCTCGCGCGTGCGGTTGCCGGCCGAGGCCAGCACCTCTCCCGAAGGCGAGACGATGACGGCGCCCACCGGCACCTCGCCGCGGGCGGCGGCGGCGCGCGCCTCGGCCAGCGCCTGATCCATGTGAGAGCGAAACTTCATGCCCGCGGGCTTAGCGCGAAGCGCGGCGCTTGGCGAGTCGGCTTCCCCCGGCCCCGCCGATGCAGTATGGCAAGGCGCATGAGCAAACCCCCGTCGCGCCCCGCCAAACCCTCCGGTCCCAAGTCCCGTGCCAGCACGGGTCCGAAGGCTGGCCCCAAAGCCGGTTTCAAGTCCGGACCGAAGCCCGGCTTCAAGGGCGGGTCGAAGGCGGAGAGTGCCGGAGGCGCGCGCGGCGCGAAGCCCGAGGGCAAGCCGTTCGGAAGGCCCGCGGGCAAGCCGAAGGGCCGCGGCATCGTCCGTGACGAGGCGGAGCACGCCAGCGCCCCGCGCGGCGGTTTCAAAACCGGCGGCAAGCCCGGTGCGAAGCCCGGCCCTCGCGGCGCACGGCCCGGCCCCAAGCCCGCGCCCGAGCCACGCCCCACGGGCACGCCGATCGCCACCGAGGATGGGCGTATCGCCAAGGTGCTGGCCCGCGCCGGGGTTGCCAGCCGCCGCGAGGCGGAGAAGATGATCGAGGAAGGCCGCATCGCGGTGAACGGCAAGGTGATCGAGAGCCCCGCGCTCAACGTCACCGCCAAGGACCGGATCACCGTCGACGGTGTACCGCTGGCGCCGCCCGAGGCGCCGCGCATCTGGCTCTATCACAAACCCGTCGGCTTGGTGACCACCACCAGCGACGAGAAGGGCCGCGAGACGATCTTCGACAAGCTGCCCGAGGAGCTGCCAAGGGTGATGAGCATCGGTCGGCTCGACCTCAACTCCGAGGGGCTGCTGCTGCTGACCAACGATGGCGGCATCAAACGCAAGCTCGAGCTGCCCTCGACCGGCTGGCTGCGCAAGTACCGCGTGCGGGTGAACGGCTCGCCGACCGAGGACATGCTGAAACCGCTGCGCGCGGGCATCATGGTCGATGGCCAGAAGTTCCAGCCGATGGAGGTCACCCTCGACCGCCAGCAAGGTGCCAACGCCTGGCTGACCGTCGGGCTGCGCGAGGGCAAGAACCGCGAGATCCGCCGTGCCATGGCCGACATCGGCCTGACCGTGAACCGGCTGATCCGCGTGTCCTACGGGCCGTTCCAGCTGGGCGAGTTGAAGGAAGGCGAGGTGCAGGAGCTGCGCCCCAAGGTGGTGCGCGATCAGCTCGGCCTCGAAGGCGCGAAGCCCGACAAGCCGGCCCCGACGCGAAGCCGGCGCGGTGCACCGCCCAAGAAGCGGAAGTGACAGAGGCAAAGACGGCTGCTTGCAGGCAATACCGCCCAAGAGCCGCCAAATTTGACTTAACGCGCCGTTAACGCTCAAGAAGTTTTCACGGATTGGGCCGGAAGGTGCCCTCATTTCGCCCGGTTTGAGCGACAATCATCTCAGCATGAGCACGCTTCTCGCCTTGACCATCCTTGCCGCGACCTCCGCCCTTGTTCTGGGGAATATCCGCGTTGTGGCATCGGACACCTTCCGCGCGCTGGCCAATGCCACCTCGCGCGCCCGCGCCAGCGGTACGCTCGGCCCGAAGCTGGCCTTCGCCGGACTCTGGCTGCTGATCTTCCTGCTGGGATACTTCTGACCCGGCCCCGCCCGATACCCTCCGGCCTCCCGGCCACCGCAACACGGAACTGACCATGGGAAAGACACGACCGTCTCGCAGGCAGCCCCCCGCGTCCGGCCCGCTGGAGTCCGGCATCGGCATTCTGCTTCTCGCGGCCTTTCCGCTGCTCCTGCTGCTGTTCCAGGGTCCGGCATCCACCGCCTTTACCGCCGTTCTGATGCTGGTGATCTTCGCCACCGCGTTGCGGCTGATCCATCGCGGCACGGCGATCGCCGCCGCCTATGAGGCCGCCGAGACCGCCAAAGCCCCCCGCCTGCCCCGCAAGATGATCGGCTCCGCCCTGCTCGGCTTGCTGGTGATGATTCTCGCCGGGCATCATTTCGTCTCGCTGGCGATCCCGTCGGCGCTCGGCTTGCTCGGCTTCGGTCTCGGTGTCGCGGCCTTCGGCAGAGATCCGCTCACCAACAAGGAGGGCGCCCCCGACGAGGAGCTGCGCCACCTGCGCACCCAGGAGACGCTGGACCGGATCGACGCGGCCATCGCCACCGCGGTCGCCGATGTCTCGGCGCTCGGCGACGCCGAACTCAGCCGGCGCGCCGAGGCCCTGCAGAGCGGCGTCATGGGGCTTCTTCACACGATTTCGCAGGATCCGCTTGCCGCCCGCCGGCTTCGCAAGCCTGTTGCGCGCTTCCTCGAGCTCTTGGGCAAGGAAAATGCCCGGCTGATTGAGGCCTGGGGCAGCGACGATCGGCTTAAGGCCCGGCGCCGCTACCTGACCCGGCTGACCGCGCTTGGCGAGGCCTTCGAAGACCGACTGCGCAAGGCGGGCACCGAACAAGGGCGCGACGCCTATGATGTCGAAGCTGACCTGCTGTGGAACCGGATGGTCGACAAGCAGGTCGCCTGAGCCTTCGGTCCCGGAACTCCCCCCTAGCAAGTGCCCTGCGAAGCGCTTAGGTTCCTGTTGAACCGAGAGAGCTTGCGGGGATCATCATGACCGACAAGAGCTTGCGCAAGGTGGCCTATGTGCTGCTGATCGTGCTCCTCTTCGGAGTCACTTCCGGCTGGCTGGGAGGGCTCTGACTTGGCACAGCGCTATGGCGGCAAGTACAGCCCTGACGGGTCTTCCAAGGATGCCGGCACGCAAGACGAGCGTCCGCTCTACCATGGCGCGCGTGTCGACCCGGTCGGGGCCCGTTCGAACGTGCTTTTCGCCCCGCCGATCGTTCTTGCCGCCACCTCGCTGACCTCCGGGGCTGCCGGGCTCGCCATCGGGCTGGTCGGTGCCGGGGTGCTGCTTCTGGGCGCATGGCTGCTGCGTGACGGGCTGCGCGCGCAGGCTGCCTATGACGAGCGCAAGATCGCCCGTCGCCCTGCCATTCCACGCAAGTTCTTTGCCGCGGTCTGTGCCGGTGTCGGTGTGGGGCTCGCTGCCTTCAAGAGCGATCCGGGCATGGTCGCCCCGGCGCTCTACGGCCTGTCGGCCTTCGCGCTACACATCGGAGCCTTCGGGGTCGATCCGCTGAAACACAAGGGCATGGAAGGGATCGACACCTTCCAGCAAGACCGTGTTGCCAAGGTGGTGGACGAGGCCGAGACCTACCTCACCGCCATGGAGGACGCGGTGCGCCGCGCCGGTGACCGGCAGGTCGAAGCACGCGTTCAGCGCTTCCATGCCAAGGCCAAGGACCTTATCCGCACCGTCGAGGAAGACCCGCGCGACCTGACCGCGGCGCGCAAGTACCTCGGCGTCTACCTGATGGGCGCGCGCGATGCGGCGGTGAAATTCGCCGACATCTACAGCCGTACGCAGGACCGCGGGGCGAAATCCGATTTCATGATGCTGCTGACCGACCTCGAAGAGAGTTTCGGACAGAAGAATCAGAAGCTTCTGCTCGACAACAATGCTGACCTGACGGTGGAAATCGACGTGCTGCGCTACAGGTTGCAGCGCGAAGGCGTGCGGCTGACAGAGCCTGAATGAGAGACAGTCACGGAGGAAGTCCGATGTCCGAGAACGTGAGAACCAAGGCCCAGCAGGAGCTGGCACTGGTGGAAGAGGTGAATGCTGTGATCCTGCCCGACCCTAAGCCCGCGGACGACGTGGAGACCTTTGACGCCGCCTCGCCCGAGGTGACCGAGGAAATCCGCGCGCGCATGGACGAGATCGACATGGAGGACACCCAGTCGATCGTCTCCTTCGGCTCGGCCGCGCAGGCCGAGTTGCAGGAGATCAGCCAGGCAATGCTGGCGGACGTGCGCAACAAGGACGTGGGCCCCGCAGGCGACAGCCTGCGCGACATCGTCACCACCATCCGCGGGTTCTCGGTCTCGGAGCTGGACGTGCGCCGCAAGCGCAGCTGGTGGGAGAAGCTGATCGGCAAGGCCGCCCCCATGGCCAAGTTCACCGCCCGCTACGAGGAAGTGCAGACGCAGATCGACAACATCACCGACAATCTGCAGAAGCACGAGCACACGCTGCTCAAGGACATCAAGTCGCTCGATCTGCTCTACATCAAGACGCTGAGCTTCTACGACGAGCTGGCGCTCTACATCGCCGCTGGCGAGAAGAAGATCGCCGAGCTCGACGCCACCGATATCCCCGCCCGCGAGGCAGCGGTCGAGGCCGCTACCGAGGACCAGAAGGTGATGAAGGCGCAGGAACTGCGCGACCTGCGCGCCGCGCGGGATGACCTGGAACGCCGGGTGCATGACCTCAAGCTGACGCGGCAGGTCACCATGCAGTCGCTGCCGTCGATCCGGCTGGTGCAGGAGAACGACAAGAGCCTCGTCACCAAGATCAACTCGACGCTGGTCAACACCGTGCCGCTCTGGGAAACCCAGCTGGCGCAGGCGGTGACCATCCAGCGCTCGTCCGAGGCCGCTGCCGCCGTGCGCGACGCCAACGACCTGACCAACGAGTTGCTCACCGCCAACGCCAAGAACCTGCGCGAGAGCAATGCCGCGATCCGCACCGAGATGGAGCGCGGGGTCTTCGACATCGAGTCGGTCAAGCAGGCTAACGCCGATCTGATCGCCACGATCGAGGACAGCCTGCGCATCGCCGACGAGGGCAAGGCGCGCCGCGCCAAGGCCGAGGAAGATCTCAAGACCATGGAAACCGAGCTGCGTGACACGCTGGCGTCGGCCAAGGCGCGGTCCACCGGGACCGGCGACAACGCGGCCACCTCGGTTCCCGCGGGGTCGTAATCACATGCGGAGTTGGGGTCGCCTCGTACTGGGCATCTTGGTTTGCGCGGGCCTCGCCGCCTGCGACAGTTCCGCCCTTGCTCCGCGCAGCACCGGCGTGCTGCCGCAGTCCCGTCCTTCGGGGCTGAGGCCGCCGGAACCGGCCAAGAACACGGTGCCGCGCCAGTCTCTCGCCAGCTACGACCTCGGCGTCTATTACGCACGGGTGCAGGCCGACCTGCTGTCGCAGGGGTTGTTGCGCACCGATGGCGGCGGCCCGGACACACCGATCACCGACACCATGCTCGTGCGCAACTTCGAGCGCATCGCCCTCGCCGAGGAATACGCCCGCGGCGAGGGGCTGAAACCCTCTCGCGGCGAGCTTGGCAGGGTGAAGAAATGGGAAAAACCGGTGCGCGTCGCGGTCGAATTCGGTGCCCATGTGCCCGAGAACCAGCGGGTCACCGACAGCAACATGCTGGGCTCCTACGTCGGTCGCCTCGCCCGGATCACGGGACATCCGATATCCATGTCCACCAGCCGGCCGAACTTCCACGTGCTGTTCATGTCCGAGGACGACAAGGCGACCATCGCGCCGCGCATCAAGCAGCTGGTGCCGGACGTGAACCCCACCGCGCTTGCGGTCTTCGACAACCTCCCGCGGGAGATTCACTGCCTTGTCATCGCCTTCTCGGAAGAGCCGGGAGGCTATGCCTACGGGCAGGCGATCGCGGTGATCCGCTCGGAACACCCCGACCTGCTGCGCCGTTCCTGCGTGCACGAGGAAGTCGCTCAGGGCCTCGGGCTGGGCAACGACAGCCCGCAGGCGCGGCCGTCGATCTTCAACGATGATGACGAGTTCGCTTTGCTCACCAGCATGGACGAGATGTTGCTGAAAATCCTCTATGACCCCCAGCTCAAGCCCGGCATGGACGACGCCGCCGCAAGACCGATCGTTGCGGAGCTTGCCGCACAGATGACCGGCGGTCTGGGACCGAGCTGAGCTCCCCCCTCATTGGGGGCGGACCAACACAGGAGACGATCATGGGAATTCTGGATTTCCTCTCGGGACAGTTCATCGACGTCATCCACTGGACGGATGACACCCGCGACACGATGGTCTGGCGCTTCGAGCGCGAGGGGCACGAGATCAAGTACGGCGCCAAGCTGACCGTGCGCGAGGGGCAGGCGGCGGTCTTCGTCCATGAGGGGCAGATCGCGGACGTCTTCACCCCCGGTCTCTACATGCTCGAGACCAACAACATGCCGATCATGACCACGCTGCAGCACTGGGATCACGGCTTCCGCTCGCCCTTCAAGTCCGAGGTCTACTTCGTCAACACGACGCGGTTCAACGGGCTGAAGTGGGGCACCAAGAACCCGATCATCTGCCGCGACCCAGAGTTCGGCCCGGTGCGGCTGCGCGCCTATGGCACCTATTCGGTGCGCGTCTCGGACCCGGCGAAGTTCCTCGTCGAGATCGTCGGCACGGATGGCGAGTTCACCTCGGGCGAGATCAGCTTCCAGATCCGCAATATCATCGTGCAGGAGTTCTCGCGCCTCATCGCCTCCTCGGGCATCCCGGTGCTCGACATGGCGGCCAACACCCAGGAGCTGGGACAGATGCTGTCGAAAGGCATCTCGTCGACCATCGCCGAATACGGTCTGACCCTGCCCGAGCTCTACATCGAGAACATCTCGCTGCCCGACGCGGTGGAGAAGGCGCTCGACAAGCGTACCTCGATGGGGGTCGTGGGCGACCTCGACGCCTACACCCGCTTCCAGGCGGCCGAGGCGCTGGGGGCCGAGGGATCGGCCGCCGGGCAGGCCATGGGCACCGGTTTCGGCGCGGGCATGGGCATGGCAATGGGCGGCGCGATGGCCGGCGCGCAGGCCGGGCCGTGGGGCGCGCGTCCGCAGCAGACCGCCGCGGCGGCACCGCCGCCTCCCCCGCCGCCGCCGGTCGAGCACGTCTGGCACGTGGCGATCAATGGCCAGACCCAGGGCCCCTTCTCGAAGGCACGCATGGGCCGCATGGCGACCGATGGCGAGCTGACCCGCGAGAGCTATGTCTGGACGCAGGGCCAGGACGGCTGGAAACGCGCCGAGGACGTCACCGAGCTGGCGCAGCTCTTCACCGTTCTGCCGCCGCCTCCGCCGGGCGCGTGACCGGAACGTAGGAGGCGGGCATCACCGCCTCCGGCTGCATCTCGGTCTCAGCCTTGCCCAGCAGCGCCGGGGCAAGGCAGGCATCCGCCGGGAAACTGACCGCATCGTCGCGCGTCGCCGGGAAGGGCCGCGAGGGCGTCACCTGCGAGGCCGTCACCAGTTGGCCATTCAGGCACAAGTCCTGCGCCGCGTTGCCGATGTTGAAGCCGAACCCCTCGCGCCCGCAGTCATTGCCGAAACCGTTCATGTTCCAGGCCTGCGGCATCGGGCTTTCCTCGCCGAAGACCTCGAAGGCATCCTGTTTCGGGCGGAAGGTCAGCGACCAACTGGTCTCGTCGGTCTTCATGCCGAGCGCCCAGCGGCCGATCGGCTTGTCCTCGTGGTAGCCCTCGACCACGAAGCACTCGACGTCCTCGGCATAGACGTAATCGCGCTCGGCCAGCGCCGCGTCGATCGCGATTGCCCCGCGCATCTCGTAGCCGCCATTGCCCTGCCATTCAAAGCGCCATGTGAGATCGGCCGCTTGTACCGCGCCCGCCCCGGCCACCAGCGCCAGCACGGCCATGACTGCGTCCCTCGTCCAACCCGACATGTGTTTCCCCACTATCCCCGTTCTGGCGACAGCCTAGAGGCAACGGCGCGGAATGCAAAAGTGGAGGATGTGAACTTCTCGTGTGCAGGGTGCTGCGACACGCGCGCAGCCCGACGGCGGTACAAGCCTCGGATGCGCCGCGCCTGCGGCCGGGAGGTAGAGGCTCGGGGCCGACGCAAAACCGGTTTCCTCTCCCGCGTGTCCCGCCTAGGGTGGCCCTGCCGGAAAAAGGCGGTTCTGGAGGATCTTCGGGCATGAACGAAACCCACCGTTTTCCCTGCGAGCAATGCGGTGCCGACTACCGCTTCGATCCTGCCGAGAACCAACTCGTCTGCGATCACTGCGGGCATAGCCAGCCGGTCGAATCCGCCGGCCCATGGGAAAGCGACATCCGCGAGCTCGACTTCCGCGCCGCCATGGAGAACCTGCTGCCGCTGCAGGAGATGGAGGACCTGCGGGTCACCAAGTGCCCGAACTGCGGCGCCGAGGTCGAGTTCGATCCCGATTCCCATGCCACCGAATGCCCCTTCTGCGCCACGCCCGTGGTCGCCGACACCGGCACAAACCGCCAGATCAAGCCCAAGGGCGTGCTGCCCTTCGCGCTCGACGAAAAGACCGCGCACAAGGCGATGAACGACTGGCTCGGGCGGCTCTGGTTCGCGCCCAACGGGCTGAAGGAATATGCGCGCAAGGGCCGAAAAATGCAGGGCATCTACGTGCCCTACTGGACCTTCGACGCCAAGACCCGCAGCGAATACAGCGGCGCGCGCGGCATCGTCTACTACGAGACCCATACCGTCATGCGCGACGGCAAGCGCCAGCAGGTGCAGGTTCCCAAGGTGCGCTGGACCCCGGTGCGCGGGCGCGTCGCGCGCTTCTTCGACGATGTGCTGGTGTTGGCCTCCAAGTCGCTGCCGAAGCGTTTCACCGATGCGCTGGAGCCGTGGGACCTGAGCCGGCTGGAGCCCTACCGCCCCGAGTTCCTCGCCGGGTTCCGGGCCGAGGGCTACCAGGTCGATCTCGATGCCGGTTTCGTCGAGGCGCGGCACATCATGGACCGGCAGATCACCCGCGACATCAAGTTCGACATCGGCGGCGACCAGCAGCGGATCACCGCGGTGGACACGCAGGTCTCGGAGGTCACCTTCAAGCACGTGCTGTTGCCGGTCTGGCTGGCGGCCTACAAGTTCCGCGGCCAGACCTACCGCTTCGTGGTCAACGGCACCACCGGGCGGGTGCAGGGCGAGCGGCCGTGGTCCGCCTGGAAGATCGCCGTGGCGATCATCCTCGGCACCATCGCCGCGGCGCTGATCGGCTACATGCTGTCGCAGTCGCAGGGTGGCGGCGGCTTCACGGTGCCCATTGGCTATTGAGCGCCCCCTGCCCGGCGGGCTAGGTATAGCGCTAACATATCTCGAGGGAAGAGGGAGCGAGAGATGATCCTGTGCTGCGGTGAATCGCTGATCGACATGCTGCCCCGGACGAGCACCGGCGGCGAACCCGCCTTTGCCCCGGTGGCCGGCGGCGCGGTGTTCAACACCGCCATTGCGCTTGGCCGGCTGGGCGCGCCAGCAGGGTATTTCGGGGGGCTGTCGACCGATCTCTTCGGCACGATCCTCGCCGATGCGCTGACCGCCTCGAAGGTCGATTTCACGGCTGCCCCCCGCTCGGACCGCCCCACCACGCTGGCCTTCGTGACGCTGGTGGACGGGCACGCGCGCTATGCCTTCTACGACGAGAACACCGCCGGGCGGATGCTGTCCGAGGCCGAACTGCCCGCGCTCGGCGACGAGACGACGGCGCTGTTCTTCGGTGGCATCAGCCTCGTCGTGGAGCCCTGCGGCGATACCTATGCGGCACTCTGCGCGCAGGCGGGCGAACGGGTGGTCATGCTCGACCCCAACATCCGTCCCGGTTTCATCAGGGACGAGGCGCGCTACCGCGCCCGGCTGGCGGGGATGCTGGCGCGGGCCGACATCGTGAAGATCTCGGACGAGGACATGGCCTGGCTTGGCACCACGCCCGAGGCGCTGCTCGACGGCGGCACGGCGCTGGTGCTCGAGACCCGCGGCGCCGAGGGGGTGCTGGCCGTCACCGCCCGCGGCCGCATCGAAGTGCCCGCGACCCGCGCCGAGGTGGTGGACACCGTGGGCGCGGGCGACACGTTCAACGCCGGGCTGCTCGCAGGGCTCGAGCGCGACGGGCTGCTAACCCGCGCCGCGCTGCGCGAGACCGATATGGAGGCGCTACGCCCTGCGGTGGCCCTGGGCGCGCAGGCGGCGGCGGTGACCGTCAGCCGTGCCGGCGCCAACCCACCGTGGCAACACGAGCTGGAGACTGGCGCATGAGGGCGCTGATCCAGCGCGTGTCGGAGGCCAGCGTGACGGTCGAAGGCGCGGTGATCGGCGAGATCGGCCCGGGCCTGATGATCCTGATCTGCGCCATGCAGGGAGACACCGAAGGGCAGGCCGACAAGCTCGCTGCCAAGATCGCCAAGCTGCGCATCTTCCGCGACGACGAAGGGCGAATGAACCGCTCGGTTCTCGACACCGGCGGTGCGGCACTGGTGATCAGCCAGTTCACCCTCGCCGCGGACACCCAGCGCGGCAACCGCCCCGGCTTTTCCACCGCCGCCGCCCCGCAGGACGGCGAGCGGCTCTACGAGTATTTCGCCGGACGCATCGCCGCGCAGGGCATCGCCACCGCCACCGGCCGCTTCGGCGCCGACATGAAGGTGGCGCTGATCAACGACGGTCCGGTGACGATCTGGATGGACAGCGAGGACTGAAGGGCGCGCGCCCGACCTGCAGGCTGCATTGCGCCCCCGCGGGCTAGTCCAAGCGATCGTCTGCTAGGGGCAGGTCAGCTCATCAGCGCCGAGATGAGGGGCATTTTGTGCGGCGCGTCGCAGAGCGTCATCAGCAGGTCGGAGAGTTCGGGCTCATCCACCCGTTTCGCCGCCGCCTTCGGGGTGAACCACTTGCGCTTGCGCTGCTTGCGCTCTTTCCAGTCGCGCGACAGCTTGTCGACGATCATCGGGTAGACGCGGACGCGGCAGCGCAGATCCGCGCCATCCTCCAGCCGCTTGCGATAGTGGTAGATGCCGATCTCCTTGCGGCCCACGTGTCCCTTGGCCCCGGCCTCTTCCAGCGCCTCGATCTCGGCGGCGGCCCAGGGCTTCTTGTCGTCCATTTCCCAGCCCTTGGGCATCACCCAGCGCCCGGTATCGCGCGATGTCACCATGAGCACCCGGAGCTTGCCGGTCTTGTCCCATTGCATGGGAAGGGCCGCGATTTGCTCACCGA
The DNA here is from genome assembly GCA_048381755.1 of Roseobacteraceae bacterium. Lineage (GTDB taxonomy): Bacteria > Pseudomonadota > Alphaproteobacteria > Rhodobacterales > Rhodobacteraceae > Salipiger. Next base: position 243,486 of record JBLXGS010000006.1, read on the forward strand.
GTGAGGGCATTCAATAGGATACCTGTTGGGAAACCCGAGCCTGCTACATGTGAAATGTAACCCGGATGTGACAATCGGCAACGATACTTAGGCAAAACAAGAAGGGCGGCCCGAAGGCCGCCCTTGCGCGGAATGTCAGGGCCGTCAGCTCTCGTCGTCGGCTTCAGCCACCATGCGCGCGTCCTCGCGCAGTTCGAGCCACATCGCGTTCATCACCGCAAAGAGCGCCGCCAGCGGCAGGCCGAGGATCCAGGCGAAATACCACATCTGTTTTCTCCTTATCTCAGTAGGCGCTGTGCGAGCGGGTCACATCGTCTTCAGTGACCTTGCCCCAGAGCACTTTGTAGACCCAGGCCGTGTAAGCCAGGATGATAGGCAGGAAGATCACCGTTGCCACCAGCATGACAAAGAGCGTCAGGTGCGAGGACGAGCTGTCCCAGACGGTGAGCGAGCTGCGCGGGTCGACGGTGGACGGCAGGATGAAGGGGAACATGGTCAGCCCGACGCTGGAGATGACCCCGAGGATCGCCAGTTTCGACCACAGGAAGGTCGAGACCTCGAAGCCCTCGCGCAGGCCGCGCACGGCCATGAACATGCCGGTGAAGCCGAGGATCGGCGCGATCAGGATCCACGGGCGCTCGATATAGGCGATCAGCCAGGAGCCCTCATGCAGCACCTCCTTGAAGAGCGGGTTGGAGGGGCCGTCCTTGACGATCTCCGAGGTGATGTGGAAGCCGTCGATGCCGAACGCCAGCCACAGCCCCGCCAGCGCATACCCCCCGGCGGCGACCATGCCGGCGACGGTGCCGATGCGCTGCGCGCGGAAGGCGACCATGCCCTTGGTCTTCACCGACAGCCAGGCCGCGCCGTGCATGATGAGCATCGACAGCGACACCACCCCGCAAAGCAGCGCGAAGGGGCGCAGGAGACCGAGGAACTTTCCATAGAAGCTGCCGTCATACATCGGCATCAGGTCCTCGGTCAGATGGAAGGGCACGCCCAGCAGCACGTTGCCCACCGCAACTCCGAAGAGCAGCGCCGGGGCCGCGCCGCCGACGAAGAGCGCCCAGTCCCAGCTGCTCCGCCATTTGGCGCTGTCGCGCTTGGAGCGGTACTTGAAGCCCACCGGGCGCAGGATCAGCGCCGCGAGGATGGCAAAGATCGCGAGGTAGAAGCCCGAGAAGCTGACCGCGTAAAGCGGTGGCCATGCGGCGAAGATCGCGCCGCCGCCGAGGATGAACCAGACCTGGTTGCCCTCCCACACGGGGCCGATGGTGTTGATAACCACGCGGCGCTCGACATCGGTCTGCCCGACGAAGGGCAGCAGCGCGCCGACGCCCATATCGAAGCCATCGGTGAGGGCGAAGCCGATCAGCAGCACGCCGAGCAGCGCCCACCAGATCAGGCGCAGGACTTCGAAACTGATAAGATCATGCAAAATCATGACGGTTACTCCGCAGGCACATCGGCAAAGGGACCCTTGCCGTCATGGGTGCGCAGCCGGTGCTCGTGCCGCTGCATCCATTTCTCGGTTTCCTCGACATCCTCCTGCGGACCCTTGCGGATGTATTTCAGCATGAGGCCCATCTCGACGATGAAGAGCACGGTGTAGAAGAGCGCGAAGCCCGCGAGGGTGAACAGCAGATCGCCGACGCTCAGATGCGAGGCCGAGAGCGCCGTCGGCAGGATGCCGTCCACCGTCCAGGGCTGGCGGCCGAACTCGGCGACGATCCAGCCCATCTCGGCGGCGATCCAGGGCAGCGGGATCCAGGCAACGGCCAGCATCAGCGCCCAGCGGGGATAATTGCCGCGCCGGAAGTTGCTGAGCACGAAGAACAGCCCGGTAAGCGCGATGAAGGAGAAGCCGAGGCCGACCATGATCCGGAACGACCAGAACAACGGTGCGACGCCGGGAATGGTGTCATCGGCGGCCATCTTGATCTGCTCTTCGGTCGCCTCGCGCGGGTCGTCCACATAGCGCTTCAGCAGCAGCGCGTAGCCAAGATCATCCGAGCGCGCCTCGAAGCTCGCACGCACCGCCTCGGGTGTGGCGTCGCGCTGTTCGCGGATGGTCATCAGGTCGTCATAGGCAAGCATGCCGGAGCGGATGCGGGCCTCGGATTCTTCGACCAGCTCGGCGATCCCGGGGATTTCCTGCGTCAGCGAGCGCGTCCCGATCAGGCCCATGACCCAGGGGATATGCACCGCGTAATGGGTCTCGCGCGCTTCCTGGTCGGGGAAACCGACCAGGGTGAAGTGCGCAGGCGCGGGTTCGGTCTCCCACATGGCCTCGATGGCGGCGAGCTTCATCTTCTGTGTGTGGCTGGCCGAATAGCCCGACTCGTCCCCCAGCACGACCACCGACAGCGAGGCGGCGAGGCCGAAGGAGGCCGCGACCGAGATCGACCGGCGCGCCAGTTCGACGTGGCGGCCCTTCAGCATGTACCAGGCCGAGACCCCGAGCACGAAAATCGAGGCGGTGATATAGCCCGCCGAGACGGTGTGCACGAATTTCGCCTGCGCCACCTCGTTGAAGACCACCTCGAAGAAGTTGGTCATCTCCATGCGCATGGTCTCGGGGTTGAACTGCGCGCCGACCGGATTGACCATCCAGCCATTGGCGATGAGGATCCACAGCGCCGAGAAGTTCGAGCCGATGGCGACCAGCCAGGCGACGACGCAGTGCGCCACGCGCGAAAGCTTGTCCCAGCCGAAGAAGAACAGCCCGACGAAGGTCGCCTCGAGGAAGAAGGCCATCAGCCCCTCGACCGCCAGCGGCGCGCCGAAAATGTCTCCGACGTAGTGGCTGTAATAGCTCCAGTTCATACCGAACTGGAATTCCATGGTGATCCCCGTGGCCACGCCGAGAACGAAGTTGATCCCGAACAGCGTGCCCCAGAATTTCGTCATCTGTCGCCAGATCGGGCGCCCGGTCATCACGTAGACCGTCTCCATGATCGCCACGAGGATCGACAGACCCAGCGTCAGCGGCACGAAGAGGAAGTGATACAGCGCCGTCATCGCAAACTGCAAACGCGACAGCTCGACAACATCGAGCTCCATGTCAGTACTCCTCAGTCCATGTGCCCGGGGGGAGGAGCCCGGGATCACAAGTTAAAAGTCGAGGTGGGCGGATACTTGTTACCGAGCGACACCTTTCAGATGCCCTGCTACACCCCGGCAGTGTGACAGCGGTTTGATCTGCATCAAGTCATCATGATTCAGGGATATAGCTTTTGAGGTCGACGACCTGATCGGCCGACTCCAGCTCCGCGGCCCGGTGGGAAGCGGTGACGATCGCGGTATCCGGAAGGAATTTTCTAATTCCAACAAGCACTTTCCTTGCGGTCGCGGCATCCAGCCCCTCGGTCGGCTCGTCCAGCAGCAGCAGCTTCGGTTGCCGCAGCAGGGTCCGCGCCAGCACAAGTCGCCGGGCCTGACCGCCCGAGAGCCCGGCCCCGCCCTCACCCAAAGGTGAACTCAAGCCACCCCGCGCGGCGACGGTCTGCGCCAGTTGCACCGCCTCCAGCGCGGCGGTCGCCTCGGCTTCGGTCAGCCCGGGTCGGGCCAGCGCGAGGTTCTCCAGCACCGTTCCGGACACAAGTGCCGCGCGCTGCGGCACGAGGGTCAGAACTTCGCGCAAATCGGCCTCCGGCCATGTAGCCAGCGGCCTGTCGAGCAGCGACACTTCTCCCGCCGTCACCGGCTCCAGCCCCGCGATCACGTCGAGCAGGGTCGACTTGCCGAGCCCGGAGGCGCCGCGCAGGGCAAGCGTCTCTCCCGGAGCAAGGGCGAAGGACAGGTCATGCAGCAGCAGGCGCGACCAGCCGGGCCGTGCCAGAGACAGGTGCCGCAGCTCCAGCACTGCCTTCGCGGAAACCACCGCGGGCGAGGACGCCGACGGGCGCGCGAGGTCTCGTGCGGGCGGTTCGGCCAGCACCCGCTCTGCCGCATCGCGCATCCGCCCGATCTCGGACATGCCGCGTCGCAGGGGCAGCAGCGTTTCGCCAAGCGCCAGCGCCACGAAAACGCCGATCGCCGCCAGCGCCGGATCGAGCTCTGCCTCCAGCACCAGCCAGCCGGCCAGCGCGAAGACCCCGGCCACGATGAGGGTCACGATGATGCTCAATGCCATGCCCGCGCCGCTGTCGATCCGGTCAAGCTCGTCCATCGCCGCGCGCGCTTCCGCCTCGGCGGCGTCCAACCCGCCGCGCCAACGCGGCAGAGCCCCCTGCAAGATCGCCTCGCGGCGACCTCGGAAGAGACCGATCGCCCGGCGGCGCAGGTCCTGCGTGGCGCTCTCGGCCCGCGCCGAGAGGCCGAGCGTTGCCCGCCCGACCCGCCACAGCACAAAACCGCCGCCCAGAAGATACCCCGCCGCGACCGAGATCGCGATTGCATGCGAGGTCAGCGCCCAGAGGCCGAGAAAGACCACCGCGTGCGTCAGCAACGCGGCGGCGATGGGCAGCGCCAAGCGCAACACCACCCCGTCGAGCGCGTCCACGTCGGCGGTGATCCGGGTGAGTGCCGAGGCCCCGCGCAGCCGCCGCAGCTCCGCCACCGGGAAGCGTTCGAGCCGCCTCAGCAGGGTGACCCGCAGCGCCGCCAGCGCGCGCAGCGTGGCGTCATGGGTGAGCAGCCGCTCGCCATACCGCGCCGCCGCCCGTCCGAGCGCCAGCCCGCGCACCCCGGCACTGGGGCGGAAGACGTCGAAGGCGATGCCGACACCGGCAATGCCCGCCAGCCCGGTCGCGGTGATGAACCAGCCGGAAAGGCCGAGCAGCGCCGCCCCCATCAGCAGCACCAGCACCGCCAAAAGCGCGCCGCGCCACATGGCGGCGGGATGAGCGCGCCACAAGAGGCGCAGGACCTGCCAGAGCTTCAGCATGGCGCGACCTCCAGGTAGAGCGCGCGTCCCATGGCCGCAGCCAATGCCGGATCATGGGTGGCGACGACCACCGTGCGCCCCTCGGCGCAGAGCCCTTGCAGAACCTCGATGATCGCGGCCCCCGTGGTGGCGTCAAGATCGGCGGTTGGCTCGTCGCCAAGGATCACGTCGGCCCCCCTGATCAGCGCCCGTGCCAGCAGCAGGCGGCGGGCCTCGCCTCCGGAGACCCCGGCCCCGCTCTCGCCCAGCACCGTCTCCAGCCCTTCAGGCAGGGCCGCGACAATGCGCTCGGCCCGCGCCCGTCGCAGGGCCTCGGGCGGGACCTCGCCAGCGAAATCGCCGGTGAGGAAGGCCCGCAGGGTCATGTCGGGGATATGCACCTGCTGCGGAATATAGGCGATTCGGGCGCGCCAGGCGTCGGCAGTGTCATCATCCAGAGCGTGGCCAGCCACCCGGACCTGCCCCGTCTCCGGAACGAGAAGCCCCGCCACAACGTCCAGCGCGGTGGACTTTCCCGCGCCGCTCGCGCCGCGCAGGGCCAGCGACTCGCCCGGCGAGATCTCGATGTCGGGCAGAGTCACCAACTGCTCGCCTCGCCTCACCGACACCCCGCGCAGCGAAATAGCGGCTGGACCGGGCAAGGGCGGGGCCGCAGCCCCCTGTCCCAGCACCGGGATCAAGCCCTCCTGCCGGCTCTGCGCAAGGTCCTCGGCCACCGCATCGGCCGCGGCCTTGTCGTGCCAGGCCGCCGCGAGATCGCGCAGCGGCTGAAAGAAATCGGGGGCCAGCAGCAGCAGGAAGATCCCCTGAAACAGCGTCAGCCCCGGCCCGAACAGCCCCCATGTGCCGATGGTGATCTCTCCCAGCAACGAGAAGCCCACGTAGACCGCAACCATCGCCACCCCGAGCGCCGAGAAGAGCTCGAGCACCGTCGAGGACAGGAAAGCCACGCGCAGCACCGCCATGGTCCGCGCGCGCAGGCCCTCGGCGCGGGCGGCGAACTCGGTGCGCGACGCCGCTGCGGCGTTCAGCAACAAAAGGTCCGGCAGCGCCGAGATGCGGTCGATGAGCAGCGTGTTCATCGCCCCCACCTCGACCATCTGCTTCTGGCTGGCTTCTTTCGCCGCCATCCCCACCAGCGCCATGAACACCGGGATCAGCGGACCGGCGACGAGCAACACCAAGCCGGCGGCCCAGGATATCGGCAGGATGACGACAAGGTAGAGCAGCGGCAGCAGGCGCGCCCGTGCCATGGCCGGGCGGTAGCGGGTGATCCACGGCCCGAGCACCGCCAGCTTCTCGGTCAGCAGCGCCGAGAGAGCGCCGGAGGAGGATCCTCCGAGGCGCAGCGCTTCGCGATCCAGCAGGGACTGTCTCTGGGCGTGCAGCACCTGATCCGCAGCGCGGTAGGCCAGCCGCGACGCGAGGGCATCGCCGCGCGCGCGCAGCAGCCCGAGCAGCGCGAAGACGAGGGCCATCCACAGGGTCCGCGAGAGCGGCGCGTCCTCAATCCAGCCCGCGATCCCCCAGGCCAGCGCGGCGGCCTGGGGCAGCCAGAGCGCGGCGGCGATGGCGGAGAGGCGCGACGCGCGGGACAATCGCCGCTGCGCCTCGGCACCGAGCAGGCTCTCCGCCCGCTGCGGCTCCGGCTCGGCGGCAGAAGGCACCGGGGCAGACGACATGGCAGCTCCACGAGAAAATCCGTTTTTCGCTCAATGAGATAGATGAACGCACGGGGTTGCAACCCCAAGCCGCGCCGCGCGTCACTCTGCCGCCAGCCGCCAAGGTGCATGCGGTTCTGGCAGTGCCGGCGCACGGGACGTTGTCGGCCTTTCCGGAGATTGCATGGCGCCCTTGCCCGTGCCACGCTGGCCGGATCAGCCGACAGGAGAATTGCCCGATGCCCCAGCCCCATAGCCGCAAGGCCGTCCGGTCATGAGCGCCCTCGAAAAAGTACTGTCGGAGATCGATTCCGCCAACGCACAGGACCCGAACCAGGAAGAGGGCCAGCCTGCCGCCCTGCTCTACGGCGAGCGCATGAGCGCGGAACTGGCACGACTTTTCCCCGAGGCCTCCGAGGTGCTGCAGATCGCCGCCCGCGGCCAGCACGTCGAGCGCTGGCTGCTGCCGCGCGACGCCTACCCGATGGACCGCCCCGGCTATTTCGCCTGGCGCAAGGAGCAGGGCCGCCGCCACGGCGCACGGCTCGCCGGGATGATGTCTAAGGCAGGCTTTGACACCGAGGCGCAGGAGCGCGTGGGCGTGCTGCTGCGCAAGGAGGGCATCAAGCGCGACGCCGAGGTGCAGGCGCTGGAGGACGTGATCTGCTTCACCTTCCTCAAGTGGTACTTCTCGCCCTTCGCCGAGGGCCGCGACGCCGAGGGTCTGCAGCGCATCGTCGAGAAGACCGCGCTGAAGATGTCCCCCGACGGCCGCGCGCGGGTGCTGCAGGAGTTCGACCTGCCCGAACCGTTTGCAGAAGCCTTCCGCGATTGAGCCATACAAGTTCCTTCGAAGGAACTTGTAAGAGTTTTCGAAAACTCTTGCGGCGCTAAATGGCGCCGCAGGACCGACCACCGAGACCTGAAGACATGACCCGCACCGCCCTTATCGTCGCCCATGGCAGCCCCTCCGATCCCGACCCGCAGGAGGCGGCCCTGAAGGACCTCGCGGCGCGCGTCGGCGCGCTGCTGCCCGGCTGGCGCATCGGCGGCGCGACGCTGGCCAAGGAGGGGTCTTTCGACGCCGCCGTGGCAGGGCTGGGGACCCCGTGGATCTACCCCTATTTCATGGCGCGCGGCTATTTCACCAAGAAGGTCCTCGCCGAAAGAGCCGCGCCGCTGGGCCTGCGGGTGCTCGAACCCTTCGGCACCGAGTCCGCGCTGGTACAGCGCGCGGCCCAGGCGCTGCGCCGGGAACTGGATGGGCGAGGATGGCAGGCGGCGCAGACGACCCTTCTCGTGGCCGCCCATGGCAGCGCCGTCTCCCGCACAAGCTCGGAGAGCGCCCGCGACTTCGCCGCCGCGCTGAAGTCCGAACTGGGATTCGGCGCGGCGCGCGCCGGCTACGTCGAGGAACCACCCTTTCTCGCCGACTCGGCGCAGGGACTGGGACAGGCGATATGCCTGCCGCAATTCGCGCTGAACGCGGGCCATATGCTGGAGGACGTGCCGGAGGCGCTGACGGAGGCGAACTTCGCGGGCCCGGTCCTTCCGGCCTTCATCGACTGGCCCGAAACCCCCGAGCTGATCGCGCAGAGCCTTGAAAGACAGGCCAACTCTGCCTGACCCGGGAGGATGAAAGCACAAAAAAAGACGGCCACCGCGTCGCGGTGGCCGTCTTTTTTGCCGTCCCCCGGTGGGGAGTGGCGGACCGAGGAGGATTCGAACCCCCGACCCCTTGATTCGTAGTCAAGTACTCTATCCAGCTGAGCTATCGGTCCGTGAGGGCGGGGTTTAGAGTTTGTTCGAAGGATGCGCAAGAGCGATTTCGAAGAAATTTCCAACCTTACCCTAAGTCACCGGTCGGCAAGCGAATTTCGAAGCAGGTTCCCTCTTCGCCAGTGCGAATGAGCTGCAGTTTCCCGCCGTGATTCCGCACCAGTTCCGCGACAATGGCCAAACCGAGTCCCGCCCCGCCCTTGCGCGCGCCGCCCTGGAACGGCTGGAACAGGTGCTCGCGCGCCTTCGGCGGCAGACCCGGCCCGGTGTCGGTGACCTCGATGATCCAGGCCTCTTCCTCGGCGCGGGCGGAGACGGCGATCTCGCCCTCCTCGCCGGAGCCGGTGATCGCCTGCCGCGCGTTGCGCACGAGATTCGCGATGGCGCGGTAAATCTGCTCGGGATCGCCCCTGATCTGCATCGAGGCGGGGATATCCTCGGACAGGCTCACCTCGTGCTCGCCGATTGCCAGCCGCTCGGCCTCAAGCACCTCGTTGACCAGCTCGGCGAGGTTGAACTGGGTCAGCAGCGGTGCCGGCTCTTCGGCCTTGCCGAAGGCGAGCGTGGTCTCGCAGAGCGATACGGCCCGGGTGATCGAGCTGACCAGCTTCGGGGCCATGCGCTTGACCGTGGGGTCCTCGGACATCTCGATGCGATCGGTGAAAAGCTGCGCCGAGCTGAGGATGTTGCGCAGGTCATGGCTGACCCGCGCCACCGCGCCGCCGAGCTGCGCCAGCCGCTCCTTCTGCCGCAGCGACTGCGAGAGCTGGGTCTCGAGCGACTTCAGCGCCTCTTCGGCCTCGCGAATCTCGCGCACGCTGGCGACGGGCTTGATGATCCGTCGCGCATCCTCGGGATCTTCGGCATAACGCTGCATGTGCCCCACCACGCCCTTGATCGGTTTCACCAGCAGCACCCGCACCGCGAGGAAAAGCAGCAGCGCGGTGATCAGCGACAGCAAGGCCGAGACCAGCAGCACGCCGAGACCGAAGTCGATCATCGCCGTGCGCAGCGGCAGGCTGTCCATGGTGACCTCGATCAGCTCACCGCCGTCGTCCTTGGGATAGCCGAGCACCCGGATCAGGCGCGGCTGCGTGTCGAAGAGACGCAGCAGCGCGTCCTTCATCAAGGTCACCGGGCCGGCCTCGCGCAGGTCGTAGGTTTCATCCACCGAGCCCGGCATCGGCGACGACAGCGCCAGCTCGCGGCGCTCGTCGCGCTGCAGCACGACGTTGTAGACACCGGCGTTGTCCAGAAGCTCGGTCTCGAGCTCTGGTGCCAGCACGTCGTCGGCCAGCAGAGCGAGCGACGCAATCTGCGCGCGCTCGAGGTGGTCGTTAAGGAAATCCTCGCGGAACCGCGCCACGGAGGGCACGATGATCAGCACTTCGGCCAACATCACGAAAACGGTCGTGAGAACCAAAAAGCGGCCTGAGAGCGAATTGAACATCTAGAGCAGTCTTGGGCTTTCAGGGGAGCAGGCGTTGAACTGTTCGTGTAACAGCCTTGACCGTGCGGTTTTCAAACAATCTGGGTGTGAAATAGGATCCGGCAACCCGTTTGTTAAGCTCCCCCAGCGTCGGATAAGGTGCGACCATGCCAGCGACCTGCCCGATTTTCACTTTTGCCGAAAGCGCAAGCGCCCAGGTCGCGATGAGATCCCCCGCCTGCGCGCCGACGATCGTGGCGCCGACGGGGCGCCCCTTGTGCACCATGACCTTGGCCAGTCCCGCCGTCTCGCGCTCGGTGATCGCGCGGTCATTGTGCTGCAACGCCTCGCGCAGCACCTCCAGCCGGTCGCCGTAGCGCTGGCGCGCCTCGACCTCGGTCAGACCGACATGGGCCAGCTCGGGGCGCGTGTAGGTGGCGCGGGGAACGTGATCGGTCGAGGCCTTGGCCGGCAGGCCGAAAAGCGCCGAGCGGATCACGATGCCCGCGTGGTAGCCCGCGAGATGCGTGAACTGCAGACCGCCCGCCGCATCGCCGATGGCGTAGACCCGGCGGTTGGTCGTGCGCAGCCCGGCGTCCACCCGGATCCCGGTCTTGGTCGTCTCGATTCCCGCCTCGGCCAGCCCGAGCCCCTCGGTGTTAGGCGTGCGCCCCGCCGCGACGAGCAGGTGGGAGCCGGTGAGCACCTTGCCACTGCCGAGGCGCAGCTCGATGGCGCTCCCGTCCTGTCGCGCCGAGGTCACCATCTCGCCTTCGAGAATCGTCACACCTTCGCCGCGCAGATGGTCGAGCACGATCGCCGCCATCTCCGGGTCCTCGCGCCCCAGCGCCCGCGCGCCCTCGACCACGGTGACCTGCGCCCCGAGCCGGCGGAAGGCCTGCGCCATCTCCATGCCGATGGGCCCGCCGCCGAGAATCAGCAGATGCGAGGGCAGCTCCTGCAGGTACCACAGCGTTTCGTTGGTCAGGTAGGAGACATCCTTCAGCCCCGACACCGGCGGCACGGCTGGCGCCGAGCCGGTCGCCAGGACGATTCGGCGGGCGATGATGCGGTGGCTGCCCGCCTCGACCTCGCGCTCCGACACGAAGCGGGCATGCGCGCGGATCACCCGCACGCCAAGGCCCTCGAACCGCTCCTGCGAATCCACCGGGGCGATGCGGGCGATGGTTTCCTTCACATGGGCGCGCACCCGGAGCCAGTCGACCCGTGCCGGGCCTAGATCGACGCCAAAGGCCCCGGACAGCTCGGGGGCATGGGCCTGCGACGCGGCAGCGATCAGCGCCTTGGAGGGCACGCAGCCGTAGTTCAGGCAGTCTCCGCCCATCTCGCCGCGCTCCACCAGCACAACGCTGGCGCCCATCTGCACCGCCCCCGCCGCGACCGAGAGCCCGCCGGAGCCCGCGCCGATGATCAGAAGGTCGGTCTTGATCGTTTCCATGGCACTCGTACTCCCGAGATCAGACACCTTTGCGCGCGCGCCAGGCGCGCAGGAAGATAGGCAGCGCCGCCAGCGCGGCGAGACCCAAAAGCGGGCCGATCACTTGCGGCGCCCAGAGCAGGCTGAGGTCCGGCGTCTCGCCCCGGTCGAAGACCGACCCCACCCCCACCCCGATCGAGGTGAAGACCAACGCGCCGGGGATGATGCCCAATGCAGTGGTCCAGGCAAAGTTCCCCAGTCGGACCCCGACCAGCGCGGGCAGCAGATTCGCCACGAAGAACGGCACGGCAGGCACCAGACGCAGAAGCAGAAGCACGCTGACCTCGTTCTCGCGCAGCCCGTCCCGGAGCCGGCGCAGCCGCCCTTCGGAGGCATCGAGCTTGGCCGAGAGCACCTGCCCCAGCCCCGCCCGCGCCGCGAGAAAGATGGCGATCGCGCCGATGCTGGCCGAGAGCACGTTCAGCGCCGTGCCCGGCCCGAGGCCGAAGAGAAAGCCGCCGGTGACCGAGGCGACCGCCGCGCCGGGCAGTGAGAAGGCGACGATGGCCACGTAGGCGGCGACGAATCCCCCGGCCATGAGCAGGTAGTTGCTGTCGCGCAACTCCAGCAACGCGGCGCGATTCTCTCGCAGCGTATCGAAGCTGATGTAATCGCGCAGCGTGACGGCACCGATCACCGCCACAAGCACGATCAGCGCCAGCGGAAGGTGGCGCAGCAGCCGCGCGCGGGGCGCGGAGGGGGGGCGGTCCGACTCGGTCATGGTCCTAGAATGGCGTGGGGAATCGCCCGCGCACAGCCATATCACGCGGCCTTGATCGACAGTCATCCCGGAGCCGTGTTTTGCGCCTCGCGAGGGGCGCGTGTTACACCGTGTCCGCCCCTCGTGCCGGAAATGTTGCACCTGCGCCGGGATAGAGGTTTGACACGGAGCCCACTCCTGCCTATAGCACGGGCCTCGAATGACCCGGCCCGGCGAATCCGCTTAGGGCCATCTGTGATGTAAGCTCTTGCTGCCGAAATGTCGGCACGTCGGGCGGACGCCGCAGGCAGCAATGAGACCATAGTAGACAGACCGGCCTCCCAAGAGGCCAGATCAGACGGAGAAGAGCGCGATGAAACGCACCTTTCAGCCTTCGAACCTCGTTCGCAAGCGCCGCCACGGCTTCCGCGCACGGATGGCCACCAAAGCTGGCCGCGCGATTCTGAACGCGCGCCGCGGCCGCGGCCGCAAGAAGCTCAGCGCCTGAGCCGCGCGCTCTGCCCATGGCGGAGCGTGTGCACAAGACACCGGCCAAGGCCGCTTCGGGACAGACCGAAGCGGCCTTTGCGCTTGGCGTGCGTGCGGATGCGGATCATAGCAAAGCCGAAGGCGATGCCCTGATGGGGGAGGATACCCCGATGCTCGAGGTCCTGCGCAAGCGCAGCGATTTCCTCGCGGCGGCGCGTGCCCGGCGACAGCCGGTGCCGTCCTTCCTGTTGCAGGCGCGTTACCGCGATGACGGTTCCGACCTGATCCGCGTCGGCTTCACCTGTTCCAAGAAGGTCGGCAATGCCGTTGCTCGCAACCGCGCCAAGCGTCGGCTGCGCGAAATCGCGCGCCTCGGCCTGCCACAGTTGGGCAAGCCGGGCTGGGACTACGTGCTGATCGGCCGCGCCGGCGCCACCGCCGAGCGCGAGTTCACCGCGCTGCAGGGCGACCTTGCGCAGGCGGTCCGGCAGATTCACGCCCCCAAGTCACATGGTCCCAGGTCGCAAGGCCCCAAGCCGCACGGTCCGAAAGGCGCGCGCACCGGGAAGCCGCGGACGCCGCAGTCGTGAGTCCGCTCGCGCATATCGCTGCCCTGCCCGTCCGCGCCTATCGCCTGATCTTCTCCGCCTGGGTCGGGCATGGCTGCCGCTTCCAGCCGACCTGCTCCGCCTACGCGCTCGAGGCGCTCGAAAAGCACGGGGCCTTCAAGGGCTCCTACCTGACGATCCGCCGCATCCTGCGCTGCCACCCGCTCGGCGGGTCCGGCATCGACAACGTCCCCGATTGAGGCCGCCCATGTTCGACGACGACGCCGACGACATCCACCCGCTGTTCTACGGTGCCCCCAAGAGCACCGAGTTCAAGAAGCTGCGCAAGCGCATCGTGCAGAACACCCGCGAGACGGTGGAACAATACGGCATGATCGAGCGCCGCGAAGATGGCGCGCTGCCGAAATGGCTGGTGTGCCTGTCGGGCGGCAAGGACAGCTACACGCTGCTCGCCGTGCTCCATGAGCTTAAGTGGCGCGGACTACTGCCGGTGGAGATCCTCGCCTGCAACCTCGATCAGGGCCAGCCGGGCTTTCCGGCGACGGTGCTGCCCGAGTTCCTCGAGAAAATGGGCGTGCCCCACCGGATCGAGTATCAGGACACCTATTCCGTCGTCATGGACAAGGTCCCGCAGGGCCGCACCTACTGCGCGCTCTGCTCGCGCCTGCGCCGCGGCAACCTCTACCGCATCGCCCGCGAGGAGGGCTGCTCGGCGGTCGTGCTCGGCCACCACCGCGACGACATCCTCGAGACCTTCTTCATGAATCTCTTCCACGGCGGGCGGCTTGCCACCATGCCGCCGAAGCTGGTCAACGAGGAAGGCGATCTCTTCGTCTACCGTCCCCTCGCCCATGTGGCCGAGGTGGATTGCGAGAAGTTCGCCAGGGCGATGAACTACCCGATCATCCCCTGCGATCTCTGCGGCTCGCAGGACGGGCTGCAACGCCAGCAGGTGAAGCAGATCCTCGACGGTTGGGAGAAAAACTCCCCCGGCCGCCGTCAGGTGATGTTCAAGGCGCTGACCAACATCCGCCCCTCGCACATGATGGACCCCAAGCTCTTCGACTTCGCCGGGCTGATGCGCGACATGAACAAGCGCGCTCCCGATGCGGACGACGGGATTCCCGACCTGCGTTAAGCGGCGCCTTACCCTCTTGCGCTAGGTCTGGATCCGACTCGGATGATGCAGGGGGCTAGCCATGCCACCGGATCTCGCGCACAAGGTTCAACTCCCTAAGGCCGCAAAGCTGCGGTCGGCACTGCGCCGATGGACCTTCGGCCCGCATATGCTCGCCTTCCTCCCCGCGCTTTGCCTTGCCGGGTTCTGGTTGGGCGGCGAGCCGGTCCTTCTCGCCTTCTCGCTGCTGATCCCGCTGGTCTACGGCCTGCTGCTGAGCAGTGAGGCTACGGGACTAAATCGGGGATTGGGCCAGCGAAACGACGATCTGGTCAGCATGGCCACGGCGCAGGATCTGACCGAGCACGCCTTCGAGCAAGCCCGCGCCGCGCAGATGCACACCGCCTGCCTGCTGTTCGAGGCCGAGGGGCTCGAGACGATTTCCCGGCGCATGGGGGACGAGGTCGCCGAAAGCCTGCGTATCCTGTTCCTGCGGCGCCTGCGCGATCTCCTGCGCCCCGAGGACAGCGCGATACGCATCGGCGATTCCCGCTTCATGGCCCTCGTCGCCCCCGGTCTGCGGCTCGACCTCGAGGCGCTGCTCGCGCTGGCCGACCGGCTTCAGCGCGGCCTCGAAGAGCCGGCGCCAACCGACACCGGTGTGCACTACCTCTCGGTCGCCGTAGGCTTCTGCGGCTCGGCGCGTCTGCGCGCCGGGGCCGATGGCTCCGACTTGCTCGACTGTGCCCAGGCCGCGCTGCGCGAGGCGCTGGAGAATGCGCCCTCGGCCATCCGCGCCTGGAGCGAGGGGATGCGCGCCGAACGGCGGGCACGAAGCGCGCTTCTGTCCGAGGTCGAGGTCGCGCTCGCCAAGGGGCAAATTCAGCCCTGGTACCAACCCCAGCTCTGCACTTCGACCGGCGAGATCAGCGGGGTCGAGGCACTGGTGCGCTGGATGCACCCGCAGCACGGAATCATTCCCCCCGCACGATTCCTCAGCGCCCTGGAAGAGGCCGGTCGCATGGAGCAGTTGAGCGAGGCGGTGCTGCATCACAGCCTGACCGCGCTGCGCAGCTGGGACGACCAGGGGCTGCACATTCCCCGCGTGAGCATCAACTTCTCCGAGGCCGAGCTACGCAACCCACGCCTGGTGGACCGGCTGAAATGGGACCTCGACCGCTTCGGCCTGCCGGCAAGCCGGCTCGGAGTCGAGGTGCTCGAAACCGTCATCGCCGAAAGCCCCGAGGGGATCATCGCGCGCAACGTCTCGGACCTCGCCCGGCTTGGCTGCCGGATCGATCTCGACGATTTCGGCACCGGCCATGCCTCGATCGGCGCGCTGCGCCGCGTCACCGTCCACCGGCTGAAGATCGACCGAAGCTTCGTCACCCGCATCGACCGCAGCGAAGACCAGCGGCGCATGCTCGCGGCGGTGCTCGGTCTGGCCGACAGGCTGGGGCTGGAAACCGTCGCCGAGGGTGTCGAAAGCAGCGGCGAGCACGCGCTGCTCGCGCAACTCGGCTGCGATCATGCGCAGGGATTCGGCATCGCGCGACCAATGCCCGCCCCGCAACTGGCGGACTGGGCGCGGGACCACGCCCTGCACATAGCAGAGGCGCAGAAACTCGGACGCGGCAACGGCTGACCGGCTTTTCGCTGAGGCGGACGACGCGGGAAACGGACCCCAATCCACCGCCCCACCCCTCCTGCGAGCCCGCCATCGAGGCGCGGCGAAACGTTCCGACCCGAGGAAACCACCGCAAGAGCCTGAATTAGCTTCCCCGGATCGGCCGCATCCGCGCCACGTGCGGGGCACAGGGGTTGCTCCACGCCCGCTCTCGGTCCGCGCGGTGACCGGCAGCCGGAGCCGCGGCCCCGCCGGTAACGCCACGCTCCATGGCCCGAAACGCCGACAAACCCCCGTTGCCAGCACGATTCGGCTTGACCTTTGGGGGTGTCACCTGTTGAACCCGGCTTTGACTTTCCAAGGACAGGTGGCGGTCTCTCGCATGGACAATCAGAACAAGAATCTGCTCATCGCCACGGCGCTGAGCTTCGTCGTGATCCTCGTCTGGTTCGTACTCTTCCCCCCACCCGAAGCCACGGTGGACGAGACCGCGCCGACGACCGAGCAGACGCTCGAGACCGCGCCGGGCGTGACCGCGCCGAGCGCCGCATCCGACGCGGCCGCGACCACCTCCGCAACGACCGCAGCCCCCGAGGCCGCGCTCGACACCGCGCGGGTCGAGATTGACGCCCCCGCGCTGATCGGCTCGATCGCGCTGACCGGCGGCCGCATCGACGAGCTGAGCCTGCGCAACTACCACGAGACCAACGACGACAGCTCCCCGGTGGTGCAGCTGCTCGAGCCCGTGGGCGGTGCCAACCCGTATTATGCCGTCTACGGCTGGGCGCCCGGTAACGGGCTGCAGGCCGGCGACGTGCCCGGCCCGAACACCGTCTGGAGCGTCGAGAGCGGCGAAACCCTGGGTGTCGACGCCCCGGTCACCCTGCGCTGGGACAGCCCCTCGGGCCTGATTTTCCGACGCGCCTTCACCGTGGACGAGAAGTTCATGTTCCGCGTGACCCAGTCGGTCGAGAACACCTCGGGCAACGAAGTGTCGGCAGCGCCCTACGGCATCCTCGCCCGCCACGGCGAGCCGTCGGACCTCAAGAACTTCTTCGTGCTGCACGAAGGCGCCATCTCGATGACCGATGGCACGCTCGCCGAGAACAAATACAAGAAGATCCGTGACTTCGACCCGGCGGCCGAAGCCGGCACCCGCGCCGAGACCTACCAGGTGTCTGAGAACGGCTGGATCGGTTTCACCGAGCACTACTGGGAAACCGTGCTGATCCCCGACAGCGGCACCAGCTACCGCCAGGCGATCAAGTACAACGAGGCCCGCGACATCTACCAGGCAGAGATCGTTCTGCCGACGCAGACCATCGCCCCCGGCGCCACCGCCGAGGTCTCGACCCGCATGTACTCGGGTGCCAAGGTCTGGGAAGTGATCAACGAATACCAGGACCAGGGCGTCGACCGCTTCGTCGACAGCATCGACTGGGGCTGGTTCTTCTTCCTCACCAAGCCCATCTTCTGGCTGCTGCACCACCTGCACCAGTGGATCGGCAACATGGGCGTGTCGATCATCGCTCTGACCATCTTCCTCAAGGCGATCCTCTTCCCGCTGGCCTACAAGTCCTACGTCTCGATGGCGAAGATGAAGGAACTCCAGCCGCAGATGGAGGAACTGAAGAAGAAGGCGGGCGACGACCGCCAGAAGCTTCAGCAGGAGATGATGGCGCTCTACAAGCGCGAGAAGGTCAACCCGGCCTCTGGCTGCCTGCCGATCCTGCTGCAGATCCCGATCTTCTTCTCGCTCTACAAGGTGATCTTTGTCGCCTTCGAGCTGCGCCACGCGCCCTTCTTCGGCCCGTTCCAGGACCTGTCGGCACCCGACCCCACCTCGATCTTCAACTTCTTCGGCCTGCTGCCCTGGGCAGCGCCCGAGGCGGGCAGCACGCTGGCGCTGGTCTTCATCGGCATCCTGCCGATCCTGCTGGGCATCTCGATGTTCCTGCAGCAGAAGCTGAACCCGACGCCGACCGATCCTGCGCAGGCGATGATCTTTGCCTGGATGCCCTGGGTGTTCATGTTCATGCTCGGCGGCTTCGCCTCGGGCCTGGTGCTCTACTGGATCACCAACAACACGATCACCTTCACCCAGCAGTACCTGATCATGCGCAGCCATGGGGCCAAGCCTGACGTGTTCGGCAACATCAAATCGAGCTTCAAGCGCAAGCCCAAGGACGCGAAGTCGGGCGGAAAATGAGCGGACGGGTCACCCAGATCTGGCGCCACCCGATCAAGGCCCATGGCCGCGAGGCGCTGGACCGGGTGACCCTGAGCGCCCACGAATGCCTGCCCTTCGACCGGGCCTGGGCCGTGGCGCATGAGCTTTCAGACGCGGACGGGTCCGAATGGGTCCGCTGCGGGAACTTCAGCCGGGGCGCCAAGGCGCCCCGGCTCATGGCGATCAGCGCCGAGATGGACGAGACGGCGGGCACCATCACCCTGCACCACCCGGACCGCCCCGACCTGACAATCGATCCCGATCGCGACGGCACGACCTTCCTCGACTGGGTTCGTCCGCTGATGCCCGAGGACCGCACGCAATCGGCGCGGCTCATCCGGGCGCAAGCGCGCGGCATGACCGACGCGCCCTTCCCCTCGATCACCATCTGCAACATGGCCTCGCACCGCGCGGTCGAGGCGCAGATCGGCCGGCCCCTGTCGATCCACCGCTGGCGCGGCAATATCTGGCTCGAGGGGCTCGAGCCCTGGGAAGAATTCGACTGGATCGGGCGCGAGATTCGCATCGGCGGCGCGACCTTCATCGTGCGCGAGCGGACCGGCCGCTGCGCTGCCACCACTGCAAACCCAGAGACAGGCCAGCGCGATGCGGATACGCTGGGCGCGCTGCGTCACTGGGGACATACGGATTTCTCGGTGCAGGCCGAAGTGACGACGGGCGGCGAGATCGCCCATGACGACGAGGTGACCCTGCTGTGACGACCCCCCTTCCCTTTCCCATCGCCGAAGAGCCCGATGACGCGACCCGCGAGGCGGCGCGCAAGGCCTTTGCCGGTGACGTCCAATTCCTCAAGGGCGTGGTCGCCATGGACGGGTTGCCGCCCGACGACCGGCCCGAGGTCTGCTTTGCCGGCCGCTCCAATGTCGGCAAGTCGAGTCTGATCAACGCGCTCACCGGCCGCAAGGGCATTGCCCGTGCGTCGAACACGCCGGGCCGCACGCAGGAGATCAACTTCTTCACGCTGAACGAGAGCCACTATCTTGTCGACCTTCCGGGCTACGGCTTTGCCAATGCGCCGGTGGCCGTGGTCGAGAAATGGCAGCGGTTGCTGAAGCAGTATCTCTCGGGCCGCGTCTCGCTGCGCCGGGCCTTCGTGCTGATCGACGCGCGCCACGGCGTGAAGCCGGTGGACGAGGAGATCATGGAGCTGCTCGACAAGTCCGCCGTGACCTTCCAGGCGGTGCTCACCAAGACCGACAAGCTCAAGGCGAAAGACCTCGACAAGATCCTGACGCAGGTGCGCGAGAAGCTCTCCAAGCACCCCGCCGCCTACCCCGAGATCGTGTTGACCAGCTCGGAAAAGGGCGACGGCATCCCGACGCTGAGGGCGATCATCACCGGACTTTCCTGAATTTCCCCTTCGCAATCCCGAACGTAGGGTCTAGTTCTGCCAAGCAGAGACCTTTCCCGCATCGAGGATGCACCCCAGATGAAGAAGCAGACGATGAACCGAGACTGGATCGCCACCGCCCGCACTCTGAACGAAGCCCTGCCCTACCTGCAGCGCTACACGGGCGCGATCGTGGTGGTGAAATTCGGCGGCAATGCCATGGGCGATACCGACGCCATGGCGGAATTTGCCCGGGACATCGTGCTGATGCGCCAGGTCGGCGTGAACCCTGTCGTCGTGCACGGCGGCGGCCCGATGATCAACGACATGCTCGCCAAGCTGAACATCCAGTCCGAGTTCAAGCGCGGCAAGCGCGTGACTGATCAGGCCACCGTCGAGGTGGTCGAGATGGTGCTGACCGGCCTCGTCAACAAGCGCATCGTGCAGGCGATCATGGACGAGGGTGGCCGCGCCGTCGGCCTGTCGGGCAAGGATGACGATCTCATCGTCTGCGAGGCGGACGATCCGGAACTCGGCTTCGTCGGCCGCCCGGTCGAGTGCAACGTTCAGGTGCTGCACGACCTCTTCGCCGCCGGGATCATCCCCGTGGTGGCGCCGGTCGCCACCGGCATGGACTATCTCGAGACCTTCAACGTCAACGGCGACACCGCCGCCGGCGCGCTGGCGGGGGCTCTGAAGGCCGATCGCCTGCTGCTGCTGACCGACGTATCGGGCGTGAAGAACAAGGCCGGCGAGGTGGTCACCCAGATGACCCCCGAGGATGTCCGCGCGATGACCGAGGATGGCACCATCGCAGGTGGCATGATCCCCAAGACCGAGACCGCGCTGAAGGCGGTCGAGGACGGCGTGCGCGCCGTGGTCATCCTCGACGGGCGCGTGCCGAACGCCTGCCTGCTCGAGCTCTTCACCGAGCATGGCGCCGGCTCGCTGATCCGCCGCGCTGACCTGGAGCCGGCGCGCCCGCGCACGTGACCCTTTGCGAGATCGACGCTGCGGCGCGGACCGAAGGCCTTGCCCTGCGCGGCGCCTTCCACCCTGCGCCCGGCGACGGTGCTCCGGAGAATAGCGGTACGCTGCTTCTGCTCGGCCCGGACGAGCCGCGCTTCTGGCCACTCTTTTCAAGTTCTCCCGAATACCTCGACGGCAACCCCGAACCTATGGACCGATGGTCCAAGCGGGTGATCGGCGGCCTGGCCAAGCGCTTGGGCGGCATGGCGGTCTTTCCCTCGGACGGGCCGCCCTACCCGTCCTTTTTCGCCTGGGCACAGGCGAGCGGAGCGGCCTTTGCCTCCCCGCCGGGACTTCTGGTGCATCCGCGTGCGGGACTGCTCATCAGCTATCGCGGGGCCATTTCCCTGCCCCGAAAGCTGCCCTTGGCACCGCGCCCCGCGTCGCCCTGCACGACCTGCCCCCAGCCCTGCCGCACCGCCTGCCCGGTCGATGCGCTCGGCTCCGGCGCGCCCTATGACGTCGATGCCTGTCAGCGCCACCTGCGCAGCCCGAAGGGCACCGAGTGCCGGACCGGCGGCTGCCTCGTCCGCCGCGCCTGCCCCGCCTCGGGTTTGATGCAGAGGCAGCCCGCGCAGGCCGCTTTCCACATGGCCTCGTTCATGGAACACTGGAGTGCGGAGACAGGGAGCACCTCATGAAACGGCTCATTCTCATGCGCCATGCGAAATCCGACTGGTCGGTGGGCATGCAGGATCACGCACGGCCGCTCAACGCCCGCGGCCAGAAGAGCGCCGCCGCGCTGGGAGACTGGCTGCGAGCGCAGGGGCTCCTGCCCGACCAAGTCCTCTGTTCCTCATCGGCGCGGACACGCGAGACGCTGGACCTACTGAAGCTGGGGTCCGTGCCGACCCGTTTCGAGGATCGGCTCTACCTCGCCGGGCCGGGCACACTCCTGAAGAGCCTGCAGGGCGCGAGCGGCGAGACGGTGCTGATGCTGGCGCACAATCCGGGGATCGGCGAGTTCGCCAACGGCGTGGTCCAGCGGGGGCCCGATCACCCCAAGTTTGCGGCCTATCCGACCGGAGCAACGCTGGTCGCAGATTTCGATGCCGACGACTGGTCCGCGATCCGCATGGGCACGGCGCGCTGCCATGCCTTCATCGTGCCGCGTGAGCTGACCTGAGCAAGTGAGCTGTCCCTGAAAAGAGTGACGCCCGCGATCCCCCTCCCAAAGGATCGCGAGCGCCGCTGTAGCCGGTCACGTGGCGAAGGCCCCTGACGCGATGTGGTCCGGGTCAGCCGTATCGTATCGCGCGTCCTCCCCTACGGCGATCCGATCGCGGGCGACACTCGGACGACCACTGAGCGCAAGGCCCTTCATGGAAACCGGTACAGATTCCATTCGGTCTGTGACCGAAAAGCGCCAAATTAAGGCGCTTCGTAACGGACTGTAACACAAGCGACAAAAAAGCGAGCCCCAAATTTATCGGGACTCGCAAATATTAATCAGGTTTTCTGTGGATTAGTGCCCGAGAATCTGGCTCAGGAAGAGTTTCGTCCGCTCGTGCTGCGGATTGTTAAAGAATTCTTCGGGTTCGTTCTGCTCCACGATCTGCCCGGCATCCATGAAGATGACCCGATTCGCGACCTGGCGGGCGAAACCCATCTCGTGCGTGACGCAGAGCATGGTCATCCCCTCTTCGGCCAGTTCGACCATCGTATCGAGCACTTCCTTGATCATTTCGGGATCGAGCGCCGAGGTCGGTTCGTCGAACAGCATGATCCGCGGCTTCATGCACAGCGAGCGGGCGATTGCCACACGCTGCTGCTGACCGCCCGAGAGCTGGCCGGGGTACTTGTTGGCCTGCTCGGGGATCTTCACCTTCTCGAGGAAGTGCATCGCCGTTTCTTCGGCCTGCTTCTTGGGGATCTTGCGAACCCAGATCGGCGCCAGCGTGCAGTTCTCGAGGATGGTCAGATGCGGGAAGAGGTTGAAGTGCTGGAAGCACATGCCGACCTCGGAGCGGATCTTGTCGATGTTCTTGAGATCCGAGCTCAGCTCGATCCCGTCCACCATGATGCTGCCCGCCTGATGTTCCTCGAGGCGGTTGATGCAGCGGATCATCGTCGATTTGCCCGAGCCCGAGGGGCCGGCAATGACGATCCGTTCGCCACGGTAGACGGTCAGGTCGATGTCGCGCAGCACGTGGAAGGTCCCGTACCACTTGTTCATCTTGCTGATCTGGATGGCCACCTCGTCGGAGACCTTCATCTGGCTGCGATCGACTTCGCGTGTTGCAAGTTCAGACATTGGAGGTCTCCTTAGCGGTGCTCTCTACGGAGCTTTTTCTCGAGGAAGAGAGAATAGCGGCCCATGCTGAAGCAGAAGATGAAGAAGCACAGACCGATAAAGACGAAGAGTTCCCAGTAGACGCCGTTCCAATCGGTGGTCGCCCGGATCGAGTTGGACAGGCCAATGGGATCGAGAAGCCCGATGAAAACAACCAGCGTGGTATCCTTGAACAGGCCGATGAAGGTGTTCACGATCCCGGGGATCGAGATCTTCAGCGCCTGCGGCAGGATGATCAGCCGCATGGATTTCCAGTAGTCCAGACCCAGCGCGTCCGCGGCCTCGTACTGCCCCTTCGGCAGGGCGGCGAGACCCCCACGGACCACCTCGGCGATATAGGCAGCCGAGAACAGGGTGACCATGATGATGACGCGCAGCATCAGGTCGAAGTTGGTGCCCGGCGGCAGGAAGTAGTTCAGCAGCAAGGACGCGGTGAACAGCCAGACGATCAGCGGCACGCCGCGGATGATCTCGATGAAGGCCACGGAGAACTTGTTGATGATGAACATGTCCGACTGACGCCCCAGCGCCAGCAGGATGCCGAGCGGCAGCGACAGCACGATGCCCGAGACGCCGATGATCGTGGCCAGCATGAAGCCGCCCATGTTCTGCGTCGGAACCGTTTGCAGCGACAGCGGCACCACCGAGGCGAGGGCCCCGGCCAGCGGGCCGCAGAGCGTGAGCCAGTAGATCACCGGAACGACGATCGCGAGGATCACCGAGATCAGATTGCCGATCTTCGGCGCGGCAAAGGTCAGGATTGCCCAACCGATGACGAACCCGAGGATGGCGGCGATCGGACCCCAGAGCGAGCCACCCCAGATCAGCCAGAACAGCACGAAGGGAGCGAGGGCCGAAACCCAGAGCATCTTGCGCGGCACCGAGCTGAACAGCACCGGCGCGACTGCTGCGAGGAAGATCAGGAACGCGAGGATCGGCCGCCAGTAAAGCTCCTTGGGGTAGAAGCCGAAGATCAGCTGCGGCCAGCGTTCCGCCAGCACAGCCCAGCAGGCCGCCGGCTTGTCGGGACCGTAGA
Organism: Roseobacteraceae bacterium; assembly: GCA_048381755.1. Lineage (GTDB taxonomy): Bacteria > Pseudomonadota > Alphaproteobacteria > Rhodobacterales > Rhodobacteraceae > Salipiger. Next base: position 267,182 of record JBLXGS010000006.1, read on the forward strand.
GCTCCGCGATGATCTCGCGGCATTGCGACAGGTTCGACGCGTCCCAGATGCCCCGCAGCGCCCAGGGCAGCAGGTGGCTCAGGGCTGCATAGATCACCCAGAGCGACAGCAACGTGAGCAGAATGTTGAGCCAGCCGGAGAACAGGTTCTCGCGGATCCACTTCACCGCACCGGTCTGGTTCAGCGGCGGATCCTGCTGGTCGAGCATCGTGTCGCGGACATAGGCGACGGTTTGTGCGTGTGTATCGCTCATGTCACCGCTCCTTCAGCTTAACGGAGGAGTTGTAGACGTTCATCACGCCCGAGATCAGCAGGCTCAGCACCAGGTAGAAGAGGCCCAGCAGCAGCATGCCTTCGAGCTCCCGGCCGGTCTGGTTGATGGTGATGCCCCCGAGGGTCGAGCGCACATCCATGTATCCCACGGCGATGGCGAGCGAGCTGTTCTTGGTGAGGTTGAGGAACTGCGAGATCAGCGGCGGGATGATCACCCGCAGAGCCTGCGGCAGGATCACCAGGTTCATCGTGGTGCCCGGACGCAGCCCCAGCGCATAGGCCGCTTCGGTCTGACCCTTCGAGATAGCAAGGATGCCACCGCGCACGATCTCGGCGATGAAGGCACCGGTGTAGAGCGACAGCGCGAGCCACAGGGCGATCAGCGAGTTGCGCAGGTGCACGCCGCCGTCGAAGTTGAAGCCTCCGAGTTCGGGCTTGTCGAGCGAGGCGCCGAGCAGCACCAGCACCACGATCAATGGCACCAGCACCGATGCGATCTGCAGCGGCAGGGTCATCGGCCGCTTGCCGGTCGCCTCCTGAATGCGCGTCGCGCGCTTGCCGAGCACTTTTGCGCCAATGCTGCCGGCGATGAGCACCGCGAGGATCACCAGCCAGTCCCAGCCGGAAGAGGTCGGGATGACTTCGCCACCTTCGGCACCGGAGTCTTCTGCGGCGCCGGTGGTCGCGGCGGAGTCGGTCTGGCCCGTTTGCACGCCTGCACCGCCGGTGGCGATGCGGCTCGCGCCGTAGGTGCCCGCCATGTTGGTGGTGGCAGCAGCGGCAGCCGGTGCCTCGGGCTCGGGGGCTGCGACCTCGTTGCCGCCCAGCGAACGGCTGAACACCACGTTGGGAATGTAGACGCCGCGGTTGGTGATCGCGACGCTCTCGCCAAGGATCATCGACGAGCCATCCTCGCCGCGGAAGTCCCGCGGTGTCGGCATGGATTCGGTCATCAGCGCGAAGATCAGCACGATCCACAGCAGCAGCGGCACGTTCCGGAAGCCCTCGACGTAGACCGCGGTCAGCCGCGAGACGATCCAGTTGTTCGACAGGCGCAGCACACCCGCGATCACGCCCAGTACGGTGGCAAGGGCGCATCCCAGCACCGCCACGAGAATGGTGTTGAGAATGCCCACCAGCGCGGCGCGGCCGTGGCTCATCTGGTTGTTGTAGTCGATGAGCTGCTGGTTGATGTCGTATCCCGCCGGCTGCGAGAGGAATCCGAAATCGAAATCCTTGCCCAGTGCCTCGAGGTTATGGATCGTGTTGGAAATCAGCCACGACAGCAGCAATCCGATCAGGATCATCGCGACGACCTGAATGGTCATCGAGCGATAGCGTGTGTCGAAAATAAGCTGACTCAGCCGGAAGCCACGCTCCGGCGGATCCGAGATGGTCGCCATTTAGTTCTCCCCGGACGCTTCCATCATGAACGGGTGCCGCGGTGGTTGCTCCACCGTCTGCCCTGCAGGAAGCGCGCTTTCGTTTTATGAAGGCGAAATCGTCAATTCAGCTGGAAAGGGGCGCAGGTTTCCCCTGCGCCCCTCGCCAAGTCCGGTATCAGCGGAAGGGCGGGCTGTAGAGCAGGCCGCCTTCGGTCCACTGCGCGTTCAGACCGCGCGACAGGCCGATCGGGGTGGCTTCGCCGATGTTCTTCTCGAAGATCTCGCCGTAGTTGCCGCCCGCCATAATGGCGCGCTTGGCCCATTCGGCGTCGAGGCCGAGCATCGCGCCCAGTTCACCCTCGGTGCCGAGCAGTCGGTTGATCTCGGGGTTGTTGGTCGGGGCCGAGGACAGCTCCGCGATGTTGGCCGAGGTCACGCCGTATTCTTCGGCGGCAACCAGGGCGTTCAGGGTCCAGCGGGCGATATCGCCCCACTCGTTGTCGCCGTGGCGGACGAGCGGACCGAGCGGCTCTTTCGAGATGATTTCCGGCAGGATCACGTGATCGGCCGGGGTCTCGAAGGTGGCGCGGGTGGCTGCGAGGCCGGAAGCGTCGGTGGTGTAGACGTCACAGGCACCGGCCAGGTACTGCTGCTGCGCTTCGGCGTTGGTCTCGATCGGAACCGGCTCGTAGCTGATGTTGTTGGCGCGGAAGAAGTCCGCGAGGTTCAGCTCGGTGGTGGTGCCGGTCTGGATGCAGACGGTGGCGCCATCGAGTTCCTTGGCCGAGGCAACGCCCAGCGACTTCGGTGCGATGAAGCCTTGGCCGTCGTAGTAGTTCACGCCGACGAATTCGAACTTCAGGTCGACGTCGCGCGAGAAGGTCCAGGTGGTGTTGCGGGCCAGAACGTCGATCTCGCCGGACGCCAGCGCGGTAAAGCGGGTCTGACCGGTGGTCTGGGTGAAGGCAACCTTCATCGGGTCGCCCAGAACCGCTGCGGCGAGCGCGCGGCAGTACGCGACGTCAAAGCCCTGCCAGACGTTGTTTGCATCGGGTGCCGAGAAACCGGCCAGACCCGTGGACACACCGCACTTCAGCTCCCCGCGCGCTTTCACGTCGTCCAGGGTCGCGGCGCCAGCTGCGCCGGCCGCGAGTGCGGCGACGGTCAGAGCGCCGAGAGTTACGGTCTTTTTCATGTTAACCTCTTCCTGTTGTCCGGTCCTGATGACCGGTTCCTTGATCCTTGTGGATCGGCTTGTTCAGCCAGGGGCTCCCTCCCTGTGCTGACGGGAGTTTGGGAGCAAAGTTTTGGCGAGGTCAAGCCGGTGCGGCGCGAAAAAGGCAAGCAAATGCCCGGATCTTACGCAAGGATCAGTGAAGAGGATTCAGATTAGGCAGCTTGGCAGAGGGCAAAAAAGCGGTGCGCGTGAAGGAAGGCCTGTCTTTTGATTTCAGCCGCTTCCTGCGCTTCTTCGTCTTCGCCCCAGAGCTCTTCCTGGAAGGTCTCGTCGAGCCGTGACAGCGCCCAGAGTTCCTTTGCGTCATGCTCTTGCCCGGTCGCCGCGAAGCCGAGCACCAGAGAGCCGGTCAGCGCCACGAGGTCGTGAAAGGCCGCGAGTTCGAACGGGGTGAAGCCATGGGTGCGCTCGGCAAGGATGCGCAGCGGCGCCTCGGGTTGCGAGGCGTGCATGATCCCGGCGCGCGGCTCCAGCCGAGCCCCCATCTCGCGCGCCGCCCAGTCAAGCAGCGGGTCCCAGCGCTCGGCCTGCCGCGCAACCAGTTCGGCCGGGCTTTCGGCACGGTAGCACAGCAGATCGCTGTCGCCGTATTCCGCCAGCATGTCAGCTACTTCGGGGTGCTGCGGCGCGACCTTGTCGATGGCGCTGTTGGCGGTGCGGGTAAAGGGCATCGTGCGCGGGTCGATCTTTTCCTCCTGCGCGCGCCATTCCTCGGCCATGGCCTCGGCGATGGCCCGGGTCGGCACCACCAGCGGGACCTTGCCCGGGGTGCGCAGCGGGCGCCCGTCGAGATGCACGATGAAACCGCCCTCGGCCTCTTCGACCGTGGCGTCCTTGTAGAAGCGGCGGGGGGCCCATTCGCTCATGCGGCTTGGCTCCAGAGTTGGTCCAGCAGCGCCGGAAGCGCGCGGATGTCATCGATGATGGTGCGCGCGGAGGCAAGCCGCGCGCGGTCGTGATAGCCCCAGCTGACGCCGATCCCGTGGACCCCGGCGTCGCGCGCCATGTCCATGTCGAAGCTGGTGTCGCCCAGCATCACCGCCTGGTGCGCCTCGACGCCGGCTTCGGCCAGCGCCGCCTCGATCATCGCGGGATGCGGCTTCGAAGGGTGATCGTCGGCGCATTGCTGCGTGACGAAGAGGTTGCGGATGCCGTGTCCGTCGACCAGCCGGTCGAGCCCGCGGCGCGACTTGCCGGTGGCGATACCGAGCAGCCACTCGGGCCGGGCGTGCAACGCGCCCAGCACCTCGCGCACGTTCGGGTAGAGGGGCGAGCTGGCCTCGGTGCCATTGGCGGAGCGCAGGCGCATGTAGCTCTGCTTGTAGCCCTCGACCATCACCTCGAGCGTCGCGGAATCGGCCTCCGGCGCGAGCCGAGCGATCGCCAGCGGCAGCGACAGGCCGACGATCCCGAGGATTTCCTCGCGGCTCGGGGCCTGCTTGCCGACCTCGGCAAAGGCGCCGCGCATCGAGGCGAGAATATCCGCCTGGCTGTCGACCAGCGTGCCGTCGACGTCGAAGATGATCAGCTTGAGGTCCATAGGCTCAGTGCAGCTCTTCGAAGGGGTCGTCGGCCGCCAGGTCCTCGGTCCAGCCGAAGGTTTCCCAGCTCTGCGCCATGTGGTCGGGCAGCGGCGCGGTGACGGTGACCGGCTTCTTGGTCGCCGGGTGCAAGAAGGTCATCGAGCGGGCGTGCAGGTGCAGCTTCTTCGAGATGATGCCGCCGAGCTGGGCGCCCCAGCCGTCGCCGAGGTTTTCCTGCCCCGAGCCACCGTATTTGCCGTCGCCGATGATCGGGTGACCGATCTCGGCCATATGCGCGCGCAGCTGGTGAGTGCGGCCCGTAATGGGCTCCATCGCCACCCAGCTCGCACGGCCCGCGACGCGGTAGAGCGTGGCGTAAAGCGTATGGGCGCGTTTGGCTCCGGGGGTGCTGTCGATCTCGCGCGGATGGACCGCGCGCATCTTCTCGCCCTCGCCCGAGGCGCCGTGGCCGCCGGCCTTCACCAGCCCGTACTTGATCTCGCCGAGGTAGGGCGTCGGCACGCCGGCCACCAGCGCCCAGTAGATCTTGCGCGTCTCCTTGTGGCGGATCGCGGCGGTGAGCCCCTGCGCCATCTCGCGGGTACGCGCCAGCAGCAGCACGCCCGAGGTGTCCTTGTCGAGCCGGTGCACGAGGCGCGGCTTCTCGTCGTAGCCGAACTTCAGCGCCTCCGAGAGCATGTCAACGTGGCGGGTCTGCTTGGAGCCGCCCTGCGTCGGCATTCCCGGCGGCTTGTTCAGCGCGATGATGTGATCGTCTTTCCACAGCACGCAGGACTGGATCAGCTTGGTATCAGCGTCCGAAATCTTCGACTTCGGCTGCGCCGCGACCTTGGCCATTTCCTCGGGCTCGGGCAGCGGCGGGACGCGCACCTGGTTGCCGACCTCGAGGCGGGTCGAGGCCTTCACCCGGCCGCCATCGACGCGGATCTCGCCCTTGCGGCACATCTTCTCGATGCGGCCCTGCGGGACGTGCGGGAAATGCCGCTTCATCCAGCGGTCGAGGCGCTGATCGCCGTCGCCCGGCCCCACGGTGACTGTCTGAACGCGGCTCATGCGAAGAAACTCCGAGTGACGGACAGCCCCGCGAAGAGCGCCGCCAGCGAGACGGCCACCGAGACCGCCACATAAAGACCCGCCTGCGCGATGTCCCCGCGCTCGTAGAGCGTGGCAAAATCCAGCGAGAAGGCCGAGAAGGTGGTGAAGCCGCCCAGCACGCCGGTCATCAGGAACGGCGCGAAGCGGTTGCCCGCGGTATTGGCCAGCAGCACGACGATGACTCCCATGGCAAAGGAGCCGAGGATGTTCACCGTCAGCGTCCCCCAGGGGAATCCCTTGCCCAGCAGCCGCGACATGGCGAGGCCGGTCAGATAGCGCCCGCTGGCACCCAGCGCTCCGCCGAGCGCGACTTGTAAAACCGTGAGGATCATCCGCGGGACATGTGCGAGGGGGGGCGGAATGTCAAGATTTTCGCATGTTCGGAGCCACGCCGGGCGTGCAAGCCCGTCATGCCTTCGGGGCAGGAGAGCGGCCGGCGGGGCACCGGAGGCGCGGACTCCCCCGGGATAATTGCACCTGGAAGAAAATCAGCCGTTCCGTTCGCGGCGCAGCTTCGCGAAATACTCGAGGCGCTTCTTCAGGTCGCGTTCGAATCCGCGCTCAACCGGGGCGTAGTAGCTGTCGCGGCCGATCTCTTCCGGGAAATAGTCCTGGCCCGAAAAGCCGTCCTCGGCGTCGTGGTCGTAGGCATAGCCGCTGCCGTAGCCCTGCTCCTTCATCAGCCGGGTCGGCGCGTTGAGGATGTGCTTGGGCGGGCGCAGCGAGCCGGTCTTCTTCGCGGCGGCGCGCGCGGCCTTGTAGGCGACGTAGGTGGCATTCGATTTCGGTGCCAGCGCCAGGTAGACCAGCGCCTGCGCCAGCGCCAGCTCGCCCTCTGGCGAGCCGAGGCGCTCGTAGGTCTGCCAGGCCTGCAGGCAGATCGCCTGCGCCTGCGGGTCTGCAAGGCCGATGTCCTCGACCGACATGCGGGTGATGCGCCGGGCGAGGAAGCGCGGGTCCTCGCCGGCTTCGAGCATCCGGGCGAACCAGTAGAGCGTCGCGTCGGGATCCGAGCCGCGCACCGATTTGTGCAGCGCCGAGATCAGGTTGTAATGGCCGTCGCCGGACTTGTCGTATTGTGCGGCGCGGCGCATGAGCCGGCTCGAAAGCGCCTCGGTGGATAGATCGCCCTCGACGGTCCAGGCCATGATCTGTTCGATCAGGTTGAGCAGCGCCCGGCCGTCGCCGTCGGCCATCTCCAGCAGCGCCGAGCGGGCGGCGGCGTCGAGTGGCAGGCTGCGGCCCAGTTCCTGTTCGGCGCGCTGCGCGAGCCGTTCGAGATCATCGCGCCCCAGACGCTCCAGCACCAGCACCTGCGCGCGCGACAGCAGCGCGGCGTTGAGCTCGAAGCTCGGGTTCTCCGTGGTCGCGCCGACGAGGAGGATGGTGCCATCCTCCATATGCGGCAGGAAGCCGTCCTGCTGGGCCTTGTTGAAGCGGTGAATCTCGTCGACGAAAAGCAGCGTGCCCTGGCCGTTGCCATGGCGGATCTTCGCGGCCTCGAAGACCTTCCGCAGCTCGGGCACACCGGTGAAGATGGCGCTGATCTGCACGAAGTGCAGGTCCGTCGCATCCGCCAGCAGCCGCGCGATGGTGGTCTTGCCGACCCCCGGCGGCCCCCAGAAGATCAGGCTCGACAGCGCCCCCGAGGCGAGCATGACCCCGAGCGGTGCCTCCGGGCCGAGCACCTGCTGCTGACCGATCACCTCGCCCAGCGCCTGCGGGCGCAGCCGGTCCGCCAGCGGGCGGGGACCGCCGCGTCCGGGTTCGGGGCTGCTGCCCGGCGCATTGTCGAAGAGATCGGCCAAGCCCTTTCCTCCTCAGACCCGGAAGCGCAGGGAGATGCGGCCGTTGCCGCGCTGTGCGTCGATCTGGATACGCGGCGCCGCTTTCTTCAGCAGCCCGTCCACGTCGCCCGGCACCTCGATGCCCTGTCCATTCACCGCGCGCAGCAGGTCGCCGCGCTGAAGGCCGATCCGGGCGCCCCAGGGCCCCGGGTCGACGACCACCACGCCCTCGCCACCCGCCAGCGGCAGGCCGAGCTCGGCCTGCACCGCCGGGTTGAGCCGCGCCAGCGTCAGCCCCGGCAGCACCGCGCGCTCGTCCAGCGTGACGCGCTGCTGCGGCGGATCGTCTGGGGCGGCGATCATCGCGACCTTGGCCTCCTGCTGCGCGCCGTCGTGCAGGTAGGTGATCTGCGCCTCGTGTCCGAGTCCGGTGACCGACATCCGATAGAGCATCTCGGGCGGGGTGTTCACTCCCTGCCCGTCCACCGCCAGCACCACGTCGCCCACATCGAGCCCGGCCTTTGCGAAGGGGCTGGCCGCGTGCAGCTGCGAGATCAGCACACCGCCGGGCAGCCCCATGCCGAGGCTCTCCGAAAGGTCCGCATCGACGCTCTGCCCGGTCATCCCGGCCCAGGGCCGCTCGAAGAAGGTCTTGCCCGCCTCGGCCTGCTCGACGAACTGCCGCACCAGCGCCGAGGGGATGGCGAAACCGATGCCGTTGGAGCCGCCCGAGCGGGTGAGGATCGAGGTGTTGACCCCGATCAGCTGGCCCTTCACGTCGATCAGCGCGCCGCCGGAGTTGCCCGGGTTGATCGGCGCGTCGGTCTGGATGAAGTAGCCACGGGCGTTGCCGGTCGCCGTGCCCGAGCGCGCCAGCCCCGAGACGATGCCCGAACTGACCGTCTGGCCGACACCGAAGGGATTGCCGATGGCCAACGCCAGTTCACCCACCTCGACCGTGTCGCTGTCGCGCAGCGGCAGGAAGGGCATGTCCTTGGCCCCTTCGAGCTTGAGGATTGCGAGGTCGGCTTCCTCGTCGGCGAGCAGCACCTCGGCGTCGTATTCGGCGCCGTTGTTGAGCACCACGCGGATGTCGGTGGCCTGGCCGACCACGTGGTAGTTCGACACCACGATGCCGTCGTCCGACAGGATCACCCCGGAGCCGAGCGAGTTCTGCACCCGCGGACGGCCGCGGAAGTCCCGGAACAGATTGCCGAAGAGCGGATCGCCGGCAAAGGGGCTACGGGCTTCGACCACGCGGCTGGCGTAGATGTTGACCACGGCGGGGGTCGCCTTTTTCACCAGCGGCACGAAGGAGAGGGAGATTTCCGCCTGGCTCTGCGGCACTTGCGTCTCGGCAAGGGCCGGGGCAGCGGTGACGCCGAGGGCGAGGGCGGGAACGATCAGGATGTTTCGGAGCATTATGCGGTCCTCCAGTACCTTTCGATATGTCGAGGCAACCCTGCGATTGCAAGTCACGCCCCGGTGCGCTCCGCGTGCGCTTTTCGTGCACTGCGCCCTGCCCCGCCTTCCTGCGGAGACTGGAAAAGCCGCGCGCGCCGTGCCAGAAGCCGCCGCGTCAGACATTGGAGTGCCCCTCATGCAGATCGTCTCGCTCATCGCCCGCCCCGGCACATTGGACACCGCGCTGGTCGACAGCCTGCGCAATGCCTTCGGCGGCGGTCCGGTCACCGTGCTCTCGGACGGCGAGGCGGCGGAATTCCCGGTCGAGGCGGTGCCCGGCAACTTCGAGGAGGTGCGCGCCTCGCTCGGTCAGCAGGCCGATCTGAACGTTCTGCCCGCCGAGGGGCGCCGGAAGAAGATGCTGCTGGCAGACATGGACAGCACGATGATCCAGCAGGAATGCATCGACGAACTGGCCGAGGAAGCCGGCGTCGGCGCGCATGTGAAGGAGATCACCGCCCGCGCGATGAACGGCGAACTCGATTTCGAGGGCGCGCTGACCGAGCGCGTGGCGCTGCTCAAGGGCCTGCCCGAGAGCGTCATCGGCAAGGTGCTCGAAACCCGCATCACGCTGATGCCGGGCGGCCCGGCGCTGGTTGCGACGATGAAGGCGAACGGCGCCTACGCCGCGCTGGTCTCGGGCGGCTTCACCGCCTTCACTGCGCGCGTCGCCGAGATGATCGGTTTCGACGAGAACCGTGCCAACACGCTGCTGATGGAAGGCGGCAAACTGACCGGCGTGCCGGCCCGGCCGATCCTCGGACGCGAGGCCAAGGTGCAGGCGCTGGAAGAGATCACCGCGCGTCTCGGCATTGCCGAGGACGACGTGCTGGCGGTGGGCGACGGTGCGAACGATCTGGGGATGCTCGGCCGCGCCGGCTTCGGCGTGGCGCTGCATGCGAAACCCTCGGTGCAGGCGGAATGCACGCTGCGCGTGAATCTCGGCGATCTGACCGCGCTGCTGTTCCTGCAGGGCTACGCGCGCAGCGAATTCGCGGACTGAGAGGCGGAGGGCGCAGCGCAGGGGCTCCGCCCCTCTTGGCCTGCGGCCAATTCACCCCGGCGTATTTGGAAAGAGAAGAAGGGGCGCGGCGGGCGCCCCTTTCCTTTATGCCGCGAAGAGCGTGTCGAGTGGGCGAACCTCACCGGTCACCAGACCGTCGAAGTTGCTCACCTCCGGGTTGAGGAAGCGGTGCACGTCGGGATGCGCCGGGTCCGCGACACCAAGCCGCACCAGCAGCGAGGCCATGACGCATTCCGCCGCGCGGGTCGCACCGTCGAGAATCTTCACCGCCACGCCGAGACCGCGTTGCGGCAGGATGGCAACGAAATAGCCCTCGGCCCCGGTCTTGATCGCGATCGGCTCGAGCGCGGCGCGCATCAGCAGGGTGCAGGCGCGGCCTTCGCCGGCCACCAGATCCGGGAACGCGTACATCGCCTCGACCAGCTGGGCACCGGCGCGGCTGAGCGAATCGTGGCGCTGGTGGGCGCTGGCGAACCAACCCATCGCCCGGGCCATGCCGTGCATCGAGGTGGCGAGGTTGGGTGCCGAGCAGCCGTCGATGCCGTAGCAGGGGCTGACCTCGCCGGTCACCTGCTCGAAGGCCTCGCGCACCGCCACTTGCACCGGGTGTTCGGGCAGCACGTAGTCGGGGCCGGCGCCCAAGTACTGGCTCAGCGTGAGGAAGCCCGCGTGTTTTCCGGAGCAGTTGTTGTGCACCCGGCAGGGGCTCTTTCCCTCGCGGATCATCTGCAGTTTCAGCCCCTTGTCGCGGCTCGGCTGCGGCCCGCACCGCAGGTCGTCATCGCAGAGCTCGAGATCGGCCAGCCAGGCTTCGACCGCACCCACATGCATCGGCGCGCCCTGATGCGAGGCGCAGGCCAGCGCCAGCTGCGGCGGCGTCAGGTGCCAGGCCTCGGCGGCCCCCGAGGCGACCAGAGGCAGCGCCTGGATCATCTTTGAGGAGGAGCGCGGGTAGACCACCGCCTGCGGGTCGCCCCAGGCCTCGACGATGTTGCCCCAGGCGTCGCAGATGACCGCGTGGCCCAGGTGCAGGCTCTCGGCGATCGGGCCGCGGCGGACCTCGACCAGGGGCACGGCGGCGGTGACTGTGTCTTGGGGCATTCCGGTCCTCACAAACGAGAGATATTCTGCCATCGGGGCTTTCTCGCCCCGAGGGTTTCGGTCTATTGTCCTGCCGTCGAGCACGAATGGTCGCGCCGGTCAAGGGACCGACAGAGGTCACGAGAGACACCCGGGCGCGAACCGGCAACAACAAGCAAGCACGGCTGGAGGCTGCAGGTATGAAGTCAATTCTCGGTGGGGTTCTGGGCGCGGCACTCGCGTTGAGCGCGACGACAGGGTTCGCGCAGGAAGAAAGCACCAACCGGGTGAACGCGATCACCGACTGGTCGGTCTTCGAGGGCAACAGCCCGCGCGAATGCTGGGCGGTGACCACCTACAAGGAAAGCGTCAACACCAAGGACGGCCGCGTCGTTTCCGTGAAGCGCGGCGACATCCTGCTGATGGTCTTCTACCGTCCCGAGGCGAACGTCATGGGCCAGGTGGCCTTTACCGGCGGCTATCCCTTCGCCGGCGGCTCGACCGTGGGCGTGGACATCTCGGGCGAGAAATTCGACCTCTACACCGAGGGTGAATGGGCCTGGCCGGCGACCCCGCAGGACGATGCCAAGATCATCGCGGCGATGAAGCGCGGTGCCGATGCGGTGCTGACCGCGGGATCGAGCCGTGGCACGCAGACGAAGGACACTTTCTCGCTCCTGGGCTTCACCGCCGCGGTGGAAGACGCCGAGAAGCGCTGCACAAGCTGACCCGGCACCGTCGAGTATCTGGAGAAAGATGAAAGGCGTTCGGTCTTTCATCTTTCCGAAAATGCTCGAATGCGGCGATGCCCGCCGCGCGTAATGGTTGAAATTCGCACGGCCATCCACAGATGAGCTGCAACAAGGGGACGCGCCCGCGCGTTCCCTTTGACTTATTGCCGCCGAATCCTGTATGGACAGGCCTTCTTTTTCCGAGGATGACGTGATGACTGCCAGCGCGCCGATCACCCAGGACGTGGTGACGATCCCCCGCAAGCTGCCGGAAGACGGCAAGCTGAACCTCGTCGGGCTGACCCGCGACGCCCTGCGCGCCGCGCTGATCGAGGCCGGCACGCCCGAGAAGCAGGCGAAGATGCGCGTCAACCAGATCTGGCAGTGGGTCTATCACTGGGGCGTGCGCGACTTCGGCGCGATGACCAACCTCGCCAAGGACTACCGGGCGCTGCTCGACGACAAGTTCAGCATCGAGCTGCCCGAGATCGTCTCGAAGCAGGTCTCGGCCGATGGCACCCGCAAGTACCTGGTGCGCATCGCCGGCGGCCATGAGGTCGAGGTGGTCTACATCCCCGAGGAAGGCCGCGGCACGCTCTGCATCTCTTCCCAGGTGGGCTGCACGCTGACCTGCTCCTTCTGCCACACCGGCACGCAGAAGCTGGTGCGCAACCTCACCGCGGGCGAGATCATCGGCCAGGTCATGCTGGCGCGCGACGATCTCGACGAATGGCCCGCGCCGGGCACCGGCACCGGCGAGGACGGCCCGCGCCTGCTGTCGAACATCGTGCTGATGGGCATGGGCGAGCCGCTCTACAACTTCGACAACGTGCGCGACGCGATGAAGATCGCCATGGACGGCGAGGGCATCGCCCTGTCGCGCCGCCGCATCACCCTGTCGACCTCGGGCGTGGTGCCGGAGATCGCCAAATGCGCCGAGGAGATCGGCTGCCTTCTGGCGGTCAGCTTCCACGCCACCACCGACGAGGTGCGCAACAAGCTGGTGCCGATCAACAAGCGCTGGAACATCGAGGAGCTGCTGACCTCGCTGCGCGAGTATCCGCGGCTGTCGAACTCCGAGCGCATCACCTTCGAATACGTGATGCTCAAGGATGTGAACGATACCGACGCCGACGCGCGCCGACTGGTGAAGCTGATCCAGGGCATTCCCGCCAAGATCAACCTGATCCCGTTCAACGAATGGCCCGGCGCGCCGTACCAGCGCTCGGACTGGGAGCGCATTGAGCGCTTTGCCGACATCATCTACAAGGCCGGCTACGCCTCGCCGATCCGCACCCCGCGCGGCGAGGACATCATGGCCGCCTGCGGTCAGCTGAAATCGGCCACCGAACGCGCCCGTAAGTCGCGCAAGCAGATCGAGGCAGAGACCGGCCTCGGCGGCGCGGCTTGACTTACCTGATATAAACAATCAGGATTACCTCACCCAGCCAGTCCCGCCTCCGGGACAGCCCGGATCGACGGCCCCGCGTGCGGGGCGACTGGCTGGGAGAGGTTCCATGCGACATGAACGTTTCGACCGCGTCGAGCTGCGGCCCGCGGAAATGCGGGTGGTGCAGCTTCTGCGGCTCTGGCGCGCCGATGACGAGGCGGGCGCGCAGCTGCTGCTGCGTGATGCGCTCGGCTTCACCCGGGCCCGCTCCTGCCTGCGCGCCTTCGGCGATCTGGCGGATGTGCTCACCCGCCACGGCTGGCACGGTCCGCTGATCCTGCCGCAGCACGCGCAGGGCATCTCGGACGACGAACGCGCCATCGCGCGTTTCGTGCTGACCGCCACTGAACAGGACCGCGAGCTGGCGCTGGCCGAGGCCACGATGCTGGTCACCCCGGCGCATATCCTGACGCTGACCAATGCGGCCGAACGTGTCGGCCTGCCGCTCCTTTGCGAGGAATGCCGGGCGCGGCTGAACTGCCCGCTGAGCTGACACGCTCATCGAAGCGTGCCAAGTGTAAACGCCCCCTTGACCTTCCAGTGACTGGAACCCCTATCTAAGGGACCAACCTGGATTGGAAGGAGTCGCGTCATGGCACATGAGAGCCTGCGCTTCGAGGTGACGAAGATGACCTGTGGCGGCTGCGCGGGACGCGCGCAGAAGGCGCTGGCCGGGGTCGAGGGGGTGACCGACGCCTCGGTGAACCTCGCGACGAAGATGGCCCGTGTCGAGGGCAGCGCCGGGGTGCCCGCGCTGCGCGCCGCGCTGGACAAGGCGGGATATCCTGCGGGCGAGTCGACCCTGCGGCTCGGCATCGAGGGCATGAGCTGTGCCTCCTGCGCGGGCCGCGTCGAACGGGCGCTGGCGGATGTGCCCGGCGTGCTCTCGGCGCATGTGAACCTCGCCAGCGAGACCGCCGAGGTGAAGCTGCTCACCGGCTCTGCCGAGGTGCCCGCGCTGATCCACGCGGTCGAGGGCGCGGGCTACAAGGCCAGCCTCGCCAGCGACGACAGCGCCGAGCACGAGGCGCGCAAGCAGGCCGAACATGCCGCGCTGAAGCGAGACCTGATCATCGCCGCCGCGTTGACCGCGCCGGTGTTCCTGATGGAGATGGGCGGGCATTTCATTCCCGGCGTGCATCACTTGATCGCTTCCACCATCGGCATGACCACCTCGTGGCTGATCCAGTTCGTGCTGGTCACCGCGGTGCTGGTCTGGCCCGGGCGGCGTTTCTACCAGATCGGGCTGCCGTTGCTGCTGAAGGGCGCGCCGGACATGAACTCTCTGGTCGCGCTCGGGACGCTCGCGGCATGGCTCTATTCCACCGTCGCGCTGTTCCTGCCCGGCCTGCTGCCGGAGGGGACCCGCGCGGTCTATTTCGAGGCCGCCGCCGTTATCGTCACACTGATCCTGCTGGGCCGCTTCCTCGAGGCACGCGCCAAGGGGCGTACTGGGGCGGCAATCAAGCGTCTCGTCGGGCTGAAGCCCTCGACCGCACGGGTCGAGCGGGATGGCGAGATCGTCGAGTTGCCGATTGCCGAGGTAGTGACCGGCGACGTTCTGCACGTGCGCCCCGGCGAACGCATCGCCGTCGATGGCGCGGTGCTTACAGGCCGTTCCTACGTCGACGAGAGCATGATCACCGGCGAGCCGGTGCCGGTAGAGAAATCAGAGGGCGCCACGGTGGTCGGCGGCACGGTCAACGGCGCGGGCGCGCTCAGCTTCCGGGCCACGGCGGTCGGCGCCAACACCATGCTGGCGCGGATCATCGCCATGGTCGAGGAGGCGCAGGGCGCCAAGCTGCCGATCCAGGCGCTGGCCGACAAGGTGGTGATCTGGTTCGTCCCCGCCGTCATGGCCGCGGCCGCGCTGACCTTCCTCGCGTGGCTGGTCTTCGGTCCTTCCCCTGCGCTGACCTATGCGCTGGTTGCCGGGGTCTCGGTGCTGATCGTCGCCTGCCCCTGCGCCATGGGCCTCGCCACGCCGACCTCGATCATGGTCGGCACCGGGCGCGCGGCCGAGCTAGGCGTGCTGTTCCGCAAGGGCGATGCGCTGCAGCGGCTGGAGAGCGTCGGAATCGTCGCCTTCGACAAGACCGGCACGCTGACCGAGGGGCGCCCCGAGCTGGTGCGCACCGCCGTCGCGCCTGGCTTCGACGAGGGCGAGGTGCTGCGGCTTGCCGCCAGCGCCGAGCAAAGCTCGGAGCACCCCATCGCGCGGGCACTTGAGCGGGCCGCCGAGGGCAGCTTGCCGCAGGCCGAGGAAGTCGAGGCCATCGCGGGGCACGGGCTCAACGCCCGCGTGGACGGCCGCCGCGTGCTGGTCGGGGCCGCGCGGCTGATGGCGCGCGAGCGGATCGATCTCGGCCCACTGAGCGCCGCACATGACGAGATCGCAACCGCCGGTCAGACACCGGTGCTGGTTGCGGTGGACGGGCAGATCGCCGGGGCGCTGGCGGTGGCCGACAAGGTCAAGCCGGGCGCCAAGGCGGCCATCGCCAAACTGCACGACATGGGCCTGAAGACCGCGATGATCACCGGCGACACGCGGGCCACGGCGCAGACCATCGCCGCAGAGCTGGGCATCGACCATGTCGAGGCCGAGGTGCTGCCCGAGGGCAAGCGCGACGCGGTGCGGGCGCTGCGCGCGGCGCATGGCGCGGTGGGCTTCGTGGGTGACGGCATCAACGATGCCCCCGCGCTGGCCGAGGCCGAGGTGGGCCTTGCCATGGGCACCGGCACGGACGTCGCCATCGAGAGCGCCGACGTGGTGCTGGTCTCGGGCGATACGCGCGGCGTGGTCGAGGCGGTTCACCTGAGCCGCGCCGTGCTGCGCAATATCCGGCAGAACCTGTTCTGGGCCTTCGGCTACAACGTGGCGCTGATCCCGGTGGCGGCGGGGGTCTTCTACCCGGCCTTCGGCACGCTGCTCTCGCCGATGCTCGCCGCCGGCGCCATGGCGCTGTCGTCGGTCTTCGTGCTCAGCAACGCGCTGCGCCTGCGGCGGCTGCCATCGGCGATGCCGCCAGAGCGCCTGATGTGCGGCACACCCTTCATGCGCGCCAAGGAGAAGGAGGCCGAGGCATGAATATCGGAGACGTCGCAGAGCGCGCCGGGCTGCCGCCCAAGACCATCCGCTATTACGAAGATATCGGGCTGGTGACCCCGCACCGGGGGGCCAATGGCTACCGCGCCTTCACCGAGCAGGACGTGCACAAGCTGGCCTTCCTCGCCCGGGCGCGGACGCTGGGGTTCACCATCGAGGACTGCCGGGCCCTGCTCGCGCTCTACGAGGACGAGAGCCGCGCCAGTTCAGAGGTGAAGCACATCGCCGAGGAGCATCTCGCGCAGATCGACGAGAAGCTGGCCCAGCTGCAGCAGATGCGCGACACACTGGCGCATCTGGTCCATGCCTGCCACGGCGACGACCGGCCCGATTGCCCGATCCTCAGCGACCTTGCCTGCAAGGCGGGCTGACGCTCAGGCCTGCGGTTCCAGCTCGCGCAGCGCCTTGCGCGTGGCGTGCCAGACCGGCAGCAGCGCGTCGAGGCTGTCGGCCGGCAGGGGATGGCCGCTGCGGGCCTTGTCTTCCTCGCGGCGGAGCGCACCATGCAGCGCGCTGGCTCCGAAAACCGCCGCCGAGCCGGCGATGCGGTGCACCCGCTCGGCATAGAGCTCGGGGGCTATCCCCGCCCCCAGCTCCTCGGCCAGAGCCGCGAGGCCGGTTTCCGTCTCGGCCAGGAAGCGGTCCCGCAGCGAGGAAAAGAGATCGGGGCCGAGCGAGGTTGCGGCCGCGTGCAGCGTCACGTCGTCCAGCACCCGTTCCGGCACGGCCATGGCAACGCCCGCCCCTGCTGTCTCGCTCCCGCCGCCGCGGCCCGCCGCGGGCGCGATCCCCGATATCACCTCGGCCAGGGCGCGCCAGGTGATCGGCTTTGTCAGCGTTGTGTTCATCCCCGCCTCGCGGAAGCGTGCCATGTCGGCGGGCAGCGCATGCGCCGTCAGCGCGACGATCGGCGTTCCGACATTGGGTCCGCTGCCGCCCCGCAGGCGCCGCGTCGTCTCGACGCCGTCAAGCCCGGGCATGGAAATGTCCATCAGGATGATGTCGAATGTCTCTGTGCCTGCGACACGCAGCCCCTCGGCCCCGTCCTGCGCCTCGGTCACCGAATGCCCCATCTTGCGCAGCATGGCGGTTGCCACGAGGCGGTTCACCGGATTGTCCTCGACCACGAGGATGCGGGAGGGTGCCATGTCGGGGATCGTATCGGCCGGTTGTGGCTGCACGGCGTCGCGCGGTGCGCGCTCGGCTGGCAGCGAGACATGGAAGCGGGTGCCCTGCCCCGGTGCGCTGGTAACCGTCACATCGCCGCCCATCGCGCTCATCAACCTGCGCACGATGCCGAGGCCGAGGCCGGTACCTTCGGCCGCGCGCATATAGGAGGAATCAAGCGTGACGAAATCCTCGAAGATGCGCTCAAGCTGATCCTCGGGAATGCCGATGCCGTTGTCGGCGACCTCGAAGGAGAGCGTTCCGTCGCCGGACACCCCGCGCAGCGAGAGTTGGATCTCGCCGTTCTCGGTGAACTTGATGGCATTCCCGACAAGGTTCACCAGCACCTGCCGCAAGCGCGCGCGGTCGCCCATGAGCATCGGGCAGCCCTCTTCGGGCAGCCGCACCTGCACCATATTGCCCCGCGCCGCCGCGGAGGGCCGCAGCACGTCCACCACCTCGGTCGCAAGCTCGATCGGACAGTATGGCGCGCGGGCGAAGCTGAATTGCCCGGTCTCGAGCCGCGAATGGTCCAAGACGTCATTCACGTGCTGCAACAGCACGTCCCCGGCGCGGCGCAGGATCTCGACGTATTCCCGCTGGTCGCGGCCAAGCTCGGTCTCGCGCAGAAGTTCAAGCGCGCCGATCATCCCGTTGAGCGGCGTGCGCATCTCGTGGCTCATGATCGCGACGAAGCGGGCCTTGGCCTGCTCGCCCTCGACCGCGCGGTCGCGCGCCTCGACCAGTTCTTCCTCGGCGCTGATGTCGCGGGTGATGTCGCGGAAGTAGATCGCCCGCAGCACATCCCCCTCGTTTTCGGTCTCGGTGACCGAAAGTTCCATTGGATAGCGGGACCCGTCGGCGCGCAGCCCCTCGCAGCGGACCCGTCCACGCCCCGCGTGCAGCGCGAGCCCCGTATCCTTCACCTCGTCGGTGCCGGGCGGGAACAGAAGGTCGGCCGCCCGGCGTCCGAGCACCTGCCGGCTCTCGAAGCCCGAGATGCAGCCGGCCGCGCCATTGAATTGCAGGATGACACCGTTGCGGTCGGTGACGACGATCCCGTCCAGCGCGGTCGATACCACCGCTTCGAGCCGGTGGTTCGCCTTGGCCCGCCGCTGCGCCTGATCGCGCGCGACGTGCATCAGCTGCCACAGGGCGACAACGCCGAGCGCCAGCGCCAGAACGAGGATCAGCGCCATGCCCGAGAGCCGCACGAGCGAGTTCATCACCTTGCGCCGCTGCATGTCCGACGCGGCAGAAAAGGCCCGGACCCCGGACAACGAGATCTCGCGGACCGCTAGCCTTACGTCCTGCGCCTGCTCGCGCAGTTCGGGCAGCCCCGCCACGAGCTCGGCATCCGGCGCGTCGACATATTGCACCGCGTTGTCGAGGAAGGCCCTGATGGTGCTCATCGGCTGGCGGGCACGAGGGGTGTTCACGATGTCGGCGTAAAGCCCGCCACGGGACACCGTCTGGTAGCGGCTGTAGAAGATATCGAATGCCAACCGCAATTCTTCGGTATCGAGGTATTCGGGCGATCTTTCCAACTCGCTCTGGAGGCGACCGAATTCCACCTCCATTTGCGCGAGGGACCATTGGCCGTTGTCGGAATTCGCCGTGGCGAGCCCCTGGATCTGGCGCGCGGCATCCACCGTCAGCAGGACCAGCGCCGCGAGGCACAACACGATGAACGGGGCACTGAGCGCCGCCCAGCGCTTGCGAGTCGGCAGGCTGCTGCCGTCGCCCTGTGCCGCCCCCTCGCTCACGGTTCGACGACGATCCGGTTGAGCTGCCAGATGCTGCGCGCGAAGATGATCTCGCTGCGGTAGTCCGGGTTGAGGTCATAGGGATAGACGACCCACAGCGGCCCCTTGTCTCGGACACTCATCAAGGAGCCGTTCCGGGCCCAGGCGATGATCGGCCCGTCGGGCACCGCGTCCTCAACCGGGATCTCGGCGGAATAGTCGTTGATCGCCACAGCCCGGAGCTTGCCCTCGGACAGCCCGAGCGCCGAGACGAGGTCGTGCAGGGAGACGCCGGTGAACCGCTGCGGTCCCTCGGTCCAGATCGTGGTCGTGGTGAAACTGGTGGTGCCGAGCGCTTCCAGCATGTGCAGATCGAAGGCAGCGCCCTCCGGGGAGTTCGTCTCCGGCACGTCACCGCTGACGGTGAGCAGGACCGCCCCCTGCGGCGTGCCGAGCGGCAGAGCTGCCGCGGGAAGCGCCGAAAAAAGGCAGATCACGAAGAAAACGACCCGACGGAACATAAACCTCTACCTCCTTGCGAACCTTATGGTCGCTCAATATCATACGGTCCTGTTACCCAAGCGCAAAGTCCTACCATATTGCGAGTCCCCGAGCCAGTTACTGAAACGATCCGGTAATACTTTTGCGCCAGAAATCGCTTGCTGCATAGGTCGTACCAGGAGGACATATGCGTATTCTGGTCGCTGATGACCATGACCTCGTCCGAGAGACGATTGCCGCCTTCCTCCGCTCGGAAGGTATCGATGACGTGGACACCGCGGCAACGTTGGACGAAGCGATCGCACTTGTCGAACGCGGCATTTCCTTCGACCTGATCCTGCTCGACTACAACATGCCGGGCATGTCCGGCCTTACTGGCCTAGACCGCATGCGCGAGATCAGCGGCGGCGTTCCGGTCGCGCTGCTATCGGGCACCGCCACGGCGGACATTGCGCAGGCCGCCATCCGCTCGGGCGCGGCGGGTTTCATCCCCAAGACATTGCCGTCAAAAACCATCGTCAGCGCGGCGCAGGTGATGGCGGCGGGCGAGGTGTTCGCCCCCTACAGCTTCATGACCCAGGTGCCCGACGGCAAGGCTGCGGAACTCACCCCGCGCGAGCGCGAGGTGCTGCGCGGCCTCTGCGAGGGAAAATCCAATAAGGAGATCGCCCGCGATCTCGACCTGCGGGAAGTGACGATCAAGCTGCACGTGAAGACCCTGAGCCGCAAGCTCGAGGCACGTAACCGCACCCATGCGGCGATGATCGCCAAGGAACTCAACCTAGCTTGATCTCCGGCCCGGGTGCGGCCGCGCGGGCCGATCGCAGCCGGATCAGATCCAGCGCAACCGGCGCAGGATCAGCAACTGCAGGCCGACCACCACTGTCAGACCACCGCAGAACACCCAGAAGGCCAGCGGCTCGCCCGCGCCCGGCATGCCGGCCACGTTGATGCCGAATAGCCCGGTCAGGAAGCCCAGGGGCAGGAACAGCGCCGAGAGCACCGACAGCATGTACATGTTGCGGTTCAGTCGGTCCGACAATTGCCCTGCCAGCTCGTCGCGCACCAGCGCCATGCGTTCGCGCATCGCATCGGCATCCTCGACCACCCGCTCGACCGCATCCAGCTCCTCCTCCAGCTGGCGCATATCGTCCTGCTCCAGCCAGTCCGGATGGTTGCCCTGCAAGGCGCGGAGCGCATCGCGCTGCGGCAGCAGGTATCGGCGCAGGATGATCGCCCGCCGCCGCAGTTCCGCAAGCTGCTGCCGCATCTCGTCGTGGCCCTCCTCCAGCACGTCCTCCTCGAGCTGATCCGCCTCGTCCTCGATGCCGCCCCAGAAACTCTCGATCCGGTAGGTCAGCCGTTCCACCAGCAGCGACAGGAAGGCCGCGCAATCGTCAGGCCCGGTGCCCAGCTCAAGCGCATGCGCGATGTCGTCCACCGCACGCACCTTGCGCCGGGACAGGCTGACGATGCGCTGCTCGTCGATCCAGAGACGGATCGAGACCATGTCCTCTGGGTCCGCGCCCTCGGCGGTGTTGATGCCGCGCAGGATGACGATGAGACCCTCGCCGATGCGGGTGATCCTCGGCCGGGTCTCCTCGGCCACCAGAGCGTCGATGATCGTCGGGTCCAGGTAGGAGAGATTCTCGACGATCCAGCCCGGTGCGTCCGGGTGCGCGGCGCGCAGGTGCACCCAGCCCAGCGTGTCGCTGCGAAGCACCTCCGAGGCCTCCGCAGAGGTCAGCCGCTCGCCGGCGGAGGGCCCGGAGAGGACGAATCCGGTTTCGATCAGGTCTTCGGGGCGCGCGACAAGGTTTTGCATGGGCAGAAAGTACATCGGCAGAGCCAAAGGGCAAGCCTCCCCTTGCGGCGAGAAAACCTCATAATTTCAAGGCGTCTCCACCAGATGGGCCAAGGCTTTCCCGCGCTGTGCAAAACTGCACAGCATGTGGTTGTTTTTTGGAAACCCGGTCGTTTTGCAAGTCCAGATCACGCATTTTCTCCGAGCTGAAACTGAACTGAATAGTTCATTTTTTCAGAAAAGCTTCACATTTCCCTTCGATTGGAATTCGTCTCCTCACTTTCAAGTCCACGATTTCGCGAGCTGTCGTGAGCGATCCGGTGATTTGATAATTCCCTTCTGAACAACGATTTATCTCCTGTCCCCGGCAGACACGGGACGCGGCAACGCAAGGCGCCGCACTCAAATCAGAAACAGGAATGTTGTTATGAAAACGCTTATCGCATCCGCCCTCATCGCCACCGCAGCTCTCACCGGTGCAGCCTCCGCGGCTGTCGCAACCGCCTCCCCTGCTCGCGCACAGATCGAACGCGCGATCCCCGGCGTGGACCTGAGCGGGCTGAGCGCCGACCAGATCGTGCTCGTCGCACAGGTCATCGACAGTGCCGACAACGACAACGACGGCGCACTGGCCGGCAAGGCTCTGATCCAGAACCTTCGTTGAGCGCAGACGGCGGGCAAGGCCCTGCCCGACGATCCCGAGACAAGGGCAAGGCCGGTTCCGCCAGGGAGCCGGCCTTTTCCATTTCCGGCGCATGCGCCCCGGCACGAGCGTAGCAGGCGTGCCACAGAGCCCCTACAGGACACACTCCAGGATGCCCCCAAACGCGGTCTCTGACCCGACTTTAAACAGGGCTCCTAGCCCGCCAAAAGCGCGAGCCCTGACTGCTCCCAGCGGCGCCTCCTGCGCTGCTCAAGGAGCGTCCGGCGGCACCTCGGCAAAGGAAAAGGGGCCGCCCGATGGGCGGCCCCTTCCCTATGCTCGCCCGGTCCGGGGACCGGGCAAGAGCTCATCACTCGATGATCTTCGACACGACGCCGGAGCCGACGGTGCGGCCACCTTCACGGATTGCGAAGCGCAGGCCGTCTTCCATGGCGATCGGAGCGATCAGTTCCACGGCGAACTTCAGGTTGTCGCCGGGCATGACCATCTCGGTGCCCTCGGGGAGGGTCACGGTGCCGGTCACGTCCGTGGTGCGGAAGTAGAACTGCGGACGGTAGTTCGCGAAGAACGGCGTGTGACGGCCACCTTCTTCCTTGGTCAGGATGTAGACCTCGGCTTCGAACTTGGTGTGCGGCTTGACCGAACCCGGCTTGCAGAGAACCTGGCCA